>NZ_JBLTIR010000004.1:0-581248 GCF_053345675.1 Priestia sp. D51 | reverse complement strand
CATTCTTCATGTTGTATTCAAAATCTGCTAAATAGTCATCTTCTACAATATACACATTGTATTTATAGGCTAACTGTAAAATGGCTTCTTTGTCTTTTTTGCTATATGACGTTCCTAAAGGATTATGAAAGCGTGGCATTGTATAAAAAAATTTGATTTCTTCTTCATTAAATATTTTTTCTAGTTGCTTTAGATCAATGCCTTGAGCTGTACGTTGAATTCCTATTGCGCGAATTCCATATGTCTTCAACATATCCATATACAAATGGTAACTAGGTTGTTCAACTAAAATGGTAGATCCGTTATTTGGAAATGGCATCATACTTAATAAAGCGAGTGCTTGTTGAACCCCTGAAGTGATGAAAATCTGTTCAGATTTCGTAAATACTTGATAAGATTCTAAGAGCTTTTTAGCTTCTGTAATTAATAAAGAGAAACCTTTTGGTGTTCCATAACGAAACAATTCTTCTTGATATGTATCAATCGCTTTATTAATACACTGTTGAAAGTCTTTATATGGAAATGCATGCCATGTTGGAGACGATGTTGCAAAATCAACGCCTTCGGTAGATGTGGGTTCTTCGAAAACTCGATGTTCCACAACGTAATAACCACTCTTTGGAATGGAATAAATAATATGTTGCTCTTCCAAACGTTTTAAGGCAGATATTATGGTGCTTTTACTACAAATATATTGGTGCGATAAGCTTCTAATTGATGGTAATTTTGCCCCTGCTGGAAAGTCCCCAGCCTGTATCTTTTGAAGTAGAGAATGATAAATTGTTTCGTATTTAAGCATAGTATTCCTCCGAATATACATCTGTACCGATACAGATGTGTATTTTTCATATCGTAGATATTGCTAGTTTTTCTTACTATAGTGATAACCGGCCGGATAAATTTAAAGGGGGTCACTCACATGATTGAAAAGAAAAAAGCATATATAGCCGCACTTACTTATGCCATCAATCAAACATTCGGAAGCTATAAAAACTTTAAAGAACAATTTACTAAAGTAGCAACAACTTGTTTTGGATCAGGCTGGGCGTGGCCTGTAGTAGATAAGAGATAATTTTAAATTACTAGTACACCTAAACAAGATAGTCCTCTTATGGAAGGTAAGACACCAATCCTAGGTCTTGACGTTTGGGAACATGCTTAACTATCTCAATTATCAAAATAAACGTCCAGATTACATTGCGGCTTTCTTTAATATCATTATACCAAAGCGTTTTAACTTTTATTTTAATTTATCTTGTTAACTAGGGTAGATCAGAGAGCATATATATTGGCTTTAAAAAATGAAGTGTAGGTTTTCTGATTTGAACTAACATGAAGATGAAAGGTGGTTATGAACATGACGGAAATCAATACATTGTTTCGTAAACGAATAGGTATTCCAGATGATGAAAAAATAACGTTTGATATGCTAGGGGGAATTCTTGAAAAAACAGCAAAAGCTATTCCGTTTGATAACGTAGATATTGTAGAAAATAATATAGCAGAGGTTACGAAAGAAAACATCATTCATAAAATTTTAATAAGGCATGAAGGAGGGCTTTGTTATCAGTTGAATTCACTTCTTCATTTTTTCTTAGCTGAAAATGGTTTTGAGGTACAAATGGTTCGTGGAATAGTATATAACCAAGTTACTCAAGACTGGTACAAACTCGGAAGAACGCATGCCGTCAATCTTTTAATTCATGAAGGAAAAAAATATTTAGTCGACACGGGTTTTGGAATCAACCTTTCTTTGCAGCCCGTTCCATTAGATGGAACAAGTGTCGTTTCGTCCAATGGAGAGTTTCGAATTAAAAGAGTCGATACTGAACAAGGTGATTGTATATTCGAAATGAAGGTAAATAATAGGGACAGCGAATGGAAAACAGGGTTTATCTTCCATTCCAAACAGCTGATACGGAATTTATCAGATTTTAATGACTTACAAAAAATAATTGTAGAAAAACCAGAATCACCTTTCAATAAAAACTATTTGCTTGCGCAGTTAACCGATGCAGGGCATATGACATTAACAGATACGTCTTTTACACGCTTTGCTAATGGAGAAACAGTGAAAGAAAAAATTGACGGTGCAACGTTTAAAAAGTTGGCTCAAAAACATTTCAAATGGGGTTCCATGTTAACGGACCCTCCTCATCTTGGGTAACCTTTACAGGGTTCCACCTAGAATTTTACTCTGGAATATGCATATTTTTATGCAACGTTGATATGACTACATTTTTTGGATAGTCGAAAGAAAGGAGAATGTATGAAAAGCGCACATTTTATAAGATATGGCCTTACTCCGCACACTCAGTCCAAGGAATATGTTTGTTGTCTTTCCCGTAGCAGTTGCTGGTCTAGCATTTGGAGAAATTATAAATGTAACCGTTAAGCGAAACAAAACAGAATTAATTTAGAATGATAAAAGCTTATCTATTTATAGATAAGCTTTTTATTTCGGATAATTTACGTTATGGTAACTACTGTTAATAATTATGGCTATTTATGTTAGTTACCATAATGTGAATTCTCGGTACTCTTAACGACCAAACATTAGAGCAATAATAGCCACAATCAACATAATAATTAGCAATAATACATTAACTTTAATGAAGAATAAGGCCCATTGTTTGTTTTTTATAGCAAAATAAAAAACAACAATATGAAACAACACAGAGATTGTTCCTCTCGTAATAAATTGCATCCCTAATCCGTAATCTGTAAAAAAAAGGTACAAACCTAGCAATAGAGAAAGAATAAAAACGGATAAGTATGAGTTACGAATTAACTTTTTTCTTTTTTGTGCATGTTCAAATAAATACATGTAGAATACCTCAACGTTGGATTTTATACCATTTTATCAATAATATAACTTCTAATCACTATGTATATTATATACAACTTTAGTTGACATAATCACTCTTTCCGGAACACATCATAAAAAGGAACCCTTATGGGAGTAAGGGTTCGAAAGAGGTCTCATTTATGAGTTATGCAGCTTTTTATACATCGTTGATAGAATAGGCATTCTATTGAGGAAAACAATGTATAAAAAGTGCACCTTTTATACATATGTAGAGCACATCGAAAATAGTATGAATATTAAAAACATGTTATAGTCAGGTTGTTCATTCTCGGATACGTTTGAACGACCCCTTATATGAAAGCAACCTCGCTTGCCAATAGCGAGGTTGCTTTTTGTTTTGCTAATATTAAGTTTTCTCGAATGCGGGTGGTCTAGAAGTACATAGTTTTTTAGACACCATTGTACTCAAAAGTATCTAACCTAACAAATAAAGAAACTTTAAGCATCTATATAAAAAACATATCTATTATCATCCTAAAATACTGTAAATTTTATTACTTATTTGTATGTAATAAAATTTACAGTATTTTAATAATCATATTGTTATAAAATATATAAGTTGGTAAAATAAAGAAAAATGATTGGTGGTATTTGGATATTAATGAGTATTAAAGAGAAAGTATTAATGAAATTTGCAGAGAAGAAATTAAATAAGTTACAGATTAATCTTGTACATTTCATTCCAGGAAGAATTAGACTTCGTTCAACTATTTGGAAAGATAATAGTAAGCTAGTTGAATTAATTATTTTAAATTTGAAATCTCAACCTCTTGTCTATGACGCAGTATTTACACCAGATACCGGGAGTTTACTTATTACATATAAAGCTTCCCACATGACAAATAACAAAGAAATTGAAGAGTGGTTTCGACTTATTGAACAAATATATCAAGAAGAATATAGAGCTTAAGGAAAGGGAGGGATGAGCATGCTTCCTACTGTAATTGGTTTAGGAGCTTCTTTTATTGCTCCAAAAATTATGTCTCAATTCCGTGATCAAAAAATAAAAGTAGTGCATGCGATGCCGGGTCGACTGCGTATACAATGTGACAGTTGGAAGCACCGTATCATTGCACGTGCTCTAACGGAAGAAGTCAAAAAACATCCTCTTATTTTAACATCGGAAGCTTCAGAACTAACCGGAAGTTTGCTGCTTCAATTTGTTGTACCTCATATTAACCAGGAAGAGCTAGATGAACTGATGAGTTATATCGTACAAATAGCAGCTAACGCCATTTTAAACAAAGATGCTACATTGATGAATGGCATGACTAACACACTTGGATTTATAGATAAAGGGATTAAAAAGCAAACTAATGGCTTTGCTGACTTCGATAGTTTATTTGTTCTATTTTTATTAGGAAAAGGAATTCAGTCGTTTGGAAGTGCGCCTGCTTTCTCTGCAAGCTTACTTTATTGGTCATACAACATCATTAAGGATAAGGGGGAAAAGAATAGGTGATGATGTTCGGGGTAAAGGTAGCTCATTCTCTCCCTGGAAGAACCCGATTTTATATACCTAAACAGCTAGATACAAACTACATTGAAACTTGGTTACGCTCTTTTCCAGGGGTATATTCTGCAAGCTATAATCAAGTAACCGGAAGTCTACTCATTTATCATCATATTACTCTTTCTTTATACAGTCTCAAATCGTTCATCCATAAATACAAACATACACTCAAGAAAGCAGCATGTTCATGGAAAAAGGCTATACCTATCATAGCTTGTGGAACTATTTTTTTAGTTAACTGGTACCTTCAACGTTCTTCGTATCCTGCTATAGTAAAAGCACTTTCCTATTGGGTTAGCACCTTTACTGCTATCAGTACTTCCTATGACGTAATTAAAGATGGTGTTGTTCATGTCCTAAAAGAACGAAAAGGGAATGCTAATACATTAACAGCTGCTTCTATATTCGCTTCTTTGTATATGAAGAATCCAGGATCGGCTTTAATTATTACTTTGATGTCTACTATTAGCGAGCTATTAACAGACTATACGTCTGAAAAAACCAAACATTATATTCACTCCGTCCTAAAATTAGATGTCTCATATGCCTGGAGAGTAAAGGAAAAGGGCGTTGAAGAAAAGGTTTTAGTCGAGGATATTCAAGTTGGTGATAAGGTTGTCGTTTTTACGGGAGAAAAAATTCCTGTGGATGGAATCATAATAGAGGGTAATGGTACAGCAGATGAAGCTTCCATTACTGGGGAGTATATGCCAAGAGAGATAAGTGGTGGAGATAATGTGTACGCTGGAAGTGTTTTGCAGAGTGGACATGTTACTGTAACAGTTGAAAAAGTAGGAGAAGATACATCTCTCTCTAAAATTGTAAAACTGTTGGAGGAAGCACAAGATAAACGCGCTCCTATTCAAAATATAGCTGATAGAGTAGCTGAAAAAATGGTGCCTGTCTCTTTTGGTTTGGCACTAGTTACGTTTTTCTTCACGCGAAACCTTAATAGAGCGATGAGTATGTTAGTTATTGATTTCATTTGTGGAATCAAATTATCAACAGCCACAGCTTTATACGCATCCATTGGACGTGCTGCAAAAGAAGGGGCTATTGTTAAAGGTAGTGATCATATTGAAAAGATGTCTAAACTAAATACAGTTATTCTTGATAAGACCGGAACTATTACAGAAGGCACGCCTGTGGTTCAGCAAGTAATTGCTGCTGAAGGTTTTAATCAAGAAGATGTCATTCGTTTAGCTGCAGCAGCTGAGAAAAATTCTACCCATCCTATTGCTGATGCAATTATGAAGCAAGCAAAAGATTGGAACATTTTAATTCCTATTAGAGACAATAATGCTCAGGTAGAAACAACGGTAGGAAAAGGAATTTCCATTTGGCTAAATGGTAAAAGAGTTGTGGTTGGAAGTTTACGTTTTATGAATGAATTAAAGATTAAAACAACCAACTTACTTCAACACATGCAAAACGATGAAAATGTAATTTATGTAGCCTATGATCAAACACTCGTAGGAGTAGTCAGCATTTTTGACAAAATACGTTCTGGTATGCACCGCGCAGTGAATAATCTTCGACATCAAGGTATCAACGACATCATTATGCTTACTGGAGACAAGAGAACGGTTGCAAGAGAGATGGCGCGTCGCTTAAAACTGAATTGGTATCATGCAGAGGCTCTGCCAGATGATAAAGCCTTTTATGTGAAGAAGTATGGAAGAACGGGAGCTGTCATGATGGTAGGTGACGGCATCAACGATGCACCAGCTTTAGCTCATGCTCATGTAGGTGTAACTATGGGTGCTAAACGAACAGACATTGCTTCAGAAGCCAGTGATGTTATTATTACGTCTGATAACCCAGAAATGCTTTCTGAGTTAGTTGGACTATCTAAAAAGACCATGAACATTATTAAACAAAACTTCATTGCCACGTTTGCTATTAATGGTATTGCAATTTTATTTGGTGCTTTAGGTATCTTCTCTCCAATTGTGGGAGCAGCTATTCATAATGCGGCCACTATTGGTGTAGTAATAAATAGTGCAAGAATTTTATGGCTAGGGAGGGAAACCAATGAATCCCAAATTCTACGTTCTGCATGATATACCAGGTCGTATTCGATTTCATATCCCAGCATTGAGAGATAAGAAAAATCATGTAGAAATAGAGCATATGTTTTCTGCTTTAAAAGGTATAACGAGTGTGAGAATAGAACCCACTATTCAAACCATGCTTATTTACTATGATGTTTCACAACTTTCTCGCAATACCATTTTTCGTTATGTATCTATCTTTTTTCAGCAAACGCGTTTAGATCCATTAGATGATATTATGATTCAAATGGATCCTGCCACACGAAATGATTGGCTACGTACATTGTTTTCCGGGGGATTACTTCTACTGGCAGGTATTCGAAAAGCATCTTTTTATAAACCAGATGCACTCGTATATGGAGCAGTAGTTGCGACAGGCTATACGGTCTTATCCCACGGTACGAGCAATAAAATGAGGCACCCAGATATTTTAACTGGAATTGTTACGATGTTATCTCTAGGGCCCTCAAATATGCTCTATGTAGCAATGATTACATGGATTGTGAATGTATTGGAATTGTTACATGAAAAGCAGAAAGTGCAATCACAAAAGCTATCTACAATTACGTAAGATATTCATTCATACCTTTTGTATGAATTGATATAAAAAACTTAAGATTATGGGGGAGTTTTATAATGATTAATCGCGATTTTCTAATGGGATTTGTATCAGGAACAGTGGTAGGCGCAGTAGGCTACCGTTTATATGAACAAAACGGTGAGCAATTACAACGTTTGGTTCAACCTAAACAGGCATATGGTGGACAACAAACTATATCATCTTATCAACCTTCTATGGAAGAGCTTCAAGCACAGAAAGAGCGTCTAGAAGATATGATTGCTGAGCTACAAGTAAAATAATGATAAAAAGAGTGAGAGATAGTTCCAGGCTACCTCTCACTCTTTTTATTCATGATGAGGGAATCATTTTAAATGATTAAACGCTTATTTACCGTACGCTAAAAAGTTTCCTGTGGTAAACTCTTGTTATTATTATATTCTGCAATTTGAAAATTATCAATAATTGTAGAGGGAAATGTTCTAATTTTACAAATGAGCAGAAGGAGTAATTTACTTTTTATTTAAACAGCGTTAAAAAGTTACAAATAAAACTCTTGACTTTACCTCTATAATTTTTGAAGAATATTGCACGTACCGACCGTAAAAGTATACGTTTACAAACTCTTCTTGTATATAGGAAAACTATTATTTTCATTGTTCGCTTAAGTTATAAAAACAATTACGAACGTCTTCTGGAATCCATGCACTTTTACGAACGTTTTTAGTAATAAAAAAGGATTCATACCGGTTAAGCGATATGAATCCTTTTGAAACATAGTTATGTACCAATAGGTATTTCTTATAATAAAATTAATCCACCTATTATAAGAACAGCACCAAGCATAATACGGAACCCCGAAGACGACACTGGATCAGTAACTATATCGGATGCTACTGCTAAAAAAACTAAAGTTTTTTTAGTCTTTCCTTTTGTGTTTTTATCTTTTACGATGATTAAAATTCCCGAGACTAATAGATACAAACCAATTAGTAAAACTAATATAGGTATAAAAATTATTTCCACCTGCTCTTATGTATTATAGTGTATTTATTTTCTATGCTTTTTATAACGTACATAGCTCTTTGTGTATGTATAGATAAACCATTAGAAAACATTCAATATTGCTCCAACAATAATAGTAAGAGGTATAAAAATGTTTTTAGCAATAATATTCAACTCCTATTTAAAATACATTTAACAAAGTACCAACTCCTATAGAAGCTAAATAAAAGAAGAAGAAGATAACGGCTAAAAGGTGTTCCTTTGTTTCTCTTGCAAATTTCCATTCCATAAATATATTAAATCCCTGATAAACAATACAAAAAGCAGCTAAAATAATCCACATAGGAACTTGATTATAATAGCTTAGGGAAAATAAAAATATTATGTATAGTACAACTTCTATTCTTGAGTGCCACCTGTTTACTTTTTTTCTATAAATATCTGGATCGGTTTCTAAGTGCATCTTTTTTCTTAAGTATTTTTCGACATAATGAGCGATATAAAACGCTACTATAATAAAAATCAAAAATTTGTACATAAATACCTCCTAATATCCAATAATATCATTTTTTTCTATTTTAATTAAATTAATCCACTTAATGTGGAATTAATCATATGATTTAAGGCAGGTTTTATTGAACAGTAAGAAGAGGCTTCACTTGTGAATGAAGACATAGTAGCAATTGAAAGTTATAAAATTGAGTTTTATAAAGATTTAAAATATATGTTACTGGAGAAGATGATGCAATAAAAAAATAACTGTGTGACGAAAAATATGAAAGGGTAAAGAGCCCTTGTATATCAAGAACTCATATTTTGTACGGTTCCGATAATCAAACGCATGTTAACTAAATTAGAAAAGAAAAAAGCCTGGATCTCCTTAGATACAGGCTTTTTCTCAACTCTGTTGTTTAAGTAGAAAAAAGTACTTACTTTAAATTCAAGGTTACTTCCTTATTTAGATATGGAGATGTAAAAGTTACTGTTTGTTCATTTCTCCATTGTGCATCATGAGCTCCTAAAACATTTAAATCGCTCATATCCGTATTTCGTGTCATAACATGAAGAGGTTCTTGATTTATTCGTTTTTTCACCAAAGGGAATTCCGTTTGTTTATAAAAATCATAGTAATGATTAGTTTCTCCAAGACTCCAATTAGAATAACCAATAATAAGTTTTTGGGTATTCTTAGGGGAACTTAGATCATAATAGTCAACTCTATTAGTATAAAAGAACGTGAACCACCCAATGATTGCTATAGGTACAATCAAAAACGGCCCAATTACTCCCCAAAAAACTTTAGACTCTTTTGTTTTGCTAACGGTTATAAGGACTATGTATAAATAGATAAAGTGTAGAACAAATATCAGAAAATATATCGAAACCTTTGAAGAGAAAACGTATAGGCTCTTTAGTGCTAAAAGATAAAAGAATAGATCTATAGAAAGAAGGACGATAGCTAACATTTTTAGTATACTCTTATTATTTTTATACTTCATTGACTACGAACCCTCCTCCTTTTCATTTAGAAATGTTAAATATCGCTGCTATTAATATCAAGTGAGTAGCTACGAGGTATATAATTTTGGACTTTTCCAGGTGAGTTAAATAGATCACTCTTACTGAATATCGTAAATCCAACCTCTTCCACATCCACAAATGTATCGACTTTATCTATATCGACATTTTTAAATTCTATAGGTTTATTCCATTGTCTCGAAGGAATTAAATCCTGCTCTACAATACCTTCTCCGTAGAAAATGAATATACTCAGCCCATTATTAACTAATTCTTCTGCTAATCCACTAACATGGCTCAATTTTTCTTCAGAATCAACTTTAATAATAGCACCATCTAATGAATGCTCATAAAAAGGAATTTTATTTTTAATCAATGTTTCTTTTCCATGTCCAGAGAGCATTGAGTCTAAAACAAAAAAAACAGGTAAACCAAACATTTTTCGAACTAAAGAGATGATTAGATCATGATTAATGTCCCTAATCCCTACAGTAATAGATACAAATTTATCTTCTGGAAAGTCAAAACTATCAATTATACTTTGGTCTGAATATTGCACAAAATATTCTTTTTTCAACATTTATCCCCCTTTAGGGTTTAGTCTTTTTGAACTCTTACTATTACGTTATGTAGTAGTTACTTCTGTTAATGTAACAATAAATTCTATGCAAGTGATAGCAATAATCGGGAAAAATTTAGAATTTCCATTGAATAAAGAACGTTTGTTCGTATATAATAGAGAACAAACGTTCTTTATCTAAGGAGTTCTTTCAATGGATTATGCCCAGCTACCAAACAGAGTCATTATATGCATCGACATGAAAGCATTTTTTGCTTCAGTTTCTTCTGTCATACGGGGGTTAGATCCGCTGAAAACAAAGCTTGCGGTGGTAGGAGATATCAAACGGTCTGGATCGGTTGTGTTAGCTGCCACACCTTTATTAAAGAAAAAAGGAATCAAAACAGGAAGTCGTCTTTTCGACATTCCTAAAAGAAAAGATATCCATGTCGTGAATCCATCTATGGAGAGGTATATCAAAGCTTCGAACTATATTTCTAGTTTGGTGTTACAGTATGTGGCTCCTGAAGATTTTCATGCGTACAGCATTGATGAGTTGTTTATTGATGCGACAGCTTCGTTGCATTTATTCGCTAAAACACCAGAAGAATTAGCTCATAAAATCATCAACGAGATTTACCGTAAGACACGGCTGACAGCTACCGCAGGCATCGGTCCCAATCTCTTACTGGCAAAAGTGAGCTTAGATCATGAGGCTAAGAATAGCCCAACAGGAGTTGCGTATTGGCGATATGAGGATATTCCCTTTAAACTGTGGTCCATTCATCCGATGAAGGATTTCTGGGGAATTTCGTCTGCTACGGAAAGACGCTTACAACGGTTAGGCATTCACACCATCAAAGAACTCGCTCTTTCTTCAAAGGAGATGTTACAAAAAGAATTTGGCATTCTGGGTGAAGAGTTGCATCAACACGCGAATGGGATTGATTACAGTCGCATTTCTGATGTGTACATTCCTAGCTCTCGTTCATTTGGAAAAAGTCAGATTCTATTCCATGATTATACAAACCGAAAAGAAGTGGAGTTATTGCTGTTGGAGCTATTAGACGATGTATGTTTTCGTTTACGCATGCATCAAGTAGTGGCTCAGACTGTTCATTTATCCATTGGTTACAGCAAACGAACAGGTGGAGGCTTCTCAAGACAAAAGAAAATGAGGAGAGCTTCGAATTTAAGCCAAGATATCTTTCCGTATTGTTTAACCATCTTACATACACATGATAGCGGAATGCCGATTCGTTCCATTGGGATTTCCTTGGCGAACACACGCATTCAAGAAGAAGAACAAATGAGCTTATTTGAGGATATTGATCAGCGGGAAAGAGCCTATGCACTTGCAAAAACGATCGATGACATTCGTCTTCGTTATGGAAAGAATAGCGTTCTACGGGCCTCAAGCTATCTCGATCATTCAACGGCTCGTTATCGAAACGGCCTTCTAGGAGGTCATAAAGCATAAAGGAGGAAGCTGCTATGCAGAACAGAGGAATGAAAAAATGGCGACCGTTCGCCACTATGCCAGAGCAATACAAAGGATTACAGGAAATTATAAAAAAACAAGCAGAAATACCACAACCTTTTTTAACAGAAGATCAAATGGAACAGATTAATTTCACTTTGATTGAAGCGCTTCATACACATAAAAAAGTGTACCTGACGTATTACAAGCATGGGCAGTGTATAACAGAAACAGGAGTTATTCAGTTCGTTGATTCTCTAGGAGGATTATTTGTTTTTATAGATGAGGGGGGTAACCAGGCGAATAAAATGAGGTTAAGCGAGCTAATTGATATTCGTTTCATGTAGTAGAAAGTAATAAAACAGTTTATTTACATAAGATTTCCATACATAATTAGTATAAGCTTAAAAAGTACAGAATCATTTTTCATAGATTCATTTAGTGATGTTATATAAGGAGACCTTTAAAATGAAGCAGGTTTGGCATGAATTTGAACAGTGGTTGAGAATAAATCGTCCAGAAGCAGTAGGAACACTTAACGAAGCAGCTGCTGAATCAGAAATTGCAGCGGTTGAACAAAAGGTGGGACTAACCTTCCCCCAAAACCTTAAAGACTGGTTAATGATACATAATGGACAGAGCGATGAGTATATAGGAGTTATTGAAAATTATACTCTATTACCTCTAGAGGAGATTCTTTATACGTGGCAAACCTTAAAAGAGCTTTTAGACGGAGGAGAATTTGAAGATTTTCCAGAAGTAGAACCTGTTGGACCAGTGAAAAAAGAATTGTGGTGGAACCCGCGTTGGATTTCGATTGCCACGAATGGGGGAGGAGATGATATTTGTATAGACTTGGATCCGGCTGAGGGAGGAAAAGTCGGCCAAATTATCACCTTTTGGCACGATTGGGAACAGCGCGAAGTAATAGCAGACAGCTTAGAAGAATGGGTAATGGCCACGATAAATCATACAGATCATTAAAGGGGAGAAGCAAATGATAAAGCCGGATATAGAGAAAATCTATAAAATTCTTAAAGCACTTCCAGGTACGTCGGTGAAAGTAGAATTTGAAGATGAAGTGGGAGAAATTCTTTCTACTCCTTATTATATCTATCTTAAAAGCGAGTTTTTAGATGGACAATTAGGCTATAGAGAAGATCTAGAAGCCAATTTCCTTATAGGGAATCAAGAAGGAGATTGGCAAGAAAGCTGGTTTGTCATAGGGTATGATGAAGAAATCGGCGGTGATCCGCTTTTTATTGATATAGCGAATGAAGATTATCCAGTTTTCACAGCTGAACATGGTATGGGTGAATGGGACGCTTTAGAAATGTATGATTCTCTAAAAGAGTTTGTAGAAGATGTTACTTAATTATGGCTTCGTTAAAAGATTTTGATAAGAGTACGGTCAGAAGAGGACAGATAGTAGTTTAATATCTACCTAGCTGTCCTCTTTTTTAGCATCTATTAAACTTAGAAAGAATGTAGAGAGAGGAAGGCCCTGATGGTAGGAATCGATTTCTATATCGTTAATAATGAGAAAGAAGCAGCTTCTTCTACTAAATGTGTAAAATTTGAGGAAAGAGTACAAGACTATCTGTTAGCGAGAGAATCCAAGGGTCCATTTGAATTATTGACGGGGTTAGATCAGTATGGTGACAAGTTATTTTCTGTACAAGAAATAAAGCAATTAGTAAAGATATGTGACGCATTACAGACTACCTGTAGACAACCAACGGAGATAAACCTGAATACGAGAGCTTTTGCTGAAGCATTAAAGAATCTTTGCTTAGAAGCACTGAAGCTAAATAAATTAGTATTTGCAGCTGGTGATTGATGTAGAATTAAATGAAATCCATGTTGTGGTTTCGTCGCTTCGATAATATGAATGAATAAATTCAAAGGGGAAACGTCTTGAAAAAAACAGTTCTAAATAAAAATAAAACACTTATAGAGTTAGGGTATGAGTTTCTAGTCGTTTGTCCACATTGTGCTTCTTGCGCCAAAGTCATAGCTTTAGATAACCCGAGTCCTTATATCGCTCACGTCAGAAGAAGGTTTATTTGTACTGCTTGCGGAGTCATAAAAAACAAAGTTATGAAAGCAAACGGTTATGGAAAAGCAAGGGTCTCGTATGAACCTAAAGTGAATTATGAAGTGATTTTAGCCAAAAATCCCTGCGACTGGTATTTTCGACTTCCACTCTACTTACAAATCGCATGCAGTGGAAACACCTTATGGGCATTAAACCTAGAACATTTAAATTATATCGAAAGCTATATAGAAGCTGAACTCAGGGAATCACATCCCTATTATTTAAGTGTCGAGAGTCGACTTCCAAAGTGGATGAAGCTTGCTAAAAACAGGAGTGAAGTATTAAGAGCCATTAAGAAACTAAAGGTGAAATTAAATGAGAAGAGCTAGGGTACAATGTCCTCGATCAGGATTGAGGGTTAGATGTCAGAAAGGTGTAGAACCAGCAGTTAGACAGTCTTGCTTAAACTTTGCAGTCTGGTTACGTTCAACGATAGAATTTCCTGTAAGAGTTGTTGTGTATTTAAAAAAGAATTATCAAATTAAAAATAAATATTCTAAAGAGCTAGTAAGCGCTACTTTCTTTGCACCATATGATAAAGCGATAGAACCTTATATACGAATTGCTACTGGTGACTATGAAGAATTAGTATCGGAAAGGGGAGAAATTGATGCTCTTTGGGCTATACTCCGCAGTATGGCTCACGAGATTGTTCATTACCAACAATGGATAGAAGAGAAAGAATTTGATGAGACAGAAGCAGAAACTAAAGGTGAAGAATTATTAGATGCTTTTGCTAATTCGTTATAATTTATCTTTCTAATCAGCTTATAAATTAAGCTAAAGAATTCTGCAGCTGAAGGTAACTTCTAAATAGCCTAAGTATGGGAAGTGAAGACTATGTATCAAACTATAAAGATTAGTAATTGGATTTTAGAAATTGATGTTGAAGAAACAAAAAAACAGTATTTGAAGAAGTGGGATTTGTGCGATTGTCTATATTGTCTAAACTTCTATGAAGCTATGAAGTCACGATCAGAGATAGAGCTTCAGTTTTTTTACCAACTAGGTATTAATCCTTCTCAATGTAATCACTTATCACATTTTGATCCTCAAGAAAATGGGCTACACTTCTATATTGGCTGTTATCATCTTGTAGGTAAGGTATCTCTTCAAACGCCTCTTGAAATTATAAATTCAGATGATGCAATCCAAATAAGTAATAATTTACATATTGGCTTTTCTAAAAATTTGAAATTTGTCCCTGGTGGATTTGCCAGACCCGTACTTCAACTGAATTTTGAGATAGAAGTCCCTTGGGTCCTGGCTGAAGAATTAGATTAACGTTTTTTATAACCTAGCTATCGCCTTAAAATCCATTTTCAAAACATTAAGGATAGGAAAGCTACAAGCAAAAGCAGAAGAGAAAACTCTAAGGCCCACGGACCATATTTATGAGAATTCAAACGATACATAGACCACCGCTGGCCGTTTTCACCTCCAAAGAATGAGACGGTAATCCATAGAAGAAATAAGACTAAAAACCATGAAAAAAAGATAATATAATTAGTCATCAGTTCTATATCCGCCATAAGCATCATCGTTATCGTACCATTCACAATCCTGAGGGTTGTTTGGATCTAATATAATTGTGCCATCTTTATCGCTCTCGATTTTACGTGGCGGGTTTTTCTTAAGCTCTTCGCTTAATTTTGCCCGTAACTCTTCGATAGACAACTTTTTTAATTTTTGTTCGCGACTTGGCATATAAGCACCACTCCTGTTAACGGTTTTTCTAAGAAATATACATCTTATGAATTTACTCTAGTTTATTTAATTTCTTTACCTCACTTAAAAATTCTTCATCTGAAAATTGACCGGTTATCTTTTTTTGAATGAGTCTTTCTTCCGAATCGGAAAGGTATAAGCCTTCTACCGCAAAACTTGCTTTTGTATTGTTTATAGCTTTTTCTATAGTTTTTTCATTCTCTGACATATTACCAACCTTTCATCTTCAACAGTAACCTAAGGTAAATTTTCAAAAAGAATGCGATAAATTATTTTTAGAGGCTTTATAAATTTACGATATGTGCAAATTCTTTTTTTACCTGTATTTACACTACAAAGATGATATCCATAGACTTAATCTTTATTAGCTAAAACCCTTCTTTCATTTACAATTATGGTGGAAAAAGGTAGATTATTAGTATACATCTCCATAATTATACTTCATGAAAATAGTTTGTATTAACACATGAACCTTTATAGATAACTTTAGCAAGTGAACATCTAAATACAACAGCTAGAAGACATTTAATTAATTATATGTTATTCGTTGTAAGCTGAACGTGCAAATTCTTTACAATAAAGAGGGTTGATAATATGACAAATACACAAAATATATTAAAGGCATGGCATTTTGCTGAAAATTTAAGCCCTGGAGTTGTTCCTCCAGTCCCTGGTATTAAATTAGGGAAGCGTATGAAAACATTTGATCAACCACGGGTTCGCAAAGTAAACATAAAAGAAGAGTTATGGAAAGAAGTAGAGTTAACTAACCCAGCAAAAGATAGTCTAGTTTTTACATACTATCTAGATTGTTACGTACAAAACGATCTTGTTAAATTTCTAAGACAGCACTTTGGAATTACAGATGAAATTATTAATGCTAAGTGGAATAAAAATTTTAGTTTAACTTTTTCATTGGATGAAAACGGTCAATATATTGAAGAGTCGCTGTTTATTCCACCGCTTCACTTAATTACAACAGAAATGGTGAAGAACGGAGGTTATAACATTGGACAGTTTTCAGAACAATACGTATTAATGACGAAGGAATGGGAGGAGTTGGCTAATTCTGTATTTACAGATGGAGTGAGTGAATCAGCAATTCTTCAGCTTCTAACAAAATACGATGAAATATTTCATCGTTTTGCAAAACAATCAGTTCAATATGCAGAGAATTATATTGAAATTTCTATTTTAAAGAAAGAGGACTCCTTAGAGTCCAAAAACTTCACAAGTTTCTACATGAACGATTTAGAACTTATTGTAGATGACACACCAAATGAAACGTTGAAAAACTTTTTAGAAGGTTGCAAATTAGCTCTTAATATTAACGAAAATCGTGCTGCCATTGAGAATGCTCTTGATCCAAAAAACTTGCCCGCTGGGCGATGGCCTTCAACAAATGAATATCGTTTATCATTAATGCAGCAAGTAGCTGTAAACCAAGTTCTTAATGAAAACGAAAGAATAAATTCAGTGAACGGGCCCCCAGGAACAGGGAAAACAACATTATTAAAGGATATTTTTGCACAAATTATCGTTAATCGTGCTACTGAAATGGCGAAGTTTTCTGATCCTAAGCAAGCATTTGAGGGAAATCAACTTTTTTTAAAGGAGCCATTAACAAAATTTAAAATGGTCATTGCTTCAAGTAACAATGGAGCGGTTGAAAATATTTCTAAAGACTTACCAAAATTAGAAGAATTAAATTTGAAAGTTAAAAACCAAAATGACAACAGCTATCTAGCGGAGATTAAAGAACTAGCATTTTTTGAAGAACTCTCAAAACAATTAGTTCTTGGGCCTTATGAAGCCCAGAAATCAGAAGACATTATTTTTGCACCAATATCGGTAGCACTCGGAAAGAAAAGCAATCAAACCCAAGCAGCAGATGTCCTAAAAGTTGATACGATTATAAACTTACTAGATAAAGAAGTACAAAATCTAGCTCCTTCATCTTGGTTGGATGCAGTAACAGAGTTTACAAATTTATATAAAGAAATCGAGCATGACAAACAAGTTTTACATGAATACATTGAGATATTAAAACAGAGCCCGGACGTTGTAGAAGACATAGACTTGGAGATATGTAAGTATACAAAAATGATACAGGAAATAAAACATCCCCTTGGTACTATATATGCTGATATAGAAGTAAAAGAAGAAGAACTAAAAAAGCTACCAAAGCCTAATTTTCTGACAAGGTTATTTAATAAAGAAGATATTCAAACAAAGAACCTTAAACAAGATGTAAAAGATTTAAGAGCATTAAAAGATCAAAGCTTATCAAGGCTTAAAACCTTAGAAGCGGAATTGAATTCTCTTAAACAGAAAAAACAGCATTTTTTAATGTTACAGCAGTCCTTTAAAAAAGAAAGATTAGAGCTTTCCACTGATGCACATTGGGCACAAACTGATGAAGCATATGAAAAACGTCAAAAGGATATTATTTGGCAGACAGACTCATTAAATTTCAAACGGGGATTGTTGTTTATAAAGGCCTTACAGCTTCACAAGCTTTTTCTTATCTACAATAAACAAGCTTTAGAGCGCCCTCTTCAGCTTTTTGCTAATCGTAGCGAAGTTGACTTAAATACAAGTGAAGGTATTCGCGAAACTGAAAACATGTGGGATGTAATACATCTTATAACGCCAATCATCAGTACAACATTTGCCAGCTTTTCTCAAATGTACAAAGGAATTAAAAAAGATTTTATCTCTTATTTATTCATCGATGAAGCTGGACAAGCTTCTCCACAGCAAGCTGCAGGTGCATTATGGCGTTCTAAACGTTCAATAATTGTAGGGGATCCTATTCAAATTGAGCCCGTTGTTGCTTTGGACGATACCATTTTAAACGATATCCGCAGGCGCTTTAAAATAGGCGAGCAATATATCGGTCCAGAAGCTTCGGTACAGGGACTAGCAGACTTAGCAAATCCTATAGGAACGTATACTGGCGATAGTAAGCGAATTGGGATACCACTTTGGGTTCACCGTCGCTGCGCCAATCCCATGTTTTCTATTTCAAATGAAATTGCATATGACAATAAAATGGTTTTAGCTATGGATTCTGATCAAAGCGCTGGTGTTTGGTACGACTGTCATGGTGGAGCCATAAACAAACATTACGTAAAGGAACAAGGTCAATTCGTCTTAGAAAAAATCAAACAACACTTTCAGCGCCTTCAGGAATCAGAGAAAAAGGCCGAGTTCCCAAGTGTTTTTATTATTACACCTTTTACGAAAGTGAAAACAGAAATTACTAAGTTATTAAAATCTAAGTTGAAAGAAGAATGGGTGCATATGGATGAGCGCAAGCTAAATAGGTGGATTGTAAATTCTGTTGGGACAGTTCATACTTTTCAAGGGAAAGAAGCAGATATTGTATATTTTGTTGTCGGAACAGATAAACAATCAGACACTGCAGCGGACTGGTCTTGTTCAAAACCAAATCTACTGAATGTAGCGGTATCACGTGCTAAACTTGAATTTTATTTAGTAGGTGATTTTAAACGTTTAAGTGCTAAGAGAAATTATAAGGAATTTGCAAAGCACTTAGAGGTTGTAGAACAAGTTAGCCATATCAATCTATGATACTGTTTTAAAAACCTATGAGCGCAGCAGTAGTATATAAAAACGCAATATTCTCTAGTAAACAAAGAATGTTTAATTAAAACAAATATATTATTTTAAGTAAATATACTTTAAAAAAGCACTCCTGTGAGTGCTTTTTTACTTTGCCTTAAGGAACAATTCTAAAAACAATCATTTTATGTATAGGTACTTCCACACTCTCCATGTGCAAAAAACTGGAAAAAACTCTCTCTAATAATTTATAATAATAGAGAACTATGTCGAATCCTAAATATTGGAGAGATTGCTATATGAGAAGAATACTTCCTTTTATAATTTTTACCATTTATTGCATTCCATATGTTTATCTATCTATACGAAAAGATTTTGAAGATGATTCAAAAATAAACTATATAATCATGGCCATGGTTACAGTCGTACTATCTTATCTAAGCGGGCTGATTAGAGCAGATTTGTCACTTATTTTAGGAAATATCGTTTCTTTTAGTACTTCATATTTTTATAACGCGTTAAGACTTCCTGATCCAAAATGGGAAAAATACTTTTCGCCTGTTACTTCGGTTGAGCAAATCGTACTCATAAGCCTTGCGGCGCTTGTACTGCAGATGATTGTTTATACAGTTGCTAGAAAGCGAGCGAAGAGATACATTCGTAACGCTATGGTTTCAAAATAGCAAAAAAAAGAGTTAGTCATTTGATGGGCCAAACTCTTCAGATGACTAGCTGAAAGAAGGGGTAAAAAGAAATTCATTCTGTATGAGAAGATAAAGCGATTAAAAACATTGAAAAAAATTCTCTTGCAGTCAAACGAGGAGGGAAGAATAGAAGCGTTATTAGGCATATACTTACCTGCTTTAAACAGGATACGAATCAATTAGGTAAGCTATTTATTACAACTTTTAAATATGTAACCGCAAACAAAAAGGTATGTATTTCTCTTCCTACTTTAATTATACCACATAAAAAAATGCCGATATAGACTGTTTATTCTCATTTACTGCTGGTAAAATCAATAAAACATTACCGGTTAGGAGAGATGTTGAATGAACTCTTTAGTTCTTAGCTTTCAAGAAATAAAAGATACACAGCTTTCACTTGTTGGAGGAAAAGCTTTAAATTTAGGCGCGTTATCAAAAATTCAAGGAATACAAGTACCGGAAGGATTTTGTGTGACAGCGGCCGGGTATCAAAAAGCTCTTGAACAAAATGAAACATTTCGAGCGTTACTGAACCAGCTGACGATTCTAAATGCTGATGATCGAGATCAAATTGGTGAAATCAGCGAAAAAATTCGCCAAACCATTATGGAAATAAAAATTCCTTCTGACGTTGTAAAAGCAGTTATTCATTCTCTCTCTCAGTTTGGGGAAGAGCATGCTTATGCAGTTCGTTCAAGTGCGACAGCTGAAGATCTGCCACATGCTTCTTTTGCTGGTCAGCATGACACCTATTTAAATATCAGAGGCAAAGAAGCCATCCTTGAGCACATTAGCAAATGCTGGGCTTCCCTGTTTACAAATCGCGCGGTAACCTACCGTATAAAAAATGGATTTGACCATAGTCAAGTGCACGCATCGGTTATTGTTCAACGAATGGTTTTCCCGCAGGCTTCAGGTATTTTATTTACCGCTGACCCAATTACTTCTAACCGAAAGCTGTTATCAATTGATGCAGGATTTGGACTTGGAGAAGCGCTGGTGTCTGGTTTCGTATCTGCCGATTGCTATAAAGTACAAGAAGGAGAAATCGTTGATAAAAAAATAGCAGCTAAAAAGGTAGCTATCTACGGATTAAAAGAAGGTGGAACAGAAACCAAGGAAGTTCATTTTGATCTGCAAAAAACGCAAGCGCTCACTGACTCTCAAATTTTACAATTAGAACGCGTTGGAAGACAGCTTGAAGCTTATTTTGATTGTCCTCAAGATATCGAGTGGTGCTTGGCTGATGATACATTTTATATTATCCAAAGTCGTCCAATCACTACTTTATATCCAATTCCAGAAGCAGCTGATCAAGAAAATCACGTGTATGTATCTGTTGGACACCAACAAATGATGACCGATGCCATGAAACCACTGGGATTGTCTTTTTTTCTGTTAACGACTAATGCACCGATGCGTACAGCCGGTGGAAGGTTGTTTGTTGATGTCACCCCTATGCTGGCTTCACCTGACAGCAGAAAAATGATGTTAGGTGCCATGGGACAGCATGATCCGCTCATGAAAGACGCACTTACAAGCATAATAGAGCGAGGAGATTTCATAAAATCTTTATCTAATGATCAAAGTTCCGGTAAAAGCAATAAAAGCGTGCCGCCTACGAAGCCTAAGGTACAAATCGAAAACGACTTGACGATCGTTTCTGACTTGATCAAGAAGAATCAAGCATCAATAGAAGAGCTGAAGCAAACCATCCAAACGAAGTCAGGGCCGGAATTAGTCGATTTTATTTCAGAAGATATCGGGATATTAAAGAAGATTTTATTTGATCCACAAAGTACAGCTGTGTTTATGGCCGCTATGGATGCTTCATCATGGATTAATGAAAAAATGGAGACATGGTTAGGTAAAAAAAACGCAGCAGACGCGCTTTCTCAATCTGTACCAAACAATATTACTTCAGAAATGGGTCTGGCGCTATTGGATGTCGCAGATGTAATTCGTCCTTATCCAGAAGTCATTCATTATTTAAAACATGTAAAAGATGATAACTTTTTGGAGAAACTGGTTAAGTTAGAAGGTGGACAGGAAACCAAAGACGCTATCTATGATTATCTCAGCAAATACGGAATGCGATGTCCCGGCGAAATTGATATTACGAAAACTCGGTGGAGCGAAAAGCCAGCTGCACTTATCCCTGTGATTCTTGGTAATATCAAAAACTTTGAGGCTAACGCCAGCAAACAAAAATTTGAAAAAGGTTTGCAGGAAGCCTTTAAAAAAGAGAAAGAGCTATTAAGTCGATTAAAGCAATTGCCCGATGGCGAACAAAAAGCAAAAGAAACAAAAGAAAGAATTGATCTCCTCCGAAATTTTATCGGTTATCGTGAATATCCCAAATACGGGATGATTAACCGTTATTTTGTTTATAAGCAGGCTCTCCTGAAAGAAGCCGCTCTGCTAGTAAAAGCCCGCGTTATTGATGAATCAGAAGATATATACTATTTGACGTTTGAAGAACTTCAAGGAGTTGTACGCACACGTAAACTAGATTACCAAATCATCAGTAAACGAAAAGAAGAGTACAAATTATATGAAAAGCTAACACCTCCGCGTGTGATTACGTCTCAGGGTGAAATTATTACAGGTGCGTACAAACGAGAAAACCTCCCGCCCCAAGCAATTGTAGGTTTACCGGTTTCTTCCGGAGTGATAGAAGGGCGCGCGCGCGTCATTTTAAACATGGAAAAAGCTAATCTATCAGATGGAGATATATTAGTCACTTCCTTTACTGACCCTAGCTGGACCCCGTTATTCGTAGGAATAAAGGGGCTTGTTACGGAAGTTGGGGGATTGATGACTCACGGCGCAGTCATTGCCCGCGAATACGGATTGCCAGCGGTTGTTGGAGTAGAGAATGCTACTCGGCTAATAAAAGACGGTCAGCGAATTCGCGTACATGGAACAGAAGGGTATATTGAAATACTGTAAAAGCCAAAAATACTTGCACTATTTTATCTAATTAATAGATGAAGATTTGTCTAGATTTCTTTGCGCATCTTCAGTTCATACAAAAAGGCAGGCCACAATGGCCTGCCTTTTTTATATTGGTAACAAAGTAGATTGAAACGTCAAATGCTGACTTTTTTCGTAGCTGTCTGCTGCACATGCTCCATAAACAGTTTAAACAAGTTCAGCATTGAAATATGTTCTTTTGCCATCATTTCTGGATGCCACTGGACGCCGACTACAAATTGATTTCCTTGTTTTTCAATGGCTTCAATGACTCCGTCTTTTGCCCATGCGGAAACTTCAAAGCCTGGCGCTACGTCTTTAATCGCTTGATGGTGAAACGAATTAATAAGAGCTTGATTACCGTAAAGGTCATGTAGGTGTGTTCCGTCTTTAATCATGATGGAATGAGAAGGGTCGCTTGTATTGTTGTATTGATCATGTTTGATAAATGACTCTTTAATGTCTGACATGTCTTGATAAAGCGTGCCGCCGTAAGCAACGTTTAAAATTTGTAAACCGCGGCAAATCGCTAATACGGGCTTTCCTTGATCAATCACATGCTTTAACAATAGATGTTCAGACTGATCTCGTGCTAAAAAAGGTGAACCTGTTTTTGTTGTAGGTTCTTCACCGTATAAAAGGGGATTGACGTCTTGTCCACCTGATAAAATCAACCCGTCTATACTTTCTGCCTGCGCTTTAATCATTTCTTCATCTTCTAGTACTGGCAAGATAAAAGGAACTCCGCCGCTGAGCGCTGTTGATTCGATATAGTCGTTATTCACATACGCTCGCTTATAGCCTGGAAAGCGTCCTCCTTGATCCACAATAATGCTTCCTGATATACCAATTAAAAATCCCACTGTTGTTTTCTCCTTTTTTGTTAAATTACCATTTCTTAAGATGTTTTCTCTTTTTTACTGCGTTGATAAAGTGTTTTCAATCGCTTGCTTTATAAGAAATAAATGGTTCTTTTATTCAACTATTATACATATATACCATATTTATTTAATAGAAAATGGTATAATAGCCTCTGTGTGTCAAAAATACTAATTGCCAAAGGTAGAAGGTAGTGCTACAATTGTTCACATTCCTACTATTCTTCTTATTATAGTCGGATTAAAATTTTATACAAGGAAATAGGAGTGATTTTAGTGAAAAGGACTTATTTACTTTTCATCTCTCTTTTAACCATTGTCCTCATGGTAGCAGGCTGCAGTGGTAACGCAAGTAAAAATACTTCAAGTGAAAAAGAAGGAAAAGAAGGCGGAACGCTAAACGTCGCGTCTCAAAGTGAGCCAGCAACGCTAGATGCTCAAATCACTGGGGACTCAGATGTGAAAGATGCAACGCGCAGTATCTATGAAGGGTTAATGATTTTAGACGACAAAGGAAATCCTAAGCCTGACTTAGCGTCTAAAGTAGATATTAGCGATGATAAAAAAACATACACGTTCCAATTAAGAAAAGGGGTTAAATTCCATAACGGTAAAGAAATGACTGCAGATGACGTTGTCGCTTCTATTAACCGCTGGATTAAGCTATCATCCCTTGGGAAAACAAACTTCTCTGGTGCTGAAATGACAAAAACCGGTGATTATACGGTAGAGCTTCATTTACCATCACCAAATGTTAACACGCTATCTTTATTAGCTGATCCAATCCCCGCAGCAGCTATTTTACCAAAAGAAGTGGTTGACAATGCATCTGATGAAGGGATCAAAGACTACATAGGAACAGGTCCATATAAAGTAAAAGAGTGGAAGAAAAATCAATATCTTTTATTAGAAAAATTTAAAGATTATTCTTCGAAAGGCCGCGAAGTTAAGAAAACTCCTCACGTCGATGAAATTAAGATTAGTTTCGTAAGCGATGAGTCAACTAGGATTTCTGGTATTACAACCGGACAATTTGACGTTGCGCTATCTGTATCAAGCGATAATGCCAAACAAGTTGAAGGCAGTCAAAATGCAAAAGTAGAAACATCACCAGGCGGATTTATGGGACTTTTCTACAACGCAGATAAAGGCGTCTTTAAAGACATCAATGCGCGAAAAGCAGTTAACGCAGCTCTTAACTCAAAAGATATCTTAGACAGTTCTTACGGAAGCTCAGATTATTACAAGCTTTCTTCATCCATTGTGAACAAAGAGTATCCAAACTACTACAGTACAGCTGGAAAAGAAGAATATAACCAGCATGATAAGAAAAAAGCAAAAGAATATTTGAAGAAATCTGGTTATAACGGAGAAGAAATTCGCTTAATGGCGTCTCGCGATTACCAAGATCAATACAATACAGCTGTTGTGGTTCAACAAGAATTAAAAGACATTGGTATGAATGTAAAATTAGAAGTATACGACTGGGCGACATTCAGCGATAAAATGAGTGATACAAACCAATGGGACATCTATCCTGTTGACTGGAATGCTCGTTCTACCATCTTCCAAGGATTCTGGACGACAAAAGGTACATCAGTTGAAAAATCAATGGACTACTTAAACAAAATTAAAGCTGCTCCTTCTGTTAAAGAAGCTCGCGGTGACATTGATGCCATCCAGCAATACGTATGGGACGAGCTTCCATTCACGCTTATTGGTCATAAAGTGAACATCAATGCCGTTTCTAACAATGCAAAAGGCTATGAGTATAATTTAGGTCCAATTTTCTACAATATGAGTTTAACAAAATAATATCTTATTATTCTAATAAACAGAGGGCTTATGCTCTCTGTTTTAGAAAGGAGTTTACGATGGGAGCTTATACACTTAAGAGACTTTTTGCACTAATTCCTGTTTTATTCATTGTATCTATTGTTGTGTTCTTAATTACGCGCTTAACGCCTGGGAGTCCCGCAGCAATCATTTTAGGACAAGGCGCAAGTCCGGAACAAATTGCAGCGCTAAGCAAAGAAATGGGATTGGATGAGCCTGTTGTCAATCAATACTTTATCTGGCTATCAAACATCTTTCACGGAGATTTTGGTTATTCCTACTTTTTAAATAAACCTGTGCTCGGGGCAATTTGGGATAACGTAGGTCCTACGGTTTCTCTAGCTATACTTGCGCAAATTTTTGGCGTGGTGTTTGCTTTACTATTTGGTATATATGCAGCTAAACATAAAGGAACGATTCGTGATGAAAGCATTATGGGAGCCAGCCTTTTAGGTATCTCTATTCCTAGCTTTCTTCTCGGTTCATTCCTTATTTTGCTTTTTGCTGTACAGCTTCGAATTTTCCCTGTTTCAGGATACGTTCCGTTAAATGCCGGATTATTTGAATACTTAAAGTATTTAGTTTTACCAACGATTACGCTTGGAGCGATTCAAGCTGCATTAATTACGCGTATGACGCGTTCATCTTTACTCGATACCATTTCTGAAAACTTTGTTAAAACGGCAAAAGCAAAAGGATTAAATGAACGCACAATTATGCTTAAGCATACGCTGCGCGTGAGTTTTTTACCGATTTTAACAGTTATCGGAGAATCATTTGCGGGACTTGTGACCGGAGCGGCAGTAACAGAATCATTATTTAACATCCCGGGATTAGGTCAGCTGATTGTTTCATCAATTGAACGCCGAGATTACGCGCTTATTCAAGGAGCTGTACTTTTAATTACGGTTGCTTACGTGGTCATCAATTTAGTTGTTGATTTGCTGTATGCCGTGATTGATCCGCGTGTACGCAATTCTTATCATGATTAAAGGAGGGTGATGAATGTGAACGCACAACAAAATACAGAGACCATTTCAGTAACTTCAAAGAAAAAAAGAAACCCAGCGGCAGCGCGTTTCTTCTCAAATCGTTTGCTAGTAAGAGGAGCGATACTTATTTTATTATCTATTTTGATTGCTGTTTTTGCTCCGCTCATTTCTCCTTTTGGCAGTTTACAAATCGACCCTGCAAATCGATTAGCACCGCCGTCAAGCACGCACTGGTTTGGAACGGATAACTTTGGGCGAGATGTATTTAGTCGGACAATGTACGGCGTCAGAATATCGTTAATGATTGGAGCCGCAGTAACGATTATTGCTACTGTACTTGGTTTAATCGTTGGACTTTTATCTTCTTATTATAAAATTCTTGATTATATTTTAATGAGAATTTGTGACGGCTTGTTTGCTTTCCCGTCTATTTTACTAGCAATTGCCATCATGTCTGCTTTAGGACCTAAAACAAGCAATGTTATTATCGCACTGAGCCTTGTATTTATTCCTTCGATTGCGAGAATTGTTCGTTCAGCTGCGCTTGTTGTAAAAGAAAAAACATTTATTGAAGCGCTAAAAGCTCAAGGAGCAAGCTCACTTCGAATCATTTGTTTTCATATGGCACCAAACGTCTTATCGCCTTTAATCGTTCAAGTAACATACGTGTTTGCCGTGACGATTTTAACAGAGGCTTCGCTAAGCTTTTTAGGAGCCGGAATTCCTGCGCCAACACCAAGCTTAGGAAATATGCTGTATGACGGAAAGCTTGCGATTTACAACGCGTGGTGGATGACCGTGTTTCCGGGTGTATTTATCATTTTAATTGTACTTGGCCTTAATTTATTTGGTGACGGTCTGCGCGATTGGTTAAATCCGAAAAACGTAATGCTGAAGAAAAGGAGGAAAAAACGTTGAGTAACGCCCTTTTAAAATTAGAAGACTTACAAGTAACTTTTACAACGTATAGCGGAGAAGTAACGGCTGTTGACAATGTATCTCTTCAATTAAATAAAGGAGAAGTATTGGGCATTGTCGGTGAATCCGGATCTGGAAAAAGCGTAACGTCCGAATCTATTCTTCAGTTATTAGATGAAGACCTAACAAGCTACGATGGTAAGATTTTGTTTGAAGGAAAAAACTTATTAGACATGTCTTCAAAACAAATTCAAAAGCTAAGAGGAAACGAAATCTCAATGATTTTCCAGGATCCCATGTCGTCATTAAATCCCGTTATGCCAATTGGAAAACAAATTGCTGAAGTGACTCGTCTGCATCAAAAAGTCTCTAAAAAAGAAGCGCAAAAGAAAGTCGTAGAGCTTTTGAGACTAACTGGCATTCCGTCTCCAGAACAGCGAGCAAAAGAGTATCCGCATGAAATCTCGGGAGGAATGAGGCAGCGCATTATGATTGCGATGGCTTTAGCCTGTGAGCCGAAGCTTCTTATTGCCGACGAGCCAACAACGGCTTTAGATGTAACCATTCAAGCGCAAATCCTTGACCTTATGATGGATTTAAAAGACAAGCTCAACATGGGCGTGCTGTTCATCACCCATGACTTAGGCGTTGTCGCTAATATTTGTACAAAAGTAGCCGTGATGTATTTAGGACAAGTGATGGAAGAAACGGACGTTAAAACGCTGTTTTCAAAACCGCTTCATCCTTATACAATGGGCTTAATTAAGTCGGTTCCTCACTTAGATGGCGACAGAACACAAGAGCTTTCGTCCATTCCAGGAACGGTTCCGCCGCTTTCAAACGTGCCAGACGGCTGTCGTTTTGCACCAAGATGCCCGTTTGCAACGGAAAAATGCCATAAAGAAGTACCTGTTTTAGAGCATGCCGATGATACGCATCGCGTTCGATGCTGGCACTATGAAAAAATTCAAGAAGGAGAGGTTGCGTATGTCTAGTGAAGCAAAGCAGCAAAGCGCCAAGCCCTTGCTTGAAGTTCGCAACCTGCAAAAATACTATCCGGTTCGTTCAGCTTTAGGAAAAGCAAAAGGCCAAATTAAAGCGGTTCAAGATTTATCTTTTGATATTTATGAAGGCGAGACGTACGGATTAGTAGGTGAATCTGGGTGCGGGAAAAGTACAGCGGGGCGCACGCTTTTAAAGTTAGTAGAACCAACGGGCGGGGAAGCACAATTTAATGGAGAAAGTATTTTCGAATCTAAAGCATCACGCTTACGGACGATTCGTAAAGATTTGCAAATGATTTTCCAAGATCCGCATACTTCCCTTAACCCAAGGAAAAAAATTGGGGCTTCCATTCAAGAAACATTAACAATTCATAATGTAGGCGCCAAAAGCGAACGAAAGCAGCTTGTCATTGAATTATTAAAAAAGCTTGGGTTTAACGAAGAAGATTACAACCGCTATCCGCACGAATTTTCAGGCGGCCAGCGTCAGCGCATAGGGATTGCGCGTTCGTTAATTTTAAACCCGAAGCTTATCATTTGTGATGAGCCGGTTTCAGCACTGGACGTATCTATTCAAGCACAAATCTTAAACTTGCTGCGCAGTTTGCAAAGAGAAATGAAGCTTTCATATCTCTTTATCTCCCACGATTTAAGCGTTGTAAGACATATTGCAGACCGCGTTGGCGTAATGTATTTAGGAAGATTAGTAGAAGAAGGGCCAACAGATGAGATTTTTTCAAATCCTCGTCATCCTTATACAAAACTTCTTTTATCCTCTGTTCCGGCGATTCATGAACATGAAAAACGCGAAAAAATCGAGGTTAAAGGTGAAATTCCTTCTCCTCTTAATCCACCTTCAGGCTGTGCGTTTCATAAAAGATGCCCGTTCGCATTTGACCGCTGCATGAAAGAAACACCTGAAGATACAGTGATTGATAGCAAGCATAAAGTAAAATGTCATCTATATAGTTAAGGTGAAAATCTGTAGCGATAGAGAAAACAAACATATTGATGCAGCAGCATAATTGAATGAATAGAAATGAAAAAGTCACTAGTACATCTAGTGGCTTTTTTCTTTGAAAACATCGGGTTCCAAGGGTAGTGAAAAGTCATTATTTAGCATATTAGATTCATTTTTATATAAAAACGAATATTTTAACGGTAATATAGTTCTATAAATATACATAAAAAGGGGTTTTTAGATGAAAAGGAAGCCGCTACAAGCACTCAAGAAACCAAGGAGAACGCAACAAAGAAAAACGTAGAAGCAAAAGAAGAAAGTAACGAAGCAATCAAGAAAAAAGAGCCTCAAGACAATGCTACAGAAGAGTCGGATAAAAAAACAAATAAAGTCACAGAAAAAGAGAAAGAATCCTCAAAACCAGGGGATAAACAGAAAGAAGATTCTACGCAAGCAGCAGATAAAACTGAATCAGCGTCTAGTCAAGTTGACTGGGGTAGCACGTGGAGCAGAAATATTGATACAGACCCCGCTGGAATAGATATTACTAATTTAAAAGGCGACACGTTTAAGTTCAAATTAAACGCAAATCATTTTGACAACCCAGAAGATGTTAGTACAGGAATTGTGAGTGCAGGGGATGTGGAAGGAATTGCAAAGATTAAAGGAAATGTCGCTACTCAAATAACGGATGATATAGACGGTGGTTGTATGATTACGATGACTAACTATACAAGTTATATAGAAGTTAAAATTCAGCCGAGCTGCACTAGTTCTGGTGGTGGAGTAGGCGTTTATTATGATGGGAAATATCAAAAAGGTGATATAGTGTCACAAGAAGAGAACACCGATAACAATACAACTTCAGAAGATGCCGAACAAGAGAAGCAAGACCAAGAAAAGAGCGAAAAATCAAGTAAAAAAGAAATTCCATCAGGGAAATCACAAAATCTGTTGACACATGAAGAAGCAGAACAGCGTGTAAAAGAATTTTTGAGTTTATCAATGGATAATATGTATTATGTATATGACGGGGATACTCCAGAAGGAAATTATTCAATACGTGTCTATCAATATCAAGAGGCAACAGCCGATTCCACTGAACACGAAGCTTTTTATGGTTTTTATACAGTAAATCCGCAAACTGGAGAAGTAGCTGATGCATATGCTGATTTAAAAGAAAGTAACTAAAATATCTTTATAAACAAAAGACCCCTTACTAACCTATCCATCCTAATATATGGAGATATGAAAACAAAACGTGTTATGATGGTATCGGTGATAATTATGGGTAAAAAAGCAGATAAAACAAACGTAATGCGAATTTTAGATCAGAAAAAAATTGAGTACAATTATTATTCTTATGAAACTAAAAATCTGAGTGGGGTACAGGTAGCTACTTCGCTCGGAGAGGATCTTGCTAAAGTCTTCAAGACACTTGTGACCGTAGGGAAATCAAAAGAACATTATGTCTTCATGGTACCAGTTGAAAAGGAGCTTGACTTAAAGAAAGCGGCAAAAGCAGCTGGTGAAAAGTCCTTAGAAATGATTCCTCAAAGAGAGCTGTTGCCACTTACAGGATATGTTCACGGCGGGTGTTCTCCTATCGGAATGAAAAAGCAGTTCATAACCTTCATTGACTCTACAGCAGAAGACTGTGAAACGATTTACTTTTCAGGCGGGCGTGTAGGTCATCAGATACAGTTACCACTAAGTGACTTATCAAAAGTAATTCGTATACGTCCGGCAGACATCACAAAAGATAGTTGAAATGTAGTTCCCTTGAGCGAAACGCACTTAGACATAAGCGTTTCGCTTTTTTAGTTGCTTTAATTACTGTTGGAATAACGAAAAATAAAAGTAAAAATATAGAAAAAATGATATTATATAGATAATGCATGGGGGTTTTATAAAAAAACTAGGAGGAAGACAGAAATGATTAAATCAATTATTGGTGGGTTCATTTTATCTTTTATTCTTTTAGTAGCATGTACAATAGCTAACGTAAATTCAGAAACAGTACTTTTCACCGCTTTCATTATATTAGTGGGGCTAGCTCTTATCATATCTGGAGCAGCTGTAAGCGGTGATCGAATGAGAGCTAACCTTTCCACAGAATCAAAAACGGACAAGAAGTGGAGAATTACAAACTCTATAAACCTTATGTTAGCTGCCGCTCCAGTTCTCGGGGTATTTCTTCTCATTCATTACTTTGTATAGTTTATTCTTCGACATGTAAGAGCAAGCCGCAAGGTCCTAAAAAAACAAACTAATTATTTTATTCATAAGATAATAGTGAAAAGAGGTGCTAGGGTGAAAGAAATTACTTCAACTGCAGTGAATCCAACAATAAAAAAGCTGTTATCTTATGCCACTTTAGAAGAGAAGGTTAATGAGGAGTATAAAAAATACACGTGTTTGCCAAGTCGGAAATTATATAGTATTGAAGTAAATGGAGACACAGTTAGCTGTATGGGAGTTAAATTTCTTAACCCCAAGGAAGCTGTTATAAAACATATAGCTGTTTTACCAAAAGAGAGAGGGAAAGGAATAGGAAGCAGCATGATTCGCTTTCTTTGTAAGAACTATGATATACATTCTATTTTTGCTGAGACAGATAAAGAGGCAGTAAACTTTTATTCTAAGTTTGGCTTCCAAATAACAAGTTTAGGTGAAAAATATCTCGGAGTGGAGCGCTTTTTGTGTGAATTTAAAGTTCAATGAGATAAATTAAGGTCGCCGATGTAACAAAATTATAGAGCATCTATGGCTGTATATATAATAAGGGATAAGATTAAAATTCAATAATTATCTTAAATTTAGGTTAGAGCTCAGTACAAGTTATGTTTATTCTACATATTATGTCAATGTAAGCAGCTTACACTCACAAGTTGAAAAGAGTATTTTCTTAACCATGTTCTCACTTAAAGAACATGGCTTTTTTCTGTTTGTCATATAAATTAGAAAGCCGAACTTTGTAAAATTTTTGTATTAATAATTAGAAAATATTATATTTTCTAATTAATCAATAGTACAATATATAAATAGAAGGGAGGGTTAACACTACATATATAATAGACAGCAGCCGCTTTTAAAACCCTTATTTTGTTACCTATAAATGATATTGAAATGGATTATTCAACCTTTTTTAAGCGCTCTCATTATATAAGTGATTGGTTGAATAGGTTTTATAGAAAGCAATACAATCTAGCTGTTTAAAAAGATTTACTGGTAAATTACTTACTACTTCATGTTACAGGAGAACCAACATTAAACACTCAAAGAAAAGAGGGATCGCTCATGGCTCATACTAGTGAAGCTGCAAACAACAGGCGTGTTACAAGTAATATTTTTAAGGGGTCTGTTGGAAATTTAATTGAATGGTACGATTGGTACGTTTACTCTGCTTTTGCCGTCTATTTTTCATCGCAATTTTTCCCAGAAGGCGATCCAACAAGTCAGCTGCTTAACACAGCCGCAATCTTCGCTGTTGGTTTCTTAATGCGTCCAATCGGTAGTTTGCTAATGGGACGCTATGCCGATCGATATGGTCGCCGTGCTGCGCTTACCTTATCTATTACCATCATGGCGAGCGGTTCTTTGATTATCGCTTGTACCCCTAGCTATGGCACAATAGGGTTATTATCTCCTATTATTCTAGTACTCGCACGTTTGCTTCAAGGAATCTCCTTAGGGGGAGAATACGGAACGTCTGCAACTTATCTTTCTGAAATGGCGAGCAGCGGGCGAAGAGGATTTTATTCAAGCTTTCAGTATGTAACGCTTGTTGCTGGTCAGCTGGTAGCATTAGGTGTTCAAATTATTCTGCAAAACGTTCTTAGTGAAGCAGATATGATTTCATGGGGCTGGCGTATTCCTTTTGTTATTGGAGCCATCGGCGCGCTAAGCGTTTTATGGCTGCGACGTACCATGGATGAGTCAGAGCAATTTTCTAAAATGGACTCTGAAAGCCGTGAAAATGCAGGGACTATTAAAGCACTTATGAAGCACCCTAAAGCAGTGTTGACCGTTATTGGTTTAACATTAGGAGGAACGGTTGCATTTTATACGTATACAACGTATCTACAAAAATTCATGGTAAACAGTGTAGGGCTGGATAAAGGGGTCGTAAGCTGGATTAACTTCTGTGCGCTGCTTGTATTTGTTGTCATTCAGCCAATAGCAGGGATGCTATCTGATAAAATTGGACGCAGACCTCTGTTAATGAGCTTTGGTATTTTGGGAACATTGCTGACTGTACCGCTGTTTCTTTTTATGAAACAAGCACATAACCCAGTCATGGCCTTTCTATTAATGACAGTTGGACTTATCATTGTAACCGGTTATACATCTATTAACGCAATTGTAAAAGCTGAGCTTTTCCCAACGGAGATTCGAGCTCTTGGTGTAGGATTACCGTACGGACTTACAGTTGCCATATTTGGAGGGACAGCAGAATTTATCGCACTATGGCTAAAAAGTATTGGCCATGAATCAATTTTCTTCTTCTATGTAGCAGGGTGTATTGCCATCAGCTTTCTTGTTTATTGGCGTATGGGAGAATCCTCTAAAGATTCATATATAGAATCTGAGCTGAAGACAGATGACAAAGATGACAACGTCCCGCCAAATAATATCAGCTTTTAATTTTGGTTAAATAAATAATCGTTTGGTAACATAAAAAAGACGGGCTTTTTATAGCCAGTCTTTTTTTATACCCTTAATTCTATAATAGGATTTTCGTATATTATTTAGTGATAATAAGTCCTTGTATGATCTCATTCCAGTAATGTTTAAAACTAGGCTTTATTTTCGGCATTTTGAACACTCCCTTTAAAATTTTCCCAATTGGATAGTCGTTATAGTAAGTTTAATAAAATTAACCAAAGTTGTTACCCAACGCAGAGCGTAACTTACTCTATGAATTTGTACCACTAAAGAGTGAAGAGAAAAATAATGAAAGACATATATGAAAGATAAGATACATAATAAAAGGATTATTTTGTGATATAACGAAATAGAGAGTATATACATCAGAAATAGAGAGAGGGTAAACTTCGTGAATACTTTATGTTCCTTTTTTATGAATCCAGTTTTAAGCGCTTCAACTTTTTTAATAGAATTACAGAGTGCGTTCTTTCGCCCTATTTGGAAAGAGTATAATTATGATGATTACTTTACCTACAAGGTATATGTTCCAAGTACATATACTGGGTTAAGTAAAGTACCATTAATCGTTATGCTTCATGGGTGTCAACAAGACGCAGATGATTTTGCTGCGGGTACGGAAATGAATAAGCTAGCGGAAGAAAAAGGTTTTATTGTTCTCTATCCCCAAATGAATTACTTTGCTAATTCCAACGGGTGCTGGAATTGGTTTTATGAGTATAACCAGTTTCGCGGTAATGGAGAGCCAGACATAATAAAAGATATGATTGATCACATAACCACTAAGTATGCGATTGATTCTACTAATATATACCTTGCTGGCATGTCAGCTGGAGGCTTTATGGCGAATGTGATGGCTATTGCTTATCCTGATATATTTAAAGCGGTAGGCATTCATTCAGCAGGCAGTAATGCGTATGCTGTAGACCTCATAACAGCCGGAGAAGTTATGCTATATGGATCTCTAAATCCTGAATTTGACGGTGATGAAGCTTATAAGAAAATGGGATCTTACGCACGGCCTGTTCCCATCATTACGTTTCATGGCCAATCAGATACAACAGTTAATCCAATTAATGCGTCTACACTAATTCAGCAGTGGATTTATACATATAAGTATTTCGGTATCGACCTACATGAAAATGCTGCTTCTTACACTTCAAGGGAAAACGAAAATCATTATAGTTACATAACTTATGACTACGTAGATGCAGAAAATAAAATCTGGATGAAAAAAATTATGGTAGAGGATATGGGGCATGCATGGTCAGGTGGAAATGACAATGGATCAGATACTGATTCAAAAGGTCCTAATGCTTCAAAAATGATGTGGAATTTTTTTGAAGCACAGAATGTTTAAATAGAATATGAACGAGCGATCAAGATGTACTACTAAATAACATCAGCCTTCATTTTTTTGAAACAAATAATTGTCGACCAACAGCAAAAAAAGGATCTTATCGAAAGATCCTTTTTCTGTTATCAACCAGCATTTCTTAACAAGTAGCTTCAAACCGATTTAACAATACATCTAGATCCTGACTGATTTTAATCGTATTACTACTTGTAAACCCTTCTTCTAGGGCAATCATCATCATCATTTTTCGTATAAATTCTATCTTTATCAGCAGTAGTCTACATTTGAAACACATTAAGTTTCCTCCACTTGCCACGTCATTTTAAAGGTTTAAATTATTGAATTTTTTATGTAAAAACGGTTCAAATCTAAAAATAGAACCTAAAAAATATAGTAACAAATAGATAGTGTCGAAGTCTGTCGTATTTTGAATTCAGATATTTTCATTTAAAAAGAATTAACTCTTAAACGTTTTGCTGGAAGCTGCGCTCTGTCTTAATTATGATTGTTCCACCGGTTGTAAATAACTGACGGAGTAACAGAGCTTCCCCTGTTTTTTGGATATAGGCATAATCAGATTACATTTAGGCATGTTAACATAAGATTGGACTTATTTAAGTTAGTCAACTTTAAACAAAAACATATCTTTTTTTCATTTATTGGTTTCTGTTTAACTATTTATGGCTATCAGGCACTGACAAATAAAGATAAATGATAGGTGAGGGCCGTTTCTAACCGCTATAGACTTTGTAAAAAGCGCAACAAAAAAGCGTCTGTTAAGACGCTTTATATATAATACATATACTGCTCTTCTTTATTGGTATTTGTTGTTTCATGGATTATTTCTTCCGGGATATTGGACGTCCGGTTAGTAAAAAGCATAAACAACGCAATAATTGATGCCACAAAACCTAAAGTAACAATCACAATAAATCCCTCCCTTTAGAATATATATTCTACTTTCATCTTCATTTTCCTATATTTATTTTATACCCTTATTTTATTTTCTCAACACATAGAATAAAAAGAGGGTATGCATCGCCTGAATATCCATCCAAAGTAAATACAATCAAGGGAGCTTAAAAAAGTAGGAAAACATAAAAATTTCTTCGTATTCGGGGCATGAATCATTAAAATTATTAATCATTAAGATAACTTATTTATATTGTACGAATGAAAGAAATTTATATATATTAAAAATACGAAATATTCATTAAATTATACAAGGGTTTGTTTTAAGTTAAAAAGAAAAAAGCTGCTGCTTTAAAGGCAACAAGTAAGCAGTATAAGATTAAGGAGTTACACGGAATATAAAAGTTATAGAAATGAATACAAGTAGAATTCTTTTTGCTCAAATATTCACATAGTTTTCATTCGTAAAAAAGACTGAAAATTTTGATAATAAATTTCACTTTTATTAAGGGGGACTTTTTATGACAACAACGGTTTTAAATGTATCAACTTATTCTTTTTATCTGAATGGTGAGTGGAAAGAAAGCAAATCAGGGCAGACGATCGATATTGTTTCTCCATACCGTCATGATGTGATTGGAAAAGTGCAGGCTATCACAAAAGAAGAAGTCGATGAAGCGGTACATGCCGCACAGAAAGCTCAGCAAGGGTGGGCAGAAACTTCTCTGCAAGACCGTGCCAAATATTTATATAAGTGGGCAGATGAGCTGGTAAAAATGCAGAGTGAAATTGCCGAAATTATTATGAGAGAAGTTGGAAAAAGCTTAAAAGATGCAAGGAATGAAGTCGTACGCACGGCAGATTTCATTCGCTATACAGTTGAAGAAGCTCTTCATATGAACGGAGAAAGCATGAAAGGAGATAGCTTTCCTGGAGGTTCTAAGTCAAAGGTTGCGATTGTTGAACGCGTGCCTTTAGGCGTGGTACTCGCGATTCCTCCTTTTAACTATCCGGTAAATTTGTCTGCTGCTAAGCTTGCGCCTGCTCTTATTTCAGGAAATGCAGTTATCTTCAAACCCGCAACGCAAGGAGCGATCAGCGGTATTAAGATGATTGAAGCTCTTGATCAAGCAGGGATTCCACAAGGACTTGTAAACGTCGTAACGGGCCGGGGATCTGTAATTGGTGATTACTTGGTTGAACATAAAGGCATTAACATGATTTCGTTTACCGGAGGAACAAATACGGGTACTCAGTTAGCTAAAAAGGCAGGCATGATTCCTCTTGTACTAGAACTTGGAGGAAAAGACCCGGGTATTGTATGTGAAGATGCAGATTTACAGGAGGCAGCAAAACATATTATAAGCGGAGCATTTTCTTATTCGGGTCAGCGCTGTACAGCTATTAAACGTGTACTTGTACATGAAAAAGTGGCAAACGAGCTGGTCGACATCCTAAAAGAAGAAGTACATAAACTATCAGTGGGTTCTCCTGAAGATGGATGTACAATCGTTCCATTAATTGATAGTAAGGCAGCGGACTTTATTCAAATTTTAATTGCAGACGCGCTCGGAAAAGGTGCAGAAGTTGTGACTGGGAACAAGCGTGAAGGCAACCTTATCTATCCTACTCTTTTAGATAACGTGAATGATACTATGCGTGTAGCATGGGAAGAACCATTTGGTCCTGTGTTACCAATTATCCGCGTCGCTTCTGACCAAGAAGCCATTGACATCGCAAACGAATCAGAATTTGGCTTACAAGCAAGCGTTTTTACAAAAGATATTAATAAAGCTTTCTCAATTGCAAATAAAATGGAAGTCGGTTCCGTTCAAATCAACGGCCGCACAGAACGCGGCCCTGATCATTTTCCTTTTATCGGCGTAAAAGGATCCGGTATGGGCGCTCAAGGCATTCGTAAAAGCATTGAATCCATGACTCGTGAAAAAGTAACGGTATTAAATCTTCAATGATTGAATTCCAAGAGCTATCCAAATCGAGTCAGTAAAATGTAGAGAATCTCATGGAAAAAAGCCTGTGCTCCAAAAAGCACAGGCTTTTAAACGTCTTATTTACCTATCACTCGATTCCATCTTTATAGTTCTTATGCCAGTTTTTATCACCTTTGTGCTCGATATCTTCAACGGTTTTTTCGAGCTCTGACATAATGAGTGTTTTTACTTCATAGATGGTATCAAAAAAAGCTTTCTCTTCATCCGGATTCGGCTTTATTTTGGCTGCTGCCGAAATATCAACATATCTGCGATGTTCAGTTGTTAATTTATCAAGCGCATCAAAAATATGAGAGGTAAGAACAGCAACCTCTTTATGATTATCAGGCAGCTTTTCTTTTAATGTTTCAATTCTTTTATCCATGTTAAAGTCCCCCTATAACGTGTTGTATTTATGTAACTTTCCCACTAATAAAAACGAATAACCTTAAAAAGTAAAAAAATATGGGAATTAGCACGTGAAACAAAAGTATACTACAGGATATCATGTTAAAGTGAAAAAACGGTGAAATGAGTGGGTATATTTTCAATATAGAGAAGTTTGTACTAATAAAAGAAGAGGTCATTTAGCAGGTAACCTTTGTCCGTGTTTTCAAGCCTTACATATATTTAATCGATATAAAGCTTTTTTAAAAATATTTGTAAGTTGATTCATTTTGCATCAAAAGAATTTTTTGGTATATTATAGATGTGTTTAAAAATGCAACAGAAGGTGATTGGATGAAAGTACTGGCTATCGCTCCTTATAACGGTTTAAAAGAGCTAATGATTACCCTAGGAGAAAAAGAAGAGTTCGAGTTGCAAGTAGAGATAGGTGATTTAGAAGAAGGCCTGACTCTTGCTAAAGATGCAATACATAATGGCATAGATATCATCATCAGTCGAGGAGGAACGGCGGAACTCATCCAAAGAGAGTTGACTATCCCGGTTGTTGAAATTGAAGTTTCTGGTTACGATATGCTTCGCGTGCTGACGCTTGCTAAAGGTTACCCAGGAAAAAAAGCAATTGTTGGGTTCTCTCCTATTTCAGAAGGAGCTTCTACAATTTGTGAAATACTAGATATCAATATGTCTGCATACAAAGTCAAAAGCGAGAAAGAAATCGAGCCTATTTTAGTTCAATTACAGCAAGATGGATATACAAATATTATTGGAGATGCCATTACGGTAAAAATAGCTGAAAAGCTTGGACTCAATGGTATATTGCTGACTTCTGGAAAAGAAAGTGTTTTAAAATCTTTTCAAAATGCAAAGAAAATATATGGATTTCTTTCGTCTTTCAAAAAAAACTACTTGATGTCTTATGATATTATTCAAAATGAAATGGAAGGAATTGTTGTATACAATTCAACGTCTCGGGCTATTTTTTCTAATCCTTATTTTAATAAGAATTTTACTGACAGCTTTAAACAAAACCTCAATGTAGAAGAGGCTGTAAAGACTGTATGTAACACAGGTTCTTTTGAAACAGTCTTTAGTAGGGATGATGACTTTTTGACAGTAAAAGGATATCCTCTGGAAACCTCACATTCAAAATTGATTATGTTTCGCATTAATCAATATAAGTCCAATGAAAATCAAGGTATAGATGGAATCTCAATTGTGTCTTTACAAAACGAAGCAAGCTCTGCAAGTAACCTTACTACTGTCGTCACAAAAAATGAGAGAATGAAAGGTGTTTTAAAAGCTGCAACTATTTATGCTAATACGGAAGAACCTGTATGGATTAGCGGTGAAGAAGGAACTGGAAAAGAACGACTAGCAAAGCTTATTCATCTTAATAGTGAAAGACGTGAATATCCACTGCTTATTATAGATTGTGAAGTTCTCTCAAAAGCACAGTGGGCGCGCCTTCTAGACAAAAGTTCCTATGATGATTTATTAGCCCATAATCCGCATGGAAGCGTTATTTTAAACAATATAGACCTTTTAGAATTGGATACTCAAAAACAATTAGCGAGTTATTTAAAAAAGAATTCAACTACGTGCCGTTTTATAACTTTATCGCGTAAAAGTATCGAATACTTAACTGAAACACAGCGTTTTGATCAAGAGTTGTATTATTTATTAGCTAGTTTAACCTTGGACCTTCCTTCATTAACAGAAAGAAAAGAAGATATCGAAAGCTTAGCTCTTTTCTTTATCGGAGAATACAATATAAAATTCGGCAAGCAAATCGTAGGGATACGTAGCGATGCAAACGAAAACTTAAAGAATTTTGAATGGACTGGTAACATAAAGCAGCTAAAACAGATCATTAAAGAGAGTGTACTATTAGCTGAAGGGGCTTTTTTAGAGCTTCATGATCTAAAGAAAGTAATAAGTACCATTCGCGTTACAAGTGACAATCAGGAAATTGATTTAAACGGAACGTTAGAAGAAATCGAACGAAAAATCATAAAAAGAATATGGTTAGAAGAGGGTATGAATCAAACAAAGACAGCTGAAAGGCTAGGTATAAATCGAACCACTCTGTGGCGGAAACTAAAATGAAATTTCCTATATATATTCGATTGAGTCAAATTTAAAACCACTTTATCTATAAGTTAGTAAAGATAAAGTGGTTTTTCCTGTTGAATTTTTAAACAATTTAGAAAATATTAAATTTTACCACTTTTAACTGTTGATTAATTAAACGTTTATGTATATAATTCAAATTGTAAACGTTTTAAAAAAGTAAATCATACATAAACGTTGCAAAAATAAACAATTAACTAAATTCAAATAGATAGTGTAGGGAGGAAGGAATATGGAGTTAAAAGGAATTATTCCAGCGTTATTAACGCCTTTAACAAAAGAGCAGAAAATAAACGAACCGGTACTGCGTCAATTAACTAGTCATCTTATTGAATCAGGTGTCCATGGCATTTTTGCTTTAGGAACAAATGGTGAATTTCATCTCTTCACAAAAGAAGAGAAATTAAAAATTGCTCAAGTGATCATTGATGAGGTCAAAGGAAGAATCCCCGTAATTGTTGGTACGGGAGGGAACAGTACAGAAGAAGTTATTGAATTATCAAAGCAGATGGAAAACCTTGGAGCAAATGCTCTTTCTGTTATTACTCCTTACTTTGTTACACCAACTCAAGAAGAAGTGATCGTTCATTTTCAGCAAATAGCAGAAGAAACATCATTACCAGTTCTTTTATACAATATCCCTTCAAAAACGGGAATGAGCTTAGAGCCCGATACTGTCGCCAAGCTAGCAGACGTTCCTAATATAGTAGGAATTAAAGATAGCAGCGGCAGCTTCGAAAATATTAAAAACTATATTCATGTAACAAAAGACAAAGACTTTTCCGTGTTTGCGGGAACGGATTCTTTAATACTAAAGACCTTAGAAGCAGGAGGAGTAGGAGCAGTTGCAGCAACTGCAAATATGGTCCCTGATATTGTCGTATCTATTTACGCCAGCTGGTTAAAGGGATTTAATAACGAAGCGGAAGAAGCTCAAAAAAAATTACAGCCTCTTCGAGACACATTCCAATACGGTACGCTTCCATCGGCTTTGAAAAAAGCTGTAGAACTATATGGAATTCCGGTAGGCCCTCCTAAACTGCCAGTCTCTGAACTATCAGGAGAGGGACTTGAAAAGGTAAAAGAAATGGTTGCGGGCTATAAAAAACAGAATGCACTTTAAAATAAACTAACTATAAGGGAAAGAGGTTAAAATGATGCAAAAGCTTTATCAATTTCAAACAGCAAATCATCTTATCGCAGGACCAAATTCAATTGAAAAAGTAGGAGAATACCTTTCTCTATTAGGTACAGAGGTCAAGTCAGCCTTAATTATTACTCAACCATCGATGAAAAGGTTAGGTTTTGTCGAGAAGCTTATTCATCATTTATCTGACAAAGGCGTATCAGCCTATGTGAATATTGATGTTCTTCCAGAGCCAACGGTTGAAAACATTGAAGAAGTTTTTCAAGCCATTAGCAAAGAACAGTATGATGTATTAATTGGATTTGGTGGAGGAAGCGTGCTGGATGCAACAAAAATTCTTTCAGTCTTACAAACAAATAACCAATCTATCCGTGAACTATTAGGTACAGATTTAGTTAAAAACCCAGGTACACCAACTATCTTAATTCCAACTACTTCAGGAACAGGTTCGGAAGTAACGCCTAATGCGATTGTTACACTGCCCGATGAAGAATTGAAGATTGGAATCGTAAGTAAGTATTTACTGCCTAAATTAGTGGTACTCGATCCAGTTCTAACATTAAGTTTGCCAAGACCTATCACAGCTGCAACCGGGATGGATGCATTTACTCACTCATTAGAATCATTTATTTCAAATAAATCAAATTTAATAAGCGATATGGTTGCATTAGAATCAATTCGTCTCATCTCGTCTAGTATTATAGAAGCTTATCAAAATGGGAATTCGGTCGAGGCGAGAGAAAAAATGCTTGTAGGTTCTATGTACGGCGGAATGGCTTTAACAAGTGCAGGTACTGCTGCGGTTCATGCATTAGCATATCCGCTAGGCGGAAAATTTAAAATTCCTCACGGTGTAGCTAATTCGATGCTTTTACCCCATGTGATGGAGTTTAACATGGATGCCATTGAAGATCGATTGTTCCTCGTAGCTGAGCCTATGGGAATTAAAATAGAGGGTTTTTCAAAGACGGAAGTAGCTCAAAAAGTAGTAAATCGTATTGTAGAGTGGACAAACGTTTTAGAAATCCCACAAAATCTAAAAGAATATGGAGTAAAGGAAGAAGATGTTCCAGAGCTAGCTCTTTCCGCTTCAAAAGTAACGCGATTATTAAATAATAATCCTAAAGAAGTAAGTTTGAAAGATATGGAAGGAATTTACCGTAAATTACTTGTTTAAAAAGGTGATGACATTCTATGAAAATATCCGTTATTTCTGATGATTTAACAGGCGCAAGTGATTGCGGAGGACAATTAGTTCGTTATGGGTTAGATGTTTCTGTCGTTTTAACCGATGACAATAGTAATTTAAGTAAAAAAGAAGCTTTTATATTTAATACGGATAGCCGCGCTGTTTCAGGGAAAGAGGCTTACGAAAGAGTTAAAAACGTTTGTGAAAGAATTCAAGGTGAAACATTTGATGTTATTTACAAAAAAATTGACTCTACAATGAGAGGCAATATCGGACAAGAAATTAATGCTGTGTACGACGTATTTCAACCTGATTTTGTTTTTATCGCTCCAGCCTTTCCAAACGCCGGAAGACAAGTGATTAACGGCGTACATTTTTTGAATCAAAAACGTTTAGATGAAACTGAAGTAGCGAACGATCCTAAAACTCCCGTAAAGGATTCTTTAATTGCCCGACTGGTTAAAAACCAAGCGCAAAAGGAAGTGGGCCATCTTTCGTACAAAGATCTTCATGCAGGATATGAATTTATCTTCAAAAAGCTTAAAGCATACAAAAATCAAAACATTTCATACATCACAGTAGATTCAATTCATGAATCAGATCTTAAATGTCTCGTTGAAACGATAAAAAAGACGGAATTTTCTGTTGTATGGTCCGGTTCAAGCGGATTAATTAACTATTTACCTCAAGCTTATGGACTACAGCCATCCACAAAGAAAGTCAGTTTTCTAAGAAATGATCAACCCGTGCTATTTGTTATTGGAAGCGTAAGTAAAGTTGGAAGAAATCAGCTGAACCAACTATTACTATACTCTGATACCATTAGTGTAGAAATGAACCCATCAAAAATCATTTTAGACGGTGTTTCCAGACAAAAAGAAATAGATCAGGTAATAGAGAGGGCCTTAACATTTCTGAAAACAGGAAAAAGTATTGCTTTATTCTCTTCAGAAGAAGTAAAAGAAACACAAGAGATTGGTAAAAAACAAGGCTATAGCGCTATTGAAATAAGTGACTATATTTCAATGGCCATGGGAGAAGTAGCTGTAGATCTAATTAATCAATGTACTATTACTAATCTTTTTCTTACAGGAGGAGACACGGCTCAACAAGTGTTAAGTCAATTACAGGTTCATAGACTTCATTTGGTTGACGAGGTGGAGCCTGGTATACCGCTTGGCAAGTTAGATTATAAAAGAGAGATTTTTGCTGTAACGAAAGCAGGAAGTTTTGGTACAGATGTAGCTATGCTTAAAGCTAAATCGAAGCTGCAGGGGAAAAAAGATGTTTGGGAACCCTCTGTAAGATTAAGCAAATAATTAAACAGTGCAATAAAAATGGAAGTGAATTTTAAAGGAGGCATATGATGAAACCTGTCATCGGAATTACAATGGGCGATGCAGCTGGAGTAGGTCCAGAAGTTATTGTAAAAGCACTAGCAGATCCATCGGTTTATGAAGCTTGTCGTCCTATTGTTGTGGGAGACGCTAAGATAGTAGAAAGAGCGATCCAAATGACACGAACCTCGTTAACTGTCCATCGCGTTAACGAGGTAAATCAAGGAGAATTTACTCATGGCGTAATTGATTGTCTGCATTTGGACTTAGTGCCGGAAGATCTTCCAGTTGGAGAAATCTCATCATTAGCTGGGAGCGCAGCGTTTAAATTTATTAAAAAAGCGATTGAATTAGCAAAGCAGCAAGAGATACAGGCCATTTGTACGGCACCTTTAAATAAAGAAGCGTTACATAAAGGCGGCTACACTTACCCTGGCCATACTGAAATTTTGGCAGAGCTTACGAATACAAAGGATTATTCCATGATGTTATCTTCACCAAAGCTAAAAGTCATCCACCTTACTACTCATGTAGGATTAAAAAAAGCAATAGATGCTATTACACCGGAACGAACATACACCGTTATCAAACTTGCTCATGAAACATTAAGTCGCGCAGGGTATAAAAACCCGCGAATTGCCGTTTGCGGAATTAATCCTCACGCTGGAGAGAACGGTTTATTTGGAGAAGGAGAAGAGGAAGAAAAACTAATTCCTGGTATTCAAATTGCAGCTTCTGAAGGGATAAATGTTACAGGTCCATACCCTGCGGATACGCTATTTTTCCGTGCAGTTCGCGGAGATTTCGATATTGTCATCGCTTGTTATCACGATCAGGGACATGTGCCTATTAAAGTCCTAGGGTTAGAAGAGGGTGTCAACATCACAGTTGGTTTAAACGGCGGCGTTATTCGCACTTCTGTCGATCACGGTACAGCATTTGATATCGCAGGAAAAGGAATTGCTGATGAAAGAAGTATGTTAGCTGCTCTTCAATCAGCTGCTGAGCTATCACCTAAAAAGGTTTTAAATAAGTTTTAAAAGTGGCGTTGTTATCAATTTTTTATAAAATGTCTTCGGAGGAATTTGAACATCTTTTACTATGAGTATAGTAGTAATAATATGAATTGTAATTAAAGAACTCCGAAGACAGTGAGTTATATTTGGTAATGTTTTATTGCTTCTTCACAGAACACAAATGAAAGCGCTTAATAAATGTCTGCATAAAACGTTTGACTACTGACCAATGAATCTTTTTAGAACAGAAAAAATGGTAGAAGCATTGAGAAAAATAAATCCTAAAATATTGAAAGTTTTATCGACATATATCAAAATTCTGTTGTTATTATAGGAGGAAATCTATAATGAAAGCATTAAATCCTTCAAGCCTGGTTTTTGTTTTAGCAGTAATTGTTGTATATATTCTATTTACAACATGGTTAACAATGAGATTAAGAAGTAAATCCAGCGCGGAATTTAATAACGCAGCCAAAACATTGCCTGCGCTTGTAGTTGGAATCTTATTAATGTCAGAGTTTATCGGCACGAAATCAACAGTAGGGACTGCTGAATCATCATTTACTGGTGGTATCGCGGCTTCTTGGTCACTTATTACGGTAACAATTGCTTTTTTCCTCTTTTCATTCTTTTTGGTTAATAAATTTTATGGGACTGGAAAATATACTATTTCCGGTATAATTGAGCAAAAATTTGGAAGATCTACAAAAACGGTTGTATCAATTATTATGATAGCGGCTCTTTTACTTGTGAATCTAGGAAACTACTTGAGTGGTTCTGCGGCCATTGCTTCTTTGTTAGGTTTACCATTAATGACATGTGCTATTATTACAGCCATTGTCAGTACATTTTATTTTACATTTGGGGGAATGAAAGGGGTTGCTTGGGTAACCATTCTTCACTCATTCGTGAAATATGCGGGTGTCTTGATCACAGTAGGAGTGGCATTGTACCTTTGCGGTGGGTTCAAGCCTATCGTGCACGAACTGCCAAAAAGCTACTTTACATGGGATGGAACGATTGGTGGAGGGACTATTTTTGCATGGCTTATCGGGAATATGGGAGCTATTTTCTCTACACAATTTATTATTCAAGCCATTACGTCGTCAAAAAGTGCAAAAGCAGCTAAAAAATCAAGTTTATATGCAGCACTATTATGCTTGCCGCTTGCATTGGCAATCGGAGTGATTGGGGTATGTGCACGATATTTGTATCCAAATATCGATCCTATCTATGCGTTTCCAGTATTCTTAGAACATATGAATCCAGTATTAACAGCAATTGTAGCAACTTCCTTAGTAGCATCCATTTTCGTTGGGGTTTCAACCGTGGCTTTAGCTACAACAACATTAATTGTTGACGATTTTTATGTTCCAAAAGCTAAACCATCTCCAGAACAACAGATGAAGATGACTCGAATTATTTCTGTAGTTGTTGGTATCATTCCTTTACTTGGTGTGGTTTTAGCCCCAGAACTATTAACTTTATCTTTTTTCACTCGTGCATTGAGAACATCTATTGCTGTGGTAGCTGCAATGGGATTTTATCTTCCATTTTTTAGTTCAAACCGAGGTGCAACTATCGGCTTAGCAATGTCCGGTATTTTCACAACTGTATGGTATTTGCTAGGAAACCCTTTTGGTATTGACAATATGTATGTCGCTGTCATTACACCATTTATTGTGATGGTAATTGACCGATTTATCGGTGGAAAAGATAAAAAGTCTGAAAATACTGAATCCAATACTGTAGAATATATAGATGCAAAGTAGAAAATAGCTTAGTTTACGTTAATACGTTAAAAGGAGAGATATGTAATGAGTAATCAATCAACGACTATTGTAGCAGATGGAAAATTAAAAATGTGTCCAGACGGATTGGAACATGTAGAGGCATATATTCCCTCTGATTGTATACAAAATCATGCTTCTAATTTACTTGTGTTAGACAACGGTGACCTGTTATGCACTTGGTTTGGCGGCACACAAGAGGGAATAGCCGACATTCACATTTATCTATCAAGACTTAAAAAAGGCCAAAAAGAATGGAGTAAAGCTGTAAAACTTTCAGATGATCCCGCTCGTTCTGAGCAAAACCCCATTTTATTTCGTGCTCCAGACAATAAATTATGGTTATTGTACACGGCACAAAAATCCGGTAATCAAGACACAGCGATTGTAAGATATCGTATTTCGGAAGATGAAGGCTATTCGTGGGGACCTATTGAGACTTTATTTGATCAGCCAGGTACTTTTATTCGACAGCCTATTGTTGTATTAGATAACGGTGATTGGCTTTTACCTGTTTTCTATTGCATTACGCCTCCGGGACAAAAGTGGACAGGAAATAAAGATATAAGCGCGGTGAAAATCTCAAAAGATCAAGGTGAGTCTTGGGAAGAGTATGAAGTGCCTAATAGCTTAGGGTGTGTTCATATGAATATTGAAAAATTAGATGATGGTACGCTTTTAGCATTATTCCGCAGCCGCTGGGCTGATCATATTTATAGCAGCCGTTCAACTGATTACGGGAAAACGTGGAGCGAGCCCATTCCAACGCAGTTACCTAATAACAATTCTTCTATTCAATTCACAAAATTAAATAACGGGCATTTAGCGCTAATTTTTAACAATATGAACGCCGATAATTGTACGGAGCGCAGGCTGTCGCTTTATGATGAAATTGAAGATGAAGAGGGTACGGATATTCTGTCTGCTAATCAAGATACGCCTGAAAAAGATGATGAAGGCAGACAAGCATTTTGGGGAGCACCTAGAGCACCGATGACAGTTGCGATTTCAGAAGATGGAGGTAGAACATGGCCATATAAAAAGGATATTGAAATAGGGGATGGCTATGCAATGACCAATAATTCAAAAGAAAAATTAAATAGAGAATACTCATATCCTTCTATTAAACAAAGCGCTGATGGAAAAATTCATATCGCTTTTACGTATTTTAGACAAGCTATTAAATATGTATGTGTGTCAGAAGAATTCATAAAGTCTTAATAGCTTCATATACTTCGGAGGGATAAAGTATGCTGTTGGAAAACAAGATTGCGATTATTACAGGAGCTAGTAGAGGTATTGGAAAGGCTATCGCTTTAACTTTAGCTAAAAATGGTGCCTCATTAGTTATACACGGTACGAATCAGACTTTATTAAATGAATTAGCTTTACAGGTTGAGGACTTAGGTAGAGAATGTATTGTAAAAGCTGGGGACGTAGCAGATCCAAATGTTGCAACCGAGGTTGTAAGAGCTGCTGTAGAGCGTTTTGGAAAAATTGATATTTTAATAAATAATGCGGGTATCAATATGCGCAGCTCAACATTAGAAATGACTTTGGATGATTGGAAAAAGGTATTAGATGTTAATTTGAATGGAACTTTATATTTCTGTAAAGCCGTCTTACCTTATATGATAGAGCGAAACTATGGGAAAATTGTCAATGTAAGTTCTACAACAGCCAAAACAGCGCATAGAAATGCAGCGCCATCTTACGGAGCTTCAAAAGCTGCAGTTAACTACCTTACGATGCATTTAGCTTTAGAAATGGCGCATCATAATATTTTTGTAAATGCTGTATGTCCAGGTCCTGTAGAAACTGACATGAGCAATCAATGGACAGATGAATACAGGAAAGAAGTAACAAAGCGAATTCCGTTAAATAAGTTAGGAACTCCTCAAAATGTTGGGGAAAGCGTTTTGTTTTTAGCTTCAAGTATGTCTGATTTTATAACGGGTGAATCTATTAATGTGAATGGCGGAACGTACATGAATTAGGGAATGAAAAGCCTAGAGAGTTGACTATCTAGGCTTTTCAATTGTTTCTCTAAAGAATAGAATATAAACAGGTGATTAAAATGGAATTTTTAACAATCCTATTACCTATTTTCGGCATATTTACACTAGGTTTTATTGGGCAAAAGAAAATAGGGTTCGATACAAAAGCGATATCCACCATGGCGCTTTATTTAATGTCTCCGATATTAGTTTTTAGAACGTTTTATACGACAAAATTTCAGGTGGATTATTTATATCTTGCTTTTTATACGTTTGCCCTTTGTTTTACTTTAATTATAGTTGTATATATTGTGGCGTTTATTCAGAAGTATTCCACTCGAGAGACATGCGGAATGATATTAGCCTCTTCTTTTATGAACAATGGGAATTACGGTACTCCTGTGGTTTTACTAATCTTTGGAGTTTCAGGGCTTGACTGTGCAATCATTTTAATGGTTATTCAACAGCTGGCAATGTGTACAATTGGAGTCTACTACGCCGCAAAAGGAAGTGCAGAAGGAAATGGTATACGTTCAGCTATTCGTGCTGTTCAGCGCATGCCTGCTATATATAGCGCCTTTTTGGGAGCTTTTTTTCAATTTTCCAATATTCATTTAGGGAAATCAGTCCTCGAAGCGGTAGATTTAGTTGCGAATGCAGCAATTCCTACGGTTATGATTGTACTCGGCATGCAGCTGGCAAAAATATCAGTTAAAAATTTAGCCAAAAGCAAAGTTTCTTTATCGCTTATAATTAAACTGATCATTTCTCCTACCGTTGCTTATTTACTTACTTTGTTTCTTCCAGTTGATGACATGGTTAAACAGATTATGATTATTACGGCCGCTATGCCAACAGCAGCAAACACGACCATGTATGCGCTGCAATTTGATACTGAGCCAGAATTTGTTTCAAGTGCAACGCTTATTAGTACATCGTTGAGTTTAGCTACTTTACCCCTAATTTTTACAATTGTATTGTGAAAATCTTTTATGACTACGTAATTTTTATGTCATATGAACTTTTTTGACTACTTTTTACGATTTTATGACTTTTTTTGAATGAATTTGATTGTTTTTGATGATTTTTCGAATAATCTGATATATAATGAAAGCGTAAACAGTAAAACATGTCGGTTGGTTAAGAAAAACATCCACAAAAACTGGATTTGTTATTACATAAAATCAGACCTCTGTTTTTTTATAAAAATAAATAGAACTTGAGAAAGGGAGAATGAGAATGGACATATTGGATGCAAAAGTAGTGAATACAAAGTACGGTTTAGAAACATATCTGGATGTATCAGAAAGCGTAGAAATAAAAGAAATTCATATGCCAAGTTCAGAGAATCAATCTCATAAAATTAAATTTGGAATCAAGTATTTTCTTTTAAGAGAAGGAAAGTATTACGATAGCCAAAAAGGTTATTTCTGGCTTTGTATGAATCACGATTTTAGCAGCCTTATGCTGAGTGAAACGGAAACAGAGAGTTTGTTTGCAGTTAAAAGTAAAGAAGAAAGAGAAGCAACAAAAACGCTATTAGCAGAATGGTTTATCCAAACGAATGCGTATAAAGAAGTCATCAACGAATGTATCCATCAGATTAAAACGGAGAATATTCGTACAGAGGAAGACATCGAAGACCGCGTGGACGCTATACAATTTTTAGAAAAACTAAAGGTATTAACTGCAAAAGAGATTGAAAACGCTTCTATAGAAAATCTATATGCGCTGCAGCAAATTGGCTAGGCTATAGTTCGCGTACGCTGAAATGCAGATTGATGTACAACAATAAGGAGGAATAGTGAGATGAAATTTTTTATTGATACAGCAAACCTTGAGGATATTAAGAAAGCATATAAAGTTGGTGTTCTAGCAGGTGTAACAACCAATCCATCTTTAGTAGCAAAAGAAGGCGTAAGATTTGAAGACCGCATCGAAGAAATTCTTCAAATGGTACCGGAGGTTGAATCCGTTTCCGCTGAGGTAACGCCTGACGCACTTTCTGCTGAAGACATGATCGCTCAAGCTGAAGAACTGATTAAAATTAACGATGGAGATAAAAATATTACGATTAAGCTGCCTATGACATTAGCTGGCTTGGAAGCGACGCGCTACCTTGCAAAAAAAGGCGTAAAAACAAATGTAACCCTAATCTTTACAGTAAACCAAGCGCTTTTAGCAGCTCGTGCTGGAGCGACGTATGTTTCTCCATTTTTAGGACGTCTTGATGATATTTCAGAAGACGGAGTACAGCTGGTATCTAAAATTGCTGAGTTATTCCGCGTTCAAAACATCGACTCTCAAATTATCGCCGCATCTGTAAGACACCCGGATCATGTAACGCGCGTAGCACTTGCAGGGGCTCATATTGCCACAATTCCATACGCTGTTATTGAGCAATTAGCAAAACACCCGTTAACTGACCAAGGAATGGAAAAATTTGCAGCAGATTGGGAAAAAGCAGTTAAAGCTTAACAAAAAGTCATATCAATAAAAAAAGCTTGGGATAAGCATAGCTTATCCCAAGCTTTTTTTCGTTTAACTCGCTAGTTTCTTTTTACGTAGACGCTCTAAGCGGCGCTGCACGCTATTTCTTGAACGCCCGAGCAGCTGCCCAATTTCTCGCTGATTGCGCTTTTCCTGATAAAACATACGCCACAATTTAGCATCTTCTTCTGCTGTCCACTTTTTATGCTCGTATTTAGGGCGCTTTACATAGTCTAGCCTTCTTTGTTCATTCACCCACGCTGGTTCTGGAATAAGCGTATTTTTAGGTATTTTAAAAAAGTTAAGGCACGATTTATTTTGTTCAGCCCACTTCCAAAAAGATTGAATGTCAATTCCCATGAATGTTCTTGTCTTGGCGATGATCATTTTATACGGTAGATTCTCTTTATGAATCCACTTGTAAATTGTATGAACATCTACTTCGAGGCAGGCTGCTAGCTCACACGCTGTGATATGTCCTACGTGCGATTTAGCTCCATACACCTCTAAACGACTTAACCTCGATTCTAGTGCCTGCACACTTCGCTGCAATTTCGCTGATATGCGCGAAAGGGGTTTTGTTCCGTAATACCTTAGCAAATATTCGTCTTCTTGTACGGTCCATCTTCGCATCGCAGTTTTTCGAGTTAAACCCAAAACTTTTATGCGCGTAGCAATAGAAGAAGGACTTCTGTCTAAGGATTCTGCCATTTCACGGTTGTTCATGATATCAATGTTCTGCTGTAAAAAAGCATCTTGTTTCGGCGTCCACTTTTTACGTAAAGCTGTATCTGAAGCTCGAAGATTTAATCGAGTAAGCCGTTTATTAACCGATTCCTTGCTTCTATGTAAATGCTCACCCATCTTTTGAAGCGTCATAACGCCATAGTGTTGGATAAGAAATTTATCTTCTTCTTTTGTCCATCGCTTTTGATTTTTACTCACTGTTGTCTCACTCCAATTCACACGGAAAGCTCAAGATGAAAAAGCATCTAGTAATCTATTTTACGGATGAGCAATATCCATTCAGACTGATACTCGCTGCGTTTTAGCCTATATATATTTTATCATATTTCTAGAGAAAAACCAAACGTGTGTTCTTATTTTGTTTTAGTCATCATAAAAGGAATTAGAAAAATAGTTGGCTCCTTTAATAGAAGCGAATTATGGTAAAATTGACTATAATCTCTAAAAGATTTACATAACTGACAGCTCAGCATCATTGCGTTGAGAAAGGAGAATGAGCATGAATTTTAATTTAAAAGAAGCGACCGAAATACTTGAGCGTACGCCTAAGACGCTTGAAAAACTTTTGTCGGGTCTATCTGCAGGGTGGCTGCAATGTAATGAAGGAGAAGGAACTTGGAGTACCTCGGAAGTAATAGAACATTTAATAGAAGCAGAAAAAAATAATTGGATACCAAGGCTAAAATTCATCCTTCAAGAAGGAAAAGGAGGAGCTTTCCCTCCATTTGATCGCTATGCTCATTTACACAAGGAATCTACTAGTTCTATTGAAGAAAAGCTTCTTGAATTCAACATGATAAGAATGCAGAATTTACAACAACTAAAGCTGTTAATTAAGCCTGAAAAGCATCTTGAAGTGAGAGGAGAACACCCGGAGTTTGGGGAAGTAAAAGTCAGAGAGTTGCTCTCGACTTGGGTTGCTCACGATTTAACGCACATTGCCCAAATTGTTCGAGTAATGGCAGAACGATACAGAGAAGATGTAGGGCCTTGGGAAGAATACTTAGGAATACTAAAGAAATAGCAATGACAAACAGTAGCCAGCCTTTATCATTCAAGCTTGAATTAGAAAATGTACACGATTACAATAAAATGAGAATAATGAAGATTCAGGAAGGATTGCAGAGGGAACTATAAGAACATATCCCATGTGTATAACATGTAGGGTCCGTTAAGCAATTTACGAATAAAAAGAGGATTGGACTGATTAAAAATGAAAGTGAATTTTGAGAAATTTGGCGAACTAAACAATCAAGCTGTACATGCTTATACCTTATTAAATGATGAAGGGCTTAAAATCACCTGCCTTGACTATGGATGTGTGATATCAAATATTGAAATGCCAGATTCTGAAGGGAAGATTGAAAGTGTTGTCTTGGGATTTGATTCAATAGAAGAATACCAAAAGTATTCTCCTTATTTCGGAGCTGTGGTCGGACGCGTAGCAGGACGTATAGGGGGAGCGGAGTTTCAGCTTAATAATGAAACCTATCGTCTAGAGAAAAATGAAGGAAACAACCATTTGCATGGCGGTTCAGAAGGGTTTAGCCACAAAATATGGCATGCAAAAACAATCGAGGCAAGTGATCACGTAGGTATTGAATTTACATATGTAAGTAAAGACGGAGAAGAAGGGTACCCTGGCAATCTTGAAGTGAAAGTTACGTATACGTTGACTAATAAAAATGAGTTTCATATCTCTTACGAAGGAACAACAGATCAAGACACTCTTATCAATTTAACAAACCATACGTATTTCAATTTAAGCGGAAATCTAAAGGAAACGGTCTTAGATCATGTTTTAAAGCTGAAAAGTAACGAATTCTTAGAGCTGAATGATGATCTTTTACCTACTGGAGAAACGATAAGTGTCACAGATACCCCATTTGATTTTAGAGAAGGACATAGCCTCAAGGAAGGAGTGGAATCTACACATCCGCAAAATGTATTAGTTGGTAAAGGATACGATCATCCATTTCTTTTAGAAGCAGAAGCTGAAAATCAGATGTCATTATTTGATCCAGCAAGCGGTCGCAAAATAGAAGTCAAAACGGATCAGCCTTCAGTTGTTCTCTATACGGGAAATCATCTAGATGAAGAATTTGAAATTAGAGGGGTTCACTCAGAGAAATACCTCGGTGTTTGCTTGGAAACACAAGGTTTACCAGACGCTATTCATCATAAGCATTTTCCTTCTTGTGTATTAAAGCCAGGTGAGAAATATGAAGCATCTACTCACTATACATTTATAACTGATCGCAGCCTGTAACAAAACGGAATGATAAAAAGGATTACAAACGAGCCTCTGCCGATTGTAATCCTTTTTTATTCTTACTTTTTCTTTTGGCTTTTTGCACGATTAGCGTCAAGCTCAGCCGCATATTCTTCTTGAGACTTTCCTTGCTTTTGACTCTCAGACTGAATCTTTTTAAATTTGTTATCGTTTAAATCTGGCATATTAGCACCTCCTTGCAGACAGGGTTATTTTGTACAAACATTAAGGATTTATATGCTAAAAAGTTTTAATGAACTTGATTAGAAATTTCGCTCAATGCTGCACCAGCTTCATCAACATATACGTTCACTGTCGCAAGGTCACCGATTGCACAGATTCCAACCATATTATTATTCTCCACTACAATAATGCGGCGAATTTGATGATCGGCCATCATACGTGCACATTCATGAATATCCGTATCTGGAGAACAAGTAATCACATCTTTAGTCATACAATCATGGCAATGCACAGTGTTGCAATCTTTTCCATCCGCCACGCAGTTTAACACGATATCACGGTCTGTGATCATTCCCATTACTCGATTTTCTTGACACACTGGCACAGACCCACAATTAATATCACGCATTAATTTTGCTGCAGCTGTTACTGGGTCGTGCGGTGCACAAGCTTTCACATCTTTAGTCATAACTTCACGTACTGTAGTCATTTTTAATTCCTCCTTTTAAACATTCACCTCCATATTTTCTCCATGCACATGCAGAATATGAGAATTAATAATTTCCTGAAAGCAAAAAATCTTGTAATAAAAGACGAATAAAAGAACGAACGCAGTGTAATAAACACATAAAAAAGAGCCTATTACACAAACTAAAGAGAATATGATTTAGCTTACATTTTCGTAACGGCAGGAGTTGGGTACATAATGAAAGGAAAGTTAACGCTTTTGGCAGTACTTTTATTGCCTTGGCTGTCTATAATAAAAGTTGATAAATTTGTCTTTAAAAGATACCTACCTGTTTTGACATTTAGTTCATTAGTTATTGCTTTTATCAGTGAGTTATCTAAAAGCTTTACATGGTGGAAAGTGAGCAAACCTCTTTTCCCTAAACTTTCAAGCGACGTTTCTTTTATATTTGGACCGTTTTTTATAGCTAATTTTTGGGTATTCAAGCTGACCTATGGGAATTTCAAAAAATATTTGTTAATTAACATCCTATTTGACTATCTATTTGCTTATCCCTTGACCAGTTTGGCAGAAAAATTAAAGGTATACAAGATGGTCAACATGACGCGTTTTCAACTTTTTGTGATCTCGATTGCCACTGCTCTTATTAATTATTTCTATCATTATTTTATAGAAGATGTATTAAGGAAGAGAAGGCAATAGCTGATAGTTCGTTAACGAGCTCCTCGGCATTTAAGTTTCGCTTACTGTCAATCTTGAATGGTATTAAAGGTCTTCAAGTGTAGTACATAAATACTTAGCAGAGATACTAAAAGTCCAATAAATAGCGAAATAATAAAAAGAGAAGCGTGAGGGAGAAGACCAATCTCTTTCACGTTTCTCTTTTTTGTCATGTATATAAACTTTATCTGTACACGGTCATGGGCAAATACGTTAAAGATTGACCAGTAGCTGAAGCTGTTAAATTCGGTTCTAATTCAAAATTCAAAATGGGTAAATACGGAAAAACTACGGTGATAAGTTTCTTTGAAAAGAGAAATATTTCTCTTTTCAAAGAATGCTTCATCTTGAATATAAATAATGGAATAAGATCAAACACGGTTATATCCGCTTTTATAAATCAGATTATTCAAATTAATTGAGCGGACTCTGTTTCAAAAAAGAGAAAGTTAGTTGATAATTATAAATAAAGCAAGAATCTACTCTCAAGTTATTATAGAAAGGAGCTTACAATACTGTGAAGAATACATTCCAAGAGCACATAGAGGTCGACTGCTCTTCTAAAAATTTTAACTGGTGGCATGCAGTTATAAATTCGATAAATGATGGTATTCTAGTTATCGACAGAGAAGGGATTGTCAGATTTATTAACCCAGAGTATACAAAGATTACAGGAGTAAAAAGTGATATTATTGGAAAGCCACTAATAGAATATCGCCCAGGAGCTCAGTTAACAAATGCTCTAAAAGACCAACAATGCAGAGTAGGTGTATATCGAAAAGAAAAAAATCGGGAATATATGGTGGATATGGCTCCAATTATAATAGAAGGTAAAGTTGCAGGAGCCGTATCGGTTTGTAAAAGTCTTAATGAAGTTGACAAGTTATCAAAGGAATTGAGAAGACAAACCGAAAAGTTAAAGAATTTAGAAAACCGAATGGATTCTATCTATGAAGCAAAATATACATTTGAACAAATAATTGGTAGGGAAGAAGGGTTAAGGCACGCCGTTCATATAGCTGAAAAAGTAGCAGAATCTCAATTTCCTATTCTTGTGACGGGAGAAAGCGGCACGGGAAAAGAATTATTTTCACAGGCTATACATAATAAAAGTGAGCGCCAGCATGGTCCTTTTATACCTGTAAATTGTGCGGCTATTCCTTCGTCTCTGTTAGAAAGTGAACTTTTTGGATATGGAGACGGTGCTTTTACAAATGCTAAAAAAGGCGGGAAGGCTGGACTATTCGAAATAGCAAACAACGGAACTATATTTTTAGATGAAATTGGAGATATGTCATATGATCTTCAAGCTAAGTTGTTAAGAGTTCTGCAAGAGAAGAAAATCAGAAGGGTAGGAGAAGCTACTGAACGAGAAGTTGACGTAAGAATTATTGCTGCTACGCACCGCAACTTACAGCAGCTTGTGAATAAGAAACAATTTCGAGAAGATTTATTTTATAGACTTAACGTTATTCAACTAGAGATACCTCCTTTGAGAGAAAGGAAAGAAGATATACGTAAACTCGTCTCCTCCTTTATTAAATACTCGACCGCCAATGCATCTTACAAAATTGACGAATATACACTAGGCTTTCTTCAATCCTATCATTGGCCTGGCAACGTAAGAGAATTAAAAAATGTGATTGACTATGCCACATGTATGGCAGAAGGTACAGATATTATGTTTCATCACCTTCCACAATTTATGATTAAAGATGAACAAAGCTTTTCAGACGTTCTAGGTAAGGTAGATAAACCTAATCAAACACTGCAGGAAGCTATACAGGATAAAGAGTGCGCATTTATTCAGGAAATATTAAGAAAATACCCAAATAATATTGGGGGAAAAAGGAAAACAGCAGAGGTTTTAGGTATTTCTTTAGCTACTTTATACAATAAAATGAAGAAATATAATATTCATTTCTAAGTCGTTAGAAAGATTTCTAGATTTTCAGAAATGCTGGAAACTATGTATTAAGAAACGTATCTCTTCACTGAGCGGTGATTATTTCTAAAATATTAGAATTTCAATTGACAAGAACAAAAAAAGAAAGCAGATTCATTGATAACGCTTTCTTTTTTTGTTGTGCAATAAATTTTTTTGTCACATTTTGAAAGGGTTTTGTAAAGGTTTGTTGCTGTTTTTACATATCCTTGGCATGAATCCTGCAAGAATAAAAAGTACAGAAGTTTTTTACATCCAAGATTCATCAATCTACAAATTTAGGGCAGGGGGGATTACATGTTAGCATTATTAGGATTTTTAATTATTGGTTTATTTCTATTTTTAATTATGACCAATCGTTTATCTGTATTGATTGCTTTAGTTCTCGTACCAACTGTTTTTGCATTAATAGGTGGATTTGGATTAGAAATGGGAGACATGATGTTAGAAGGCATTATAAAAGTAGCACCTACAGGCATTATGATTGTTTTTGCAGTTTTGTACTTTGGTTTAATGATTGATACGGGTTTATTTAATCCTATGATTTCTAAAATGCTTCGTCTAGTTAAAGGAGATCCATTAAAAGTAGTCGTAGGTACAGCTATTGTTACGATGCTTGTATCATTAGACGGTGACGGTGCATCTACTTTTATGATTACCATTACAGCGCTGCTACCTCTTTATAAAAGATTAAAGATGAATCCTCTTATTTTATCAGGAGTGGTTGCTTTAGGAGCAGGAGTTATGAACTTAGCTCCTTGGGGGGGGCCTACTGCTAGAGCCATGACTACATTTAATGCAGATTCTTCTCAATTATTTAACCCTGTTATCCCCGCGATGATTGCTGGGATTGTGTGGGTGTTAGCATCTGCTTTTTGGCTTGGGAAAAAGGAGCGGCAGAGACTAGGAGTCATTGAACTAGAAGAACATATACAAGGGTTTACAGAACATGCAGCTGCTCTAGAAATGAAAAAGCCCCAGCTTTTTTGGTTTAATCTTGCTTTAACAATTTTGCTTCTTATCGCGTTAATTAAAGTATGGCTGCCTTTACCGATTTTATTTATTGTCGCGTTTGCAATTGCTCTTTTAGTCAATTATCCAAATCCAGAAGAGCAGCAAAAACGCTTACTAAGCCATGCAAATAACGTTTTAATTGTTTCTACGATGATTTTCGCTGCAGGTATTTTCACGGGTATTTTGACAGGAACAAAGATGATAGATGGAATGGCTTCTGCAATGGTTAGTATTATCCCTGAATCACTAGCTTCTTACTTACCTGTACTAGTAGCAATTACAAGTATGCCTCTTAGCTTAGTGTTTACACCGGATGCCTACTATTTTGGGGTCTTACCAATTATTAGCCAGACGGCTTCTAACTTTGGCATCAATCCAATTGAGATTGGCAGAGCAGCTATTTTAGGACAGATGACGACTGGATTTCCATTAAGTCCTTTAACCGCCTCGACCTTTATCCTTGTAGGGTTAGCGGGAGTGAATTTAGGCGATCATCAGCGTTTTATCTTTAAGTGGGCATTTGGAACCACCATTGTTATGACGATTGTGGCATTAATAACGGGAGCAATTACTATTTGAGGTGATGAAAATGATAAGAATTGGATCAGGCGCGGGTTTTTCAGGAGATCGATTAGAACCGGCGGTTATATTGGCTGAAAAAGGAAATTTAGATTATTTAGTATTAGAATGTTTAGCTGAAAGAACAATCGCACTTGCCCAAAAAAGAAAAAGTCAAAATCCTTTAATGGGTTATGATCCCTTATTGGAAAAAAGACTAGAGCTTCTTTTGCCTATTATCAAGAAAAATAAAGTGCGAATTATTACAAATATGGGGGCAGCCAATCCAATAGGTGCTGCTGAAAAAGTTGTGGAAATGGCTAACCGATTGAACATTGAGATAAAAGTGGCGGCCGTATCCGGAGATGACGTACTAAAGTTGATAGATAGAAATGGATTGACTCTAGAAACAAATGAACCGATATCTCATTTTGGTAACGTTATATCTGCAAACGCTTACCTTGGTGTAGGAACAATATTGCCAGCTCTAGAGACAGAGGCTCAAGTTATTATTACCGGTAGAGTAGCAGATCCGTCTTTATTTGTTGCTCCAATGGTACACCACTTTGGATGGTCTTTAGACGACGTAGATAAAATTGCTCAAGGAACAGTAATTGGACACTTATTGGAGTGTGGGGGACAGGTAGCTGGTGGTTATTTTGCTGATCCCGGAAAAAAAGAAGTCCCAAAGCTTGCTGAATTAGGTTTTCCATTTGCTGATGTTAAAGAAGATGGGACAGCCATCATTACTAAAGTAGAAGGGACAGGAGGAGTCATCAACTTAGCTACTGTAAAAGAACAGCTTCTTTACGAAGTAACTAACCCTCATCAATATATAACACCGGATGTTATTGCAGATTTTACTTCCGTTCATTTACAGGAAATTAAATTGAACCAAATTCAAGTGTCTGGCGGAACAGGTATAACAAGGCCTGAAACGTTAAAAGTCAGCGTAGGTTACGAAGCAGGTGTTATTGGAGAAGGGGAAATTTCCTACGCTGGATCCAATGCTCTAGAAAGAGCTAAGCTAGCTGGTGAAATTTTATATAAGCGTTTAAAAGATAAAGTGGTCGACTTAAGAATTGATTATATCGGTATTTCTTCCGTTCATAGAGTCTCTTTTCAAGAATCAGATCCTTATGAAATCAGGCTGAGAGTAGCAGGGAAATGTCTTACTTTAAAGGAAGCAGCCAAAATTGGAGAAGAGGTAGAGGCTCTTTATACAAATGGGCCCGCAGGTGGAGGCGGAGCAAGAAAGTATGTTAATGAAGTAGTAGGAATTGTTTCTACGTTGATTTCACGTAACAAAATAGAAACCTACTTTACATTAAAGGAGAGCATAACAAATGAAAAAGAAATTATATGAACTTGCTCACAGTCGAGCTGGGGATAAAGGAAACACGCTTATGCTATCACTAATTCCGTATGACGAAAAAGATTATTTTTTATTACATGAAAAAGTGACTGCTTCGGAAGTGAAAAAACACTTAAAAAATATTGTAGAAGGAGACATTGTTCGCTATGAGGTTCCTAATATATCAGCGTTTCAATTTGTATGTCACCGCGCGTTACTTGGTGGAGTGACTACTTCTTTAGGAATGGATACGCACGGAAAAAGCTTAAGTTATGCCCTGCTGGAAATGGAAGTAGACATTTGAATAATAGTATAAAGGAGGTACTTTATCAGTGAACAATACGTCAATACAAAAAGTTCTAAGTTTTATTACTATAGGAGTTCTTATTCTAGCTTTCTTTCCTTTAAGTAGTGTTGCGGCAAAAGAAGAAAATAATTATAAAAACGTAAAAAAACCAACCTCTTCAGTTTTATCAGGTAACTATTATTTGGAGCAGAAGATTGAATTAAAGACAAGCACACCAGGTGCGAAAATTTACTATACACTTGACGGGAGCACTCCGACCAGTCAAAGCAATCAGTATTCGAACCCAATTATTATTAATAACGATACGGTGCTTAAAGCAATTTCCATAAAAGGAAACGCGAAAAATAAAAATCAGAAAAATCATAGTGATATAGCTATATTTACTTATTCATTTGAAAGCAGAGAATCTATAGCTACTCTATTTTTATCATTCACTTATAAAACAATGCCCTACCGACTTTATGTGCCTAAAGACTATGATTCTACAAAATCATATCCTCTGGTGCTATTTTTACACGGAGGTGGTGAACGAGGAAATGATAATACAAAACAGCTTCTTGGCAACGACGGAGCCATCATTTGGGCTTCACCAGAAAATCAACGAAAGCATCCTGCTTTTGTTTTAACTCCCCAAGCTCGTAATGTACCAAGCGGAGGCTTCACCGTTACAAGAGATGATAACAATCAAGTCGATTTAGCAAAAGTATTCGAAACATCAGAAGATTTAAAAACGGCTTATGAAATTCTACAAAGTGTAAGAAAATCCTACAATATAGATAGTAATCGCCTTTATTCTACAGGACTATCTCAGGGAGGATTTGGCACATTTAACTTAAATATAGAACACCCTAATTTGTTTGCTGCGATGGTTCCGATAGCGGGAGGAGCCGATCCAGCTAAGGCGCACTTTCTTATCAACAAACCAATATGGGCTTTTCATGCTGAAGACGATTCTGTCATTCCTGTTACCTATTCAAGGAATATAATAAGTGCTATAAAAAAAGCTGGAGGACATCCGCTATATACGGGATATCCTAAAGAATTAAAGTATGATCATGCTTCATGGGTTCCTGCGTATCAAAACCAGAAACTGATTGAATGGATGTTTCAGCAGGTCAAATAAGCAAATCAGTAAATGTTAAAGCTCAATACTTCATCTAGTACTTATGAAAAAACTCTTCCAGTTAATAAAATCTGGAAGAGTTTTTTGCTTTTATTAGGCTAGTCACAAGGCACCTTTTATCCCCCACATTTACCCAAATATGTGACGAAATTATGGTAAAGGTATTCAAAATAGATAAAAATCGCTTCAAGTGTGAGAAATATCACACCTTTTAAACATACAACATGATAATTTTTTAGGAGTAAGCAATATGTCATGACAAACTTCAATATGTTAGGAGGTTTTTAACCTTTTGATCTGTTGAGATGCATCTCTAATATGAACGTTTATATACCATTATTATGTACAGAGGATTTAGAGGAAGGGAGCCTGAACTTAGGTGAGAAAGCAAAAATCAATGCATATTAGCAAGTTAATCATTCTCTCCGTATTCATCACAATTTTTTTAGCAGGCTGTGATAGTCGTTATTTGATTTTAAATCCACAGGGGGCGGTAGCTCAAAAAGAATACCAGTTAATTATTTTTTCCATAATTTTATGCGCAATTGTCGTTATTCCTGTTTTAGGTCTGCTTGTGTATATCGTTTTACGCTACCGTGATAAGCCTGGAAACAAGGCTCCGTATCGACCAGATTGGGACGATAGCAAGCGTCTTGAATTTATTTGGTGGGGCATCCCTATTATTATTATTGGCATTTTAGGTTTCGCTACGGCCAAGACGACTTATGAATTAGTAGATCCGCCGAAAAAAGATGTAAAGCCGCTAACGATTGAAGTAACGTCTCTTGATTGGAAATGGTTATTTCAATATCCGGATCAAGATATTGCGACAGTCAATTATGTCGAAATTCCAAATAATGTGCCCGTTCAATTCGTGCTAACGTCAGATGCACCTATGAATTCCTTTTGGGTACCCCAGCTGGGAGGACAATTATATACAATGCCGGGAATGGCCATGGGGCTTTGGCTGCAAGCTAATCACAAGGGAGAATATTTTGGTTCGGGTGCTAATTTTACGGGTGAAGGGTTCGCCCATATGAACTTTAAAGTTAAATCTACATCGACAAAAGAATTTAATCAGTGGGTAAAGCAAGTGAAAGAAACATCACCAGCTTTAACAAAAGCTGATTATAACAGTCTTGCAAAACAAGGTCTTTCTTTAGAGAAATCGTATTCTACCATTCCTAAAGGTTTGTTCCAAGAAACTGTCATTAAAAACGGTGGTCAATATTATAGTCAGCATCACCATATGAAAAATGAAGACATGAAGACAATGAATGTGGCTTCTGATGAACAAGCACATACACAGCACGAGCACCAGGAAGGAGGAAACTAAGTTGTTAGACAAATTAAAAGATTTTTCATCTCATTTTTTTGTGACAGGGGAGCCAATGATTTACGGAGCCGATGTCGCCGTATTGTTAACACTAGCCGGTATTATTTTTGTTCTTACGTATCTTAAAAAGTGGAAGTGGCTATGGCGTGAGTGGCTCACAACGGTGGATCATAAAAAAATTGGAATCATGTATATGCTTTCTTCATTGTTAATGCTGTTTCGAGGCGGAGTAGATGCATTATTGATGCGTATGCAACTAGCATTCCCTCAGTGGCATTTTCTAGATTCTAATCATTACAACGAAATTTTTACTACGCACGGAACCATTATGATTCTATTTATGGCAATGCCGCTTATGTTTGCTTTCTTTAATATTGTTGTACCTCTTCAAATTGGAGCAAGAGATGTCGCCTATCCTTTTTTAAACGCGGTAAGCTTTTGGCTATTTTTCTTTGGCGCCATGCTTTTCAATTTGTCGTTTGTAATCGGAGGATCGCCAGATGCAGGGTGGTTGAGTTATCCGCCGCTTTCTGGCATGCAGTTCAGTCCTGGACCAGGTCAAGATTTTTATATTTGGGGCATTCAAATATCAGGTATTGGCAGCTTGGCTTCTGGAATTAATTTTATTATGACCATTTTAAAAATGCGTGCGCCTGGCATGAAACTTATGCATATGCCGCTATTCACGTGGTCTGTTCTAGCAAGCTGTATTATTATCATTTTCGCGTTTCCTGTATTAACCGTAACGCTTGCTTTATTGTTTGTCGACCGCTTCTTTGACGGACACTTGTTTACCATGACCGGCGGTGGAAATCCGATGATGTACATTAACTTAATTTGGATGTGGGGACATCCTGAAGTGTATATTGTTGTGCTTCCGGCATTCGGCATTTTTTCTGAAATTGTTGCAACGTTTTCTCAAAAGAAGATATTTGGCTATAAATCTATGGTTTTTTCAATGATGATTATTAGCGTTCTATCGTATTTCACATGGGTGCATCATTTCTTTACGATGGGTGCAGGTGCTAATGTAAATGTGTTTTTTGCTATTACGACGATGGCTATCGGAATTCCAACGGGTGTTAAAGTGTTCAACTGGTTATTTACGATGTTCCGCGGCCGTATTCAAATGACTCAGCCAATGCTATGGACAATTGCTTTTATCCCATGCTTTGTTGTAGGAGGAGCAACCGGTGTTATGCTTTCAGCAGCTCCCGCAGACTATCAGTATCATAATAGCTATTTTTTAGTTGCACACTTTCACCAAGTATTAATCGGAGGCGTTGTATTCGGCTTTTTTGCAGGTTTGTACTATTGGTGGCCAAAAATGTTTGGCTTTAAGTTAAATGACCGTCTTGGTAAATGGGCGTTTTGGACGTGGAATATTGGTTTTTACGTATGCTTCATGCCTCAATATGCATTAGGATTTATGGGAATGACACGCCGTATTTATACGTACGATTTTGACATGGGATGGGGACCGCTGAACGTTATCTCTACAGTGGGAGCCTTCTTTATGGGCATAGGGTTTATCTTTCAAGCATGGCAGATTATTCATGGCATTAAGTACGGAGAACGAGATGTAACAGGAGATCCTTGGAATGGCCGTACATTAGAATGGTCCATTCCTTCACCGCCGCCGCACTACAATTTTGCAGTGATTCCAACAGTAACCGGGCAAGATGCGTGGTGGACGATAAAAGAAGAAAGAAAAAAGAAAAAAGCGAAGGAAACAGCGGCTTTTTCTCCAATTCATATGCCTAAGAATTCAGGTATTCCATTTATCATGTCGGTTTTCTGGTTCATTGCTGGTTTTGGCTTAACGTTCCACTGGGTATGGGTAGCGATATTCGGTTTGACAGGAGTAGGAGCTTGTTTACTAGCCCGTTCTTTTCAATACAACTCGGACTATTATATTCCCGTGGATGAAATTCGACATACAGAAGATTCAGTAGGGAGGGTCGGGTAACATGGCATATGCGACAGCGCATCACGAAGAACATCACCATGAACATGATGATGAAATCAAAGTTATGGGTTTTTGGCTTTTCCTCGTAACGGACTGCATCTTATTTGGAGCATTATTTGCTACATATGCCGTTCTTGTTAATCATACTGCGGGAGGCCTTACAGGAAAGGAATTTTTTGAAGTCCCAGGATTTGTTTCTGAAACGTTTATCTTATTAACGAGCAGCTTTACAAGCGGATTGGCCGTGTTAAGCATGCACAAAGGAAAAATAAAGCCTTTAATTGGCTGGCTAATTGTAACTCTGCTTTTAGGTGTATGCTTTGTTGGACTTGAAATTCATGAATTTCAAACAATGGTTCACGAAGGAGCAACCATTTCTACGAGCGCATTTTTTACGGCTTTCTACACGCTGGTTAGTACACACGGGCTGCACGTTTCGGTCGGAATCATTTGGATGATTTCAATTACAATCCAGTTAAAACGATACGGAATTACCTCTATAACAAAACGAAAAGTGACGATTATCAGCTTATACTGGCATTTTCTTGATGCTGTCTGGATCTTCCTTTATACGGTTGTGTATTTAATGGGGGTGATGTAGATGGAGAACCAAGGGTCGTTAAAAGCTTATACAACCGGATTTGTTTTCTCGATTATTTTAACCATTATTCCTCTGCTACTGGTATTAAACCACGTACTTGCTAAAAATATATTACTAGCTAGCATTCTAGGAATGGCCGTGCTTCAATTTTTTGTTCAATTGTTTTTCTTTATGCATATTAAAGACGGAGAAAAGCCTCGTTATAATGTGATGGCTTTAATACTTGGAATCGTTTTTGTTATTACGATTGTAGCAGGATCTATTTGGATAATGACTTTTAACTCTCAAGTTCAATAAAAATGGAGCCGTGCCCCCACACGGCTCTATTTTTTATTAATTTCTATAACTTGTGATAAAAATCACATACTTTCGCTTGCGCAAGAAGTACAATAAAAGTGTAGCAAAGAAAGTTCTTTATAAACGAATGTTAAAGGAGAGATTATGATGAATATGGCTTATCGTAACATCCTCGTAGCAGTAGACGGTTCTGTAGAAGCGGAGTGGGCATTCAAAAAAGCAGTTAACAGTGCGAAAAAAAATAACGCTCATTTGATAATTTGTCACGTTATCGATATACAGGCGTTAAGTCCATCACCTTATGCATTTTATACGGATACACGCTTTCAAGATGCAGAGAAATTTGCTGAAGAACTTTTAACCAACTATAGTAACCTAGCCATTAAGGCTGGAGTAACGAAAGTCGAAACCTTAATTGAACACGGTTCTCCTAAAACAAAAATATCTAAAAAAATTGCTCCCGATAAGCACGTTGATTTAATTGTATGCGGTGCAACCGGGTTAAACGCGGTAGAGCGTATCTTAATTGGAAGTGTATCTCAGCATATTTTGCGCTATGCCAAATGTGATGTGTTAATCGTTCGCACCCCTAAAGAAGCTGAAGAGGAATCAAAGCCTTTACAAGTAGAACTAACAGAGTAGCAGGCACAGACGAGAAATAAAACTTGTTGTGCACAGCAAAATAAAAAGCTCTCACTATTTCATTTATTTAAAGAGGGGGGGAACGTATTTTAGTTAAAAGAAGATCCGAACAAGGAGTCAAGGTTCTCAAGAGAGAACGTGACTCGTTCGGATTTTTTTATTGTGATGGTGAATGTATTTTTCGTGTATCCAGCTGTTGATTGAAGGGGAATGGCAGAAAGAAAGGTGAGGATAGTAGAGCACATCAAACATGTTTATGAAAGAAGAAGAGGGGAAGAACAAGTATATAGAAAACTTTTCCTTAGTTGGTTAAGGTTGATTTATAAAGGAGTGACGAATATGTCAAAGTTAAATAATCCATTAACTCAATATTTCCATGAAGACTATCCAAAGCAGTATCAAGAACCGCCTGGTGTACAAAAAGAAATGAACGTCATCCCAGACTGCGGGGAGAACAGTTACATAGGTGCAGGTAAATTAAAAGGCAGAAAAGCTCTTGTGACAGGTGGAGATTCAGGTATTGGCCGAGCAGCAGCTATCGCTTACGCAAGAGAAGGAGCGGACGTTGCGCTTAATTACTTGCCACAAGAGCAAACTGATGCAGAAGAAGTAAAAAAGCTTATTGAGGCAGAAGGCAGAAAAGCAGTACTTATACCTGGTGATGTAGGCGAAGAATCTTTTTGCAAGGAGCTAGTAGAAAAAGCTTATAAAGAATTAGATGGATTAGACGTTTTAGCGCTCGTAGCAGGTAAACAGCAGGCAGTAGAAGATCTTGCTGATTTAGAAACGGATCAGCTGCGCAAAACCTTTGAAGTAAATGTATTCTCTTTATATTGGACCGTAAAAGCAGCGCTGCCTTATTTACCGGCAGGTGCTTCTATTATTACCACAAGTTCTGTACAAGGCTATAGCCCAAGTCCTAATTTATTAGATTATGCAGCTACAAAGTTTGCCATTAACGGATTCACTCGCGGACTAGCCAAGCAATTAGCTCCAAAAGGTATTCGCGTTAACTCCGTTGCTCCAGGACCTATCTGGACGCCGCTTCAAATTTCTGGAGGGCAGCCAAGCGACGCTATTCCAGGCTTTGGACAAGATACACCTTTGCAGCGTGCTGGTCAGCCGGTAGAGTTAGCAAATGTATACGTATTTTTAGCTTCAACGGATGCAAGCTACGTAACAGCTCAAGTTTACGGAATTACAGGCGGAATAGAACTAGCTTAAACCAAAAAACACGTGCAGTTCATAACTGCACGTGTTTTTTGGTTTTATCGTCTTTTACCTTTTAAAGTTTGTACACAAATGTAGCTAAGCGTAGCGAATAACGCTGTAATAAATGCCGAGTGAGACAGTGTAGCAAAGACATTTAAACGAGACATGACAACAAAGATACCGCTAAATATTTGAGCAAAGGTTAAAGCAACTGCAATGATGGACGCGTAGTAAATATCACGGCGAGTTTCTTTATACTGTTTGATAGCAGATACCATAATCCAAATGATAAGAACAAACAGCACAAGAGCAGCAAATCGGTGAGCAAAGTGAATGCCTGTTGTTCCTGATAGCTTTGGAATAAGAGTGTTGCCATAACAAGCCGGAAAGCTTGTACACGCTAAGCTTGCACCTTTGTGACGCACATATGCACCTAAATAAATATCGCAGTAGGTAAATATAAGCGTAAACCATGCGAGCCATCTAAATTTGCCTGTAACGGCTCCTTTAATAAAATGATCCGAACGGTCCTTTTGAATAACAAATATTGAAAGTAAAAATACACCGGTAAACGCAATAAGCGAAAGACCGAAATGCAGGGCTAGCGCCTCAGCTGATTGAGGCCAGATAACGGCAGAAGCCCCGAGCAACGACTCGATAACGATAAATGCAATACTCATGATCGCTAAAATTTTCACTTCACGGTTTCTGCGATAACGAATCCAAGCCCAAATAGAAAATGCTAAAACAAGAAGACCTGCAAATGCGGTAATCAAACGATGCGTATATTCAATCATTGTTGCTACTGCGTATTCGGGTATTAACTGCCCGTTACATAGTGGCCACTCGTTTCCGCACCCTAATCCAGACCCTGTGGTTGTGACCAGACTGCCGGCAATCATTAAAATAAACATAACAATCGTTGTAAATATAGCTGTTATTTTAAATAAATTTCTCATACGTTGACTCCCTTTGTTGAGTTACTAATTATGACTATAGATTTGATGAATACGATAGTCAAGTAGTAGAGCGTAATTAACAAATAACTGTCACAAACTCGCACATGTTTTCCTTAAATTTGATGTCAGAAAAGCTTTCTTCACTAAGCTTTGTAATGGTTTTTTTCTTTTAAACAATGTAAATATGCTTTCATACATAAGGTATAAAAAATTATATTAGTGATTTTATACAATTTGCAAAAAAAACTTTAGAGAGAATGGAGATACAATCATATTCCAAAAGTGATAATATAAATATAAATCAAATGATGTTATAAAACCTATCATTTTATGTTAGATATAAAATAAACTTTTTTATCACGGAGAAACTTTATTGAAAGGAGAGATAACGATGAGCTTAGAAGCTTTAAATAAAAGAGTAGAAACCGATCTTTCTTACCTTTCTTTCAGGAAACCAACAGAAGCACAGCCAATTATCCCTAAAAGTGGACACGTATACGATGTAATCATTATTGGAGGAGGTCAAAGCGGTTTAGGAACGGCTTTTGGCTTGCTGCGAGAACGCGTGTCAAATATTCTTGTTATTGATGAAAACCGTTCGGGTTTAGAAGGTCCGTGGGAAACGTATGCACGAATGATTACGCTGAGAACGCCCAAAAACTTAACATCTATCGATTTAGGTATGCCTTCGCTTACGTTTCAAGCGTGGTGGGAAGCACAATTTGGCTCAGAGGGCTGGGAAGCTCTTGACAAAATTCCAAGAGGAGACTGGATGAATTATTTACGCTGGTACCGGAGTATTCTTAACCTTCCTGTGGCAAATGAAATAAAATTAACGTTAATTGAGCCGACGGAAACAGGTATTCATCGCTTGCATATTGAAGGGAATGGAGCTTCGTGTCCTACACTGATGGCACGTAAAGTTATACTAGCTACAGGAATTCAAGGAGGAGGAGAGTGGCATGTCCCGCCTATGATTTCTGAAAAATTGCCGCCTCATCTTTATTCTCATACTTCCCAAACGATTGATTTTACTACGTTAAAGAACAAAAAAGTAGCTGTTTTAGGAGGAGGAGCTTCGGCGTTTGATAACGCCAACTATGCGCTTTCCGAAGGAGTTGCTGAAGCTCATGTATTTGTTCGACGAAAAGAACTTCCGCGTATTAATCCAATCAGACAAATGGAAGATTCAGGAATGATTGAGCGTTTTCATGCTCTGTCAGATGCTGAAAAATATGAAGTAATGGCTCATTTTTTCGAATACAATCAGCCGCCTACGAATGATACATTTGGACGCGCTTCCTCATGGCCAGGTTTTCATTTGCACGTACATGCACCGTGGCTCGATGTCGAGGGAAAACAGGACAAAGCAGTTGTAACAACTCCTCAGGGAGTCTTTACATTTGACTATTTAATTATTAGCACAGGCCTGCTAACAGATCCGGCTCTTCGTCCAGAATTACGTCTTGTTGAAAAACACATCGCCCGCTGGAGCGATTATTACAAAGCACCGCATGAAATTGCCAATCCAGTATTGGATGCCCACCCTTACCTTAGTAATGGCTTTGCTTTTTCAAATCGCAATGGGGAAGGTCAAAAAATGGTATATGGCCTTTTTGCTTTTAATTATTCCGCTTTAATTAGCTGTGGAATTTCTGCTTCCGCTCTTTCAGGGCTGAAATATGCGATACCGAAGCTCGTATCAGAAGTCGCCAATCAGCTTTTTATTGATAACCGCCATGAGAATTTAACCAATTTCTTTGACTATAATGAGCCTGAATTTATCGGCAGCTGGTCAAAAGACGCTAATCAAGTGAAAACAACATAATAAAACTACATTTTTAACAATGAAAAAGGTGAAGCATATGGAGCCGATCTCTAAAAAGAAGATAGCTACTTTGTATACTCAAATTAGCCAAGAAATTTTTAATGTAGGCGTGAATACTCAAAAAATAGATATTATTGATAATAAAATTCTTATACTAGCTCAATCAAAAAGAATGCCAGCGCTAGACGCCCTCAGTGAAGAATATAAAGAATTAGTGATGTCTCTTGATGCGGCTTTGTCGACTAAATATAAAAAAATGCTAAAGCAAAAAGTGGAGCTATTATTCGATATCCAGGTCACTTCTTTATTTAGAGATTATGATCCTGCTACTGAGAATTCTTGTACGGTTATTTGCTTTAAATAACTTCTCTATATAAATGGCAAAACGTTCGATGAAATCGTTGGTTTTGCAAAAAACGTAAAAGACGGATGCTTATCTTCTGTTTACAGAAGCAAAGAGCCGTGAAGATAGAAGGGTTTCCTTCTGTTTTCACGGCTCTTTTTATACATATTTTCATAAAAAAGGAGTGGGGAAATGACTGAATATACACTTGTTGATAAAGCGGCTGTAAAAACTAGTTAAAAAAATCCAATCGATCATTAAAGGAGTGAAAAGCAAGTGGCGATAAATGAAAAAGTTGAAACTCAGCATATGGAACTAATAAAAAAATCAGCACCTAACCCTTCATGGGTAGATAAGCTGTTTCATTTAACAGAACGTAAAACAGATGTAAAAACAGAAATTCTTGCGGGAATTACGACTTTTGTGACGATGAGCTATATTATCTTTGTTAATCCGACGATTTTAGCAGATGCAGGCATTCCAAAAGAAGCGGCAATTGCGGCAACAATTTTTGCCACTGTTTTTGCAACTCTTTTGTTTGCACTGTGGGCGAACATGCCTATTGCAGTTGCACCAGGAATGGGGCTAAACGCTTTTTTTACGTATACAGTGGTATTGGGTGAAGGGTTAACGTGGCAAACAGGTTTAGGAGCCGTATTTATTTCAGGGGTTGTATTTTTTATTTTAACCATAACAGGCTTACGCAAGAAGATTATTGAAGGGATACCCGCTATTTTAAAAAGTGCTATTTCCGTTGGAATCGGTCTATTTATTGCTTTTATCGGTTTTAAGCAAGCTGGAATTATTGTAAGCAACAAAGAAAATTTAGTAGCGCTTGGACAACTGACAAAACCGGGCCCATTACTTGCTTTATTAGGTTTTATCGCGGTAACTGTATTAACTGCTCGAAAAATTAAAGGAGCAGCTTTGATTAGTATTTTACTAGTATCAATTGCAGGGATGGTGCTGGGCATAGTAGAAGCCCCTAAAAGCATCAGCAGCGTTGTGTCGTTTTCAATGCCAAGCATGTCAGAAACTTTTTTACAAATGGATATTAAATCTGCTCTCCACTACGGTCTTTTCTCTATTATTTTTTCATTTACGCTTGTGGAGCTATTTGATAATTTAGGATCGATGATTGGATTATCTAAAAAAGCTGGACTAATGGATGAAAAAGGAGAAATTAAAGGGTTAGATAAAGCGCTTATGGCAGATTCTTTTGCGACTGTAGCCAGTGCTGCTATGGGATCTACCGCAATGAACGCGTATGTAGAAAACGCGGCGGGAATTGCAGAAGGAGGCAAAACGGGTCTTAAAGCACTGGTTGTTGCCATGCTGTTTTTAGTCAGTATTTTGTTCACTCCATTGATCAGCATTATTCCTGCTTTTGCTACAGCGCCTATTTTAATTATGGTTGGAGCTCTCATGTTAACAGAAATTAAAAACATTCCTCTCGACGAAATAACAGATGCTGTACCTGCTTTTTGCACCATTATTTTGATGCCGTTAACATTTAGTATCGGCGAAGGCTTAGCGCTAGGGTTTTTATCTTATACGTTCGTTAAATTGTTAGCCGGCAAGGCGAAAGAAATCCACTGGATTATGTACATCATTAGCGCCGCTTTTATTATCAACTTCATCTGGGCTGCTTGAACGCATATATCTAGAGCAAAAAAGACTTCTCAGCTGAGAAGTCTTTTTTACTGATCGTGTAGATTTTAATCTCTCTCCCTTACAGAAATAAAAGATAGCGAAGGAAGATATATAACGTTGAAATTAAAAGAGATACAAGCATAATTGGAGCTCCAATTTTCAAAAAGTCCATAAACGAAAATTTATGTCCTTTTTTTACAGCCATGCCAGCTACAATGACGTTGGCAGATGCTCCAATTAACGTACCGTTTCCTCCCAAACATGCTCCTAGAGCCAGCGACCACCATAGTACATTGATTTGAGCAGAATCAGGGCTCATTCCCATTCCATGAGCCATATCTTGAATAAGTGGAATCATTGTAGCAACAAAAGGAATGTTATCAATAACAGCTGAGGCAATGCCACTAATCCACAAAATGAGATAAGCTGAGAGTGCGATATTGCCGTCTGTAACGTTTAACGCGCCAGCAGCCAGCTTTTTAATAATGCCTACATCGATTAAGCCTCCGACAAGAACAAACAAACCTGCAAAGAAAATAATGGTTGTCCATTCAACAGAATCAAATGCGCTTTCTACTTCATCATGAGTTCTTAATCCAATTACCAGTAGTACAGCAGCACCTGTAATGGCTACCATAGCCGCATCAATGTGCAAAACAGAATGCAGGGTAAAACCTAGAATCGTTAATACTAATACAGTTAACGATTTTTTCATTAAAACAGAATCTTGAATATAATCTTTTTCATTTAAACTCATTAACTCTTGCTTTTTACTATCTTCTACTTTTAACTTTTTACGATAGATAAGAACAAGAATCCCCAGCGTAACAACACCGATAATCAGCACTGCAGGAGTTAAATTTAATAAAAAAGCATTAAAATCAAGGTGAGGATTCGCTGCCCCAATCATGATATTAGGGGGGTCGCCTATTAAAGTTGCCGTTCCTCCAATATTTGAAAACAGCACTTCTGATATAAGAAACGGAAAAGGATTAATGTTTAAAATAGTAGTAATCGAAAATGTAACCGGAACAATTAATAACACGGTTGTCACATTGTCTAAAAAAGCTGATCCGACGCCTGTTAAAATCGATAAAATAACTAGAATTCGAACCGGATCACCTTTAGCAATTTTAGCAGACTTGATGGCTGCGTATTGAAACACGCCTGTTTTGTTTGTGATGCCGACTAAAATCATCATACCCATAAGCAGGACAATCGTTTCCCATTGAATATGCTCCATAATGGCCTTATTAAAGTCAACAATACCTAACAAAATCATCAATATAGCACCTAAAAGAGCTGCTGAAGCGCGATTGATCTTCTCGGTCATAATCAAAAAATATGTAATGATAAATATAATAATGGCTGCGTATACATGAAAACTTGTAATGTGTTGAATTGCATTGTGCATAACAGTAACCTGGCGATATGTCATCTAGTGACGAGAACTTTGGATGTTGTCCAGGTTTTCACCTCATCTTTCATCGTTTAATTTACATCCAACTTTACGGTGAAACTTCTATAAAATCCGCTTTCCTTTAACCAACCTCCTTTAAAAGCTTTGGTGTTCTTCAAAATGCAGACGATTCCTTCAGCATTATATCATATTTACATAAAAGCTTTCTTGCTAATTATTCATGTGATTTTCAACCCACACGCTTATTATGCACCTTAAATTCAGTTTACATAATTGATTCCTCTAATATCGGACAAAGTTAGACAAAGTTGGAACAGTGTCCAATTTTGTCTAACTTTGTGAGAACAAATAAAACAATGGATTGCTAAGATAAAGCGGTTTTCATGTTGGCACGGTACTTGCAAGAGTAATTAAGTGAAGTTTGATAATCAAATGAGGAGGCTTACCATAATGAAAACTGCTCAAAATAAAACAGAAAAGCTTACGAAAGAAAAAGCCAGCTGGATGTATCAGAAAATGGTAGAAATTCGAAAGTTTGAAGATGAAGTACATCAAATTTTTGCAAAAGGTGTACTGCCTGGTTTTGTTCATCTGTATGCAGGTGAAGAAGCGATAGCGGTTGGAATGTGCGCTCACCTTAATGACAGTGACAGTATTACGAGCACTCATCGTGGACACGGTCATTGTATTGCTAAAGGCGGCGATTTAGATGGAATGATGGCTGAACTATTTGGGAAGGTAACCGGGTTAGGCAAAGGAAAAGGCGGATCTATGCATATCGCGGATTTAGATAAAGGAATTTTAGGAGCAAATGGAATTGTAGGAGGAGGATTTCCGCTTGCATGTGGTTCTGCTTTAACTGCTAAATATAAAAAGACAAAAGATGTAAGCGTTTGCTTTTTTGGAGACGGAGCGGGCAATGAAGGAACGTTTCATGAAGGAATTAACTTAGCAGCCATTTGGAAACTGCCTGTTGTTTTTGTTGCTGAGAATAATGGCTACGGAGAGGCAACTCCCTTTTCTTATGCTTCAAGCTGCAGCACGATTGCAGACCGTGCCGCATCTTACAATATTCCAGGCGTGCGAGTGGATGGAAAAGACGTGATGGCTGTTTATGAAGCAGCTGCTGAAGCGATTCAACGAGCTCGCAGAGGGGAAGGCCCCACGTTAATTGAATGTGTAACGTATCGAAATTACGGGCATTTCGAAGGCGACGCACAAACCTATAAATCAGGCAGTGAAAAGAAAGAACATCTTCAGGAAAAAGATGCGATTGCTCTTTTTGAAAACTATTTGCTTTCAGAACAAGTAGTAACAGAAAAAGAGCTTAGAGATATTGAAAGTGACGTAGAAAAAGCAGTAAAACGCGCAGTTGAGCTAGCAGAAACAAGCGATTATCCTGATGCTTCCGAACTATTAACAGATGTTTATGTATCTTACTAATTAAAGGGGGAAAAGAAAATGACTAGAAAATTAAGTATGTCTGAAGCTATCAATGAAGCAATGAAACTAGCGATGCGAAAAGATGAGAATGTGATTCTGCTGGGAGAAGATGTAGCTGGCGGAGCGGAAATTGACCACCTGCAAGATGATGAGGCTTGGGGCGGTGTCCTTGGAGTGACAAAGGGACTTGTACAAGAATTTGGACGTGAACGAATTCTTGATACGCCTATTTCAGAAGCAGCTTATATAGGAGCTGCAATGGGAGCGGCAGCTACGGGGTTAAGACCGGTTGCAGAATTAATGTTTAATGACTTTATTGGCTGCTGCTTAGATCAAGTGCTGAATCAAGGCGCAAAATTTAGATACATGTTCGGAGGAAAAGCAGAAGTGCCCGTTACAATTCGAACGACTCATGGAGCTGGATTCAGAGCTGCGGCTCAGCATTCTCAGAGCTTGTATGCTTTGTTCACTAGCATTCCTGGCATTAAAGTAGTGGTGCCTTCTACCCCTTACGATGCAAAAGGTTTATTATTAGCAGCAATTGAAGACAATGATCCGGTTATCTTTTTTGAAGACAAAACATTGTACAACATGAAAGGTGAGGTTCCTGAAGGCTATTATACGATTCCATTAGGAAAAGCAGACGTGAAACGCGAAGGAACAGATTTAACTATTGTAGCGATTGGCAAACAAGTAAATACTGCACTTACAGCCGCAGATCAATTATCTCACAAAGGAATTGACGTAGAAGTAGTCGATCCGCGAAGTCTATCACCTTTTGACGAAGAGACGATTCTTTCTTCTGTAGAAAAAACGAATCGATTAATTGTTATTGACGAAGCTAACCCAAGATGCAGCATCGCAACAGATATTGCTGCGCTAGTTGCTGATAAAGGATTTGATATGCTTGATGCACCTATTAAACGAATTACAGCACCACATACACCTGTACCATTTTCACCTCCATTAGAAGATATTTATCTGCCAACACCGCAAAAAGTAATTGAAGTTGTATCGGAGTTGCTAGGAGATAAATCGCTTCTAAGCGTGTAAGTAAAGAGAAAGGAGGAGGAAGCAAATGGCTGCAGAGGTTGTAATGCCAAAACTAGGTATGGCAATGAAAGAAGGAACCGTTTCGACATGGAATAAAAAAGTGGGAGACTCCGTTTCAAAAGGAGATATGATTGCAAGTATTAATTCTGAAAAAATAGAAATGGAAATTGAAGCGCCGCAGGACGGTGTGATTCTTGATATCCTTGTGCAAGAAGATATAGGAGTGCCTCCTGGAACGATTATCTGTTATGTTGGAAAGCCAAACGAGCAGCTCACTGAGCAGAACCGTTCAGCAAATGAGCTGCAAGCGCCTAAAAACGAGGTAGCGGCTGCTGTCTCTTTAGAAGAGCCGCCAGCAAACGCAGCTTCATCAAAGAAGAGCAAAGAAACTGTGCGCATTTCACCAATTGCACGGAAAATAGCAGAATCTGAAAACCTTGACATTGAAATGATTAAAGGCACGGGACCAAAAGGAAGAATCACAAAAGCGGATGTAGAGAAAGTGCTGACAGAAAAAGCTTCAGAAACAAGTCATCCACCAGTTGAAATAGATAAAGCTACAAAAAAAGAAACGCTTCCAGTAGCGGGGATGAGGAAAGTCATTGCAGGCCGAATGCATAATAGCTTACTAAACAGTGCTCAATTAACGATTAATATGAAAGCTGACGTGACGGATTTGCTGTCTCTTCAACGAGAAATTAAAGAAGTGATTCAACAACGCCATAAGGTGAAAATCTCTCTAACTGATTTTATTGCTCGCGCTGTTGTTCTTTCACTTCAAGAACACAAGCAAATGAACAGTGCGTATATCGATAACGAAATTCATCTCTATCATCATGTTCATCTTGGAATGGCCGTGGCTTTAGAAAATGGGCTAGTTGTTCCTGTTGTGCAACATGCTGAAAAAATGCCGTTAGTTGAATTAGCTGCAGAGATAAAAACACGAGCAGCAGATGCTCGGCAAGGTCAGTTGAGTACTGATAGCATGCAAGGTTCCACATTCACTATTACTAATCTCGGTGCCTACGGAGTAGAGTATTTTACACCTGTATTGAACCCGCCTGAAACAGGAATCCTTGGTGTGGGAGCTACTGAAGATGTACCTATGTATATAGGAGACGATTTACAAAGAAGAAACGTGCTGCCTTTAAGCCTGACGTTTGATCATCGCGTACTGGACGGAGCACCTGCAGCTAATTTCCTTGGAACTATTAAACAATACTTAGAGCAACCTATTTTACTACTCTTATAGAAAGGTGGTGCATTCCATGAAACCTTTAGTTGTCATTGGCGGCGGTCCTGCAGGATATGTGGCGGCAATCACTGCCGCCCGGCAAGGAAAACAAGTTACGTTAATCGAACAAAAAGATTTAGGTGGAACATGTTTAAATGAGGGCTGCATGCCAACAAAGTCATTATTAGCAAGCGCGGAAGCCTATGAGAAAATAAAGCAAGCTGAGCAATTCGGCATCACTCTTCCTTTAGAACAAGTGAGAATTAACTGGGATGGCGTTCAGCATCATAAAACAACCATTGTTAAAAACTTGGTCAGGGGAATTGGCTATTTAATGAAAAAGAACAGTATTAAAGTCATGAAAGGAGAAGCTTCTTTTTTGACAAATCATCGCCTAGCCGTGCGAAATGAAAATCAAGTAGAAGAAATAGAGGCTGAACAGTTTATTATTGCTGCAGGTTCAGAACCTGCTAGCCTGCCGTTTGCTCCGTTTGATGGAAAGTGGATCATTCACAGTGGACAAGCGATGTCGCTGCCTGCTATCCCTTCATCTCTTTTGATAGTAGGAGGAGGGGTAATTGGGTGTGAATTTGCAAGCATTTACAGTCAAATGGGAACAAAAGTAACGATTGTGGAAGCGGCAGATCAGCTGCTTTCTGGTGAAGATGCCGATATCGCCTTTATGTTGCAGGAAGAGTTAGAGAAAAAAGGCGTAACGATTTATACATCCGCTTCGCTAACAGAAATGCAGCCAGAAGATAAAACGGCTCTATTTAAACATAAAGAAGAACTGCATGAACTGCAGGCTGACTATGCATTAATTTCAATTGGGAGAAAGCCTAGAGTGCTAGGTTTAGGTTTAGAAAAGCTTGGCATACATTTTTCAAAACAAGGAATTGATGTTAATGAGCATATGCAAACGAATATACCTAATATCTATGCTTGTGGAGATGTAGTCGGTGGAATTCAGCTTGCCCATGTAGCCTTTCATGAAGGCACAGTTGCTGCTTTGCACGCATACGGAAAAGATAAGAGCGTGAATTACCGAGCTGTACCACGCTGCATCTATACTCATCCTGAAATTGCAAGTGTCGGTTTGACAGAAAAACAGGCCCGAGAAAAATACGGTGATGTTCGTATCGGAGAATTTTCGTTTACGGCAAACGGCAAAGCGATGATTGCAAATGATTCTGTTGGAAAAGTGAAAGTAATCGTAGAACCGCAGTTTAATGAAATTATTGGGCTTTCCATTGTAGGTGCACATGCTACAGAATTAATTGGACAAGGAACTATCATGCTGCACGGGGAGTTGACCACGGATGTAATGGAAGACTTTATCGCTGCTCATCCTACATTATCCGAAGCGATTCATGAAGCTCTTTTGCATTCAGCGGGTCAGGCCGTTCACTCATGATTATACAAGTGCTCAAGTTATTAAGCTCTTTAAGAATGAAAAGTAAAAATGAATGATTCAAAAAGGTAAACTAGAGGATGAAGGAATCATGAAAGAGGGAGAGGGATTTTCCTGCATCCTCGTCTAGTTTTTCTATTAATTTTTACATAACGTGAGTTTAAGAATCTATCTTTGGTAATGATAACGTTTTCTTTGTGATTTATAATAATAGTAACAAGCCTTGATTTACTATATTCAATTAAGTTTATAGGGGAGAGGTAAGAAATGGAATCCACACTTTCTTTAAACACATGGAAACGTTTTGTAAACGAAGGAGCACTTGAATCTTCAAGGTTAAACGACATCATTGTAAAATCGTGGCACCGCTGTAAAAGCGCAGATGTTAACCCTTACCTAGATAAAGGCAGATCGATTTTAAGAAACGAAGATTTCCATTCTCGAAAACAAATGAACTCTTTATTTCTTGAAACGGCGTTGCCGCACTTAGAAAGAATCAGACAATCAGCGGCAGATTTAGGAATGGTTGCTCTATTAATTGACCCAGAAGGCTATATTTTATCTATTACAGGAAATAGACTTACACTGAATGAAGCAAGAAAAATTAATTTTGTGGAAGGTGCCTGTTGGACAGAAAAAGAAGTAGGAACAAATGCAATCGGGACGGCTCTGCAAACGGAAGAACCCATTATGATAACAGGTACAGAACATTATTCGATTGCTTCGCATCAATGGAGCTGTTCGGCGGCGCCTGTTCGAAATGACGACGGAAATTTAATTGGGATTATTAATATTTCCTGTCCCGTAAACAGAGCGCATCCTTATATGCTTGGAATGGTTACGTCCATTGCGTATACAATCGAACGGGAGTTAAGCATTCGAATGCACAAAGACGAAATTGAGTTGGTTCATGCTTCTATGAATTTTGTCGATAGCAAGCAGCTCTTGCTGCTTTGCAATTACAAAGAAGTGATTGTAGGAGCAAGTAAAACCGTTCGGGAATGTATACCTAAATGGTCAGGACAACAGTTGAATACAATTGTACAACAGGGATTTCGTATAGTGATGGAAGTGCCTGTCATTTCAAAAAGACACGGTCATTCTATTGGAAAGATTGTTTACTTATCAGAAGAAACGACTCATAACCAAACAACTAAACAGATCTCTGCTCAATCATTTTGTTTTAAAGGAGAAGCAGGCATAAGCCGATCCTTTCAGCGAACATTAGAAGAAATAAAGCAGGCGGCTCCTACGGATACAACGGTCTATATTTTAGGGGAAACAGGTACTGGAAAAGAAATAGTGGCGAGAACGATTCATGAAAACAGTTCGCGTGAAAACGGGCCTTTTATTGCTCTTAATTGTGGTGCCATTCCGAAGGAACTTATGGAAAGTGAATTATTTGGCTATGCAGAAGGAGCTTTTACAGGAGCACGGCGTCAAGGATATCAAGGGAAGTTTGAACAGGCTAATCATGGTACGATTTTTCTTGATGAAATAGGTGAGCTTCCTCATTCTATGCAAGTTTCTTTGTTAAGAGTATTGCAAGAGCGCAAGGTCACGCCTGTGGGAAGCAATCAGGAAATTCCGGTAGACATCCGGATTATTACCGCTACTCATCGAGATCTTCGCCAACTTGTCAATGAAGGGAAGTTTCGAGAAGATTTATACTACCGGCTTCACGTGTACCCCGTGCATGTTCCGCCTTTACGGGAAAGAAAAGAAGATATTCCGCATCTTATGCGGTACTTTTGTCAAACGAATGATTGGAATATGAATTTCCCCAAGGAACTAGTAGATAAATTGATAGATTACCAGTGGCCCGGAAACGTTCGAGAATTATTTAATGTACTTGAACGCTTGAAAATTTCACTAAACGCGGACACAGAAAAAGAGACAATATTGAGTTATTTGAGTTCTTTACATCTTGGTGGTCAGAGGACCATCTCTCACTCTGATACTTCACAAGAAATAGAAGAAAACGATTTTACGTCCCTATCCGCACTCACATTTCGCGAAAAAGTTCAAAAAGACTTGATGATGGATGCTTTACGTAAAACGCAGGGTAATGTGTCACTTGCCGCTAAACTGTTAGATATACCAAGAAGTACATTTTATAACAGACTAAAAAAATTCAATTTATAAGCTGAGAGTTTTTAGCTGTTTTAAATTTAGACGAAGTAAAAAATGAACCATTGATCAAGATTTTTGATTAGTGGTTCGTTTTTTTTTAGAGTGAACGTAGGTTCGATTTGTTTAGACCCTTCTAGCAGTTGATTGGAGGGCAAGACGAAAACTCCTGTCGGAAAAGCGGAACAGGTGAGACTCCACAGGAGCGTATGCGACGAGAAGGCTCAGCGGCCGCCCGCGGAAAGCGAAGTCTTGTACGGAATCAACTGCCGTGACACAAGCGTTCAGCTCATGTATCCTATTTGTTCGTCGTTAGATTGAATTGCTTTCGTTATATCTCGATCTTTTTTAAATTTAATGAGGAATGTACGTATATTTCATTATCAGATTATTCTGTACTATATACAGTATATTGTATACAATATATAATTTAATCAATATCTAATTAACAAAACCAGAGGTGATGAGTGAATGACAGACAAACAGTTTAAAAATGTACAAGACGGAACAAAAGCGGTATGGGCAGGAGAAAAAGAATCGCTTGCTTACAATGCCACCCAAGTTCCCGTCGTCTTCAGCGTAGCTTACAATTATGATGATGTAGACGAATGGCAAGAAGTTGCGTTAGGAAACAAGCCAGGCTATACGTATAATCGCATGAGTAATCCTACGGTTAAAGCTTTTGAAGAAAAAGTAAGGATACTTGAAGAAGCAGAAGAGTCGGTCGCATTTTCCTCCGGCATGGCGGCTATTAGCAGCACATTGTACACGTTTTTAAAACCCGGAGACCGAGTCGTATCGGTAAAAGATACATATGGAGGAACAAACAAAATCTTCACTGAGTTTCTTCCTAACATTGGAGTGGATGTAACCTTATGTAATACGGGGAATCATGAAGAAATTGAAGCGGAAGTAAATAAAGGATGTAAAGTGCTGTATTTAGAATCTCCTACAAATCCTACGATGAAAATTATTGATATTGAAAGAATAGCGAAAGCAGGAAAATCGGTAGGGGCAGTGGTCATTATTGATAATACGTTTGCGACACCAATTAACCAAAACCCTCTTCAATTAGGAGTAGATCTTGTCATTCACAGTGCCACAAAATTTTTAAGCGGACACGCCGATGCTTTAGGCGGAGTAGTATGCGGCTCTAAAGAATTAATGCAGCATGTGTATCACTACCGTGAGATCAATGGCGCGACCATGGACCCTATGTCAGCGTATCTTATTTTAAGAGGAATGAAGACGTTAAAGCTGCGTATACGTCAACAAGAACGAAGCGCTTTGGAAATTGCTAAATTTCTTCAAAAGAAAGAAGCGGTTGAAGCCGTCTATTATCCTGGATTGGAAACACACCCTCATCATCATATTGCCAAAAAACAAATGAAAGGCTTTGGCGGAATATTAAGCTTTGTGTTAAAAGGAGAAATGGAAGCTATTAAAATTTTGCTGCCAAAGTTAACGTATGCAAATAAAGCCGGTAATTTAGGAGCAGTTGAAACGATTTACGGTCCAGCAAGAACGACTAGTCACGTAGAATGTACGCTTGAAGAACGTAAAGCTCTTGGAATATCCGAAGGACTGGTTCGCATATCTGTAGGAATTGAAGATACGGAAGATTTAATTGCAGACTTAGAACAAGCATTTGCTCACTTAGAATCTGCATCACCTATTAGTAATTAAAAAGACATGTATTACTTTTTTAAATAAAAATAAGGTAAGCAACTCTTTTTAGCTGGTAGACGTTTCTTCAAAATTGCAGAGATATTGTGGAATAAAGCTGAGAAATTAAACTGCACGTGTATTTTTTCGTCTGATTTTGTAGGTATACTGATAAATTAGATGAAATAAAAATGTTTTTACACGCTTTAAAAATAAACTAACTTACAATAGCCTACAAATAAGGAATGATAGTATGTCGAAACAAGAAAATGAATACACAATAAAAGATGCATCATTGTTTGGATTTAAATTAATGCAGGTAAGTAAAGCCATCTGGCGAGCTGCAGAAGATGATTGGGAGCAATGGGTGAAACCTTATGGTCTGAATGTAAATGAGCATCATATTTTATGTTTGGCTAGCAGCACGGGAGAAATCTCTATGTCAGAGTTAGCTAACTTAGGCGCTATGCATATCTCTACAGCATTTAATTTTTCGAAAAAATTAGAAAATCAAGGATGCCTTCATTTATCCAAAAGGGAAAATGATAAAAGAAATACCTACATCAAACTGACTGAAAAGGGAGAACAATTATTGCTTGACACGCTCAAAGGGTATGAACCACATAACAGTAAGATATGCAAAGGCGCACTTCCTTTAAAAACGTTATACGGAAAATTTCCCGATTTTCCAGAGCTCGTAACCGTTGTTCGTCACGTTTGCGGCGGCGAGCTCGTGACCGTTGCTGAGCAACCTTTTGTGAATATAGAAGAAGCGGGAATAGAAGAAAATGAAGATAAGAAAGAAGTCCAGCTAACTAGTAATTGAACGCGCTGAATAATGGGCAGAGAATAGGGCTTCGTGAAAATAAGTGAATGACAGACCGAGCTGTTTTATCCGTGAGAAACTTCACGTATAAAACAGCTCTTTTTTATTTTGTGAATAATGATTCTCCATTATATTATGAGAAATTTAGGATAAGCTACCAGTAGTAAATTTATCAGAGAGAAGGAGTGGTTACCATGAATAAGTCAGACTCAATTTCTGTTTTTCAGCTGATCCTTCTTTCGATGACGTTTATTGGCTTAAAAACTCATGTGATGCTTATATCTCCATTAATTAAAACGGCAGGGCGCGATGCTTGGGTCACTGTTCTTCTTACTTGTCTTTTAACACTCATATGGGTTCCTTTACTCGTATATGTAAATAAAAAAACAAACGGCGAACATCTTTTTCAATGGATGAAAAAACATATGAATAAGTCATTTACCAATGTTGTTATTTTTCTTATAATCGCTTATTTGGCCATTATGGAAATTGCCACCTTACGAGAGACGATTACGTGGATCAATATTATTTTTCTTCAGCGAACACCTTTAATTATACTCGTTTTATTATTTGGTTTTACCTGTTGCTTACTTGCCGCTACGAGCATGAGAACGATTAGTATTGTAAACGTATTTCTTTTATTTTTTATTGTACTATTAGGTTTTTTTGTTTCTTTTACAAACTTTCAATTTAAAGATTATTCTTTATTGCAGCCTGTTTTAGAAAATGGCTATTTTCCGGTTATTAAAAGTATTGTATTTCAAGGATCAGGGATGGTAGAGCTGCTGCTGCTGCTTTTCTTGCAGCACAAAGTACCGCAGCCTATACGCTATAAGCATTTAGCGGTGGCAGGAATTCTCTTAACGGGCCTTACAATTGGGCCTCTTATTGGGGCAATTACTGAATTTGGTCCTGTAGAAGCCTCTAAGCAACGTTTCCCTCCCTATGAAGAATGGGGAATTGCATCACTTGGAAAGTTTATAGAGCATATCGACTTTTTATCTATTTATCAGTGGCTGTCGGGTACCTTCATCCGCATTTCGACCTTTCTTTTTATTATGAAAGAATTAGTTCCATTTCAAAAAGGCCACAAAAGGTTTCTTTTACTCATTTTAGTGGTTATCACTGTATGCACGCTGGCTCCTATAACAGACTTTACTTTTTCAAATCTTTTATTTTTTACAATCATACCGGCTACTTTCTGGCTGTTTGTTGCTTTTTCTCTTTTCTTAGTAGTCATAGTCTTTCTAATTTCTCATAAAACAAGGAGGGATAAAAGTGGAATTTTTTAAGAAGCAAAAAGACTACAGCTCTAAAAAACAAAAGACCGAAAGTCTTTTAAAAGAAAGTTCTTCTTGTTCTCAGATCATCAATGAGCGTACGTTAAGAGATTTATTTGGAAAATGCGGCGATATTAACTTCGAGACCGTTTATTTTTATAACAAACGAGTGCTTATGATTTATTGTACCGGTTTAGTGAGTACGGAAATGCTATATGGAATGATCCCTAAAAGATTAGAGGAATGCTGCGCTAAGTTAGAGGGGGAAGTAGAAGGAGACAAGATCATAAAATTATTAAACCTTCCCTCAGTTTCTATCGTTCAAAATGAAGAACAGGCAGTTTCGGAAATTTTTTCTGGGAAATTATTCATTGATTTTGGATTACCGAACGCTGTTGTATCTATCGATATTTCTGACCGTCCTCAAAGAAGTCCAGAAGAAACGAAAAATGAAGTAACCATATTGGGTCCTAGAGATAATTTTATTGAAGACTTACCTGTGAATATTGCTTTAATTCGTAAGCGTCTTAAATCGGTTTCCTTGTTAACAAAATCTTTAGAAATTGGAAAACGAACAAAAACAAAAGTAAGCATTTTATACATGGAAGACGTAGCTGATAAGAAGATACTTGACGAAATTATGGAGAAGTTAGGGAATATCGATATCGACGGTATTTTCAGCGGAACACAGCTAGAAGAGCTCATTAATAAAAATCCGTATAGCTTTTTTCCTCGCCACGCTTATACAGGGAGACCTGATTTTGCGGTTCAATCTCTGTTAAATGGCCGGTTCATTATATTAATTGATGGCACTTCATATGCGTATGTTACACCTATTAACCTTTTTTACTTATTAAAAGGATCTGAGGATAAAGAAAATACATATTTATACAGCTCTTTTGAGCGTATTCTTCGAATCTTCGGGCTTTCTATCGCTGCTTTTTTGCCCGGTTTTTGGGTTGCAATGACGGCTTTTCATCAAAATCAGCTTCCTCTCAGCTTATTAGCTACGATTGTTGAAGCAAGAAGAGGTGTCCCGTTTCCTACCTCTCTTGAAGCAATATTAATGCTCCTTTTATTTGAATTGTTTCGAGAGGCAGGGTTTAGACTCCCGACTTCTGTCGGACAGACACTCAGTGTAATCGGAGGGCTTATTATCGGTGATGCAGCCATTAGAGCCGGTTTAACAAGTCCTGCCATGCTGGTTGTCATTGCAGGCTCTACGATTGCTACCTTTACGCTAGCAAATCAGTCCCTTATAGGAACAATTTCACTGATCCGCTTTTTTAGTATTATCTGTGTTAGCATTTTAGGTTTTTTTGGCTTTTTTATCTCCATCTTTTTAGTCATGATCTATATTACAAACATTCGAACGTTTGGTGTGCCATATTTCGAATTAGCAACCCGATTAGATGTGAAAAATATTTTAAAATCTCTCTTCCGCCTGCCCGAAAGTAAAAAAGCAACGAGAGCTAGTATGCTCAACTCAAGCGATTCCACCCGCGAAGAAGGAGGAAGTTAGTGAAAAGGACCATAAGGAACTTACTTATACTTGCTATGAGCTCTTTTTTATTGTTTCTTTCGGGGTGCTGGGATACGAATGAACCGGAACAAATGGTATACGCACAGGGAATGGGGGTAGATTTTAAAGATAATCGTTACATTCTTTACCTGCAGACAATCAATTTAAGTTTATTGGCAAAATCTGAGGCAAGCGGTGCTGGCGCGGGTCAAGTCAAAGTAGAAGTTGGCCACGCAACAGGAAAAACCATTGATGAAGCTATTTTTAGGTATTATCAAATTTCTCAGCGCAGAATCTTTTTTGGGCACTTAGCTTTTCTTGTTCTAACGGACGATGCGTTAAAGCATGGCGCTGTCAAATCTGCGGTGGACTTTTTAGATCGTTATCGGGAAACGAGATATAACATTTGGATGTATGCGACGAAAAGCCCTTTGAAAAAAACGCTGTTAGCTACGCCGATGTTCGAAGTATCGAATGCTCTTTCTCGCTTGAGCGATCCTAAAGTGATTTTCAAGCAAAACTCCTTTATTCCACCAGTTGATTTAAGAGAGCTCATTATCCATCTTAATGAACCAAGTCACGAAGTAAACATCCCTCTAGTTCAGACTAAAGAACATTTAACAACGGATCAAAAAAGTGAAACAGCTATTCAAGTAAACGGAGCAGTGGCTATTACATCATCTGAATTAAAAGGAGTTTTTTCTGAAAATAAAATCAAAGGGCTTAGATGGATAACTGATGAATTTGTACGAGCTGGTTTACGGGTAAGGCTGCCTGATCATTCCGATATTGATCTTGTGGTAGACAAGAAAAAAGTAAAGGTCGAACCTGTTCTAAAAGGCAGTAATCTAACCTTTAATATAAAAGTTCGGGCAAAAGCAACGATTTTAGTTATGCCGCAGCACGAAAAACTATCAACTATAAAAAAAGAAGCTGAACAGAAAATTAAGAAACAAATTATTGAAACATACGCGCAAGGCTTAAGTATAAACAGCGATGTTTACAGGCTTTCTCATGTTCTTTACAAAAAAGAACTGCGTAAATGGAAAGCTGTTCAAAGCAACGGGGCTATTCCTCTAACAAAAGACTCAATAAACGTGAAGGTCAATGTACAGGTTAAGCACGGAAACAAACAGCGAATAGGTCCTACTATAGACTAAAATACTGAAAACCTGCATTTATCACCTAATAATGTTAAATCAAAAGTGGAAGAATAGATAAAATAGAAAAGACCAACCAAAAAGCAAATCGAATTAGGAGATTATAGATGGAAACAATCAAACCAACTAAAATAGGTTCAAAAAAAACAAGCGTGAAAGAGAAATTAACAGCCCCCGAAATGGGTAAACTTTGGGCAACCTATATGGGCAACAACATGTCTTCACATATTTTAAGCTATTTTCTTGAACACGTTGAAGATCCGGATATAAAAAAGCTGTTACAACATGCAAAAGGTTTAACGGAAGAATTTCAAAGTAACGTAAAAGACATTTTCACAAAAGAGAATGTGCCAATTCCGTATGGATTTACGCAAGAAGACGTGAACCTAGGTGCTCCAAAGCTGTTTGAAGATGAATTTTACGTGCATTATTTAAAATATGCTGCTAAAGCGGGTTTAAGCATTTACAGTATTGCACTGCCGCTAATGTATAGAGAAGATGTAAAGACGCTTTTAACGTATTGTATGAAAGCAACAATGGAATTGATGGAACAAATAAAGGCAATCTTAATGGATAAAGGATTTATTATTAAGCCGCCAATTATTCCCGCACCAGAAAAAGTGAACATCGCTACTACTCATTATTTAAGCGGGTTTATAGGAGATGTTCGACCTTTGCACGCATTAGAAATTGCTCATCTGTATGATAACATCGAGAATAATGTGACAAGCAAAGCCTTAATTTTGGCATTTAGTCAAGTTGTTAAAAGTGAAAAAATTCGTGCATTATTTGTAAAAGGCGAAGATCTGACAAATAAAGCGGTAGAACGCTATGTTGAAAAGCTTCATCTAGATAATTTACCAGCGCCATCTTTTCTTGATCATTTAATTACTACTTCGACTTTTTCACCATTTTCCGATAAATTAATGCTGTTTCACAAAATGGATATGTTCTCAATGAAAATGAGGGCTTTTGGAAATTCGGTAGCCGTCAATGGAAGACATGATTTGGCGCTGTTATATGGAAAATCAATGACAAATATCTCAAAGTTTGTAAAGGAGGCTGCGGATATTATGATGGAAAATGGCTGGATGGAAACACCGCCAGAAGCAGCAGACAGAGGTCATTTAATCTCCAATTAGTTACTCAACGCGTCATAAAACAACGAGAACCAGTTTAGAAACAGGTTCTCGTTATCTTGTTAAGTTAAAGGAGCAGGATTAAACAGACATAAATCATTATGCAGCCCCCAATAATCACTCCACGTTTTCTTATGGCCGCTTGCAATTTCTATAATTAAGTGAAAGAGCTCCCAACCCACCTCCTCAATGGTTGCCTCTCCTTGTGCTATTCTTCCTGCATCTAAATCTATTAAATCGTCCCATTGCTCAGTTAATGAACTTCTAGTAGATACTTTAAGAACAGGTGCCATTGCCAGGCCATATGGAGTTCCTCTCCCTGTTGTGAAAATATGCATGTTCATCCCAGAAGCTAACTGTAATGTTCCGCATACAAAATCACTCGCCGGAGTTGCTGCATAGATTAAGCCTTTTTTAGTCGGCTTTTCTCCAGGCGATAAAACTTCGACGATTGGAGTTGTTCCTGCTTTAGCTATAGAGCCAAGTGCTTTTTCTACTACGTTTACAAGTCCGCCTTTTTTATTTCCAGGTGAAGGATTTGCACTTCTATCAGCTTCGCCTCTTTTTAAATATTGATCATACCACTTCATTTCATTAATTAGAGATTGACCGACTTCTTCATTAATTGTTCGTGGCGTTAACAAATGAATAGCATCTCGAACTTCAGTAACTTCAGAAAATAAAACAGTAGCGCCTGCTCTTACTAGTAAATCTGCCGCATATCCAACTGCTGGATTGGCGGTAACACCGGAAAAGGCATCGCTTCCTCCACATTGTAAACCTACCGTTAAATCAGATAGGGGGCAGGTTACGCGCGTCCTGTTATTTAGCTCAATTAATTTTCCCTCTGCCATCTCTATGATTGTAGCAACCATTTGCTTAAAACCTGTCTGGTCTTGCAAACGTGTTATATTTCCTGAATCCTCCTGGGGAATCAAACGTTCAGGAAGAAGCTTTTCACACCCTAAGCCAACTACTAAAACTTCACCCCCGAAATTTGGATGGGTAGAAAGATTTTGTAATGTACGAATCGGAATGACGGCGTCCGGTGCATTAATAGCAACTCCGCAGCCATAATTATGAGTTAAAGCTACTACATCCTCTACATTTGGATAAGAAGGAAGAAGCTCTGTTTTGATTTTTTTAACCGCATAATCAAGTACTCCTGCTACACATTGAACACTTGTCGCAATCCCAAGTATATTTTTTGTTCCAACACTTCCATTTGTATTTTTATAGCCTTCAAATGTGTAACCTTCTAAAGGAGGTAAAGGGGCAAAAACTTTAGTTTCCAAAGGCAACTTTTCTAAAATAGGAGGATCAGGCAGGGTAACATATGATTCTTTTACCCAAGTTCCCTGAGAAATTGGTGAGGAAGCAGTTCCGATAATTTCTCCATAGCGAATAATTTTGTCATCTTTCTCAAAGTTTCTTAATGAAACTTTATGCCCTTGAGGGATATATTCTTTTAACTCTAACCCAGATGGAAAAACAGTTCCTTTCGGCAATCCTTTTGAGTTTACAATAGTAGCAACATTATCGTTTTCATTTACTTTGATATAAAGGGGTTTTTCCGTTTGATTGATTTGCAAAGACATGATTCATCTCTCCTTAATCGTTTTTAATTTCTTTCTAAACATGTTCATCTTTATTGCAATAAGCATGCCAAGTGCTTTAACGGGTAAAAAAGCCTTTATATCGTATAAAAGTGATGAAATATACAACAATTGTTGTACATAAAGCAACAATTGTTGTGTCAATGCGTTATAATAACTAGAATATTCTAACTAATAAGGAGGGAACGAATATGTCAAAAATTGCTTTTATTGCTCCAGATAAACAACTGTTTTTACAAGGGAGAAGAGTAATTCAAGAGTTAGGATTACAAGGAGAGGTTGAAATCTATCTTGCAAGGTTAAGTCGCGCCGTAAAACTCGCCAATACATTAGAACCCAGTTGTGATGTTATCGTTTGCAGAGGAGGGACTGCAAGGTTAATTACTGATTCTGTAAGCAGAATTCCTCTAGTTGAAATTCCAATTACAGGACAAGATTTAGCTCAAGCCTTTTATAAAAGCAAGAAGGCAACAGACTTAGAGAATCCTAAAGTGGCCATGCTCGCTTTTCAGAATATGAAAAATGATGTGGAAATTTTAGCAGATATTTTGGGTATCAACCTTTCTATTTATCCTCTTAATTCAGTTGAAGATATTCCAACTTGTATTGAGCAACTTTCTTCGGTAGAAACAGATATTGTTATTGGTGGAATGAAAACAACTACTTTATCGCTTAGGAAAGGCTTTAAGGCAATTCCTATTGAATCTGGAAACTCCGCTGTTAGAACAGCATTTTTAGAAGCTAAAAAGATTTCTTTAGGAAGAAAAATTGAAAAAGAGCGTTCCCAAACAGTTAAAGCCCTTATTGATTATTCTATACAAGGAATTATTAGTATTAATAGAAATAAAAAAGTAGAAGTATTTAATCATGCTGCTGAGCATTTACTAGAATTAAAAAGGCAAGAAGTGCTAGGAAAGCAGATCGATGCTGCTATGCCTTTTTTGCCTATTAAAAATTGTTTTGAAGGAGAAGAGCATCTAGGTATAATCAAAAAAATCAAAAATAAAAGTTTAATATTTAATATTGCTCCAATTAAAGTGGAGAAAGACATTATTGGAGCAATGATAACTTTTCAAGATATTACAAGTATTCAAGAAATGGAAGCTAAAATTAGAGGGGAAGTACTGTCAAGAAAGTTCGAGACACGCTACACATTTTCTGATATTTTAGGACATTCTAAGCATATTTGTGAAGCCAAACGGATTGGACAGACAGTGTCTTCGGTAGATGCAACCGTTCTAATTTATGGGGAGTCTGGCACTGGGAAAGAGTTATTTGCTCAGAGTATTCATGCAGAAAGTTTGCGGAAAAACGGTCCTTTTGTTGCTGTTAATTGTGCCGCCATTCCGCCTAATTTACTGGAAAGTGAGTTATTTGGATATGTAGAAGGGGCCTTTACTGGGGCGACCAGAAAAGGAAAGCAAGGTTTGTTTGAAATGGCGCATCGAGGAACGATTTTTCTGGATGAAATCTCTGAGATGGATACATATGGACAATCGCGCTTACTTAGAGTTTTACAAGAAAAACAGGTTATGCGCTTAGGTGATAATAAATATATTCCTGTAGATGTAAGAGTTATTGCAGCAACGAACAAAAATTTATTAAAAGTCGTAGAAAAAGGCAAATTTCGAGAGGATTTACTTTACAGGCTTAAGGTCTTAACTATAAATATTCCACCGCTCCGTAAAAGAAAAAGTGATATCCGTTACCTTGCTCAGCATTTTTTAGTCTATTATACGAAACTCTATCAAAAGAAAAATATAGAGATTACAGAAAAAGCTTATTCCCAATTAACTACCTATGAATGGAAAGGAAATGTAAGAGAATTGATGCATTTTATTGAAAGGTTAGTAGTGATCAGTAAAAATAATGTAGTTTCGGATCAGGATATAAAAGAGCAGCTAAACGAAAATGCTTTTGAAACAAATTACATCGGTGAAGAAGCAGAAACCACCAATCATCTTCAACCTGAAAAAGAGCAAATTTTACTTGCTTTAACAGAAACTCATTCCAATATATCTCAAGCAGCTAAATTGTTAGGAATTGATCGAAGTACACTTTACCGTAAGTTGAGAAACTATGAAATTGAAATAAAAAAGGCGTATAAATAGAAACAAAAAACATCTCCTTCTTAGGGGTGTTTTTTGTTTCTATTTTAAAATTCTTTATTTAATAATTTAAGCTTATTTATTTTATTGACAAACAATTTAATTTGTCTTACAATAAAAATGTAAAAATTATCTGAAAATTTATAGGAGGATATGCATGTGAATATGAATAGAAAAGCACCTACAGGAATTTTAGGTTTCCCCGTTGCTCCCCTTAATAACCAAGGAAAATTAGATGAAAAGGCTTTAGAGGCGAATATTCAATTTTTATTAGACGAAGGGTTGGAGGCTATCTTCATCGCTTGCGGTTCAGGGGAATTTCAATCCTTAAGTACAAAAGAATATACAGCAATGTTAGAAGTAGCTATATCTGTCGTCAACGGAAAAGTTCCCGTTTATACAGGTGTGGGCGGTAATCTTTCTACAGCTTTAGAGTGGGCTCGTATTTCAGGGGAAAAACAGGCAGATGGCTATTTAATTTTACCTCCATACTTAATTGAAGGTGAACAAGAGGGCCTTTACAACTATCTAAAAGCAATCATTGAGCATACAAATTTAAACGCAATTGTTTATCAAAGAGATAATGCTATTTTAAAGTTGCCAACTTTAGAAAAGCTTACAGAATTAAACCAACTAGTAGGATTAAAAGACGGATATGGAAATATGGAATTAAATATAGAATTAACTCAGTCTTTAGGAAAACGACTAAGCTGGCTAAACGGAATGCCAATGGCTGAAGTAACGATGCCAGCATACGCTCCAATTGGATTTGATTCTTATTCGTCAGCAATCTCTAACTATGTCCCGCACATATCAAGAATGTTTTACAACGCTTTATTAAGTCATGATCAAGAGTTACTAAGTGAACTCTACCAAAATATAATTCTTCCAATTAACGATATTCGCAAGCAAAAAAAAGGATATGCTGTTTCATTGATTAAAGCAGGGATGGAAATTATAGGTTTACCTATTACAGATACAGTAAGGCCTCCTATTGTTTCAGTAGATAAAGAACATTACGCACAGCTTGAAAAGATTTTAACACAAGCATTTGATCAATATCCTAAATCCTCTAAACAAGTTTTATCTTAATCAATAAAATGTAAACGCTTTATAAAAAAGGAGAGTTCATATGACAATTAGTGTTCAAGACAAACAATACTTAAATTTTATTAACGGAAAAGGTGTTCCATCATCGTCTCAAGAGATGATGGAGAGTCTAAACCCAGCCAATAGGAAAGAGGCTGTAGGATATGTACAAAAATCAACTCTTGAAGATTTAAATCTAGCGGTAAAAGCAGCTAAACAAGCTCAAGAAAAATGGAAGCGTTTGTCAGGCGCAGCTCGCGGACAGTACCTTCACAAAGCTGCGGATATTATGGAAGATAGACTAGATGAAATTGCGGAATGTGCTACACGTGAAATGGGAAAAACCTTGGCTGAAACAAAAGGAGAAACAGCTCGCGGAATAGCTATTCTTCGATACTATGCAGGGGAAGGTATGAGAAAAATGGGAGATGTAATTCCTTCTACGGATGCTGAAGCATTGATGTTTACATCTCGAGTACCGTTAGGCGTTGTTGGAGTTATCACTCCATGGAACTTTCCTATTGCTATTCCTATATGGAAAATAGCTCCGGCACTTGTTTACGGAAATACTGTAATAATTAAGCCAGCTACTGAAACAGCTATTACGTGTGCTAAGATTATCGAATGTTTTGAAGAAGCAGAAATTCCAGCGGGTGTAGTAAATATGATTACGGGCTCTGGATCAATCATTGGTCAAGCTATTGCTGAACATCCAGAAATTAATGCGATTACATTTACAGGATCCGATCGAGTAGGCAAACAAATTGGTCAACAGGCTTTCGTTCGAGGAGCTAAATATCAGTTAGAAATGGGGGGGAAGAACCCGGTAATTGTAGCGGCGGATGCAGATTTAGATTTAGCAGTAGAAGGTACGATCAGCGGTGCATTCCGTTCCACAGGTCAAAAATGTACTGCGACTAGTCGGGTAATTGTTCAGCATGAGGTATATGAAAAATTCAAACAAAAGCTATTAGCAAAAACAAAAGAAATTACCGTTGGAGAAGGGTTAAACGTGGAAACGTGGATGGGGCCATGTGCAAGCGAAAATCAGTTACAAACCGTATTGTCATATATTGAAAAAGGAAAAAGTGAAGGTGCAACTCTTTTATACGGAGGACGTCAGTTAACTGACGGGGAATACGAAAATGGATTTTACGTAGAACCTACTATTTTTGAAAACGTAGAATCGAATATGACGATTTCACAAGAAGAAATTTTTGGTCCTGTCATAGCGCTGATGAAAGTAGAATCCATAGAGGAAGCATTAGCACTAGCTAACGATGTTCAATATGGGCTAAGCGCTTCTATTTTCACTACAAATATTTCTCATATGCTTTCATTTATTAATGAAATGGATGCTGGACTTATTCGAATTAACTCGGAAAGCGCAGGCGTTGAACTTCAGGCACCGTTTGGAGGCATGAAACAATCAAGTTCTCACTCTAGAGAACAAGGGGAGGCTGCTAAGGAGTTTTTCACTGCTATTAAAACTGTTTTTATAAAAAGTTAAGTACCTTTATTGTATTATGAACCTTTTATTCTCTTGAAAAGGAGGAAAATTCCTTCTTTTTAAGAGAGATAAACATAGGAAAAGAACAAGACGATAAAAGGGGGATGGAATAGGTGATTATGCAAGCTAAATCAAAATTGGAAGCGGGAAGCAGCAAAAAAAGCCATGTACGCTGGTTTGTCGTATTTATGCTTTTCGTTTTGACAACGATTAACTATGCCGATAGAGCGACGCTGTCCATTGTAGGAGACTCTGTTCAAAAAGAATTAGGCTTAAATTCAGTTTCAATGGGGTATGTTTTTTCAGCATTTGGATGGGCTTATGTAATTGGTCAGCTTCCTGGAGGTTGGTTTTTAGACAAATTCGGATCAAAGATAATCATTGCATGCAGTGTATTTTTTTGGTCTATTTTTACCTTTTTTCAAGGATTTATCGGCTTTTTTAGTGGCGGTGCTGCTATAATTATCTTATTTACGCTTCGTTTTATGGTTGGGTTAGCTGAAGCCCCTTCTTTTCCAGGAAATAGCCGTATTGTAGCGGCCTGGTTTCCAAAATCTGAACGGGGGACAGCCTCTGCGATTTTTAATTCGGCTCAGTATTTTGCACTAGTATTATTTTCGCCTATTATGGCATGGCTCACTCACAGGTTCGGCTGGCATTTTGTATTTATTATTATGGGTGTCTTAGGGGTAATCTTAGCTGCTGTTTGGATGAAAGTGATCTACAGTCCAAGCAAACATCCTCGCATTACAAAAGGAGAAGTAAATTATATCCAGCAGGGCGGCGGGCTCATTGATATGGATGATAAAAAAATAGAAAAAAAGAAAAATACCGGCCCGGGATGGAATCAAATTAAACAACTTCTTAAGAGCAGAATGTTGTTAGGGGTTTATATTGGACAATATTGTATTACGACGCTCACTTATTTCTTTTTAACATGGTTTCCTGTTTATTTAGTTCAAGCACGCGGAATGTCAATTTTGGAAGCTGGATTTATTGCTTCTCTACCTGCTATATGCGGATTTTTAGGAGGGGTGTTAGGGGGAATTGTATCTGATTTCTTTTTAAAGAGAGGTCGTTCATTAACGTTTGCACGTAAAACACCTATCGTTATTGGCATGTTGCTTTCCTGTAGCATGGTTGCTTGCAATTATGTAGATGCTGAATGGATTGTTGTAGTAATTATGTCACTTGCTTTTTTTGGAAAAGGATTTGGAGCATTAGGGTGGGCTGTTGTCGCTGACACTTCCCCTAAAGAAATAGCGGGTTTAAGTGGCGGGCTTTTTAATACATTTGGAAACATTGCTTCTATTACAACACCTATTATTATTGGGTACATTGTCAATGCAACAGGCTCTTTTAATGGAGCATTGGTTTTTGTGGGCGCTAACGCTCTTGTAGCTATTCTCTGCTATCTTCTTTTAGTGGGAGAGATTAAACGAGTAGAACTAAAGAATATCCCCGCAAAGGATGAAAGTACGTTTAATATGTAAGCGGATACAATAAAACCTAAATTAGGAGTGGAAATCATGAACAATTATGTCCTTACAAATAGTGAAATTCAAAACGAAAAAAAATCGTCTACGCCTCAAATTATAGATATGCAGGTCATACCAGTGGCTGGGTATGATAGTATGCTGCTTAATCTCAGCGGAGCTCACAGTCCCTTTTTTACTCGAAATATTGTTATTTTAAAAGACAGTACCGGAAGCACAGGGGTGGGAGAGGTACCTGGAGGTGAAAACATTCGTCAAACGCTTGAAGATGCGAAAACATTTGTAGTAGGTCAATCAATCGGAAATTATAATAACATTTTAAATACAGTACGTAAAAAATTTGAAGATCGAGATATGGCAGGTCGAGGCCTTCAAACATTCGATTTACGGACGACTATTCATGCCGTTACAGCGTTGGAGGCGGCGTTATTAGATTTAGTAGGGAAATTTCTTGATGTACCAGTTGCAGCATTATTAGGAGAAGGACAACAAAGAGAATATGTGGAAATGCTAGGTTATTTATTTTATATTGGAAATCGCAAAAAAACCGACTTGGACTATCTAGGTGGTGAAAATGAAAAAGTGGAGTGGTTCCGACTTCGTCATGAAGAAGCTCTGACTCCTGAAGCAATTGTAAAACTTGCACAGGCAGCTCATCAGCAGTATGGATTTAATGATTTTAAATTAAAAGGCGGTGTACTTCAAGGTGAGCAAGAAATAGAAGCGGTAGCAGCATTAGCTGCAAAATTCCCTGAAGCTCGCATTACCTTAGACCCCAACGGAGCTTGGTCTTTGGAAGAAGCTATTCAACTATGTAAAAATAAACATCATATATTGGCCTATGCAGAGGACCCTTGCGGAAGCGAAAATGGATATTCAGCAAGAGAAACAATGGCGGAATTTCGCAGGGCAACTGGACTGCCAACTGCTACGAATATGATTGCTACAGACTGGCGTCAAATGGGGCATGCTATCCAGTTAAACGCTGTAGATATTCCTCTAGCAGATCCCCATTTTTGGACGATGCAAGGCTCAGTTCGTGTAGCTCAAATGTGTCATGATTGGGGTCTTACATGGGGATCACATTCAAATAATCATTTTGACATTTCCCTGGCCATGTTTACTCATGTGGCTGCTGCCGCTCCTGGAAAAATAACGGCTATTGATACGCATTGGATTTGGCAAGATGGTCAGCGATTGACAAAAGATCCTTTTAAAATTGAGGGAGGAAGAGTAGCAGTACCTAAGAAACCAGGACTTGGCATAGAGGTGGATTTAGAACGAATCGAGCAAGCACATCAGCTATATAAGAAAATGCAATTAGGAGCACGTGATGATTCAAAAGCTATGCAGTATTTAATTAAAAATTGGAGCTTTGATAATAAACGTCCTTGTCTGGTACGTTAAAAATTTTTTCAAAAATAATTATAGGGTGCTTTTAGCTCGAACAATTCTACGTCTTTGTTCGAGCTTCTGTTTTTATAATAACGAGCAGTTTAATACATAATCTTATGTAGACAAGAAATAAGAATAGTTAAGAAGTAGCGGTTGGTAATACATAAAAAAATTCTATATGATATAATTAGTCTTACAAATAAACAATATTCAGAAAAGGGTGGATGAAGATGAGTGGTTCGACTAAAAAAGTGTCATTTGAATCCGTTAATCGTAATACGCTGGCAAAACAAGTAGTCGACCGTATTATTCAGTTATTGGTCAGCGGGCAATTAAAGCCAGGAGACAAACTGCCAACTGAAATGGAGTTATTAGACGTACTGAATGTAAGTCGCCCTGTATTGAGAGAAGCCTTGAGTGCATTAGAAGTACTTGGTGTAATTACACGAAAAACTCGTGGAGGTACGTATTTTAATAACAAAATAGGAGCACATCCTTTTTCCGTTATGTTAGCGTTATCAATCGATAATTTACCTGCAGTAGTGGAGGCGCGCATGGCACTAGAACTGGGCTTAGTAACCATGGCAGCGGAAAAAATAAACGATGATCAATTAAGCCAGTTAAAAGAAACGATCGAGGAAATAAAAAAGAGCACAGATAACAATTACGGTGCAGCGGATAAGGAATTCCATCGAATTATTGCTGTTAGCGCGGATAATCCGGTGGTAGAAGGTATGATTAATTCCCTGCTTTTCACTCATGAAAAAACAGATAGCGAAATTACCTTTAGAGAACCAGCACTTACTGTAGAACATCATACCGCTATTTATAATGCGTTAGCTAATCATGACCCAGATGATGCATTCAAGAAAATGTATCATCATCTTAAATATGTACGTGATAAAGTTCTTAAACAATATAATCCTACTAAATAAAAAAAACACACAAAGCAGATGTAAAGAATTTGTTTTGTGTGTTTTTTTATGAAGTGATACAGATACATGAAGTAAGAAAGAGAGTTTCCATTTTATAGGATCGCTTTTTTCAGTGAGTTATATATTTTAATTTAATGCATCCAGATATATGAATTATATTTATTCGCTGCTCTTTATTTTAAAGAAATTACTATACATTTATAAGAGATTAAAAAGAAATTAAAGAGATTATAAACATTGTTAAAAATTATATTGGTAAAAGCCTTCTGCTGACTGAGTTTAAGGGGTATTAAGGAATCAAAAAAACTGCAGTTAACAACAAGAATTTTCACGAAAAAATATAGGATTTTTTTATAACAGTCATATTTTCTACGCAATCGATCGGAAAATAACGTTTATTTATTGTATTTTTTGTTCATTTAGTTGATTTTTTTCATGAAAACGAAAATCATTATCATTTAAAGAGATTTATTATAGCTGAGAGACAAATATGTTTTAGTAAGTTAAAGAGAAAAGAAGAGTAGGAGGGAAATAGAGTAGAGATGAGGAAAAAAGGCATAACAAAAAAGAGTATTATAGAGCGTTAATTTTTGCCTGATAATACCCGTTGGCAATTTTGCGGATATACGTAAAGAAGTTTGACTCCATTTCATGCACAAGAGGGCGAAATGCATCCATACTTTCTTCTATGTAAGTTTGTTGCAGGTAAAGCTGAACGGACGTTAATGATTTTTCAATTATATCTAAACCGAACTCATGTACAATGGAATGAATATCTTCCTTTTTAATTGAATAATGACCAAAAGATTTAAAGAAATTCTTAAACTGAGCAAATGCATGCTCTCCACGGATCTTTTCGATTTCTTTTTGTTTTTTACTATCATGAGCACCAGTTAAATTAAAGCTTAGAATAAAACCATCCTTGATTTTTTCAATAATTGATTTTCTTGGCTGCTTTTCTTCTAATAATGTTTTGACACAATCATCTTTTTCTAGTATATCGATACGGAAAATTGTACTCAATTTACTAGCCATTTCTTTAATAGCAGCTTTATAGCCAATGTATTTTGGAAGAATGTGTTTTACCTCAGTGTAAGATAAAAGTGCTTCTGAATCTTTCTTTACGTTTACATCAGATTCGTATACATACAAAGCACGTAAAGCCAGGCGCAGCATGTTAATATTTTTGATAGCCAGCAATTGATAAATCACTTCCATTGAAACAGAAGTGTAACCACCTTTTGAAGTATATGTATTGTGATCTTTATCAAGCATTTCCGGAGTATATGATATGTTTTGAGCATCAGCAGCTTCTTTTATATGTAAATCTAAAAAATCCTCTAAATAGTTGTTTAAAGAAACTTGAATATAGTCTCCCCATAAACGATCCCAGCGAATGATGTCATAGTCTTCTAAAAGCTTATTATTATTTTGAACGGTCCGAACGGAACATTGGATTGTATTAGCCAGTTCTTGCTCAGAAATAATTGAAATATGACCTTGGCTGTTACATTTGGCTACGTAAGCTAAAATTTGCTTCATCAGAGAACCCGTCCACTTTATGTCTACAAAGTTTTTTGCTAGACCAAATGAATGTTTTTCATAGTAATAGCTGTTGTCTCGTTTCGTCTCTCTATTTAAACCGCTCATGACAATCAGCAGCTTGTTTGCTATCAGAGTGTGCCGTTTTAGTGCCAGCTTTTGTATACTCATGTAGTTACCTCCTTTCCAAAACTATATACGTCATCTTTTACAGTATAGACACAGTCATATAGGCTGTAAAATGACATATTTGCACGGAAAAATGGTGCATTTTTTTAAAAGACTAGTGATACCAAGGGACGAGACATCTATTTACAAGGTGACATATTTGCACGGAGATGTGGAGCAAAAATAGCGTTACATTTCATAAACGTTGATAAAACAGCATTCTTAAGACAAATGTCGTATTATGACGGATGAAATACACGTAATGTGAAAAATTCAAAAAAAAATTTGATGTAAAAATGACATATTTGCACGGAGAATAGGAGCAAAAATGATAAAAATAAAGATTTGGGCAACAAAGTGACACATTTGCACGGAAAATAGGGACATAAAACAAAAAAATGCCCTTTTTTAGACACAGAAAGTTCACATTTTTACAAAGAATAAATGAACATTTGCAGAAAAAATCGCGCTTTTTTTAAAAAGTGGCATGTTTGCACGGAAATCTGGAGCAAAAAACACTTTTGCACGGAGATTTGGAGCAAAAAATGCAGAAAACGAAGGGGGAAAGTCGCTGTCTCAAGAAAAATTATGTAAAAGTGGCATATTTGCACGGAAGATTGGAGCCAAACTTATAGTAAATGCAGTATAGAAAGAAAAACAACACTTTTGCACGGGAACCTGGAGCAAAAATTAGTTATAACACTTCTTTTAGACACAAAAAGTTCACAAAATGATAGGGAAGGTGAAGTTTAATAACTATATCAGCAGAGGAAATAGTATGTTTATATGGAGAATTGGAGCAAAAAAACACTTTTGCACGGAAATGTGGAGCAAAAAATGCAGTAACTAATGGTAGGCTAAAAAAAGAATGCTCTTATAAAGATCATAAGAGCATTCTTTTTTTAGCCTATAGAACTTGTTACGTTTTGATAGATAGAAAGGGGAGCATATTCGTAATCACCGGCTAATAAGTCTTTTACTTCACTTTCTCCCACAGGAATAAAGGTAATCTGAAACACTTGGCCCACTCTTTTATAAGATTGGACAGCTAGTTTTTGTTCGACTAGCTCATCTAAGGCTGTTTCAATTTCGACAAGGTTTTCTTTTTTGCGTCTTTTTCGAAAGCGGACTCTTGTCGAAAAATATAAATAATCTCTTGTGACATTGTATGAAGATTTTGTTTCATAGCAAATGAGACGCTCTTTTTGCATAACGAATAGCAAATGGTAAGCGGCGTCTAAACTTAATTTTTCTACTTTATTTTTGTAAATACGCACCGTTTGGCGTTGAATATAGTCTCTATATATCACTTCATTGACGTGAATTTCAGCAATTCGCGTTCCGTTTGGCATCGTAGTAATATCCACAAAGTCAAAAATACCATAGGCAATTGTCTTATTATGCTGTACTTTTGACATGCTGTAGTGCTTCATTTTTGTAATTCTTTCTTCTATCATCTGATAGTTGCGCTTACTGTCTGTTTTATAAAGTGCTTTCACAAGGTCACCAATCTTTACATTAATGATTTTTTGTGTAGCGAACAACTCGTCGCGTTGGCTCATGATCTCTAAAAACACTTTATAATCAAACCGATCTAAATCACTAATTTTATTTCCATTTTCTTCAGCGTATTCTTTTTCTATTAACAATTCGTAATCTGTCCCGTCTTCAGAGTTATAAGTACTTAAGAAATATTCTTTTCCTTCTTTCTCTAATAGGGGTTGCTCGACGAGAAGCTTTGCTCTTGAGTTAGAGAAAAAAGGGTTCTCTACAGTTGAAAAAGGGCTTTCAATAATACTATGGTTTCCGTTTTGGAAGCTAGGGTCCAGTATAGTCAGCCCAATAATAATAGATATATCCGTATGAATTGCTTTTTCTCGCTGCGTTTTGGTTTTTTGATGAATATAAGGATAATCAGTTAAGAAGAAGCTATCTTCTTGACTCCATTCACGTAGGATATCAATTCGTTTATTAATGACTTCTTCCGGAGACGGTATGTTTTCAAACTGTTTGCAAAAGAGTTCTTTTCCGTTTGTTTTATAATAAGCTGTTAGCGCTCTGTATTCCCCAATCAGCTCTTTATTCTTCTTGGGCTTTTTTTGCTCATAGTCGCGTATAGCAGCATCTAACCATCTGCGTTTCGTACGATTGAGAAAGTCTTTTTTTAAAATCCTCAACGCTTCGTTTACATCCTTATTTTCAAAGTGCTGCTGATAAAGAGGGAGGATGGTGCTCTCTAAATCACCTTTTATACTTTCGTTATAAACGGATAAGAGGCGTAATTTAGATACTCTATCAATGACTTCGCGTATGAGTAAAGATGAATAATCCATACACATCTAACCTCCTTAATCTTAAGTTAGTCATTTTAATCCTTAGTCGGATAGTAGCTTTAAATCTATTGTAATGCACGAAAGTTCGATGCCACAAACAAAAGACGGCTACTATCTATAGTCTATTTTTCATTATACACGTGCAAAGGGGGCGAAGGGGGGAATTTTCTTATTTTCTTTTTTCGTAATCTAAATTTGGTCATGAAGTATATACATTTGCTGTGTAGCTTATGTAAGAAGGATAACTCTGTTCGCAAGACTGCTAATTCTGCCGCGGAGTTTACTGGATGAATAGCAAGCAATTTAACATAAAAGGATATCAGCGGTTAAAAGAGAATACTTTCTAAAACTACTAAACATACCCTGGAGGTCATGAATGAACCCTATATTAAATGAAGTAGGCACGATTTTTATTCCTGTAGAAGATATACAAAAAGCACGAGACTGGTATTGTGACGTGCTAGGTTTGCCGGCAGATGGAGACATTTTATATGATCATTTATATGTGATACCTATGAATGGAACAGGAATTGTATTAGATAGCAAAACTTATTCAAAAAATACGCTTTTTAAAACACCGGCTTTTCATTTGAATACAAACGATATCAAAGAAGCTTATGAGTATATGAAACAGAAAAAAGTAGAGCTAACGACAGGAATTGAACACAATCACTGGTTTATATTTAAAGATCCAGATGGAAATCATCTTATGGTGTGTGAATGCTGAACCTATGGAATAATAAAAGGACCTTCAAGAGAAGGTCCTTTTATTGTATTGCCTTTGCATTTTATAACTTGATAGATTTGTTTCTGAATTGAATCATTCTTACAATATTTATCACAATTGTTTTTGTTACAGCATAAGCCGGAATCGCTAAGATCATTCCGAGTATTCCTGCAATATTACCCGCAACAAGCAATAAAATAATAATCGTTAAAGGATGAGTGTTTAATTTCTTTCCAATTACCAGCGGAGAAATAATGTTCCCATCTAGCTGTTGAACGATTACGACGACAATAATTACTAATATCGCTTTTGTAGGAGAGTATAATAAGCCTACGATTAAAGCGGGTGCTACGCCAATAAAAGGGCCGACGTACGGGATAATATTAGTAAGGGCTCCTATTAGTGCGAGTATTAATGCATAAGGCAACCCGATGATGAGGTAACCAATGAATGTACTAATACCGACAAACAAACAAACGAGCATTTGGCCTTGAATATAAGTAGCTAGCGTATTTGTTGTTTCTTTCATTGTACGTAACGTTTCTTTTCGATAAGAAGCAGGAACCATACGCAGCGTATTTTTACGAAGTTTATGGCTGTCTTTGAGCATATAAAAAAGAATGAAAGGAACGGTTACAACCGTAAGTGTAATATTTGTTACGACGCTTAAAACAGATGAAATACTGTTTGTGAGATTCGTAGGTAAAGTAGACGCGTAGTTTAAAAGTGACTCTTCAATATGATCGAGCGACACATATTTTTGTTCAACCAGCCAGTTAAACCATCTTGAGTTAGATAAATCATTTATGTACTCTCTCGTTTCTACAATGTAAGACGGAATATTCTTAGCCAAATCAGTTAATTGTTTAGATAAGGTAGGTCCCACACCGCCCACAATAGAAGCAATTACGCCGATAAAAACAACGTATAATAGTAAAATGGCCAGTGTTTTTGGCACTTTTTTTCTTGTGAGAAATGACACAATTGGTTCGAATAAAAAGAAAAGAAAACCAGCTACAAGAATAGGGAAAAACAAAGTGGAGATAAACACACCGATTGGTAGAAAAACAAACGAAATATGTTTACAAATGTAAATCAGTAAAGCAATCATTAATAGTTCTAATGTCCAAAAATGCAGTTTCGATTTAAACAAAAAGTTACCCTCTTTCTTTACTATTTTTTACTATCATACATCAAAAAAGAAACCCACTGCACGTTAAAAGTGGGCTTTTTTAGTCTGTATAACTTTCATTTAAATAAAAATTAGGCTTTTTCCTCTTTATCTTCAGTAGTATCCTCTGGAGTTTTTTTGTCGTCATCCTGTATAATTCCTTCTGCTGCATTTTTAAATTCTCGCAGGGAATGTCCAAATGCTCGTCCTATGTCCGGCAATTTACTTGGTCCAAATACAATTAAGGCAGTAATCCCGATTACGACCATGCTTGTGGCTCCTGGCATGATATCCTCTCCTTTAAAAGCAATGAATATATGAAAATTAAAAAGAGATAGTAAATAAAGTGCATGTTTATACTATTCACTTTTCTCTTTAAAATTCCTTTATTTTAAATGATGCGAAAATAAGGTGCAGCGATTATGTATGATTTAAATGCTTGTAGTGATACTTTTTTCTTTCGCATCCGACGCTAATTATAGCATTAAAGATAGCTATTCGTCTTAGTAACCTTATAAGCTCTATGTAAAAAAGTCTTCATAAGAATTTGCAAAGCAATGGAGGGAAATACGGCTTATGGATTCGAGCCTATGAACGTTCTCCCGTTACAAACCTAACAATTCGCCATTCTAATTTCCAGCATGTTGCAACCCAATTGTTAATGGAGAATGTAAAGAACCCTGTGTTTGAAGAGTTTTGTATAAATGGCAGCTGCATGAATACAAATCCGTAAAAGGGCGTGTTCATAATCAGATGCAAGTAAGAGGTAGAACAAACGTATTTTAGCCCAAGAAGTATCCGCACAATGAATCGAGATTATCGATTCATTGTGCGGTCTTTTTTTTGTTGTGATGGTGAACGTAGGATCAATGTGTTAATAATGGTAAAAACCTGCTCTGGAATTTTTCCTATTTTATAGATAAGTAAAATGACTCTTACTAATTGATAGATAACATGTATGAAAGAAATGACTTTTGAAGATTGTTTTCTAAGCAATTTATTACCTAAATGTGGATGTGGGGAGTGTGAGGGAAGATATATAAAAGAATTATAAAAACATTTGTCTTTGTAAGCGTTTTATTCTTTATTTTAATAAAGAGCAAAAAAAGGATGTTTTTCTCTAAAATTTTACCATTGAATATTTTGAATAAAGTTCATAAAATAAACTTGTAAGCGTTTTAAAAGATTAGAAAGTATGTATCTTAAAAGTTGAATAGAGAATTATTTATGAAGACAGGAAATGTGATTTTTTTGCTTTTGATCACCGTTTCCAAGAATACCTTAACAAGTAACAGCAAAACGTTCATTTAATGAAATAAAGAAATAGATAGGAGTAGAGAAAAATGTACATCGGCGTCGATTATTACCCTGAACATTGGCCAGAGAATATGATAGAAGAAGATATTCAAGGTATTAAAGAGTTAGGATCAAATATGGTGAGAATAGGGGAGTTCGCTTGGCATCTTATGGAGCCTAAAGAAGGGCAATATGACTTTTCTTTTTTTGATAGCGTTATCAATAAGCTTAAAAAACAGAATATTGACGTTATGTTTGGTACCCCTACTGCCACTTTTCCGGCTTGGCTTGCGAAGCAGCATCCTTCTATTTTATCAAAAGATGAAAATGGGGCGGTCAGAGCATTTGGAGGAAGACGTCAATATTGTTTTAATTCTCCTCTTTACCGGCAGTATAGCGCTCAGATTACAGAACAACTAGTAAAGCACTACTGCTCAGAAGAAGCAATCGTAGCATGGCAAGTTGACAATGAATTTGGCCATGAAGGCAGTGATATGTGTTACTGCGAACAATGTCATAAAGAGTTTCAGCAGTTTTTGGAAAGAAAATATAAAGATATTAATGAGTTAAATGAAAAGTATGGCACTATTTTCTGGGGACAAACGTATAACGACTTTACCGAAGTGCCTATGCCTGTAAAAACAATTACGACACACAGCCCTTCGTTAAAGCTAGACTGGGCCCGCTTTCGCTCTTTTTCGTTAAACAGATACGCTCACGAACAAACAGCGATTGTGAAGAAATATAAAGGTGATCACCAGCTGTTGACCACGAACGTATCAGGAGGCTTTTTTGATAAATGGTTCGATCATGAAGAAAACCTAGAAGTAATGGACTTTGTATCCTATGATAATTATCCGGTATGGGGCGGTCAAACAGAGCCAATTACCCCGGCTCATATTGCACTAGGTCATGATTTTAATAGAGGCTTGTTACATAAAAATTTCTGGATTGTAGAGGAATTAATGGGTGCTCAAGGTCATGATATCATCGGTTATCTACCGCGACCTAATCAGGCAAAAATGTGGTCTTATCAAGCTTTTGCTCATGGATGCACGAATATGCTGTATTTTCGCTGGCGCGGAATGACAAGAGGAGCTGAGCAATACTGCTACGGAATTGTAGGTCACGATAATCATTATGGAAAACGTTACAAAGAAGTTCAGTCGTTATTTAGTGAAATCGTTCATTACGAACATGTGCTTGAGTCTGATATTAAATCGGAGATTGCCGTTTTATATGACTATGAAAATATATGGTCATGGCGTTTTCAGCAGCAAAGTGAAGGGTTTGACTTTACGCAAGAGCTTCTTAGAGGGTATACACCGTTTTATAAGTTGAATACACCTATTGATGTTATTCCTGCTACAAGAGATTTTTCAAGCTATAAAGTACTGGTTGTTCCAGCTTTGCAAATCATTGATAAAGAACTAGGTAAAAGATTTACTGAATTTACTGAAAACGGAGGCGTCATCATTTTTACGTTTAGAACCGGCATTAAAGACAAACAAAATAATATTCACTTTAAACAGACGCTGCCCGGATATGTAAAAGAAATAACAGGGATTGAAATTCATGAAGTGGAAGCACTGTCTTCTACTCAAAAAGCAGCTATTAAAGGAAAAGGACCGTATGAAGGAGAACAAGCAAGTGCGTCCGTGTGGAGAGATATTATCACGCCTGTAACAGCTGAAGTGCTGTATGAGTATGATGATCCATTCTATAATCAAGCGGCGGTAACAAAAAATCAGTTTGGTCGCGGGACGGTTTATTATGTAGGCTGTGGAATTGAAGGGCAAACGTTTGAAAAAATGGCGCTTGATATTGTAACAGAGCAGCAGATTGAGCATACGGAAAGTGAAGATGGAGTTGAAGTATATCCTCGCAAGCTTGGAGAGACAAGTTATTACTTCCTTATGAACCATACGCCAGAAGTAAAAGTATTTAAAGATATTGTTCTGCAGCCTTACGAAAGTCGAGTTGTAGAAAACATGTAGTAGCAACAGGACACTAGAATCTCATAAAGCAATGAGATTCTAGTCACTCATAATATGATATGAAAGCGTTTTATAGGAGAAGGGAGTTAGGTTACATGAACATGGGGGTACAGTCAAAAGTTTCTCTCAAAACCGTATTATCATACGGAATGGGGAGTTTTGGAAACAATATTATTTATGCATTAACAAGTACATATTTAATGATTTTTTATACGGATAGTGTAGGATTAAACGCTGCAGCCGTAGGAACTTTATTTCTTATTGCTAGGATATGGGATGGGATTGCGGATATTATTATCGGAATGATTGTTGATAATACAGAAACGAGATTTGGTAAGTTTAGGCCATATCTTTTAATAGGCGGATTTTTTGCAGCTGTTGCTACAGTCGCGTGTTTTATTAGTCCGGATCTTTCTCACACAGGAAAATTAATTTATGCTTATATCACTTATATCGCGTGGGGAACAAGCTTTGCTATCATGGATATTCCTTATTGGTCGCTTTCAGCAACGATTACACAAGATGTAAAAGAACGAAACAAAGTTGTGGCTTTTCCTAGAACCATTGCAGCAGTAGGGTCTTTATTTGCTAGTTTATTAACTCTTCCACTAGCTCATTATTTTGGAAACTGGTTTATGCTTAGTCTTATTTATGCGTGTATCTTAATGATTACAATGATTATTACATTTTCAGGAGTAAAAGAAAACTATACCGTAAAAAGACAGGAAAAGCAGACGCCAAAAGCAGTTTGGAACTTATTTATTCAAAATAAACCGTTGCGCTACCTAATTTTCTCAATGCTTTTAGTTGAAACGATTTTAACAATTCGAACTACGTTTTCTATTTACTATTTTAAATACAATTTAAATGCAGAGAATATCGCGTCTCTTTATTTAACCTTATTTTTTACAGCACAAATTGTAGGAGCGATCGCGTCTCCTTTCATTTCAAATAAATTTGGAAAGAAACGTGCAGCAATAGGGGGAATTGCCCTAAATGCTGTAGCCACTCTTACAATGTTTGCAACGGGTTTCCACGTTATGCCAGTGATGATTTTAAGCTTTTTAGCTTCTTTTGGCGGTGGGGTTAGTAACATTGCTCAAACATCTATGCTCGCTGACTGTGTAGAATACGGCGAATGGAAAACGGGGAACCGAGCAGAAGGAATGGTGTTTTCTACGAATATTTTCAAAACAAAGGTCGCTTCAGCAGTGGGTGGAGCAGTAGGTGGGTACATCCTTTCAGCAGTAGGGTACGTGCCAAATCAAATTCAGTCACACAGCACGCTCATTTGGATTGCTTTAATCTTTACGATTATTCCGGGTATTCTTTGCTTGTTATCACTTGTCCCACTCGTAAAATATGAGTTGACGGAAAAGAGATATTTAGAGATTTTACAGGATATGAAAAAACGCTCAAGCCGCATAAAAGAAAAACCGGCTATGAAAGTGTCTAGCTAATTCAAATCAACACAAGCATTGTACACAAAAATCACAAGAAAAAAAGACTGCATTTTCTCAGCTCCTCTTGCTATGATGTCAGGTAGACAGATATCAATGTAAAGAGGAGTTTTGTTTATGTTTATTAATTTTTCAAAAGAAGACAAAGATAAAATGCTGAATGAAATTCAAACGTTTTTTTTATAACGAACGAGATGAAGAAATCAGTGAATTTGCAGCGGAAAATGTATTGGAGTTTATTAAAGAACATATAGGTCCTCACTTTTATAACCAAGCCATTAAAGATGCGGAAGATATTATGAACCAGGTCATGCTTTCTGCAGAAGAAAATTTACATGCATTAAAAAAACCAATCGAAAAGTAGTTCGAAAAAGAAAATATAAAATAGGAAAAAAGCGTTTTATGTACAAAAACATAAAACGCTTTTGTTTGTTTATGAAACAAATTATTTGTTCGCCCAAGTGATATATGATAAATTCGTTTTAAGATAATATTAACGTTAACGTAAAGGTTATATTTAAAGTGTTTTGATTTAACTCGATGAGGGCATAACTTCAGCAAGCAGGGACATAATGAGGTAATTATACGAGGAAAGAAGGGACTACACATGAGCAACATTACGAAAGGTCAGCTAACAAAATCTATTGTGAAAGCAAATGAAAATCGTTTAACGGATAATAGTGATTTTGATATCTATCAAGAGCTGGAAAATGTGCTTCAAGGAGTCGGCTTATCAGCAAAAGACAGTGGAGGAAACATTACATTTTACGGAGAAGATCCAATTGTTCCTAGTACGCTGCGACTTGCCTCAGCAGCAGCTATTGCACTGGTTGCTAAGTCAGTAGCTGTCTCAAAAATTTGGAGAATACGCGGAGGAAAAGGTCAAGATATTCATATGGATTTACGAAAAGCGATTCGAAGATTATCACCTTTTTACGATAAAAAATGGGAAAAGCTTAATGGGTACGCACCGAGTAAAGCAAATGATCCTTATAATCCATTAGGCTTTCGCTTTTATCAAACAAAAGATGGCAAATGGGTAATGCCGCTGAATCCGTATCCACGCTCTAAGCATGAAACGCTCAAGCTATTAAATTGTATAGAAGACCCTGATGCAGTGGCAAAAGCGATTCGCGGATGGAATGCAGAAGAATTGGAAAAAGCTGCAGCGGAGCGAGGAGTTATTATGCCTGTTGTGCGGACAATTGAAGAGTTTATGAATGAGTCCGTGTATGAAGAAGTAGCGCAGCTTCCTTTGATTGAAATTGAAAAGATTGGAGAAAGTGAGCCAATTCCTTTTTCCAAGAACCCTAAAACGCCGCTAGACGGTATTCGAGCATTAGGGCTTGGTCACGTTATTGCAGGAGCCGGATTTGGTAGAGCTCTCGCTTTACACGGTGCGGACGTCTTAAATATTTGGAAGCCAACGGATTGGGAGCATGATACGATTTACGCTACGTCTAATGTCGGTATGCGCTCTTCAACGCTGGATATCGGTGAAAAAGAAGGAAAAGAAAAAATGGTTGATCTTCTAAAAGAAGCCGATATCTTTTTTGGGAACCGTCGCTACGGATTCCTAGAGAGATACGGTCTAACAGCTGAAGAGTGTGCAAAATTAAAACCTGGAATCATCCACTGCACCGTTAACCTGCACGGAACGCAAGGAGAGTGGGCAAAAAGAAATGGATTTGACCAAACAGCGGGAAGCGTAACGGGAGTCATGGCGTTAGAAGGATCGCCAGAAAATCCTAAGCTGCCTCCTATTGTAGTGGTAAATGATTATGCGGTTTCTTGGCTGCTTGAAGTTGGTGCTTTAATGGCACTAGAAAGAAGAGCAAAAGAAGGAGGCAGCTACCGCGTGCGTGTATCATTAGATCGCGTATCTTTATGGATCTTATCAATGGGCATCTATGATAAAACATATGCTCATCAAACAGCTGGTTCGTCAGAGAAGCATGAGTACATTGCACCGGATCTCTTTACAGCCCAAACACCTTTAGGATTGTACCAAGGGCTTACAGAACAAATTGAAATGTCGGAAACTCCAGGGGAATATAAGACGGTTCTCGTTCCTCGAGGTTCTTCACGCCCAGAGTGGTTGTGATAACAAGAGGCTGAGACAAAATTATTTTAGTGGAAAGAAAATCCGAACGATGAATCGAGATTCTTGATAAAGGATCCAACTCGTTCGGATTTTTTTATTATTGTGATGAACGTAGGTTTCGTTTATGTGGGTAGATGCTTCTAGCGCTTGCACGGAAATCAACAGCGGTGTCACAAGCGGTTCAGCTCATGTATCCAATTTGTTTGTCTTTAGATTGAATTGATTTCGCTATGTCTTAATCTCGGTTTTTGGGGGTAAAATTTAAAATGAAAAATAAGAAAAAATATTTGAATAATTATATGATTTCTTATATAATAGCGAAAAGGATGAGGAGTTGACTTGTAATGGAAAACTATACGTCCCGCAAAATGACACGAGAAGAAGTAAAAGTATCAGACGCGACAGCAGCTCAACTAGTGCTAAACAAATCTCTTCGTGACTTTAAAAAAGCACAGCTTTTACTGCAAATCGATCAGTCTTTAGAAAAAAGAGATAAAGAAACTTTTTTACGTTTAACTGAAGAGTTAAAAGAAGTTTGTTAAATAACCTACCAACATAAACAATCAGCCTTTGCTTCTAGTGAGCAAAGGCTTTTTATATGGGAAAAAACGGATAAATGTTTTGTTTTTTCTGAAAGCGGTAAAAGTATAGTATGGATGATAAAGCAAAAATCAAGAAGTCTCTTACTTTATTATTTGTTGCTTTATCATCTACAGCATCTAGATGGTAATACATCATGAAAGAACAAAAAGAGAGAGGGTTCTTGATATGTATAACAAAATCTTAGTCGCCTTTGATGGTTCCGCACCTTCTATTCGTGCTCTTCAACATGCAAGTAAACTAGCTGAAAGCGTAAATGCTAATAAGCTGACAATTGTACATATTAAGGAAAGAATTCACTTGCAGCAGCCTGTTTTTAGCGTTGACTTGGACGCACTGATAGAAGAAGAAAACCGCGATATTTTATCTGAAGCTCACAATCATTTAACTCAATCAGGTATTCCATATGAGGCATACGGTGTAGAAGGCACCGCTTCAAAGAAAATTATTGAATACGCACGTGACAATCAACAAGACGTCATTGTGATAGGAAGCCGAGGAAAGGGCTTTGTTAAAGAGACCTTTCTAGGAAGTGTAAGTCACGAAGTTGCTCAATCTGCAGAATGTCCTGTTATTATTGTTAAATAAAAAGAGGCTGGGGTAAAAGTAGTTTAGTTAAAGAAAAATCCGAACGATGAATCGAGATTCTTGATGAAGAATCCAACTCGTTTGGATTTTTTTATTGGTATGGTGAACGTAGGTTTCATGTATATAGTTGCTTCTAGCAGTTGATTGGAGGGTAAGACGAAGACTCCTGCGGGGAAAGCGAAGTCTTGCACGAAAATCAACTGCGGTGTGACCAGTAATTTATACTAGCTCCCTTATCCAATTTGTTCGTCTTTAGATTAGAGTGATTTTGTTAGGTCTCAATTTCTTTTTGCTTTTGGATTATGTATTGCTGTACGCTTCGTAAGTTCGAAATTTGCTGTATGATAAACTTACTTCATACGCTAAGCTGTCAGATACCCGTGGTAAAATGTCAAAGAATAATCGTTATTTAATTAGGTATGTTTTATTCTGCACAGTTTCTTCATTTATTACTTTTATAATGAAAGCAAGGGATGTGAATAAATGAATCGTATTTCTATTAAGCTTGGACTCTTGTTTTTAATGTTCATTTTACTAATTGAAGCCGCTCTCTTTTTCTATTTATATAGCGGTCTTGCCAATACACGAATTTCAGAGGAGCTGCAAAGCTTGCGTTTAAGAGGAAACAGTCACCGGGAAGTATTAGAGAAGCATCATGATTCTGCTACGCTTAACCATGTTGCACTGATGGAATCAGAAGCAGAAACTGATGTTATCATAACGGATAAAACAGGGGAAATTATCAGTTCGTCTAGACCTTTAATTCAAGGTGCAAGAAAAGCAGTAGAGAAATGGAAAGGAAAGTCTTTTACATATAAAGGTGAAATTATGCAAGGCGACTGGAAAAGCAAACCTTATATCGCCACGGCATCACCTATTAAAGAAGGCCATCAACAGTTCGGAACGGTTTATATGTTCAAAAACACAAAGGATATTCACGAAATGATTGCGAGACTACAGCATCATTTTTACGTAGCGGGAGCTGTGTCCGTTTTATTTTCCATTGTGACTATTTTTGCTCTGTCTAAATTTATAACCGCTCCTTTAATCAAAATGAAAAAAGCAACTGAGAAGCTGAGTCAAGGAGATTTGTCTGTGAAACTTGGCGCTCATTCAAGAGATGAACTCGGACAATTAGGAATGTCCATTCAGTCGTTAGCGAATGAGCTGCAGCGGTTACGAAAAGAGAGAAATGAATTTTTAAGCAGCATTTCACATGAACTTCAAACGCCTTTGATGTATTTAAAGGGCTATGCAGACGTAGCAAGAAGGCCTTCTAATACACCGCAAGAACGTGATAAGTATCTTGCTATTGTGGAAGAAGAAGCAGGAAGAATTTCACAGTTAGTCAAAGATTTGTTTCAGCTGGCTCAGCTGGATCAGCATACATTTTTTATTCAAAAACAAAAAGTAGAGCTAGCTACGTATTTGCACACCGTATGCGCGCATTTTCATTTAGCTTTAAAAGAAAAGGAGCTGGAGCTGGAGATAAGCTGCCCTCAAGGTCTTTACGTTTCACTAGATCCTGAAAGATTTCAGCAAGTGATTATCAATTTACTTGATAACGCAATGAACTATTCAAAAGAAGGGACTAAAATTGATTTAAGTGTAAAAAAATCAGCTGAATCATTGACAATAACTATTAAAGATCAAGGAATAGGCATTCCAGAAAAAGATCTACCTTACGTATTTGACAAGCTGTATCGAGTGGAAAAATCCCGCTCGAGAAAAAGCGGAGGCTACGGATTAGGCTTATCAATTGTAAAGGAGATTGTAGAAGCTCATGGAGGAGAAATAACAATCACAAGCGAGACGGGAAAAGGAACGACTGTAGAGATTGTATTAAGAGAGGATGGATAGGATGGCAACTATTTTATTAGTAGATGATGAAGCAAGGATGCTGGATTTACTAGAACTTTATCTGCTGCCAAACGGATTTACATGTATAAAATTTGAAAAAGGCACAGAAGCGCTGCGCTATCTTTATGAAGGTAACAAAGCAGATTTGATGTTATTAGATATTATGATGCCAAGCGAAGATGGGTGGGAGATTTGTCAAAAAGTAAGAAAAATGTCTGATCTACCGGTCATTATGCTCACAGCTCGCAGTCAAACGTTAGATGTAGTAAAAGGATTAAATATAGGGGCAGACGACTATATTACCAAACCGTTTAGCGAAGAAGAATTGGTTGCACGCATCGGTGCGGTTCTTAGACGTTCGTTAAAGGAAAAACATGAAATCACCTACAAAGGGTTAGTATGGAGCAAGGAAAATCACGTATTACAATATAAAGATCAGCAGATTCAAGTAACGCCTAAAGAGTTTGAATTGGTGGGGTTACTTCTTCAGCATTTAAATCGTGTGTTCAGCCGAGACGACTTGCTTGTGTTAGTGTGGGGATATGAGGCGGAGATTGGAGACCGTACTATTGACTCTCATGTGCGAAATGTTCGGGATAAGCTTAGAAAAGCGGGCTTTCCCGTAGACGAATACTTGCAAACCGTATGGGGAATAGGCTATAAGTGGGTTGATGTTAGTTGAAAATGATATGAGCATAGCTACTGAAATTGGTGAAAAGATAAAGTAAGCAGAAGCCAGCTTTTCGCTTTACATAGGGTAGGGGGGTATAGTATCATGAAGTTATGAAGGGAGGATGTTAGATGGTCGAAGCGAATCACATGAATAGTGAAGAAAAATGTTGTACGATAAATAGTGAAAGAAAAAGTCACCATTCTCCAGAAGTGAAAAAAAACCTGACAAGCCGATTAAATCGAATTGAAGGACAAATTCGAGGAATTAAAGGATTAATTGAAAAAGATACGTATTGTGACGACGTGATTACTCAAATCGCAGCTGCGCAGTCTGCTTTGAATAGTGTAAGTAAAATTTTGCTTGAAGGTCACTTGAAGCATTGCATTGTAGAACGTGTGCAAGCTGGTGATGAAGAAGTAGTGGATGAATTATTAACAACCATTAAACGATTAATGAAATAAAGGAGATGCTAGAAATGGAAAACGTAACATTATCAGTACAAGGAATGTCTTGCGGTCATTGTGTCAAAGCTGTTGAAGGCGGCGTAGGAGAACTTAATGGCGTTAAAAGCGTAGAAGTAAGCTTAGAAGATGCAAAAGTAACGGTTGCATTTGATCCAAGTCAAGTAACGGTCGAAGATATTAAAGAAGCTATTGATGACCAAGGTTATGACGTAGCATAAACAGCATCGCGTGCGAATACCTTCGCACGCTTGATTTAGGAGAAAAATATACCCCTTGTAGGTATGTGACAGGAGGCGAAACACGGTGAGTGACAAACAAAAAGAAGCCACCTTGCAAATTACGGGTATGACATGTGCAGCGTGTTCTAACCGGATTGAAAAAGGGTTAAAAAAAATAGAAGGTGTAAAAGAAGCAAATGTGAATTTGGCTTTGGAAAGATCTACTATCATATTTGATCCGTCTAAAACAAGTCCACAGGCCTTTGAAGAAAAAATCGAAAAGCTTGGGTACGGAGTTGTAAGTGAAAAAGCCGAATTTGCTATTACGGGCATGACGTGCGCCGCTTGTTCGACTCGGATTGAAAAAGGGTTAAACAAATTAGAAGGCGTGACAAAGGCAAGTGTTAACCTTGCTTTAGAAACGGCTTCTGTTGAATACAGCCCTTCTCAAATAGATCCGCAAGACATAACGCAGCGAGTTGAAAAGCTTGGATACGGAGCCAAGCTAAAGTCAGAAGAAAAAGAAGAAGAGCAAAGCTACAGAGAAAAAGAACTGAGTAAACAAAAAGGGAAGTTTTGGTTTTCATTTATTTTAAGCGTACCGTTATTATGGGCAATGGTTAGTCATTTTACGTTTACGTCGTTTATTCCTTTGCCTCATATGCTGATGAATCCGTGGGTTCAGCTCGCTTTAGCTACGCCTGTTCAATTCGTCGTAGGTAAGCAATTTTATATAGGCGCATTTAAAGCTCTTCGTAACAAAAGTGCCAACATGGATGTTTTAGTAGCACTAGGTACAAGCGCAGCTTATTTCTATAGTTTATACTCTTCTCTTAAATCGCTTGGCTCATCTGCTCATACTACTCAGCTTTACTATGAAACGAGTGCTATATTAATTACGCTGATTCTTTTAGGGAAATTATTTGAAGCCAATGCCAAAGGCCGTTCTTCAGAAGCAATTAAAAAGATGATGGGTTTACAAGCTAAAACGGCCGTTGTAGTAAGAGACGGAGCGGAAATTGAAATTCCAGTGGAAGAAGTGCAAAAAGGCGAAGTTATTTTTATTAAACCCGGTGAAAAAGTACCTGTAGACGGAGAGATTATTAAAGGACAATCGGCTTTAGATGAGTCCATGCTGACAGGGGAAAGCGTACCGGTAGATAAAAGTATTGGAGATAAAGTAATTGGAGCCACACTCAATAAAAATGGTTTTCTAAAAATAAAAGCTACAAACGTTGGAAAAGAGACGGCGCTTGCGCAAATTATTAAAGTAGTAGAAGAAGCGCAGGGGTCTAAAGCCCCTATTCAGAGATTAGCTGATTATATTTCAGGTATATTCGTGCCAATTGTGGTTGGAATTGCTCTTCTTACGTTCTTTGTCTGGTACATTTGGATTGTGCCTGGCGAATTTGCACCGGCTTTAGAAAAGCTTATTGCCGTATTAGTGATTGCATGTCCATGCGCATTAGGTTTAGCTACTCCAACTTCCATTATGGCGGGGTCGGGCCGCGCAGCAGAATTTGGTATTTTGTTTAAAGGCGGCGAGCATTTAGAAGCGACGCATAAAATCGATACAATTCTTTTAGATAAAACGGGAACTGTTACAAATGGAACGCCTGAGCTAACCGATGTACGTATTGCACAGGGCTACGAAGAAAATGAGCTATTGCAGTTAGTCGCATCGGCTGAGCGTTTATCAGAGCATCCTCTAGCTCAAGCACTCGTAGCAGGTATAAAGAATAAAGGTATAGAAATTCAAGATCCGTTATCTTTTGAAGCGATTCCAGGGCATGGAGTAAGGGCAACTGTACAAGAACGAGAGCTGTTAGTAGGAACAAGAAAGCTTATGAACCAACATAAAGTGAATATTGATGCAGCTTTAGAAGAAATGACAAATTTAGAACGAGAAGGAAAAACGGCCATGCTCGTTGCTCTTGACGGAAAATATGCCGGCATGCTTGCTGTTGCAGACACTATTAAAGAGACTTCTAAAGAAGCAGTTTCTAGGTTAAAAGAGATGGGCTTAGAAGTGATGATGATTACCGGAGATAATCGTCAAACAGCTCAGGCTATTGCGATGCAAGCGGGTATTGAGCACGTTATAGCAGAAGTGTTGCCAGAAGGCAAAGCAGAAGAAGTGAAAAAGCTTCAGCAGCAAGGTAAAAAAGTCGCAATGGTAGGAGACGGTATTAACGATGCTCCTGCACTTGCGTTAGCTGATATTGGAATGGCCATCGGAACAGGAACGGATGTAGCGATGGAAGCCGCTGATATTACGCTGATGCGAGGAGACTTGATGAGCATTGCAGATGCGATTGAAATGAGTAGAAAAACGATTTCTAATATCAAGCAAAATCTATTCTGGGCGATGGGTTATAACACGCTCGGTATTCCAATTGCAGCAGTTGGGCTGTTAGCTCCTTGGGTTGCTGGTGCCGCGATGGCTTTTAGTTCCGTATCGGTTGTATTAAATGCACTGCGATTGCAGAGAGTGAGGCTATAAGGTATGAAAAAGTGGATCCTCTCAGCTATTTTGTACGTGCTTGCCGTTATAGCAGTATATGCTGTGTGGGAAATATAAACTAAAAAATATTTGGGTCACCAAGCCATTTTCGGTGAAAGTGATGTAAAACAAAGCTGCTAAAGAATATTCTTTAGCAGCTTTGTCAGGTGCAAGGAATTTTTTTGATTCAATTCATATCCTTTAAGATGAAGGTCTTCTGGATGCTTTTGCTGAGCAATTAACACATCACGTCCATCATCCATAATCCAAATGAAATAATGACGGCTAGAACCATCTCCATAGGTAATAGTCATTTTGCAATCGATGCTCCCAGCAGACTCTTCATCTAAGAGAAGTTTCATGCGCTCAGCCTTTTTTATACTATTGGTGAATGTATTCATATCTTGTTCATCGATAAACGTTTTGAGTGTTTTCATTTTAATGGACGTTACTTCTATCTTTTGTACGCTAGGTGAGAGCGTGGACTGTGCGGAAGCAAAGGGGGCTCCCATCACCAAGCTAACTACAAGTAAGAGTGAGGATAGAGCAAAGCGTATTTTTAGCATGTTTCTTTCCTCCTTTTATTTTTATACTTTTTCCTAGTGGTAAGTGTTTCATACGAAGGCCTTTTTTAGGCATAGGAAATTTTCGTACCTAATTACCTTCATCTTCACAAAATCTGCACAAAGTCTGGCTACAATAAAGAAAAGAAGAAGAGTATGCAAAGATAAGTTGTTTCTAAGGATTAAAGGATTTTTATTTTAAAATTTATTAGGTGGAAAAGAGGGACTGTCATGAAAAAACAGCTATTTATTCTTGGTGCATCTGTCATTATTGGACTAAGCGGATGCGGAAACGATTCTAGTCATGAAAAACCTTCAGCTGACAAAAATGAATCCATGCACGATCACTCAGAGATGAATCACTCTAGTTCAGGAGAGGTTCCAAAAGGATTAAAGCAAGCTGAGAATCCAACATATAAAGTTGGAGATAAAGCCGTTATGAAAGCTGATCATATGAAAGGCATGAACGGGGCTGAAGCAACGATTGTTGGTGCTTACGATACTACGGCCTATACCGTTTCGTATACGCCAAAGACTGGCGGGGAAAAAGTAAAAAATCATAAGTGGGTTATTCAAGAAGAAATAAAAGATGCGGGTAACGAGCAGTTAAAGCCAGGCAGCGAAGTGACGCTTGAAGCAGATCATATGAAAGGTATGAAAGGGGCAAAAGCAACGATTGATTCAGCCGAAAAAACAACGGTATATATGGTAGACTACACGCCGACTACAGGCGGAGAGAAAGTGAAAAATCATAAGTGGGTAACGGAAGATGAGCTTTCAGCAAAATAGACTGTTAGCGAGAAAAAAGCTGGACAAAAGTATTTTTTATGGGTATGGTGAGCGTAGGTTTTATGTAGTGTCTTCTAGCTGCGGTATTAAGTAGAATGCTACGGTAATAAAACGAACAAACTACTGATGAAAGGAGCTAGCTATGAGTGAACATACAGTAAAGCGAACAGGACGCACACGATGGTTCATTTCATCTTTGTTAAGCAGTATGATTATTTTAAACTATTTTGATCGTGTAGCGGTGTCAGTGGCCGCTCCTGCAATACAAGATGCATTTCACTTAACGGGAACAGAGCTTGGAATCGTCTTTTCTATTTATACGTATTCTTATACGATTATGCAAATACCTGCGGGAAGCTTGCTTGATCGGTTCGGAGTAGCATGGGTGACAAGAGTCGGTATGGTGATTTGGAGTTTATTAACGATGTCGATGGCTTTTTTGCAAGGAAAACTTCTTCTCTATATTGTCCGATTTTTAATAGGAATAATGAGTGCTTCTGCATTTCCGGCAGCATCAAAAGCTACGTCGCTATGGTTTCCTCCAAATGAAAGAAGCTTACCAAATTCTTTGTTTGATTCAGCGGCCAAATTTTCGAATGTACTTGGCGCGCCTCTTGTAGCGTTTCTCATCACCAAATTTGATTGGCGCACAGCATTTTTATCTATTGGAATTATAAACGTGCTGTTTACGCTGCTGTTTTGGTTTTATTACGAAAAGCCAGAAAAGCATAGACGCATATCAGATGATGAGCTGAAGTATATTCAAGAAAATAATCTAAATGCAAACGATGAGCAAACATCAAAATTTTTACATACCTTGAAAGTATTATTTACGAATCGAAAAGTTTGGGGGCTAATGATTGGGTTTACAGGCTATGGATATACGTTTAATTTACTGTTAACGTGGCTGCCAACTTTTTTAAAAGAAAAATACGGTATGGATATCATGTCATCGGGCCTGCTTACGGCAGTACCTTGGCTAATTGCTACATTTGCTGGCATTTTAGTAGGTGGGTGGCTTGTTGATTACCTCATAAAAAAAGGTTATGACAGTCAAAAAGTATATCGCACCATCATTGTTATAGGATTATGCTTAGGGTTTGTTTTTTTAGGCTCTATTTTCACTAATAGTGTCGTCTTAGCGATGATTTGTATCTCGATTGGACTGGCAGGTATATCTGCAACCGCACCAATCGGCTGGTCTATTTCTGCAGAAATTGCACCTGCAGGCTCTATTTCCCTTCTTAGTTCTATTGTTAATTTAGCTAATAATTTGTTTGGAGGAATTATAGCTACAGCTTTAACAGGGTACCTTTTAGATAAAACAGGTTCTTTTAACCTAAGCTTTATGGTAGCGGGAATTGTATTGTTGCTAGGCTTAATTTTTTATATTTATGTGCTAGGAGATATTAAACAAATTAAAATTCCAAAAAATCAACGTACGAAGTAAAACCCCATGACTCGTTATGGGGTTTTACTTTTGATTATAAATAACGACCTTGCTTGTGCGTTTAGCGATGTGAGAAACGCTATTAAGAAGGGAAATAGGGTAAATTTGTTTGTTTAAAACATATGATAGAGACTTATTTTAAAACAGAATTGTTAGTATAGCATGTTCTTAAAAAGGTTAAGATGGTTTTTATGAAGAAACCTTGTGTCTAGTTTTGTTATTTCAGCAGAAGTAGATACGAACCGCACTATAAAAAAATAGAAAGGCAGAGGAACATGAATCATAAAGAAAGTGAAAGCAATACTGAGTTAAATCAAAGTCATTTGTTAAAGGAGCCTCAGCGCATAGAATTATCTAAGTACCAAATTTTAAAGGCACTGATACCTGTTATTATACTTGGGCTTGTCGTTTTAGTGGCCGTATTACAAAACGATGGTCTTCTTAATTGGATCTAGGCATGTAAAAGGGGTCTGTAACGTACAAACAGACGTCGCAATCAGTAGAAATAATGGATTGCAACTTAGGCATGCAACAAAAAAACTGCATAGAGTGTAATTCAAATCGCTTGGATACAGTAGAGGGAAAGAGGGAGATATATGCCAAGAGTAACCGTTTTAGGATACGGCAGTTTTGAAGTGGCAAAAGGAAAAAAGCTTGTCTTGGCACTCGAAGACAACGGTATAAATATTCTTCATCGGTGCGGTGGGAAAGCTAAATGCACGACTTGCAGGGTAGAAGTGCTCGAAGGTGAATATTGTGATTTAACACATGCGGAGAAAAATGCATACTCAGAAAGTTCAATTGAAGATCATTTGCGCTTATCGTGCCAAATTCGTGTAAATGAAGATGTCACCGTTCGGCCAATACTAACGGTAGAAAGCTCAGGACGAGAAGCAGGACCTCGACCCACAGAGTAGTCATGTAATTGCAAAAAGCAGCGTGTGGAATGTTTACATGCTGCTTTTTGTATGTTTACTTAAAAAAATAACAAGAACAGCTAAGGGGAGTAGCAGCTGTTCTTGTTCAAGTAAAATACCTACGGAATGATTCCTTTAAATTTTAGCATTCTGTAAGGCGGGCAGTAAATCACTCAAAAGAGTGATTATAAAGGCTTTTTTCGAACGGTTATCTGCAAATAGATTTAATTGGATTCTTCAATCACATCTCCACTTTTGTAAATATGATACCAGCCTATGGTACCTGATCCCCCTTGATCCATCCAGTCTTTATTTTTTGCTACGAATCTATAGTAAGCTTTATCGTTGTTATCTTTCCGTAAGCGGTCGTCTGTACTGAAGACAATGTTGTCACCGAGTTCTTTTTTACCGAATGCAATAGCCGTGCTGACAGGAAATTGCTTTCTTTCTACCTTGTTCTCATCTAAAGCTGCCCATGTTAAGGGGCCAACAATACCATCTGGAGACAAGCGGTGATCGGTTTGAAATTCTTTTACTACAGTTTGCGTTCGCGTACCGAAAATGCCATCAACTGATGTGTTATACTTCACATCCTTTAAGCTTTGCTGTAAGTCTCTTACGTAGCTAGAGTGGGAACCTTTACGAAGCGTAGGCCTCGTTTCTGCTTTAGCTTCAATTTTTTGTGAGTAGGCATCTTTAGTAGCTGCTTCAGTAGTTGGAGTGCTGAATGCTACGCATGTTGTTGCAAGCGTAAGAGTAGAAAGCATGACAAGTGTTTTTTTCGTTAACATGAAATAACCTCCTTGTTTTTAGCAACTATTTGTCGCTTTTCATGAGCTTTATAACTAATTAGTAGCTATAAAGTCAACTTATTATAGCGCAGGCAGTTTTCTATTTGTTTTTATATTCCTATGATTATATAAGATAGTCATAAAAAACTAGTGAAGTAGATAAATCGTTCTATGTTTTCACTATAATTTCATTTTTCTCTGATACAGTACGGAAGGAAAAAACAGCAGGTTTAAGCGTCTTGTGTACCTGGAGTATGTCTTGCTCTATAACGCTCATAATAAACGAATGAAAAGACTGCAAAGGGAATTTGGATCTCTTTGCAGTCTCTTCATGTTCAAAAGCTCTGCGTTCAACTGATAACCAGAAAGGAAAGTATTTATGTCTACTTTGTATGCTCAGCACATAAGGAACCTTTTTTCGAAAATAAAGTCCAATAAATCATCACGGAAACAAATTTTTCTCTACATATTAGGGATTTGCTGTTTGTGTATAGCGCTCATTGTAACAAACCACAATTATTCTCTTTATAAAAAACCAATAGCTCAGGTAGTGAAGACGAATGTTGTAGAAAAAAACAAATCTGCTGATTTAAATCATAACAAAGATACCGTATACTCTCAGGAAATTGTTGCTAAAATAATGAACGGAAAATATAAAGGAAGGCTTATCCATTTAGAGAATACGTACTCATATTCAGGTGCTTATGATCAAAAGTATACTGTCGGAACAGATCTTTTTGTCTCCTTAGAAAAGAATTCACAGCATGCTCTAAATGGAACGATTGAAGGAGTGAAGCGGGACAAGCAGGTTACCGCTGTCGCTGGTTTATTTATATTAATTTTGCTGGCTATTGGAAGAAAACAAGGTTTTTATTCAATCATTAGCTTATTTATTAATATTGTTCTTTTAATCGGGGCCCTCAATGTATATTTAGCACTAGGAAATGTGAGCTTGCTAGCTGTATGTATTGTTGCGGTCGTTCTTTTTACGGTTATTTCTTTGTTATTAGTAAGCGGTAATAAAGAAAAAACGCATGTAGCAATTATTTCAACTTTAATAGGTACATTTGTTTCTCTTTTAATCGCGTATGGTGTCATGCAACTAACAGATTCTAATGGCCTTCATTATGAAGGAATGGAGTTTGTGACGATTCCTCCTCAAAAAATATTTATGAGTGAGGTATTAATAGGATCTTTAGGAGCTGTTATGGATGTAGCGATTACGATTACTTCTTCTGTCTATGAACTATATGAAAAAAATAAAGAGATTGCGCGCAAAGATTTACTGAAATCAGGCAAAGAAATTGGTGGAGACATCATGGGAGCTATGACGAATATTTTATTTTTTTCATATATAAGCGGAACAATCCCAATGGTTCTTCTTTATTTAAAGAATGGCTCTCCTTTAGGATATACGTTTTCGATGAATTTCTCCTTGGAGTTAATCCGTGCTCTTACTGGCAGCATTGGCATTGTTTTAACGATTCCCATTACACTCTATCTTTCGATTCTTTTTATTTTTAGAAAGGGGAACAGAAAGTGAACGTTTTACTATTGCTTGCTCTTATTTTATTTATTCTGATGAGTGTTGTGGGCGGAAAAAAAGGAATCCGGTCTTTCCTTGCGCTGTTCTTGAATTTTGGCGTTATTTTTCTCACCATTCTCTTTATGCTGTCTATAAAAAATACGATTGTTGTTACGTTAATCGCTTGTACAATCATTAGCTGCATTAATTTATTTTATATTAATAAATTCAATCATAAAACGCTTGCTGCGTTTGTTTCAACGATTATTACCTTAGCTGTTTTAGTACTCTTTATTTTTATTATTGAACATCATGCAATGATTCAAGGATTTGGAGAAGAACAGGAAGAAGAAATTAACGCTTTTTCACTTTATGTTGGAATTGACTTTGCTAAAATAGCCATTTGTACAATTATTATGGGTGCCATAGGAGCGATCATTGATATTTCGCTATCTATTTCGTCTTCTATGAATGAATTATTTGTTCATGATCCGTCCGTAACTAAAAAGAATCTCTTCAATTCTGGTTTGAAAATCGGAAGAGATATTTTGGGCACCACAACCAATACACTGTATTTTGCCTTTGTAGGCGGATATTTGACGTTAATTATCTGGTTTAAGAGATTGTCGTATTCGTTTGGAGACATTATCAATTCAAAAACCTTTTGTGCAGAAGTCATTTCTATTTTAAGCGGGGGCATTGGTGTAGCCATTATTATTCCGATTACCTCTTGGATTAGTGCCTCTATTTTCTTACAAAAAAGAGAAAAAGGGAAGCAGTACAAGGAAATAAAGTAGAGAAGCGTATGGACAAATAAAAACAGAAAGTCATAAGAAACTGCCCCTCCAATGGTTAACCATTGGAGGGGCAGTTCAAATTAACCTCGGCCTATTTGTGGGATTTTGAGAGGAAACTAGGTGGAGGATGGGAGTTGTAATAGCATTAAGGATTACAATCTGTTTTTCTTACTGATAGATAATACGAAAAGGCCAAGAAGCAGAATTTACAGGAGAAGCAGCTTTTACAAGGACCGTCTCACCATTAGCTGGAAGCAGATTCTTAAAAGCATAAATTCTACGTTCACCTCTTGGAGATCCAGGCCCTCTGGAGGTCTTTTGAGGTATAATATTTCGTTCGTTTTTTGGGTCAAGTATCCAGTGTACGTACCAAATCTGACGTAAAAATTGTCTATTTGTACTTTGTGGACGTTCATCAAATATACAGTGATTCACTTGGCCTGTCCAATATAGATATCGCCCGTTTCCTATATGCCATTCATCTTCTGACCGATATCTGATTCCTACACATTCACCGGGATAGATAATATCAGGGATGTTGTAATGACTTTCTCTTTGACAGCTAGGGTCACTATATTGTGTATAAGGTGTGACTTCTACCTTTTCCAATTGATTTTTTCTAAAATACAAATATTGCTGCGTGACTTGCCCTGTCGTTCGATTTACGGCTCGGTGACTTAGAAGAATACCATTATAGGTCTGTAACTTTGTGTTATCGATGCTTCTTGTAACCGTTAAGGTACCGGCATTTGAGCTTATGACACCGCCTACTAATCTTCCATTATGAACACAGTACCCGTTTCTGCATGATGCACCGGCATTAGCTCGATATAGAACTCCTACGCATGTCCCACTAGTAATTAGAGTCAATTATATTCACCTCACATTTCAACGTTGTTTATAGAAATAGCTTTCGAAAGTACTCTTCGTTTGAAGTGATTTCTATAGATCATCTGGGCCATATCGATAGGAAGGCTGTGTTTGAATAAAATAGCCATTTCGTACTTGAGCTACCCAGTTTTGAAATATTTCTCTCCATTCAACACGGTTAAAAAACTCATCAAGCGGCTTTGAAGAATCCCATTCAATGATAAAGAACGGAACTACTGATGGATTCCATACGCCTATACTATTGACACCTGCTTCTTTGATAAGAAGTAAAGGCAGGCCTCGTTGGTAACCCATGCTTGGCTCTATTTGTAAAAATGGAGCACCTTCCCATGATGGTGGCGGAGGTGTACCGCCGGGAATATTCGTCATGGTATAATTGGCGAAGACTTGCTGCATATTCACCGCAATCAATCCATAGCTAGAGAGGATCATTCGGCGAACGCTTGTAATCGTTTTATTAGGATATTGCTCCGTATCAGGCAGTGTACGAGGGAAAAGAAGAGCACGTTCAATTTCATCAATTAAACGATTAAGAAATCTTGTTTGAGTAGCATTAAGCATAGAAGGGTGGCTGAGGAATACAGGAATTTTATAAGCTCTGTCGGCTGTATTTTTTAAAGGGATTTTAGGGGCAGCAGAGGGAGATACTTTATCGTCTCTAAGAGAGTAAGGCTTGTCTACATAATATTTACCATCTTGCGGATTATAATAGGAATAATGTTTTTTAATCGTAATCATCCTTTCTTATTTTTCTCTATATTTTATTCAGATAGACAAAATAAGTATGTATGTTTGTCCAAGGACATTAGGAGCATTTTTACGAGAAAACATATCTATATTATCGTATGTTAGATTTGACTTAAATTAGTAGGGAAAAATAATTTCTTAAATCCAATCCTTAAACAACTACTAAATCACTCTTAGTTCACTAAAAAATTGTAAATCAGTTAAAAATCAATTATAGTAATGAAGCATTAATACATAAGCCCATTTATACATCAGCTGAAAGGGAGTAGGAGGTGTTCATTAATGAGTACAAAATCTATAGATAGTATTGAAAAGGCGGCTCAAATCTTAAAATTATTGGGAGATAAAACAAGGCTTTCGATGGTGAAATTAATAGAGAACAATGAATGTTGTGTGTGTGAGTTCGTGGATATCTATCAAGCTAGCCAACCTTCAATTAGTCAGCATTTGCGAAAATTAAGAGATGCTGAGCTTGTGAAGGAAAGAAGAAAAGGGCAATGGGTTTTTTATTCTCTTAATAAAGAAAGCCAGTACTATGAGTTTGTTCTAGGTATACTTGAATCTGTACCAAGTCAGGACGAACGTTTAAAAGAGCTAGAAAAACAAGGACTGCGTATTAGTTGTTGTGAATAATTGGAGGTTTAAAAAGTGGCATCAGTTGTACTAGCATCATTGATTTTTTTAGTAACACTAATTTTTGTCATTTGGCAGCCGAAGAATTTGTCAATCGGCTGGTCGGCTTGCGGGGGAGCTATCCTTGCTTTACTGGCAGGCGTTGTTGATTTTCAAGACGTTCTTGAGGTAACCAGCATTGTGTGGAATGCGACTCTTACGTTTATTGCTATTATTATTATTTCTTTAATTTTAGATGAAATTGGTTTCTTTGAATGGGCAGCGCTTCATATGGCTAGAGCTGCAGGAGGGAACGGCGTGCGTATGTTTGTCTACGTATCTCTTCTTGGAGCCGTTGTAGCAGCGCTATTTGCTAATGACGGAGCAGCTTTGATTTTAACACCCATTGTTTTAGCCATGGTTCGGGCATTAAAGTTCGACGACAAAATGGTTTTTCCGTTTATTATCGCAAGTGGATTTATTGCGGATACAACTTCGCTGCCGCTTGTTGTTAGTAACTTAGTGAATATCGTATCAGCCGACTTCTTTGGCATTAGCTTTTCTGAATTTGCATCACGCATGATTGTTCCAGATTTAGTTTCTCTGTTTGCAAGTATTATGGTCTTGTATCTGTATTTCCGCAAAAGAATTCCTAAGAAATACAATGTAGCAGATTTGCAGAAGCCAGTGGATGCCATCAAAGATGAAAAGATGTTCCGACTATCTGGAATTGTCTTAGTTTTGCTAGTGCTAGGCTATTTAATTGGAGAATTCTTTAGCGTCCCTGTTTCAATCATCGCAGGTATTATTGCTATTCTGTTTTTGATGATGGCAAAAAAAAGCCGAGCGGTTCATACAAAAAAAGTGCTAAAGGGAGCTCCATGGGCCATTGTCTTTTTTTCTATCGGCATGTATGTCGTTGTATACGGCTTGCGTAATGCTGGTTTAACAGAAATTCTGGCTGATGTGATCCAAGCAACGGCTAGTCATGGACTGTTTGCGGCAACAATTGGCATGGGATTCACTGCCGCTATTCTTTCATCAATTATGAACAATATGCCAACCGTTATGATTGATGCACTAGCAATCGATGCAACACACGCAGCTGGCACAATCAAGGAAGCGCTCGTTTATGCAAACGTCATTGGATCGGATTTAGGTCCGAAAATTACCCCGATTGGTTCTTTAGCAACGCTTTTATGGCTTCATGTTCTGTCAACAAAAGGCGTGAAAATTTCCTGGGGAACGTATCTTAAAACGGGTATTATTTTAACGATTCCGACATTGTTTATTACGCTTGTTGGTTTGTATATTTGGCTATTAATTATTTCATAACATGTCCTAAAAGAGACGTGTTTCAGTCAATAGGATAATCGCTGTTATTAGAAAATTTTAGATGTGTATCGAAGCTGTAGAAAATAATCTACAGCTTTTTTATTGAAAAAGTATAACGGACACTGACACGCTTTTAAAATGGGATATGTATTTCTCATTGAAACTACTTTTCTCCCCATTCATACTCCAACAGCTCTTTCTATGATAAAATAATAAAACTGAATAAGTTTCACATGGAAATTTGAAATGTAAGGTGATTAAATACATGAAGTTAATTATTGCAGAAAAGCCGGATCAAGGATCGACGCTCGCTTCACAGTTCAAGCCGAAGCGTCACGACGGCTATTTAGAGATTCCACCGAATGAAGTGTTTACAGACGGAGCATATGTAACGTGGGCAGTGGGGCATTTATGTCAGCTTGTGAGCCCGGAAGATTATAAGCCGGAGTGGAAAAAGTGGTCAATTGACACGCTGCCGATGATTCCAGACCGTTTTCAATATGAAGTGACGCGCTCAAAAGCAAAGCAGTTTCAAGTGGTAAAAAAATTGCTTAAAAAGCCGACGGTCACAGAAATTATACATGCGGGAGATGCGGGGCGCGAAGGAGAATTAATCGTTCGTAATATCATTCAGCTGTCAGGTGTGCATAAGCCGATGAAGCGATTGTGGATTTCTTCGTTAACGCCAAAAGCCATTTATGATGGGTTTCAACAGTTAAAAGACGAAAGCGACACGCGCAACCTTTATTATGAAGCCTATACAAGAGCATGCGCGGATTGGGTCGTTGGGATGAATGCTTCACGCGTGTATAGTATCTTATTGAAAAAGCATGGGATGTCAGATGTTTTTTCAGCAGGGCGCGTGCAGACACCAACGCTTGCTTTAATTGTAAAGCGTGAAAAGGAAATTGATAATTTTAAATCAGAGCCTTTTTGGGAAGTGCTTGCTAAGTTTGATATTGAAGGAAAAAAGTATGAAGGCAAATGGTATCAAGACGGAGAGTCGCGTCTTAAAGAAAAAGAAATGGCGTATAAAATTGCTCAGTTTTGCGAAGGAAAAGACGCACAAGTTCATGAACTCGTAACGGAGCGAAAAGAGTTCCAGCCGCCTTTATTATTTAACTTATCATCACTTCAAGCAACGGCGAATAAAGCGTTTAAGTTTTCACCTAAAAAGACGCTTGATGTGCTGCAAGGGCTGTACCAGAAAGGAATTGTTTCTTATCCACGATCAGACTCAAACTACGTAACAGAAGGCGAAGCGGAAACGTTTCCTGAGATTTTAGAAAAGCTGAGCGCTTTTTCTGAATACGAACATTTATTTCCGCTTCCGTACTCTTCAATTCTAGGAAATAAACGCTACGTAAATGCAAAAAAAGTGAGCGATCACTATGCGATTATCCCAACGGAACAAGTGAAGGACCCTAGCAAACTGTCAGGAGACGAACAGAAAATTTATGACTTAGTCGTAAGACGGCTAATTGCAGCACACTACGAAAAAGCGATTTTCGACTACACAACGATTACGACACTTGTGGAAAAGCGAGCAGCTTTTATTTCAAAAGGAAAGCAGCAAATTCAAGAAGGCTGGCGCAAGGTAATTTTTCAAAATGAGAAAGACGACGATGTCATTCTTCCGAATGTTCAAGAAGGCGAAGAAGGTAAAGTTATTAAGGTAGACGTAAAAGAAGGCAAAACACAGCCTCCAAAACGCTACACCGAAGGTCAGTTGATTACACTGATGAAGACAGCGGGTAAGCATTTAGATAACGATGAGCTGGAGAAAATTCTAGCAAAGTCAGAAGGCTTAGGAACAGAAGCAACGCGTGCTGGAATCATTACAATGCTTAAAGATCGTAAATATATTGATGTGAAAAAAAACCAAGTGTTTGCGACTGATAAAGGAAAGGTATTGATTGACGCGATTGGAGATAAAATTTTAGCTTCACCAGAAATGACGGCTAAGTGGGAGCAGCGTCTAGCTGAAATTGGAGAAGGAGCAGCATCGGCCGCTGCCTTTATGGAACAAACAAAGAAACTGTCAGCTAAAATTATTGAAGACGCTGTCGAAGCAGAAAGCAAGTGGAACTTCAGCGGATATGACACTGAATCCATTCAGCGAAAAGGCAAGGGAAAAGGTAAAAGTTTTTCCTCTAAATCGTTTGGTCCATGTAAGCTTTGCGACGGAAAAGTAGTCGATAAAGGTTCCTTTTACGGATGCTCAAACTATGCAAAAACAAAATGTACATTTACCGTATCAAAAAAGATTTTAGGTAAAACAGTTACTCAAGCTAATTTAAAAAAGCTGTTAAGCGAAGGACAGACAGATTTGATTGAAGGTTTTAAAAAAGGCGACAAGACTTTTAACGCTAAGTTAGAATGGAAAGAAAACAAAGTACAGTTTTTATTTGAAAAATAGAGAAATAAAAAGTGCTTGCTAAAGATAAAGAGCAGGCGCTTTTTGTATGTAAAAACAGGAGTTTTCCAGCCTTTCTAGAATTTCCTACATAGCTTATTTATGTAAAGGATGAGATTAATGAAACGAACGAGTAAAGGGATGATTCCGTTTTGGGATTATATTGGCATTGAAGAAACGCTGCTTGAAAAAGGATATGCAGAGTTGAAAATTACGATTCAACCACAGCTTCTGCAAGGAAGAGGAACGGTTCATGGAGGCGTTATTGCCACGCTTATCGACGCGGCTGTTGGTTCGGCTGTGCGTTCTTCTCTTTCTGAGGAGGAAAGTGCCAGTACAGTTGAGTTAAAAGTAAATTACACAAGGCCGGGTATAGGTGATTATTTAGTTGCAAAGTCTACATTGTCTCACCGCGGCAAAACGCTTGCTGTTGGAGAAGTGAAAATTGAAGACAGCAGCGGCAAGCTTGTTGCGCTTGGCAGTGCAACATATATGATTTTTTCAGCAAAAAAAGCTTAGGATTCTAAGCTTTTTCTGCTGAATTCAGCTGCTGACTAATACATGCAATAATTGTTTTATAGTAAGCTTTGGGATGGGGAGCAAATTCACTTTTATGTGCTGTACGGTGAATTGGCTCTTTTTCATTTGTTATCCCTTCAATGATCAGTTCTGTTTGATTTCCAAGCCACAGTTCGCAAAAGTGAGAAAACGGAGCTTTTACAAGTCCTGATACTTCTTCTTGCTGCAACGTAAACGCACTAAGAGGGTGAGAGCTGTAGTATAAAAATACATGCGCAAATTCTTTATCAACATAGTGCGGCTGAGATACTTCGTATTTAAAGACATCTAAAGGAAGCAATTCATCAAATGAAATGTTGACGCCGAGCTCTTCGTGAATTTCTCTTACACCGTCCTTAGCGGTTTCTGTATGAAGCAAATGTCCGGCAGCTGTGATATCGAGTGCACCGGGGTAATCTTGCTTTTGCTCGCTGCGAATTTGGAAATAAATATAGTCTATATCATTTTCGCGGCTGACAAACCAGCAGTGAAACGCTTCGTGCCAATAGCCTTTTTCGTGAACTTCTTTGCGAGACGCGGTTCCTATGCGCTCCTGTTGGTTGTTAAATATGGTTAACACTTCATCGTTCATCGTAAGTCCCCCAATTTTTTTCCTACTTCTTTCTACTCTAACCTGCCGTGAAAGGTATGTAAATAATGGAAGATGAAAATCTGCTTTGATACATACAAATATGCACAAAATAAAGGACACATCAATTTTAGTAAAGAAGGTGCATGCGTTGAATCATTGGATGGAAGTAGTACTTCGTTCAGTGCTGATTTTACTTGGCTTGTTTTTTATTACAAAGCTGTTAGGAAAAAAACAGTTATCTAAACTTTCTTTTTTTGAATATATCGTTGGCATTACGATTGGTGATATTGCGGGAACCATTTCAATGGACGTAGATTTACAGGCAAGTCATGGGGTAGTCGCGATTTTAGTGTGGGCATCGTTTCTTATTTTTGTCTCAAACGTATCGTTAAAAAGTATAAGCTTTCGAAAAGCGGTGGAAGGGACGACGACGATCCTCATTAAAGAAGGAAAAATCCTTGAGGAAAATGTAAAAAAAGAAAAATATACCGTAGATGAGCTCATGGAACAGCTTCGCAAAAAAGACATCTTTTATGTGGAAGACGTCGCTTTTGCCATGCTCGAAACAAACGGCGAATTAAGCGTGCTGTTAAAAAAAGAAAAGCAGAACGTTACGCGTGAAGATTTAGTACTGAAAGAAGAACATACAAGATTACCTCAAACGATTATCATGGATGGAAATATAATGAAAGAAGCGGTTCATGAGCTGGGGTATAGCGTAGCGTGGGTTAAAGAACAGCTCAAAGAGAAAGGTGCTGCAGTCGACAAAGTATTTTTAGGGCAAGCAGACTCAGCGGGTCATCTCTATCTTGATTATTATGAAGACTGAGGCTAGGACAAACGTATTTTAGCCCAAGTGAAAAACGAACCACTAATCAACATGTTGAATAGTGGTTCGTTTTTTTGTGATGGTACATATCGTTTTATCTGTTTCGTTCCCTCTAGCAGTTGATTGGAGGGCAAGGTAAAGACTCCTGCGGAAAAAGCGGATCAGGTGAGACCCCGCAGGAGCGCAAGCGACGAGGAGGCTCAGCGGCCGCCCGCAGAAAGCGAAGTCTTGCACGGAAATCAACTTCGGTGTCACAAGCAGTCCAGCTCATGTATCTCATTTGTTCGCCTTTAGGCTGAATTCATTTCGTTATGTCTCAGCCTCAGCGGGGATCTACTTCTCGTCCAGATTTTATGTCGATGACTTTAAGGCTGTCTTTTGGTGCTTTAATATCTTTACTTGCAGGCGCTGCTTTTTTATTTTCTACCCAGTCTACTAACAAATCAAAAGATTGATGAGCATATGGGAGCAGGGGCTGAAGCTCTTGATTTGGATCCGTTTGTTTATTCCACACTAAGCTATCAACGTGATTTCCGTTTTTCACAGTATAAAGGCGATGAAGATTTGCCTTGCCAGCTTTTTTAACGAGTTTTTCATAGCCTTCGGCGTGAATAGACGGGAAGATAAGTGAATCGAGAGAGCCAGTCATACTGATAAGAGGCACATCGATATCGCCCGTATTTTCTACTTTTGCTACATTTTCTTTTACGCTTTTTGGACGGGTTTGATAGCGATAGTTTTCAAAGATGTAGTCCCATGAACGGTCGCGCAGGCCTGATGAAGTAAAGTTTAAATAGTTGTGCCAGTTTGTTCTTCCTGGAGCTGTCGGATCAAAGTGGTCACGGTAAATGTTTAAAGTGACCGCCCAGTACACTTGATCATGATAACTCCACAGTTTTTCTGATCCTTTCGGAAGGCCGGCTTTATACATTTGTTTAATAGCTTTTTTCTGCTCTTTTCCGGTTCCGTACAGCGCTTCTTCCGCGTTGTTTACAACCGGTGTTAGTGAGCTGATTAAATTTGGCGCTTTTGCACTCCACAATACGCCTTCCCAATCGACGCCTCCATCAAATAAACGAGGCTCTTTGGTTTGTTTTGGATCGTCGTGTTCAAGTGCGTATCTGACAACGTATCCGCCGTTTGAAATGCCAATTGCATACGTGGGTACTTTATGATCGTTGCGAATCAAATCGCTTGCAGGGTTTTTTCGATTAGCCGGATTGATTAGTTTGTCCGAGTAATGAGTAGTCAAGTATTGCTGAGCTGCTTTTGTCATTTGACGATAGCGCATATTCCATTCTGCTACGCTGTCGTCATCGTTAGCAAGCGCATTTTTTACTTTAGCAAAAGGATCGTTAGGGTCACTTTCTCCTTGCGTTCCTTTATCAATCGCGGCAAACGCATAGCCTTTTTTAAGAACGTAATCGCTGAATAATAAATCGGTGGACGTTTCGTTGCGCGTAGCAGGAATGCCGGCTACCACAAGTTTTCCATTCCAGTTATCAGGAACACGGATGACGAACTGAGCGTCTTCAAAAATTCCATTTACTTGCGTTCCTTTAACCGCAGCGGGCTGATTGATTCGATACCAGCCTGATTCATCTTCAGCTTTTCCCCAGTTATAAGGAGTAAGCCCGATGTTTCCATAGAGCGTAGCCAGCTGATATTGAGCGGGGTTTTTAGTCGTCAGCCAATTCCCGTTCGCTCCGTCAAAATAGGTTTCTGCTGACTGATCAGCATTTGGAATGACATCTGTTTTGTTAGCAGCTTCAGCAAGAGATCCTGAAGCGGAAAAACAAAGAGCAGCAGAAAAAGTAAGCGCTATCATTTTTCGTTTCACGTTTCTTCCTCCTCATGAAAATACTCACACCTTTTAAGTAAATTCCATAAAAAAGAAAAATATCCTGTTTTAAAATCAATTTAGAAGAAAGTTTTTGCGTTTGTTTCTAAGCTGTTTTTGTCTGACAAATAGGTAAACTGCATCCAATTCTCTAGTTTCTTTTTAGGCTGCTTATATTATAATGAAACAAGGATTAAAAAAGACAGGGTAAAACAATCGATTAAATAAGTATAAAAGAAGGTAAGGGAGTAGGTCTATGAGTAGCTTTAACAGTCAGTTTTTGTATTCCATTACAATTATTCTATTAGGATACATACTAAAACGAACAAACCTCCTTCAGCAAAAAGACGGGGAAGCTTTAGCAAGAATTATTTTTAATATTACAATGCCTTGCTTGATTATTGTTACATTCAGCAGTATTAAAATTGATGGATCGCTTATTTTACTATTAGTTATTGGGATTGTCTATGGCTTGCTGTTAGCTGCAGTCGGAATTTTTGTTTTTCGAAAAGATGAGCGAAAGGTGAAAGGCATGCTGACGATGATGATTCCAGGGTTTAATATTGGAATGTTTGCTTATCCGTTAGTAGAAGGCATTTGGGGAAAAGAAGGGCTTAAATACTTTGGTATGTTTGATGTCGGAAATGCTTTTGTTATTTTTGTTTTATGCTATGTAATTGGCAGCTACTACTCAGGGGATGATATTGACATTGAATTTAAAAAGATTTTATACAAAGTATTAAAATCGATGCCGCTTCTGACCTATGTAATCATTTGTCTTCTTGCGATTATAGGCATTCATTTACCATCATATGTATTAGACGTCTCAGGTATTATCTCTAAAGCGAATATGCCGCTTTCTCTTTTGCTTTTAGGCGTATATTTAAATTTTTCGTTCCAAAAAAGCTACTTAAAAAAAATTATCATGTTTTTAAGCATTCGCTACGTGATCGGACTTGGCGTAGGAATTGCGCTGTTTTTCTTGCTTCCATTTGAAGATATGTTCCGGTATACAATTTTAGTTTGTTTCATTCTACCCGTAGCGGGATCCGTTTTACCTTACGCAGTAGAATTCAAATACGATCAGAAATTTGTCGGGACCGTTTCAAATATGACCATTCTGCTTAGCTTTTTGCTGCTGTGGGGAATGACAAATATTTTAATGTGAATAACAAAGGACGCTCGCACTTGTGAGCGTCCTTTTTGATGAAAAAAGGATATTCCCAAATAAACAGAGGTAAGCTAGGAGAAGAGAAAATCCATCATACATACAACCTGACGGGAGGAAAAAAAGTGGAGTCCTTAACTTTTGTTTTATTTGGCGCAACGGGTGATTTAGCAAAAAGAAAAATCTTTCCTGCTCTTTATAATTTATTTACAGACAAAAAGCTCCCTGATGCTATTTCTATTATTGGATCAGGATACGAGAAGCTATCTCATGAGGATTTTAAAGAACGTGTAAAGCAATCTATAAACGATTTTTCAAGAAGGAAAATGGAAAGTAACGAGGAAGATTTTTTGTCGCTGTTTCATTACCAAGCAGTAGACGCAAGCAAAACAGAAGATTACAAACAGCTGCTAAAGCTTGTGAATGAGCAAGAAACAACTCATAGAAGTAAAGGAAATCGTTTGTTTTATTTGTCCGTAGCACCAGAATACTTTGATGTAATTGCGCTGCATATAAAAAAAAGCGGCTTAGACCAAACGAGCGGCTGGAAGCGTCTTATGATTGAAAAGCCATTTGGACATGATCTTGCTTCTGCAAGAAAGCTTAATGAAAAGCTAAGCAGTACGTTTAAAGAAGAAGAAATTTATCGAATTGATCATTATTTAGGTAAACCGATGGTGCAAAATTTAGAAGCGCTTGAATTTACGAACCCTGTACTGCAATCATTGTGGAATAACAAACACATTGCGAATGTCCAAATTACAGCAAGTGAAACAGTCGGTGTTGAAAATCGTGCAGGGTATTATGATCATACGGGAGCCATACGCGACATGATTCAAAATCATATGCTGCAGGTTCTCATGATGACAGCCATGCATCTTCCAAAACGAATTTGCTCAGAAAACATTTTAGAAGAAAAGCAAAAAGTAATGGAGTTACTGAGGAAAATTCCAGCACAAGAAGTAGCTCGCGATGTTGTACGAGGACAATACGGAAGCGGAGAAATTGATCACAAATCTGTTAAAGGATACAAAGAAGAGCCCGGCGTAGAAGCAAACTCTAAAAATGACACGTTTGTAGCCGCTCGCTTATGGATTGATAATCCATTTTGGAAAGGTGTTCCTTTTTATATTCGAACGGGTAAACGAATGAAAGAAAAATCAACTCGTATCGTCATTGAATTTAAAGATTCGTTAAAAGGTCTGTATGAAACTCCTTATGATAAAGTAGCGCCAAACTTATTTATTATTGAAATTAGCCCAAGCGAAAACGTCGCTTTGCAGCTTAATAGCAAAAATCCATTAAAAAATGGTGTGATTGAGCCGGTTCGTATTACGTTTTCAAGAGAAGAAGAAAGTGTGCCGGAGGCATATGAACGAATTATTTACGACGCATTAATCGGCGACTCCACATTTTTTGCCCATTGGAAAGAAGTAGAGCTATCTTGGCAGTGGGTACAGCCAGTATTAGATGCATTTGAAGCTGATATGCTGCCGCTTTATGAATATCCATCTGGTTCACAAGGCCCTGAAGAAGCACAAAAATTAGTTGCACAGGAAGGCTTTAAATGGTGGCTCGATGACGATGAACATGGGGAAGCACCTGGAGTGTTTTTGCCGATTTGAAAAAGACATCTCTTTGAGGGATGTCTTTTTTACGGTTTGTATATTCTGAATTTTCTTGAGATGATTATTTTCCCTGCGTATAATCAAAAGAGTATAATCCATGAGGTATTGTGTATAGATCTATATAAAAAGACGCAGGGGGACTTTTGATGAAAACGTTAAAAATAGCGAATATACCAGGAGATGGAGTAGGGAAAGAAGTTGTTCCAGAGGCAGTTAGAGTTCTTCATATGATTGCAGAGCTTCACGGGGGATTAAAATTTGAATTTACAGAATTTCCTTGGAGCTGTGATTATTATTTGAAGTACGGACAAATGATGCCGGAAGATGGGCTACAGCAGCTTCAAGACTTTGACGGAATTTTTTTAGGAGCCGTAGGAAATTTAAATCTTGTGCCAGACCACGTGTCGTTATGGGGTCTGCTTATTAAGATTCGTCGAGAATTTCAGCAGGTAATTAATATTCGTCCGGCCAAGAGGCTAAAAGGCATCGCATCTCCACTAACGAACCCAAAAGACTTTGATTTAATTGTTGTTCGTGAAAATAGCGAAGGGGAATACAGTGAAGTAGGAGGCCGGATATATCAAGGAGAAGATCAAATTTCGATTCAAAATGCGGTTTTTTCTCGAAAAGGAACAGAACGAGCGATGCGCTATGCCTTTGAATTAGCTTCTAAAAGAAAAGCCAAAGTTACAAGCGCCACGAAGTCAAACGGAATTGTTCATTCCATGCCGTTTTGGGACGAAGTGTTTCAAGATGTTGCAAAGAGTTATCCTCATATTGAAACAGATTCCCAGCACATCGATGCGCTGGCGGCTTTCTTCGTAACAAATCCAAGTCGTTTTGATGTCATTGTGGCAAGCAATTTATTTGGAGATATTTTAACAGATATAGGAGCTGCTATTATGGGGAGTATTGGCGTTGCTCCTGCTGCAAATATTAATGTGAACGGAAAATATCCTTCGATGTTTGAACCGGTGCACGGGTCTGCTCCTGATATTGTCGGAAAAGGAATTGCAAATCCAATCGGACAGATTTGGACGGCTAAAATGATGTTGGATCATTTTGGTGAACAAGAAGTAGGCAGTCATTTGTTAGAGGTTATTGAGCAAGTGACGGAATCGGGTATCATTACACCAGATGTTGGAGGCAGCGCAACTACTAGTGAAGTAACGGATCAAATTATTTCTCATTTAAAAAAGTGACGCTTCTAAAAGAGGCTGGGATAAAAGTAATGTAGTTGAAGGGAAATCCGAACGATTAATCGTTCGGATTTTTTCATTGTGATGTTGAATGTAGGTTTCATTTATTGATTTGTTTCTATAGAAAAATGAAATCGATAAATACATGTTGACACTTACATATATGAACCCTATAATAGTTTGAGTTGAGATAATTCGTATACATATTATTTATGGACTATGCTTTAGTTTGTTTTAATAAATAGGTACGAATGAAAAGATAAAAGGAGGAAAATCATGCAGAAATCGAAATTATGGACAAAAGATTTTTTAGCGGTCTCACTGACTAGCTTTTTTGTTTTTGTCATTTTTTATATGTTAACTGTCACATTGCCGCTGTTTGCAACGGATGAACTTCATGCAAGTAAGCAAAGCTTAGGGTTAATTGTGACAATTTTTTTAGTCTCCGGCATTGTGTTCAGACCGCTAGCCGGTAAGTGGATGACAACATTAGGACAAAAGAAAGTCCTATTAATAGGTGTCTTCATCTTTTTAATTGGTTCTATTTTATATATGAATATTCACTCATTATCAGCGCTGCTGCTGCTGCGTGTGCTTCATGGTATTGGTTTTGGAATGAGCACAACTGCTACAGGAGCAATTGTTGCAAATGTAATCCCTGAACAGAGAAAAGGAGAAGGGATGGGATACTATGCGACGTTCATGAATTTAGCGATGGTAGTGGGTCCGTTTGTAGGCTTAACGTTAACAAATACTTTGGGTCATGCAGCGGTCTTTACCGTTGCGATTGTATCTTCTGTTTTAGCAGCATTATGCAGTTTAGTACTTCGTGTACCTGAGGTGGAGCCAGCTTCTTCTGCAACAAATAAAATACAGCCAGCTAAAGGTCTTGCGGCGTTTTTTGAATACCGTTCGCTGCCTATTTCTGTTGCTGGCCTTGTGGTAGCTTTTTCATATGCAAGTGTTATTTCGTTTGTGTCTATGTATGCAAAAGAAATGGGCTTTACGCAAGCTTCAAGCTTTTTCTTTGTTGTATACGCGGTGTGCTTATTAGCTTCTAGACCTTTTACTGGAAAATGGTTTGATCAATACGGAGAAAACAGCGTGGTATATCCGTCCATTTTATCTCTAGCTATCGGTATCTTTTTGCTTAGCCAAGCGACAACAAGCTGGGTGTTTTTATTAGCTGGAGCATTGATTGGATTAGGATTTGGAACGATTACATCAAGTTTTCAATCCATTGCTGTAAAAAAAGCTTCTCCTCATCGCCGAGGTGTCGCCACCGCTACGTTTTTTGTGTTTTTTGACTCTGGAATGGGTTTAGGGTCCTTTTTATTAGGCATTTTATCTACAGCAGCCGGATATAAAGGAATGTATGTATTCTGTTCCATTGTTGCTCTTTTAGCTATAGCAGTATACCTTGTATTGCACGGCCGAAAAAGCCAGAAACAGCGTATTATTTCTCAAAATGAATCATTAGGAAAATAACATAAATAAAAAAAGGCGTGCTCAAGGGGAGCATGCCTTTTTTATTTATGGAGCTCTAAAGAAAACGGCTGTGAGCACATCGATATTGAAGCCTTCCTGATTTCTTTAGAGATTTCTTTTATTCCACTTCTTCTTTTGTAATCCACTCACTGGACCATGTCTGAATTTCCTGAATTACCGGCGCCAGTGCTAATCCTTTGTCGGATAGCGAATACTCGATTCGAACAGGAGTTTCCGGAATAACCGTACGAATGACGATTCCTTCATGCTCTAATTCTTTTAAGCGCTCGGATAAGAGCCTTCCGCTTACTGGAAGTGCTTCTTGCATTTGAGAAAACCGCTGTGAGCCGGAAAGCAGCTGAAAAATGATCAAACTCGTCCAACGTTTCGTTAGTATAGTAACAGCCTTTTCAAAACGCGGGCAGAGTGCTAAACCGTCCATGTTATTACCTCCATTCTCTTCCTATATTATAAAACAAAGTCAGCATTTTATCTAGTGTTGTGTAATTTAATTACTTAAAGAACATAAATTACTTTACGTTTTTATGTTTTAATTATATAATTTATATAATTAAAGAAGTTAATTACTAAAAGTAACAAAGAGAACATAAAAGCTTTACAAGATAAATGTATCGTCATATAATACTTTAAGCAAGTAAAGTTACTTACTTTTAGTAAGCTAATACATCAATTAAAAAAGATAAATGTAGTGAAGTGCTAGAAGAAATATTTGTTCATGTGAGAGATTGAGCACAATGTGAAAAGAGTAGATAAGTGAAAGACACATAAGAGGAGGAAATGACTGTGATTAACGAAAAAGTTGTTTCAATTTTAAAAGATAAAATTAATGTAGTAAAAAATGATGATCATTTTATTTATATAGTAGGACCTATCACGCTTCCGGTGAATCTAGATGGAGAGACACAAGTATTTAGTTGGTATTCATGGTTGCGTTCTGATAATGTAAAAGAAGGATCTTTAAGTACGGAAGAGCTTATTGAAAAAATGCAAGGAGCTAATTTAGCTGACATGCAGCAATCGAGTGTTCTTGTGTACGGAGATTTTCAAGAATCGCATGAGGCACTCATTCGTATGCACAGTATCTGCCATACGGGAGACATATTCGGAAGCAAACGCTGCGACTGTGGTTTTCAATTAAAACAATCGATGAAAATGATTGTCGAAAATGGAAGCGGAGCGCTATTTTATTTAGCAAATCATGAAGGACGCGGCATTGGCCTATTCAGCAAAGCAATGGCATACGTTCTTCAAGAAAACGGATTTGATACGGTAGAGGCGAATGAAGGGTTAGGATTTGAAGATGATACTCGCAGTTATAGCGAGGCCATCAGTGTGTTAAAAGTACTGCGTCAAAAACCTGTTACGCTGATTACGAATAATCCGAAAAAGCTAATCGCACTTGAGAAAAACGGCGCACTTTTATCAGGGCGCGTTCCACTTTGGGGAGATGTATCTCAGTTTAATGAAAAGTATCTAGACACCAAAGTTAAACGTTCAGGACACTTAAAAGAGGAGGTTCTTCTTTGATCAATCACGAATTTTATATGAATATAGCTTTACAAAACGCAAAAGCAACAAAAGGACAAACAGATCCAAATCCGCTTGTAGGATCTGTCATTGTAAACGATAATCGAATCGTTGGAATCGGTACGCATTTAAAAGCGGGAGAGCCTCACGCTGAAATTCATGCGCTGCGAATGGCTGGCGAACAAGCACAAGGAGCGACTGCTTATGTAACGCTAGAGCCTTGTTCACACCACGGACGTACAGGTCCTTGTGCTGAAGCGCTGGTTGCAGCCGGTGTAAAAAAAGTGGTCATAGCAACTTTAGACCCCAACCCTTTAGTAGCAGGTAATGGAGTTGAAATTTTAGAAAAAGCAGGCATTGAGGTCATAACAGGTGTATGTGAAGAAGAGTCACGTCAAATGAACGAAGTCTTCAATAAGTATATTGTAACGAAGAAGCCGTTTGTTTCGTTAAAGTCAGCGATTACGTTAGACGGTAAAATAGCTACTGCTTTTTCTCACAGCAAGTGGATTACGTCTGAGGCAGCTCGTTTGGATGTACATCAGCTTCGTCATGAAACGGCGGGTATCTTAGTAGGGGTGAACACGGTCATTAAGGACAACCCCGAGCTGACAACTCGCATCGAAGGCGGCCGAAGCCCGATTCGTATTGTGATGGATTCGAAGTTGCGTATGCCCCTTGATTCCAAGCTAGCAACGGATTCTTTAGCCCCAACATGGGTATTTACAAGTCAGGGCTATTCAAAAGAAAAAAAAGAACAGCTTGAGAAACAAGGCGTCGAAGTATTTGTCACAAGCGGTGAGGACAAAGTAAATCTTGAAGATATGCTTTCTATACTAGGTGAGAAATTTGTGTCGTCTCTTTTAATTGAAGGAGGCGGCGAAGTGAATGCCGCATTTCTAGAAAATCGTTTAATTGATAAATTGGTGCTGTATATGGCTCCAAAGCTTTCAGGAGGAAAAGAAGCTCCTACTTTTCTAGAAGGAAAAGGCGTAGAAAAGATGTGGGATGCAGTGGACGTGGAGCGTCTTTCTGTTATTTCAATCGGTAAAGACTTTAAATTTGTTGGATATCCTGTTTATAAATGAAAAATGTAAATGAGGCTGGAACAAAAATATGTTAGTTGAAGGAAAATCCGAACGATTTATCGTTCGGATTTTTTAGAGAAGAAAAATAATACACTATTTTACTCTTATAGATTAATTTGCTATTATAGGGAATGGTCAATTTCGAAACATTGCATAAATTTTTAACGTGTTTACAGTTGACTATCTAAATAAAAGCACTATATGTTTATAGAGAGAATATATTATGTGAAAGTAAGGGTGAGAAAAGAGATGAGAGAGTATAGAATTGGGAGTGTTATGAGAGACCTTCGCAAAATGGCAGGGTTGACACAACAAGAATTATCAAGAGACATTTGTACACAAGCGCAAATCAGCAAAATTGAAAATGGTGAAGAATATCCATCAAGCATTACCCTCTATAAAATTTCTAAGCGCCTTGGCGTAGATGTTAACTACTTTTTTGATAGTGTAGAATCACCTCGACTTGATTACGTAGATGCGGTTCAATCGTTAATTCGTCAATATATTCGTCAGAGAGATTATGATGCTATTCATAATATCATTGTAAAAGAAAAAGAAAGTCCCCTGTTTCAAAATCCGCTGAACAAGCAATTTTTAATGTGGCACGAGGGTATTTGCGTGTATTACATTCATCATAATAAAGAAGATGCGCTGTCTAAAATGTACCAAGCGATCGAGCTTACTAAGCAATCGGCAACGTTTTATAAAGAAAGAGAAATTGAAATTTTAAATAGCATTGGGATTATTCTTTATGAAGAGAAAGAGTATGAACAGGCTCTAGATACATATCAAACAGCACTCAAAAGCTTAAATGAGCTGCCCCAAACAAAAGACGAAAATATAAAAATTAGAATTTTAAATGCACTTGCCAAAACGCTTGGAGATATGAGTAACTATGATGAATCATTGATATATAGCAACCGAGGAATCGATTTGTGCATTAGTAATGAATCAATGTATTTATTTGGAGAACTTCATTACCAAGCAGGAGAGAGCTTAATCAAATTAGGTAAAATTGAACAAGGTAAAGAATATATGGAAAAGTCTATGACCATTTTCACCTTGCAGCGAAACGAGCGATTCGTCAAGCTAGTAGAAAAAGAACTTGAAGCTCTATTTGTTTAAAATATTCCTATCATTATAATTTTTGAGAAATTTCTATCAAAATGGAGGAAATCCATGGTTTTAAGGTGATAAATGCTGATAGAAAGGAATTCATCTACTTTTATCCTGTGATACACTAGAGTCAAATCAAAGAAAGAGGAGGAAATAATTATGAAAAAAGTATTAGTCGGTATGGCATTAGCGTTTACATTAGTAGCAGGTGTTGCTTCAGTTGGAACAAGCGTAGCAACAGGAGATTTTTCAACATTAGGTCTTCCAAGCCAACATTAATAAAAAAAGCCGTGCTAAAAAGCACGGCTTTTTTTATTGTGTTTTACTAGACTGATCTTTGTTGCGTTTGTTTCCCTTTGAATTATCCCCGCTTGAAATTTCTTCACCCATTTCAACAAGGTGGTGCTGCGTTTTTGGATTACTTTGATTAGCGCTTCCTTTGTTATTCTTTTTTGTCATATCCATTCTCCTTTAAAACGATGGCAATGCATCGAGATTATTTGTTTTGTCATGGTCAGGAATGCTGCGAATATACGTACCGCCGTCTTTCCCTACAAAGGTACTCACATGCTCAACGTCCCCAGCTTCTACTTTCTTTAACGCTTCTTCATAGGTTAAAACGTCTCCTGAAGCCGTTTGGAATTCTAAGAGGTCACCGTCTGCATTTTTACGTACTGCAACGAAACGTTCTTTCATACAAATAAACACCTTCCTTTACATCTATATGGTTGCTGAAATAGTCGTTTTTATTCATTATAAAAAGTGATAAGGTAAAGAAAAGAGTGCAAAGGGGATAAAAAATGACAACATTTAATTGGCATGATCAAGCTCAAGACGAGTGGAACCAAAAAGTATCATTTTGGAATAGTCGAAGTGAAGAAATGTGGAAAAACGGAAGTCGGAAAACAGTGATTCCATTTGTTCAAAAACATCTTAAATCAGGTGGTATAGTGGCAGACGTGGGCTGCGGTGATGGGTTTGGGACATCTCTTCTAGCTGCTTCTGGATACAAAACAATCGGTCTTGATTTATCGGAAGAAATGATTCAAAAAGCATCGCAGCTGCATAAAAGTGAAAATTTGTCGTTCGCTCAAGCTGATATTATGAAGCTCCCGCTGTCTTCTGAATCAGTAGAAGGGGTTATGGTAATCAATGCGTTAGAATGGACTGAGCATCCTCGATTAGCTTTGAAGGAATTGTACCGAGTTGTAAAACCAGGAGGATATGCATGCGTAGGTATTCTTGGGCCAACTGCTCAGCCTCGTACCAACAGTTATCAAAGACTATATGGGGAAGACGTTATTTGCAATACGATGATGCCGTGGGAGTTTGAACAGCTTGCAAAAGAAAATGGATGGGAAGTAATCGATGGCGAAGGTGTATATAAGCGAAATGTTACTGATAAGCTGATTGGACAGCTCCCAAATGAATTAAAGCAAGCCTTAACGTTTCTATGGCTATTTATGCTCAAGAAACAATAAAAACAGCACGCGTCTCCTTATATGTAGCTGTACAAAGGGTACACTACAAACTGGAGGTGAGTGACATGAGTAAAATTAAAAAAGACCGCTCAAAATCAGAGCTAGGTTCACCAAATGTAGAAGGACAAGGGACGACCACTTCTGAACAAGGTGTTCAAAGCAGTTCAGCTAACAAAAAGCAGAAGCGTTCATAACAAAAATAAAACGAACTTGCAGGGAGAACAACGAGCTCACTGCAAGTTCGTTTTATTTACGGTGTCATCTTTATAAGTAAGAAAGTATTGTCTGCAAGATTGCAGATAGCTTATAATAAAATCTGAGCCAATAATTGTAATTTTCTACAAGCTTGGTTTCCATTCGATGTAAAGCGGAGGTGTAATAAATGGTGAATAAAAGATATTTACCGGATACTGCAGCGTCTCATGCAAAGCCTGATATTAGAGAGGCGATACTTTGCATGGGGTGGACGGTTTAGTAATAGACATCGCCTAACCGAGCATATCTCATTTCTAATATATACGGCTTTGCCCCTTATTGTATAAGCAAAATCACATAAGGAGCTGGCAGAAATGACGTATGTAAAAGCAACAAATATTTTACCTGAAGAGCTGATTAGTGAAATTCAAAAATATATTCAAGGAGAAACCATTTATATTCCGAAGCCGCAGAAGGCAAGGAAGAAATGGGGCACTTGCTCTGGTGGAAGAAAGTTGATTGATGAGCGAAACGAACAGATTAAGACGTTGTTCAAAAAAGGAGCTTCAATCGAGGAGCTAGCCCGTGAATACTTCTTATCAACCGAAACCATCAAAAAAATTGTATATAAAAAGCAACGGTAAAAATCAAGCGCGGGCGACTGAATGCCCGCGCTTTTTTAGGTATAGTTTATTTCTGATTTATTTTTTACATTTCGTAAAAGGAATCCATACGGTAAAGTAAAAAGTAGCTGATTACCTGAAGAAGGAGTGAAGAACGTGGAAGCGTTTATAAGAAATGATCAATATAACTTTATCAAAAGCCAAACGCAAATTCTTATCAATGGGTATGGAACAGTGAACAATTCCGATGTGCTGCAGGCTTTAAAAGCTCTTGCAAAAGAAAAAGTATTAAACGCGTTTGGAGTTCTTACTGAGGAACAGGAAGAGTTATTGCTACCGGTTGCTGAAGTTAAAAATAAAGAACAAGCAGAGGTGTTTTTAGAAACGATAAAGCCTTACGTGATTTCATTTAAATCGTTTACAGAAGCTGGCGTGAAAAAATTGTTTCCGAAAGTGAAAAAGTTAAAGATTCCTTCAGTTGATACCATTGATCTAGGGAGCATTTCATATGTTAGCTGGGTCGATAAAGGCTCAAACAAAAAGTTTATCGTAGCGCAGGATCTCTATACTCAGAAGCTAAAAGGTATTCAAGGAACATTTAAGCCTATCAACCAGAAGGGAATATGCACACTTTGCCACAGCTACGAGGAAGTCGGTATGTTCACTGCTGAAATCAAAGGAACTGTTCAAGGAACATTTACCCAACGAGGAAATTATATTTGTCAAGATAGCGAAGCGTGTAATCAAAACTTGCTTACCTTAGATCGGCTTCATGATTTTATGTTGAGGCTCAGTAAATAGCATGCGGCTAATAAGAAAAATATAAAAAAAGAAGGTTCAGTCTCTATACTTTTGGTGAGACTGAGCCTTCTTTATCTATCTGTTTTTCTCGATTGGATTGTCACGATAGCTAATCCAATCGCTCCAGCTGCCGGCATATAATTTTACATTTGGAAAACCGGCTGATTTTAAAGCCAAAACGTTAGGGCAAGCAGATACACCCGATCCGCAGTATACAATGATTTCAGCGTGAGAATCAATAGCTGAAAACATCTCCTTCCACTCTTTATCTGTTTTCCATAAACCTTCTGAAGTTAACACATCTTGCCAAAAAGAATGAATGGCGCCTGGAATATGTCCTGCTACAAAATCAATGGGTTCTTCTAAGCCGAGATATCTCTTTTTTTCACGAGAGTCGACAAGAACAACATTAGGATTATGAAGATTCTCTTTTATGTATTCAACTCCTGCAACTCCCCAATCTTGTTGAACGAAAGGTACAAAAGTTTGAGGAGAAGATGCTGGAACGCTCTTAGTTGTTTCATATCCCGATTGTTTCCAGTTATTAAAACCTCCATTTAAAATTTGTACGTATTCAATTCCTATATATCGCAGTAGCCACCATGCTCTTGAAGCCATCATTCCGTTTTGTTCATCATAAACGACGACTCTGGAATCAGCATTAATTCCTAAGTTGCCGAGCTTCTGAGCGAGCTTTTGAACATCGGGCAGCGGGTGTCTGCCTCCGTGAGAAGTAGCCACAGAGGACAAATCTTTTTCTAAATCCAAATAATGAGCATCCGGGAGGTGCTCATTTTGATAAGCATCTGCTCCTGCCTCAGGCTTTCCAAGGGTAAATCGGCAGTCAAGCAACACAATGCAGTGTTGGGGTTGCTGTAATGCAGTATGTAAGTCAGCCGGTGAAATAATAGTGTTCATAACATTCACATCCTTTTACCAAAATTCTAGTTGAAATAAATAAAAATGAAAAGCTTTAAATATAAATTACGGCAAAGGTATGCTGCTTTCCTTCAATTATTCCCCAGAGAATAATTGACCATTTTAGCGCTTATCTGATGCAGAGTGAAATGTTCCTGTGCTACAGTTATAGTAAGAGTTACATAGTATAAGTTAAATACTCAGCGTAATGTCATACTTACTATTGATGAGAAGGAGAGAGAAAGATGCAAACAAATGAAAAGAAAGAATTTAAACTGATTGCACTAGATATGGATGGAACCCTGCTGAACAATCAGCAAGAAGTTTCTGAAGAAAATCGTGCGGCCATTGCTAAAGCTCAAGAACAAGGTGTTCATGTGGTATTAAGCACGGGGCGATCTCTTTTAACATGCCGTGAATACGCGCAGTCTCTTCAGCTGTCTTCTTACCTTATTACAGTAAACGGAAGTGAAATTTGGGATGAATCTGGACAGCTTGTAGAACGAAAGTTAATTGATGCTTCACACATTGAGAAAATGTGGAATTTAACGCAAGAGCATAAGCTTAACTTCTGGGCTGTGACGACGGATAAAGTATGGAGAGATGAATTTCCAGAAGATATTGCTTCACAGGAATGGCTGAAGTTTGGCTACGATATTCCAGATGATGCTTTACGAGAAGAAGTGCTGAAACAAATAGCAGGCATTTCAGATTTTGAAATCAGCAACTCTAGTTTAACGAATCTAGAAATTAATGCACTTGGTATTAACAAAGCAAAAGGGATCATGACTGTATGTGAACGTTTGGGCATTTCAATGGATGAAGTCATTGCAATGGGAGACAGCTTAAATGATATGGCTATGATTGAAGCGGCAGGTTGTGGAATCGCCATGGGAAATGCTCAGGAAGCTGTAAAAGAAGCAGCGGACTGGGTGACAGATACAAATGTCAATAACGGAGTAGCGAAGGCTATCAGCCACTGGGTACTGAAATAACAGCAGCTCTACACAGCAGGCGGCACTGTTGCACCACTTAACTACTTTCCGCATAAACTGATACTGGATGCCTCCCTTAGAGTTCGTCTTATACGTATATATAAGGAGAAGCCATCTAGTTAAGGAGTGGGGAGTATGAGCGATTTATCATTAGACAAGCTGTTAAAAAAAGCAGAAAATAAGCTGCAGAATGTACATGAAATAGTGCAAGAAAAAGCGTACGAACTCATTAGGCAAGCATATAAAGAAAGTATATTTATTGTGATCACTGAAGGATTTAGATCGATAGAGCAGCAGCATAAACTATATTCACAAGGCCGAACAACACCAGGAAGTATCGTGACTAATGCCAAAGGCGGCTATTCTTATCATAATTATGGACTAGCTATTGATATTGCGCTGCTTGATAACAACGGAGAAGTTGACTGGACCATTGATCGAAGATGGAACAAAGCGGGAGAGGTAGGAAAAAGGATCGGGTTGGAATGGGGAGGAGATTGGAAAAGCTTAAAAGATTATCCTCATTTTCAATATACATTCGGTTTATCTTTGTCGGAGCTTCGAAGTGGAAAAAAACCTGAGAAACAGACGGAAAAGGTTTCAAGAGTGCTAATTGAATACGGAGATCGAGGAAATCAAGTACAGTTAATTCAACGTATGCTTATTCACTTAGGCTATTCTCTTTTTGGAGGAGCAGACGGTATATTCGGGTCTTCCACTCTCAAAGCGGTAAAAGCTTTTCAACAAGCACTTTATCTGCAGGTAGATGGAATAGTTGGACCGAAGACACTCGAAAAACTCTATAGCAATTTTAATAAAACTATGTTCTAAATAACCATAAAAATATGAGAACGAGAAAAGGAAGAAAAGAGATGGATGGAAATCGTCTCTTTTCTTCCTTTTCTGTAGTTATGGTAGAAAAACTGAAATTTATAAAGAAATAAAAAGGATTTTCTAAGCGTAAGAAACGTTCACGTGATCTAACTGGATAACATTGCTCAACAACACGATATCTTTATATATTTCACTTTTTACAGAGGCGTTTGAACAGTTTTGATAGTCTTTCAACAAGCGGCCAAGTTCTTTAATAAATAACAACGTCTCTTGTTCATTAATCATAGTCAAAACTCCTTGTTTAGAAATGAATCCAGGTCATTATATAGGAATTCTATCATATCTATACGCACCTGTTGACAGAAAAAGTTCGTCAATTTTTTTGTGAGAAGAAGAAATTTAGGGATATGTGGAATGCGTTCGACTCTCTCATTTTATACATATGCAGCTTGTCTAAAAATATGAGAGTAGTTATAGTAATATTTACTCCTAATTATGCAACTTAAAACCTATTTTAGAGGTTATCCTTAAATTCCCTTTATTGTAGAGTGATGGAACAAAAAAAGAATGCCTCATTTTGTATCTTTAGTATGATAACGTTTTGAAGAAATAGGGCATATCTTTGAGTTTTAAGATGGATTTGAATTAGATCTTTTGACACGCACTTTTTGTAGGAGAGGCATATTTACTTTCTATTAAGGTAAATCGTAAAGCTCCAACGAGTTTCTATATCAGAAACTCGTTGGAGCTTAATTTTTTGGATAAGGGATGTGCAATAGTTCTGGGACGGTCACAAAATGATATCCTTCTTGTTTAAGTCTAGGAATGATGGTATCCAGCGACTTTGGGGTGTTGGAAAGGTCCATGGTCCAATGGCCGCCGTCGTGCATCAAAACAATTGTTCCAGCGTGCATGTTCTTAAATACATTCTTGGTGATTTCTGCTTCTGGGATTTGCTTCCAGTCTAATGAATCAGAAGACCAGTTAATCGCATAGACATTTTCATTTGGCAGCTCGCTGATCATTTCTTGCGTTAAATTTCCATAGGGAGGACGAAACAGCTGTGTTTCAAACCCGGTAATATTTTTAATAATAGCCTGAGTTTTGGCAATTTCCCAGTGAAACTTTTCAGTCGATTCTTTTAGTAAGTTGGGGTGCCAATAGGTATGAATCCCAACAGCATGACCTTCAGCTACCATTCTCTTCACCAGCTCAGGATGTTCATGAGCTTTTGCCCCAATAAGAAAAAAGGTTGCTTTAATACCATGCTTTTTCAATTGATCTAATACATGTGGAGTAAAGCGCGGATCCGGTCCATCATCAAATGTTAGGGCGGTTTGCTTTAGGTGGTTATTACCTTGATAAAGCAAACGGTCACGCACAGCTACACTTTTTACTTGTTCTGCTTTACATAGTGCAGGAAGGGCTCCATTAAATAAGAAGCACAGTGTGAACAGCAGTATACTAATTCTCCGTATCATGTACATGCACGCTCCTTTCTAGGGCAAAGTATAACGTTATGATACCCGATTAAAAACTTTGTATGAAGCTGAATTTCCCTTTTGTGTCAAAACGTATGATATGCATGAAACAGCGCACTATAATAAACAGTTACTATTAGGTGAAGAAAGGAAAAAGCAGATGAAAAAAATAATGATTGCCGTAGCATTGATTTTTTCGCTAAGTTTATCTCCCTTAGCTGAATATATTTCCTATCAAGACGACTATAACGTAAGTGCAAGGTCGTATCGTTCGGGGAAGCGGTCGTTTAATAGACAGCCAAGCGTTAGACAAAATGAGCCGAGATCTAATTTTTCAAATCGCAGAAATGGAACTGTAAATCGAGGCGTTACCCGTTCAAAACGAGGAGGATTCGCTCGTGGACTGCTGTACGGCGGTCTGGCAGGGATGTTATTTGGCGGTTTGCTTGGTCATATGGGTGCACTGGGCGGGATTTTTGGGTTATTAATTAACATTTTGGCTATTGTACTTGTAATTAATTTAATTCTGCGTTTATTCCGCCCTTCTCGTCGCGACAATAATTGGAGATAGACCGTAATTGCTGTCATAAACTAGTAAGAAAGCTCCATATAAATAAGAAAACGCTTTCTATAGTTAATCGAAAGGATGAAACGTATGTCAGCAAACAGACAGCGCAGCAAATACCTGGCGTTTTGCACAGAATGCGGTCTCCCAAATAGGTTAACATTGTTTCTTTTAAGGCAATACGTTGCGACAGACGAATATAGCGGATTTTATTGTGGGAATTGCGGAATACGAAACGAATTTCCAGATTCGGTCATTGAATATATTAAAGAGCTGTAAAACACAATCTCTTAGAAGATTGTGTTTTATTTATTTGATAAAACTATGTTCTAAATAATAATCGAAAAGAAAGCTAGCTGCTTACAAAAGAGAAATATAATCAATGCAAAAACGACAAATCCATATAAGGACTTGTCATTTTTTATGTTTGATATACGGCCACTCGGTTCTTTCATTCCCACAGATATGGAGTCTCTTGGTAAACATAATAGTTTAGCCAATTCATAAACAGCAGGTTGGCATGAGAACGCCATGTTTTTAAAGGGTTTTTGTCAGGATCATTGTTTGGGAAATAGTGTTCCGGAAGCTTTGGTTCTAGTCCTCTTTCTGTATCTCGAAGAAATTCTTCTTGCAGTGTTTGAACGTCGTACTCTGGGTGGCCTGTCACGAAAACAAACTTTTCGTCTTTAGACATCGCCATATAAACACCAGCTTCTTCAGAGTAGGAAAGAAGCTCAAGGTCAGGATGATTTTTCACTTCATTCATGTCTACATCAGTGTGACGGGAATGAGGAGAATAAAAGACATCATCAAATCCTCGCAGGAGCTTAATCGGTTCTTCACTCGATACAACATGTGTAAATACACCCGTGCATTTATCAGAAAGAGGTCGCTTGTCAATGCCAAAGTGATGATAAAGTCCGGCTTGGGCTCCCCAACAGATATGAAGGGTAGAAGTCACATTTGTTTTACACCAATCCATAATTTCTTGAAGTTCTTTCCAGTAGTTTACTTCTTCAAATGGTATATGTTCTACAGGTGCTCCTGTAATAATCATTCCGTCATATTTTCGTTCTTTAATTTGTTCAAACGTTTTATAAAACTGATCTAGGTGATTTTTACTCGTTGTTTTTGCTTTATGGCTTGCCGTGTAAAGAAGTGTAATATGCACTTGCAGCGGTGAGTTCCCGAGTAAACGTAATAATTGCGTTTCAGCTTTTTCTTTTTCCGGCATTAAGTTTAGGATAACAATATTAAGCGGGCGAATTTCTTGGTTAACCGCGCGCACGTCGTCCATGATGAAAATTCTCTCTTTTTCTAAAATTTCTTTTGCCGGAAGATCACGTGGAATATTAATAGGCAATAAAATTCCTCCTATTCGATTTCGAAGTAATGACGCGTATAAATGTTCTTTCTCACGTGAAGATGAGGTTCAACATTTATGTACAATATACTATTATAGGAATATACAGAATATTAAGCAATTGAATTTTGAAAAAAAAGAGCATTAATATGCGTAATGGTTAAAATGAAATGGTACAATAAGGTTAAATTGGAGCGTTGCTATGCTTTTTTAGCATGACTGAAACTCAGTAAAATTTATAGAGTAGTCGTTCCTGTATTTATTAAACTTCATATCTCCCCCAGAAAACGGATTTTATCCTTTTTTGATGAAGTGTTTAAAAAGAATTCTCAGCAGAAAAGGGGTTTTTATATGACAACTAAGAAGCAAATAAAAAGTGATTTGCAAATTGCACAAGAGGCAACGATTAAACCGATTAAAGAGATTGCCGAGCAGCTCGATATTTCAGAGGCCGAGCTAGAGCCGTACGGACATTATAAAGCCAAGCTTTCTTTGTCCGTTATGGAACGTTTACACACAAAACAAGATGGAAAAGTGATTTTAGTTACAGCTATTAATCCAACTCCAGCAGGAGAAGGGAAGTCGACAGTGACGGTTGGCTTAGCTCAGGCATTACATAGATTAGGTAAAAAAGCGATTGTCGCCATGCGTGAACCTTCTCTTGGTCCGGTAATGGGAATTAAAGGAGGTGCCGCTGGAGGTGGCTATGCTCAAGTGCTACCAATGGAGGATATTAATTTACACTTTACTGGAGACCTGCATGCCATCACAACAACTAACAACGCGCTGGCAGCCATTTTAGATAACCATATACATCAAGGTAATGAACTGCGTATTGATACACGTAAAATTACGTGGAAACGAGTGGTGGATTTAAACGACCGTGCGCTGCGTCAGGTTGTCGTTGGATTAGGTGGTCCGATGCAAGGTGTTCCTCGAGAAGATGGATTTGATATTACCGTTGCATCAGAAATTATGGCTATTTTCTGCTTAGCGTCAGATTTACAAGACTTAAAGCGTCGCTTAGCGTCTATTGTGGTAGCTTATAACATAGACAATGAGCCTGTAACGGTTGCAGACTTAGGTGCACAAGGAGCGCTTACCCTTCTTTTAAAAGATGCGATTAAACCAAACCTTGTACAGACGTTGGAACATACTCCAGCCCTCATTCACGGAGGTCCTTTTGCTAACATTGCCCACGGCTGCAATAGCGTCATTGCAACAAAAATGGCTGCAAAACTAGGCGACTATGTAGTAACAGAAGCGGGATTTGGGGCAGATTTAGGCGCAGAAAAATTCCTGAACATTAAAGCTCGTGTGGCAGATATTAAACCAGAAACGGTAGTAATCGTTGCCACAATTCGCGCTCTGAAAATGCATGGGGGTGTTCCTAAAGAGCGTTTAAATGAAGAAAACATTGAGGCTTTAGAAGCGGGAATTGAAAATCTTGAAAAACATATTGAAACGATTCAGGCATTCGGCGTTCCTTATGTGGTAGCCGTGAACCGTTTTGTAACAGATTCAAAAGGTGAAGTAGAAGCGCTTATGAATTGGTGCGCTTCAAAGAATGTTCCAGTTGCTTTAACAGAAGTATGGGAAAAAGGTGGAGAAGGCGGCGTCATGCTTGCTGAAAAAATTCTTGAAGTCATGAACGAGACAGAAAGTCAGTTTTCTCCTCTTTATGATGTGTCAGCTTCGATTCCAGAAAAAGTAGAAGCTATTGCTAAAACCGTATACGGAGCACAAGGCGTAGATTTTGCTCCAAAAGCGTTAAAGCAAATACAGCAATTTGAAGCAAACGGATGGGATCACCTGCCGATCTGTATGGCCAAAACGCAGTATTCATTAAGTGACGATCAGACGAAGCTTGGACGACCAACAGATTTTAAGATTACGGTAAGGGAATTCCGTCCTTCACTCGGAGCTGGGTTTCTCGTTGCGCTAACAGGTTCAATTATGACAATGCCTGGACTTCCAAAAAAACCTGCTGCGCTCAATATGGATATTGACGAGAATGGACACGCACTAGGTATTTTTTAAGAGAAAAGCGATGCCTTGGCATCGCTTTTCTTATGAGATAAAACAAAATAACAGGTATGTTATGAATTAATTTGGCAAGAAAGAAGAAGAGTTGACTGTTCGTATTTTATAAAAAAAGGAAGTAGTTGAAATGTTTGATCCAATTGTATTTGATAATTTAAAAGTGGTTGTAGAAGGAGAGATCTATGATCTTGACTTATCTGGGCAAGTATCTGTTACAAATCGCGAAGATTTTGTAGACTTAGCTCAGTTTACTCGAACGTACCGCATTTCTTTTCAACAGCATTTTTGCTGTACCGCGTCGCTAACTTTATCAACCGACTTAGATAATATTCATGCGGAATTAACGCCTTCCCGTGTAGAAAAACCAGGTTGTACAGTTTATATTCATTTTCAGCTGAAAAAACAAAAAACGTTTGAAGAAGCTGAGTTTCAAAACATACAGGAAATGTGTGAAAGGATCTGGGGAACAACAAGAGTGGTTAAGCAGCGTATTACTCATGAAGTTGGAGGAAACGAATATGAAAACAATATTGCGGTAACCTTTAACCGATTCATTTACGAAGATCAAGTAGGAGATTTAATCGAAATGATTGATTATATGCTGCAAACGACTGATCAGCTAAAGGTTCTTTACGACAAATCATAAGAGCGTTTCAGTTGTACTTCAGAAATAAAGTGAATTACAATAGGGAAAAGGAGGCGTTTTAATGAGCGTGTATGAATACTCTGCAAAAACAATTAAAGACGAAGACGTATCACTATCTAACTATCAAGGTGACGTACTCTTGATTGTGAATACAGCTAGCAAATGCGGCTTCACCCCTCAATATAAAGATTTACAGGCGCTGTATGAAGAAGAAAAAGAAAACGGTCTAACGGTTCTAGGTTTTCCTTGCAATCAATTTGGTGGTCAAGAGCCAGGAAGTTCAAATGATATTGAACAATTTTGCGAGTTAAACTACGGCGTTTCGTTTCCAATGTTTGCAAAAGTAGATGTAAAAGGTGAGCATGCACATCCGTTATTTGCATACTTAACAGAACAAGCACCTGGCCTGCTAGGTTCTAAAGCGATAAAGTGGAATTTCACAAAGTTTTTAGTGAATCGTCAAGGTGAAGTCGTGAAGCGATACGCACCTCAAACTGCACCAAAAGATATTCAAAAAGATATAAAAGAATTGCTGTAAAAGCAGGTGGATCTCCATCTGTTTTTTATTTTTCAGCCAGGGTTTTCAAAGGGTGCTCAGCTGTCAGTGAGACGAGCGCCTTACTTTGTGCTAAAATAATGGTGGATATAATTGAGGTGAGCAAATGAACAAAATAGAAAAGACGGAAAAGTGGGTTCAAGCAAAGCTTGCGCATGACACGACGGGACATGACTGGCAGCATATCGATCGCGTGCGTCGAAATGCAGTGCTTTTATATAAAAAAGAAGGCGGCAACCGGGAAGTTATTGAACTAGCCGCGCTTTTACACGATGTGGTAGATGATAAGCTAGTGGAAGATGTTGAAAAAGCGTATGAAGAAGTGCGGGAGTGGCTGAAGAGTCAGCGCGTAGAAGAAGAGAACTGCAAGCATATCGTTCATATTTTACAAACGATGTCATTTAAAGGCGGAAACCGTCCGGCTATGGCCACGCTTGAAGGTCAAGTTGTTCAAGATGCAGATCGCTTAGATGCAATTGGTGCGATTGGTATCGCACGTACGTTTATGTATGCAGGTTCTAAAGGCACGGCTCTGTATGACGAAAACATTGCTGTACGAAGTGAGATGACAGAGGAAGAATACAGACACGGAAAATCAACGGCTATTGCTCATTTTTATGAAAAGTTGTTAAAGCTGACTGCGTTAATGAATACTCAAACAGCACGGTCTCTAGCGCAAGAGCGACATACATATATGAAAGAATTTTTAGTTCAATTTAAGAAAGAGTGGAATTATCATTATGAAAATGCTGACTGTTGAAAACTTAACAAAAACATATGGAGAAAAAGAGCTGTTTCATCAGCTAACGTTTACAATTACGGAAAATGAGCGAATCGGCTTAATTGGTGTAAACGGAACAGGAAAATCGACGCTTCTTAAAATTATCGCAGGTCTAGAGCTGGGAGATGAAGGGGATATTGTTCATGCTAAAGACTACAGCGTGACATATTTACCTCAGCATCCCGATTTTGATGAAGACTTAACGGTTTTAGAGCAAGTTTTCAGCGGAGATACGCCCCTTCTTAATTTATTAAAAAACTATGAGCTAGCTCTATATGCGTTAGAGCAAGATTCTGCAAACGAGAAGAACCAGCAGACACTGTATGATTTACAGCAGAAAATGGATGCGATGAACGCGTGGGAAGCCAATTCTAACGCACAGTCGATCTTAACGAAGCTGGGAATTTCAAATATGAGTGCAAAAATCGGCGAACTTTCAGGTGGACAGAAAAAGCGCGTGTCAATTGCCCAAAGCCTAATTCAAACACCTGATTTATTAATTTTAGATGAGCCCACTAACCACTTGGATTATGAGACGGTTAAATGGCTCGAAGAATATTTATCCAAATATCAAGGAGCCGTATTGCTTGTTACTCATGATCGCTATTTCTTGGATGCTGTTACAAACCGAATTTTTGAATTAGACGGTGGAAATTTATATAGCTATAAAGGAAACTATGCTGCTTTCCTAGAAGGAAAAGCGATTCGAGAAGAGCAGGAAAAAGCAACTCAAGCAAAATTAAGCAACTTATATCGCAATGAATTGGCTTGGATTCGCCGAGGAGCAAAAGCGCGTACGACTAAACAAAAAGCGCGTATTCAGCGATTTGATGAATTAGAAGGAAAACTCGATTCTTCTGAAAAAGAATCATTGGATTTAAGTTTAGCAGGCAGCCGCCTTGGGAAAAAAGTGTTTGAATTAAAAGATGTGTCTAAGACGTATGAAAATAAAATCATTCTTTCAGACTTTACGCACATCGTGAAAAAACAAGACCGAATTGGAATTGTCGGTAAGAACGGAAGCGGAAAGTCTACCCTATTGAATATGATTGCAGGACGCATTGAGCCGGACAGCGGTGAAATTGACAGAGGACAAACGGTTAAAATTGCTTACTATACTCAAGAAAGCGATGATATGGACTTGAATCAACGCATGCTTGATTATATTAAAGAATCGGCAGAAGTTGTGCATACGACGGATGGGAAAATGATCTCTGCATCGCAAATGCTTGAGAGATTTCTATTTCCTTCACATACGCACGGAACACCGATTCAAAAGTTGTCCGGAGGAGAGCGCCGTCGTTTATATTTATTGAAATTGTTGATGACATCGCCAAATGTTTTACTGCTAGATGAGCCGACTAATGATTTGGATACTCAAACGCTAACGGTGCTTGAAGACTACCTGGAAGAATTTCCAGGTGTTGTTATCACGGTATCACATGATCGCTATTTCTTAGATAAAGTAGCAGATTACTTACTTGTCTTTGAAGGAGAAGGAAACATTTCGACTTATTTTGGCGCTTATACAGATCAATTAGAAGAAGCGGTGAAAAAGAAGCAGGCAATGGCTCAGCAGGCTAAAGTGAAAGAAGAAAAGCCAAAACAGCCGGAGAAAACGAAAAAGCGTCGCTTAACGTATAAAGAACAAAAAGAATGGGAAGAAATCGAAGATCATATTGCAGCAAAAGAAGAAGAAATTGAACGCTTAACAAGTGAAATTGAACAGGTGGGCAGCGATTATACAAAAGCGCATAACCTATCGTTAGAACAAGAAAAAGCAAATGAAGAATTAAATGCATTGCTTGATCGCTGGGCAGAGCTTTCAGAGCTGATTGAAGAAATTGAAAACGCGTAAACAAGTCGTTAGACTGAGTATAAGCCACATGCTACAATTTTAATGAGAGGAGTACGATACGATATGAACATTAAATCAATTGAGCCAACGCCAAGTCCGAATACAATGAAAATTAATTTAGACGAAGTGCTATCAGGCGGAAAAAGCAATAACTATACGGAAAAAAATGCTGAAGCAGCGCCTGAAGTTGTTCAAGACATCTTGAAAGTAGAAGGGGTAAAAGGAGTCTATCACGTAGCGGACTTCTTAGCAGTAGAGCGAAATGCTAAATATGACTGGAAGCAAATTTTGCCGCAAGTTCGTGCAGCGTTTGGTGAAGATTTGCAAAGCAGCAGCGAACAGCACAAAATGAATGAGCATTTTGGTGAGGTCAATGTGTCCGTTCAAATGTTCAAAAACGTACCAATGCAAGTTAAGCTAACGGATGGAAATGAAGAAAAACGATTTGGTCTGCCTGAACGATTCGCAAAAGCGGTAGCAGAGCTTCAAAGCTTTTCAGATAATGTAGTGCTAGAACGGAAATGGAAAGAACAAGGCGTTCGTTACGGAGAGTTAGCGGCTATCGGAGACGAAGTAGTGGAAGAATTAGCAGCAGCATATCCGCAAGAAAGATTAACTCGCCTTGTAGCCAATGCACAAGAAGAAAAAGAAGGCGGAAAAACGGTACAGCCGCGTAAAACCTATAAAGTTACAGAAGAGATGCTAGAAGACAACGATTGGTCAGTGCGCTATGCCCATTTAGAACAAATGGATCCAACAGAAGCTGATTTAGACGTTTTAAATAAAGCGCTTGATGATGAAAAAGCATCTATTCGCCGCTTAGCTACGGTCTACTTAGGAATGATTGAATCAAAAGCGGTACTGCCTTATTTATACAAAGCATTAAAAGATAAATCAGTCACTGTGCGCCGTACTGCTGGAGACTGCATGTCGGATTTAGGTTTTGAAGAAGGTATTCCGGCAATGTGTGAAGCCCTTGGTGATAAAAACAAGCTTGTGCGCTGGCGTGCAGCGATGTATTTATACGAGGTAGGGGATGAGACGGCTCTTCCTGCATTAAAAGCAGCAGAGAATGACAAAGAATTTGAGGTGGATTTACAAATCAAGCTAGCGATTGAACGTATCGAAGGCGGAGAAGAAGCAAAAGGTTCTGTTTGGAAACAAATGACGGAAAGCAGAAAAGCATAAAAAAAGATCATTCACTTGAATGATCTTTTTTTATGACTGTTTTGCAGCGGGAGTTGGAAACTGCATAGGCTGCATCGTGTTATCAATTTTAATAGGCTGATAACCGGACTGTTTTAAGTAAGTCAAAATAGTCGGCAGAGACTGTGCCGTAAAGGATTTGTCATGAAATAAAATGACGGGTGTTCTTCCGTTGGAGTTAACCCCTTGAATATGAGGTTCAAGGCCCTGAATAATTCTAGGTGCAGAACGAAGTGCCCAGTCTTCACTGTCTACATTCCAGTCCCATAATTTAAAGTGGCTTAGCAACTCTGTACGGTGCGGCTCTTTTAAATAAGGAACGCTGCCGTAAGGAACGCGGATTAACTTACTGTCAACACCGGTTACTTTCTTAACTGTCGCTTGACACTCCTGCATTTCTTTTAACGCGGCGCCGTCTTCACTATACATGACATGAATATCATGAGAGACGCCGTGACAGCCGATGGCATGTCCTTCCTGTGCTACTTTTTTAGCAATTTCAGGGTGAGCGTCAATTTGATACTTTAACATAAAGAAAGTTGCTTTTACGTTATATTGACGCAAAGCATCTAAAATGTGAAGGGTATCAGGCGTTGGGCCATCGTCAAACGTAAGGTAAACAGGCTGTGTAAGAGCTTGATTTTGATCGTTCACGGTATTTCCTACATACATATTATGGTGAAGTGTATTAAGCAGCTTCTCAGGTTGTGCTGAAGATGCAGCTTCTTTCAGCGGCAATGCAGTAGATGCTAAGACTTGCTGAGATGCAGCGGATTCACTTCCTTTGGCTTCTGTAATAAAAAATAAAGAAGCGACGATCACTAACACTAAAGACAAAAATGCATAAAATCGTTTGTTTGGCTTAAATCGTTTGTTCGGTTTAAATCGCTGGTTCAATTTGAAAATCCTTTCTACTAAACTACTATTTACTACTATAGTACAAAAAATGGAATATTAATAGTAAAAATCGACATTTTTATGGAAAAAAATTAGATGATATGACCCGGTTTTAATCTTTTTTTGTCAAATGAAAAAGGAGAACGAGACAGCGATAAGGATTTGAAGAGTGAGTAGCTAGATTTTTCCTGGTTTTTATAGTATGCTTTTAGCGTGAATGATTGTTAGGAGGAATGTTAATATGTCAATGGCATATGAAGAATATATGCGTCAGTTAGTTAAACCAATGCGTCAAGAATTAACTCAAGCTGGTTATGAAGAATTAACAACAGAGGAAGCCGTAGTTGATTTTATGGAAAACGTAGAAGGAACAACTTTTGTTGTCGTTAATTCAGTTTGTGGATGCGCTGCTGGTTTAGCACGTCCTGCAGCAACGCAAGCGTACTTACAGTCTGAGCAAAAACCAGATCAAGTGGTAACTGTTTTTGCCGGTCAAGATAAGGAAGCAACAGCTAAAATGCGTGAATATTTTGGGGACATTGAGCCTTCATCACCGTCTATGGCACTTTTAAAAGGAAAAGAAGTTGTTCATTTTATTCCTCGACATGAAATTGAAGGTCAGCCGTTAGAAGTTATTTTTGAAAACATTTTAAATGGCTTTAAGCAGCACTGTTCATAAAATGTCCTGCTTTTGTCACATCTAGTATATAGATTTTTAAAGAAAAATCGCATATACTTTATAAGAAAAAGGATGTCTATCGGCATCCTTTTTCTTTATGTAAATAGCCAAACAGTGTAGGGGGAGTTATGAAAGTGATTGTTACGACTGCTGGTCGAACAAATGAACAGATGATTGTAAAAGCCAAACAAGTAGCCGCTGATTTAAGTATACCTTTTGTAACAAGAGAGAAGAAATCTGTTGCAGATCTTCAAAATCTTGAAGCGGCAGACGTGCTGGTTGTCGGTAAAAATAGAGTAGAGTTGCACGTCCAAAATGAAGAGGAACCTATTTTTTTTCATCCAAACTCCGCTATGTTTAGAGTGAAGAGATGGCTGCGGGGAGAACGTGATCCGTTTATTGAAGCTGCTGGTTTAGAAAAAGGAATGAGCATGCTTGACTGTACACTTGGTCTTGCATCGGATAGTATGATGGCGAGCGTAGCGGTAGGGAAAAGTGGGAAAGTTGTCGGACTAGAAGGCAACCGCTATGTAGCTTATTTAGTCAAACAAGGACTTTTAAATTGGGAAAGTGACGTACGAGAGTTGAATGATGCAATGAAGCGTATAAACGTGGTTCATCAAAATTTTGAATCGTTTTTGGCGTGTTGTGAAGATAATTCTTTTGATGTTGTCTACTTTGATCCGATGTTTCAAGAACAAATTGAGGAATCGAATGGAATTAATGGTATTAAAGCAATAGCACTGTATACCACGCTGACGCCAATGGCTATACAAGAAGCAAAAAGAGTAGCCAAACAAAAGGTCGTGCTAAAAGATCATTGGAAAAGCAGTCGTTTTAAAGAGCATGGATTTACTGTGCAAAAACGAAAAACATCAAAATTTCATTACGGGACAATTTATATACAAAAATAACCAAAAAAGTAAAATTAATTACGCTCATTGAAAAGACTTCCAAAACCTTTTAGGAATTAAAAAGTTTTGGAAGTTTTTTTTATGAATTTCATCTAAAGTTCATAAAAGTATGATATATTTTTGAACATAAAAATACTTTTGTGTTTAAGCATCCAGCAAAAAAGGAATATCTTGTATAGGTTTCCGCTCGGTGTGACAACCTCAAACAGAAGAAGGAAGGTGGTAACTGAAAAGTCGTCAAATGCCCGTAGACAGCATAAATGAATAAGCAAATATAGGTAAAAAATTAATAAGTATGTTACAATACCTAGTGAGTTATGATAATGAATTTTACAATATGAAAAGACCATATGGGAAAAGATGAGAAAGGAAAGATACGAATGCCTAGATGGATAAAAAGAATGCTAATTGTATTTATTACAGTATTTACATTTGGGCTTGTCACTCCACCAGAATATTTATACGTTGATGATGCAAAAGCGGACAAGCAACATAAAGCAGGGTATGTAAGAGAAACAACTCCTGTCACAGCTGTTATAGAAGATATTCATTTGCCATATGAAGAACCAAAATATGAAGACGTTTCATCATTTGTTACGTATGCAATGGAATCAGCTGAAAAACAGTCAGTGGAAAAATTCGGAACAAAAATTGGTCCTGTCATTGAAGATGAATTTCGTCAAGCAGTGTTACCTAAAATTGAAGAAGTGCTGACCGACATTGGCACTGAACGTGAACAGTCAATTCAGAATCTCGAGATAAGCGAGCACCCTGCTGCTGGCTACGGTGAAAAGATTTTCCATGTATATGACCGGGAAACCGGTCAGGACTTAATACGGTTTCATGTACGGCGTGAAAATCCTCCAAAAGATGGATACTGGTTTAATTTTCACTATCATGCGGCCGCAGATAATTTTCAAAAGCATTATGATTTAGGGAAAATTTATTGGAACCGAAACATGCCGCCTAAGTGGTTCAGCTGATAATAGACACAACATTCTACAATTTCGAAATGTTAGCTTTTTTAAGCTAGCATTTTTTTACGTCTAAAACCGTTATGGTCTAAATAAGCTGAAACATTAGCACAACGATAAAAAAATCGTTTATAATGAAGTCAGACTTCTTACTATAGAGTTGTAGGAAGGAACGAATAGACGCTGGAGGTAACACAATGAAACAATTTACGGAAGAAAAACAATTTCGCGAACAAATTAAGAATGAAACACTAAGCGTTGGGATTTTTACGACAACGTGGTGTCCTGATTGCAAACGTTTGGATATGTTTATTGATGAAATCGTTGACGAAAATACAGATAAAGCATGGTTTAAAATTGACAAGGATGAGTTTGAAGAACTTTCTGCTGAAAACAATGTAATGGGTATTCCCTCTCTTCTTGTATATAAAAACGGTGAAAAAATTGCGCACCTGCACAGTGCAAATGCTAAAACGCCTGAAGCGGTCCGTGAATTTTTAGCAACTCTTTAATTCCCTAAGCTGCGAGAGCATTCTCGCAGCTTTTTTTGTGAGAATGGCTATTTCCATTTTTCGATGAGTGGGGTATACTAGGACAAGTGAATAATCGTAAAGCAATAAGGTCTCAATTTAAAGATTGAGTGAAAAGGGAAGTCTGGTGAAAAACCAGCGCGGTCCCGCCACTGTAAGCGCTTTGTGCGTAAGTCAGGAGACCTGCCTTATTGTTAGCTGTGAAACCTTCGAGGAAGGGTGAAGCAGGGTAATGAACATACATATCAAGTATAGTGAACGGATTCTTTTCCTGCTTATCTTGACGTTACCTGCTTTGCTTTCAATTGAAAGTAAAGCTTTTTTGTTTTGAAGCTGCTGCCGAGCAGTATACATAGTCAAAGCGGAAAAAACGGGATAGCGCTGCTTTTTGCATGATCATTTGCTTTTTCTTTAACGTGGAGGTTTCGTATTCACAATGAACAATATATAGGGGGAGTATTTAGATGAAAAAATGGCTTTCGTATTCCATTATTGCGCTGTTAGTCATCGTACTTGCTGCATGCGGTGCAGGCAGCCAAAGCAACAGTGATAAAAAAACGAAGCAAGATACAGAACAAACGTCACAAGCTGCATTTCCAGTGAAGGTAAAAGACGCGCGTGATAAAGAAATTACGTTGAAAAAACAGCCTAAGAAAATTGTTTCATTAATGCCAAGTAATACGGAGATTGTATATGCCCTTGGCCTTGAGAAAGAATTAGTCGGTGTCACAAGCAACGATGATTATCCTAAAAGCGTAAAGAAAAAAGCGCAGGTGGGAGATATGAACGTTAATGCAGAAAAAGTTATTGCTTTAAATCCTGATTTAGTGCTGGCACACGCTTCAAGTATGGGCGTTTCAGATGAAGTATTTAAACAAATTGAAAGTGCGGGTATTCCGGTATTTGTTGTAAAAGATTCAACAACGTTTGATACGGTTTATGATTCTATTACGCAAATTGGTAAATTAACGGGTAAAACAAAAGAAGCTAATCAAACAATTAAAGACATGAAAGAAAAAGTAGCTTCAATTGAGAAAAAAGCAAAAACGATTTCAAAAGAAGATCGTAAAAAAGTATGGATAGAGGTATCGGGAGCTCCTGAGATTTATACAACAGGAAAAGGTACGTTCATGAACGAAATGCTTACTATGATCGGTGCTGATAACGTAGCGGCTAGTGAAAAGGGTTGGGTTAAGTTTTCTGAAGAGCAAGTTGTTAAGTTAAACCCTGACGTTATTATCGCAACGTATGATGCAGACAAAAATGAGATTATGAAGCGTCCCGCTTGGAGCAGCATGACTGCTGTAAAAGAGGGGAACATCGAAAAGGTTGATCAAAACAAAATCAACCGCTTAGGACCTCGTATTGTAGATGGCTTAGAGGACTTAGCAAAAGCAGTATACCCTGAGGTGTACAATAAATAAAAAGAGGGACCATATTCCAGTTCGAATTGAAAAGGGGATTGGTCCCTTTTCACATCTTAAAATTGAAGAACGGCCTGAGCTTTTAATCATGAAAACCGAGACTTCTTATAAAACATACAGCTCAGGCGTTTTAGGAACAGGCATCATGGAAACGGACACCTTTTACAATCGATTTGTTCATAAAGACTATTATTCAGATACTCCTTCTTTAGAGTATGAGCAATATTTGATGAAAGAAAATGTGCGCCATGAGCAAATCGTAGGGTTGATGACAGCGGTTTGGTTAAAAGAAAGAGCGGTTTACTGTTACGAAGGCTACGGAGTAAGAGTAGCTTCCGTGATAACGGCTGGAGTAGGAAACGCAGTAGATATTACAGCTGACGAAGCTGTTCCATTTTATTCCTCTCCCGGTACAATTAATATGTTTTTTTTCGTGGAAGGCACGCTTACGGATGCAGCGTTTTTACAGCTTTTTATTGCCGCTACAGAAGCCAAAACAAAAACGCTGTCACAGCTGGGTGTCATAGATCCAGCTACAAAGACGATTGCTACGGGAACATCTACGGACAGTATCTCAGTTGCAGCGTCTCAGCAAGGACCATTATATGAATATGCAGGCTCTATGACCGCTTTAGGTCAAGCGGTAGCCAAGCTGGTAAAAATAAGCTTAGAGCAGGCACTTAAGGAAAAGAGGTGAAGAAATGAGTATTGCACAAGCGATGATTGCACACCTGACAGCCATGACGATTGCTCTACTCATTGACCGAATCATAGGCGACCCAGAAAATTGGCCGCATCCCGTTCGCTGGTTTGGCAAGTGGATTTATTGGATGGATTCCAGATTAAATAAAGGCGCAGGAAAACGATTCAAAGGATTGCTTCTTGTGATAAGTATGGTGGTGCTCGCAGGAGTTATTCCTTTTTTATTCCTTCATGCTTTGTACGGAGTTCATTTTATACTAGGTGTTTTAGTAGAGGGGGTAATGATTGCGACTACTATATCCACTCGTTCCTTAAGCGAAGCTGCTTATAAGGTGCAAAAGCCGCTTCAGCTAGGAGATATGGAGAAAGCTAGATATGAAGTAAGCATGATTGTGGGACGAGATACGGATCGTTTATCAGAAGGAGAAATTGCCAGAGCGACGGTAGAGACCGTGGCTGAAAATACAAGTGATGGTATTACAGCTCCGCTTTTTTATGCATTTATAGGAGGAGGAGCCCTAGCCTTTTTTTACCGAGCTATTAACACATGCGATTCAATGGTTGGGTATAAAAATGACCGCTACTTTCTGTTCGGCTATTTTAGTGCAAAAACCGATGACGTATTAAACTATATTCCAAGTCGGTTAACTGCAGTGGTGATGACCGCTGTTAATGTAGCAAAAAGCCAATATTCTCTTTGGCATGTAACGAGTTTGATTAAGCGCGATGCTAAGAAGCATCCAAGTCCAAATAGCGGATACGGGGAAAGTGCAGTGGCTGCCCTTTTAGGTATTCAACTCGGCGGGCTTAATACATATAAAGGCATAGAATCTAATCGTGCAAAAATGGGCGAACCACTCATTCCCCTGCAAGCCGGTCATATTGAACAAGCTGTTTTCATTATGAAAAGGACGGTCTATGCTACGTGGTTATTCTATCTTTTGTTAGGAGGAGTTATTAGTGCTATTACCTACACATGGAGCTAACCCCAATGTCTTTTTAAAAGCAATAGGGGCCGAGAATTTGTCGCATCTAAAAGACTTTAGCGTAAACACAAATCCTTTAGGGGCTCCCCTTGTTCTTCACGAAAAGTGGAACGAATTCAAGGAAGCTGCGTTTAGTTACCCTGATCCTGAAGTAACAGAACTAAAAAATAAACTTGCAGCTCATCATCATGTTTCCGCTGCTCAAGTGCTGCCCACAAATGGAGCCGCTGAAGCGTTTTTCCTTATTGCTTCTTTATTTTCAGGAGAGAAAGCGGGGATTGTACAGCCGACGTTTGTCGAATACGAACAGGCAAGTAAAGCGTATGGATGTGAAGTGACATACGTTCCTTTAGCTGAAGAAAATGGCTGGAGCTGGGATATAGAGTTGATTATGAGTATTCTTCCGGATATAAAAGTACTATGGATTTGTCACCCAAATAATCCAACGGGCGTTATGTATAGTCACGAGGAATGGATGAAAGTAGTAAAAGCTGCTGCTCATCATGGTACATACTTAATAATTGATGAAGCATTTATTGATTTTGTCGAACATCAGCCTTCATTTGATTCTCTTATTCTAAACTATGAACATCTCATTGTTGTGCGTTCGATGACAAAGATGTTTAATATTGCGGGGCTTCGCCTTGGCTATATTTTGGCAAATGAAAAAATCATTAGCAAGATGTCTAAAAAACAACCTCCTTGGAGTGTAAACGGATTGTCGCAGCAAGTAGGGATGATATGTGTAGATGAAAAAGATTTTGTGAAAAAAACCGTACATTATATTAAACAAGAACGAAAACGGATCTTGAGTCAATTAGAAGAATGGGGGCTTTTGGTTTCTCCGTCTCAAACAAACTATTATCTTTGCAGCGTTCCGTCTTCTATTAAAACGCGCGATTGGCTTATCTATTTAGCAAGCCGCGGTGTGGTAGCTCGGCATACCGAAAACTTCCCATTTTTAAATGGACGCTATATCCGTTTGGCTGTGAAAACGAAAGAAGAAAATGACTATTTACTTAACGTAATCAAACAAGGACTCGATGAAATATGATCATCTTTATTAGCGGAGGGGTTCGAAGCGGCAAATCACGTGCAGCGGAGAATATGGTTCAAACTTTTTGTACAAAGCGCGCTGTTTATATTGCCACAAGCCGGCAAACAGATAGTGAAATGCAAAAACGTATCCAGCTTCATCAAACAGAACGTCAAGCGGCGAACACGCCTTGGGCAACGATCGAGCAGTCTGTAGATTTACAACAAATTCTTCCAAACCTTCGAAGTGATGATACTATACTCTTGGACTGTGTCACAAACTGGCTTGCCAATGAGCTTTTTTTAACCGAAAAAAGGTGGCAAACAAAAGAAGGTAAACAAGAGGTTTTTCGTCAGATGATAGAAGCGCTCGATAAGCTGTTTGCGCAGTCTCAGACGGTCGTGCTAGTATCTAATGAACTGTTTGAAGCGGGCGTGTTAGAGGAGCCGACATATAGCTATATGCATATGTTAGGGAAATTACATCAGTATATTGTAGAAAAAGCAGATGTGGCTATTTGTGTAGAAGCGGGACTTTCCCGTTTTAAAAAAGGAAAGGAATGTGTAAGCAAATGAAAGAATGGATAGCCATACTACGAATCTCTCTTCAGTTTTTTACGATCTTACCACTGGCTAAAACCGTTCAATGGACTGAAAAAAGAACGGCACGCTCACTTTTTGTCCTGCCTTGGATTGGCATATTACTAGGTTTAATGTTTTATAGCTTTTTACAGCTGCTTCACTATTCACCTATCACTGCTATTGTTAGCAGTATTTTAGTTTTGCTTTTGCCGCTTGTTTTAACGGGTGGTCTTCATGTAGACGGGTGGATGGATGTAAGTGATGCGTATTTTTCCCATCAGTCAAAGGAAAAGAAACTGCAGATTTTAAGCGATCCGCACGTTGGGTCTTTTGCTATTCTTTCTCTTATTGTTCTGCTTCTGCTGCGCTTTAGTGCAATCTATGAATTAACGTCTCTTTCTTCTTTATCGGTTTGGGCATGTATAACCGTCTTTACACTTCCAAGAATCGGAGCCGCTTTCTTAGTCATGAGAGATAAGCCCGCTAAAGATACGGGGCTTGCTGCTTATTTTCAAAAAGGAGTCACCAAATGGTCTATTTATGCATTTATCGTCATGAGCCTATTCTTAGTTGCTATTTTCATTGTTTTTATAGACAATAAATTCATTATCTTTTTCTTTGCCGGTTTTTTATGGCTCTGGATACGGTTTTATCGTTCGCAGTTTGGTGGCGTAACAGGAGATGTTATAGGTGCAACCATTGAAGGAGGAGAAACGTTTTTATGGATAATCCTTTGGTTATCACATGTATTCGCCATGGCATGACGCTTGAAAATCAACAAAAAAAATATATAGGGTGGAGTGATCCGCCTTTAAGTATAGAAGGGAAAAATGAATTAAAAGAGCTTTCTCTAGAGCCGGAGCTCGTTATTTCCAGTGACTTAAAAAGAGCGCTAGAAACAAGTTCAATTGTTTTTCCTAAATCTCAGGTGATTAAAAGGGAAAGTTGGCGTGAGCTGCATTTTGGAGATTGGGAAGAGAAGACGTATGAAGATTTAAAAAACATACGGGCATATAGAAATTGGATCGATCACTGGGCAGAACATACGCCTCCGAATGGTGAAAGCTTCTCAGGATTTTCAAACCGAGTTTGGGAAGCTTGGGAAGAAGCGGTCGATTTGGCGGCTAGTCAGCAATTGCGTCACATTGCTATTGTTTCACACGGCGGACCACTGCGTTTACTTGCGTCCCATTTTAAACAGACAGCGTCGCTTTGGGATGTTTCTTTTTCTTATGGAGAAGGTTTTTCAGTAACGTGCACATACAAACAGGCAAAGGAGAGAAGAGCATGCATTTCGTATTCGGCGGTGCATTTACCGGCAAAAGAAAATGGGTGAAGCAGCAGTATGCCAGTGAGTCGATAAAATGGCATTGTTTGTATGAAGACCCCGTTTTACCGGCCATTGAGTTTGAAGAAAGTTACATTGTGCTAGAAGGATTTGAGCACTATGTTAAGGAATTAATACATAGCGAGCTGGAGGCTCCGCATCTTGTTGTTAAAAAGGTCATACAGAAGTGGAGAGACAGCGGTGTATGGGAACAGTTAATAGTGATTGGAACTGAAGTCGGCAAAGGCATTGTTCCTTTAGATCCAATAGAGCGGCAGTGGAGAGATGAATGCGGGTATGCGTATCAGCATTTGGCGGCACATGCCCAGAAAGTAGATCACATTTGGTACGGAATTGCTAATCGATTGAAGGAGGAAATACAATGAACATTTACACAAAAACAGGGGACAAAGGGCAGACAAGCTTAATTGGAGGAAGAGTAAATAAAGATGATATTCGAGTGGAAGCATACGGGACGATTGATGAGCTAAATGGCTTTGTAGGTCAAGCGATTTATCAGCTGGATGAAACAACATTAAAAGATGTAAAAGAAGAGCTAATTACGATTCAGCATGAGCTTTTTGACTGTGGAAGTGATTTAGCATTTGCAAAAGATGATCATCCGTACAAAGTAACGAATGACATGATAGCAGTACTTGAAAAGCGCATTGATGTCTATATGTCAGAAGCGCCGGCCATTGAGCGTTTTATTTTACCTGGAGGCACACCTGCAGCGACAACGCTTCATATTTGTCGGACGATTACACGCCGCGCAGAACGGCTTGTTGTTGGCGTGCAGCGTGAGCATAAAATTAATGTGGCGGTGCTTCAGTATTTAAATCGTTTATCCGATTATTTCTTTGCTGCGGCTCGAATCGCTAACGCGCGAGAAAATGTACAAGACGTAGAGTATATTCGCAGTGCCAAAGTATTTAAACAACCTAAAAAATAATGTATAAAAAACGGTCGAGCTAAAAGCGATCGTTTTTTTTTTTTTTTTTTTTTTGAGCTATTTCGATAGGCAAAATAAAGCTATAAAAAAGAGGTAAATGCATCTATAATGATAAGAGACAGAGAGATAAAGAAAAGAGGTTGAGAAATGAATCAAGATTCTAAACGAGCAGGTATTGTTTATACAGCCAGCGCTTACGTTATGTGGGGGCTTTTTCCGCTTTACTGGAAGCTTCTTGGCGAGGTGAATGCGAATGAAATACTCGCTCACCGCGTTATATGGTCATTTGTTTTTATGCTTTTACTTTTGCTTGTGACAAAGCAAATGAGTTCTTTAAAGAAGACGCTTGGTTTATTATTTCGTAATACGAAACAAGCGGCCATTTTATTTGTGGCTTCAGTGCTGATCAGCATCAACTGGTTCGTTTACATTTGGGCGGTTAACCATAATCATATTATTGAAACAAGTTTAGGTTACTACATCAATCCGCTCGTTAGTATTTTGCTTGGCATAGTCGTTTTAAAAGAGAAGCTTAATTTTTGGCAAGGTGCTTCGGTTGGATTGGCTGCTATAGGTGTTATCGTTATGACAGTTACATACGGACATATCCCATGGGTATCATTAAGCTTAGCGTTTAGCTTTGGTTTGTACGGTCTTGTAAAAAAGACTATTCAGTTAGAAGCAAAAGTAGGATTAACGATTGAAACAATGATGGTTGCACCTATTGCAGTTATTTATTTTATTTTTCTTTTAGTGAAAGGATCTTCAAGTTTTTCCCTTCAGTCGCTTGATGTGAGTGCTCTTTTAATTGGAGGCGGTGTTGCTACAGCTATGCCACTATTGTATTTCGCTAAAGGGGCCCCGCTTATTCCGCTATCGATGGTCGGTTTTTTGCAGTACATTGCTCCTACCATGACGCTTTTATTAGGGGTATTCGTGTATCACGAACCGTTTTCTAGCGTGGAAATGATTGCCTTTTTGTTCATTTGGGGCGGGTCGGTGATGTTCATTTTATCTAAAACTAAGTTCATGAGCTCTCATCAGCCGAAATTCTTTAAAGGGCGTTCAGCTTAACGGACAAAAAAGCGGATATCTTTAGATATGCGCTTTTTTGTCTGCTGTAAAGAAATAAAAACGGAGACGGAAAAGTCACCGTATGTATACTTTATAGCTTCCGCTTGAAATGAGCGTTCAACTGACCTTGAAGCATTTGGTTTTTTACTTCTTTCATTTTTCTCGCTTCATCTTTTTTAGCCAGTTCTGTGCGTATTTCACTCGTTTGAACTCCTTCTTCTATACGATCGGCAATATCCATTAATCGTTCGACGTCTGAAAACGAATATTTCCGGATACCCGTATTGGTTCGGTCCGGAAAGAGCAGGCTTCTTTTCTCATAGTAGCGAATTTGTCTTTCTGATAAACCGGTTAATTCTTTTACAATCCCAATAGACATGACTTTTTTATCTCGATATGACGCTTCATTCGTAGACAATCTCCCTCACCCCTGAGTACGTAGTAGTATGTTATTATAAAGGAAAAAAATACAAAAAATTATAACATGTAATACATTCTAACATATATATGTTATATTTTTGAATTACTATGTGAGAAAAAGTGACATAAATAATGAAATAGGGAAAAGAGTCCTATAAACTAATGATTAACTCGATCCCAAGTGGTTAACCATACAGGATAAAGCCTTGTGGTTAATCACTTGCTTTCAAAATGATGAATAGAAAATAAATGTGAGAATATACATAAATTCTAAAAGGGAAGGGCGTTTTACATGGCTGTGCAACAATTGAAAAAAGAAGAGATTATTGAGCTGGCAAAAGAAATTATTGAACTCGATTTGAAAAGAGATGAAAAATTTGAAGAATTGACAGAGTTAGCCGGAAATCGTGCATATGAAATTTTGCGCAGAGTACAAAATGCCTGTTTATAAGTAATAAAAAAATCCCGCCTAGAGCGGGATTTTTAATGAGATTGTTGTTCAAGATTAAATAATTCTTGTTTCATCTTAGCGTGATCGAGGTTTTCACCTATAAAGACAAGAGTGGTGGGCAGCTTCATCATTTCTTTCATATATAGAGGCATGCCGTATGAATATTGAAACGAATACGTATCATTCGAATGAGTGAAGCGCATATAGCCTTTAATGCGATAAATGGTATCTGGCATTTGGCGCAGCCAATTTTCAAATAATTCAAGATCCACTTTTTTTGTAAACTCATATACAAATGTTTTCAAATGAAGATGATCTTCAACATGAGCCTTATGGTGCGGCTGTTTTTGAGACAGCTGAGCTTTTTGAATCACATCAAGCTTCACGCGGGAAAATGTCGTTAATAATGTCCTTGCACTAGCGTTAATGGATTGAATCTCAAAAAGCAGGGAAGACTTTTCTGACTCAGACAGCATGTCCGTTTTATTTAATAAAATTACATCCCCATGTTTTACTTGTTCTTGAAGAAGTTTTTGAAGTTGAATGCTTAAGGAACCACGTTCTTTCCATCTTGTCGCATCCAGTGTGGTGATAATACTTTTAATCGTAACTTGATGCGCAAAAAGAGGAGACATACAAGCATCTAATACTTCAATGGGATGGGCAACTCCCGTTGTTTCTATATAGATAGCATCCAATGTGTTCTCCTGTAAAAGTGAATGAAGCTGCGTTTCAAATTGACCTTGAATCGTACAGCACACGCAGCCATTTAGCAATTCTTTTAACGGCGTGTCTTCTTCTACTTCATTTGAGTCAATCGAAACTTGGCCAAGCTCATTCATCACAACAGCAATATTGCGATTACGATCTTTTTCTTGCTGAAGCAGCTGTTTAAGCAACGTTGTTTTTCCGCTGCCTAAAAATCCAGATAAAATGTAGATTTCTGTTTTCATTTCAGTCTCTCCTATGTAAATAACATTATTTAAATCGGAATTTTTCCGATTACGGGTTGGTAAATCGTATATCCAAGAGGGGATAAATGTCTAAACGTAAATTTTTATGCTTTTTTGTATTCATTATAACAACTTTAAAAGCGCTATGGCTATCTTTTGTAGAAAACTCAAAATACAATGAAATAAGAATATTATAAAATTTCAAACTAGCTGTGCTACAATAAAAGAAAAAGAAAAGGGGAGCAAAAGTTATGCGAATATTAGTTTTAGGCGCAGGCGGCGTTGGCGGTTATTTTGGAGGCAGGCTTGTGGAAAAAGGAGAAGATGTTACTTTCCTTGTCAGAGAACGCAGAAAAAAAGAGCTGGAACAAAACGGACTTGTGATTAAAAGTGCACACGGTGACTTCACTTCACCTGTACAAGCTATTATAAAATCTGAGGTAAAAGGACCTTATGATGTTATTTTGTTCACAACGAAGGCTTATCATCTTACACAAGCAATTGAAGATGTCCGTCCTTTTGTAGGGAATCAGACCGTTGTAATACCTTTGTTAAACGGTATGGCTCATGTCGCTCCATTGCAGGAAGCTTTTGGGGAAGAGAAAGTCATTGGAGGGCTGTGCTTTATTGAAACTACTTTAAACCAAGATGGAGAGGTCGTCCAGACGAGTCCTGCTCACAGACTTGTATTTGGTGAATTTAAGCAGAAGGACACAGAACGATTACAACTGATTGAGCAAGCGTTCAGTGGTACAAAAGCTTCGTTTGTGAAAAGTTCATATATTGAACAGGATATGTGGCATAAGTATTTGTTTATTACGGTTATGTCAGGCATGACTACTCTTATGCGCGCACCTGTTGGACCAGTTTTAGCAGCAAAAGGCGGGCGTCAATTTGTGCAAGAACTTTTTAAAGAAGTGGAAAATATTATGATGGCCTACGATGCACCATTAGCCGAAGGAATCATTGAACAGCATATGAATACGATGGACAAAATGACGTATGACATGAAGTCATCGATGCAGCGCGACATGGAAAAAAGCTCTCAAATTGAAGGAGACCACCTTCAAGGATATTTGCTGAAGTTAGCTGAAAAATCGTCTATACACGTACCGCTTCTTCAAACTGTACATACGCATCTAAAAGTATATGAAGAAATGTTAAAAGGTTATCAAAAATAATGACAGCAAAAATTGATTTAGCAGTCATGCAAGTATTGCAAAAGCTGCTAAGTACAGCAGAAATGGGACAATTGCCTTCCGCTCCTGGCATTTATTTTTTCTTCGATGAACCCGGCCGGCTTTTGTATATCGGAACCACGACGGGCTCTCTATCAGAAAGAGTAAGAGCTCACGTTGCAGGAAAAGGTGTTAGCAATACAAAAAAATTCCACAAAGAAATTCATGCGGTTGGATATATTGAAGTTCATGGATTAAAAAAAGAATTAGATATGTTGAGAACGATGCTTGTGAATGGTTATTTTCCAAAATACAATAAACAAGATGTAAAAAGAGAAAATGAATACGACATTTACACCGTTCACGGCAGAGTCCTTAGGGATACAGGAGTTAACAAGAAAAAAGTCTCTAAGCGAAAAACGGTGCTAAAGCCAACGTTAAAAGAGATAGAGATTCGTCAAGAAAACAGCGATATTACATATGCACGAGTCGCAAATATGAATGCTGAAGATCGAGTGAAAAAATTGTGGTCTTGTCAAGAAGCAGGAGCGCAGCTACATCTTCCGGAGTCGAAAGTGTTAGCAATAAGTGACCGGCTCTTAAAAGAACAGTATACATTTCAGCGAGATATGAAAAAGAATATGATGTTTACGATGCGGGATTTAGTTGTTATTCAAGTGTTGTTAAATTTAAATCCGACTCATGATTTGAAAAAGAGAGAAATAAAGGAAGCCATCAGTTTAGTGCGTAAATTTGGCATAGAAGAAGCTCTTCGCATCTCTGAAAAATTACTCAAAACGTAATAAAATCCATGATCATTGTGATCATGGATTTTATCATTTATCATTCGCGCTTAAGCTAATTCGTCAATAACTTTTGGTAGAGCCATAATGGAAATAACGCAAAGTGAACTGACAACTTGATGCATTTCAAAAATGGCAATGATGAATAACATCAGTGATATATATAATTGAAGGCCTTTTAATCCCCACGGCTTGCGATCGAAAAAAAAGTCGCTAAGTACAAATACAAAGAAAATGAGCGAACTGAACAAAATAATCATGGATGTAGACATGGAACGATCATAAGCAATGATAAATAACAAAGCGAGAAGCGACACAACAGATATAACTTTTAATGTTTTAATCATCGTGTTTTTATTCACTTTTTTCACCTTCATTTGTAGGATTGATCTTTCATCCTCATTTTATAGGATAGTCAAAAGTTCTAAAAGTCAAACGAATAAATCATAACAACAATTTAACATCTTTATACTACATTTACATTGAGAGAAAAAAATGGGCGGGTTTTGAGCTTTGTGTACTTCATTGACGCGTGCAAAGAACAAGTGCTATAGTATGTTTGCTCTAAAAGCTAAAGGAGCAAAGTTTTCAAAGGACGTGACTATGTGAACGAAACACTATTAGTAATTGATGGATTTAATTTATTAAGCCGCTGTTATTTTGCTACTTCTTATGGAAGAGATGAAGCAGCGTTGACAAGAAACAGTAAGGGCCAATTTACGAATGCCCTGAGAGTAACGATTCAAAAAATGCATACATTGATTCACCAATATGAGCCAAGCCATATTTTCGTCGCTTGGGATGTTAAACGCGAGGATACAAAACGTAAAGATACATACGCTTTATATAAGCAAACAAGAGCAGAGCTGCCTGATCCGCTGATTCAGCAGTACGAAACGTTAAAGCAATTTTTTGATACAGTAGGCATTTATCAAATGTCATTGTCTTCTTATGAAGCAGATGATTTAATTGGAGCACTTGCAAGCAAGTGGAGTAAGGAAAAGCAAAGTCCAGGGTACATCTATAGCAACGACCGAGACTTGCTTCAGCTCCTAGATCAACATATTTCGCAAATTATTGCTAAGAAGCAGGTTGGCGATCTTGTTTATGGCTTTAAGCACTTTCAAGAAGAATATAATATTGATCCTCGTCAATGGGTGGACGTAAAAGCATTGCTTGGTGACAAATCTGATAATATTCCGGGCGTTCCAGGTGTAGGAGAAAAAGCCGCACTGCCTCTTATTCAACAATATGGCTCTATCCATGAAATTTATGCACAAATTGAACAATTAGATCCAGCTTTTAATCGTTACAAAAAAAAGCTAGCAGAAGGAAAAGAACTAGGTATGCTTAGCCGTGAACTCGCTGAGATTATTATAGACATTCAAGAAATCAGTATGTTGAATTGGGAAGAATTAACATTTATGTATGATTATGAACGATGGAATAAAGAAATTCAAAGTCTAGAACTAAACATTAGGATTCGCTCCTGATTTTTAGTACAATACAATTTATGAACATGAGAAAGGAGTAACAAGCGTGCAACCAATTCATAAAGAAACAGTTCAAAAAAAAATACAAACATTTTTAAATAAAGACGTATATGTACACCTTGAAACGACAAACGGTGCATATGCTTCACACGTAAATGAAAAAGTAATGACAGTTGGGGCTTTTATTCGCAATGGTAAAGTCACTATTTCAAACGGAAAGATAACTGGAGAAGGTCCTTATCGTGTAGGTCTTCAAATTGATTTAGGATGGATTTATGCAGAGGGATTAACAGATTGGGAAATTGATGAAGAAGGCAGACTTCTTTTAGCAGGGCATGACTTTGAAGGTCGTTTAGCAGTTGCCCTTCAATTAAGTGAACATCCGTTTTCATAACAGAAAAGAGAGGAGAATAGAACATGGAAGAAAGATTATTAATTGTATTTCCGCATCCTGACGATGAAGCATATGGAGCAGCAGGAATGATCACGCAAGCTAGACAAAAAGGAACGCCCGTTACATATGCTTGTGTTACGCTAGGTGAAATGGGACGAAACATGGGTAGACCGCTGTTTGCTAACCGTGAAACTCTACCTCAAATCCGAGAAAAAGAACTTTTAGATTTAGCAAACGTTTTAGACATTCAAGACTTGCGTATGCTAGGGCTTCGTGATAAAACGCTAGAATTTCTTGATATTGATGTTTTTGCAGATAAAATTGAAGAAATTATTAACGATGTAAAGCCGACTCACATTTTAACGCATTACCCTGGCTTTGCAGTACACCCTGATCACAATGCCACGGGAGCAGCTACGATCCAAGCGGTAAAACGTATGCCAAAAGAAAAGCGGCCGGTTGTTTGGTGTCATGCGTTTTCAAAAGATCGTATTGAACATATTGGAGAACCAGATGTTATTTTTGATGTAACAGCGATGAAAGATAAAAAAATTGAAGCGTTAAAAGCCCATCGTTCTCAAACAGAAGGAATGATGAACGCAATTGACTTCGATCGCTTATCTGACTATCCGCAAATGGAACGTCTATTAACAAGAGAAGAATTCTGGACATATAACTGGGAGTAACAGATGAAAAAACAGCGAATTTTATTTATTGGAGCAGGACGAATGGCTGAAGCCGTAGCGGCTGGCTTGGTTACGAGCAGCGCTGATAGTATTGAGGCAGTGGTGATGTCAAACAACGGAGATATCGGTCGGTTACAGCGAGTTGAAAAAACGTACGGCGTACAAACGACGCAAAATTGGCGCCAGGAAGTTGACAATTCGGACGTTATTATTTTAGCGATGCCTCCCGAGGCGCATCCTTCCGTTCTCAAGGAACTTTCGACTCATTTAAATCAGCAATTTGTTGTAACGTTAGCTGCAGGAATTGGTCCGAGTTATTTAGAAAACCACCTTCCTCAGGAAACGCCTGTCGCTTGGATTATGCCAAATACAGCTGCTATGATTGGGCAATCGATGTCCCTGTATACACTTGGAACTTCTGCAACAAAAGAGCATAAAGAAGTGCTTCAAATGATTTTAAAAGGAATTGGTGAAGCGCATGAGTGTTCAGAAAAAGAAGTACATGAGCTAACGGCTGTAACTGGCAGTGCACCTGCGTTTTTATATTATTTTGCAGAATCGTTAATTGATGCAACGACTGCTTACGGTGTGGACGAAAAAACAGCCAAAGATTTAGTTATTCAAATGATGTATGGCTCTGTACAAATGCTACATGAAACCAAAGATCCTGCGTCTTTAAGAGAGCAAGTAACAACTCCAGGCGGCGCTACTGCCGAAGGATTAAAAGTGATGAAAGAACAAGACTTTTTCTTAACAATGAAGCAGGCAATTGAAGCAACGAATAAAAAAGCAATGGGTGGAAGCTAAAAAAGCTCACACAATCATATGTTAGATAAAAAATCCGAACTATAGTTCAGCATTCTTTCATTAGAATGTTGAATCAGTTCGGATTTTTTTATGAATAGACTTTCTTAACATAAAAATATGCCTCTTTGGAATCGTTTTTTCTCTATGTGCCGAGCTTTTTTAGTCATCGACAAATCGCTTTTTTGTATCAGAAGTTGGGAGCATGCAGTGCTGCTGTTTGCCAAACCACTTATATCGGTTGCGAGCGATCCAGTTGTATACGATATCTCGAATAGGCGCAGGAATGATAATAAGTGCATATAAAAATTTAACGGGTCCATCTAAGCGCTTGGCGATTTTTAAAGCAGCCGTTGATTTTATATATCTTTGTTTTCCATGGATATATACAATGCTGTCTAATTGCTCAGGAAGTAAGCCGTGAGAGGCGAGCTGCTGCTTTCCGAAATCTGATTGAAGAGAGGCGAAAGAAAACAAAGCTTGTTCATCATGTTTAATAATAAATTGAACACTGCTGTTACATAAATTACATATGCCGTCAAAAAGAATCAAATGTTTCATTGGACAATTTCGCTCCTATTCCATAAAAAAGTATAATTACTTGTCATTTTTGAAAAATAAAGGTACGTTTAAAAGATGTGAAAGTGATCCAAATGCAAAGGTAATTCGATTATATAATAAGGACTCATAAGAGTTAAAGGAGAAGGGTATGAAAGAGCAAAACGACGTTGTCTTATACAATAGAATAAAAGAACAAGACAAAAAAGCCCTTGAACTGCTGTATGACAAGTACGAGCGAATTCTTTATTCGTTTGTATACCGGTTAACAAATAGCTCTGATATTGCTGAAGAAGCTGTTCAAGAAGTATTTATTAAGCTGTGGAGAGGAAAGGGAGTTTACAGCGATGAAAAAGGGAAGTTTTCATCATGGCTGTTTACGATTACAAGAAACACCGCGATTGATATGGTGAGAAAAAGAAAAAACGATCCTATTTTCTCAGAAGAAATTTTTGATTTTATTGAAGATGATCATCCTCAGATTGACGAGCACCTTCAGTGGAAAGAAGAACAGCAGAGAGTACGGCACGCTGTATCAAAATTGTCTGAAGACCAAAAAAAGATTATTCAATCCGTTTATTTTAAGGGATTAACGCAGCAAAAAGTAGCAGAAGAGCAGCAAATCCCATTAGGAACAGTAAAGGGTAGGGTGCGATTAGCGTTGCGGAAATTAAAAACATATTTAGGTACCGATGCAGAAGGGAGAGCTGATTCATGAGTATGTGCGATAAACTAATTGATTACTATAATGATCAGTTGACTTCCCATGAGAAAAAAGAGTTTGAAATGCACTTAAAAAACTGTCAAAGCTGTCAGGATGAACTAAAAGAACTGGAGGAAGTTCTTGGAGATCTAACGTATTTAACACCAGAGCAATCTCCTCCTCCAGAAATGAAACAGCGAATACTTGCAAATGTATTCGAAGAAGATCAAGGTGAGACAAAGAGAGAATCAATAGCTTTAAAAAATGAAAAACAATATGCTGCGTCTAAGAAATCAAATAAAAAATCCGTCATTATTGGATTAGCTGCGGCACTTATTTTATCCCTTGTAGGAAACAGCTACTTTCTGTTGAAAGATGGAGACAAAGGCAAACAAGAACCAAATGTTTCGGTTGCTCCTCAAAATGAACCTCTTACATCTGAGAAAACGATGAAGCTGCAGGCAGAGCCGAATGTTTCTGGTGAAGCAACAGCATCTCTGACGAAACAAGGTGGAAATTTAAATGTGGTCATTCAAGCGAATAACTTGAAAAATGTAAAAGGGAATGAAGTCTATCAGGTATGGCTCATAAAAGGTGATAAGCCTCACCCGGCAGGTGCTTTTGTAACAGATAAAAATGGAAATGGGACAGTGGTCTATACGATGAGCCAAAAAGAACAGAGTGAAAAGTGGGATGTTATGGCCATTACTTTAGAACCGAACGCGAATAATAAGACGCCAAAAGGAAACGTTGTGTTAAGTTCAGCGCTCTAACAAAAACCCTTCTGCTAGCAGAAGGGTTTTTGTTACGTGCAGTTAATCATCTTCAAACTGTATAGCAATGGTTTGATCATTTTCTATCTTATTCAGTCGAATTTCCAATAAACCATTTTTGTACTTAGCGCGAACTGGTTCGTCCGTGTAGTGAAAAGGAAGTTTGACCGTGCGAGAAAATACGCCTGTATGGCGTTCGTTCAGTTTTAGCTTTTGTTTAGATGCTTCATAAGCATAAGGAACGTTCCCTTCAACGGTTAATATATTTGCGTCCAACTTAATTTGAATGTCGTTAGTGGAATGTAGTCCAGGAACTTCAACGACGATAATGCCTTCTTTATCGGTTTCATATAAATCGACGTTTGGAAATCGCTTTGGCAAGATGTGATTTAAATCGCTCCAAAAGTGATTTCCAAGCATATCTTCTACCTTATGCTGAATTGAACCCCAATCAATCTCTTCATATTTTTTACTCAAAGGAACCCCTCCTTATATTCACGTAAATTCCTTCTATATATATGAAAAAAAGAAAATTCAATGCCTGCTTACAAAGAATGAGAAAAATGCGTAAATAAGTGAAAAAATGTGAGGAAAAAAAGAGATTTTGAATGAAAAAGAAGGATTATGTAGAATAAAAAAAGTATAATTACGTATAGAGCTTTCTATTATTCTAAATGAAAGCAAGTATGTGAAGGGGGAAGTTGAGATGAGAGAAAAGCGTACATCCAGTGGTTTTCTATTAAAACAACGTGCTTTCTTAAAATTATATATGATTACAATGACGGAGCAAGAGCGTCTGTATGGCCTTCGGTTATTAGATGTGTTGAGAGATGAATTTCGACCTTTTGGATTCAAACCTAATCATTCTGAGGTATACAAAGCTCTTCATGACTTGATTGAAGACGGTGTCCTCAAACAGGTGAAGCGTAAAAAAGAAGGAATGAAGCTTCAAGAAGTGGTTTATTATACATTTACAAATGAGGGAGAAGAGAAAGCTAAATTATATAAAAAACAATTAAAAGTAGAGCTGGAGCGGTGTGAAGCTATGATTCAAAAAGCTATTCGTGACAACTTCGGGTCCAAATGAACGTGTCTTTAGTTAGAAAAGACACGTTTTTTCTATAGCTGATTTTGTCGTCTTATGTCGGAATAAAAGTTATAAAATGGGTACAAAGTAGTGTAAAAGATGGATATATAGTTATATTATGGATAAAATACACACTTTTAACATATATGGATGAATTCGATTTTAAAGATTATGCACTATTCATAAATAGTGTACGAATTGATATGATACAAAGTGTATATAAATCTATTTAATACGTTATTTGCCATATTTTAAGAACTTATAAACCGTTATCAGACCATCATTCAAGCATTTTGGTTTTAGCAACTCTGACGAATTTGACTAGATTTGTATCGAGAAGATATTATTTGTTTACTATGAAAGGAATGGATTTTATGAAGTCTACAGGAATTGTAAGAAAAGTAGATGAATTGGGTCGCGTAGTAATTCCTATTGAATTGCGCCGTATTTTAAATATCAACACAGGTGATCCAGTAGAAATATATGTTGATGAAGATATTATTATTTTACAAAAGTATAGCCCGTATGGTGCTTGCTTAGTAACTGGGGAAATTACGCGTGAAAACTTAACCTTTGGTAATGGAAACGTTGTGTTAAGTAAAAAAGGTGCGGAACAGCTTTTACAAGAGTTAGAGCGTACCTTAAATAAATAAGAAGTTTTAGGTCTTAGTATAAGGAAGAATATCCATCCATCTTTAAACCAAAAAAGAACGTTCTTTTGAGAACGTTCTTTTTTGGTTTAAGCCGTTCGAGAAGATTTATCCTCCTCTAGCAGCTGCTTTTTTTGTATTTTTATCAAACGATACGCAAGTCCTGTTGCTCCTGCAGCGAGCCCAGCAATTAGTCCAACCCAATAGCCAAACGCCTGCAAATCGGTGTATTTTGCTAACACAATGCCTAAAGGTAGACCAATTACCCAATAAGATACCAAGGACATTAAAAAGGTTACATTTACATCCTTATATCCTCGCAGCGCACCTTGAATAGGAGCTTGAAGAGCATCAGAAAGCTGAAAGAAAATTGCATAAATCAAAAAGTGAGAAGTTAATGCGAGCACCTCTGCATCTTTTGTATATAAAGATGCTACGGATTCTCGAAGAGTAAATAAAAGACCTGCGCAAACAAAAGCCATGCCAACAGCAATTGTTATACCAATTCTGCTATAGCTTCGTGCATCCTGATTCCGTTTAGCACCCGCTTCAAATCCTACAACGATTGTTAAAGCCATCGAAATACTCAGTGGAATCATATAGAGAAATGAGGCAAAATTAATAGCTGCTTGGTGAGAAGCGATTGTAATGGTATTATATGAGCTCATAAACAGCGTGACAGCTGAAAAAATACTTGTTTCGAAAAATACGGAAAAACCGATAGGTAAACCAATTTTTAATATTTCTTTCCAGGCAGAAAATGAGATACGGTGAAATTTTTTAAATAAACCGAAGCTAGAAAAAGGCTCTTTTTTATGAATAATTAAAATCGATATGACAAGTATACACCAATATGTGATGGCCGTTGCATAACCAGAGCCTACGCCACCCAAGTGAGGGAAGCCCAGCTTACCGAAGATTAATACATAGTTTAAAGCCACATTAATCGGAAGCCCTAAAATGGTGACCAGCATAGACGTACGAGTTTGCCCTAAAGCATCAATAAAGTTTCGTAAAACCGTATAAATAAAAAGCGGAATAATACCAAAAGATAAAGCGATTAAATACTGTTTGGCAATGCGCATCACGTTTGCTTCTAAATTCATTCCTTTTAAGATAGGACTAACAACAAAAAAGCCGATTAAAATGATAACAGCGGCCATTAAAATGGAGACATAAAGCCCTTGAATGACAGAGAACGGAACTTTTTTCTTTTGATTAGCTCCCACCAGCTGTGCAACAATTGGCGTAATAGACATTAAAATTCCGCTTAGCCCTGTAAAAACAGGCACCCATAAGCTCGAACCAATTGCTACCCCTGCCAAGTCATCTGCACTAACTCTTCCTGACATCATCGTATCAAAGAAAGTCATTGAAAACATTCCAAACTGGGTGACCAATATCGGAAATAAAATAAAAACGAACTGCTTAACTTTTTGAGACGTTGAAAACGTTTGTTGCATTAAAAAACCCCCAATTTGAAAACATTTACACCAAAAAGCATTATATCACGCAAAGGCTTGTTTTTGCTAAGAGTTCTGACAATAAATTCAAAGAATGTATCCATAAAGAACACACTTTGAAAGGAAGTAAAAGGTAAAGTAGTATATGATTTTAATTTTGAGACGCGGTGGGATATGATAGAAAGTATAGTAGTTATCATTTAACGTGGAGGGATACGTGTGGATTTACAGTTGCAAAGTAAAAATGTACTCATTACCGGTGGATCAAAAGGGATTGGGAAAGCTATAGCTGCTTTGTTTATTCAAGAAGGAGCAAACGTTGGAATTGCTGCAAGAGGAGAGGAAGCATTACAGCATGCACAGTCAGAATTAGAAAACGTACGTACATATACAGCAGATCTAACAAACGAAGCGGATAGAGTTGCGTTAATTAAGAAATTCATTAACGACTTTGGGAGTATTGATATTTTAATTAATAACGCTGGAGGAAGTAATGGAAGCACGGCAATGGAAACAGATTTATCTCTTTTTCAGGAAGCAATGGAGCTAAACTACTTTTCAGCTGTCCACTTGAGCAAGCTAGCAGCAGCTCGTATGATAAAAGATGCGGCAATCGTTAATGTTACGTCTATTTTTGGGAGAGAAAGTGGAGGGAAAGTTACGTACAATAATGCAAAAGCAGCGCTTATCAGCTTTACAAAGTCATTTGCAGATGAAATGATTTCTAAAGGAATTCGTGTAAACGGTGTTGCTCCGGGAAGCATTTTGCACGAGACGGGTAATTGGAAAAAGAGAATGGAGGAAAATCCGGAAAAGATCAAGCAGTTTGTTGAAAATGAAATACCAGCGGGCCGCTTTGGAGAGCCAGAAGAAGTGGCAAACGCCGTTGTTTTTTTAGCATCTTCTCAAGCTTCATGGATAGTAGGTGCGACGTTAAACGTAGATGGTGGACAGTCAAAAATGAACTTTTAAAAAAAGTGCAGGAATTTCCTGCACTTTTTCATTATCCAATATCTTTTTGCATACGAGGAATCTGAAAATCTTCATTAATTGCGTCCGCTGTAAGCTGACCTGATAATGTCACCATTGGCACGCCGCCTCCAGGGTGTGTAGAGCCTCCTACAAAATAAAGGTTAGAAAGAAGCTGACTTCTTGCCGGAATTTTAAACCCTCCATTTTTCTTACGGTCAGTTGCTACGCCATAAATGGACCCGCCGTTAGCGCCGTAAAGCTCTTGGATATCGTTAGGAGTAAACGTATATTCAAACTCAATGCTGGAACGTAAGTCTTCTAATCCCATTGCCTCAAGCTTTTTTAGTACGACATCACGGTAGCGGTCTTTTAATGCAGCCCAGTCGTCGCCTTCTTTTAAAGGAGGTACATGAGTAAGAACGAACAGGTTTTCTTTTCCTTCAGGAGCTTGCGTAGGATCTGATTTAGACGATACGCCAATGTAAATTGTCGGATCCATCGCTATTTTCCCTTTGTTAAAGATTGTATCAAACTCTTCTTTCTGATCCTTTGAGAAGAAGAAATTATGATGTTGAAGCTGTTTGTACTGTTTGTTAACCCCTAATAAAAGAACAAGGCCAGAAACAGTAGGTTCAAATTTTGCAAGCTGCTGAGTTTGCTTAGCTGCTTGCGCATGATTTTTTAATAAATAGCGGTAAGTTGGAATGGCTTCTAGATTAGATACCACAACATCTGCTGATAGGCTTTCACCGTTTTTTAGTGTAATTCCAGTTGCCTTTGCTCCGCTTGTTGTGATTTCTTTTACCGGCGTATTTAGATGCACAGTGACGCCAAGTTCTTGAAGGAGCTTATCCATCGCTTCAGCAATTTTGTACATTCCGCCTTTTACGTAATAAATACCTAATCCTAGCTGAACGTGAGCAAGCTGTGTTAATACAGCCGGTGCATGATAAGGAGAAGAGCCGATGTACATAATTAAAAAATTAAACAATTGACGCAAATGTTTGTTTGAAAAATATTTGCGTGTAGTAGCATCCATAGATCTCATTGGATCCATTTGAAGCAGTTCTTTTACCGTGTGCATCGTTCGTAAATCGTGCAGTCCAGATAAACTTTTTTTATAAAAACTTTTTAAGTTCGATTCGTACATTTTATTTGCATAAGATAAATAGTCAAAAAAACCTTCAATGTCTTCTGGAGCAAGTTCTTGAAGCTGCTGAAGCATGCGAGGAAGGTCACTGGTCAAATCAATTTGTGTACCATCTTGGAAAAAAGTTCTCCACTGAGGCTCAATTCGTTCTATTGTCAAGTAGTCGTGGATATTGCGGCCTGCACTGTCAAACAGCTGCTCTAGCACCCACGGCATTGTTAAAATAGAAGGTCCCGTATCGAAAGAAAACCCTTTGCCGCTGCGAATATTTAACTTACCGCCAATTCGCTCGCTTTTTTCAACGACTGTTACATCATATCCATCAGCTGACAGACGAATAGCAGCTGACAGACCACCTAAACCTGCGCCTACAACAATTACTTTCTTTTTCATCTTTTTCCTCCTTATAAAACAAAAGCGAGTTGTCAACAATGTGTATAAAATGACTTCACGCAAAATAAAAATAGGTCTACAACTTTTTATTTTATCCAGTTCGCTAATTTTCATACGTGAAGGAAAGGAGAAAGAGATGTCTTTTTTACTGGTTGCTCTTGTCTTGACAGGTACGCTTGTCATCACTATCCCTACATTTAAACGTGTAAAAATAGTAAGAAACGATATGTCATGTTTGTCCATTATTATTCCAGCTAGAAATGAAGAAAAAAACCTTACCTTTTTATTGCAGTCACTCCAGTTACAGAACGCTGACTTTGAAGTGATTGTTGTAGATGACAACTCAACAGATCATACTGAGCGGGTAGCCAAAGCATTTGGCGTGAAAGTAGTGCACCCGGGGACACTTCCAGCTGGATGGTTAGGAAAGTCATGGGCATGCTGGAATGGAGCAAGAGAAGCAAAAGGCTCGTTGCTTTTGTTTTTAGATGCTGATCTTACAGTAGAGAAAGACGGAATTGAAAAAGTATTTTTCTACTATCAACAGCAAGGGGGGGTGCTGTCGGTTCATCCTTATCATCTTGTTAAGAGGCCTTATGAAATGTTTTCTGCTTTATTTCACTATGTTACGTTTGCATCGATTGGCGCTTTTCACCCCTTTAAAAATTGGAAAAGTCCTTCCGTCGGTTTCGGGCAGTGCTTGCTTTGCAGCGCAGCCTCCTACTTTCAAAGCGGAGGCCACGAAGGGATAAAAAAAGAAGTGGTTGAAAATATGGCACTGGTTGAGAAAATGAGCAAACAAGGTGAATTTATTACGTGTATGAGTGGACAAGGAGCTCTTTCCATGCGCATGTATCCAGATGGTATGAAAAGCCTGATAAGAGGGTGGAGTAAGAGCTTTGCTTCAGGTGCGGGGAAAACGGAAGCCATTTATTTATTTCTAGTAAGTTTATGGCTTACTAGCATGATTAATTATGTTCTTTTTTTACCTACTCTATGGAATCAACATGCAGGCTTGGCAATTAGCAGTTATGTTTGCTATGTCAGTCTCTTATTTAATAGCTTAAGAAAAATAGGTTCGTTTACTTTTTTTTCTTTGTGCTTATTTCCTATTCACGTCCTGTTTTTTCTGGGCCTATTCGTATGGTCTTTCATCCAAACAGCGGTGAGAAAGCAAGTTAAATGGAAAGAACGCAGCATATCTATAGAAGAAGAAAAAAAGAAGAAAGTGATAAAATGACAGGTGCTCAGCTCTTAATTAATATCATGGCATGGTTTGTGATTCACATGTTCATCGCCTACAGGTGCACAAAAATTTCTGCCTTTTATTTAAAAAAAGACCTTGCGCTGTTTAAGGTTCACAGCTGGGAAACAGTTGGAATATATAAAAAATTCGGGGTGCACCGATGGAAAACGTGGCTTCCTGATGCAGGAAAGCTATTTAAACGAGGGTTTTATAAAAAGAAATGGGAGAGTAGAACGAAGGAATATGCACAGCTTTTTTTAATGGAAACAAATCGAGCAGAGTTAACTCACTGGATCAGCATACTTCCTTCTATTCTTTTTTTTATATGGAACTCTCCTTCTATAGGTGTTTGGATGGTTATTTATGCGATTATTGCAAACGTACCGTTTATTTTGGTTCAACGATATAATCGAATACGGATTCATCAAGTCGTTTTAAAACTCAAACGAAATTAATTAACATGCCTTTGGCTCCGAGTAGGGGCCTCGGTTTTTATCTTTTTCTCCTTATTTGAAGACAATAATTTCTTGGATAAAAGAAAAAAAGAAGCAAAGGCGATATAAATACTAAAAAACACTAAAAATCCCCATAAGCCTGCTATGGCATCATCAAATTCCATGTTGCCTCGAGTGGTAATTCCTTGCTGAATTTCAATAGCAAAAACTAAGACAAGCATAACGGTAAGAGTATAGATAAAAGAAATAGCTGTAATACTAAATTTCCATTTTGACAATAATTTAAAGATCATATAAACGCTTAAAAACGTGAGCAGTCCAATAATGCCAATAATCCAGAAGTGAAGTTCTTTATCTGAAAGAGAAAATCCTAGTAAATAAAAAATATAAATTAATCCATCGTGCAATACATTAATAATATTTGTAATGAAAACAATACATTCTTTCATTTTTTCTCCTTTATAAAAATGTAAGACGTTTAAACTTCTAGGTATACAAGTATACGTAGCCCGTACTCATTCCAATTTTATATAAAAAATGCACTTTCTAGATCAAATATTAAAGAGATCTGAAATTTCAAATAATATTTATAATTTATATTATAAACAAAAAGGTAAAAAAATAAAAATTTTCGATGCAAACTGACACATTTTTTTCATATTTAAAGAAAGAAATAACTCAGAATATGTGGTTTACTGTAGAAAGAAAAGAAAATAAGAGGCATTGATATAACAAATATTCACAAGTGCTTTTATGCATTCTCTTGTAAAGCAGAAGGAAAACTAAGGCAAGTGTTAAATTTATATGTATAGTGGACAAAATAAAAAATAAATATAAAATAGTGAAACCTAAAGAGAAGCTGTCCGTATTAAATAGTGAGAAGAAAAAAGCGCAGGGTATATTTGTGTTTGAAAGCCGATAGAGCTGGGAATAAGAAAGTAGTTATTTTCTCACGTTTGGTGAAAATTATACGTAGCGGTGTTGACAATTTTTTTTAAAGAGTTAAAATGTGAAAGAACAGATTAGCTCTCTTACATTTTTTGTAAGGGAGATTTCTTTTTACATTTACTATAAAAATAAAAGTGAGCTTAAATTTCAATAGAGACAGAGGTGGGAATATGAAACAGCTCATGACAAACGGTAAAAATATTTTTTCGAAACAGCTGCCGTTATTTCTAATTGCAGTTTTGTTGTTTTGGATTAAAACGTATACCGTTTATCGTATCGAATTTAACTTAGGGCTAGATAATTTTATGCAAAAGTTCTTACTTTTCATAAACCCAATTGGTTCGGCAATTTTCTTTTTTGCCATTGCATTACTATTTAAAGGGCGCGGAAAAGTACGAGCACTGCTTGGAATGAATTTTTTACTTTCATTCATCCTGTACGCAAATGTAGTATACTATCGCTTCTTTAATGATTTTATTACTGTTCCTGTATTGACTCAGTCAAACAACTTTGGTCAATTAGGCGGCAGTGCTATGGCTTTAATTAGCCCAACTGATATTTTATACTTCACAGATTTCTTTATTCTTTTAGTTTTAGTATTATGGAAAAAAGTTGACTTACCAGCAACAATTAGTCGACGTACTGTGACAGGTGTATTTTTATCAGGGATTTTATTCTTAAGTGCCAACATCGCACTAGCGGAAATGGATCGTCCTCAACTATTAACAAGAACATTTGACCGCAACTATTTAGTAAAATATTTAGGAACGTATAACTATACGATCTATGACATCATCCAGAGCTCGAAATCTTCAGCACAGCGCGCGCTAGCAGATAGCAGTGATGTGGCTGAGGTAGAGAACTATGCAAAAGCAACGTATGCTGAACCGAACAAAGAATATTTCGGTCAAGCAAAAGGCAAAAACGTTATCTATATTTCATTAGAATCGCTTCAGTCATTTATGATTGGTTATAAGTTAAATGGTGAAGAAGTAACGCCATTCTTAAATTCACTATTAAAAGATCAGAACACAATGTATTTCGATAACTTCTTCCATCAAACAGGGCAAGGTAAAACGTCAGATGCTGAATTCATGATGGAGAACTCATTATTCGGCTTACCTCAAGGTTCTGTATTTACAACAAAAGCAAATAACACCTATCAGTCGCTATCTGGTATTCTAGATCAGCAAGGCTATACAACATCTGTGTTCCACGGAAATGGAAAATCGTTCTGGAACCGTGATGAGATGTATAAATCAATGGGTGTAGAAAAATTCTTTGATTCAGCTTATTACAATATGTCAGACGAAGATACGCTGAACTATGGTTTAAAAGATAAACCTTTCTTTAAAGAATCAATGCCGTACCTAAAAGGCTTAAAGCAGCCATTTAGCGCGAAGTTCATTACGTTATCAAACCACTTCCCTTATCCATTAGATAAGGAAGACCAAACGATTGGACCTCATAATACGGGAGATAAGTCAGTTGACCAATACTTCCAAACGGCTCGTTATTTAGATGAATCAATTAAGCAATTCTTTGAGGACTTACAGGCCTCTGGCTTAGCAGACAATACGATGGTTGTGATGTACGGTGACCACTATGGTATTTCTGAAAACCATAAGCGTGCAATGGGCAAAGTAATGGGTAAAAACATCAATGATTTTGAACAAGCTCAACTGCAGCGCGTACCATTATTTATTACTTCACCAGGCCTTAAAGGCGGCGTAAATCATACGTATGGTGGAGATGTAGATGTTCGTCCAACAGTGATGCATTTATTAGGTCTTGATACAAAAGACTATATTGACTTTGGTACAGACTTATTATCAAAAGAACATCAGCAAGTTGTACCTTTCCGTAACGGTGACTTTGTTACACCGAAGGTAACAAAAGTTGATCAGAAAGTGTATGACAACGCAACGGGCAAGCAGCTTTCAGATAAGGAAGCGAAACAGTATGATAAGTATGATGAACTAGTTAAGAAAAAGCTAGAACTATCAGATAAACTTGTTTACGGAGACTTACTCCGCTTTCATACACCAGAAGGGTTCAAACCAATTGAACGTTCGAAGTATGATTACAACAAGCGCGAAGATCAATAAAAAACAGGCAGCTATAAAAGCTGCCTGTTTTTTTGTTTTGTGAAACTTTTAAGGGATTTATCCGTATATAAATTATAACAGTAATCGTTTTAAGAGATGGGAAGACAATGGTATAATATGTATACGTTTAAAAGTTCGGTCACATTTAAGATAGGAGTGAAAGCGATGAAAGTCGTTCGAATCATAAAAAAGATTCTTGCCATTTGGGTAACAGGAGCAGTAGCCGTTCCGGTCAGCTATTTTGGATTCAGTACCACGATGATTCAATCCGTTGGCATTAGTATAGGAGTAATGGTCGTGATGAGCCTGTTTTTTATTATGAGCAGTGCTCGACGTCATTATCAAAATCCATATAGAGAAGAAATTGCATATGTGCGTCATCAAGTAAAAGAGGCAAGAAAGCAATTAAGAACCATTGGAAGCTATCGTTTTAAAATTCGGTCTGTTCATATGTGGACAGAACTTTCTAAACTATACAAAGTAGGCAAAAGCATCATTGAAATGGTAGAAAAAGAGCCCGCACGATATAAAGATGTTCAGCCCTTTTTTACGAACTACTTACAATCAACGGTTACCGTCATTGAAAGGTATATGTTTTTATTATCAAAACCAACGAAAAGCATAGAAGTAAAAGAAAGTCTTCATGAAGCGGAAGACATGCTGCGCGGGTTATCAGGGAAGTATGAGCATTTATTAACAAATGCTCTTTCACAAGATAAGCTGACATTAGATGTAGAGCTTAAAGTGCTAAAGCAAGCATTTGAAGAAGAGCAGCCATATATACCGACAGCTACTAATCGCACAAAGTAATGTAAATGCAAAGGATGGGATTTTATGATGAAAGAATATGATCAAAATAAATCGTTAGATGCGCTGCTTGATGATCCTTTTGCTTCGCCTACCCCGCAGTTACAATCGGATGCTCGCGCTGCAAAAAGAAGCACATACGATGATTTGACACCGGAATATCAGGAAAAAGCACAGAAAATCGCAAATCAAATTGATTATAAAAATCAGCAGGCTATCTTACAGTACGGGGTAGCAGCTCAGTCAGAACTATCTCAGTTTTCTCAATCTGTACTACAGCATGTTCAAACGAAAGATACAGGACCAGTAGGAGACGTTATAGGAGATTTGATGAGTAAGATTCGCCAAGTAAATCCCGATGACTTTTCTTCAAAGAAAAAAGGAGTCATCGGTCGATTTTTTTCAGGAGTCTCTAGGCCTATTCAAAATTTATTAACAAAATATCAAAGCATTAATGTGGAAATTGATAAAATTGCAGATAAGTTAGAGCGCTCAAAACAAATGCTGTATCGAGACATTACAATGTTAGATAGCTTATATGATAAAAATAAACAGTTTTATGAGGCGCTTAACGTTTACATTGCAGCGGCAGAATACAAGTTAGTGGGGCTGCAGAATGAAACGCTGCCCCAGCTGCAGCAAACAGCCTCTCAAAAAAATGACTACTTAATGGCTCAGGAGGTCAATGATTTAAATCAATTTATCAATAGGCTAGAAAAACGAGTGCACGATTTAAAGCTGAGCCGTCAAATTGCCATTCAAAGTGCACCGCAGATTCGATTAATTCAAGAAGTCAATCAGACCCTTGTGGAAAAAATTCAAAGCTCTATTTTAACAGCTATTCCACTTTGGAAAAATCAAGTAGTCATCGCAACCACTTTATTGCGCCAAAAGAAAGCAATGGAAGCCCAAAAACAAGTATCTAAGACAACAAACGACTTGCTTACTAAAAATTCAGAGCTGCTCAAGCAGAATACAATTGAAGTAGCTCGTGAAAACGAGGCGGGGATTGTCGATATCGAAACATTGAAAAAAACGCAGTCCGACTTGATTACTACGTTAGAAGAAGTATTAAAGATACAAGAAGAAGGGCGTACGAAGCGTACCGAGGCAGAATCAGAGCTGTATCAAATGGAAAACGATTTAAAAACTAAACTGTTAGATATGAAATAAAGAAAAAGTCGGTTTACACACTTTGTAAACCGACTTTTTTTCTGTTTTATGCATTTTGAAGTGTTTTCGCCATTTCCAAAAACGGAGTTAAATCCCTTTCGGATTTAGGAGCAAAGATCGTTAATCGGAAAGTAGGGTGTTGATTTTGCTTTCGAACAAGAAAGCCGTATGCATTACTTTTATCATCGGACGCTTTGTACGCAGCTTCTATCTCTAAGCTAGATTGAATGAGGTGCGTGTCAAGGGAAGCCACTTCCGAAAAGCCAGCTCTTAAAATTTCTTTTGTTTCTTTCTTCAGCTCCTCTACACTTTTATTTGAGGGAAACACTTCAATCCGCATCCACAAAGCATCATTTTTTTTATTGTAAATGACATCTTTTCGGGGCTCTTCTTCTGTAAACTCGTATCCTTCTAGTACGTAAAGCGTATAGTTTTGATTACTGCTTCTTTTAAGATAACCTACATCTGTTCTGCTGCTTCCTTTGTAAGGATAGGTGAAGTTTAGCTGTGGCAAGCGTTCTCTTGGAATTTCTTTTTGTGTGTTGATAAGCTCTTCGCGAAAAGCAGTTGAACAGCCACTCATCAAACATATAAAACAAACAAGAAATATCTTTTTTTTCATAGCTGGCTTCCTTATCTATTTTCATTCATGCGTTTTTACTGAGTTAACAATTGAAATTAACTTTTTTTCATCATCGGAATTTTTAGCCGTAACCATCGTGATTTTTAAAGCAGGGTGCCCCTTTGTTTCTCTTAATACATATAGTTTTGCCGTTTCTTTTTTACTCCCAGACATAGATGCAAACACAACGGGTTGAATAAATGGGGATGTAGAAGAAATTTTTAACGATTTTCCAAACTGGTCATCAAACAATTCTTTTGAACGATCTAGATATGGTGTGCTTGTACTTTCTTTCCCGGAAAGGACTTCAATTCGCATCCACGTATAGGGAGTCTTGGTTGAAAAAAGAATATCTTTTCCATCTTCTTCTTTTTGAAGCGTATATTCACCGGGCAATGAAAGAGAATATCCTTGTTCGCTTACGGTGAGCTGCTGATGTTTCTCGTTGCTTTCACTGATTGCTTTAACAGAAGGCAGTATAACCATGGTTCCGCTTATCATTAACAGAAGCGCTAAATAAAATTTTCGCATGTATATATCTCCTATTCAAAACGCTAGACAGCGTGTAATTACTATATAAAAATGTTTTCGCCATGTGAGAACCCGTAGGTTTATTTTTGACTTTTTGGTAAAGCTAAAAACACAATCAATTAGTAATGGAGAGAAGACTATGAAAAACCGTAAATCAACTTCTGCAGCTAATCGCCGTCAACAGCGCGTGTGTTTGGGTGATGAACGATTATTTGCAGTTGGTATTAAAGCGTTTATTGACAATACGCATGAATCACACCTAGACAAAAAAGGAGGTCATTGAGTGAAATGGTGCTTGTCAATTATTATTATTGTTTCCATTAATTTCTACGGTATTCAGGTGGATGCTGCAAAGAAGAGCAGATTTTATTATGAAAGAAAAGGAGATATCGTGTGGGAAGTTCCCATGAAAGATGAGAAGTTAATTGCGCTTACATTTGATGATGGACCAGATCCTAAATATACGCCGACTATTTTAAATTTATTGCAAAAATACGGTGCCAAAGCAACTTTTTTTGTAGTCGGCGATCGAATAACGTCATTTCCCAAGCTTGCTCAAAGAGAAGTTCGTGAAGGTCATGAACTTGCTAATCATACATATAGCCATTTGAAAGTAAGGGGCCAGGAAGTAGAGAGAATTGAACAAGAAATTGAAAAAGCGGATGAACGTATACAAGCTATTACAGGAATAAAACCTTACCTGTTTCGTCCACCTACTGGTTATTATGACGATCGGGTAGTAAAAGCTGCTAAAAATCAGCAGTATACGATTATTCTTTGGTCTTGGCATCAAGATACATTTGATTGGAGAAATCCAGGCGTCGGTAAAATTGTAAGTCAAGTGCTTAACCATGCCAGATCAGGAGATATTGTATTGTTTCATGATATGGGAGGAGATCGAACCCAAACCATTGAAGCATTAAAACAAATTTTACCGAAGTTAAAGGAAGAGGGGTATAAATTTGTAACGGTCTCAGAACTTTTAAAACATCATCCCAATTATAAATCTCTTTATTTGATGCAACAGCAAAAACAGCACTCCGTTCAATAAGCGGGTGCTGTTTTTCTAGTAAAAGCTTTAGCTAATCTTTTAACTGGTTTTTCCTTCTCTTTCGTCCCCATCAGACGTATTTTTTTGGAAAAATGCTTTTACTTTATCTCGTTTTTTCTTCGAAATAAGAATATATAATGTATCACCTGCAAAAATTTGTGTATTTCCTCTAGGTGTAAGTAATTTATCATCTCGAATAACAGCAGTCACTAAAATGTCTTCAGGGAGGTGAAGTTCTTCAAGCGATTTACCTGATATATCTGCATGTTCCACGAGCTTCAACTCAATCATTTCATTTTTGGTTTTGCCCATCGAAACAAGCTCGAGACTGTGAGGAACCGTCTCTTTTTCACCTTGAGAAAGGTTTAGAAATTTGGCTAAAGGAGCGATTGTTGCTCCTTGAAGAAGAGCGGAAGTTAAGACCACAAAGAAAACGACGTTAAAAATGAGCGTGCTGTTCTCCAAACCTGCCATCATAGGATAAGTAGCCAATACAATTGGAACAGCTCCTTTTAAACCGGCCCAAGAAATAAACAGTTTTTCTTTGGATGAGTATTTAGCAAACATCATCGAAAGAAATACGCCGAGTGGACGAGCGACAAACATAAGTAAAAGAGATAACAGTATACCCTGCCAAATGATATCTAGCAGTTGATTAGGAAAGACAAGAAGGCCGAGTAAAATAAACATTAAAATTTGCATCATCCATGCAAAACCTTCGTTAAAGCGGACAATTGTGTGACGATAAGTTAGATCTGCATTTCCTACTACCACTGCCATTACGTATACAGCAAGTAGACCGCTTGCCTCTACAAATGTGGAAATTCCATAGGTTAAGGCGGCCAATGACAATGTGAGCACAGGGTAAAGCCCAGAAGAATCTAAATTAATTCGATTAATAATCCAAACGGATGCTTTTCCAAGTACTAAACCAAGTACCAGCCCGATTCCCATTTGCCAAAAGAAATTAAAGATTAATGAGAGGATAGGAGAGTCTGGATGCTGAATTAATTCAATAATAGAAACGGTTAAGAAAATGGCCATCGGATCGTTGGAACCAGATTCTGCTTCTAGCGTGGAGTTTAGTTTTTGGCGGATGTTCTGTGTCCCTAGTACAGAGAACACGGCTGCAGCATCTGTAGAGCCAACGATTGCCCCAAATAAAAAGCCTTCAAGCCAAGTAACGCCCAAAATATATTTGGCAAGTACACCCGTTAAAACTGTCGTAATGAGGACTCCGAAAGTAGCTAATGAAACGGAAGGGCGAACAACGCGTTTAACATCTTTCCATTTGGTCTGCACGCCTCCATCAAAAAGAATAATGATAAGCGCTAATATTCCGAATCCTTGTGTTAAAAGAGCATTGTCAAAGTAGATGTAGTGGCTAACAACCATTCCTACAATAATAAAGAGTACAAGCGAAGGGACCCCAAGGCGAGTAGAGAACTTTGCAGTAAGTACCCCTATGAGAAGGAGAATGGATAATAAGAGAATTGAATGGTCTACCGTAAAATCCAAAAAATACACCTCTTTTGTTTAAAATTTTTATGTAAGCAATAAGTGAGGTTCCTCTACAATAATTGTAGCATAATGGATTTAAAACCTTGAGAAATCTGCTTATCAAAAAAAGAGATGCATAAACATCTCTTTTTTGGTCATGTATGAATAACAGGGATAGATTCTTATTTAACATCTTGCTCGTGATAAAGATGAGGAGCTTTAAATGTTGCTTTCTTTTTAACGGAAGAACCTTGTTGGTCTGGACGGGAACGATCGTAAATAGCTGTTCCAACAATCTCAGCCACATCTTGAAGTTTTTCTTTGCTTATTTTATCAAGGGTATCTTCAGGCGTATGATACCAAGGTTCAGACGGACTGTGAATAAATAGAGCAGCCGGTATTCCTGCCTCTGCAAAAGGAACGTGATCACTGCGGCCGCCAGCTTGGAATGGCGTAGGTGATCCATTTAATCTTGTACTTGAGGCTTGAGCTAATTCTGTGACAAGATTTGGTGTTCCATCAGCTGTATTCATCACCAAATCTCCCGCATCTCGACTTCCTACCATGTCTAAATTAAACATTCCAACAATACGATTTTTCTCATTTTCAGATAGCTCACTAACATAATGCTCGGATCCTAGTAAGCCTACTTCTTCAGCTCCGAATGTAACAAATCGCAGTTCTGTATCGGTAGGAAGAGTTTTAAATACGCGAGCTAATTCAAGCACCATTGCTGTTCCAGAAGCATCGTCATTTGCCCCAGGTGCTCCGGCCACAGAATCATGATGAGCACCTACTACAATAATATCATTTGTTCCTTTTTTCTTAAAAGTAGAAGGTTTAGCAGCGGTTACATTATAAGATGTTCGCTCACTTACGACAGCTCCTTCAATTTTTACTGTACCTGAAGGCTTTTCGCCTTTTCGAATAGAAGTAAGAATCTTTTCACCTTCTTCTTTGGTAACAGCAAGAGACGGAATGTAGTTATCATTAGCGCCTCCAAGCGTTCCGTTTAGCTCACCGTCTGTATTATTAAAAATAATGACGGCTGCAGCCCCTTTTTCAGCAGCATTTAATACTTTTTCACCAAAAGTAATACTGCCTCGCTGAACTAATACAATTTTACCTGTCACATCTTTGTTTGCTAAATTATCTTTTGTACCCAGCCCTCCATCGACAATTTCAGCTGTGACATTTCCATTGGTGCTATAAGTAAAAGTTGTTGGAGAGTAGCCGGTACCGTTTACGATTAGTGAAAAACTAGCTGCTGGTGTGTAACCGGTAAAGGTAAAAGGTTCCACTTCGCTCTCATAGCCTAGTTTAGACAAACGCTTTTGAACAAATGTAGCAGCTTCGCGTTCAGCTTCAGTTCCTGCCACACGAGGTTTTTTTGAGAGATACGCAATGTCTTGATAAATTTTCTCAGCATTAATTTTTTTTAATACTTTTTGTTCAGAACTTTGATGGTGAGAAGCATTTGCAGAAGTAGAAGCTTGTACACTTGTAAAAGATAAAGTCAAACTTGTGGCTACAGCCAAAGAAATCACGGTTTTTTTCATTAAAATCCCCCTAAATTTATCGATGTAGTTGGTACTATTCGAATTTACAATATTAAGAAAATACAAAAAAGAGTATTATTACCTAAATGTTCCAGGATATTCCGTATCTAAATTCCTATTTTAATAGAGAAAATAATTCAAATAAAATGAAAATGCGGAAACAAATAAAGAGGATAAAAGAAACTGTGTCAAAAGTAATAAGAAAAGGTATTAGATAAGAATAAAAAAATAAGGTAAACTAGTTTAAAAGTAAGAAGAATATTCAGAACTTAATTGATGAAACATAGAGAGTATTCACATAAAAAACAAAGGCTGGTGGGAAATATTGATAAAAAATAGGGAGGGTGTACGAAAAGCAGCGGCGGTAACGGGTCTTCTGCTTTTAGGGGTGTACACCGTCTTTCAAACAATGGCATTTTTTAAAGGAGCATATGCTCTTAGCAGTTTGATAAAAGATAGTTTACTAGTGGGCATAACGGCTGGCACGTTTTATTTACTTCATAAGCGTTCGGTTTATACCCAGGTGTCTGATGAACAGTATCAGCTTGCTACATTAATAAACTCAATGCCAGATTTTATTTGTTTTAAAGATGGAGCTGGCAAATGGGTGGCGGTGAACGATTTTGGAAGAGAACTTTATCATTTAAAGGGTATTGATTACAGGGGTAAAACCGATGCAGAGCTTGGGGAGCTTGTGCCTTTCTTTCAAGCGGCTTTCTTACACTGTATTTCATCGGATGAAGAAGCTTGGAGAAAAAAGGAAAAGGTACGCATGGAAGAAGCATTTGAAATACCAAACGGCGAGGTCAAAACATTTGACGTCATTAAAGTACCTGTGTTTTTTGATGATGGCTCAAGAAAAGCTCTTATTACGATTGGACGAGATATCACTCAGCAAAAGCTTGCAGAAGCGCTTCTGATAAAAAAGGAAAAGCTTTCTGTAGTAGGCGAGTTAGCTGCTGGAATTGCCCATGAAATTAGAAATCCGCTTACGAGTATTAAAGGGTTTGTTCAGCTCATGAAAGAAACAGACCGATCCGCGGTAGGGTATGCTAATATCATGCTTGATGAGCTGGAACGAATTAATGGTATTGTTAGTGAAATGCTCCTGTTGTCAAAACCTGAAAGTGAACATTTTCGCGTGTTTTCTCTTACAGAAGCGGTTAAGTATGTAATGAGTCTAACTTCCCATGAAGCTTTATTGAAAAATATTGACTTCTTATACGATGAACAAACAAATAACGCTAGTGTATATGGAAATAAAAATCACCTTATCCAAGTATTACTTAATGTTTTTAAAAACGCAATTGAAGCCATGGATAAGCCTGGAAATATTTATATCACAATCAAAACAGCGCAGGATGAGCATATTTTTATAGAAGTTAGAGATGAAGGGGTAGGAATTTCTAAAGACCGTCTAGAACATATAGGAGAACCGTTTTTTACTTTGAAAGAAAAAGGAATGGGGCTTGGATTAACAATCAGCTCTAAAATTATTCATGATCATCACGGTACCCTGCAGATTGAGAGTGAACAGAAAAAAGGGACGATTGTTAAAATCCGACTGCCTCTGTATATCGAAGATACGGCGGTTTTTGCAAGCAAATGAAATGTTGTAAACGAAAAGTAATGAAAACGTCATCCATTTCTTATTGCTAAACGCAGCTGTACATGATGTAATAAAAGAAACGAACATGTCAGGAAGGTAGCAAAATGAGACGTGCAGATCAAAAAATTATATTACCGTATACACCGGAAAATTTAAGAATGCTATTGCTTCAAGTATGTGACGGAGAAAACCCGTTTTCCCATCAAGACCTTGCGTATTGGTGTGATAAATATACTCTCCATTATTATGAGTATGAAGCGGATGAAACGCAGTGGATGAATGATATGCAGCAGACAGATAATAGGCAAGATCTAGCTAAATCCTATGCCATTGCTAAAGATATTGGCTGGCAGTGGTACTTTTATATGGCTAGAGGAACGACGCTATCTGATATTCAATATGTCGAGCTTCACGAACTAGAATTACCCAGACATTTGTTTGTAAAATGGCTAAATGAATTATATGAAATGTAATCCTATATATGAATTGTAGTACATCCGGTCTGATGAAAGAAAGGCCATCTCTGGTAACGGAGGAAAAGACCACTGAAGTACATACAAGCGTAAAATAGAAAGCTAAGGAAAATCCTTAGCTTTTTTGTTTTGTCAAAATTATTCAAAAAAACTGTCTTTAGGAAAAAACATAAAACCTAGTTGACTTATTGGTATTGTTGTATTATAAGTAATAGAGACATAAATTATGGAAAAATTACAGGGGGAACATCTATGAATAACTTATTAGTCATTCTAAACATCCTTATTATGCTGGCACTGCTTGCGGGGCTGTTTATGATGCAGAAAAAACATGTATCATTTTCAAAGCGTGTGTTCACGGCGCTTGGCCTAGGGATTATTTTTGGCTTTGCTCTTCAGTGGGTGTATGGTCCGACTCATGAAGTAACGATAGCGGCCGCCGATTGGTTTAGCATTGTAGGAAGCGGATATGTGAAGTTTCTTCAAATGATTGTTATGCCGCTTGTATTTGTATCGATTGTATCGGCATTCACTCGTTTGAAATTGACGAGCAATATTGGAAAGATTAGTAGTTTAATTATTGGGATTTTGCTTGTCACAACAGCGATAGCAGCTGCAATTGGTATTTTTACAACAACGAGCTTTAATTTAGAATCTGTCCAAATCACAAAAGGGGAAGCGGAACTTCAGCGCGGAGAGGACTTGGAAAACAATTTATCTAGTTTAGAAGCAAAAACAATTCCGCAGCAAGTAGTAGAATTATTACCTGCTAATCCGTTTCTTGATTTAACAGGCGCACGATCAACTTCCACGATTGGCGTTGTCATCTTTGCCGCATTTGTTGGAATTGCGTATTTAGGCGTGAAGCGTAAAAAAGCTGAGGAAGCGGCGTTATTTTCAAAAATTATTGATACGCTTTATGCAATTGTCATGCGTGTAGTGACGCTAATTCTTCGTTTAACTCCTTATGGGGTACTTGCAATTATGACCAAAACAGTAGCAACGAGTGATATTGATGCAATTGTTAAACTTGGAAAATTTGTTGTAGCATCATATGTCGCATTGGCAGCTATGTTTATCGTTCACTTAGTTATTCTAACAATCATCGGTGTAAATCCGATCACATATGTTAAGAAAGTATTTCCTGTATTGGCGTTTGCCTTTACTTCTCGTACGAGTGCTGGAGCATTGCCTTTGAATGTTAACACACAAACAAGACAGTTAGGGGTTCCAGAAGGAATTGCGAATTTTGCAGGTTCATTTGGTCTTACAATCGGTCAAAACGGATGCGCTGGAATATATCCAGCTATGATAGCCGTTATGATTGCACCAACGGTAGGTATTGATCCTTTAACGCCTTCATTTATTTTCACGTTGATTGCCATTGTAGCAATTAGTTCGTTTGGCGTAGCAGGGGTTGGCGGAGGAGCGACATTTGCGGCTTTACTTGTATTATCTTCTATGAATTTGCCCGTAGCGCTAGCAGGCTTATTAATTTCAGTAGAGCCATTGATTGATATGGGGCGTACGGCGCTTAATGTAAGTGGAAGCATGACAGCCGGAGTCGTCACTAGTAAATTAACAAAAGAGCTAGATACAAACGTATACAACGATCAAACCATCTCACCTGAAACAGCAGAAGTGTAAAAGAGATACGTCATCCGTAGTTAACATTGTTAACTATGGATTTTTTTTCTTTATCCACATAAAATAGGAAAAAATACTTATGATAACGCTTTCAAAAAAGGTTATAGTGAAAAATGTGTACGTACTTTATTTTATGGGAGGGTTTTCATTGAAACGTAGTTGGACTAAATATGCAATGGTACTGACGGCTTTACTCTTACTAGTAAGCTCTTTTTTTAGCCCATTTATGCAATCGTTTGCATCTGCAGCAGACGCAACAAAAATCACGATTCACTATCAGCCTGCTCCAAATGATACAAAGGAATGGGGATTATGGGTTTTTCCTGAAGGAGGAGAAGGGAAGCCTTACGCATTTACAGGGCAAGATCAATTTGGAAAAGTAGCGGAAGTTGAATTACCCGGTACTTATGACAAAGTAGGTTTTATTGTTCGAACAGAGTCGTGGGAAAAAGATGGAGGAGACCGCTTCGTTTCGGTGGAGAACGGTGAAGGAGAAGTATGGGTGAAAAGTGGAGATGAACATACATATACGTCTCCTCCTGACGGTGAATACCGAGATTTACCGAAGTTTGATAAAGTAAACGTTACCTTGAATTATCATCGGTACGACGGAGATTACAGCGGGTGGAACATTTGGACATGGCCCGGTGATGAAAAAGAAGGCAAGCAAATCGAATTTACGGAAGACACGAATTTTGGGAAGAGAGCGACTTACGCCATTAACAGTGGAAGTGGAAATTTATTTGACAAAATTGGTTTTATTGTACGCCATTCTACTAGTGACAGCGATTGGGAAAATAAAGACGGAGGAAACCGCTTTATTACCAAGGTTGGTAAAGATGGGAATGTAGAAGTATGGATTGTTCAAGGACAAAATCGAATTTATTATGATAGAGCAGGAGTAGATATCACTCGGAAAATCACGAAAGCGACTATGGATACATTTAATCAAATCACCTTAGAAACAAACGTGCCGTTTGACTCTTCTAAGAGTGTAGGAGACATTGAAATTGACGGAGCTCAAATTGAGAAAGTGATACCTTATAAAGAGGGAGAAGACGCTGCTACTACTAAAGTTAAAATCATAACAAAACAGCCTTTGGACGTTACAAAAACGTATAAAGTTAAGCAAAAAGGATACGGATCAGCTGATGTAGTCAATGGAAATGTCGTGCGTACGAAAGAATTTGACGAAAAGTATGCATATAGCGGAAGCGATTTAGGAAACACATATTCTAAGAAACAAACAAATTTTCGCGTATGGGCTCCAACTGCAAGCGAAGCCAAGCTAGTGACTTATTCGTCATGGAACTCGAAAGCTTTAAAAGAAATTTCTATGACTAAAAGTGAAAAAGGAACGTGGAAAGCGGAGTTAAAAGGAAATCAAGATGAACTAATTTATACGTACAAAGTAAAAATTGGGAACGTCTGGAATGAAGCGGTTGATCCATATGTACGAGCAACAACGGTCAATGGAGATCGCGGAGTCGTCGTAGATTTGGCTAAAACAAATCCGAAAAAGTGGAGTACAAATAAGCCGAAATTTAAAAATCCAGAAGATGCCATTATCTATGAACTGCACGTACGAGATTTATCGTCTCAAAAAGAGAGCGGTATCAAAAACAAAGGAAAATATTTAGGCGTAGCGGAGTGGAATACGAAAGGACCAAATGGAGTAAAAACAGGACTCAGTCATATTAAAGATTTAGGTGTAACGCACGTCCAGTTCCTGCCTATTTACGATTATCGTACGGTGGATGAAACGAAATTAAACGAGCCGCAGTTTAACTGGGGATATGATCCGAAAAATTATAACGTCCCAGAAGGCTCCTATTCAACAAACCCATATAATCCTAAGACTAGAATTATTGAGCTTAAACAAATGATTCAAACGCTTCATGACAAGCAGCTTCGCATGGTAATGGACGTTGTTTATAATCACGTGTATGCAGTGAGTGAGCATAGCTTTGATAAACTAGTTCCAGGCTACTACTTCCGTTATAAAGAAGATGGAACTCTATCCAACGGAACAGGTGTTGGAAACGACACGGCGTCTGAACGGAAAATGGTTCGGAAGTTTATCGTAGATTCTGTTGCGTATTGGGCAAAAGAGTACCACATTGACGGGTTTCGGTTTGATTTAATGGGGATTCACGATACAAAGACAATGAATGAAGTGAGAAAGAAATTAGATGAACTTGATCCTTCCATTATCGTCTTAGGAGAGGGCTGGGATCTAGGAACCGAGCTTGACGCTAAGCTCAAAGCTAACCAGAAAAACGCTCAGGATATGAAGCGCATCGCTCACTTTAATGACGGTATGCGGGATGGTCTTAAAGGCAGCGTATTTTTTGATCATGACAACGGATTTGTGAATGGAAAGCAAGGACAAGAAAAGCTCATACAGCAAAGTATAGCAGCTGGAATTGATTATGATCGTTCAACTGCCACGTATGAAGATCCAGATCAAGTTGTTACGTATGTAGAAGCGCACGATAACCATACGTTATGGGATAAGCTTCAGCTGACGAACCCTGCTGACACCGAGCAAACGAAAAAGCAAATGCACAAGCTTGCTTCTTCTATTATTTTAACATCTCAAGGAATGAACTTTATACATGCAGGTCAAGAGTTTATGAGAACAAAAGGCGGAGACCATAACAGCTATCAGTCACCCGATTCTGTCAATCAGCTAGATTGGAAGCGCCGAGCAGCTTTCAGCCAAGAAGTAAATTACATGAAGGGACTTATTGCGCTTCGAAAGCAATATTCGTCATTTAGAATGACGAGTGCACAGGCTATTCATCAAAATTTACGCTTTGTTGATGCACCAGCAAACGTAGTAGGTTATACGTTAAATGCTAAAGCTAATAAAGATAAAGCAAACGAAATAATGGTGATTCATAATGCAAATAAACAAGCTCAAACGGTTCATTTGCCTTCTAACAGAACGTGGAGATTACTTGTTGACGGCGAGCGGGCCGGAACAAAAACGCTCCGTACGGTGAAAGGAAATACAGTAAACGTTTCGCCTCTTTCGACATTTGTACTAGTAAGATAAGTTTTAGATAGCTAGAATGCATGTAGAAAAATTCAGAATATTTTATGCAAAATTGTTGATTTTACTAGATAACATGGTAAAATATTCATTGTCAGCGTTTTCAAAATTCGTGGGGAGGTATGTATTTGATGCAAAATCTTGGAGCGAAAAAAGTTGAAATGAGTCCGAAAGTAGTGGAGTTTTTAAAAGGAGTTAAACAGCTATACATTAATGGCGAATGGGTAGACTCTGTTTCAGGAAAAACGTTTGAAACAGTAAATCCAGCAACGGGTGAAAAGTTGGCAGATGTAGCTGAAGCAAATCCAGAGGATATTGATCGCGCCGTCAGAGCGGCTAGAGAAGCCTTTGATCATGGACCTTGGACAAAGATGTCAGCAGCTGAAAGAAGTCGACTTATTTATAAATTAGCTGATTTAATGGAAACACATCAATTGGAACTTGCGCAGCTTGAAACGCTTGATAACGGAAAACCAATTCGTGAAACATCAAATGCAGACATTCCATTAGCCATCGAACATTTCCGCTACTTTGCAGGGTGGTCAACTAAAATGGTTGGACAAACTATTCCTGTGCAAGGAGCGTATTTTAACTATACGAGATATGAACCAGTAGGAGTTGTTGGCCAAATTATTCCGTGGAACTTCCCGCTTTTAATGGCCGCTTGGAAGCTCGGAGCCGCTTTGGCAACTGGATGTACAATTGTGCTCAAGCCAGCCGAGCAAACGCCTCTTTCTGCACTTTACTTAGCTCGACTAGCCGATGAAGCAGGATTCCCAAAAGGCGTGCTAAACATTGTGCCAGGCTACGGGAAAACAGCAGGTGAACCGCTCGTTCATCATGATCTTGTCGATAAAATTGCTTTTACAGGATCTACTGCTGTCGGAAAAGCAATTATGAAGCAAGCTAGTGACTCCTTAAAGCGTGTGACGTTAGAGCTTGGAGGTAAATCACCAAACATTATCCTGCCGGATGCAGACTTAACAAAAGCGGTTCCTGGTGCACTTTCAGGTATTATGTTTAATCAAGGACAAGTATGTTGTGCTGGAAGTCGTCTGTATGTTCAAAAAAGCTTATATGATAATGTCGTAGCTGATTTAGTTTCTCAAACGAAATCTATTAAACAAGGAAATGGATTAGCAGATGAGACAACAATGGGGCCGCTTGTATCTGCGCAGCAGCAAAAACGAGTGAAAACCTATATTGATAAAGGAATAGAAGAAGGAGCGGAAGTACTCGCAGGAGGAAACATTCCATTTGATCAAGGCTATTTCGTAGAACCGACTATCTTTGCAGATGTCGATCATTCAATGACGATTGCTCGTGAAGAAATCTTCGGTCCGGTTGTAGCTGCTATGCCGTTTGACGATCTTGATGATTTGATTGCCAAAGCAAATGATACAGCATATGGTCTAGCAGCGGGCGTCTGGACACAGGATTTAAAGAAAGCACACTATATTGCTCATGGTATTAAAGCAGGTACAGTTTGGGTGAACTGTTACAACGTATTTGATGCAGCAAGCCCGTTTGGAGGCTATAAACAGTCGGGAATTGGTCGTGAAATGGGAAGCTATGCGCTTGATAACTACACCGAAGTGAAAAGCGTATGGATCAATATGGAATAATTAGTAAGAATTTTTGTGAAAATCAATAGCATATCTTTGTGTGAAAAAGAGTAGTCTTTAGTGGACTACTCTTTTATTTGTTTAAGTCCCGCATTTTTAGAAAAGGAGTGATAACATTGCCGGTTATACAGGGCCCCTCGTCGTATAAGCTTACCGGTCACCTGCAAAAGTTTAGAGAGAACCCCCTGGGTTTTTTGGAAAACTTGACTCAGTATGGAGAAATTGCAACATTTAGAGTTGCGCACAAACGCTTTTATGTAACGAGAGACCCTCAACTTATTAAAGATGTAGTCATTACAAACAGCAAGGCGTTTCAAAAAATTAAACTAACGCACATGTTTAAAACGCTGCTAGGCGAAGAAATGTTATGGACAGATGAAGCATTATACATGAGCCCCATTCAACCCTCACAACTAAAACAACATCTAACTTATAATAAGGAAGCAATCGCAAAAATAATTGAAAAGCATACGGAAACGTGGGAAGAAGGGCAGCTTCGAACGATAGTAAAAGACATAAGACAGATAGTCGTAGCTGTACTCCTTCAACTTGTATTTGGCATTTCGATTGAGGATAAAGACAAAATTCACTATGTTCAAGCACTTATGAGAAAAAAAGAAAAGTTAGGCAAAATTTATATTCGTCTACCCTTGCACCAGCCTGACTCAGATGAGCAGCTAGAACAACTCCTTTTTGAACGCGTTCAAATGCGTGTTCAAAACAAAACCGAAGGAAATGACTTACTGCAGTGTGTATTAAATTCTCACGGGGAAGACATCCATGAAAGAGAAATATACGAACAGCTAAATTCTATATTCCTTTCGATGTATGAAATGATTACGCACGTATGCAGCTGGTCTATTCATTTACTGTCTCAAAATATTAGGGAGCACCTTCAGCTGCATAAAGAAATTCAAGCCTATGCTAGCGGTGAATCGCTTTCAACCAAAAATTTGACCTATATGCGCAAAATAATTGCTGAAAGCATGAGGCTGTATCCGCCTCTTTGGCTATTTGGGCGTCAAGCACGTGAAGATATACAAATAGATGGTTACAGCATTAAAAAAGGGGAGATTATGTTAATTAGCCCTTATATGATGCATCGCCATGAAGATTATTTTTTAGAGCCAAGTGAATTTTTACCTGACCGTTTTGAAAAAGGAGGATCCATTGATGTCCCAAGCTATATGTATATGCCGCTTGGGATTGAGCATCAAGCGGAAAGAGGCATGGACTATATCACTGAAATAGTAACTATTTTTCTGTCAGAAATGACAAAGCGCTTTTTATTTCAACTGACTAAGCCCGAGCCTATTGCTCCGATGGCGGGCGTTATGCTGAATATGAAAGAAGAACTGGATGTGAATGTTCACAAAGTTCACACGCAGTCTTGAATGAACGGGAATCCTTTCCCTCTTTATATCAGGCTGTCAATTTATTGACACATCCTGCATTGAGATTTATCATAGGATAATATTTGATAGAGATTACTGAAGGATTTTTAGAGGGGACTATGGATAAAACAATTAAACAGTTAGTGTCGCTAGTTGAAACATCATTACTAACGCAAGTTAAGATTCAAAGTGAAAGTGACTATGATCCAGTTGAAGTTACGAACAAAACAAAAGAGTGGGTACTTATTGGTAAAGGAAACTATGCCGGTGTGTTTACGCACGAGAATTATCCTGAATTTGTCGTAAAAGTATACGGAAGAGACGTTTATGGTGTAAAAAAAGAAGCGCAAGTGTATAGAAAGCTGGGCGTTCACCCAGCTTATTCTCAACTTTTTCATGAGGGAAAGACGTACTTGATTTTAAAAAGACTTACAGGTGTTACTTTGTATGATGCTGTACAGCGGGGAATAAAGATTCCCGAACAAGTCATAAAAGATGTGAACAAAGCTTTGGACTATGCAAGAAGCCAGGGGTTAAACCCGTATGATGTGCATGGTAAAAATGTCATGATGAAAGATGGAAGAGGGTATGTGGTGGATATTTCTGACTTTTATAAGGAAGGTATTGATAAAAAATGGACAGACCTTGTAAAAGCTTATTACACCTTTTATCCGTTTATTGATAAGTACCATATCCGCTTGCCATACCCGTTGTTAAACGTGATCAGAAAAGCATATCGTCTATATCGTAGAATCAAATCAAAAAGGAGTTTCCGCTAAAGGAAACTCCTTTTTAAGATGAAATACAGCGCAATACATGCTGCTGCTCAAAAGTTGGTTTTAATTTGAATAGAATGGTTTGTAGTATTTCAGATTGATAGACAAATTTTAGCGTATGTTTAAGGGAAAGAGGGTGTAAGAAAGAACGTATTCTTTTTTCAGCATAACGTATCACCTGTTCTTCATAAAATAAAGTACGTGCGGAGATTTTAGCGTGAATATCTTTTGTTAGTTCGATTGTAAACTGGATAATCATTAAATCAGTGTCTTTACAGTATTTTTCTAGTAGCATAATATCACCTCCATTTTGTCAACTCATTTACATAATCTTAATATAAAATTTACAAATGTCAATAAAACACGGAAAAATAAATGGTAAGACTGCTCTTTTTATATGTTGAATAAACAACAACGTTACAGAGGTGAGTAAAGTTGAATATTAACGTCGGGTTTGCAATTTTAGCTGATATTGATAATAAGATGACGGCTGCTATTTATGTGGAAAATCAAATTGTAGCGATTATAGCTGGACCTTCAGATATTCTGTATGAAAAGTTGAAAAAAGTGTTTTTATAATAGAGAAAAGATGTAATTGTAAATATGATTCATAAAAAGCTTAAAAATTCTATGAAATAGTCGAAATAAAAGATGAGGATAAAATACACAAAAAGAAAGAACAGGAAGTTAAGGATAGGAGAATTACATATGGATAAAACATCTTTTATTGGACTGATTTTAGGAATAGCCTCTCTTATTGTAGGCATGTTTTTCAAAGGGGTTAATCCATCTGTGTTAGGAAATCCGGCTGCTATTTTAATTATTATTGTCGGAACCGTCGGAGCAGTAGTGATTGCATTTCCTTCAAATGAAATCAAAAGAGTCCCAAAACTGTTTGGTGTCCTGTTTAAAGAACAAAAAATGCTGCAGCCCGTTGATTTAGTATCCATGTTTTCTGAATGGGGACAAGTTGTTCGAAAAGAAGGGTTACTATCACTTGAAGCCCAAATTATTGATGTAGATGACCCTTTCTTAAAAAATGGTTTGAATTTAGCTATTGATGGTCAAAGTGCGGATTATATACGAGACGTGTTGTCTGAAGAAATTGATGCGATGGAAGAAAGACATCAAACGGGTGCAAGTATTTTCGCTTTAGCAGGTACATATGCTCCAACTCTCGGTGTACTTGGAGCTGTTATAGGGTTAATTGCTGCGCTTGGGAACATGGAAGATACAGATACGCTAGGACATGCGATCAGCGCGGCGTTTGTTGCTACGCTTCTTGGTATTTTTACTGGGTATGTACTATGGCATCCGTTTGCAAATAAACTAAAGCGTAAATCGAAACATGAAGTAAAGGTAAAGTATATGATGATCGAAGGAGTGCTTTCACTTCTAGAAGGAGAAACACCGAAAGTAATTGAGCAAAAGCTGGCTTCCTATTTGCCAACAGCGGAACGTAAAAAGCTTCTTCAAGAAAGCGAAGTGGGCACAAATGAGTAGACGCAGAAAACGAAAGCATGAAGAGGACCATGTTGACGAAAGCTGGCTACTTCCTTACTCAGATTTGCTTACACTTTTACTTGCTTTATTCATTGTATTGTTTGCAATGAGCTCAGTGGATGCGCAAAAATTTAAGAACCTTTCCCGCGCATTTAATGAAGCGTTCGTTGGAGGAACGGGCGTGATGGAATTTCAATCTCTGCAGGAATCTGAAGAAGCGGTTCAGCCTTCAAATACTCCTGCAGCTAAAAGTACGGAAAAAACAAATGAAGTAGAGACAGCTCCTAATCAGTCTCCTGCTTCTTCACAATCGTTAACGAGCGAACAAAAGGAGCAAACCATTCGAGAAGCTGATCAAGAAGAGCTTCAGCAAATTCAATCTAAAATTAATGCGTATATTCAAAAGAAAAACTTAACAAATCAATTACAGACTTCGCTAACCGAGGAAGGTCTCTTAATTTCCATTCGAGACAATGTATTGTTTGATTCGGGAAGAGCACAAGTGCGGAGTGAAGATACAAAAATCGCAAATGATATTTCAGAGCTTTTGGTGATTGATCCTCCTCGTAATATTATTATTAGCGGCCACACCGATAACGTACCTATTCGCAACGCTGGTTTTGAATCCAACTGGGAGTTAAGCGTGATGAGAGCAGTTAACTTTATGAAAGTTATCTTAAAAAACGATAAGCTTAATCCAAGCATGTTCAGTGCAAAAGGATTTGGAGAGTTCAAACCAGTGACATCTAACAATACAGCAGAGGGGCAAGCGAAAAATAGAAGGGTTGAAATATTGATTACTCCTCGTACAATTAAACAGCCGTAAAAGCAGTCCTGCTTTTACGGCTGTTTTTCTATGTGTTATAAAGCTAAGAGTCTTCTCTTTTCAAAGTTTCCTCGTACTAACTTGAGGTCCATTCCATCTAAAATCAAATCAATGAGAGCGCCTTTAAAGACATCTGCTGTTTTTTTCTTATCATTGGACTGCAAATATTGCACGCGATACCACTTGCCTTCAACTTGAAAGTACATAAAACGTCCGTGCGTAAAGTCAATCCAAAACTTGGTAGGTTGTCCATTGAGATTTTTATAAACATATCCCCAGCTTCGTCCTTGGTGAGCGTCCTTCATTTTAGGGCGAGCTGTATTAAATACTTCGTAATATACTTTATGCTTAATATCATAGAGCATCATGTGACAGTCCTCCTATTTATAGACGTGCTAGCAGGTAAAGATATATTTGTATACGACAAGTATACTCAGATGAAAGGAATCGTAGACTATTTTTTTGAGACAAGCAGGAGCAAAGGTAAATGAAAAAGACAGTTTAAATTAGCTCAATCATTCCGCTTTTTTTATACTGTAAATAAATGCGTTAAATAAGGAGGAAAAAATGAGACGAGTAGGCATAGTAGGTGCTGGAATGACGGGCCTTACAGCAGCGGCTGAATTGCGAAAAGAGGGAATAGAGGTCTTTCTTCTTGATAAGGGAAAAAGTGTAGGGGGACGAATGGCTACCCGACGAGTAGGGGATGGAAAAGCAGATCACGGAGCTCAATTTTTTACAGTGAGATCCGATGAATTTCAACAAGACGTAAATAAATGGATAGGTGATAGAAAGGTTAAGAAGTGGTTTGGTGACCATCACCCTCGGTATCAAAGTCCGAATGGCATGAATGCGCTAGCTAAATATTTAGCTGAAAATCTACGCGTATATGTAAATCGAAAAGTTCAAGCTATTGATTTTCAAAACGGAAGGTATCAGTTATATACAGAAGAAAATGAGATTTTTGAAGCGACTGATATCATTCTTACACCTCCGTCTCCTCAGGTTATTGAGATGCTTAATAACAGCAGGTTACAGGTGGACCAATCTATTCTTAAAACACTGAAATTCAGTCCTTGCTTGGTTGCTATCGTGGAGCTTTACACAGAGACGCTGTTTGGTGATCATGGTCAACTCACGAATCCATCTGGCACAATCCAAAGAATCATTAATCATGAGCAAAAAGGAATATCAAAGACGCCCGTTCTTAGCATATATATGAATAAAGACTGGTCAGAAAAACATGTTGATGAACATGAACGTGAGTTGCTGCCGATGATAAAAAATGAAATAAAAGAATGGATAGGTGCAAATCATATTAAAAGCATCCAGATAAAGAAATGGCGCTATGCAGAGGTTGAACAAGTTCTTCATCAGCCCTTTGCTAAAATTATGCCGTCGCTACTGGTGGCAGGAGATGCTTTTTTAAGAAGGGAAGACGAGACGAATCACTCACGGTTAGAGAGCGCATATTTGTCAGGCAAATCGGCAGCCGCTGAATTAATGGAAAAGAACATCTAGAAAAAGGAGGGACCAAGAAGTGAAAAATAATTGGATAATGAAACAAACGTGGAAAGATTTACTGTTTATTCATTGGCCTGTAGATCCGGCATTTTTGGCTTCTTTATTGCCGAGTCAGTTAGAGCCTGACACCTATAATGGTCAAGCGTGGATTGCGCTTGTGCCTTTTACGATGACAGACATTCGATTCAAAGGAACGCCTGCCGTGCCCATCTTTTCACGGCTATATGAGCTAAATGTGCGTACCTATGTTACATATAAAGGGGAAAAAGGCGTTTATTTTTTTAGTTTAGACGCAAGCAATCCACTAGGAGTATGGATTGCTCGTCAGTTTTTTCACTTGCCTTATTACCACGCTGCTATGACATTCAACAAAACTCAGAACTATATTTCTTTTCAGTCAGTTCGAACGCACAGAGACTCAAAAAAAGAGCGAGTAAAGCTTACATATAGAGGTACTTCTCCGTCCTATCGCAGTAAAAAAGGAGAATTAGCTCATTGGCTTACAGAGCGCTATTGCTTATTTACCACTCATCAAGGAAATGTCTACAGAGGAGACCTTTATCATGATCCTTGGGAGCTGCAAAAAGGAGAGTGTGAAATAAGAGATGATTCTATCACTCAGCCTTTTTTGCGTCCGGCGGACTATCATAATTTAACTGTACACTACGCAAAGAAAGTAACTGCTTATTTTTACCCGTTTAAGAAAGTATAGGCATCAAAACAAAATTAAAAAATCTTCATAGCCTTCTTCTTTAAGCTTCTCTTTTGGAATAAAGCGAAGAGCCGCAGAATTTACTTGATAGTATTCGCTGTTTTCTTCTGTTAAAAGTAAACCAAGATAGTTATCTCCTTCTTTGCTTTTTAGCGCTGTTGAATGCTGAGCCGGCACTTTTTTTATGTTTCCGTATAAGATAGGACGCTTAAAAATGGGCCAGCCTGTATGAGAAGGAAGCTGATCTGACGTTTTGAACAGTGCTTCTCCAGTTAGAAGGTCAACGTAAATTCCTTTTTTTTTGTTATTCCAATATAAATTTGTAAAAGGGGGTTCGGTTCCGTTTTCCTGCGTAACAAAATATTGCATAGGCGTTAGGAACTTTTTAAGGTAAGAGCGGTCCTTGGGCCAATGCTGCGTCAGAAAATCAGTTCGCCCCGAGCCTTCTTTGTATAATTTATAGTGAAATGCATTTTTTCGATAATAATCCTGCTGCTGTTCTTCTGCTTCGTAAAAAGAAGAAAAAGGTAAAATAGGTGTGACGATAGGGTTCTTAAAACGTCCGCTTTGGGCGAGCTTTCTTTTAGAATCGAGAGCCACTTCTTTTTGCTTTTCGTTATGATAAAAAATAATGGCTCGATACGATGGTCCGCGGTCTGAAAACTGTCCGGCGGAATCCGTAGGGTCAATTTGCTGCCAATACAGGTTAAGCAGCTCTTCAAACGTAATTTGAGAAGGATCCCATACAATTTGCACGGCCTCTACGTACTCGCTTTCCTGTTTAGCTTCAGAAGCGATTTGTTCATCTCTAGCGTAGCCCGAGCGGATACTAATGATTCCTGTAAGCTGATCAAAAGGAGCGACCATGCACCAAAAGCATCCTCCTGCAAACGTTGCATATTCTTTCATGTTACTTTCCTCTTTTCGTTGAATAAAATAAATGAAAATATATTTATATATTAAAATGTATAAACAAACAGAAAGCGCTTTATAACGAGTCTTGTAAGAAAGCACACTCTTATGGTATTATGACCACTGGATAAAAGAAAGATGGCTTATTGTTTACGCGAGTATCCTTATTTTATGTTCTTAAAAAGATGCAGTTTATTGTTTAAGTACTCATAGAAATACATACGTTGGAGCAGTAAGAGGAACAATTAAAAAATAAGGACGTTTTGCTCTTAAACGATACCACATTCCAGAATCTACATACCAGTTTAGGAGGAGCTAGTTTGAACACAACCCGTTTACCATCTATGTGGGAAATAATGATTGTGCTTGCTTTATTTTTAGCTGTTGTTATTTCGTTTGCAACTGTTTTTGATTTACCTATTCAGCTCGCTTTATTTATTTCATGGTTTATTGTTATGGCGCTAGGAGTACGACTTGGATATACGTATAATCAGCTGCAAGGGGCCATTACAAAAGGAATATCAAACGGCTTAGAAGCTATTTTAATTTTATTAGCCGTCGGTACGTTAATTGGAACATGGATTGCCGGAGGAGTTGTTCCTTCTCTCATTTATTTTGGATTAGAGTTTATTAATCCAACATTCTTTTTACTTGCTACACTTATCATTTGCTCTATTACCTCGATTTCAACAGGAACATCTTGGGGAACGGTTGGTACAGCCGGAATCGCGATGATGGGAATCGGACAAGGCTTAGGTATGCCGCTTCCTTTAGTAGCTGGAGCCGTGATTTCAGGAGCTTATTTTGGAGACAAGCTTTCTCCTCTTTCTGATAGTACCATTTTATCTGCGTCAATGGCCCGAGTGAACGTTATCGATCACGTAAAAGCAATGTTAGTATTGGATATTCCTGCTTATCTCATTACGGCAGTATTATTTACGGTAACAGGGTTTATGTATGGGGGAAAAGATTTTGATGCTGGACGGGTAGAAGAATTAAAATCTTCGCTGTTGGATACATTTCACATCAGCGGGTGGATGCTGATTCCGGCTTTGGCTGTCATTGTCCTTTTAGCATTAAAGAAACCTTCTCTTCCAGCAATTGCGGTTGGTTCATTATTAGGAATTATATGGGCAGTTGTCTTTCAACATATGGATGTGGCGAGCGCATTTAATACGGCTTATGAAGGATTTAAAATTAATACCGACAACACATTTTTAAGTGAGCTATTAAATCGTGGCGGAATTTTAAGCATGGTCGGTTCTATTATTGTCATTATTTTTGGACTAGGATTTGGCGGGTTATTAGATGAGCTCGGCGTCTTAGAAGTCCTGCTATCTAAATTTGAAAAAATTCTTGTCAATTCAGGAAACGTTACGGCTTCTACTATTTTCGTTGGATTATTAGGAAATATATTTGGTTGTGCGATGTATGTTTCATTAATTTTAACACCGAAAATTATGGAGAAAAGTTACGATAAGTTAAGAATACAGCGTCTAGTGCTTGCCCGTAACTCAGAAGTAGGGGGAACCTTAACTTCTGGAATGGTTCCGTGGACGGATAACGGTGTATTTCTAGCTACAACGCTTGGGATCTCTACATTCGCTTATCTGCCGTTTATGTGGCTCAGTTTTGTCTCTATTATTTTGGCGATTGTTTACGGATATACAGGGAAATTCATTTGGTACGTAAAAGAAGAAAAACAGCGTTCTGCTATAGCAAAATAAAAGAGGCTGGGACAAAAGAGTTTTAGTTGAAGAAAAATCCGAACGATGAATTGAGATTCTTAATGAAGAATCCACTTCGTTCGGATTTTTTCATTGGTATGATAAACGTAGGTTTCATGTATTTCGTTTCTTCTAGCTGTTGATCGAATTGATTTAGTTATGTCTCGAGTTTTTTTTGATCAAATCATTTCTGGGTATTCGATTTTCCAGTGAACATTTTGAAGGTAAAGCTGAACATCGGCCTTTTTTTTCTGCTGCAGAAGTTTTAGAATATGGCGGTGATGTTCATTCATTACGCGTAAAATGGCGTATAGCTCTTTGGTGTCATCGCTAAAGTACGTTTGTCTGATGAATCCGTCTTGTAAAGACATAAGCTGTTCTTTTAAGGTCACATTATCGCATCGGTTCAAATATACTCGATGAAAATACGTTTGATATTTTTGATAATCCTGATAATTTTCTGATTCAATCGAAACATCGATTTTTTTAATAAGCTCATCCATCTTCGTAAAATCTTCTTCAGTTAAGTGATCAATGGACAAGGCAGCTGCCAGACCATCTAAAGCACCGACGATTTCAAATACTTCTAGTTTTTTTTGTGTATCAATTTCCTTTACAGTAAACCCTCTGCGCGGTCTGTATTCTAATAGGTTGTCTGAAGCTAATTTAATAAGCGCTTCTCTTACAGGCGTTCGGCTGACATTCAGCTGAGAACAAATACTGGCTTCATTTATTTTGTCGTTAGGCAGCAGTGTACCTTCTTGAATTTGACTTGCTATGTAGTTATATACATGATCTTTTAATGAATGATAAATCATAGGCCCCTTGTTCATTGTTTCCCCCTAAAATAAATATCGCATCAGCCGTTCTTTCTCTTCATGTCATGGTGATGAAAGAGTATAAAAATAGCAAGAAAGAACGTACAGGTGTAAAAATAATCATATCATATCACTTCATTTAATCTTAGTTAGAATATAAAAAAATAGAATTATTGAAATATTTTTTACTATTCATTGTTGTAAAAAATCTGAAAAATGATATAATCGTAAAAAGATTTAAGAAGTGTATATTGTATACAATATACAAAATTCGTACATATCGAAGAAATAGAGCCTATTCCTGAAGAGAAGAGACTATAGAGAATATGTAAAAAAACCAAGTTTTTGGATGGGTTTACTATAAAAAAGGAGGTACATAATGGGTGAGAATACAACATCTATGAATCAGTTACAAAGAAAAATGAAAAGCCGTCATTTATTTATGATTTCCCTTGGCGGTGTTATCGGTACGGGGTTGTTTCTTAATTCTGGCTATACAATTAATGCAGCAGGTCCTGGGGGAACGCTCCTTGCTTATTTAATCGGTGGATTAATTATGTATTTAGTCATGATATGTCTAGGGGAACTAAGCGTAGCAATGCCTGTGTCAGGATCATTTCAAGTATACGCTACAAAGTTTATAGGGCCGGGAACTGGTTTTGCGGTGGGCTGGCTCTACTGGCTGACTTGGGTAGTATCTGTCGGTTCGGAGTTTACAGCGTCTGGGCTGCTTATGCAAAGATGGTTTCCTGACGTTTCGGTTTGGATATGGAGCGCGCTGTTTGCTCTTTTATTATTTGGTTTAAATGCAACATCTGTACGTTTTTTCGGCGAAACAGAATTTTGGTTTTCAAGTATTAAAGTATTAACGATTATTGTATTTATTATTTTAGGCGCAGCAGCGATGTTTGGATTCATTCCCCTTAGCGGTCATGAAAAAGCGCCGATGCTTTCTCATTTTACAGGAGAGGGCGGTTTATTTCCAAATGGACTTATGCCTGTATTAATTACGATGGTTTCCGTGAGTTTTGCTTTTTCAGGAACAGAATTAATTGGTATTACGGCGGGAGAAACAGAAGATCCAGAAAAGAACATACCTCGAGCCATTAAAAATATCATTTGGCGTACATTCTTCTTCTTTATTGGCGCCATGTTTGTACTATCTGGGTTGATCTCATGGAAACAAGCAGGAGTGTTAGAAAGTCCTTTTGTGACGGTGTTTGATCAAATAGGTATTCCTTATGCAGCAGATATTATGAACTTGGTTATTTTAACAGCTTTACTATCAAACGCTAATGCAGGCTTATATGCATGCTCGAGAATGCTCTGGTCATTATCCGATCAAAAAATGGTTAGCAGCTGGTTAGGGAAAGTAACGTCTAAAGGAGTTCCATTTAATTCGTTGCTTATCAGCATGGGAGTGGCTTGTCTGTCCTTGCTGTCAAGCGTGGTTGCACCAACTACTGTTTACTTAGTATTAGTTTCTATTTCTGGATTTGCGGTGGTAGCTGTATGGATGGCTATTGCAGCTTCTCATTTTATGTTCAGAAGACGCTATATTAAAGAAGGAAATGATGTATCAAAGCTTGTTTACAAAGTTCCTTTATATCCTCTCGTTCCTATCTTAGCATTCGTTTTATGCTTTGCTGCTTGTGTAGGACTTGCTTTTGATAAGAGTCAGCGTATCGCATTATACTGCGGTATCCCGTTTGTCCTTTTTTGTTATCTGTTTTATTATTTAAAAAGTAAAAAAGAAAACGGAAAAGATGACAGTCAGCCTATAGCAAAATAAAAAGCAGAAGACCTAGGTCTTCTGCTTTTTTTTGCAATACAAAAACACCCTATCCATCCGTACTGGTTAAGTGTCCCGCAACAAGCGAAATTGAATTGGATAGGGTGCGTATCTATATAGTAGAGAAAGAGGCGCCATTTGTCAAACTTATTTAGCGGCGCCTTATTTAAAAATAGAAAAAAGAAAAGTTTTCACTGTTTTTTCATTTTCACTATGTATAGTAAGGGATGTAAAGAAAAGATATTCGCAGCAGCACGTCGTACAAATCCATAGAACGTAAAAGAAAGGAGGAAGTCAAATGGCTAAGCGGGATGCGTATTTTGATAACGTGAAATTTATCTTAATTGTACTGGTAGTGTTTGGCCATTTGTTAACTCCCTTCATTAATGATGAACAGTGGTTACGAACACTCTACATATTTATTTATACTTTTCATATGCCAGCGTTTATTTTAATAAGCGGATATTTTGCAAAGGGATACCGAAAGAAAGGATATATGTGGAAGATGGCGAAGAAAGTATTACTTCCTTATATTATCTTTCAACTTATCTATGCGGTATATGATTATAAACTGTATGATGAATCGTCATTTGAAGTTTCAGTATTTCAGCCAGCTTGGTCACTGTGGTTTTTACTAAGTTTATTTTGTTGGAATGCGATGCTGTTCATTTTTACAAAGATCAAATATCCTTTAGCCGTCGCGGCAGTTTTAGGAATTATGATTGGCTTATGTGAACCGCTAGAAACAACGTTAAGTCTTTCTAGAACATTTGTATTCTTCCCCTTCTTCTTAGCAGGGTTTTATATGAAAAAAGAACATTTTAAAAAGTTGACGTCTGTTTCTTGTAAGAAAATAGCTGGAGGCACATTGCTCATTATTGCTCTGTGGATCCAGTACGTAGCACCGGATTTTGAGAAAGAGTGGCTATTTGGTTCAAAATCTTATGCCTCCTTAGGTGTAAATCAAGTAGAGGGAATGATCATTCGTACACTATTTTATAGCATCAGCTTAGCGATGACGGTTTCCTTTTTAGCTTTGATCCCTATACAGACGATGTCTTTTACATCTCGAGGTGCTCAAACCTTTTATGTGTATTTGCTACATGGATTTCTGATTAAATATATTCGCTTATCTTCTTTTGGAGAATGGATAGAAAGTGTACAAGGATACAGCATTCTTTTGATTGGAGCTTGTGGAGTGGCGTGGCTGTTGTCGAGTAAATACGTATCTACGATTGCAAGGCCTTTAATTGAGCTTAAACCGTTACCAACGCGCAAAAGTTTAAGTTTAGGTAAGTAATGAGAAATGGAAAAGGAGTTTAATGATGTCTAAAAACAAAATAATTATGATTATCGCAGCCGTTGTCATTATTGCTGCAGTAGCTATTGGTGCCGTAGCAATGAATAAATCAAAGGTAGTTGCTACCGTTGGTGATGAAAAAATCACAAAAGATCAGCTGTATGATGCTCTTCTTGCTCAAGGAGGATCAAGCGTCCTTGATTCACTAATCGAACAAAAAGTCATTTCAAAAGAAGCAGCTAAACAAAATATTAAAGTAACCGATAAAGAAATTAATGCTGAATTAGAAAACCTTAAAAGTCAGTACGGTGGAGAAGATGCACTAAATCAAGCATTAGCATCTAGCGGTGTAAAATTGTCAGAGCTGAAAAAAGATTTAAAGACGAATATTGAAGCAAAAAAAATGGTCGAGTCGACTATTAATATTAAAGATAGTGAAATGAAATCGTACTTTAATCAAAATAAAGATTCACTAGCTACAGAAGCACAGGTAAAAGCTAGTCATATCTTAGTAGCAGACGAAAAAACAGCAAAAGAAGTAAAGGAAAAGCTTGATAAAGGAGAAGATTTTGCAAAGCTAGCAAAAGAATATTCAACGGATACAGCTTCTAAATCAGATGGCGGAAACCTTGGATACTTCAAAAAAGGCGATATGGTCGAAGCTTTTGCCAACAAAGCATTTTCAATGAAGGTAAATGAAGTAAGTGATCCTGTTAAAACAGAATACGGTTACCATATTATTAAAGTAACAGGCAAAAAAGAAGCGCAAAAAGCAACATATGAAAACAGCAAAGCAAAAATCAAGCAAACGCTGCTTGATCAAAAATACCAAACAGAGTATCCAACATGGTTACAAAAGCTAAAGAAAAAGTATGATATTACAAACAAACTTGATTCATAAATAATACCTTAACGAAATGAGGGGATGGATATGAAACAAACAGCGTCTTATAGCAAATTAGAAAAAATCGTCGAACAATTGAAGCACAGAGGTGTACGAGCTGAAATATGCCGGCGTGTTGTAAAGGTCACAGAAACTGTTAATGGATCAAATCCTTCATATTCAAATCAAATCGTTAGTCATTCATAAAAGTACAAAAGACGCGAACGGCTGAACAGCAGTTTGCTCTCGTTCTTAATACAGGTAGGGAAAATTAAAATGAAAAGAGATCAGTAGAGGCAGCTTGTTTCTGCTGATTCTTTTTGTATAATAAAGTAAACAAAAGGATGCAGGGAAATGTATCAAACGAAGGAAGGAGTTACGCAGAATGAACGTACTGCTAGCAGAAGATGATTTGCAGCTAGGTGAATTAGTTAGTTATATGCTGAAGAAAAAAGGAGGCTATAACGTCGAATGGGTGACGGAAGGGAATGATGCATATGACTATGCATCTGAAGCACATTATGATGTGTTAATTCTTGACTGGATGATGCCCAATGGAGACGGAATCGATGTATGTAAACGTCTAAGAAAAGAAGGATACGCCGGGGCCATTCTTATGTTAACAGCAAAAGATGCGGTTCAAGATCGTATACAAGGCTTAGATGCGGGAGCGGATGATTACGTTATTAAGCCATTTGAAATTGACGAGCTGCTTGCAAGGCTTCGCGCTTTGGCTCGTCGTAATTATGCACCAATTTTAGAAGAAGAAGTAGAGATTGCCAGCATGATATTAAAAAGAGCAAGTCAAACCGTGCAGTTTGACGAGGAGTTTATTCAATTAAGTCCTCGTGAATTTCAACTGCTAGATTTTTTAGTAAAAAACAAAGGACAAGTTCTTTCTCGAGATATTATTTTAGACCGGGTATGGGGATATGAATCAGATGTTTCCATTAAAACGATTGATGCGACGGTTAAACTTTTGCGGAAAAAACTAGAGAAATTCAACAAACAGGATCTTATTCAAAGCATTCGCGGAGTAGGCTACAAAATTGAAAGCTAAACTCCTTACAAGAGCTAAACAGAAAGTAAAACAAAAAGTAAAGCAAGATTTATTCAGCCAGACGCAAAATCGTTTAACATTCCGATATAGCGCATTGCTGATGCTGTTTCTGCTATTATTCGTATTTATTGTTTATGCATTGGTGTATGTGGTTGTATCCAACAGTCAGCAGCAAAACTTAAATAGCATGCTAAAGCAAGAGTCTCGAATTGTCCAAAGCATCTTAATTAAACAAGCGGTAAACAGCTCGAATCAGCAGTCAAAAGAAGAGTACAAAAACATTGTCGTAGCCGGTGAAGATCAGTTTTTTTATTATGTCATCAGTCCTGAAGGGGATCTTATTATGGGAAACGAAGCGAGTGAGCGGCTTCGCTCTAACTTGTTAGATTTAATTGATGGGTGGATCCCTATTGAAAATGAAGTGAGGAAAGAACGAATAAAAGCTCCCCGTCCTAGTTTTGAACACATTGAAGGAGTAAAAGGGCAAAACGGGGAAGGCAGAATAGATATTGATTTGATGATGGCGGGTGAACCTATTTTTTATAAAGGTCAATTTTTAGGGATGCTTTATATTGGAAAAGACGTTTCATTTCTTTATCAGCTGTTAAAGTGGCTCCTTATTATTATGCTGAGCCTTACCGTCCTGTTTGTAGGAGTAGCCATTTATATCAGCCGCTTAATGTCAAAACGTGCCATGGTCCCAATTGAAACAGCTTTCCAAAAGCAAAAAGAGTTTGTGGCGGATGCATCCCATGAGTTAAGAACGCCGCTTAGCGTTATGCTTTCTTCTATCAACGCTTTAGAAATGCAGGAGGAAGTAACAGAAGATCCTTTTTCTAAAAAATTAATCAATAATATGAAAGCTGAAGTGAAGCGCATGACGAGTCTCGTCAGTGATTTGCTTACGCTTGCACGCTCAGACTCTAATAAAGTAGAAAAAGCAATGATGCCCTTTGATATTACGGACGCGGTGCAAAAGGTAATGGAATCCGTTGAAACCCTAGCGGTTTCTAAACATATTGATTTGCAGCTGGATACACCGGAAAAATTAGTGGTAACTGGAGATCAAGAGCGTCTAACTCAGCTGATTTACATTTTGTTAGATAATGCGATTAAATATACGACTCCTCATGGCAGTGTAAACATTCAAGTAGTTCAGCACGGGAGTGAATGTATATTAAAAGTACGTGATACGGGCGTTGGGATCCATCCAGATGAAAAGGATCGAATCTTTGACCGCTTTTATCGTGCTGACAAATCGCGTTCCCGTCAAATGGGAGGTCACGGGCTAGGCCTAGCAATCGCTAAATGGATCGTAGAAACACATAAAGGCAAAATTGATGTAGAAAGTGAACAAGAAAAAGGAAGTACATTTACAGTAAGGTTGCCAATGTCACAAAAAGTAAAAAAGAGTTAAAAGAGACTGTGACAAAATTAGTTGAAGGAAGATCCGAACAAGTTTGATTCTTGATGGAGAATCAAACTCGTTCGGATTTTTTTATGGTTAGAGTGGAGGTAGGTTTCATTTATCCAATTTGTTCGTCCGTTGATTTAGTTATGTCTCCATCTCTTTTCAGTTAGTGAAAGTGACCAAATGAAAAAGAAAAGTTTAGACAAAATGGCGAATGAAAAAATCGGATAATTCAGTTATATTAACTGACGTAATAATCAGTCTGTGTGTCAGGGTTCTTTACAATGATAAAGACTTTTTAAAGGAAACAGTGCATGATAGAACAATAGCAGACTACTTCGTTTAACAAAAAGATGAAGTAAGTAAAGGGGAGTTTGATAATATGTACGATTTAATTATTCGGGATGGTTCGGTCGTATTAGAAGACGAAATAGTAAAAGCGGACATAGGTGTTAAAAAAGGAAAGATTGCAGAAATAGCGCAAGGTGTTAGCATACCAGCAAAAAAATACGTAGATGCTAAAGGCAAATATGTTCTGCCTGGAATGATTGATATTCATGTGCATTTTGATGAACCGAGCCGAGACCATTGGGAAGGGTTTGACTACGGTTCAGCATCTATGGCCGCAGGAGGCTGCACTACATATTTTGATATGCCTTTAAACGGCGTTCCTCCTACCGTAACAGAAGCAGCGCTGTGGGAAAAGAAAAAGCTGGCTGATCAAAAGTCAGTAGTAGATTACGGTCTATGGGGAGGGTTGGTTCCTGGTAATAAAGAAGAATTAGCCAAAATGGCTCATTCGGGTGTAATAGGTTTTAAAGCATTTATGTCAGAAGCAGGTTCTGAATTTGATTTCTCAGATGACCTCACATTATACGAAGGAATGAAAGAGATTGCAAAACTAAATAAAGTGCTTGCCCTGCATGCTGAAAGAAATGACTTAATACAAAAGCTTGAACAGGCTAAACAGAAGCAAAAGCAAACGGCTATTAAAGATTATTTAGAAACGAGACCGGTTGTAGCAGAAGTAAACGCAGTAAAGCAAGCGCTTGAGTACGGTGAAGAAACGGGATGTCCGCTTCACTTTGTACACATTAGCAGCTATGAAGCAGTGCAGCTTATTACGGAAGCAAAGAAGAATGGAATGAACGTTACGCTGGAAACTTGTCCGCATTATTTACTTTTTACAGAGGAAGACTTTAAAGAAATTGGCGTAACGGCTAAGTGTGCACCTCCTCTTCGCAGCAGGAGTCAAAAAGAAAAATTATGGGCATGTATTCAATCAGAAGAAGTAGATATGATTTCTTCGGATCATTCTCCTTGCCCGATTGAGTTAAAAACAGCTCATCAGAATGATGTATTTAAAGTTTGGGGTGGAATATCAGGCGGTCAGTACTCTTTGCAAGCAATGATTAGTGAAGGAGCGATCACTAGAGGGATTTCTCTTTCTCACATTTCAAAGCTTGTATCAACCAATCCAGCTAAACGATTCGGCTTATATCCCAAAAAAGGAAGCATTTTGCTAGGAGCCGATGCGGATTTGGTTATCGTTGATCTGGATCAAACTGAAAAAGTGACAAAAGAAGGAATGGTTTTCAAACATAAGCACAGTATATATGAAGGAACGGTATTTAATAGCGTTATTTTAACTACCATTAATAGAGGAACGATTGTATACACTAAAGAAGAAGGTGTGTTTCCTCTTCACAAAGGACAAATGGTAAATGGTGAATACGTAAAATTGTAGGCACAGTAAAAAAGAGATGAAAAATAAACCTTTTATCTCTTTTTTTACATAAAAAAATGAGGATGACTTATATTAAAAGTATTACATAGGTGAAAAAAGAGTATCTACTATAACAAAAGAGACATTTTTAAAGAAGGTTTTATTATTTTAAAAAAGTATATTTTTGATTGAGGGAAGCATAATTTAAAAAGAATAAAGCTTCTTTTTAAATATAAAGAAAAATTTCCCAAAAAGAAAAATATTATCTGGTTGTATGAAAAGTAGATAATCAGATGCTTTATAATCAAGGGTTTTGTATAAAAAAATTTTCAAAAAGATATTTTAAGAAAGGAAATCTTGATTTAAAGCTTTTTATAGGTGCAATTTTATAATGAAAAATCGTATATTATGCACTCATTGTAAAATTCTGATATTGACAGAATCATTTTATAAGAATAAAATTTTCTTGTTTCTATTTTTTTATATCATCATAATTTTTTGACAGTTTTGTCTATGGTGGTTTACGGTTGAAAGAGAGGTTAAGGAATATGTCGGTAGAGAGAGAAAAAGTGTATGAAACAGTTCCTCAAAAAGGATTCTTCGGACATCCTAAAGGTTTATTTACCTTGTTCTTTACAGAATTCTGGGAGCGTTTTTCATACTATGGAATGCGTGCGCTACTTGTATTGTACATGTACGATACAATTGCAAACGGTGGATTAGGAATGGAACAAGGAACCGCTTTAGCGATCTTTTCTATTTATGGTTCTCTTGTTTATATGTCTGGAATTATTGGCGGTTGGATTGCAGACCGCATTTTAGGTACGTCTAATACGGTGTTTTACGGCGGTATATTTATTATGCTCGGACATCTAGTGCTTGCATTGCCAGCAGGTGTAACAGCGCTGTTTATTTCAATGTTCTTGATTATCATTGGAACAGGTTTATTAAAACCAAACGTTTCAAGCGTTGTGGGCGATATGTATAGCCCGACTGATAACCGTCGAGATGCTGGATTTAGTATCTTCTACATGGGTGTAAATGCAGGGGCATTTATCGCGCCGCTAGTTGTTTCAACAGTAGGTGAAAAATATAATTATCACTTAGGTTTTGGAATCGCAGCAGTAGGAATGCTTTTAGGTCTAATTGTATTTATGGCTACACGAGGTAAAACCTTAGGTCGTGCAGGCAGACAAGTTCCAAACCCTTTAAAACCAGAAGAACGCAAAAAAGTTTTTGGTACTATTGCACTTGCTGTAGTTGTACTTGCTATCTTTATTGTACTGACTTCTTTAGCAGGTATTTTAACAGTTGAAGGCGTTATTTTATTTGTAAGTATTTTAGCGATTGTTATTCCTATTATTTACTTTGTGGTTATGTATAAAAGTCCCAAGACAACAGCTGATGAGCGTTCACGCGTATTAGCTTATATCCCTCTTTTTGTTTCTGGAGTAATGTTCTGGGCAATTCAAGAGCAGGGGTCAACAATTTTAGCAACGTATGCAAAAGATCATACACAGCTAACGTATGGCGGCTTTAAAATTCCAGTTGGCTGGTTCCAATCGTTAAATCCGTTATTCATTATTATATTTGCTCCAGTTTTTGCAGCAATTTGGGTGAAATTAGGAAACAGACAGCCTTCTACACCAAAGAAATTTTCATTAGGACTTTTATTTGCAGGGCTTTCTTTCCTTGTCATGGTTATCCCGGCTAGTATTCATGGAAATGAAACGTTAGCGAGCCCGCTATGGCTAGTGTTAAGCTTCTTCTTAGTTGTAGTTGGAGAGCTTTGTTTATCACCAGTAGGATTATCAACTACAACAAAACTAGCACCTGCAGCGTTTTCGGCTCAGACAATGAGCTTATGGTTCTTAACAAGCGCAGCGGCGCAGGCAATCAATGCTCAGCTTGTTCAATACTATGAAAACATTTCGCAAGTTGTTTATTTTGCTGCATTGGGCGGAGTGTCGGTCATTTTAGGTGTAATTGTGCTAATGATTTCTCCAAAAATTCAGCGTTTAATGAAAGGTGTTCAATAAGAAAAACCGTCCTTAAGGACGGTTTTTTTATGATTTATTTGAAAAAATATTCATGAAGGAGGCGTAGGTCTGATCGTCCTCACCCTCATAGAACGCAAGATTTAAAAGTCTGTTAAGTTCGTTTGTTGATTTTTCAGTTTCTGCAATAATTTGATGCATATGAGCAATCTTAGACATAGATCCGTTGCCATAAGCATTTTTAATTTGATTTAATGTTAAATGAAGCGATAAGACCTCTCGGCGAAGAGCTTGTCTTAATTCAGAGGAAGCAGGGATAAAAAAGCGTTTATAAAAATAACTGGCTTCTTCAAACACCAATTCTCCATTCTCTAGCTCTTTAGCCGCAATTTCTTTAATCTCTTGATCGTCTAATCGACTGGCCGCTTCTTCAATAAGAAATCCAAAAATAATAGCTGTATCTGGTTTTAACATATAATAACCTCCATTATTATAAAAAAGAACTATGTAGTTTATATGTATAGATAGAAAGGAAAGAATATTCATAGTAATTCACTAATCAGCATAGACAAAAAAATAAAAAATATTCTTTTATAGGCAAACTAAAATTATTTCAAAATAAATTTTTTATAATTAAACATTTTTTCCATATTAAAGGATTGTTTTGACTTTCCAAAAGAGATGAATAGAATAAAGAGGGTTCTTAGTACCTATATAAAAAGAAAATTGATAAAAGATATTAAATTCAGAAATTTCTACCTCTTTATAACTAAAAAATTGCTCTACTAAAATAGTTGACAGCAGAAATAGATAGGCATAAAATATACTATTGTCAAATGAATTAGCAAGCTATTCATAAAAAGTTAACGGACATTTGAATAATATGAGTAATATCCATATAAGGTATCAATTACTTAAATCTAATCAACTTGTATGCTTGTCATACAAGTCTACAGAAAGGAAGATAGTCGTATGCGCAACGTATTTTTTACAGATAATGAAACAATTGAAACGACTTTACGCGGGAAAGAAATTTTAGGAGCTCCAATGTTAAACAAAGGAGTAGCTTTTACAAAAGAAGAGCGTAAAACGTTAGGATTAGAAGGTTTACTTCCTCCAATGACTTTAAGTTTAGATGAGCAGGCAAAACGTGCATATGAGCAATTTTTAGCTCAGGCAGATAACCTTGGTAAGAATGTGTATTTAAACGATTTACAGAACCGTAATGCTGTATTATTTTATCGTTTATTGCAAGATCACTTAAAAGAAATGCTTCCGGTTGTTTATACACCAACAGTTGGACAAGCAATCCAAGAATACAGCCACGAATATCGCCGTCCGGGTGGCGTATACTTGTCAATCGATAATGTAGAAGGCATTGAAGAAGCTCTTAAAAATATCGATGCAAATAGTGAAGACATTGATTTAATGGTTATTACAGATTCAGAAAGTATTTTAGGAATTGGTGACTGGGGCGTTGGTGGTATTAATATTGCTATTGGTAAATTAGCCGTGTACACAGCTGCAGCAGGAATCGATCCAAGCAGAGTACTTCCAGTTGTTCTTGATGTAGGAACAAACAATGAAAAATTATTAAATGATCCTTTATATATCGGAAACCGCCATGAACGTATCCGCGGTGAGCGCTATGATCATTTCGTAGATCAATTTATTTCAAAATCTCTTGAAATATTCCCTAATGCACTGTTACACTGGGAAGATTTCGGTAATGTAAATGCTCGTAATATTATTAACAAGTACGGAAAAGAAATTCTAACGTTTAATGATGATATTCAAGGCACAGGTGCCGTAACGCTTGCCGCTATTTTCTCAGCAGTTCAAGTGTCTAAAATGCCACTTCGTGACCACCGTGTTTTAATCTTTGGACCAGGTACAGCAGGTATCGGTATTGCAGATCAAGTACGTGATGCAATGGTATTAGACGGGATCACAGAAGATGAAGCATACAAAAACTTCTGGGCAGTCGATTTCCGAGGCCTTTTAACAGATGACATGGACGACTTATTAGGTTTCCAAACGCCTTATGCACGAAAAGAAGAAGAAGTGAAGGACTGGAACCGTGAAGAAGACAAAATTTCTCTTTTAGAAGTTGTCAGACAAGTTAAGCCAACAATCTTAATTGGTACGTCTGGTGTAGCAGGCGCATTCTCAGAAGAAATCGTAAAAGAAATGGCGAAGCATGTAGAACGCCCAGCTATTTTACCAATGTCAAATCCAACTCCGCTTGCGGAAGCTACTCCTGAAAACCTATTAAATTGGACAGAAGGAAAAGCACTTGTAGCGACTGGAAGTCCGTTTGAACCAGTTAACTACGACGGTGTGGAATATGAAATTGGTCAATCTAATAATGCTTTTGTTTTCCCTGGTCTTGGTCTTGGATCAATCGTGGTAAAAGCAGAAGTTATTACAGACAGCATGTTCGCAGCATGTGCACACGCTGTAGCTCAAATGGTAGACAGCAGCAAACCAGGAGCTTCATTACTACCACGCGTAGAAGAATTACGTGAAGTATCATATAACGTTGCTTTAGCGGTTGCTAACGCAGCAATTAAAGATGGCGTTGCAAAAGAAGTTCCAACAGATGTAAAAGCGGCAGTAAAAGCAGCAATGTGGGAACCAACATACAAAGAAATTAAAGCTTTAGAAACAGTAAATGCTTAATTTTTAGATAGAAAAAGCACAGCTTCTGAAAAAAGAAGCTGTGCTTTTTTTAGTTACAAAAATAATTCTTAAGTTACATAACGTATATAGTTTTTTTAAACTTGTGTATGATTCTCTATATTAGAACTACAGGGGGTTATGAGATGAATACAGCACGTAAATTGGAAACGTTTACTCAAGATTCACAGCCTGAAAATAAGGGTTTTTGGAACCGAATCAACAATATTAAAGTAGGAGTTATTCCTCTACCGCTATACGTTTTACTTGCATTAATTGTATATGGCGCGGCCGTTTACAACGAACTTCCTCCAGATATGATTGGCGGATTTGCGATTATTATGGTAATGGGAATGCTGCTTGGTGATTTAGGATTAAAAATTCCGATTTTAAAAGATATTGGCGGACCAGCTATTTTATCACTGCTTGTACCTTCCGTATTAGTTTTTTATAATGTTTTAAATCCCGCGTCTATGGAAGCGGTAACAACTTTGATGAAAACATCAAACTTTTTATACCTTTATATTTCTTGTTTAGTAGCCGGAAGTATTCTGGGCATGAACCGTAAAGTTTTAATTCAAGGCTTTACACGTATGTTCGTACCGCTTGTGTTAGGTACGCTAGCCGCTGTAGCTGCAGGCGTAGCCGTTGGGATGTTATTTGGTTACGGAGCAAAACATACATTTTTCTATATTGTTGTACCAATCATTGGAGGAGGAATTGGTGAAGGTATTTTACCGCTTTCACTTGCTTATTCTCAAATTTTAGGTAGTTCAGCAGAATCTTTTGTGTCGCAAATGATTCCAGCTGCTGTTATTGGAAACATCGTTGCTATCGTATGTGCTGGCTTAATGAAACGTCTAGGAGAGAAAAAGCCAGAATTAACAGGTAATGGAGTTCTTGTGAAGACAAAAGGCGGAGATGGCATCTCAGAAGATACAAATATCAAGAAACCAGTAGATTTTTCGTTAATGGGCGCAGGTCTTTTAATTGCATGTAGTTTCTTTATTTTCGGAGGCTTAGCACATAAGTTTTTAGGAATTCCAGGTCCAGTTTTAATGATCGTAGCGGCAACGCTAGTCAAATGTTTACAAGTAATGCCTGCTAAGATGGAGCAAGGTGCTTACCATATGTACAAATTCATTTCTACGAGCTTGACATGGCCGTTAATGGTAGGCCTAGGAATTTTGTATATTCCTCTTGAAGATGTAGTGAAAATTGTGACACCAGGTTATGTAGTCGTATGTGCAGCAGTTGTTATGGCTATGGTAGCAACCGGTTATTTTGTAGGTAAAATGATGAAAATGCATCCGGTGGATGCAGCAATTGTAACCGGCTGTCACAGCGGTTTAGGAGGTACGGGAGACGTAGCGATTTTATCAGCTTCCAACCGTATGTCACTTATGCCATTTGCTCAAGTAGCAACAAGACTTGGAGGCGCTTCCACTGTTATTTTAGCTACGCTTCTTATGAAACTTTTAGGAGTATAAAATCAAAACAAAAAAGCAGCTCGGTTCGTACGAGCTGCTTTTTTTGTCTTATGAAACACTAACAGGTTTTAAGATGAATTCTTCCACAACTTTTGCCACACCGTCGTTCATGTTTGTATCTGTTACGTGGTTGGCTTTTTCTTTAATATCTTCAGGAGCATTTCCCATTGCTACGCCAAGTCCAGCAAATTCAATCATGGCAAGATCATTATAACTGTCGCCAATAGCAATCACTTCATCGCGTGTAATGCCAAGCTGTTGAATTAATAAATGTAAGCTTGTCCCTTTTGTGACACCTTCTTCTGTAAATTCAAGGAAGTATGGTTTAGAGCGCATTACGCTTAGCTCTCCTTGAAGCTGCTTTTGAAGTTTCTTTTCCACATGAACTAGCTTTTCCGGCTCTGCCAGCATGAGTACTTTTACAACAGGTTCTGTAACGGCATCAGTAAAAGATGAAACAACACGGATCGGCAGACCTGTAATGTCACTTTCAATATCCGTAAATTTATTTTCTACTTCAGTTATAATTTCATCTCCAACGTACGTATGAATTAAGACGCCTTCTTCGCGGCTAATATCGTCGAGACGTGCAACGGTTCTCGGAGATAATGTGCTGCTAAATAGCTCTTCATTTGTTAAGCAATTAATAATTTTCGCCCCATTAAACGATAAAATAAAGCTTCCGTACTTTTCTAATTCTAGTTCTTTGGCGATGTGAACCATTCCGTAAGTTGGTCGGCCAGAAGCAAGTACAACTTTTACTCCTGATTCTTGCGCCTTCATTAATGCTTCTTTCGTGCGCGGAGAAATAGTGTGATCATCGCATAATAGTGTATCATCCAAATCTAAAACAATCATTTTGTAAGGCATAATTTTAAATTCCCTTCTTCTACTAGACTCATATCTTCATATGGTACTATAAAAAAACGTTTGATTCAATTTAATGATTTTTTGAAAACAAGAAGCATGCGTATACTTTGTTTGAACGCCTCGTAAGTAGATGAAACAAAGAACTTGAGACATAGCTAAAACAGCCCAATCAATAGCTAAAAGCAATTAAACACATGAAAGCTACGTTTACCATGACAACGAAAAAATACGAAGTAATAATCAATCATTTTGATTATTACTTCGTATTTTACTTCGACTAAAATTCTTTTATTTCAGCCTCTTGATTAGTAAGCTGCTAGAGTTTGATCCGTTTTCTGAGCATCTCCTTCACTGAAAGCTTCTTTTAAGAGCGTATAAGACCGCTTTTTTTGTTCAAAATCTTGAAGAGCAGTAAGAATAATAAATTCATCAATAGAAAATGCCTGTTTCAAAGCTTGGAGCTTTTGACGAACGGTTTCTTTTGTGCCGTATATGACGTTTGCTTCTTTTTCTTCAATTCGATAGCTTTCTTTAGACTGCTGACCAAATTCTTCCGCTTTTTCTTTGGAGCCTAATGTAGCGGATTTCCCATTTTGTAAGTATACTTTAAATATTTTTGTGCTGGATGCTAATGCTTTTGCTTCTTCTACGGTATCCGCTACGATGACGGAAAGGGCAACGACAAGCGAGCGTGCATGGGATGAAACGTGCTGATTATAGACGGAAATCGCTTCTTCTAGCACTTTTTGATCACCATTAATGAATTGAGCAAATACATAAGGAAGATTTAGAGATGCCGCTAGCTCTGCGCTTGAAGCACTTGCTCCCAGTAAAAACATATCTGCTGCTTTTTGGGGCCTTGGATAGGCTTTTAAACCGTAAAGAGGGTGATCTTCCGGCAGCGTATCGTTTAGGTATTGTTTAAGTTCTATCAGTTTGTCTGTTAAGGACTTAGTGGGCTGAGAGTTTTGTTGCAAGGCTTGAGTAGAATGAGGTAGTCCTCCTGGTGCTCTGCCGATTCCAAGATCGATACGATTTGGAGATAATGAGGCTAAAACGTTAAAATTTTCTGCTACTTTATAAGGGCTGTAGTGTTGAAGCATAACACCGCCTGAGCCGATACGGATATGATGCGTTTTGGCGAGCAGGTGAGAAATTAACACTTCGGGTGATGATCCTACAACATGTTCAGAGTCATGATGCTCCGCTACCCAAAAACGGTGGTAGCCAAGTTCTTCTGCTAGCTGAGCTAATTGAATGGTATGCTGAAATGCATCTTCAGCACGCTCACCTTCATAACGCGGGCTTTGATCTAAAATACTTAATTTCACTGAAAACACTCCTTAAAGTTGATAAAAAAGGTAAGAATAATTGGGATTAATTTTAGCAAAGGATTTTCCAGATGAAAAGAGTTTTTTTAAAGAAAAATATTTTTTGAAAAATAAGTTGACTTTGCCATTTTGAGGCTATATAGTTGAATCATCAAATAGAAAAACCGATAAAACAACTTGGATAAATAAGAATTGAGTGAGTATGTTTCAAAGACACTTCACTTCATTCTCCGGTTTTATCAAAAACACAGTTAAAGCTGATTGGTCTACCAAAGGCTCCTGAGGAAACTCTAGGAGCCTTTTTGCTGTAAAAAGGAGGGGGAAAAGGTGAGCGATGTATGTATTTTATATAACGGAAGCTCTCATAATTATCAACAAATAGCCTCAGTGAAAGATGAGCTAGAAGCTTGCTTAACCTCAAAAGGAGTGCACGCCGAAGCTATCTCGTATCATGATGTACACGCTTTGAAGCAGGAAGCGCAGAAAGAAGTAAAGGCATTTATTTCGAAAATGAACCAAGCTAAAAGCATTGTCGTTCTGTTATCGGGAGTAAATGAAACATACGTAGAATCTTTTGAACGGCTAACAAAAATATTGCCAGAAGATTTATTGTATAAAAAAATACTTCTGCCAATTCTTATTGGTGAAAATGTGAATTCTTTACTAAAAGCTAAGTATGATTTAAAACTTTTAGCGTCTTTTTTAGGTAGACCTTACTGGCTCAGCAGTCTTTTTCTACTGCATGAATACGTCTCTTTTACAGGTATTAACAATGCGAATGCCAAAAGTCGTTTAAAGGAAGCGGTGGATGAGCTGATTTACAAAGGTAATCTATCCCTTCAAACATTTATAAAATGAGGTGAAGAAAATGAGTGAATTATTTCGATTAGCTACCGTAGAAGATGCTGAAGAACTGTTGGATTTAACGCTTCGAGCATATGAGCCGATTCGAAAGCTAGGAATTAAATTTCCTGCTGCGACGGCAACGATTCAACTTGTAAAAGAAAACATTCAAAACAGCCGCTGCTACGTGCTGGAAAGTGATGGAAAAATCGTAGCTACGATTACAGCAAGAACGTATAAAGAAATAACGAACTGGCCTTTCTTATGGTGGTTTGCGGTAGATCCTTTGCTTAAAAAGAAAGGAGTAGGTTCTAAACTCTTAACGTGGGTTGAAGAAACGGTTATTCGAGATCAACTGGGGGCTCCTGCTGTTACATTAGCTACTTCTGATCGACACCCATGGCTGATTCCTATGTATGAAAGAAAAGGGTATGAACGCTTTTTTGAAGTCGATCAAGGAGAAGAAGGAAAAGGCGTATTCTTAAGGAAGATCTTACATCCCGAAAGATATGAGTTAGAAAAACACAAGGAGTTACAACAAGCTAATTAATCATTTAAAAGAAAAGAGGAGAAACCATGTCAGTAAAAATTTTATTATGGAATCGAAAAGGTTGTCATCATTGCGAAGAACTAAAAGCATATTTTCATGAAAAGGGCCATCAATATGAAAGTATCGATGTAGAAGGAAAAGATTATTTGCGAGATTTACTTGAAATTAAATACGGTATTCGTCATGTACCGGTCGTTGAAATTGGAGATAAGGGGCAGTTTAAAGGAGTTATTGAAAAAGATTATGAACAAATAGAAAAGTTGATTGAAGACTATTCACCAATCGTTAAATAGCTGCAACATCCATTTTATTAACTCGTTAAAACAATAAATTATTTTGAGACATAGTGAGGGACCAAACACATGAAAAAACTACAGCTGACAGCTATCTTTTTATCACTTCTTTTATTATTAGCCGCTTGCGGAACACCCAATAAAGAAACAGCAGCTAACGCAAGCAAAGACAAAGTGCAAAAAATTATTGTGGGAACGGGTACGCAATTTCCCAACATTTGCTTTCTTGACAATAAAGGAAATCTAACGGGGTATGACGTAGAGCTTGTTAAAGAAATAGACAAACGTCTTCCAAACTATAAGTTTGAATTCAAAACGATGGATTTTTCTAATTTACTTTTGAGCTTGGAATCCAACAAAATTGATTTAGTCGCCCATCAGATGGAAGTGAATGAAGAAAGAAAACAAAAGTTCCTGTTTAATAAAGAACCTTATAATATCTTTCCGCTACATGTAGTTGTAAATGAAAAAAATACGTCAATTAAATCAATTAAAGATTTGAGCGGTAAAAAGGTAATTGTAGGAGCAACGAGTAACTCTGCTAACTTAATCGATAAGTATAACAAAGAACATGGAAATAAAATTGATATCGTTTATTCAGGTCAAGGATCTGATGATACAAAAACGCAGCTAAAAACAGGACGTGCGGACGCTACAATTAGTACGCCGTTTGCAGTTGACTTTGTCAATAAGCAAGCGGACGCAGAGCAAAAAGTTGTGGGACCTGCTATTTCAAATTCAAAAGTATATTTTATGCTTCGAAAAAATGAAACAGGTTTACAAAAAGATGTTGATAAAGCGCTAAAAGAAATAAAAGAAGACGGAACATTGACAAAATTAAGCAAAAAATGGCTAGGAGAAGATTATACAAAAGCAGCTGGAAATAACTAAATCACTTACTGTGACCCAAGCCTTGAACTTGGGTCCTTTCGCTACCTGTAGAGGGAAACAAAGGAGAGAAAAAGATGGGAAAAGCATTTGATATAGAGCTGATTTTCACCTCTATTCCTCAATTATTATCTTATTTGCATATTACAATTTGGATTTTGGTTGCTTCACTTTTGATTGGCAGTACCTTGGGATTGTTTATTGCCCTGCCTCGTATTTATAAAGTACCGGTGTTAAGTCAATTAGCAGCAGTTTATATTTCTTTTATGAGGGGGACGCCTATTTTAATTCAATTATTTTTAGTTTTTTACGGGGTACCTGCCCTCTTACAATTGATTCATATTGACGTTTCTAGAATGGCTCCGCTGGTATTTGTGATTATCACATATTCACTGAGCACGGCGGCGTCTTTTTCTGAAATGATGCGCGGTGCCATTAATAGTGTAGATAAAGGGCAAACTGAAGCAGCGTATAGTGTAGGAATGACCGGAAAACAAACGTTCACTCGAATTGTGCTGCCGCAAGCTCTCGTTGTAGCATTTCCTAACTTTGGAAACCTTGTGATTGGTTCCTTAAAAGATACGTCTTTAGCCTTTACCATTGGTGTCATGGATATGATGGGAAGAGGAGATACCATTATCGCAGCAACGGCTCATGCAGTTGAAGTATATATTGCACTTGCCATTATTTATTATTTGGTAGCCATTATATTAGAGAAATTTTTTATGAAATCCGAACAGAAGCTGCAAAAACACGATCAGCCTGTTCATGTATAAAACGAGCTTACTAAAAGAGGTGTAAACATGATTATTGACGTACCGTTTATATGGACAGCATTTGTAGAAATTTTGAAGGCATTACCTTTAACACTCCTTATTACCATCGGTCCATTACTAGGCGGATTGCTTATTGGTATTGCTGTTGCGGCTGTGAGAATTAATTCAGTAAAAATAATAACGCCTATTGCCAACGTATACGTATCATTTTTTCGAGGAACGCCTGCCATTCTTCATATTATGGTTATTTACCTAGGGTTCCCGCTATTGATTAATAAACTATCAAGCTACTATGGATGGGGCTTCAATGCAAACAGCATTCCTATTGTCGTATTTGTATTAATCGCTTTGTCTTTTACAGCGGGGGCTTATATGTCAGAGATCATTCGCTCTGGTTTGTTAGCGGTAGAAAAAGGACAAATTGAGGCTGCGTATTCCATTGGAATGAATCGTTTTCAATCGATGAAACGAATTGTTTTCCCTCAGGCGTTTGCTTTATCTTTACCAAATTTATGCAATATCTTCATCGGCTTTTTGCATACGTCTTCTATCGCATTCATCGTCTCACAAAAAGAGTTAAACGGTGCAGCTAATATCGTAGCTTCAAATAATCTTAAGTTTTTAGAAGCCTATATTGCTGCTGCCCTTATTTATTGGATGCTGACGATGTTAATAGAAGGAATAACAGCGCTGCTTGAACGAAAATTAACGGTTTATAATCGAGGAGGGGTTGTATGATTACATTAACAAATATTAAAAAAACATTTGGTCAACATACAGTATTGGACGGTATTGATTTAATTGTTAAAAAAGGGGACGTTGTGACCATTTTAGGGCCGAGTGGCTCTGGAAAGACTACGTTTTTACGCTGCATTAATTTCTTAGAAAAAGCAGATGAAGGAAAAGTTTCGATCGATCAATTTACGGTTCAGTGCCAAAAGCCAAACCGCAAAGATATTTTAACTCTTCGACAAAAAACAACGATGGTTTTTCAGCAATACAATTTGTTTAAACACAAAACCGTTATTGAAAATATTATGGAGGGGCTAGTTATTGTTCAAAAGCTGCCAAAGGAAGAAGCAAAACAACGAAGTTTAGACGTCCTTGAAAAAGTTGGGCTTGCTGAAAAAGCAAATGCGTACCCAAGTCAGTTATCAGGAGGTCAACAGCAGCGAGTGGGTATCGCTAGAGCGCTTGCTTTAAATCCTGAAGTCATTTTATTTGATGAGCCAACGTCTGCTTTGGACCCTGAACTGGTGGGTGAAGTACTGTCTGTTATTCGTAAAATTGCTGAAGAAGGAATTACGATGATTATTGTTACGCACGAAATGAGTTTTGCCCGTGAAGTCTCTAATCACGTGGTGTTTATGGACGGAGGAAAGATTGTCGAACAAGGTCATCCTGAAGAAATATTTTTAAATCCAAAAGAAGATCGAACAAAGCAATTTTTCAAGCGTATTAACCCAACGCATTCGCCTTACTCTTATGTTTATGAAAAAACAATCTAATATTTTAATTTAAAACCCACTTGACTCATAGGAATAATAAGTATATGATAAAATCATCAAATTAAACAAACCGACTAGATCACTAGAGGTTCTTTGCACAATGTCACGCATTGTGCAAAGAACCTTTTATTTTTTACTAGACTTAAGGGAAGAAGGGTGAACGTAGTGAATCGAGGAGCATTAAAAGCTAAAACGAGCAAAAAACTTATTATAAAAGGCCAGGTTGTACCTGGAAGGCAGCAAGGAAGACATTTGGGTTTTCCGACAGCTAATATAGATACTCAGCATGAGGAATTAAAAAATGGCGTGTATGGTGTCCTCGTTCATCTGCGGGGACTTGAACATATAGGAGTTATGAATGTAGGCGTTAAGCCGACATTTGGATCGGAACTATCTAAAACATTTGAGGTTCATATTTTGGATTTTAACGACGTTATTTATGGAGAGACAGTTCAATGCGACGTTATCTTTCGGGTGCGAGGTGAGAAAAAGTTCCCTTCCATTGAGTTTTTAAAACATCAAATTAAAGCTGATACACTACAAGTTAAGCAAAGATTTCAACATATGGGCTATGTATCTAGTGAACATACAGCTTCCAAGCTAGGGCAAGCGAGATATTTAAATCTGCCTGATCTACAGTTTTTTAATTGGTGCCACAGCCAATTCAGAGTTAATAAAGGGATTTACAATACAATTGATCAATGGTTTTATGACGAAGGAATTAAAAATATTCACCCTAGAAGAGTTCACGTTATCGCTTTTTTGCAATTTGCACAGGAAGGAAATGAAAGAAAGACAGAAAAAGAAGGAGTCCTTCGCTTTGGAGCAGGCGGTTTGACCAATCAACTACGAGAATTTATGAATGGATATGAAAAAGGAGAATGGTAATATGACAATAAAAAGACAATTAAAGCTAGGGGCTATTATTCATGGAGTGGGAGGAAACATGGGGGCATGGAGACACCCTGAAATTTTGTCAGATGCCAGCGTTAATTTCGGTTTTTACAAGCAGCAGGCTCAAAAAGCGGAAGACGGAAAATTTGATTTAGTGTTCATTGCCGATGGGTTATATATTAATGAAAAATCGCTTCCGCATTTTTTGAATCGTTTTGAACCTCTCACTATTCTATCAGCACTTGCTTCTGTCACTTCTCATATTGGTTTAGTTGGCACTCTATCGACTTCGTATAGCGAGCCGTTTACGGTGGCTAGACAATTTGCTTCACTTGATCATATTAGCAGCGGCCGAGCGGGATGGAATGTTGTAACATCTCCATTGGAAGGATCTGCGCTTAACTATGGAAAAGAGCACCCCACTCATGATAAACGCTATAGAATAGCTGAAGAGTTTCTAGAAGTAACGAAGGGATTATGGGATTCTTGGGAAGATGATGCATTTATTCGAAATAAAGAAACCGGACAATTTTTTGAAGAGAAAAAGTTGCATCGCTTGCACCACAAAGGGGAATTTTTTTCTGTAGAAGGTCCGTTAAATATTGGCCGCTCAGCTCAGGGGCAGCCCGTAGTGTTTCAAGCAGGCTCCTCTGAAAGCGGAAAAGATTTAGCAGCGAAAACGGCTGACGCAGTGTTTACGGGACAAGATAATTTAGAAGAAGCGAAAGCTTTTTACCAAGATGTAAAATCAAGAGCCGTAGCGCAAGGACGCAATGAAAACGAACTTTTAATTTTCCCGGGAATAGGTCCTATCATTGGCAGTACAACCGAAGAAGCCGAAAGAAAATATGAAGAACTTGCTCAATTGGTAACAATTGAACATGCGCTCAACTATTTAGGACGTTTTTTCGATCATTTTGATTTTTCACAGTTTCCATTAGACGAGGCGTTTCCTGATTTAGGGGATATCGGAAGTAATAGTTTCCGCAGTACAACTGATAAAATCAAAGAAAACGCTAAAAAACATAAGTGGACACTGCGAGAAGTGGCGCTACGAATTGCTACACCTAAAACACAATTTATTGGGACGCCAGAGCATATCGCTAATTTGATGCAACAGTGGTTTGAAGAAAAAGGAGCTGACGGCTTTATTATTCATTCAAGCGTTCCGCATGGCTTAGATGACTTTGTTGAACACGTCGTACCGATACTGCAAGAAAGAGGCCTGTATCGTACAGAATACGAAGGGAGTACGTTAAGAAGTAACTTGCAATTGAATGTTCCTAAAAATCGTTACACACAGGTGAAAGTTAACTGAAGTGGATTAAAAGAGACTCGAAGGAGTCTCTTTTTTAATATTTTTAATATTAAAAATATGGTAAAATTATTTTTGTAGGTTATTCGTTTCAGTTCATAAGGCCTAAAGGGTTTTGAATACCCGGAAAGGAGTCAAATGGAAAAAAGACATAAAAGTAAGAAGAAGCGTATGATTATGTGGATATCTTTATCCGTTCTTTTAGTCGGGGGAGGAGCGACAGGATGGATATTGTACCAAAACGGAAAAATTCCTTTTTTATCACAGCAAAGTATAAAGGCAAGTGCCATTAAAGTGAATCAACAAAAAGTTGATAAGCTGGAAAGCAACGATCAGCAGGCAAAAGATTTTATAGCTGAACATCATGACGTACTAAATGATTTGACGGGGTGGAGTGCCATTGAGCACCCAGACTGGCCTGCCGTACAAGAAGAAGCGGCAGCCATTAAAAATACCATTGGCACGATTGAAGTAAAAGATTCTGTTTTAAAGAAAGACTTTCAGCATATGGAGAAGCTTGCTGGACAGCTAGAGCAGAGGAAAGATCAAGCACTGTTAAAAGAACTTCATCGTTATTTTCATGACTTAGATGTTGTGATCAATGAAGACGATGGATCAAATACATATTTTAATGTTACCAGCTATGGTAAATCAGTTGTAAAGACTTCTAAATGAGCTATAGCAAAAAGCTTTATACATAAAAGTAGTTTTGTATAACAAACGTCTTCGCTTATTCATGCATATGCTACGGATAAGGAGGAGACAGGTTATATGAAAAAAATTTATTTAGATGCAGGTCACGGAGGGGCAGATCTAGGAGCTGTAGCCAGCGGGTTATATGAAAAAGACGTAGTGTTAGCTGTTCAACAGTACATCATCTCTTTTCTTTCTACTCACTATCAAGGATTTTCTCTTTGCACAACGCGTACAACCGATGTGTTTTTGTCATTAAATGAACGGGTCAATAAAGCCAATGTGTGGGGGGCTGATGTATACTTATCTATTCATATAAGTTCAGGTGGCGAAACGGGATATGAAGATTTTATTTATAGCAAAAATATAAATAACCAAACCATTGTGTTACGAAACGATATTCACGATCATGTGAAGTTTGTTCTCGCTAAATACAATTACTCTAACCGAGGCAGGAAATTAGCTAATTATAGTGTGTTAAGGCGTTCATATATGCCGTCTGTATTAACTAAAATTGGGTTTATTGATACAGAACACGATGCAAAGCTCTTAAAAAATCCTCAATTTCTAAAAGATATGGGGGTGGCATATGCAAAAGGGATTGCGCAGTTTTTAAACTTGGAGCCTAAATCTACAAATTCTGTGGGAGATCCTGACGAGGAAGGGTTTCTAAAGCCTACTTTTTTATATAAACCTTTATGGATAAAAACAACCGAGGATAAGGAGACGTATAAGTATACCAATATGTCAGAGAGAACAGGTTATTTAAAAAAGAATACCCTCTTTCAAGTTGATAGTGAAACGCATGCAGCCTGGATAATTGATGGAGAACATTTTATTGAAAAAAAAGATACAATCATTGAAGGAGAAACTATCACAACTGCGGAATTAACAAAAGAGAATATGGAAACATTAAAAGTGTTTGTGACGAAAGAAAAGTTAGAAACAGCGGTAACCTTTTCTAAAGAAGGAGCTGCGGTAGCCATCTTTACACTTCACGATAAAAAAATATTGAATGTAAAAGCATTTTTAGATAGAGAAAAATGGTGGTACAAAGCTGAACGGATAAAAACATCGTGAAAAAACCTGCTTGTTTTTTTGAAGCTTTCACCCTAGTAATTTTACTTATTTTTGATAGAATATAAAGAGTTGAATCGTAAAGATGCATAAAGGTGTGATGGAAATGGAAGAGCAACAAGAAGCGATTGATTTAACAAAAGTATATGTATATGAGGAGTTTCCGGATAAAGTTGCAGGCAGATGCGATAACTGTGGACATGTGAAATTTAAAAGCTTAGTAAAAGACTTTATTTTTATCCGTACATGCGCAAAGTGCGGCATGAAAAAAAGTATTTAAATCCCTACTTCTTTATAAAAAACGCTCTTTTCTAAAATGAAAAGAGCGTTTTTTCTCTATTTAACGTATAAATGATCGCTAAGCTGCTCTGAAATAGTTTCTACATCTTCTTGCACATGTTTTTGTTTTTTCATCATTTCTAACAGGATTTGTTCAAGGTTCTGTGAATGATTTTGCTTATCTTTTGGTTTATGTAAATACTTTGCGATTTGATGCATATTATTGCTTAGCCGGCTTAGCTCAGACTCAATTTTTCGCAGGTTAACTAATAGTTCCACACCTGCTTCTTTGCCGATTAAAGGCGGCTTAACTTTTCCGTCCATAATAAATTTTCGAATGAGAGACGTTCGTTTTAAATTATAGTGTTCAATAAGTTCCTCTAATTTTTCTTTTTCTTCTTCATTCAACTTAATTGCTGGAATGCTGTGTCCTCTCATAAGGTATCTCCTTTCAAGAGCAGTTCTTGCTGCGTTCAATCATATGTAAACATTCTCTTGTCTTTAATAATAGCAACCTTTTCCATGGTGAACTATGGTGAAAAGTTACTAAAATGTCGAACGTACAGTCTGTTAAAAAACTGGTAAATTAAGAAATTTGGTTTAGTAATAGTTGAATTATAGAAATAATGTCATTATCTACAATATTGCTGCTTTATTAAAAAGGCAGCCAAAGGGATGAATATACCGCCTTTGTACTCACCATTTTTGAAAGCGCAGCTTTAAAGAAGAGGGATGGTTTTTATCATTTTTTCCTCCTACCACATCTTTCCTCCTAGTAACTCTGTCGAATCTTCTAGACTATTGTCTCAAGGGAATAGAACGAAAGAAGACGAAATGGTTGAGAACGAGGTAAAGTCATATTATGTCTTTATTTACATCATTTACATCATTTACATACTTTACGGGGGAGGAATACGTTTGAAACTAAAAAAACGATTAAAACTAAACAAGATAGGGGCAGCCATGCTTGCGGCTGGGGTTATATGTACAGGTTATACGCCTATTCATATGCTACAAGCGCCTCTAGTCGCTCAGGCTGCAGAGAATCAGTCGGACTCTTTGGAGTTAGCATTTGCACAAGCATCTAAAGAATTTGGTGTGCCAGCTTCGCTTTTAAAAGCAATTTCCTACAACAAGTCGCGCTGGGAAAGTCATAATGGGAAACCTAGCGCAGCCGGGGGATACGGCCTCATGCATTTAACAGACATCCCTTTTTTAGAAGATGGAAAAGGAAACGGAACTGCGTCTTCACAACCAGCATATGACAAACAGCAAACGCTCTCCTTAGCTGCTAAGCTGCTTAAGTCAGATAAAGAAAGATTAAAAAATGACCCTGTGCAAAATATTCGCGGTGGCGCTGCTGTACTAGCTTTTATTGCAAAAGACAAAAATGGAAACGTACCGTCTACTGATCAGAAATGGTACGACGCAGTCGCCGCTTACAGTTCTTCTCAAGATAAAGAAAACGCTCAAGTATTTGCCGATGATGTATATGAAACGCTGGAAAAAGGGGCAGAGCGTACAACATCAGATGGACAGCATCTTAAAATTTCTCCTCAACATATAGATATGTCGATTCCTCGTGCTGAAAATTCCAATACGAATAAAGCGGATTGTCCGGGATCTTTAAAATGTGAATACATTCCTGCTTTTTACGGGAAATTCAGCGAAAGTCCTTCAGATTACGGAAACTATGATATTGCAAATCGTCAAAAATCAGATGTTCGCTATATTGTTATTCACGATACAGAAGTAAGTTATGACGGAACCATTGATTTGTTTGCTAACCCTAACAGAGCAGCTGCAAACTATGTCATACGTTCAAGTGATGGCCACATTGCACAGATGATTGATAACAAAGATGTAGCATGGCATGCAGGAAACTGGTATTTTAATACGCACAGTATTGGAATCGAACATGAAGGGTTCGCCCTTGAAGGATCCACGTGGTTTACAGAAGAAATGTACCGTTCTTCAGCAAGACTCGTACGCCACCTTGCCAAAGAATATCATATTCCATTGGACCGAGCTCATATTATCGGTCATGACGAGGTACCGGGTTTGTCTCCTAAGGCTCAATCAGGTATGCATTCGGATCCCGGACCGTTTTGGGATTGGGGGCACTATATGGATTTAGTAGGAAGCCCAGTCGAGCGCCAGCATACAAGCAAACTAGCCGTTACAATTAATCCCGTCTTTGAAAACAACCAGCCAGAGGTATCAGATGCACCAAAGCAGCCGGCCAACTTTGTGTATTTGCATCAAGCTCCTAGCAATGATTCACCGCTACTGAATGAGCCTGCCGCTTCAGGGCCAGGAACGAAACAAACGTTAGACTGGGGAAGCAAAGCTGTAACGGGCCAAACGTACGCAGTGGCTGAGACAAAAGGAGAATGGACAGCGATTTGGTACGGAGGACAAAAAGCGTGGTTTTATAATCCACATAATCAAAATACGAGTAAAGGTACGGGCATATTATTAACGCCAAAAGCAGGAAAAGAAAGCATTCAAGTGTACGGAGGAGCTTTCCCGGAAGCTTCAGCCTATCCTTCTGATATCCCGGTTAAAGACATGGTCCCACTTCAGTATACAATCTCTCCGGATCAGGTGTACGTAGGGGTAGAAAAAGTAAAGAGTGACTATTACTATGCACCCACTTTTACAACAAATCAAAACGATCACAAAATGATTGTGGGAAAAGATGAATATTATCAAATTTATTTTAATCACCGCTATGCGTTTGTGAAAGCTTCGGATGTAGAGATTAAAAAACAATAGAATAGAGTGTTAAAAGAAAGGAAGAGACAGGGTGTATAAAGGGTTTGTCTCTTCCTTTCAATAAAATGTTATGAAAAATTCAGAATTTTATTGACAGTATTGCCTTATAGTGATTTAATAAGATTATTCAACTGGTAATTACATCATTATGAGTTGTGAATGTAAATAAAATTTATTTTTTAATTCATTTGTCTTACAATGGAGAAAAGAAATAAATTTTAGAAGAGGTGCATTGTGATAGACAATACAAATAAAATAGTGGTAGAAAAAAATAGACCTTTGCCTCTATACTTTCAGCTGAAAGAAGTACTTAAAGAAAAAATTGAAAAAGGAATTTATAAGCCGGATGAATTGATTCCTTCTGAACGAGAACTAATTGATACTTATGGGATAAGTAGAACACCTGTAAGGCAGGCTTTAAATGAACTAGTGGCTGAAGGTTTTTTGAGAAGAGAGCACGGTAGAGGAACCTTCGTTGCACCAAAGAAGATTGACCAAATGTTTTTGGAAAGTTTGAGTAGTTTTGGAGATGAAATGGAGCGTAAAGGACTTTCCTTTGAAACAAAAGTGTTAAATAAAGAGATTGTTGAAAAAACGTCCACTCTTCAAGAGATCTTTGGAGATAAATATCAGTTTTTTTACCGAATTGATCGACTAAGGTATATTGAGGAAGATCCATACGTCCTTGTAACGACCTATATTCCAGCATCTCTTGCATCGGGTCTGCTTGATGAAGATTTAGAGGTTCAGTCTTTGTACAAGACGCTTGAATTAAAATATGGATTTCATATCAGTCATGCTAAGCGTGTAATAGAGGCTGTTAATGCTACGAGTGAGGACGCTGGCGCTTTAAATATTCCTCCGATGTCTGCTGTTCAAATTACAAAAACAACGGCTTTTCAAAAAGATTCTCAGCCTTTTGAGTATTCTATAGGGCGTTACCGTGGAGATTTAAACAAGTTTACAGTAGAGGTAAAATACGAAAGAATATAAGAAAGCTGAACGAGTTTTTTAACTTGTTCATTTCTCTGCACCAACTGGTAATTACGTCATTACAAGATGAAAGATTTAGTCTATGAGCTATTGAAGGAGGGATGGATATGAGTAATGGGTATATTATTGCTCATGATATCGGAACAACGGGAAATAAAGCAACTTTATACAAGGCTGACGGAACGTTGGTTAATAGTACGCTCTATAAATATAAAACCTTCTATCCTAAAGCTGGATGGGCTGAACAAAATCCATCAGACTGGTGGGAAGCCGTTTGTGAAACAACAAAAATTTTGCTTGAGCAAAGTGGAGTGAAACGCGAAGAAATTTCTGCTGTGAGTTTCAGCGGGCAAATGCTCGGCTGCTTGCTTGTAGATCGAGATGGAACTCCTCTTGGTAATTCCATTATATGGGCAGATATGCGGGCGGCCGATCAGGCTCGGCGGTTTGAGAATGAAATAGGTATGAAAAATGTTTATGAAATCACAGGACACCGCATTAGCTCATCATATTCTGGAGCAAAGATTAAATGGGTCAAGGAAAATGAGCCGGAACGCTTTAAAAAAGCATATAAAATCTTACAAGCGAAAGATTACCTTGTGTATAAACTAACAGGTATATTTGCAACCGATTATTCAGATGCATGCGGAACTAACTGTTTTGATTTAGTAAATAAAGTATGGTCTCGTGACATTTTAAATACATGGAGAATTGAGCCGGAGCTTTTTCCAGATTTGTATGCTTCTACTGATGTAGTAGGATCAGTAACAGCTAAGGCATCAGACGAAACAGGCTTACTTCAAGGAACTCCTGTGGTAATAGGGGGAGGTGATGGAGTGTGTGCAGCTGCCGGCGTGGGCGTTATGGATGAAGGAGAAGCTTTTAATTACATTGGCTCTTCTTCATGGATTGCAACGGCATCAAACAAGCCTATTTTTGATCCTGAAATGAAAACGTATACATGGGTTCACCTTGATTCTACTAAATATTCCCCTAATGGAACAATGCAGTGCGGTGGGGGATCTATGCAATGGATCACAGAGTTACTTTATCAAAATTCCAACAAAAGCTATGAACTTATGAATAGTGAAGCCGAGCAATCGCCCCCTACGTCAAAAGGGCTAATTTATTTACCTTACTTAATGGGAGAACGCTCACCCAGATGGAATCCGGATGCTAGGGGAGCTTTTGCTGGTTTGTCCATTACTCACACAAGAGGAGACATTGCTCGTTCCGTCATGGAAGGAGTGGCATATAACTTGAAAATTGTACTTGATACTTTTCAAAAAGAAGGAGCACCAATTGACCGGATGTGGGTATTAGGCGGCGGAGCAAAAAGCACTTTATGGCGTCAAATTCTAGCAGATATTTACGGGCTTGATGTGTATGTGCCTAACTATTTAGATGAAGCAACATCTATGGGGGCAGCGATGGCTGGAGCCGTTGGAGTAGGGATAGTAGATAATTTTAAAGAGGCTAAAAAATGGGTGAAGAGAGTAGGTATTCACCATCCTCAGCCAGATATTCAAGAACAGTATCAAGAGTTTTTTTCGGTATTTAATGAAACGTATGAACAGCTAAAACCAGTTTACCAAAAGTTAAAAGTTTTTAATTAAAAATAGAGGAGATGCATGATAAATGAGTACATTATTTCAACCTTTTGCTACACAATTAGATTTTGAAACAGGTAAATTAAATCCAGAAGGAAAAGTCATTATTCGACATTTATCGGATATGGAAGGCATGTACTTAGACGAGGGAGAATTTGAAAATCAACTTAAGAACAACCCGCTTATTTACGAGGTTTATAACGTAGTAGTTCCAGAGACAATGCCTCACATTCAGCATTGCGTAACTATTTTGCATCCAGGAAAAGTAGGAAAAGAGTATTTTATGACCAAGGGACATTATCACGAAGTATTAGATAGAGCTGAAATTTATTTTTGCCTTAAAGGAAAAGGTGAGCTGCTAATGCAAACAAAAGACGGAGAATTTTCTAGCCTAGAAATGGTGCCGGGAACAGTGGCATATGTGGCACCAGAATGGGCTCATCGCACTGTTAATACGGGGGAAGAACCTTTTGTGTTTTTTGCAGCTTACCCGGGAGATGCAGGCCATGATTACGGAGGTATTGAAACAGAAGGATTTGTAAAGGCGTTAGTTGAACAAAATGACAAGCCAACATATATTGAAAACCCTCGCTATATACAAGCGGTAAAATAACAAAAAAGGAGAAAACCACATGCTTAAAGTATTAATTACCCCTCGGTCATATGGGATGTTTACAGAAGACATTATGAATAAATGGCGCGAAGAGGGGTTTGAGGTGATAAGAGAGGTCGGCCCTATTTCTGAGTCCAGGTTTATAGAGCTCATACAAAATGTACAAGCCTTAATCATAGGAACTGACCATCTTAGTAAAGAAGTTTTAAACCACGCTTCGGAGCTTAAAATTATAGCAAAATATGGAGCAGGTACTGATAATATTCCTAAAGAATATGCAACCCAAAAAGGAATTGTGGTCGTGAATACTCCCGGTGTGAATCATGAAGCTGTTGCAGACTACGCGTTTGGTTTAATGCTGTCTGTAGCCAGACAAATTTCACTATCTTCTCAAAGGCTCAGAAAAGGGCAGTGGACAAAAAACGTAGGTGTTGAACTTTATGGGAAAACGCTAGGGATTCTAGGGTTCGGTGCAATAGGAAAAGCTGTTGCCCGCCGTGCTAAAGGATTTCAAATGAACATCCTCGTTTATGACGTTTTTCAAGATGAGCAGGCAGCTGCTGAATATGGTGCAACCTACGTCCACATAAATGAATTGTTAACAAAAAGCGATGTTGTATCTGTTCATATGCCTCTTGTGCCTGAAACAACAAACCTTCTAAACTATCAAATGATGAAGAAGATGAAGAAAGAGGCAATTCTCATTAATACCGCAAGAGGCGGAATCATAAATGAAACCGATCTTTTTCATATTTTAAAAGAAGAAAAAATACTAGGAGCGGGAATTGATGTATTTTCCGTTGAGCCGCCTACAGATTCTCCTTTGCTAGAGTTAGATAATGCTGTTTTAACCCCTCATAATGCAGCGGCCAGTAAAGAGGCAATCGAGCGTATGACATTACAGTCAACGCATAGCGTCATTAAATTTTTCCAGCAAGGAATTTCAAAAGGGCAAGGAGGGAACCAGCATGTCACGCAAACGTGAAGTTATGAATGGTATTTGTAAAAGTAGTGTTGTGGCAGTTTTACGAGGTACAGAAGCGGAAGTGTTAACGACAGCTAGAGCTGCAATTGATGGCGGAATACAGGCAATCGAACTAACGATGACGGTTCCAAATGCAATTGACATATTACGTCAATTAAAAAGTGAATGTGCCTCTCAGTCCGTTTACATAGGAATGGGTACCGTCATAGACGTTCATTCGGCGGTTAGTGCCCTTCAAGCAGGAGCAGATTTTGTTGTGACTCCTCACTTGGACATGGACATTATTGCGGTAAGCCATCAATATCAAGCTCTTGTTATGCCCGGAACTTTTACAATGACAGAAATGGTTACTGCGCTTAAAGCAGGGTGCGAAATTCTTAAATTATTCCCAGCAGACTTAGCAGGAACGGCCCATATTAAAAATGTAAAAGGGCCTTTGCCTCAAGCTAATATTATGCCTACTGGAGGCGTCAATGAAACAAATATTGAGCACTGGATTCAAGCAGGAGCAATCGCTGTAGGGGTAGGGTCTAATTTAACAAAAGCAGGTGGGGAATCGCTTGACTCCCAAAAAATTCGTGAATATGCCTCTTTGTTGATACGTAAAGCGCAGCAGGCTAAATTGATGCTTAGCGGTATTAGATAATGAAAAATTCAAGTCGTATACAAACTGTTTTAGGCCTTGTGGATTCAAACGAAATCGTACATGTTCAGCCGCATGAGCACCTTATGCTTGAAAAAGGTCATGCAGCGAGTACTAATTCAGATTTATGCATTGATAATGTCGATGTTACAGTAAGTGAAGTAAAGAAACTGTCTGCGCGCTCTCTTGTAGTGGACGCACAGCCGATCGGCGCGGGGCGCATGGCAATGGACTTGATACGAGTCTCCAAGCGAACAGATGTTCATATTGTTGCTTCAACAGGGTTCCATAAATCCATGTTCTATTGGCGAGATCATTGGATCCATAATGAATCAGCAGAGGTCCTTACAGCGCTTTTTGTTTCTGAAATTCAAAAAGGAATGTATGTAGGTAATGGAATAGAGAGGCCCACTAAAAAAGTTAATGCAAAGGCAGGGCTAATTAAAACAGCCGTCGATAAAAAGGGGTTAACTCCCTATTATCAAATGAAGTTTGAGGCAGCTGCCGAAGCGTCGCTTTTAACAAACGTCCCTATTATGGTTCATATTGAAAAAGAATCCGATCCGTTTGAAATTATTCAATTTTTGACGGATAAACAGGTAGCAGCTAAAAAAATAATTCTTTGTCATCTCGATCGTACTCATCATGACTACGGATTGCATAAAGAAGTAGCGGCAACGGGTGTCTACCTTGAGTACGATACGATTGGACGGTTTAAATATCACAGCGATGATAAAGAAATTGAGTTAATTCACCACATGTTGAATAGCGGCTTTCAAGAATCTCTTTTAATTAGCCTGGATACAACTAGAGCGAGGCTGCAAGCATATGGGGGAGAAATAGGAATTGATTACTTAACTAAAACCTTTATTCCAAAGTTGAAAATAAGTGGGATTTCAGATAAAACCATTAGTACCTTAGTTCTGGATAATCCGCTCGCAGCTTTAAGCGTTTAGAAAAATCAAGGAGGACACTATGTTAAATCTAGTAAATGCAACCAAACCAACCTTTTATTTTATTGGCGTTACAACAGGACAATCCTCTATCATGAAGCTATTTCCTTTATGGGCTAAATCTCTTTGTATCGATGCGGAGATTAAAGGAATTGATATTGATATTCATGCAAGCCGTGAAGTGTACCGTGAAGTGGTAACTTTTTTAAAGAATGATCCTCTGTCGCTGGGGGCATTGGTCACAACACACAAAATTGATCTATATCATGCGGCAAAAGACTTGTTCGATGAGCTTGATCCTTATGCGCTGTTATTTGGAGAGTTATCAAGTATTTCCAAAAGAGACGGAAAGCTGATTGGACATGCTAAGGATCATATCTCTAGCGGATTAGCCATGGAGGGTTTCCTTCCAAAAGGTTATTGGAACAAACATAAGGGGGATGTCCTTATTATGGGAGCTGGCGGAAGTGCCATTGCCATTGCTTCAAACTTGATCCACGATGCAAAACGTAATGGCATGCCATCTGCTATCTATGTGACAAACCGAAGTCAACCGAGGTTAGATTCAATGCAGAAAATTATCTCGGAAATGTCTACGGATGTACCTATTCAGTATCTTACAGTAGACGAGCCATCTAAAAATGATAAAGTGTTATCTAAACTCAAGCCTTATTCTCTAGTTATTAATGCAACAGGGCTTGGAAAAGATCGACCAGGCTCTCCGCTAAGCAACGAGGCGCTATTTCCTCACAATAGTCTTGTGTGGGAACTGAATTATCGAGGGGATTTGTTGTTTATGCACCAAGCGCTGTCGCAAAAAGAGACGCAGTCATTATATGTTGAAGACGGATGGATCTATTTCATACATGGGTGGACTCAGGTAATTTCAGAAGTGTTCCAAATCCAACTAAGCAATGAGCAATTTACTGAAATTGAAAGAATTTCAAGTGAGTTTAATCAATCAAAAGTAAGTGGGAAATAAGGGAGTGAGGAGAAAATGTTTCTCCTCTTCACTTACATAAAACAGAGATAACTAAAAGTGAAAGCGTCAACAAAAAAGACTACAAAAAGGTGAAGGATGTGCCTCTTATGAAGATTATAAGCACAGAAAATTATGAGGAAATGAGTTACATGGCAGCTGTTGAAACGGCTAAATGTATAAAGGAAAATCCAGAGTTAGTATTGGGTCTTTCGACCGGAGGAACGCCTCTAGGTACGTATAAAAATTTAATTCAGTTATACGAGGAAGGAAAAGTAGATTTTTCAAATGTAACAACATTCAATTTAGATGAATACATCGGTTTGGAGCCAGAGCATTTCCAAAGTTACGCGTACTATACATGGGAAAATTTTTTAAAATACTTAAATATCAAAGCAGAGCAGGTGCATATTCCTTTAGGTATATTTGAGAACGAAGATCAAGCAGTGAAAGAATACAATGAGAAATTAATGAAAGCCAACGGAATTGACGTACAGATATTGGGAGTTGGAAGGAATGGTCACATTGGTTTCAACGAGCCTCAAGATTACTTGCATGGGGCTACGCATATTGCTAAGTTAACCAAAGAAACGATACGAGACAACGCTAGGTTTTTTTCAAATATAGAAGATGTCCCTGAAAAAGCAATAGCAATGGGAGTAGGAGACATTTTAAAAGCAAGACACATTATCTTTATCGCCAGTGGTAATGAAAAAGCAGAGGCTGTTTATCAAACGTTACATGGACATATTACAACAAGATGTCCCTCTTCTCTTCTTCAGTTACATCCTAACGTCACAGTTATTGTAGACAAAGAAGCAGCCTCGTTACTTTAGATGTCAAGGAGTATTTTAACAGCATAGGTGAACACGGAAGCAAGTGGATTTGTAAAGAAATGATGAGTTATAATAGGGAGGCTTTACAATGAAACATAAAAATTTAGTTCAAATGCCTAATGGGTATCTTAATCGAACGCCTATCTTTCAATTTATTTTACTTTCTATTCTTTTCCCACTTTGGGGAGCAGCCGCGAGTTTAAATGATATTTTAATTGCTCAGTTTAAAAGTGTATTTACTCTTAGCGACTTTGCAACGGCTTTTGTGCAAAGTGCTTTCTACGGGGGATACTTTTTAATTGCTATTCCAGCTTCGTTAATTATTAAAAAAACAAATTATAAGCTTGCTGTTATTACGGGACTAATCTTCTATATTATAGGTTGTTCACTGTTTTTTCCTGCTTCTCATATGGCTACCTATTCTATGTTTTTATGCGCAATTTTTGCAATCGCCATTGGTTTAGGTTTTCTTGAAACATCAGCTAATACGTATAGCTCCATGATGGGACCTAGGGAATCCGCAGTGCTACGCCTTAATATCAGTCAGACGTTTACACCTATCGGATCTCTTTTAGGAATTGTACTTGGTAAGTATTTAATCTTCCAAGAAGGGGAAAGCCTTGATAATCAGCTTGCTAAAATGAGCTCGGAAGAAGCACATATCTTTGGCCTTAAAATGTTACAGCATACGCTGCAGCCTTATAAATATATGATTTTAGTTCTTATTGCCGTACTGGTACTTTTTCTTATAACGAAATATCCTTCATGTAAAGCTCAAATAGAGAAGCACGAGGTAGGGCAAAAAAGCGAATTAATAAAAACGCTAAAGTATTTAGGGGGGAATTCGCGTTTTCGTAAAGGTATCATAGCCCAATTTCTATACGTAGGGATGCAGGTAGCTGTATGGTCATTTACCATCAGATTGGCCTTAGATCTTAATTCTGAAATTAATGAGCGAAGCGCATCAAATTTCATGATTTATAGTTTTATTGCTTTTTTTGTTGGGAAATTTATAGCTAATCTATTGATGACACGTTTTTCAGCCAAAAAAGTGTTAGTTATCTATTCAATTATTGGTACGCTTTTACTTGCGTATACGTCGTTTGCATCCAGTACGATGGCTGTATATGCAGCTGTTGCTGTAAGCATGCTTTTTGGTCCATGTTGGGCAACAATCTATAGTGAAACGTTAGAAATAGTAGAAGAAAAACAGCATACGGAAGTCGCGGGAGCTATTCTAGTTATGGCTATTGTAGGAGGAGCTGTTATTCCCGCCGTTCAAGGACTTGTATCAGACTTAACAGGGTCGCTTCAACTCGCTTTTTTAGTTCCGACGGCATGTTTTATCTATGTAGGATACTATTTTTATAGTGGTGTAAACAAACGTGAAAAAGTAAAAAAACTAATGAATGAAGACCAAGTTAATTCAGCTAAATAGAAATTGATTTTATAAACAAGGAATTTTAAGTTTTTCATCGAATACAATGTAAATTGCCTTAAGTTAAAAAGAAAACTGCTTTGGAAGCAGTTTTCTTTTTTTACTTTAATTATTTATTATTATCTTTTTAAAAAAGGAAGGAATGTCCTGTGATTATAATTAAGCCTTTAAGTCAGTGTTCTTTTTCTGATGCGCTAGAAGCATTTAATAAGGGTTTTGAAGATTATTACATTCCGGTTGAGATGTCACTAGATCAATTCATTTGTAGGTTTGGTGTGGATCGTTTATCTGTCGAGCATTCTTTTGTCGCTTTTTATAATGACACACCAGCTGGAATTATGTTAAATGGAATAAAAAGAGTCAAAGGAAAGAAACATGCTTGGAATGGAGGTACAAGTGTAGCATTCCTTTACCGAAAAATGGGAATTGGTGAAGCCTTACTAAAAGCTACACTTGAGAAATATCAGCAGCAAGGAGTAGTGGAAGCCAGTCTGGAAGCATTTACAGTCAATAAAAAAGCTATTCACCTTTATGAGAAATATGGATATGAAATTGTAGATACGCTTTTCTTTCTAAAGCATAGAGGTAGTTTTCCCGCTTCTTTACTTAAAAAGAAGAATCAGCTTGCATATTCGTTAAAGCGACGGCTTGCAAAAGATATTCAAAACCTACCCTTTTATGCATACGACGTTCCGTGGAAAAATCAATTTGACTGTATTTGTGATGGAGAATCGTTTATTGCGTTGAATGAAAGAAACGAAGAAGTTGGCTATCTATTATTTCAAAAGAATTTTTCTTCCATAGGCATCGTGAATTCCGTTACTTTTTATCAAGGAAGCGTTAAGGAACATATCTCAAATTCAGAGGACGTTCTGGCCTTTTTATTAGCAACCATTTTTAATATGTATGGACCAATTGCTTACAATACACATAATGTACCTGAAAAAGGAAATAGCTTACTCGTGAAAATGTTAAAATCATTTGGTTTTCAAGATTTATATACAGATGAAGGAATCAAACTTGAGCAGGTGTTTATGAAAAAACAACTTTAAAAAGCGGCCATGGGCCGCTTTTACTGCATTTCCGTAATTGGATGTGCATCATAAAATTCCTCGATTTTTTCTTGCTGCCCTTCGTATTTTGCTTTCCATGCTTGAGTCCCGTCCTTATAATTGCGCAGATCTGTTCCGTAGAAGTCGGTTAACTCTTTTCGAGTAATCGTGATTGTCTGAGGAACAGTCGTGTTAATAGTAAAGTGAACGCTGTCAACATTTTGTACGGCAGAAAGTAAAATGGTTGCGTTATGTAAAAGTGTACGTTTAGTTTTAACAGACGTCCAGCTTTTTTCAAACGCATGCTGATTATCTGTTGCAGCGTAGTTAATTGCTAAGTAGTAAGGTTTTTGCGCATTTTGAAAAGTTATACCTTTTAAATAAACGTGTCCTGGAAGTTTATTTGTTATTTCTTCTATTGAAGTATCACGTTTTAAAGAAGAAGTATGATGAATAGAAGAAGCAGAGACTCTTTCAGCAGACAGATTATTATGAGGTGCATAGGCACACCCTGATAGGCAAGTGAGCACTATACAAAGTGTAAGAGAAGCATCTATTTTTTTCATAATGGTAACTCCTTTTGTTTATATCTATTTGTAAAGACGAAAGACCTACACTTTTTGTTTCATACAAAATATAAGTTTATTCATTAAAAAGACAGATAATCCAAAATAATAGAAGTTAATAACCCTAATGAAGCAATAAAACCAATAATAGGACCACCTTCTTCAAAAGCTTCCGGCAACATCGTAGAAGCAACCATGGCCACAATTCCACCACCGGCAAATGAGGCAATAAAGCCCATCATGTTTGGGGTAGCGTCTTGAAGAAATAGATATCCAATCCAAGAACAAAGAGCTGATATAAAGAAGACCGAAAGCCATAATGAAAAAATTTTCTTTCGCTTATATTGGCTTTTTAGTAGTCCGCTTGTCCCGGAGATTCCTTCCGGTATATTGCTGATAAAAATAGAAACAACAAGCAGCCAGCTAACGTGGTGCTGTTCAATCAAACTTGCGCCAATCATCAGTGATTCAGGTATAGCATCCATAATGGTACCAATAAAAATGGCTAGTCCTGAGCTAGCTGGGACAAGGTGGTTTGAACGTTTTCTTTTGTGAGCACCTTTTTTAGCTAAAGACATATCAAGAAGAGTAAAAAGTGCTGCGCCTGTTAAGAAGCCTAAAGAAGAAGCAATAATTCCCGCTTCTTTTACCGAATCTTGAATGAGCTCGTAAGCAGCAGCTCCTAACAAAACGCCCGTGCCAAAAGCCATAATATAAGCAGTCAACTGTTTTTTTAAAGGTACAAAAATAGCTATAATAGCTCCAATTAATACAGCTGAGCCTGAGACACCACCCCACATAAGGGCATCTATCACATGAGATCCCTACTTTCTTGCGTACTTATTTGTAGTGTAACCATCTATGTGATTATTATGAAACAAGATAAAAGAACTAAAAAAATGGAAAAGAATCACTGATTTAGACCTTAAATAAAATAAGTCTTCTGTATAATTGACAAAATTTTCTGATTATGTACGTTGAAAGTGAAAAAACCTTGTGATAGTCTGATCAAAAGATATAAAGATGGAAAAAAATTCTTTCATCTGTAGAAGGTCAAAAAACTTAATGAGGTCACTTTTAAACGAAAGAAGGAAGACGAGATGAATCCAAAAGCAGTGAAAAGAGAAAATCGTTATGCTAACTTAATTCCTATGCAAGAAATTAAATCCGTTGAACAGCAGCTTTACCCATTTGATATTTATAACAGTCTGCGTCAAGAAGCACCTATTCGTTACGATGAAAGCCGAAACTGCTGGGATGTATTTGATTACGAAACAGTAAAGTATATTTTAAAAAACCCGTCGCTTTTTTCATCCAAACGAGCAATGGAAGAACGCCAAGAAAGTATCTTAATGATGGATCCTCCAAAACACACAAAATTACGAAACTTAGTGAATAAAGCTTTTACACCAAGAGCTATTCAGCACTTGGAGGGTCATATTGAAGAGATTGCAGATTATTTATTAGATGAAGTAAGCAGCAAAAAAAAGTTTGATATAGTAGAAGATTTTGCTGGACCACTGCCGATTATTGTAATAGCTGAGCTGCTAGGAGTACCTATGCAAGATCGGGCACTGTTTAAAAAGTACTCCGATGACTTAGTGAGCGGTGCTGAAAATAATTCAGACGAAGCTTTTGCGAAAATGATGCAAAAGCGTAATGAAGGGGTGCTTTTTTTACAAGGGTATTTTAAAGAAATTATCGCTGAGCGTCAGAGAAAGAAACAAGAAGATCTGATTTCGCTGCTTTTAGAAGCAGAAATTGACGGCAAACATTTAACAGAAGAGGAAGTACTGGGGTTTTGTATTCTATTGCTAGTAGCGGGCAATGAAACAACAACAAACTTAATTACGAACGGAGTCCGGTATATGACAGAAGACGTAGACATACAGAATGAAGTTCGTCAAGACATATCCCTAGTTCCGAATCTCGTGGAAGAAACGCTCCGCTATTATCCTCCTATTCAAGCGATTGGACGCATAGCCGCTGAAGATGTAGAACTTGGAGAGTATAAAATTAAAAAAGGGCAGCAGGTAATTAGCTGGGCAGCAAGTGCAAATAGAGATTCAGCTAAGTTCGAACGGTCTAACACTTTTGTCGTGCGTCGTAAAACGAATCCTCACGTAAGCTTTGGTTTTGGCATCCATTTTTGCTTAGGAGCACCGTTAGCAAGAATGGAAGGGAAAATTGCCTTTGCTAAATTACTAGAAAAAGGGGAATTTTCCAAAGTTCAGAATCAGTCTTTGAAGCCAATAGATAGCCCTTTTGTTTTTGGGGTAAAAAAATATGAAATTACTTTTGACAACGCCTGAAAAGCGAGCGCAAATGATGCGCTTGCTTTTTAGCGTTCAGTCTTCCATTTTTGGTCCTCTGAAGGAGACGTATAGGTGTCCATTGAAGAGATAAGCTGTTCGGGAGTATCAGAAATATTGATGAGACGAATAGCAGAATCCGTAGAAAATCCTTCATCTACTGCATGCTGAACCATTTGCATAAGCGGGTTGTAGTAGCCGTTTACATTTAATAACCCCACTGGTTTTTTATGTATGCCAATTTGAGCCCAGCAAAGAGCTTCAAACAGCTCTTCAAATGTCCCGAAACCTCCAGGAAGGGCAATATAAGCATCTGCTAACTCGTGCATAGTTGCTTTTCGCTCGTGCATGCTCTCTACTTCGATGAGTTCTGTCAGCGCGGTATGAACAATTTCACCGCTAAACAAACCGCGGGGCATAATACCAATGACTTCGCCCCCATGTTCAAGCATTTCATTTGCGACTTCTCCCATCAGGCCCATTCGTGAGCCTCCGTAAATCAGCCGGTAGTTTTCTTGGGCCATGTAGCGTCCTAGCGAGACGGCGGCCTCTTTATATTCTGTTTTTATTCCTGCGCTTGATCCTGCAAACACACAAATTGATTTCAATTTCTTCACTCCTTTGTTTCTTCTCTATATAAGTCTTTTCTGTTTATGAACAACAAAATCCTTCTTAATAATTTATGAATTTTCGCAATGTCATCGCTTGATTATTCTAAAAACTTTGCTTATAATCAAAGCGAAACATCTGTTTGAAAGCGTTATCTATTTCTTTCGATGAAAAAGAGAGTACGCATAGATCTACTTGTAAGATAAGTAGATAATATGAACTTATGGGAGATTGGACCGTTTTAAATGCTTCATTAGTAAGTATACGTACTTGCAGGATTAGGACAAGGGGGATATGGGGATATGATGAATAATTTAATACGCACATTAATGGTACAAACACCGACTGTACCGGGAAACTTAGGAAGAGTAGCAACAGCCATTGGAAATGTAGGAGGAGACATTGGCGAGGTTGAAACCGTTAAAGTAGGACATAACTACACGATGAGAAGTATTACGGTTCAAGTAGAAAGTGAAGACCAGCTTGAGGAATTGCTTGAAGCGGTTCGCAGTTTAGAAGGCATTACTTTACATACAGTATCAGATGAAGTTCTTCATGCGCATGAAGGCGGTAAAATTCAAATGAAAAGCAAAATGAAAATTGAGTCGATCGCTGACTTAAGAAGAGTATATACACCAGGTGTAGCAAACGTTTGCCGTGCTATTCAAGAACAGCCCGACAAAGCTAAAATTTATACGAGCATTGGAAACACGGTTGCGATTGTAACGGATGGTACCGCTATACTAGGACTAGGGAATATTGGTCCAGTTGCAGGAATGCCTGTTATGGAAGGAAAAGCTGCGTTATTTGATCAGCTTGCCAGTGTAAACGCTATCCCTATTTTGTTGAATGTAAATGAGCCGGAAGAAATCATTCAAACGGTTAAAAATATTTCACCAGGATTTGGCGGTATTTTACTAGAAGATATAGGGTCGCCTCACTGCTTTGAAATTGAAGAACGTTTAAAAGAAGAGCTAGATATTCCAGTTATGCATGATGATCAACACGGAACAGCAGTTGTGACGCTAGCAGCAGCTATCTCAGCTTGTCGCAGCACAGGTGTGAATTTGAAAGAAGCAAAAGTAGGGCAGATTGGTTTAGGAGCTGCTGGTATCGCTACTTGCAGAATGTTCATGGCTTACGGTGTCAAACAGGTGATAGGAGCTGATAAGTCTCCTGAAGCGAATGAGCGCTTGGTCAGCTACGGTGGAAAAGTAGCGGATTCATTAGAAGAGCTTATGGAGAACTGTGATATTGTTATTGCGACAACAGGTGTACCTGGCTTAATACAGAAAGAATGGATTCGAAAAGGGCAAATCATTTTAGCACTTTCTAATCCAAAACCAGAAATTGAACCTGAAGATGCTCTTGAAGCAGGAGCTATTTATGCTACTGACGGAAGGTCAGTGAATAATGTGCTTGGCTTCCCAGGTATTTTCAGAGGAGTATTAAATGCGGGAGTGCGTGATATTACGCATACGATGCTTGTAGCTGCAGCTGAAGCCATTGCAAATTCAACGCGTCCAGGCGATTTAGTTCCTCACCCTCTTAATCTAGCTGTACACGAAGCAGTATCTGAAGCAGTTGAAAGAGCGGCTGTTGCACACGGAGAGAAAGACGGCGTTTATCGATAACAAACAAGGCTGCCTCGAAATAGGCAGCCTTGTTTGTTTTTTATCAAAAAATAATAAGAAAATAGTAAACGATGAAACTTTTTTCCTTTTTTAACGTAATATAGTAATAGAAATAGTAAAAAAGGTAGAGAAAGGAGTTTCTATGGAGTTTGAACATTTAAAGGGCAAATTGCCCCTCGAGGCTAAAAAAGCGATGCGCTGGCAATCCATTTTTACGCATAGCCTGTGGCTTCTGGCAACAGCGGGTTATTTTCTACTCGTTCATTTTTTTGATTGGTGGTCAATTATTGGATGGATATCAGCTGGACTATTAGTCGTGAGCTTTATCATATATACAATTATAGCTCCAAATGTATATATGAATGTATATTCATATGAAGTAACAGATACTCAAATTGATGTGCAAAGAGGGCTCTTCATCTGGTATCATACGAAAATTCCCCTTGTGAAAGTACAGCACGTTGAAACGTTGACAGGGCCGATTTTTCGAAAATTTGACTTGGCATCTGTTAAAATCATCACAGCAGCTGGAAGCGTCGAAATTCCTGCACTCGTACAAAGAGATGCTGAAGCACTGCGAGAGTATATTGCTAGACTAGCAGAGGTAGATGATGAAGATGAGTAAGCGGCTGCATCCGCTATATATTGCAATAGCATTTATTGAACATATAAAAAATAATATCCTGCCTTTTGTGTTTGTATTTATCGTCAATCGGCACCTGTTGTTTACATATTGGTGGGCAACGCTATTAGCGGGAGGCGTAGTCGCTTTATTTGCTTTTTTTACCTGGAGGGAATTTCGTTATGAAGTAACGGAAACGGAAGTGCGTCTATATAAAGGGATTTTTAAAAAAGAAAAACGATTTATTCAACGAAATCGCATTCAATCGATTCAGTTAGATCAGCCGTTTGTCTTTAGAATTCTTCGCTTAGCTCGGCTTCGTATTGACACGGCCAGCAGCGGTACGGATGCTGAAATTGATTTATCTGGTATTTCACTAAAAGAAGCGCACCATCTTAAAGATACGTTAAAGCTGTCAGGGAGTCAGCCGGAAATAACAGAAAAAAGTCCTGAACGTATGATGAAAGTGTCGGTGAAACAGCTGGCGTTAGCTGCTGCGTTTTCCGGGAATTTTGGCTATATATTTGCTGCTCTTGGTTTTCTCTATCAGTATATTGATACGTATATCAACCGCTGGGTGAAGACAGCTTACGAAGAAGTGATTCATCAATCGATGCTTGGTTTATTTGTATTAGTGGCTGCAATTGTGGTGCTTGCTTATTTGTTGTCTATCGTTTTATATGTGATACGATTTGGCGGTTTCACAGTGGAACGCTACGATCATTATCTACATATTAAATACGGACTATTAAATAAGAAATCCCTTACGATTCCTTTTCATAAAATACAGGCTGTTACGATAGAGGAAGGGTTGGTTCGACGCTTATTTGGATGGTCTTCCGTTTCGTTAAATGTCGTAACCTCTGATTTAAAAGAAAAGGTCTATTTACACCCGTTTATCCAGCAAAAAGAGATTTCAGCGTTAATGAACGTATATGTCCCGCACTACGAATATATAAAGTGTCCAAGAAATACAGCTATTCAATATGCATGGTACCCATTACTATTACCGCTCTTGTTATTTGTAGCGGCAGGGATTGGCATCAGCTTTTGGAAATCAATGTTCGTGTGGGTTATTGCTGTGCTATGCCTTGCATATGTACTTATTCACTGGTTGGGCTATCGCCAAGGCGGCTTAATGATGAACGAGGTATTTGTCGCTATTCGCTCACAGTTTTTAACACGAAAAACAACGATTATTAGAAGGAAGAAAGTGGAGCAAATTGAGGTGTTTGCAGGCACCTTTTTATGGAAAAAAGGATACAGGAAAATAAAAATTTCAACTATGGGTACAAGCGGCAGCTATAAATCGGGATATTTTCCATTTGAAATTTGGCATCCTATCTTTCTGCAAGCTACTTCTTCTAAAAAGGCATGAAGAATATCATTGTTCTTCATGCCTTTTGACGTTATCTATTCATTAACTTTTTTCCTTGCTCGTAATAGCTATTCATCACGTCAGCGGGCACCATACTGCCTCCAGTTGACCATACAAGGTGAGTAGCTTTTGACATATCGTTTTCTAGTGCTTGCGCTTGTATATAGGAAGACCCGCTTTCCATCAGGTGAAGAGGCCCTTGTAAACCAGCCGCTGCTGAAGGTTCTATATACATATTTTCACGATTGGCTAGCTCATAAATAAATCGGAAAAGCTGATCATCTTCTACAGTATAAATTCCGCTAATAAGCGATTTTATCGTTTCGCCTACAAAGCTAGATGGCCTTCCTACAGCTAGTCCATCGGCAGCTGTTATGTTATCAAGTCCAATATCGGTAACGGAAATGCCATCATGCAGCTCGGTCATTAATCCAAGCAGCATGCAAGGAGAGTGAGTAGGTTCAGCAAAAAAGCAGTGAACATGATCACCGTATATTGCTTTTAATCCAAACGTAATACCGCCAGGACCTCCGCCTACTCCGCAAGGTAAATAGACAAATAAAGGATGTTCGGCGTCTACTTGAATTTGCAGCTCGGCTAGCTGCTTTTCCAAGCGTAAGGCAGCGACGGAATAACCAAGAAATAAATCTCTAGACTGCTCATCGTCAATAAAATGACATGCGGGGTCTGCTTCGGCTTGCTTTCGTCCTTCTTCCACGGCTTTTCCGTAGTCAGACTGATATTCAATAACGGTTACGCCTTTCGAACGAAGCAGATCTTTTTTCCATTTCTTCGCATCGGCTGACATATGGACGGTGACGTTAAAGCCGAGAGCGGCGCTTATAATACCAATGCTTAAACCTAAATTACCGGTAGATCCTACTGCAATAGAATAAGAAGAAAATAACTTTTTACATCGTTCTTCAGCTAGAAGAGCGTAGCTGTCTTCTTCGGTAAGCAGCCCTTCTTTGATAGCAAGGCTTTCAGCAAATTTTAATACTTCATAAATGCCGCCTCTTGCTTTAATAGAACCTGATATAGGAAGATCGTGATCGCATTTCATCAATAATTTTCCTTGCAGCTCGTTCTTCATTTGTTGATTTAAATAGTCTTTCATGTATGCAATTTCTTGAAGAGGTGATTCAATGATTCCTTTTGATGCTTTTAGCTCCGGAAAAGCGATTTGAAGAAAAGAAGAAAAGCGAGAAAGTCGCTCTTTTGCATCTTTTATACCTTTGGTATGTAAAGAAAGAGACGAAAGTGCTTCTTGAGCAGGTTTTAAATAAGGATTTATCCAAAGTATTTCCTGTTTATTGATTAAAGGTGTTGATAAAGGATATTCACGCATCCATGTAGCAAGGGGTTTTTGGTGAAATAAATGTGTAGTCATAAAGGCTCCTTTCTCAATATGTTATTTCCTTTATATGTATAGTATCAAGAATAGAAGAAGTTGAAAACGAAAATATCAAAAAGCAGAAAGCGCATTTTAACTGCCTCTTGTATACTAATAAAGATAACTTATACAACTGCATAGAAAAAAGGAGAGGAATTTATGGCATTTTCAGGCGATGATAGCAGATGTCCTATCTGCGGAGAGAAAAATAACTGTGCTTCTGTACAAGGCAGAGAAATAGAAAAGTGTTGGTGCATGCAGAAAGTTTTTACTCCTGATTTGTTTAAACAAATTCCTTTAGAAAGCAGAGGGAAAGCGTGTGTATGCGTCAAATGCGTTGCGAGACAGAAGGAAGAAGGTGAGGATTAACGTGAAAAAAGGAATTATTTCATACGGTGAGGCATTTATTGATTTTATCGCCAAAAATGAATCTAACACTGACTTTGACCCTTTTTTAGGAGGCACAACCGTTAATGTAGCAGTTGGAGTTCAGAAGCTAGGAGCAAAAGCATCTTATATCTGCAAGTTAGGGAGTGATGAAACAAGTGATTTTGTAAGAAAGAAGCTTTTAATTGAAGGAGTAAACCAAAGCGGCTGTGTAACTTCGGTGACGAAAAAAGTTTGTGAAGTGTATGTACATAAAAGTAAAGAAGGAGATCGTTACTTTCATTCCTACATAGATTCTACCCCTCATGAGCAAGTGTATAAATATGAGCTGCAGGAAGATCTATTTGAGAAGGCAGCGATTTTTTATTTTGGATCAGGCACTTTGTTTCATCCGATTTCCCAGGAAACTACAAGAGAAGCTGTGAGGCTCGCAAAAAAATATCGTATGCTGGTAGCTTTTGATCCGAATATTCGAATGAAAAGATGGGAAAGTGAAGCAGCATGTAGAAATATTGTAACATCGTTTTTGTACGAAACAGATATTTTGAAAATCTCTCAAGATGAGCTCCTATTTTTGATGAATTCAACAGATCTGGCAGAAAGCCTAGAAAAACTGAGAGCGTATCATATTCCGTTCGTATGGGTCACTCAAGGAGAAAAGGGCGCAGTAGCCGTTACTGCAAATCAAACGCTTCATGTGAGTGCAAAAAAAGTACAGGCGATAGACACGACGGGAGCGGGGGATGCATTTATGGCAGGAATTCTCTGGTGTATTCACGAAAAAGGTTTGCCTGAACGTGAGGAGTCATGTAAGCAGTACACAATGTTTGCCAACGCGTTAGGTGGAGCAGTTTCGGCGAGATACGGAGGAATAATTTCACTGAAAGCAAAAGAAGTATCTAGTATAAAAGCAGGTAGCTGATAGCTACCTGCTTTTGAACGTTTATTATTTAAAAAATGACAGTATAATCATAAGGGCAAAAATAATCGTAAGGTGGTTCAATGAGAACACAAACATTAAAGTAGCCCATTTTGTATCTTCTAATTTTTTAAATCCAACAATTCCAAGAAGCATCCACACGAGTGTTAAACCGAACATTGTAAATGCGATAATTTTACTAAACGATAAAAATAAGAACGATGCCGCTAGTAAAATAACTAGGTATACAAGCGTTTGGACTTTGGAACGACGGATACCTTTTACTACAGGAAGCATTGGTACACCTGCGGCTTTATATTCCTCAAGTCTTCTAATCGCAATAGCGTAGAAGTGAGGAGGCTGCCATAAAAACATAAATACAAACAATCCAATTGCTACCGGATGAAATAAGTCTGGTGAAATAGCGGCCCAGCCAATGATTGGAGGCATAGCTCCAGAAATACTTCCGACTTCGGTATTATAAATGGTTGTACGTTTTGTAAGCATAGTATAAGGCACTACATAAAAGAAAAATCCTAAAATACCCATAATGGCGGCCATGTTAGAAACTAAAAATAAAATACCTACACCAATAACAAATAAAGCCAGTCCTAACCATAGAGCAAATTTAGGGTTGACCGCTCCTGTTACCGTCGGTCTGTCTTTTGTACGTTTCATGATTGCATCGATATCACGGTCATAGAAGTTATTAACTGCCCCAGCTCCTCCTACGACAAAGGATGTCCCAATTAAAGCCAAAATAATGATAGGAATTTGTGTCACAAAGCTTAAGTCATTAACAGCAATTGCGAGACAAAGCCCAGCAACCATTCCTAGTGAGTTCGATTTAATAATCCCAGTTTTTATAATAGCACTGATTACTTCCCGGGAAAAATACTGATTGATAGGAAGTGATTCCTTTGTGATAACTTCGGTATTTTTCACAGCAATTCTCCTTTTTGAGCTTATTCTTACATGAATAAACCTAATCTTTATTAATCAACTAAACTATTTTAACAAAAAAATATCGTAATTACATCAAGGTTGCTCGTAAAAATTGTTAACATTCCTTGAACTTTTTTAAAAAACAAAGAAAAATGTCGAATTTCCGACTGAAAATAAGTACATCCTTTATTATAAGATAAAAATGGAATGCTTAAAAACGAAAATTTTGACTATCTGGTGAACTTTTAACGAGCAAGAAACTCGAACTTAATCGTACCATATTTATTGGTAATTGCAATCACATAGTATGTGATGAAAGAAAAGATGTGGTACATTAAAGAAAGAACTAATAAGTTTATTTACTATGTCTTATTCACAAGGAGGATATATGATGCCAGATAAATATGCTAGCTTCTCTGAACTTGCCTCTTATGAAGTATACAACCAAGACTACAAAATTCAATTTGAAATCAGACCTTCTAACATTATTATGCTCGCGATACACGGCGGAGGTATCGAAACTGGAACATCCGAACTTGCTGTGGGCCTAGCCGGCAACGAATACTCGTACTATATATTTGAAGGGTTAAAGAAATCAGGAAATGCCGATCTTCATATCACATCCACTCATTTTGATGAACCTCATGCGTTAACGATTATATCAAAAGAAGACTATGCAGTATCTTTTCATGGATACAAAGACAAAAGTGAAAAGCATACTAAAATCGGCGGTGCTGACAAAGCGTTAAGGTCCAAAGTACATGAAGCGCTTGTTTCTAAAGGCTTTAGTACAGAAATTTTATCAGATCAAGATCCTGTTTCCGGTACCAGCCCTAGAAATATAACCAATAAAACAGCTAGGCGGATGGGTGTGCAAATTGAGATAAGTAAAGCGCAAAGAGAAGCTTTTTTTTCAACTAACACGAGAAATGAACGTAAAAATTCGAAAACCCAGGAATTTTTTGAGTATATATCAGCTATTAGAAGTGCATTTCCTCTTAGATAAATCAGATACGTTTAGTATTTATTAAACAGGTTAGATTTATTACGGACATGTTTGTGGTATACATATAGTAACTACATAAACTGGAGGAGATAATCATGAAAAAGTTTGACCAAGAAGATACCCTAGAACGACTTAAAGCCTCTTATCGATATTTAAAAAGCATAGACATACCAGAAATCAGCACATTAGATGATCAAAAACGAGCGGAAGCTGTGCAGTTAATCGAAGAGATTGGTCTTAAAATATCAGAAATGCGCGTAAAAGTAGAGTGAGTAAAAAGGGAAAGAAGGACATCTGTCCTTCTTTCTCTTTTTCGACAACTATAAACAGGAGATTGGCCATGAATGAACAATATTATGACGCTTTATTAAATATAAAAACAACGGGAGAACAAAAGGGATTTAATGATTCATTTCATTACCATCGTTATGAACCCATGCCTTATAGTGCATTCGAAGCACTTTTCAGTCAATATGAGCTAACAAGCAGCGATAGAATTGTCGACTTCGGGTGTGGGAAAGGAAGGCTGAATTTTTATGTGAACTACCTATGTAATGCCACCGCTGTAGGGATAGAAATGAATGAGCACTTCTATGAGCAGGCCATAGATAATCAGAGGCGCTATTTAAAAAAAGCCAAGGGCCGAAAAAGTCATATTTATTTTCAGTGTTGTTTAGCCCAGGAATATAAGATTCACCCACTAGACAACTGCTTTTATTTTTTTAATCCTTTTTCAGTTCAAATTTTTATCCAAGTAGTGAACAATATTTTGCTTTCGTGGGAAGAGAATAAGCGCGAGATTGATTTAATTTTGTATTATAGTTCAGAGGATTATCTTCATCATCTCGAAAAACACCCTTCTTTCATTTTAAAAGAAGAGGTAATGCTGCCAGAGTTGAATCGTAAAAATCCATATGAACGGTTTTTGATTTATAAAGTAGCTTATTAAGACGACTTATTTACTATTTCATAAAGGTGTATCGTCGCTCGTTCTATTTAACAAATTAGCAGGGACTAGAAAAAGACCTGCTGATTTTATTTATAACTTTTTAGAAATTAAAGCATAACACTTTATTATGTAAGCGCTTTCTGTTATAATGAAACTAGGTTGGATAGCATGCGTGGCTATCGGTGTACTCAGCGCAGGCGGGGCTAGTACAGAAAGAGAAGGCTACATACAAGTTAATAAACATTTAGTCGATAGAAATAAGAAGTCTCAAAAACAAATTTATTAATTTGTATGCTAAATCGTAAATTAACAGAAACGGCATTTATGATAAGGTTTTAGAGAAAAGAACCCAGTATATACTGTATAAGCAATTTTTTTACTCTAAAAAAGGGTGAAGAAATTGCTTATTTATTTTTAAATAAGTGCACAGCTGTTCAGATTTGTTTTGAGATATCTAGCGTTAGTGTATAATAGTAAAAAGTACGAAAAGTTGACATTGTTAATTGATTAAAGGGGATTTAAAAATGAGTGAACTAAAAATAGATGATGTAGCGAAGCAAAGCGGTTTAACAAAACGTACGATTCGTTATTATGAACAAATTGGACTGATGCCAGCACCTCCAAGAAGTGAAGGTGGATTTCGTCTGTACACGGAAGAACACGTAGAATTCTTAAAGAAAATTACGAATGCCAAAGAAGTCATGGGTTTTTCACTTCAAGAATTACAGGAATTTCTTGCTTTAAGTGATACTCTTGAAATACAAAAGATGGATTATAGGCAAGTGAAAGGAACAAGTCAACAAAAAGAAAAGTTAGAGCAAGTGTTACATACGGTAGAAGAGCAGCTCAAGCTGATTGAACAGAAAAAGAAAAACATCTTAAAAGTAGAGTCTGACCTTCTGTCACTGAGAGATCGTGCTAAGGCTGCAATTGTAAAATTCGAGCAGGAAGAATCATAAAAAGCAGGCGCATTCACCAGAAGAGTGCGTCTGCTTTTATGTGTTTTATAGGGAATTTATTTATGATTGTGAAGAGTTTTCTTCTAGCTGTACCCCTAAAAGAAGTAGAATAGCCTGTATCCCGTCGGCTTTTCCGCTGTGAAAGCTTCTTGTTTCAGCATCCAAAGCTTCATTTACAGATTCCATCATATTTGATTCGTATAAGTCTAAAATCAATTGTTTTCCTTCTGGACTCAAATGCAGCTGCCCGCGTTCCTTCATTTTAAACTTCAACTTCTTCAACTCCCTTTCCCATAATACTATCAGTATACAAAATTAATAACATTTACGTAAACGTTAATTTTTGTATGTGGACAGAAGAACGTATTAAGTATAGGTACTAAGTGAGGGGAGAGATACTGGTTATCCTTTGCTTGTTTTAATGTTTGTCAGCTTATAGCCGCAAGCTGAGCATATATAGATAACGTTTTGATTGGACTGAGCAGTTAAAACGGTAGCGAGCTCTTTTTGAGAATGACAGTTAGGACAAATAACAACAGGGGATTTCATGTGATTTTCTCCTTTTCTTTTTTATAGTCGAATTTTATTTTATGTAAAGTTTAATCAAATATCCTTCGTGCTATCAAAAACGACGGAAGATATGTAAAAAAGCATTCTCGCTCAAAAGAAACGGGAATGCTTAAGGTAAGTTTAAAATCCGTCCTGGCTTGCTGTAAATGGAATGTTAAGTCTTCTTTCTACATTGCGTAAGCGCTGATTTAATCTGTTTATACGGTCAGTATGTCGCTCCACAACTCGATTTAAGCGAGTAATTTCTCTGACTTGCTCCTCATTTTGTCTCTCAAGAGCACGAATTCTTCGTTCAAATCCTCCAAGATTTTGAAGCTGCTGTCTTTCATCGTATTCTTCATGCTGTGGTACGTAAGGGGGATAGTATTGTTGAACTGAGTAATCAACTTGCTGAGGAATATATCCGGGGTTGAAATAATAAGGGTTCATTAGGGCACCGCTCCTTTTAAATAGTAACTTCAAATCAAACACGATATAACGTATGCGAAGATAAGAAAAATGCTATAGGCATATACCTAAAGACATTCTGTATTTTAAAAAAGCAAAGTATTTTTAAGAGGAAAAAGGAGATAGCAAACCCTTTCTTGAATATGCAAAATAGAAAAGCTTCTTTTTTAGACACTTTATTTAAGAAAGAGGGAAAGTGACCGATGGCTCAAGGGAAACAAAAACCAGCACCTAAAATAGAAGAATCAAAAGCTCCGCCTGCAAAGAAACCAAAGCCGAAGAGCCGCAGCACCAAAAAAGCTCCGCCTCCTACATCGCCCTGGGTAAAAGCTGCTTCCATTTTATCTAACATTGATTTCATTCGTTTGTTTCGCGTGCTGTTTCTTGCTTTGGCGGTTGGTTTTATTGTGTATCAATATATTTTACTTACAAAAGGGGTCTTCATCAAAACATACGTAGACCTTTGGCATCATCACAAAATGATCTTGCTAGCTGGAGCTGCATTTATTATCTATACTTCTTTCATCTTTTACCTTGGCTACCGCACCGCTAAAAAGCGCTAGAACGATTATAAACGGCGAATATCATCCATTCTTTAAGCAAACCTTATATGTATATCAGCATAGAGGGGGGAAGAAACGTGGACAAGCAGCGAGCAAAACAAATTGCTGATTCACCCGTTATGGCTAACGTTACGTATAACGATACGGCCGTTTATATTCAACATGTAAGCGAAGAAAATGATACGGCAAGAATTTATCCGCTAGGTCAGCCGGAAAATGAACAAGATGTTGCGGTGAGTCAATTAGTAGAGAATTAAGGTGGATAAATAGAGCTACTAGTTCAGTTAAATAAAAGGAAGAGAGCAAATACACAGCTCTCTTCCTTTTATTTATTCTTCCCATTTCTTACTGTTGATTTTCTCAATAATCCCGTGCAAATCACCTGGCTTATGAAACTCAATCGGAGACGCGCCTTTTTCAAACAGAATCGATTCCGCTTCAATTAACGCCACGTAGCGTCCGTTCACTTTTGCTAAATGAATATTTTTACCAAAATCAGCTAGCAGCCCTTTAATCTCTGTTTCGCCAAGCTTCATTTTAAGCTCTGCATCAGGGGTATGCTCGACGATATGAGCAGCGGCTTCCATGACTTGATGGGTATCTAAACGTTCTTGAAGCTCACGCTTTTCACTTGTTGCCCACAGTTCCATGTCTGATTCAAACTGTTCAAGCTCTACGCTTTCTGCTTCAAACGTTTCGCTGACGTGTTCACGCACCATATCCATCACTTGTGTTTTCATAATCTCAGGCATCGGCTCGTTGTAATCAATGAATTTCAAAAAGTCTTCAAAATAACGGGCGTGAGACGCTTGGTGGATAACGAGTTCGCTTTCTTCCACCATGCCTTCTTCAGGCATGTATGGGTATTGAATGGATTTCATGTTTTTAGTAGTAATCGCCATTTCTACGTGACGAATAAGGGTTGATTCATCTGAAATTGAAGCCACTTTTGGTTCGAAGTCACATTTTAAAATAAACACAAAAGCATGATCAAAATATTTTCTTGGAACAGCAGATACCACTAAAAATGCTCCTCCTCGAACGGCTGCAGTATCAAGGTATGCATTGATAAACTGTTCGCTGTTTTCTTCAAATTCTTCTTTGGTTGTGGCAAAACGAGTGCGGTGAAATAAATTATAATTAGGGTTTGAGTCGAGAGCGTGTCCCGGTTCAACTATAAAATACCCGAGCTTTGTAGGCACTTGTTCTGCTTTGGGGTGTCGCTCTACTTTGCGCTTTACAATTTTTTTAAATTCACCGTCTAAAAAATCTTTAATGGAACTTTCTTCATATTCTTCCGTATCAAGCGTTTGAAAATGCTTATATTGTTTAGAGGCCTGTTCTTCTTTTCCTTCTACTTGTATTACGTAAAATGATAAAAAATTAATTTTAAAATCCATAGCAGTCACCTTGTTTCTTTTTAGTCAGTTACTTCAGTATAAGAAAGAGTCCGGTAAGCGTCAATGCCTGTTAGCTTTAGGGGAAAAAGATCTATTTATACAATTGATCAGCTGAGGAATAGTGTATAAAGCAAAGAATAGGAGAGGCAGGGGGCCTCTCTTATTTATACTGTTCCAAACGTTCGAAAAAGGTTTTGACAAACTTATAAAAAATTTTATCAGAAGGTGCTAAATCACGATTTCTAGGAATAATCATTCCGACTGTCCGCTGAAGCTGCGGCGTATGAATAGGAAGTTTAGTCGTAAAACGAGGAGTCGTTTCAGACACTGTACTTTCAGGAAGAAGCGTCACGCCAATTCCTGCGGATACAAGACCTTTAATCGCATCTAAATCTTCTCCTTCAGATGAAATATTGGGCATGAATCCTGCTTGTTTGCAAGCGTCAAAGGCCATTTTATGTAAAATGAATCCTTTTGGAAATAGCACAAAATCTTCATTTCTTAAATCCCGCAGCCGAATGTTATCCCGTTCAGCGAGCGGGTGATGAGAGGGAACAAGGGCTAAAAGATTTTCAGTGAATAGAATATGCCCTTCAATACTTTGATCTTCTACAGGTACAGGGCCTAAAAAAGCGATATTAATATCTCTTTTTTTAACCGATTCAATTAAAAATTTGTACGAACCTTGTCTAAGATGAAAAGCAACATTTGGGTGTTCTTCTTTAAAGGCTGATATAATAGTAGGAAGAAGGTGACTAGCAAGGCTTGTTGGAAATCCGATTTTAATCGTTCCTCTTTCGGGATCCAAGTATTCATCAATTTGTTCTTTCGCATAGTCAATAGCTTTCATGGCCGTCTCCGTATGCTCAAGAAAGACTTTTCCTATTGCTGTTAACTTGACATTTCTTCCTTCACGTTTGAATAAACTAACACCTAGCTCAGATTCCAGGTTCGCGATTTGACGGCTGATTGCTGATTGAGCTACATGCAGATATTCTGCGGCCTCAGATACGTGTTCTCTTTTTGCAACTTCCATAAAATAGCGTAATTGACGCAGTTCCATAAGCATCCTCCATCTATATATATCAAAATTAGATTAGTTTTATCTAAATTATATATTGTTTATATTGATTTGAAAACTTACAATGTAAACAGGTGATCTTAAAAAGATAAAGAAAACGAACGGGGGAGAAGAAGATGACATACAATCAAATGCCAAAAGCTCAAGGTCTCTACCGTCCTGAATTTGAGCACGATGCATGTGGAATCGGACTATACGCTCAATTGAAAGGCGTAGCGTCACATGATATCGTTAAAAAAGGACTAAACATGCTTTGCCAGCTTGACCATCGAGGCGGACAGGGAAGTGATCCGCTAACAGGAGATGGAGCTGGATTAATGGTACAAATTCCACACGCGTTCTTTAAAAAGACATGCGTTGAACTGAACTTGCCAGAAAACGGTCGTTATGGAGTTGGAATGATCTTTTTCTCAAATAATGAAGACGAGCGTCGAGAAATTGAAGCTTATATTAATAAATTAATTGAAGAAGAGGGACAAACGTTATTAGGTTGGAGAACTGTGCCTGTAAATGTCGGAAAAATCGGAAAAGTTGCAAAAGAAAGCTGTCCATACGTACGACAAGTATTTATTGGGGCAAATGACAGTATTCAAGATGACTTAGCGTTTGAGCGCAAGCTATATGTTATTCGTAAGCAAGCGGAAAATTGGGCGCAGGCACGTCAAAACCGTTTTTATTTTACAAGTCTTTCAAGCAGAACAATTGTGTACAAAGGGTTGTTAACACCTGAACAAGTGGATGCTTTTTATCTTGACCTACAAGATGAAGACTTTACTTCAGCGTTTGCTTTAGTGCATTCTCGCTTTAGCACAAACACGTTCCCAAGCTGGGAAAGAGCACATCCAAACCGTTATTTAATTCACAACGGTGAAATCAATACGCTTCGCGGTAATCAAAACTGGATGAGAGCGCGTGAACAGCAGTTTGTTTCGGACGCATTTGGTAAGGATTTGCCGAAGGTTCTTCCAATTTTAGATGCTGAAGGAAGCGACTCATCCATGTTAGATAATGCGCTAGAGTTTTTTGTATTGGCCGGCCGCAAGCCAGCCCATGCAGCGATGATGCTTATTCCAGAGCCTTGGTCTGAGAATCCGCACATGTCAAAAGAAAAACGTGCTTTCTATGAGTATCATAGCGCATTAATGGAGCCATGGGATGGTCCGACTGCTATTTCGTTTACGGATGGAAAGCAAATCGGTGCTATTTTAGACCGTAACGGTTTACGTCCAGCTCGCTATTATGTTACAAAAGATGATTACATCATACTTTCATCAGAAGTAGGCGTCATTGATGTTGAAGATGAAAATGTGTTATATAAAGATCGTTTAAGCCCAGGTAAAATGCTTCTAATCGATTTAGAAGAAGGCCGAATTATTTCAGATGAAGAAATTAAATCTGAAATGGCACAGGCTGAGCCTTATCAAGAATGGTTAGATGAACAGCTGGTAACGTTGCCAGAAGTGCAGGGAGAAAAATCTGAATACTTCGATGATTTGGTCATTCGCCAGAAGTCATTTGGCTACACGTATGAAGATATTCATAAATATTTAGTTCCAGTTATTACAGAAGGAAAAGATCCGCTTGGTTCAATGGGTAATGATACTCCATTAGCCGTGTTGTCTGATCGTCCTCAATCGCTGTTCAATTACTTTAAGCAGCTGTTTGCTCAAGTAACGAACCCACCGATTGACGCTATTCGTGAACAGTTGGTTACATCAACAATGACGTTGCTTGGTGCAGAAGGGAATTTACTGCATCCAACCAAAGAAAACATTCATCGAATTCAGCTTGAGACGCCGGTTTTAACAAACGATCAAACTCATCAGCTGAAGTCTGCCATTCATCCAGATTTCAAAAGTGCTGTTATTTCTGCGGTGTTCACAAATGATTTAAAAGTAGATCTTGATCGCGTATTTGCTGAAGCTGAAGCGGCAATTAACGCAGGCGCTAGCATTCTTGTTCTGACAGACCGTGAAGCGGGAGCTCACTCTGTAGCCATTCCAGCTTTATTAGCGGTCAGCGGGCTGCACCAGCACCTAGTGCGAAAAGGAAACCGTACAAAGGCGAGCATTGTAGTGGAAACAGGAGAAGCGCGCGAAGTGCACCATTTTGCAGCACTGATTGGTTACGGAGCAGACGCAATTAATCCATATCTTACTTTTGCAACATATCAAAATGAAATTAACGCAGGTACGTTGAACGTATCGTATGACTATGCTGTTGAGAAATATGTAAAAGCCGTTACTGAAGGTGTTGTAAAAGTAATGTCTAAAATGGGCATTTCAACGGTGCAAAGTTATCGGGGCGCACAAATTTTTGAAGCAGTTGGAATCAGTGCAGAGGTTATCGAGCAATATTTTACAGGTACTGCCTCGCAACTTGGCGGTATCGGTTTAGATGTTATTGCAAAAGAAGCGAAAACGCGTCACGACAATGCTTATGTTGAAACAATTGAGCAAACGTTAGAGTCAGGAAGCGACTTCCAGTGGAGACACACGGGCGAGCATCATGCGTTTAATCCAAAAACAATTCACACGCTGCAGTGGGCTTGCCGTAAGGGAGATTACAGCTTATTTAAAAAATTCTCTGAATCGGCTAATGAAGAACGCATCGGTTTCTTGCGCAACCTATTCTCGTTTAATGGAACGCGTTCATCTATCTCCATTGATGAAGTGGAATCAGTTGATTCGATTGTAAAACGTTTTAAATCAGGTGCTATGTCGTTTGGATCTTTAAGTCAAGAAGCTCATGAAACATTAGCGATTGCGATGAACCGTTTAGGCGCACGCAGTAACAGTGGAGAAGGTGGCGAACACCCTAGCCGCTACACTGTGGATGAAAATGGAGATAATCGCCGCAGTGCGATTAAACAGATTGCTTCTGGCCGTTTTGGAGTGAAAAGTCATTACCTTGTGAATGCGGATGAGCTTCAAATTAAAATGGCACAAGGTGCAAAACCCGGAGAAGGCGGTCAGCTTCCAGGAAACAAAGTATATCCATGGGTAGCAGATGTGCGTGGATCAACGCCAGGAGTAGGCTTAATTTCACCTCCTCCACACCACGATATTTACTCGATTGAAGATTTAGCACAGCTTATTCATGACTTAAAAAATATAAACCGTGATGCACGAATCAGCGTCAAACTCGTTTCAAAAGCAGGAGTAGGAACGATTGCTGCCGGAGTAGCAAAAGGAGTAGCGGACGTTATCGTTATTAGCGGCTACGACGGAGGTACGGGAGCATCTCCAAAAACAAGTATTAAACATACGGGACTACCGTGGGAACTGGGCTTAGCGGAAGCTCATCAAACGCTTATGTTAAACGGTCTTCGCGAAAAGGTAGTGCTTGAAACAGACGGGAAATTAATGACGGGTAAAGATGTAGTCATGGCAGCACTTTTAGGAGCAGAAGAGTTTGGTTTTGCTACGGCGCCTTTAATTGTTTTAGGCTGTATCATGATGCGTGCGTGTCACTTAGATACATGTCCAGTTGGAGTGGCGACGCAAAACCCAGAGCTTCGTAAAAAGTTCCTAGGAGAAGCGGATCACATCGTTAACTATATGAAATTTGTTGCACAAGAAGTACGCGAAATTATGGCTGAACTTGGATTTAAAACAGTAGATGAAATGGTTGGACGTACAGACGTATTAAGCGTTAGCGAACGTGCAAAAAATCACTGGAAGGCGCAGCACTTAGACTTAACAACTCTTTTATATCAAGCTGAAGGTGTACGTACTTTTAAAACACCTCAAAACCATAAAATTGACGAATCTCTTGATATGCAAAAAATCTTGCCAGCGGTACAGCAAGCAATCGAGCATAAGTATCAAGTCGAGTTAGAACTGCCAATTTCTAATATTAACCGTGTAGCTGGAACAATTGTAGGAAGTGAAGTTACAAAACGTTACGGTGAGAAAGGTCTGCCAGAAGATACGATTACTCTTCGATTCACTGGCTCTGCAGGACAAAGTTTTGGTGCATTTGTTCCAAAAGGAATGTCTATGTATCTAACTGGAGATGCAAATGATTATATCGGAAAAGGGTTATCAGGAGGTAAAATCATCGTTGCTCCACCTAAGGAAACAACAGCTGTGTCAGGTGAAAATGTTATCGTCGGGAACGTGGCATTTTACGGTGCAACAAGCGGTGAAGCTTATGTTAGCGGGCTAGCAGGAGAACGTTTTGCGGTTCGTAACAGCGGTGTGAACGTAGTGGTTGAAGGAATTGGGGATCATGGCTGTGAATATATGACTGGCGGACGCGTTGTCGTATTAGGTGATGTAGGTAAAAACTTCGGTGCGGGAATGTCTGGCGGTATTGCTTACGTATTTGCTGATGATCAAGAAGCATTCAAAAACCTTTGTAATAAAGACATGATTGGGTTTGAGAGCTTAAAAGGAGAAGAAGCAGAAGAAGTAAAAGAGATGATTGCAAATCACCTAAAATATACTGACAGTCATAAAGCAGCATTTGTATTAGAAAATTGGGAAGAATCGCTTTCGAAATTTGTAAAAGTGATTCCGAATGATTATAAACGCATGATGAATCGCATTGAAGAGCAAAAAGCAGCTGGGTTAACGGAAGAAGAAGCAGCTATGAGTGCGTTTGAGGAAAATGCAAAACAAGAAAAGAAAGCATCGGCAAAACAACAAGAAGCGGTAGCTCAGTAAGAAAGGGGAGAGTACGATGGGAAAACCAACAGGATTTATGGAAATCAAACGTGAAAAAGGGAAGGAACGTGACCCGTTAAAACGTTTAGGTGATTGGAAAGAGTATGCTGCTCCTTTATCTGATGAAGCGCTAAGCCGTCAAGGAGCACGATGTATGGATTGTGGCACACCTTTTTGCCACATGGGAATGGATATTAATGCTTTTACTTCTGGATGTCCAATCTATAACTTAATTCCAGAGTGGAATGATTTAGTTTATAAAGGACGCTGGAAAGAAGCTTTAGAGCGTTTAATGAAAACCAACAACTTCCCGGAGTTTACAGGACGCGTTTGTCCTGCTCCGTGTGAAGGTTCCTGTACGCTTGCTATTTCAGATCCAGCGGTTTCGATCAAGAATATCGAACGCGCTATTATTGATAAAGGCTTTGAGAATGGGTGGATTATTCCACGTATTCCGGAGAAAAGAACAGGCAAAAAAATTGCTGTTATTGGCTCTGGACCAGCAGGCTTAGCGAGCGCAGATCAGCTGAATCAAGCGGGTCATTCAGTAACGGTATATGAAAGAGCAGATCGTGCCGGTGGTTTATTAACATATGGAATTCCAAATATGAAGCTAGATAAAGAAGTAGTGGAAAGACGTGTTCGCTTATTGACACAAGAAGGTATTGATTTTGTAACGAATACGGAAGTTGGAAAAGACATTACTGCTGAAGAGTTAAAAGAACAATATGATGCTGTCATTTTGTGTACAGGAGCTCAGAAGCAAAGAGATCTAGTATTAGAAGGTCGTGAAGCAAAAGGAGTTCACTTTGCAATGGGCTACTTAACAACTTCAACAAAAAGCCTTTTAGATTCTAACTTCAAAGATGGTCAATTTATTGATGCTGAAGGAAAAGACGTTATTGTTATTGGAGGCGGAGATACGGGAGCTGACTGTGTAGCTACTGCTCTTCGTCAAAAATGCCGCAGCGTTGTTCAGTTTGGTAAACATCCTCAGCTTCCTGCTGAGCGTACGGCAGATAATATGTGGCCTGAATATCCACATGTATTTAATCTTGAATATGCTTATGAAGAAGCACAGGCGAAATTTGGGGACGATCCACGTGAATATTCAATTCAAACGAAAAAAATCGTGGCAGATGAGCAAGGTAATCTAAAAGAACTTCATACGGTTCAAATGGAAAAAGTAAAAGGTGAAAATGGACAGTACATCTTTACCGAAATTCCAGGAACAGAAAAAGTATGGCCAGCTCAGCTTGTCTTTATTGCGATTGGGTTTGAAGGTCCAGAGCATCCGGTTCTATCAGCGTTTGGTGTTGAAACGAAAAATCGTCGCGTAGATGCAGCGTATGGAAATTACAAAACAAATGTTGAAGGTGTTTTTGCTGCTGGTGATGCTCGTCGTGGGCAAAGTTTAATCGTATGGGCTATTCATGAAGGTCGTGAAGTAGCTAAACAAGTTGATAGCCATCTAATGGGAGCAACTGTATTACCATAACAAAAAACCGTCACAATTGTGGCGGTTTTTTGTTTATCTAGGATTTGGCACTTCATTTCCTCTACGTAAATTTTCAAATGAAACGGTTAAAATCGTGTTAGTAATTCGAACTTGTGAAACAGGGGAAACGCTGTATAAGTTAAAAAGTTCAAATATCCAGGGATCACGTTTTTTCAGCTGTCGCGCGGCTTTTTCGACGCGTTCGTTAATAGATCCGCTGTAATTGTTATAGTTATCATCAACAAATCTTACAATGGAACGAAATAAGTATTCTGTTAGTTTGCTATCCATCCCGCCTCGTTGAGCATCTCTGTAGATGGACTGATACTGGCGTTTTAAAATTTTCATCACTCTGTCTACATCGCGTGTAGATCTAACTTCCTCTTCTTCATGCAGGATATAAGAAAATAAGTCTTCATTGTATCTATAAGGTTCTAAATAATTTTCATTCGTAGTAGGAACCACTGGATGGTAGTAGCGCGGCATATAGGGGTAAACCCATTGACTGTACATGAGACATTCACACCTTCCTCGTTCATTTTCCATTAGTTTATGCACTAGCGTGCTAGCTGCTGCATGTTTGTTTTAAATAAAATTTAGGGGTTTGATAATAGGACCACCCTCTAAATTCTTGATAAGTCGATACAAAATAAATGTAAATCGGTGTATTTAGCAAGTCTGGATAATGTTGAAAAAACGCTTGGTCTCCGTAAAATATTGCTTCTAAAGCAAGCGGAAGCTCCCGGCGGAAAATGTGATAACGAAGCTGTGCTTGCTCGCGGCTGAACTCACCTCCGCTAACAAAAACTTCGCCTTGAATAACTGCTTGTCGGTCTGTTACGTGAAGAGCAGCTAGTACTTCATCACGCATATTTTTATCTATCGCCTTGTTGTTATATGAGCATCCGATGCTTAAAAAAAGCTGACCGGTTGTATCAGAATGAGTAAGAGTATATTTTCTTCCAGAAACCGGATAGGAGGAAGTAGCAGGGGGAATGAGAGTTGTAGAGAGTTTTGAAGAATTAAACGAACTCATAGTCATTGACACTCCTTTTTTTGAATAAATTTCAATATTATACGGCGCTATGGGCTCAGATGTGATAAATGTCTACTTTCTTTCTGCAACAAAGGCGTTTTGATGTACTTTTTGAGAAATTAATGGTAATATTTAACTAAAATTATACGTGTACAGTCCCCGAAGATTGTCTTCAAAAGCAAATGTGAATGGAGGTTATCACTTGAATATCACAACGTTTGACGGTAAGTATGGAAACTGGTTAACGACTAAAAACCCTCTTCAATTTCAAGCAGCGACTGCCTATGGGAACATTGGGCTGGCTCCTATCTATTGGGGAACAAAAGAAGAAAAAAATGGATGGTATTACATGTATCAGCCTGAAGAAATAACGGGCGTTCAAGTAGAAGGTGAAGTTGATGGTGGTAAATTTCTCATTCGAATTCCTGATGACTGGAATGGAAAGTTAGTTATGTCGGGAGTTCCAGCTACCAGAGATGAGAAATCAACGGATTTACTGTTCAGCGACTATGTGTTGGCAAAAGGGTTTGCGTTTGCTGCTTCTGATAAAGGGACACAGGGAGAAGAAGTGAGAGATGATCCATTTGCTAAAGCAAAAAACGCTCTAGTCAAAGAAGAAGACTCCATTAGAAAATGGCATATTCAATACCGAGAAGTGACAAAAATTGCTCAGAGATTTTTGTTTGAAAATTATCGTCACAAACTCCAGAAAGAAGTGACAGAATATTTTGATATAAAAACGTATGCTTTAGGTATTTCTAATGGGGGTTATGTTGTTCGCTATGCTTTAGAAAACGATGGGAAAAATGGAGAGCCTCAGCTTTTTAATGGAGGGGTTGAATGGGAAGGGGTTATGTGGCGAGCTGATCACGATAACTTGATCACTTCCCTAACACCTGTTGTAAATCATGCCGAAGAAGCACTGTATACGGTAGGTGAATCGCAAAAAGAAGCTTTGCACCGGTTGTATCAAGCAGGGTTGCCAAAAGGATCTGAGTTTTTATGGCCATATCATGACCAGTATTATTGGTTTTTAACACTTAATATATATAGAGATGAGTTTGACAGTCAAGCACCTGGAAGCATTCCGTGGCAAAAATACTTGACGCTTTTTGAAAACGGAGTTAGAGATCGTTCGTTAGATTCTATTTTTAAAAAGTATGATTATCAAGAAAGACCACAAGATGTTAAGCAAAAAGTTCGTGAAATTGAAAATACAGGTGATATTTCCGTTCCGTTGATAAGCATTACAGGGTCGTTAGATGCTCTTATTTTTCCGGATATTCATGCTTATCCTTATGAACAACTGGTAAAAGATTCTGGTAAGCAGCACCTTCATCGTCACTACGTAATTGAAAATGGAAACCATATTGATAGCTTAGTATGGAATCATCAAATTGATCCAGATCGAAAGCTTCAGCCTCTCCTTCCTTATGTGTATCAAGGATTTGAACTGCTATGTGATTGGGTGGAGAATTTTGAAGAACCTCCGAAAAATAAGAAAATAAGTGTGCCTCTCAAGGAAATGCATGTAAAGGATCTAAAAACAGAGGAAGACGTGCTGCCGTTGACTACAAAGAAAAGCATATCAACAAAAAAATAAATCGTCGAAAACCGTGCCGAAGGCGCGGTTTTTAATTTAGAAAAGCAACATTTGAATAAAAACAGCTTCTATGAATACAAAATATTATAGTGCGATAAGAATGGAATATACGTTATTTGTTATTTATTTTTATCTATTTAAAATAAAAATAATAAAAACATTGAACAAAACCGAACTTTTGTGTTAGATTAATAACTATAATTCGTACATTTATTAAATGGCTACAGTTGAAAGGAGCAAAAAACATCATGACAGCGAAAGTAATTAAAGGAAAAGAAGTAGCGCAAGAACTGCGCGCCGCATTAAAAGAAGAGGTAGCTCAATTAAAAACAAAAGGTATCGTTCCTGGTTTAACCGTAATTTTAGTAGGAGAAAACCCTGCTTCCCAATCATATGTAAAAGCAAAAGCAAAGGCTTGTGAAGAAATCGGTGTTGCGTCTGAAATTATCAAACGTGACGTAACGATTACGGAAGAAGAGCTTTTAAACGAAATCCATCACTTGAATGGAAATCCATCTGTTCATGGTATTCTTATTCAACTTCCATTACCAAAACATATTGATGAAAAAGCAGTATTAAATGCTGTATCTCCTAAAAAAGATGTAGATGGCTTCCACCCAGTAAGCGTAGGGAATATGGTCATTGGCGATGAGTGCTATTTACCATGTACACCACACGGTATCGTTGAGTTAATTAAACGTTCAGGTGAAGAAATTTCAGGTAAACATGCGGTAGTAATTGGACGAAGCAATATTGTTGGTAAACCAGTATCCATGCTGTTACTTCAAGAAAGTGCAACGGTAACAATTGCTCACTCTCGCACAAAAGATTTATCTGCTTTAACAAAACAAGCTGATATTCTTGTGTCAGCTGTAGGACAACCTAGACTTATCAAAGCAGATGATATTAAGCCGGGTGCCATTGTAATTGATGTAGGTAACACAATGGAAAATGGTAAACTCGTTGGTGATGTTGATTACGAAGCGGCTTTAGAAGTTGCAGGTTATATCACACCAGTACCAGGCGGCGTTGGTCCGATGACCATCACAATGCTATTAAAAAATACGGTAGACGCTGCTAAAACAATTAACAACGTAAAATAATAGAAAGTTAAAAATCCCGTGCGTATATGCACGGGATTTTTTTGCTTCAGTAATGGAATGAAAGCTAAAAGAATAGAATGTAACATTCTGTATAGAAAGAGGAGGAAGCGATGGTTACGTTACCTGCAACGGTATATTCTCAACAAATAGTGAAGAAAAAGTTAAACGTTTACTATCCAGCTGTTCATTTGACTAATCCAGCTGTTCAGCACAGCATTAACAGTAAGATCTTGCAGCGTACGAATGAATTAATTCGTCAGCAGGGATATGGAGAAAATCCGGATACAGAAGAAACGGGTTATTATGAGTTGAAAACAAACGAGCGAAATGTGCTCAGCTTAACGCTTGTCAATTTTGCTTATTCCGGGGGAGCGCACGGATTGACCGTGGTAGTTCCGTTAACGTTTAATGTGCTGACTGGAAAAACGTATCAACTAAAAGATTTGTTTAAAAAAGACAGTAATTACGTAAGTGTTCTTTCTAAAATAGTAGGAGCGCAAATAAAAGAGCGCGATATTATGGTTCTTGGAGAATATAAAGGAATTAAACCAAATCAGGATTTTTATATCGCCGATAAATCACTTGTACTATTTTATCAGCTGTATGACCTGGCTCCTTACGCATATGGAATTCCTTACTTTCCAATTTCTATCTATGCTATTCAAGATATTATTACAGATGAAAGTCCACTTGGACAAATGTTTGGATAAAGTTATAAAAAATTGCGGTGCGGCCGTACGTATCTTTTTAATTCGGCCGCTAACTGCTGACGAAGCGAACGAACGCCAATCGCTTCAGCAATATCTTTTGCTACAGGAAACACCCCGATTTTAGTGATATGAACACGAAGATAACCCTCGTACAAGCATCCTCGCTCCGCATGCTTGATTTTGGTGCGTACAACAGCTTCTATTTTATCGTTTTCATTTTGCAAAGGGTAAGAATCTGTAATATGAAAACGAAAAGAATATTCCTCCATCACCATCATCCTTTTTTCTATGATATGTACTAGCATACTATACAAATAGTGAATCAGAAAAAATAAATGTGTCAAAAGAACAAAGCGCAAAGTAATCAAGGAAGCAGTTTCTTGCATGTAATGATCATTATTTGTGAACGATAACAGAAAAAGACAAAAAGCTGGAGTTGCGATGATAAAAATAGCATTCAAAGGATTACTTATTATTTTATCTTTATATATTCTGTATGTGGTTATAACGGCGGTGGTTCTCTTTTATGTACCTTTAAAAATAGGAGAGGAAACGACCTCAATTAAACCGGCTAGCTTTTTTGGTCACAGTGAGTCTACGGACCGAGTGAGACTTCTTGAAGATGGTTATGAGGCAGGAAGAGTTCGTATTCAAATGATTCAACAAGCTGAGAAATCGATTGATATTGCTTATTACTCAATAGGAAAAGGAGAGTCAACTGATTTAATTATGGCCGCTCTTTTTAAAGCAGCTGATCGAGGCGTCCATACTCGCGTTCTTTTGGATGGGATAGCTAACGGCTTACGGGGAAACCGAAGGGGCGTGCTCTATGCATTAGCTTCACATCCTAATATTGAAGTGAAGTATTACGAACCGTTTCAATTGTTTAAACCTTGGGCGTGGCAAAATCGTATGCATGACAAAATAATGGTTGTAGACGGACAGCTAGGCATAATAGGGGGACGGAATATAGGGGACAAATATTTGGCTAAAAAGCCTCCTCCAGACTTCGTCTATGATCGTGATGTCTTTATTACAAACAGTAAACATAAACAAGATAGCGTCATCACTCAAATGCAAAATTATATAAATGAATTATGGGCTCATCCCTACACTAAAAAAGCTTTTCATCATCTCACACAGTACCAGGTTGATCAGGGGAAGAGGATGAAAGCTTTGCTGCTGCAGCAATATGATAAAGCTAAGCAAGTAGGAGAAACGTTTGCGACCCCCAAGATTAATTGGAATGCTTCCACCGTTTCTACAAAGCGTGTTTCTTTTATTCATAATCCAATTGAACGCTTTAATAAACGACCTTTTATGTGGAAAACGTTTATTAACCTAGCAGAAGAAGCTAACCGCTCTGTTCTTATTCAAAGTCCTTATGTGGTGCCCACCAATGCGATGAGAAAGTATACAGCCATGAAAAAGAAGCCAGACGTTCAATGGACGCTACTCACAAATTCAGTTACATCTACGCCCAATGTGTTGGCTTTTTCCGGATATATTAGTATGCGTGATACGATTATGAAGACAGGTGTAAAGCTTTACGAATACCAAGGACCTTATTCGATCCATGCAAAGTCTGTGATTTATGATCAAAGACTTAGCGCCGTAGGCTCTTTTAATTTAGATTCCCGTTCTACATTTTTGAATAACGAATCAATGGTCATTATCGATAGTCAAAAATTTGCAAAAGAGTTGACGATGGCGATGGAAAACAAAATGGATAAAAGTATTCTTATTGCCAATCACAAGCGCTGGGTTAAACCTCCTGAAATCCAAAAGAAAGAAGAGCCTGTTATGAAGCGTACCTTACTGTATACCCTTGCAAAAGTAACGAGGTTTTTTAAGGAGTTTATTTAAATAATCGGCAGTAGAACAAAAAGCACTCAATGAACATTCATTGAGCGCTTTTTGTTACATACCTTATAAACAAGCTCATACAACGATCACATCACGTAAATTATCCTCTTTTATTTATTGGGAAAAATCGGTAGTATAAACATAATAAACAAAAAGGAGGAAGGTACGTGGAAACCGCTGTTTTAATTAAACCAGATGCAGCTTATAAAAAGGCTTATATGAGCTTTTATCATGAATGGAAAGCAAGCGGAGAAAAAATGATTCCGTGGGTCATTGCTAAAGATCCTGCTTACTTTGAAAAAATGGTTCAAGAGTTATTAGATGCAGAAAAAGGGATCGGATTAAAAAAAGGATTTGTACCCGATTCCACCTACTGGCTAATGCATCACGAAAGAGTAATAGGCGTAGTTAATATCCGCCATGAGCTAAGTGAAATACTTCGAAACAGCGGAGGACATATAGGGTATGGTATTCGGCCAAGTGAAAGACAAAAAGGATATGCCAAGCTGCTACTGAGGTTATCTCTTCAAGAAATTAAAAAGCTGGGAGTTCAACGGGCATTAGTTGTGTGTGATGATTGGAACACTGCTTCTCGTCGAACTATTCTGGCAAACGGTGGTATACAGGACGAGGATTATATAGAAGAGGACGGGGCTATTGTTCAACGCTTTTGGATTCATACGGATAAAATGGCATAAAAAAGAGATGAATTTTTTAATTCACCTCTTTTCTGCTTAGTCATATTGTTTTAAAGCTAACTTCAGCCGCATATAGGTATACATAGCGTATGCCTGTCTTCCTTTTAAACTGTAAGGATTTGCTTTGGAGCAAAGACACTCAAGAAATTGCTCATCACATGAGCGGCATGATCCGTAATCTTCATAGCATAAATCATGGTATTTACAGCAGCAGTCTACATCATTTACAGGACATCCCGGACCACTGCATCCGGGGCCACACCATTTATAGCCGGGGAAGAGGCAGGGCGTGGCTTTCCGTTTATTCGGAACAGACATAATCATACATCCTTTTCAATAGTCTCTTTACATTAAATGCAAAAAAGAGAAAAGAGAAAGGGACAAACACCTTGCAGCAGTAGCCTAATTTTCATGAATTTCTATTTAATCGATAAATGCGTCATTCATCCGCATTAATAGTTTGCCAAATAGCTCCTTTTCTTCACTTGACCATTTTTTTAACATACTATGATAGCGTTCAAGGCGCATTTGCTTATCAGTTTGCAGCATTTGTTTCCCGTGTGTTGTGATGTCAAATAGGCTGACTCGTCCATCCGAAGGATCAGAGGAGCGAGAAATAAGCTTTTTATTTTCTAAAGCAGCAGCCTGTCTAGAAAGAGTTGAAATGTCGAGTTTAAATGCTTCTGCCAGTTCTTTTACACGAGCTGGTCCAAATTCATCTAATTGCCGCAGCAATAAATAAGCTGATCTTTCTAGGTTTCCTATTTTATTTTCGGAATTATCAAGATAGACCGCTCGTCTAATAAAGGTAGTAAGTTCATATTCAATCAATTCAATTGAATTCTTTTCTTGCATTATAATCGCCCCTTACAAAATCATTCATTGACAAAGAAATATATACTTGTATAATACAAATGTATATATAGTTGTATAGTACAAGTAAAAGTAGGTAAAGTAAAGGTGTTTATATAGTTAAATGTTAGACAACATGACAAAATAAAGAGAGGAGGGCAGCTGTTCTTTATTTATAGGACAGTGACCTATAATGAAAGTGATACGAATCATTTTACAAATTGCGATTCTTTATGCTTTTTCTATGATTGGCGAAGCCGTTCACCATATGCTTCATCTACCTATTCCAGGCAGTATTATAGGCTTAATTTTAATGCTCATTTGCTTAACGTGCAAAGTTGTTCCCATCAAAATAATTGAAGACGGAGCAAGTTTCTTGTTATCTTTTTTACCGCTATTATTCATACCAGCTATGGCAGGTGTGATGAATTATCCTTCGCTTCTTTCAAGCAGCGGAGCGGTTTTATTTTTAATTATTGTGCTTAGTACGATTGTTACGATGGCCGCTGCAGGGACTGCCAGCCAACTTTTGGAAAAGAAAGCGAACAAACGAAAGGAGAAACAACAGTGCAAGAATTCTTTATCGCGGTCTTTATAATCGTAGCTACAGTTGCTTTGTATCTAGTCATGGCAAAAGTATACGTGCGGTTCTCCTATCCAATTCTTATTCCTGTTTTAACTACAACCATATTCGTTATTCTTCTTTTGCTTGCTTTTCATGTTTCCTATGATGAGTATATGATTGGAGGCAAATGGATTAATTCACTTCTAGGACCAGCGGTTGTTGCATTAGCGTATCCACTCTATAAACAGCGTGAGATGCTAGTAAAATACAGCGTTCCTATTATTGGAGGGGTATTTGTAGGGTTATTCGCAGGCATGATCAGCGGACTTGTGTTTGCTGAAGTATTTGGCGTTGATCGAAGCCTGATTTTATCCATCATTCCTAAGTCTATTACTACTCCGGTAGCAATTCAGATCGCCACAGGGCTAGGGGGCGTTCCATCGATGACCGTGGTATTTGTTATGATCGCAGGTTTTTCTGGAGTAATCCTTGGACCGCTACTTTTAAAATGGATTCGGATTAAGAGTTCTTTAGGAAAAGGAATTGCATTAGGCAGTGCTTCTCATGCGCTAGGAACTTCTAAAGCATTTGAATACGGTGAGCTAACGGTATCGATGAGTTCAGTATCAATGACGTTAAGCGCTGTATTAGGATCTGTTTTTGGGCCAATTGTTGTCTGGCTATTCCAAGTGTAAGGCGAGATAAAAGAAAGTGAATATAAAAAACGAGGCTGAGACAAAAGTATGTTAGTTAAAGTTGAACACGAACGATCTATTGAAAGGTGATGGATAGTTCGTGTTTTTTTATGCTCATCGTAAACGTAGATTTAATGTATGTACTGGCTTCTAAATGTTGATTTCGTTATGCCCCCATCTCGCTTTTTATATAAAAGCATAAATTTTTTCCGAAGCAAATTTTAAGTTGTGCGGCTCTTACTCCGGTACTATAATAAAAAGAAAGAAAATTCATAAAATAACCGCTTTTTTGTTATTTTTAGGAAGGCTAGTCAATTTTCGGATGGATAAGTAGGCTTAGTCAAGGTTATATACGCAGTAAAAATAGCAGAAAAGAGGAGCTGAACGTATTTTATGAAAGAGGAGCTCGTGTATATAGGAAAAAAGATTCTTGAACATAAATATAGCTTGTCAGAAAAATTAGCCGAACGTTTAGATGCTACACATACGCTAAGTCTAGAGGAATTGAAAGAAAAGAAAATTCTGAAGTGGCGAGTGTCAATTATGGAGTACTTTGGGAGATCTCTATTTGAAGAACAGGAGGCTGTACTTAAACTTGTTAAAGAATGGGCACTTGATACGGGTAAATATGCAGTGGAAAAAAATATTCCTTTAGAAAAAGCACTCGGTATCCTTCCAATCTATCGCAGCGTTATTTGGGATGTATTTACAAGAGAACTAGAGGAGCATCAGTTTGCTGCAATTACCATGCTGCATGTCAGTGAACGAATTGATCCACTTTTAGATACGGTAACATGTGTTTTTGGTCAAATTTATGACGAGCATAATCGATATATGATGAATTTAGCCTATACGTCACTAGAAGAACTTTCAGTTCCGCTCGTACCTGTCACAAAAGGGATTGCTATTATGCCGATTATTGGAGAAATTGATACCCACCGCTCGCAAGTTATTATGGAAACCTGCTTGAAAAAAGGGACAAGCCTTCAATTATCTTATCTTATTTTAGATATTTCAGGTGTCGTGATTATTGATACAATGGTAGCAGACAATCTTTTTAAAATTCATCGATCGCTTAAATTGGTGGGAGTGGAAGCTATTATAACGGGGATACGACCGGAAATTGCCCAAACGGTAGTGAAACTAGGAATTGATTTTAATCAAATTAAAACAGAAGCAAATTTAGAAGCGGCGCTTTTAAAAATTGGGTTTACACGTCCTGAAGAGCATAGCCGCACGCATGTGTCATCGCGGCGCATAAAATGACCGGCCATAAATATGGATTTCAGCATGTAGAAAGTAAGTGCATAGTAAAAAAGCGGATGTTAATCAACATCCGCTTTTTTACTTAATAAATGCGATATGCCATGATAAATGCGATATGCCATGGCAGCACAAAAGCATAAACGAGGAAGTATACCGCTATTGAATAGATAAAAAACCAGCCGTTTAAATAAAACAAGGGCAAGAATAAATAAGCATAAACTAACGGTAATCGGAAACCACAAACCGTGTGCAGATAAGTCTAAATGCTGAATTGCTTGCTCCAACATTGTTCACCTCAAAAGGAAGAGTTAGTGTTGAAGTTAGCCTGTGTTATGGAAAGTATTTTATACATTTTCTACGCGTTGCGCGTGTATTCTTCTCGCAAGATTGAATATAACTTTAAGTCTTGATGAGCTCCCTTAATAAACATGGCTTTTCGAATTGTTCCTTCATAAGACATACCGATTTTTTTCATCACTTTCTCAGAAGCGGCATTTTCAACAAAGCACCTGGCCTGAATGCGCACTAAATCCATTTCTTCAAATCCAAACGCAATTACTTTTTCAGCTGCTTCCGTAACAAATCCCTTATTCCAATATGCTTCAGAAATCGCATAGCCAATTTCCGCAATGCGATGAGTAGGGTTCCAAGTGACAAAGTCAATGGTGCCAATACATTTTTTCAGGGCTTTGATTTCCATAGCCCAAGGAGAAATGGATTGGTTGCTGTACTGCTTTAAAACGAAGGAAACAAACTCTTTTGTATCTTGAAGCTTTCGGTGCTTTTCCCAATTTACATATCTGCTTACCTTTTCATTTGAGGCATATTCAAACATGTCACGCACATCTTTTTTGGTAACTTTCCGCAAGCGGAGTCTTTCTGTTTCTAGTGTGGGTAAATTTCCGTATATATCTTTTACTTGAATCATAAAGTTGTCTCCTTTCTCAGCAAGAAGTGGATGAAGTGTTGATAAGAATGTTTCATAGAAGCTGCATCCAAGAAAGATCCTTTTCATTTCATGTACTTGATTCTTTAATTGTAAAATATTTCATTGCTGAGCGTAAGAGGTCAAATAGCTTTTTAAAAAATAAAAACATTATTTTCACTGTTCATAATCAGTTCACATAAGCTTGTTAGACTAAAGTCAGAAATTACGAAGGAGTGAAATGAAACACATGAACAGTGAAGTGAAAGAAGAACGGACTTCAAACAAAAAAAGAATAGACTTATTTTTAGTTCCAATTGTTTTAATTGCAGCGTTTTTGAACTTATTTAAAATTTGGACAGATGAATACGCCAACGCTTATTACACGGCAGCTGTCAAAAGTATGCTTCAAAGTTTTCATAATTTCTTTTACGCGTCTTTTGATCCAGGAGGCTATGTAACCATTGATAAGCCGCCGGTTGTGTTTTGGATTCAGACAATTAGCGCCAAAATATTTGGATTTCACGGGTGGAGCGTCATTTTACCGCAAGCATTAGCAGGCATCGGTTCAGTTCTTTTACTATACGTACTCGTAAAACGTACGTTTGGCGTATGGGCTGGGAGGTTTGCTGCTCTTGCGATGGCTCTGACGCCAATTGTACCCGCGGTAAGCCGAACAAATAATATTGATAGTATGCTTGTGTTTACATTATTAGTAGCAACGTGGATGTTGTTTCGTGCTGTGCGTACAGCTAAATTTGGCTGGGTGTTAGCGGCTTTTGCGATGATTGGTGTTGCATTTAACATGAAAATGCTTCAAGCATACATGGTTTTACCAGCATTCTATGTTTTCTATGTAGTGGCAACCAAAATTACATGGAAAAAGAAAATTGCTTTTTTAACAACAGCAACTGCACTGATGCTTGCTGTTTCTGTCTCATGGGCAGTTGTAGTAGATTCAACTTCGGCTGATAAGCGTCCTTATATGGGAAGCAGTCAAACAAATTCAGTTCTAGAGCTTGCTTTTGGATATAACGGTATCAATCGTTTAACTGGAAATACAAGCGTGACGGGAAGCAGTCATAAACAGCCTGCTCAAGCTCAGCAGCAAACAGCAAGCAGTGAAACAAAACAAACGAGTAATTCAAATGCTGAGTCTTCACAAAGCTCAAATCAAAGCAAGAGAAGCTCTTCTCAAAAGATGCAGGCTCCAGATGGAGGAAATCAAAACGGAATGTTCAACACGGGGAACCCTGGTCCATTCCGACTGTTCCAAAAAGGGTTATCAGATCAAATCAGCTGGTTATTACCATTTGTAATCTTTTCAATCGTGGGTCTATTTGCTGGAGTGAAATTTAAAGGGCCTTACACGGCAAAACAAAAAGAAAGTTTATTTTGGTTAGCTTGGCTGCTGCCGGTAGCTGTTTTCTTTAGTATCGCAGGATTTTTCCATCAGTATTATTTAATTATGCTGGCACCTCCAATCGCAGCATTTGCAGGAGCGGGAGCAGTAGCTTTATGGAGTATGTACAAACAGCATAATGGCTGGAAATCATGGCTGCTGCCGAGTGGTATTTTAACAACAGCAGCGCTTCAAGTATATATCATGTCTCCTTATGTCAGCTCAATCGGCGTAGCGCCAATTGCAGGTGTAGGGGCACTGGGCGTCATTTTAGCTCTTGTTTTAGCTATTCGTAAAGAGCGTAAAAATTCTGTAACGAATTATTTAGGAGTAGCAGCAATGGTTGTCTTGCTTGCGATGCCGGCGTACTGGGCGATGACACCAATTATTTATGGTGGAAATAGCATGCTTCCAGCAGCAGGTCCTGATTCTTCAAGCGGTATGGGAGGACCTCCAAGCACAGCTACAAATAGCAAACAGTCTGGCTTTAATGGCATGCAGCCTCCAGGAAGCTCTGGCAGCAATTCATCTTCAAACAATCAAATGCAGCCGCCAAGCGGTTCATCGAACGGCGGTCAAATGCAAATGCCGGGCGGTTCGTACAATAATGGTCAAATGCAGCCGCCAAGCGGATCGTCAAACAGCGGTCAAATGCCAGGAGGCTCGTCCGAAAATAATGGTCAAATGCAAATGCCAAGTAGCTCTTCAAGCAAATTATCATCTTCAAAACGAAAAAGTGGAGGGATGAACGCAGAAGTAAACACAAAGCTACTAAACTATTTAACAAAAAATAATACAGGCGAAAAATATTTATTTGCCACAACGGATTCAACTTCAGCTGCGCCTTACATTATCAAAACGGGCAAGCCAGTCATGGCAATGGGAGGATTTAGCGGTTCAGATCCAATTCTAACGGTGAGTAAATTAAAATCTATGATTAAAAAAGGTGAAGTGAAATATTTCTACCTGTCTGGAATGGGTAAGGGAGGCCAATCTGACGTTATCACGTGGATTAAAGAAAATAGTAAGGAGATCCCTTCTTCCAAATGGCAGTCTACTTCATCAAGTTCTCAGCAAGGACCATCTGGAAACGGAACATTATACGAAATAACGCTTAAATAAGGAGGACATGAACATGAGTTTAATTATTAAATATTCTATTGTTGTTCCTGTCTACAACGAAGAAGAAGTGATTCATGAAACCTATCGCCGTCTAACAGAAGTGATGCGTTCAACGAAAGAAGCTTACGAGCTTCTTTTCGTGAACGACGGCAGTAGAGACCGAACGGCAGAAATTATTAAAGAGTACAGTGAGCAAGACCCAGCGGTTGTTTTATTAGATTTTGCCCGTAACTTCGGTCATCAAATTGCTATTACAGCTGGTATGGATTATGCACGAGGAGAGGCGGTCGTTGTGATTGATGCTGATTTGCAAGACCCGCCTGAATTAATTTTAGAGATGATTGAAAAATGGAAGCAAGGATTTGACGTTGTATACGCTAAGCGTACAAAGCGAAAAGGAGAAACATATTTTAAAAAGCAAACAGCGGCTATGTTTTATCGTTTCTTACGTGCGATGACCGATATTGATATTCCGCTCGATACAGGGGATTTTCGTTTGCTAGATCGTAAAGTGTGCAATCAAATGAATAGCATTCAAGAAAAAAATCGCTTTGTTCGCGGATTAGTAAGCTGGGTTGGCTTTAAGCAAATAGCAGTAGAATATGAGCGAGACGAGCGTTTGGCCGGGGAGTCAAAATATCCTTTGAAAAAGATGCTGAAGCTTTCAATGGATGGCATTACGTCTTTCTCCTATAAACCGCTGAAGCTAGCTAGCTATGCTGGTGTAACGTTATCAGGTGTTGGTTTTATTTATCTTTTAGTGGTGCTGTATTTGAAGTTATTTACAGACAGCACCATCACAGGGTGGTCGTCATTAATTGTCATTCAGCTATTCTTTAGCGGCATCATTTTAATCATTCTTGGTATGATCGGAGAATATATTGGCCGTATCTACGATGAAACAAAAAATCGTCCACTCTATATCGTCCGTGAAAAGTATCAGCTTGAAACACGCAAGGAAGTATCACTTCGTGACTAACAAATGGATACCCTTGATTAAATTTGCGTTAGTAGGAGTTGTAAATACACTGATTGATTTTGCAGTATACGCACTTTTAACAACAATCGGTGTGAACTACATACTAGCGCAGTGGATTTCATACAGTGCGGGCATTTTAAACAGTTATGTCATGAATCGTAAATGGACGTTTGAGAAAAAAGAAAAAAGCAGTAAGCGTGAAGTGATTTCATTCGTGATCGTGAATTTAATCACTTTATCCCTAACATCTTTTCTGTTGACTGTTCTATATAATAAATGGGGTATACCACTGCTAATCAGTAAACTTTTAATTACAACCGTAAGTGTCGGTATCAATTTTATTGGCACCAAATTATTTGTATTTACTACTAAAAAAGAAAGAGGGATTCATATATGACGATAAAAAAAGCAGTTATTCCAGTAGGCGGTTTAGGAACTCGATTTTTGCCAGCGACAAAAGCGCAGCCCAAAGAAATGCTGCCAATTGTCGATAAGCCTGCTGTACAATACATTGTAGAAGAAGCTGTGAAATCAGGTATTGAAAGTATTATTTTTATTACAGGTCGAAATAAAAAATCAATTGAAGACCATTTTGACAAATCAATTGAACTAGAGCAAATGCTTGAAGAAAAGCACAGGTTCGAAATGTTAAAAGAAGTACAAACGATTTCATCAATGGCCAGTATTCACTATATTCGTCAAAAAGAGTCGTTAGGACTTGGTCATGCTATTCTTTGTGCTGAGCAATTTATTGGAGATGAGCCGTTTGCCGTTCTTCTTGGAGACGATATTATGACTTCTGAAGAACCTGCGCTCAAACAGATGATTCAAGCGTATGAAACGACTAATCAATCAGTTATTGGAGTTCAAAAAGTGGATGTGGAAGAAGTATCAAAATACGGCATTATTCAGCCGAGAAATAAATCTGGCAGCCTTCATGAAGTGAATGACTTGATTGAAAAACCATCAATAGAACAAGCTCCGTCAAGGATTGCCGTTATGGGCCGCTACATTTTAAACCCTTCTATTTTTTCTTATCTAAAAACGATTGAAAGAGGGGTAGGAAATGAATTACAATTAACAGATGCACTGCGCGTGGTATGTGAAAAAGAGCGATTGTTTGCTGTTGAACTTGAAGGGCAGCGCTTTGACATTGGAGATAAGGTAGGCTATATGAAAGCAATGGTAGAAGTGGGGTTAAAGCGTAAAGATTTACGTCAAACGTTTTTATCGTATTTGGAAGGAATTGTAGAAAAAGAACGAGCAAACAACTTCAGCTAATAAGAGTTAATCAGTTTGTTCATATTCAGTTCATATTTGAAGTATAAAATCATTGTATGATCTTATGTGGCTCTCTGTTTGGTATAAACAGAGAGCTTACTGTGCGTAAAAGCTGGACAAACTTAGGAATAGGGAGAGACATGTATGATTCAAATATTAGTTGCAGATGATGATCAACACATTCGAGAGCTGATATCATTATATTTAGAAAATCAAGGATTTAAAATTATAAAAGCAGCAGATGGTGAAGAAGCGTGGGCGAAAATGGAAGAGTTTCGAATTGATCTAGCGGTCGTTGATATCATGATGCCATTTAAAGACGGATGGGAACTAACAAAGGAAATTAAGGAGTATTTTGATATACCGGTTTTGATGGTAACAGCTAGAGGCGAATCGCATGATAAACTAAAAGGATTTGATATCGGAACAGACGACTATGTCGTGAAGCCTTTTGATCCTCAGGAAATGGTTGCTCGTGTAAAGGCCCTTTTACGCAGGTACCGAGTAGAAGCTAACAATGTAATTTATATGGGGAATATAAAATTGGACCGTACCAAATTAGAGATGAGTGCAGGAGAAACAAGCGAACAGCTACCGTTAAAAGAGTTTGAATTACTGTTCACATTAGTTAGTTCTCCAGGAAAGATTTTTACTCGTGATCAGCTTATTCAATTAATTTGGGGATATGATTATGAAGGTGATGAGCGCACGGTAGACGTTCACATAAAACGTCTGCGAGAGAGGCTTAATCATATGAAAAACGTCGGTATGGAAATCAAAACAATTCGCGGACTAGGCTATAGAGCAGAAGGGTGTTAACGTGAAATCAATTTATGTAAAGCTGGTTCTGTCGTTCATCATTACAATTTTATTGAGCGTTGTGATTACCGTTGTCGTCACGACATTTCTTAGCAAGCAGAAGCTCGAAATGCGATTAGGTCAGGATATGGTGAAGATGGGAGAAGATTTTATCGATTTGTACGGAGCAGAAGACTCCGATAAAGCTGCAAGGTTTTTATCTAATTCATCATTCATTCATTTTTCGTTTATTATTATTGATGATCAGCATAAAGAGAAAGTATTAGGACAGCCGGGACCGCCTATTCCAATTACACCGAAAGAAGTAGATCAAGTATTAGACGGGAAGCGTTATTCTAATTTAAACGAGGAAAAAGGTGATCGTCCACAGCCAAACGTAGTGGGTCTTCCTTTTAAAGAAAATGGACGGTCGTATGCTCTATTTATTCAGTCTCATCCACAGCGGCAATTTTCAGTTATTCAAGATGTTCAAAATATCCAGCTTATTACGATTTTATTAGTAGGTATTGTATTGTTTGCATATGTTTCAACGATTATTATTAAACCGATTAAGCGTCTCAGTACAGCGATGAAAGTTGTCGGACAAGGCGAATACAATGTGCAAGTCGAGCACGCAGCGAATGATGAAATTGGTCTGTTAACTAAAAACTTTAATCAAATGACTAAAGAATTAAACAAAATAGAAACGATGAGGCAAGAGTTTATTGCTAGCGTTTCGCATGAAATTCAATCACCGCTGACCTCTATTCGCGGTTTTTCAGCGGCACTTAAAGATGATATCGTCAGTGAAGATAAAAAGATACAATATTTAACCATTATCGAAAAAGAAAGTACAAGACTATCTCAGCTTAGTTCCAATTTGCTAAAGCTTGCTTCTCTTGACTCTGAACATCAAACGCTAATGCTGCAGCAATACCGGTTAGATGAACAAATCAGGCATGTGGTCATGGCTTTAGAACCTCAGTGGATAAAAAAGAACATAGAAATTGACCTTGATTTATCCAATGTTCAAATAGAAGCAGATAAAGATTTGTTAGAGCAAGTTTGGCTAAATTTAGTAACAAATGCTGTTAAATATACGCCTGAAAATGGATTTGTAAAAATATCCATTCATCAAAAAAACGAAGAAATAGACGTGAAAATAAAGGATAATGGAATTGGTATTATCGAAGAAGATCAAAAATATATTTTTGAAAGCTTTTATAAAGTAGATAAATCCAGAACGTTAAAAGGAAGCGGCCTCGGTCTAGCTATTACAAAAAAAATTGTGCGACTGCATGAGGGCGCAATACGTGTTGAAAGCAAAAAAGAACAAGGAAGCATCTTTACGGTAACTTTGCCTATCCAAAAAAATAGGAATAAAAAAGACTCGTCTGTGTAAGTTCATGCAGATGAGTCTTTTTTTTATTAGGTCAAAGATATAAAAAAAATTAATAATATCTATTTATTTTTTTAATCCCTACTTGACATATAGGTAAAGTGTAAATAATATAGATAGTATAAATCTTTTGAAAAAATTGGGATGCTAAAGAAGCTGATCGGTCAACCGAAGGCTCATACTTGTTCGCTACTGGTGTGGGCCTTTTCTGTACATTGGTTGTGGTCATTAAAATCTCAATCTTCAACTGAACATATGGGGAGGATTACGATGTATTTATCTTCTGCACATTATACAAGTACTTATAGATGTTGTTCGCTTTGTTTATTCAACTGCAACTAAAATATAAATTTATCTATGAATAGGAGAATGATAAAATGGCTTCAATTACACAAGAAAAATTAGATTATATTGTTAAATTACTAACTGAAATCAACTATGGATCTGTACTAATTACTCTTCACGACGGACAAATTACTCAAGTGGACAGCACGGAAAAAAACCGCTTTTTAGCTAAAAGCAAAGTAGCAAGCCACAAATAAGCCTATTTCAATACGTATTTAGAGAAACTGAAGGGCCTGTCTATATAGCGAACGTTTGACGGCGGGGCAAGCAAGTACTGTATTAAATATAGAAAACGTGCGCATTCGAAGAAGAATTGACTTTCTTTTCGGTAGAAGATTTAGAATTTTTCGAATTAAAATTGAGTTATAGGTTGTATGAGTATGACGATGAAAAGTGTAAAGCTGCTAAAGCAGCAGCTTTATACGTTTTAAAATTATGAAGATCTGACAGTTTCATTCCTGTGCTGATCGGATTACCGAAGGCTTCTGACCTGTGTTAGGAGTCTTTTTTTATTCTTAAATTAATATAATAGGAGGAGAAAAGATGGAAAATTTATTACGAGCAGCGGTGCGCCAAAGAAAACAATACCTCATTGAAGAGTTACTGAAAAAAGGGATTTATAAAAAAGAAAATCATCATCTTTTTGAACTCACACTCTCTGACTTAGAAAAAGAGTATCAGGCACGCAGTAAGTAAGGAAAATACGTAAAAAGAACTAAAATAAGTGTAAAAAAGATTCAAAACCTAGTTGACTAATGGGTAAAGTGTGTTTATTATAAAAACAAGAATAAATTGTCTTTTCAGAAAGTATCTTCTTTTTATTCTTACGAATAAATTTAATAAGAATAATTTAAGAGCACATACGCTGATCAGACTAACTGAAGGCTGCTTCTCTTTTTTAAGAGATAGCGGCCTTTTTGTATTTTTTTATAAAAAGGGGAGTAAAACATGAAGAAAAAAGCAGTTCAGTTTTTAATGGTGCTGACAGCACTGCTCGTGGTGCTAGCAGGTTGCGGCAATGGAAAATCTACTGAAACAGCAGGGAAAGATAGTTCTGCGAGTAAAAACGATTCAAAAAAACCAGTAGAACTTTTAAACGTTTCATATGATCCTACACGTGAGCTTTATCAGGAGTTCAATAAGAGCTTTGCGTCTTATTGGAAAGATAAAACAGGGCAAGACGTCACTATTCAGCAATCACACGGTGGCTCTGGTAAGCAAGGCCGAGCAGTTATTGACGGTTTAGAAGCGGATGTAGTAACGCTGGCGCTTGCTTACGATATTGATGAAATCGCTCAAACTCGTCAATTATTAAACAAAGACTGGGAAAAAGAATTGGCTCATAATTCTACACCATACACATCAACGATTGTTTTTTTAGTTCGTAAAGGAAATCCAAAAGGAATTAAAGATTGGGATGATTTAACGAAAAAAGGTACATCTGTTATTACGCCAAATCCAAAAACTTCTGGAGGCGCGCGCTGGAATTATTTAGCTGCATGGGCATATGCGAAGGATAAATATAACGGCGATAACAAAAAGATTGAAGACTTCATGAGTAAGCTTTATGGAAATGTCGAAGTGTTAGACTCAGGCGCACGCGGAGCTACCACTACCTTTGTAGAGCGAGGCATTGGAGACGTGTTAATTGCATGGGAAAACGAAGCTTACTTATCGTTAAATGAGCTAGGAAAAGATAAATTTGAAATTGTAACACCGTCATTAAGTATTTTAGCAGAGCCACCTGTTGCTGTAGTAGATAAAGTAGCTGAAAAGAAAGGCACGACAAAGGTAGCAAAAGCATACTTAAAATACCTATATACAGAAAAAGGTCAGGAAATCGCAGCGGAAAACTACTATCGTCCTCGAAATAAAAAAGTATTAGAGAAACACAAAGATCAATTCCCTTCGCTTAACCTAGTCACTATTAAAGATTTTGGCGGCTGGAAAAAAGCTCAAGAAACGCATTTTAATGATGGGGGAACATTCGATCAGATTTATCAGCCAAAGTAATATGATTCATTAAAAAAGTAGAACGAGGAAGATACGAATGGTGATTCGTATCTTCCGTGTACATGTATCTTGAAAGCAGAGAGAGGTGTAAGACGTGAGCGTGTTACAACGACAGAAAAAAAAGAAAAGCATCTTACCTGGATTTGGGCTTTCTTTAGGTTTTACGATGTTTTATGCAAGTATCCTTGTGCTTTTTCCGTTAGCTATGATTTTTTTAAATACGGCATCTATGGGATGGAGCGACTTTATTAAAACTGTTACAGAACCTAGAGTAGTAGCGTCGTATAAATTAAGTTTTGGAGCAGCATTTGCAGCCGGCATCATTAATGTTATTTTTGGAACCATTATTGCGTGGGTATTAGTGAGGTATCATTTTCCTGGAAAGAGGTTTATTGACGGACTTGTGGATTTGCCGTTTGCCTTGCCAACGGCTGTTGCCGGCATTGCCTTGACCACTCTTTACGTTCCGAAAGGATGGATTGGTCAATTATTTACGTTTAAAATCGCATTTACGCCTATCGGAATTATTATCGCTCTTACGTTTATCGGTCTGCCGTTTGTCGTCCGAATGGTGCAGCCGGTATTGCAAAACTTTAATGCAGAGATCGAAGAAGCATCTGCTAGTTTAGGAGCCAGCCGAATGCAAACGTTCAGAAAAGTTATTTTTCCGGAGCTGGTGCCGGCTGTTTTAACAGGTTTTTCTCTTTCATTCGCAAGAGCGCTTGGAGAATATGGGTCCGTTGTTTTTATTGCTGGAAATATGCCGATGAAAACTGAAATTACGCCGCTTATTATTATGACAAAACTCGAGCAGTACGATTATGCGGGAGCTACTGCTATTGCATCAGTCATGCTCGTTGTATCATTTTTTCTGTTATTACTTATTAATATTATTCAATGGTGGACAAATCGTAAATTTATACATAGTTAAGGAGGGATGACATTGGCAGGACATGTTCCAATGCAGCACGCAAAAACGACTGTTGAAATCACTCATTCTAGTTTAAAAGAGCCCAAAGTCGTCCGGTGGCTGCTTACATTTATTGCACTGGCTTTTTTAGCTCTATTCTTAGTGCTTCCGCTTATCACGATTTTTATAACAGCCTTTCAAAAAGGGTGGGAAACATATCTCGCTGCGATTACAAATCCAGATGCCCTGGCTGCTATTAAACTAACGTTAATCGTTGTGCTGATTACCGTTCCGTTAAATGCCGTTTTTGGCGTGGTAGCTGCATGGTTAATTACGAAGTTTGATTTTAAAGGAAAGAATATTTTAATTACGCTTATTGATTTACCATTTGCCGTTTCGCCTGTTATTGCTGGATTGATTTTTATTTTATTATTTGGTGCACAAGGGTTGTTCGGAGAATGGCTGTTTAATCACGACATCAAAATTGTCTTTGCTATTCCCGGTATTATATTAGCTACCCTTTTTGTAACGCTTCCGTTTATTGCCAAAGAATTGATTCCACTCATGCAAGCTCAAGGGTCAGCCGAAGAAGAGGCATCGTTAACGTTAGGAGCCAGCGGTTTCAAAACTTTTTTTCTAGTGACATTACCTAATATTAAATGGGGCTTATTATATGGAATCATTTTATGTAATGCGAGGGCGATTGGAGAGTTTGGAGCTGTTTCCGTTGTGTCGGGGCACATTCGAGGAATGACAAATACGATGCCTCTTCATATTGAAATTCTCTACAATGAATATCAATTTGCAGCAGCGTTTGCGGTAGCATCTTTAATGTCAGTTTTAGCTACATTTACATTAATTGTAAAAAACATTATTGAGTGGAAAGCCAAACATATTTAAAAAGGAAGGAGCTTATGAGATGAGTATCCATATTAAGCACGTATCAAAGAACTTTGGTGATTTTAAAGCGCTGGATTCTATTAACATTGATATTCAAACGGGTGAATTAGTAGCTTTACTCGGTCCGTCCGGTTCTGGAAAAACATCTTTGCTTCGCATCATTGCCGGTCTTGAACATCTTGACCAAGGAGCTATTTTATTTGATGGAAAGGAAATTACGCACGTAAATCCAAAAGAGCGGAATGTAGGGTTTGTTTTTCAACACTATGCTTTGTTCAGGCATATGACTGTGTTTGATAACATTGCGTATGGTTTAAAAGTACGACCTAAAAAAACAAGACCTTCTAAAATGGACATTAACAAGAAAGTAACCGAGCTGCTGCAGCTTGTGAAACTAGAGCCGCTTGCAAATCGCTATCCTTCTCAATTATCGGGAGGACAGCGCCAGCGAGTAGCGCTTGCTCGAGCGTTAGCAGTGGAACCGAAAGTACTGCTATTAGATGAACCTTTTGGCGCTTTGGATGCGAAAGTTCGTAAAGATTTACGCAGATGGCTGCGTAAATTGCATAATGACTTTCATATTACGAGTATATTCGTTACGCATGATCAAGAAGAAGCTTTAGATGTAGCTGATCGTATTGTTGTAATGAACAACGGGAAAATTGAGCAGGTTGGAAGTCCTGAGGAAGTATATGATCATCCTAACAGTCCATTTGTGTACGATTTTTTAGGAAACGTCAATTTATTTAAGGGTCGCATTCATAAAGGCAGGCTAAAACAAGGAAGCTTTGAAATGGATGTTCCAGAATTTAGCGGAAGAAATGAAGAAGCAGCTGTTGGATATGTGCGACCTCATGATATTCACCTTGAAAAAGTAAAAACAAGCGCAGATGCCGTTTCTGCAACCGTTAGCCATATTCATGTGATAGGACCTATCGTGCAAATTGAATTAAAAAGAGAAGATGCAGAAGAATTTTTAGAAGCTGAATTAAGCAAAGAGCATTATAAAACACTCAGCCTTCAAGTAGGAGAGCAGGTGTATGTAAAGCCTAAGCAGCTAAAAGTATTTATTCCAGAAGATTATTCTATTTGATAAAAAGCGCGAAGGGTATACCTTTGCGCTTTTTATCTATTAATAAATTAGTATCAGATATTAAAAGTAGGTGTTATAATTAAGTATCAACTGATTTGAGGTGGAGAAATGATGCAATCAAAAGCTAGAATCACAGGAATGGGGATATATACACCAAAGCAAAAATTAACGAACGACCATTTAAAAGAAATGGTTGATACAAGTGACGAATGGATTGTACAGCGCACGGGAATGAAAGAACGGCGAATTGCTGGTGAAGGCGAATACACGTCTACGCTTGCCATTCGAGCAGTTGAAAATTTGCTCAACCGATATGCTGTAGAAATAGAAGATGTAGATGCAATTATTGTTTCGACAACAACGCCGGATCACTTTTTTCCTAGCGTAGCGTGTCATGTTCAAGATTACTTTCATATTAATCAAGCTGCTGCATTTGATTTAAGTGCCGCATGCGCCGGTTTTACATATGGACTTCACGTGGCGAACGGCTTAGTGACGTCCGGATTGCATAAAAAGATTTTAGTTATTGGTGCTGAAGTCATGTCGAAAATTACAGATTATACGGACCGGGCTACCTGCGTGCTGTTCGGTGACGGAGCGGGAGCTATGCTTGTAGAATACGATGAGCATAATCCAAGTTTCTTAGGATGTCACTACGGAACGGACGGAAGCGGAGGGGTGAATTTATATCGTTCTAATTTATCTGATACTCTTTCAGGAAAAAAAATTAACGCGAGCGGAAATTTAGTTCAAAATGGGCGTGAAGTATACCGCTTTGCTGTCCGAACGATTCCAAAAGGAGTAGAAGCATTGTTAAAGGGTACTTCCATTTCTCTTTCTGATGTAAATTGGTTTATTCCGCACAGTGCAAACCTTCGGATGATTGAAGCTATTTGTGCTAAAACAGGTGTTTCAATGGATAAAACGTTAACGAGTGTGCAATACTGCGGAAATACATCTTCAGCTTCTATTCCGCTTGCCTTGAACGAAGGAATAATGACAGGAAAAGTACAGGATAATGACCTCCTTATTCTCTATGGGTTTGGGGGAGGATTAACGCACTGCGGCTTGTTAATTAAATGGACGTGTAAAGAAAAAAGCTAAAAGGCGTCGCCTTTTAGCTTTTTAGGCTTTTATCGTTAACAAGAATTCGATAAAATGGAAAAAGAAGTAAAGGGGGTGTGCGCATGAATCACGTTTTATACATTGAAGACAATGAAGAAATTGGATTAATGATTCAAAATGAGCTTAAAAAGCAAAACTATGAAGTTACTTGGTTACAATCAGGAGATATCGCCAGTCAGTTTATTGAACAAACGGATATTGTCATTCTAGATGTAATGCTGCCTGGGTTAGATGGATTTACAGTGGGAAAAAAGCTTAAAAAACTAGCACCTGATGTCCCGATTTTAATGCTTTCAGCTCGTACAGCCCTAGAAGATAAGATCATGGGGCTAGAGTTTGCCGATGACTATGTCACAAAGCCGTTTCATCCAGAAGAGCTGCTTGCAAGGCTCGAAGTATTGTTAAGGAGATTTTCAAGAAAGAAAGAAGAGCTTATTGTAAAACATTTGCATATTTCGATGATAGACTATCGCGTGATGAACAGAGAGACAAGTGAAGAAATTAGTTTAACAGGTAAGCAATTTCATATTTTTACTTATTTCCTTCAGCATTTAAATCAAATTTTAACAAAAGAACAAATTTATGAAGGAGTATGGAAAGAGCGTTATATAGAAGGAGATAAAACATTAATGGTACATATTCGCTATTTACGAGAAAAATTGGAGAAAAATGCAGCTAAGCCTGAAATTATTGAAACAATACGAGGGATTGGGTACAGGGTAAAGCAATGAACGTTACACAGTCTCTTATCACGAAGTATATCTTAATTATGCTTTCAGCTGTACTAATTATACCGGTATCATTTTTTGCAGGCTCATGGCTGATCACCGTCCCTTTTATGCACATTCAAGGATTATTAAATGAAGAGTATAAAGGAAAAAGCTACTACGAACAAATGTGGAATGAAGAAGCCCGAAAGCTAGAAGGAGCAAATGAGAAAACAATTAATCAAAAGCTAAAATTATTAAAAGAAAAATACCCTGAAGCTTCAATGTTCTGGGTAAACGAAGATGGACAAACACAGCTTCCGCTTCCTTATCATGCAGCCCTTCCGAAGCAATGGTCATCGTCTTATACGGCTGAATTTATAAAAAAACGATACGGAAACAATCCGTATACGGTTATTACCTTTATTGGAACAGATAAAAAGCAAGGTTTTATGGTCATTGAAGTGCCAGAAAAAGCCGTTGAGCCTCCTATTCAAAGGCTAGACCCAGCCTACTATAATATTTATTTAGGATTTGTTTTTATTATTGTGCTTTCTTTTATTGTACTTTCTCTGTTCTTTTTTCTTCGAATTCGAAAAAGGCTGCGAGTGTTACAAGCTGCTATGAACAACAAAGGCGAGCGAGGAATTCCTTTACCTGTTGTATCTGAGTCCACGGATGAAATTGGTCAGCTAGAACAATCCTTTAATCAAATGGTTAAACAGCTTCATGAAAGCCGGTATCGAGAGAAGCAAGAAGAACAGCTGCGGCAAGACTTAATTATGAGTCTATCGCATGACTTACGAACACCGCTCACGACTGTTCGAACGCATATTTATCAGCTGAAAAACGAAGAAATGGCCTTGAACATTCAACAATCTCTTGAGGTAATTGATACAAAAGTAGAATTTGTTAGTGATTTAATAGATAATTTATTTTCCTATACGCTGCTGTTAAATGGAAAATATCCATATCGGGAAGAGGAAGTTGATATGGCTCGATTTCTTAGAAAAAGCATTGCGCAATGGTATCCATTATTTGAAGAAGAGAATATGGAAGTAGATATTCAACTGCCTTCTCAGTCCATATATTGGCGCGGAGATGTTCAGTGGTTAGAAAGAATAATAGATAATTTATGTCAAAATGTCATTCGTCATGCCAGAGAAGGTAACTTTATTAGCTTTCGTCTTGTTCAAGAGCATGATTTATCTTCTCTCACCATTTCTGATAAAGGGTCAGGCTTTAAAAAGAATAGCCATACGAAGCAAAACGGTGTAGGTCTAGCGATTGTGGATGCGATGATTAAAGAAATGGAGTTAACGTGGTCAATTCATTCTACAAAACATGGAACGGATATTCAAATTGTGTACAAAGCGAGTGATTAATTCACTCGCTTTTTTAAACGAATTTTAACCTTTCTTTTCCGTCCTCTTAACTTTGGCTGTTTATAGTAAAGGAGAGGTGATAAAAGTGGAAATTGTTAAAACGACTCAGCTGATAAAAGTATTTAAAGGAGCAGAAGCTGTAGATGAAGTGAATTTATCCATTAAAGAAGGAGAAATCTACGGGTTTTTAGGGCCTAATGGAGCAGGGAAGACGACAACGATCCGAATGTTGCTCGGGCTAATGAAGCCAACGAGCGGGGAAATTGAGCTGTTTGGAGAAAGAATAAAAAATCACAGGCAGCATATTCAAGCCTTAAAAAAGATAGGTTCACTTGTAGAGAGCCCTTCCTATTATGCGCATTTAACTGCAAGAGAAAATTTAGAGGTACTTCGTAAAATACTAGGTGTATCTAAAAACAGAGTGGATGAAGTACTAAATATTGTAAAATTAACAAAAGAAGCAAATCGCCTAGTCAAAGGCTTTTCTCTTGGAATGAAACAGCGGCTTGGTATTGCTTCTGCACTCCTTGGAAATCCTCGTTTATTAATCTTAGACGAACCAACCAACGGACTGGATCCTGCAGGAATTCAAGAAATTCGTTCATTAATTAAAGAAATGCCAGGGGAAAACGGAGTTACCGTATTGATTTCAAGTCATTTACTCTATGAAATCGACCATTTAGCGACTCAAGTAGGTATTATTACAAAAGGAAAGATGCTATTTAATGGCTCGATTGAATCGCTTCGCAAAAAAGCTAAGCATCAAGTGGCATTTACAACAGGAGAGATAGAAAAGGCTAAAACAATACTATTAGCAAACGGGTTTGTACCTACTATCGATAAACATAGTCTTCTTTTAGATTATATTGATCATGAGCAAGTGGCACATCTTGTTTATCAGCTTGTGCAAGAAAATGTCTCAATCTACCGAGTTGAAGAAAAATCGAAATCATTAGAAGATATCTTTTTAAAGCTGACAAGCGAGGAGAATAGATATGTTCACAAAAATACTGCAGGCTGAGTGTATAAAGTTAAAAAGAAAATGGCTCTGGTTTTTACTATTTTTAGGTCCAGCGGGTGTAATTGGCTTAACTCTAGTTGATTATAGCGTTCGATATGAATATTTAATTCAGCAAAATCCGAATGTGTGGGAAGGTCTTTTACATGAACTAAACATCACGCTTCCAATAGCTTTTTTACTGGGAGGAACGATTCTTGCTTCAAATGTAGCACATATTGAATATCATAGAAGCTCATGGAAGCAGCTGCTGAGCTTACCTGTGAGCAGACTGAGTGTTTATACAGCAAAATTTGTAGTAGTTATGTTTATGCTACTTATCGCTTCTGCTGTTCTATTAATCGGTATAATTGGGTTAGGCTGGTGGTTAGGATTTGGTTTTCCGTCTTCTTGGAAAAATCTTTTCGTGTATACCTTTTATCCGTTTTTTTCTGCCATTCCATTTGTAGCTATTCAAATATGGTTATCTATGCTTTTTAAAAATCAAGGCCGCTCTCTTGCACTAGGTATTGTGATGAGTGTGACGATGAGTGGTATGAGAGAATTGCCGAGCTGGTTTTTCTGGCAATGGCCAATGCTAGCGTTTTCTGACTATCGGAATATGTACATAATAGCAGGTGTAATTATCGGTATTTTCCTATATGCTGCAGGCGCCTTGCACTTTATCAAAAAGGATGTGGCCTAAATGTTTTTGCAATTATGTAGGATAGAATCGTTTAAATTGTTTAAAACAAAAGCCTGGACGTACCTTTTTGTGAGTCCTATTCTAATCGCTATTATCCTTTTTGTAGGTGATCAGGCAATGCCAAGCGGGAGAATGAAATGGGCAATGGCAGATGCCTTGATTGCCAATGTTCACGGATTGCTGTTTTATCCGTTAATTGGCGGGTTAGTAACATCCTTCATCTGTCGGTATGAACACGAAGCGGGAGGATGGAAGCAATTATTATCTCTTCCTGTGACAAGGACATCGGTATACGGAGCAAAATTGATTACAGCAGCAGCTTTCATGGGGATTCTTCAAGTGCTTGTATTGGTTGTTTTATTAGGAGTTAGCATGTTAAAAGACTATCCGAGCGCTGTGCCATTAAAGATGATAGCTGGAAATATGCTAGGCGGATGGGTTGCGGTGTTGCCCATTCTTGCGTTTATGCTAGCTGTGTCAATGGCATGTTCTAGCTTTGGAGCATCTTTGACAGTCAACGTCATCTTAACACTACCGAATTTATTAGTTGCTAATTCTGAACGATTTGGCCCCTGGTACCCATGGACTCAGCCAATGTATGGAATGTTAGGTGTAACTGGAAAAGCATCATGGGGGTTGATGCTGACTACACAGAATTTCTTAGTGGTTGTTATAAGCAGCTTTCTGCTTTTTGGAGTAGCAGGTTTACTGTATTTTCAGCGCAAACATATATAATAGAAAAAACCCGCTTTTTTACAGCGGGTTTTTAGCTGGCTTTTGGAATAGTAAAACCTACTCCAAAGACGTCTCGCACATCGTGGACAACCACAAAAGCCTGTTCATCGACTTTATGAATAATGCGCTTTAACTCTAATAGTTCTTGTTTGTTCACAACTACGTACAATACGTCTTTTGCTTCTTTTGTATAGCTTCCATGAGCAGAAAAGACAGTGACGCCTCGCTGCATCTTTTTGTTAACTTGTTCGGCTACTTCAGCTGAACGGTGTGAAATAATAGTGATTGCTTTGCGGGGGTTGAGTCCTTCAATAATATAATCAAGCACCTTTGTTCCGATATAAAGAGAAATAACCGTGTACATCGTCTTTTCTCCACCGATGACAAAATAGGCGCTTGCTACAACTAATAAATCAATTGCTAGCATCGTTTTGCTAATATTCCAGTCTAGATATTGATTAGCTAAGCGGGCGATAACTGCCGAGCCTCCGGAAGTTCCGCCACCTCTAAACACAAGCCCGAGTCCTACACCGGCTAAAATACCAGCAAAAATAGCCCCCAGTAGCGTATCGTCAAGAGGATTTCCCAGTCCTTCAGTTATATGTAGGAATAGAGATGTGAAAATAATACATATAATTGTGTAAGCAATCACACGTTTGTGAAGCAATTTGTATCCAATCAGTACCAGCAAACCGTTTAATATAAAGTTTGTGATACCAGGAGACCAGCCTAGTACATAATAGGTAATCATTGTTACACCGGTTACGCCGCCTTCTGCTAATTCATTTGGAATAGCAAAATAATTAATGGCCAGTGCGAAAATGAGGCTTCCTAGAATAATGAGGATAATTTCTTTTATTTTATTGATCATGAACGTTACCTCCAATCATCAAAAACTCCGAAAACACAGTCATGACAATGTATTATACCAACTCTAGAGGCTGAATTAAAGATGGGATATTATTATTTTTTAAAAAATCAATTTCTGCTATCAACATAAAATCTTTTGACAGTTTTTATGGAGTATGAAAAAATGAATTGTTTGCTTTTATTTTGATTAAAAAGTTTTGCAATGAGAATGTTCGTTCGGTAAAATAGAAGCAAGAGTCAAGGGGGAGAATGAACGTGTATCAAGATGAATTAAAACAGTATGCGAAGTTAGTAATGCCTGAGCATTTAGAGAAAATGAAGAAAATGTACAGTCCCGAGGCGCATAAGCAGTCTTTAGGGTTGAAAAAAGAAAAGATTGAGCATATTGAAAATGTCATTATGAACAGTTACTCGGAGCATCATCCAGTAACCCTTCACGTCTATGAAGCAGGACATATTCAAAGATATGAACGAGTGACAATCGATAAAGTTTCTCTGCAGTCGAATACGCTGATGGTGACAGGGCCTTGTTATACATATTCGATTCGAGCGGATGCAGTAATTGAAGCAGATGTATGGAAAGATGAAAGCTACTCTAGCTAAGAGTAGCTTTTTTGTTGAATTTGTATCTTTTTTTTAACGCTTGCATACAATACATAAAAGCATATTCTGCGAGTAGTCACTTTTAGCTACTAGGAAATTTTGATTAAAGAAGGGATATTGTATGCAAAATGAAAAAACTCAAGTAAGAGAAATTGAATTAACGCAGTTCATTAAGAAAAGACTCGTTCGGTTTATCTCAAGTTTGGCTATTTCTTCTGCCCTTGCTTCTATATTATATATGCTTCTGTTTTTATTTAAATGATGGGTCACTTTGAGTTGTCCAAAAAGGTGGACAACTTTTTTGATGTATAGGCTCTCATTAAAACGGGACAAGCTAAACATAATTCAGTCAAGAGAAATTAAATCGGTCAAGAAATAGTCAAAAACAGTCAAAGCTAATTAGTTGCAAGAAAACCTTTACATATAATGAGAAAAGTAGACAAATTATTGAATTACCAGCTTATTTCCTTTTGTATAAACTATTATCAAAACAAATGCAAATCTAATTGTTCGTTCAAAAAACTTTATTTTGTAATTAAAAAAATGAATGTTTTTGATTTTTTATGATTGATTTTGAATGTAAACCGTGATAAAGTAAGTACATGAAATAAATGAAAACGCTTTTTTGAAAAAGGAGCTAGAACATGTTAACGCCGGAGAGACATCAACTAATCTTAAAACTTTTAAAAGAGAAAGAACTTGTAAAAGTGCAAGAGTTTATCGAAGTTACAGGCGCTTCGGAATCCACAATTAGAAGAGACTTAAGTCAACTAGAAGAAGAGCAAATGCTCAAACGTGTTCACGGTGGCGCTTCGCTTATTCGCAGTAAACGAATCGAACTGAGCGTTATCGAAAAATCTGCTAAAAATATTCAAGATAAACGAAACATTGCAGAGTATGCGGCTTCCATTATAAATGAAGGTGACTGTATTTTTTTAGATGCAGGAACTACAACGTATGAAATGATTCCTTTTTTGAAGCAAAAAGATGTAGTTGTCGTGACAAATGGTTTAATGCATTTAAACCCGATGCTAGAACAAGGTATCACCCTCTATTTAATTGGAGGATCTGTTAAACATAAAACGGGCGCTTTAATCGGCAATGGAGCTCTTTTAAGTCTTGAGCAGTATCGTTTTGATAAGTGCTTTATGGGAGCGAATGGGATTCATCATCAATATGGATATACAACTCCTGATCCAGAAGAAGCATTGATCAAGCAAACGGCAATGAAGCTTTCTAGAGAATCTTATATTTTATCAGATTCTACTAAGTTTTTTGAAACAAGTTTTGCGAAAATAGCCGATTTACATGAAGCAAAAATTATAACAAATGACGTACCTAGTGATGTACTTATACAGTATGCAAACAAAACAGACATAAAGGTTGTGAAATCATGATTTATACATGTACGTTGAACCCATCCGTTGATTACGTAGTACATGTTTCAGCATTCGAAGAAGGCGGACTTAACCGCACAACGAATGAAGCCAAGTTTCCAGGAGGGAAAGGCATTAACGTCTCTCGCGTTTTAAAGCGATTAGATGTTGATAATAAAGCTCTCGGTTTTGTAGCCGGCTTTACAGGAACCTATATCAAAGACTACTTAAAAGCGGAGAATATTGAAACAGCTTTTACAAGAGTTGATGGAGATACCCGCATTAACGTAAAGTTAAAAACGGAAAAAGAAACAGAAATTAACGGTCAGGGACCTGCTATTACAGACGAAGCGCTTCAGTCTTTATTGACTCAAGTAAAGCAAATGACTGAAGGCGATATCTTCGTATTGGCAGGAAGTATACCGAAAACGCTTCCAAGTTCTGTGTATGAAACGTTAACGGAACTAGCAGCAGCGAACGGAGTAAAAGTAGTAGTAGATGCAAGTGGAAAAACCTTGCTAGACGTCGTGTCTCACAAGCCGTTTTTTATCAAACCAAATCATCATGAACTTGCAGAATTGTTTGATGTAGAAGTAAACAGTGCAGAAGATGCGCTAGTATACGGTAAAAAACTTGTGGAACAAGGAGCGCAAAACGTCGTTGTATCCATGGCAGGCGATGGAGCACTTCTTATTAACGAAAGCGGTGTCTACAGTGCCACAGTCCCTAAAGGAACAGTGAAGAATTCTGTTGGAGCTGGCGATTCACTTGTAGCTGGATTTATTGCTTCTTATGTAAAGCAAGGGGATTTATTAGAAGCCTTTCAAACAGGAGTTGCTTCAGGAAGTGCCACAGCATTCTCACTTGAATTATGTACAGCAGAAGATGTAAAGACGCTTCGTGAACAAGTGTCAATCACAAAGGTAGAGTAGGGGGAACCGAGAATGAGAATTACAGAACTATTAAAAAAAGATACAATCATTCTTGATTTAAAAAGCACGTCAAAAGCTGATGTTATTGATGAGTTAATTGGAAAATTAGACGAAGCTGGTCGCTTAAGCGACCGAGCTGGCTATAAAGAGGCAATTTTAAATCGTGAATCTCAAAGTACAACGGGAATTGGGGAAGGCATTGCCATTCCGCATGCAAAAACAAGCTCCGTAAAAACACCGGCCATTGCATTTGGACGCTCAACAGAAGGTATTGATTATGAATCATTAGACGGACAGCCTGCACATTTATTCTTCATGATTGCAGCGAGTGAAGGCGCGAATAATGCTCACTTAGAAACATTATCTCGTTTGTCTACGTTATTAATGGACGAATCGTTCCGAAAAACGTTGCTAACAGCATCATCAATTGATGAAGTCATTAAAGCAATTGATGATAAAGAAACTGAAAATGAAGCGCCGGAAGAAGAAGTGGATACAGCTTCAGATCAATTAGTGCTTGCTGTAACGGCTTGTCCAACGGGAATTGCCCACACGTATATGGCAGCGGATAGCCTAAAAGCAAAAGCGAAAGACATGAACGTGACGCTCAAAGTTGAAACAAATGGTTCCAGCGGTGTTAAAAACGCGTTGACGAAGGAAGAAATTGAAAACGCTACCGCTATTATTGTTGCAGCGGACAAGCAAGTAGAAATGGAACGTTTTGCAGGTAAAAAAGTTATTCAAGTTCCAGTAGCTGAAGGAATTCGTAAGCCCGAAGAATTAATTAACCGCGCGTTAAAGGGAGACGCTCCTGTATACAGCGGCGGCGGTGGCAGCAAAGAAGGCGGAGAAAGTAAAGGATCAGAGCGTACAGGGTTTTACAAACACCTAATGAGCGGTGTATCAGCAATGCTTCCGTTTGTTGTAGGGGGCGGGATCTTAATCGCCATTTCATTTATGTTTGGTATTCACTCAGCAGAACCGAAAGATCCAACGTACAATGCGTTTGCAGCGGCGCTAAAAACAATTGGCGGAGATAATGCATTCTTTTTACTAGTACCGGTACTAGCAGGGTTCATTGCAATGAGTATTGCTGATCGTCCTGGTTTAGCTCCTGGTATGGTTGCAGGTCTTTTAGCAGCTTCTGGCGGAGGCGGTTTCTTAGGTGGTTTAATCGCTGGTTTCTTAGCGGGTTATGTAGTAGTGGGATTAAAGAAATTGTTCAGCGTCCTGCCGCAAGCTCTTGATGGAATTAAGCCAGTTCTTCTTTATCCGCTATTTGGGATTTTTATCTCAGGATTGATTATGCTTTATGTTGTAAATGAGCCAGTTAGTGCAATTAACAAAGGGTTAACGCACTGGTTAAGTGGATTTGGCACGGGTAACTTAGTATTATTAGGTATTATCTTAGGCGGTATGATGGCTATTGATATGGGTGGTCCTATTAATAAGGCAGCCTTTACATTTGGTATCGCAATGATTGATGCTGGAAACTATGCTCCACACGCAGCGATTATGGCAGGCGGTATGGTTCCGCCACTAGGTATGGCTATTGCGACAACTTTGTTCAAAAACAAATTTACTCGCCAAGAGCGTGAAACAGGTAAAACGTGTTATGTAATGGGTCTTTCATTTATCACAGAAGGTGCGATTCCATTCGCAGCAGCTGACCCAGGCCGTGTTATTCCTGCATCGGTTATCGGTGCTGCAGTAGCAGGTGCTTTAACAATGATGTTCCACATCGGTTTACCAGCACCACACGGCGGTGTATTCGTTATCGGAATTGTACAAGGAAATCCTCTTTTATATGCACTAGCAATTTTAATTGGTGCCATTGTGACAGCGGTCCTTGTAGGTGTATTAAAAAAACCAAAAGCGGAATAACAAATAAAGACTGATTTTACATCATGTAAAATCAGTCTTTTGTGTTTTTGTGGTAGACATTTGTTCTTTATGAGAGTACAATTACGGTAGTATTCCTTTAATTTTTAGAAAAGTTAGATAGATAAGCTTTTCTACTTGATAAAATATGGTACAATAATCGAATATTAAAAACAAAGTAAGGAAGTGTCTCAAACATGAAGGTTGCGAAGTTTGGCGGGAGTTCAGTTGCAAGCGCAGAGAAATTTAAACAGGTTGCGCATATTGTAACGTCTGATAAAGAGAGAAAGCTGGTAGTTGTATCAGCTCCGGGCAAGCGATACGGAGAAGATACAAAAATGACAGATTTGTTAATCGCACTTTCTGCCAAAATACAGCTTGGAGAAGATTACGTCGATGAGTTTGGGCAAGTAATCGATCGCTATCGTGAAATCGTGGTTGACTTGTCTATGCCAGAAACGATTATTACTGATATTATTGCGAATTTACAATCACTTATTGATTTACATAAAAACGATCCGTTTCGCTTATTAGATTGTCTCAAAGCAAGTGGAGAAGATAATAACGCAAAGGTAATGGCTGCTTATTTAAACCATTTAGGGTTTGAAGCTCATTATGTAAATCCAAAAGAAGCAGGTATTTTTGTTTCTGATGAACCAGGAAGAGCAAGAGTGCTTCCGCTGTCTTATGAAAAACTGCCGCAGCTAAGAGAGCGTTCGGGCATTTTGGTGATTCCAGGATTTTTTGGCTACTCTGAAGAAGGGAACATGGTTACGTTCTCGCGCGGTGGGTCAGATATTACAGGTTCAATTGTAGCAGCAGGAGTAAAAGCTGACTTGTATGAAAACTTTACTGACGTAGATGCTATTTACAGCGTAGATCCAAGACTTGTGGAAAAGCCTCATGAAATGAAAGAAGTCACATACAGAGAAATGCGTGAACTATCCTATGCAGGTTTTTCTGTCTTCCATGATGAAGCGCTAGAGCCGGTTTATAAACTAGGCATTCCTGTATGTGTTAAGAATACAAATAATCCTGAAGCAAAAGGTACATTCATTGTAGCTGAGCGCCCTCACGGCGATACGCCAGTAGTTGGAATCGCTGGTGACAAAGGTTTTTGCAATATTCATGTGAGCAAATACTTATTAAACCGTGAAATTGGTTTTGGCAGAAGATTGCTTGAAATTTTAGAAGATGAAGGTATTTCATACGAACATACTCCTTCAGGAATTGATAATATCTCTGTCATCATGCGCGAGCATCAGCTTACGCCAGATGTGGAAAAACGCGTATTTGCTCGAATTGAAAAAGAACTTGAAGTAGATGAAATCTTTATTGAACGTAATCTTGCTATGGTTATGGTAGTAGGAGAGGGAATGAATAGTACAGTAGGAATTGCTGCGAAAGCTACAGAAGCTTTTGCTCGTGCTGAAGTGAATCTTGAAATGATTAACCAAGGTTCTTCTGAGGTAAGCATGATGTTTGGTGTGAAAGCAGACGCTTTAGACCGTGCTGTTCAAGCTCTTTATAATACGTATTTTAACAGCATGTACAGTATTTCTTATTCTAATGTAAAATAAACAAGACGAAAAACCCCGCTTTCTTTTTAGAGAGCGGGGTTTTCTAGTGAAGGCGTATATAAATTGAATTTGTGGACATAAAGGGAAGGAAGAGTGAAGTCAAAGGAGGAAATACAATGAAGAAAAGACCCTTTTTCATATTCTTTTCCCTTATAGGTATGAGCGTACTTTCAGCATGCCACAATGATGATGCGGCACCCGCAAGAGAAGCTCAAAATAAACAAGGCGTGACAAATGGCGGAACGCCGATGAGCTATGATAATCAAAGTGAAAACACATCTTTTAACTTTTCAAAATTTGATTTAGAAGTAGACTACAAGGGGCTTAATAATGATTATGAAGCCGACTATGAAAATGAAAACGATGAGATAGAAGCCAAAGTGGATGATAATATTAACGATGAGCACTTGAACGGAGACAAAGCGTTTAATAAATTATCTTCAACATTTAAAAAGTTAAATTTTGATCAGCGCACCCCCGATGAAGATGTAAAAAAGGAAGTAATCGATGCGTTTGGCCTAAAAAAAGATTTTCAGTCGTTTGAATTAGAAGTTCGTTTTTCAAACGGAACGGAAAAAGAATACAACTTTAAACAAAAGTAAGACGTTAAAACAAAGTATTTTAGTTGAAGGAAAATCCGAACGATGAATTGAGGTTCTTCATTAAGAATCCAACTCGTTCGGATTTTTTCTTTGGTAAGGTGAACGTATGTCTCAATCTTATTTTTGATGTCTAAAAAAAGGAAAATAGTGAAAGGATGGTGATAAATAAGCAAAAGGAGGAATCACGGATGCAAAAGTTGATAATGAACGGATGCGTAGTCTTTGTTCTGTTATTGTTAGGAGCATGCAGCATGGTAAAAGAGCAAAATAACGCTCATGAAAACCACCTGAAAACCGAGGAAGCGAAAGAAACGAGCGAGGTATCGGTAGGACCTGTTAAAGTAGATTTAACGAATACGTCAGGCAAAAAAGTAGGAGAGGCTACGCTGACAGAAGCAAAGAACGGTGTGCAAATTAAATTAACTGCTCAAGGTCTTTCACCCGGGAGACATGGATTTCATATTCATGAAATAGGAAAATGTGAGGTGCCGGATTTCAAAACAGCAGGGGCCCATTTTAATCCTTTTAAACGTGAACACGGCTTTAAAAATACAAAAGGCCCGCATGCGGGTGACTTGCCCAACTTAGAAGTTGCGCCAAATGGAAAAGTAGATACCGAAATTTTTGCTTCTCTTGTGACGTTGCAAGAAGGAAAGCCGAATTCTCTTATAGATATGGATGGGTCGGCATTAGTGATACATGATAAAGTAGACGATTACACAACAGATCCTTCAGGAAACTCAGGAGATCGAATTGTTTGTGGAGTGATTACGAAATAAGCCAAAAAGCTGTGAGATCATTCACAGCTTTTTTATTGCCGTAACGAGCCGCTTCTAAATTGCGGTGAGCTTCTTTTTTTTGCACAATAGAAGAAAGAGTTAAAGAAGGTGAAAACATGCATAAGCAAGTTGTTGTAATAGGTGGAGGAATAGGTGGGTTAACAGCGGGAGCGCTTTTAGCTAAACATGGCCATGAAGTGACGGTTTTAGAAGCTTCTCGAGAGTGGGGAGGCTGTGCCGGGAAATTTCAGCGCCATCTCTATACATTTCCTGTCGGAGCGACGCTTGGAATGGGGTTTGAGCGCGGAGGGATCCATGAGCGAATCAGCACGTACCTGGGCCTAGAAATTGAAAAGATTTCTCTTGAGAAAATCATGAAAGTTCATCTTCCACATCGTACACTAATTTATTATCAAGACCGGTATCAGCATATTTCGTATCTTCAAAAACAATTTCCTCATAAAGCGAAGAATATTAGGAGCTTCTATGAAAGTATTTTTAGAGTTGCAAAAGAAATTCGCAAGCTCATGCGGCCGCTGCCGGTTCTTCCTCCTCTCACAATCGGTGAGTGGAGTAGGCTGGTAAGTTCGTTAAATCTTGGGTCTGTGAAGTTATTACCTTATTTTCATCAATCGTTTAGTCATTTACTAAAAAAACACAGGTTGCTAGACGAAACGGACTTTATTCATTTTATTGATGGTCAATTAATAGACAGCATGCAGACAACGAGTGAGAACTGTTCAATGCTTATCGGATGTCTAGCGTTGGATATTTATCACGAAGGAGCTTTCTATGTGAACGGTGGCTTATACAAAGTCGCAGAAGCCCTGCAAAAATCTATTAAAGCCAACGGAGGAAAAACGACTCTAGGAAGGAAAGTAGTAAAGATAGAGCGTGATAACGACGAGTGGATCGTGCATGATCATAGAGGTAACCGCTACCGCGCTTCAGACGTTGTATGCAACGCGCCAATTCAAAGCTTAAAGTCTTTACTGCATGATGAAGATTACCAACATATCCATAAGAGGGCCAAAGAAAAAAGCGAGCTTCCGCAGTGGGGAACGTTTTCGATGTATGTTGCGATTGATGAAAGAGATCTTCCGCAGAAGGTAGAGTTGTTTCAGCAAGTGCTTCAATCCGAACAAGGCGAGATGACGGAAGGAAATCATTTATTTATCTCCGTGTCTCATCCTGACGATCGTTTTCGTGCGCCGGAAGGCAAGCGTACAATTACAGCATCTACTCACATTGAGCTTAGCAAGTGGAGTAACAAGGAAACCTATGATGTTCAAAAACAAGTTCTTGAGAAAAAAATGATAGCAGGAATTAAAACTATCATTCCTAACATTGAAGAAGCAGAGCATCAAATTTCAGGAGCTCCTAAAGCATGGGAAAGGTTCACTTCTCGCCCAAACGGCGGAGTGGGAGGCTTTCCGCAAACGTTAGATCATGCCTTGTTCAACAGCATTTCGCATCGATCCGGCTTACAAGGGCTGTGGCTGTGCGGAGATACAGTGTTTCCGGGAGCGGGGACTATAGGCGTATCGGTAAGCGGCTATCATGCTTTTCAAAGTATAACGTCTCATCAGCATAGGTTACCTTAACGTTTCGTATAGACAAACTACTAGTGCTTATACCATCAAAAAACACCGGCCCTATTATCATAGGGCCGGTGTTTTCAGGAGAGAAACAGCTTCCACCACTTCCGTTTTCGCTTCATATCAGCAGCGGCGGTTTGTCTGAAGGTTTGGACAAAATCACTAAACATTTCTTCGCGTTCAGCTACGCTTTGACGATGAAGCTTACGCTCTTTCTCCATTTCTTTCAAATAATAGACTCGTTCTTCATTCATCGAATCAATTAAATCACGAAGCTCTTCTGTCGTATTAGTTGAAGAATTATTTAATTTTTCAACCATAAATTTTACTTGATTCATTGCAACGGTAGAATTGCTTGAGAATCGGTCTAATAAATACTGCATTTCCTTAGAGGATTCATCCGCATTCTCCATGACATCTTTCATGAACAGGCGCATATCCTCTGTTTTTTCTTCCGCAATTGTTGAATAATCTTCAATCAAAGAAGTGACTTCATCAAACGATTTTTCGTTAGAACGGATAATTTTTTTAGACATATTTTCTACATCTCTTGCGCTGCGTTCTGAAGACTCAGAGATATATGCCCCGACCGACTCCACCATTTCTACAGTTTGAGTAGCACTTTTTTCAAGCTCTTTTTTTACTTCTCCGACAATTTCTTCCCGAACTTCATTTCGCATTCCTTCTCGCATTTCTTTTAACAAATCAGCTTTAAACGTATCAAGTACTTCAAACACATCTTCATAGCGGCGAACAGCTTCTACTAGTTCCCCTTGAAGCAGCTCTTTTTCATTCACGACAAGGTCGTTTGGTTTTGGTTCTTCAATAGAAGCAGAAATAGCCTGCTTTTCTTCTTCAGTAGCTAATCGTGCTTCAGGTATAGGAGGGGTCTTCTCTTGCTTATTCTCTGAAATGCTTTCTTGCTTTTCAGCAGCTTTTTTCTTTTCTTGCTTCATTTGTTTATTGGAGTGTTCTTGAAAATCAATGACGTTTTCTTTTTTAGCAGTTTTCAACTTTGCTGGTTCTTCTTCTTTTGAAACCGCTGCCTCTGATTCCATCACTAAATGCTCCTGCTCTTCTTGTTCCTTTATCAGCAGCTGAACATATTCTTTGACTTCATCTAACGTACATTGTTCATCAAACAGCTGTTTAATATCATTAAATAATTCAATTTGTTCCTCTGTATAGACACGGGCCCCATCTACTCGTTCAATTGTTAAATAGCTGCCCAATAATTTTTCCCATTGTTTTAACGTTTTCTTTTCTACCTCTAATTGATCACTTACTTTTTTAATTGTATACGTCTCCATCATTTTTCATTTCCTCCCTTATCTATTTTCATCCAACTATGTAATGGATTATTTGTTGTATGTTGTATTCACCATATCTTCACTTGTTTTCCTGCTAGGTGACAAAGGTTGTCAAAACTAGACGACATTAGCCTTCTATGTAAAGAAAACGCATATTTTGTAAAAAAATGTACAGAAATGCGCAAATGGCAAAAATGGAAAACATAAAAGAAAAGGAGAGTATAGAAAACAGTTGACGGGAAAAAATGAATCCTATAAGATAAGTTTAAATGTTTAAGTTCTTGAACATATAAACATAAGGAGTGAACACTATGTCACAGCATTATGCGCTCATCACCGGTGCGTCCGGAGGAATAGGTAAAGAGTTAGCTTATCAATTCGCAAAGGATGGCCATTCTTTAATTTTAGTTGCCAGAAGTGCTGATAAACTAACAGCGATTAGAGAGAATTTAAAATCTACTTATAATATTGACGTAATAACGGTTGTAAAGGATTTATCAAGAGAAGAAGAGATACAGTCACTGTATGAAGAACTTAAAAATAAAGAAATGCACGTTGATTATTTAGTGAACAATGCAGGTTTTGGACTATACGGTAAATTTATTGAAACAGCTTTAGATGAAGAGTTAAACATGATTGACTTAAATATCCGAGCATTAACTCATTTAACAAAATTATTTTTACCCGATATGGTCAAAAGAAATCACGGGAAAATTTTAAACATTGCGTCCGTTGCTGCATTTATGCCGGGTCCGCTTATGACAGTGTATTACGCAACAAAAGCGTACGTATTATCTTTCACAGAGGCCCTTGAAAATGAATTAAGAGGTACCAATGTAACGGTAAGTGCTCTATGCCCGGGTCCAACTAAAACGGGTTTTAGCGACCGGGCTCAGCTGAGCAATTCTAAGCTTTTTCAAAGCGGTGCAATGGATGTAGAAGCAGTTGCTAAAGCGGGCTATAAAAAATTTATGAAAGGGCAGACGGTTATCGTACCAGGAGTACAGTTTCGTCTCGCCACCTTCATCCCGCGCTTTGTACCAAGAAAGTGGCTTTCATCCGTTGTCCGCAGAACACAAGAAATTAAATAAAGGAGAATATTTATGAGTGAAAAAGCAGTGGAGTTATTTCGTGCCAGCATTCCTATTTTTCAGGCTCTAAGTGATTCAGCAAGACAAGATATTATTTTGCTGCTCGCGGAAAAAGAGCCTTTAACCGTTAATGAAATTGCAAACGAGTCTACTTTATCACGACCGGCAATTTCTCATCATTTAAAAATTTTACGTGATCAAAAGCTTGTGCAAATTGAGCAAAAAGGAACGCAGAGATATTATTCATTGGCTTTAAACGAGGCAGTTGAGCTATTAAAAAGCTTGCTTGCTACAGTTGAAGCTGAATGTTTATAGGGAGATGAAAGAGATGAACCACGAGCAATTCTATATCACAGATGAAACGGTCATTGAACATATTGTCTCTACACAAAAGCAGTATTTCTATGCACAAAAGACAAAGAGCATCAGCAGCCGCATTCAAGCGCTGAATAAGCTCAGAGACGCAGTCAAACAAAACGAGCAGAGAATTATGGATGCTTTAAAACAAGACTTGAATAAATCTGAAGTAGAGGCGTACACGTCGGAAATTGGGATTTTACTAGAGGAAATTCGGTTTACGCTTAAGCATTTAGCAAAATGGATGAAGCCTAAAAAAGTAAAAACCGCTTTAACACACGTGGGCTCTAAAGGGAAAATTGTGCCTGAACCGTATGGAGTCGCGTTAATTATTGCTCCGTGGAACTATCCGTTTCAATTAGCGCTGTCTCCTTTAGTAGGAGCGATTGCCGCTGGAAACACGGCGATTATAAAGCCTTCTGAATTAACGCCTAGCGTATCTCGGGTTATACAAGAATTACTAGCTGAGGCTTTTGATCCCGCATTTGTGACGGTGATTGAAGGCGCTGTAGACACGACGAGCATGCTTTTAAAGCAGCCCCTCGATTATATTTTCTTTACGGGAAGTGTAAATGTAGGGAAAATTATTATGCAAGAAGCAGGGAAGCAGCTTATTCCCGTCACGCTGGAGCTAGGAGGAAAAAGTCCGTGCATTGTACATGAAGATGCAAACCTAGATCTTGCAGCGAAGCGAATTATGTTTGGCAAAGGAATGAATGCAGGCCAAACGTGCGTTGCTCCCGATTATTTGCTCGTGCATAAAAAGGTAAAAGCGCAGCTAGTGGAGAAACTTCGCGAAGCGATTTATCAATTTTACGGTAGTAATCCGCTTGAAAGTGAGCGCTACGGCCGTATTGTCAGTGAGCGCCATTTTATTCGGCTAGTTGAGTTTTTAAAAGACGGAAACGCTATAGTTGGAGGCGGGTATAATAAAAGTACGCTCACAATAGAACCTACGGTGTTAAGTGAAGTAAGCTGGACATCAGACGTTATGCAAGAAGAAATTTTTGGGCCTATTCTTCCTATGATTGAATACGAAACGCTAGACGAAGTTATTCATAAAGTTCAAGAAAAAGCTAAGCCGTTAGCTCTTTACTTGTTTACGGAAAGTGCAAATGTACAAAATGTCATAACGGAGCGTCTTTCATTTGGAGGAGGCTGTATAAATGATACGCTTATGCATATCGCTACGCCATATTTACCCTTTGGCGGAGTTGGAGAAAGCGGTACGGGCCAATATCATGGAAAAGACAGCTTTCAGACATTTTCTCATTTTAAAAGCATGCTGTCTCAAACAACCAAGTTTGATTTGTCATTCCGCTATCCTTCAGAGAAACAAAACTTGAAAATGATTAAAAAATTATTGAAATAAAAAGCCTCCTGATAGGAGGCTTTTTCGTTATTTTGAAAGTGAAAGCTGAGAAAGCGGCCATTTTTCTTGTGTATACGCCATTTCCCAAAATAAATACTCCAGCTCACAGCTTTTGATAAAGTGATCTTTCATACGATTACGTTCTTCTTCAGTCGCTTGTTCGGCGAGTTCATCAAGCTTGTTACAAAACCATTGTGTTGTGCCATTCATTTCTTCATTATTATAAAACTGAATCCATTCATAAAAAGGATGAGAAGGAGATGGATTTACTTGTTCCGTAATGCGCTGGCCAATTTCAACGTACGTCCACGGACATGGAAGAAGCACGGCAATGATTTCCGCTAAGCTGCCTGTATGCGCAACGCTTGTCATATGGTTAATGTAGTGGCTGGCCGTTGGTGAAAGAGCCTCAGTGTGGAGGTCTTCATAGCGTACGCCTGCTACGTCACAAAAATTATTATGAGGGTGTACTTCACTATGTAATACCGTAGAAATGCCGGCATTAAAGGCTTCCATTTCGGTACGCGTGCGGCATTTTGTTAAAGCAGCGCCGTAAATGCGGACAAATGCTGTTAAGTATTCGTAGTCTTGAGAAACGTAGTGAATAAGCGCCTCTTTTGGCACGTCTCCTTCAGCAATTCCTTTAATAAAAGGGTGGTTAAAAATGGCTTCGTAAATATAGTTTGCTTCTTGTCTTAATTGAGATGAAAATGACATCAAAATCCTCCTTTAATATGAGGAAGTCACAAACAAGCACATAAAGGAAATAAAAAACACTCCGTTTATAAACGGAGTGGCAAAGGACAGTACAAAACTGAACATTGCCACTTTCCTACGCTGGTATGAGCCAGATCAGGTTCAAAGGGATCAAGAAAACTTGTCTCAGCCGGTCGGCACCCCTAGTGGACTTCCTATTAGTCTATGTTTAACTTACCATATATTCTGAAAAATAGAAAGCGTTATGGAAAATTGTTCCCTAACGGTTTTTATCTCTTAAAGAGGTAGCTTCTTGAAGCTATTTTTAATCATTTTTGTTTAAAAATGCATATTTTTAGGGAAGAAGAGGTATTAATGAAGGGAAGAGCCGTTTTCGTCTCCGAAACATTCTCATATAAATAGAAGAAAGGAGAGAACAAAATGGCAAAATTTCGTTTGTATGCTGTATTAAATACAGTAGGCTTGGCTATTACACTTCTTGTGAATTATTTAGCAAATGCGATTCCAATAGGAGGCAAAACAACGGCAGAGGCTTCTGCGCAAGTTCCTACGTTGTTTACACCAGCCGGTTATGCCTTTGCTATCTGGGGCGTTATTTATTTGTTATTAACCATTTGGGTTATACGCCAATTTTTTGCAAGAGAAGATCAAAAAGAAATATATGCACGTATAGGCATTTGGTTTTTTCTAAACTGTTTGTTAAATAGTGCGTGGATCTTTATTTTCCAAAACGATTACTATAAGTTATCCCTTTTAGTTATGCTCTTTATTTTAGGCACATTAATGATTGTATATTCCATTATTCAGCATTCTCGGATGACGACATGGTTTATGCGTCTGCCGATTTCGCTTTATCTTGGATGGATTTCTGTTGCGACTATTGTTAATGTATTTGTCGTATTTCAAGCAAATGGAATACAGCACTTGCTTGGCCTAAATGAATTAGCATGGACGATTATTATGCTGCTGGTAGGGGCTGCGCTGGGCATTATGTTTACATTAAAAAACCGAGACGCTGTTTATCCGCTTGTTTTTATTTGGGCTTATATTGCCATTGCGGTGAAACAAAGTGGAAATCAGCCAATTGTCATTACTGTTATCATCTCGATTGTTTTATTAGCAATTGCTATTATTGTGGGACTGATTAAACGCTATAGACGTTTTTAAAAAGAAGCTCTAGCTTTTGTAAGCTAGAGCTTTTTATGATGCTCTTTTGATTGTAAAAAAGCAGCTGTAAAAGCAATTAAGCTAATTAAAATACCAAAAGGAACAACAATTGGTACGAATGATAAAATAAATGTCATAAGCGTAACCTCCATGTTGCATCGGTGCATAATGAAAAATTCAACTTTTTAAATTGAAGTTCCGCTATTATAGTATGCTAGGCTTTATGTTTGGAGCCTATATGTTTAGAAATAAACGAAAAAGGCAACATACGTTACATATAGTTTATATAGGAGGAGTTAAAATGGAAACATATTTAGTGGCTTACACAGATAAAGACGATATGGAATATAAACAAGTGACGTGCGAGAGTTATGAAGATGCAGAGCGTACGGTTCTTCGTTTAGAGAGAGAAGGGCATATGCATATTGAAGAAATATCAAATCAAGAAGCCTACCGTGGAGACGAATCATCGTACAGAGAATAATTTTTGAATAGAAACATCAAACTCAAAATGAAGAGGCAGCTGCTTCTTCATTTTTTCTATTCTATATAGATATCGTTTTATAGAAAAAAGTAAAACGGGAATGATTTTCTTCTGCATTTATGGTACAGTACTAATCAGGTGAGTTTTGAGTTTAGAAGAGGAGAGAGTAACATTATATGAGTAAAGGAAATCAGTGGTCTTCACGCCTCGGTTTTATTTTAGCATCTGCTGGGGCAGCAATTGGTCTAGGAGCGATATGGAAATTTCCATACGTAACCGGAACCAGTGGCGGTGGAGCATTTTTTGCGTTGTTTATTTTATTTACAATTTTTATTGGATTGCCGCTTCTGTTGGCAGAATTTATCATTGGAAGACATACGGGAAAAGAAGCGATTAGTGCTTATAAAGCAATTGCTCCAAAGTCCGCTTGGGTATGGATTGGCAGGCTGGGAGTACTCAGCTGTGTCGTTTTGCTTTCCTTTTACAGCGTCGTTGGCGGCTGGGTGATTTTATATACGATTATGAGCGTAACCGGTATGCTAAGCGGAAAAGAGTACGGTCCGTTGTTCAATGCCGTCATTAGCCAACCTTATGTGGTATTAGGTGCACAGGCGCTGTTTTTATTAATTACAGTGTTTGTTATTTCAAAAGGCGTACAAAAAGGCATAGAGCGTGCTAATAAATACATGATGCCGCTGTTATTTATCTGTTTTATTATCATTGTGGTTCGCTCTTTAACATTAGACGGAGCTATGGACGGAGTAAAGTTCTTTTTAAAACCGGATTTTTCAGCCATTACAGGGTCATCTGTTCTCTATGCGCTCGGTCAGTCGTTTTTCTCGCTTTGCGTAGGATTATCCTGCATGGTGACATATAGCTCTTATTTAGGGAAAAAAGTAAGCTTGACGCGTTCAGCTGGCACCATTGCTATTTTGAACTTGTTTGTTTCGCTGCTTGCAGGCTTGGCTATTTTTCCAGCTGTTTTTTCATTCGGATTAAAGCCAACCGAAGGACCTGGACTTTTGTTTGTGGTCTTGCCAACAGTATTTGAGAAAATGCCGTTTGGCACCGTCTTTTTAGCACTGTTTTTAATTTTATTTCTATTTGCTACGCTTACGTCTGCTTTTTCACTGCTGGAAATTATCGTAGCTGCTTTAACCAAAGACGATCAGACAAAACGAACTCGCTACGCTTCTTTAGCAGGGATTCTTGTGTTTGTAGTAGGTATCCCATCAGCGCTTTCGTTTGGTGTACTAAAACATGTCTCACTTTTTGGCAGAAGTATATTTGACGTAGCTGACTTTTTTGTGAGCAATTTAATGCTGCCTCTTGGAAGTTTAGCCATTGCAATTTTTGTGACATTTAAAATGAAAAAAGAAGCCGTGTATGAAGAGTTTATTTCAGGAAGTACAAAAGGCGCTAAATTATTCAACGCATGGTTCTTTCTAGTTAAATATGTATTACCTATTATTATTATAGCTGTTCTGTTAAGCTTACTTGTTGCATATTAAAAAAAGCACTCATCTGAGTGCTTTTTTGTTTATTTTGCAAAAACGTGATTTCCGATTGTAATCGTAACCTGTTTTTGACGAAGCCATTGATCGCTTGTTTTATCTGGGTTAAAGAAGAATAACGAACCTTTTCCTTGACCTCTAAACGCTAGTGCTTCATTTACAGCTTTTTTTGCTTCAGCATCCGCTGCTTTATTAATTTCACCGTTTTGTACAGGTGTAAACTGTGTACCTTGATAAATGACATCATGAATAGAGTTTGGGAAAGAATCGCTATCCACGCGGTTTAAAACGACTGTTGCTACAGCCACTTTGCCAGCGTAAGGTTCACCTTTTGCTTCAGCTTGTACAAGGCGAGCTAACAATTCTTTATCGCTTTCGCTAATAGAGTTAGGGATTGTTAATGTTTCATTTGCATTAATAGAGTCGGTAGATTTGTGATTCGCTTCTTTTAACTGTTTAACCGTAACGCCGTATTCAGCGCCAATCTTGTAAAGAGTCTCTCCGGCTTTTACGCGATGGGTTGTTTCAGCGGCATTTGCCCCGTGACTCATGCCGAACATAGGAACTGCTAGTGCTCCAATAATTGCTAGTTTCTTAAACATAAAGTAAGTACCTCCTGAAATCCTTTTGAACGCCCCTTTTATCACGGATCGGTGCGTGCTGTGCACCGAACTTTATATGTACGTTTCAAAGATTAACAGGTGTCAATACATCTTGTCACTGCTTAAAACATACCAATCTAGGAAGATATTATAATAGTTAACAGATAATTTGAAAAATACGTTGACTGATAATAAAGGAGTGAATTATAATGAACGAGTAAATAGTTAACCGTTTAACTGGAGAGATTTTATGGGAGAAAAGATAACGATTCGTGATGTAGCAAAGCATGCAGGGGTGTCTGCAGCTTCAGTATCTTACGTCTTAAACGGAATTAACAAAGTATCCGATGAAACAAAAGAGCGAATTTTAACAGCGGTAAAAGAATTAAACTACGAACCAAATTTAACCGCCGTTAGTCTTTCGAAACAAAAGTCAAATATGATTGGCGTGATGTTCCCGCTTACAGATGATTCACTTTCTACTATATTTAAAGATAACCATTATTACAGTGAAATGATTAGTGGAATTGAATATGTAATCCGTAAGCATGGTTACGATCTAGTCATATCTGGAGTGAGTAGCCCAGCTGATTGCTTAAAATGGATTCGAACGAGAAATATTGATGGTCTTCTGTTTTTAGGAGCCTTCCCGCATCGATTATATGAAAAAATGAAAGCGTTATCGAATCCGATTGTGTTAGTAGATACATATGAAAAGTGCGAACGTGATTATCATCATATTTCGGTAGACGATGAGTATGGAGGATATCTCGCTACAACACATTTAGTGAGTTTGGGGCATAAAGAAATTGCCTTTGTTGCTCATCACCTCGTCAATAGTCCAGTGGATAAAAAGAGGTATATAGGCTACGAGAAAGCATTAAAAGAAGCGGGCATTACACCATCAAAGACGTTTGTTTTTGAAGTGAACGAAAGCTCATTTGATAACGGTTACAATTTAGGAAACAAGCTGTTGCAAGATCATAAGGATATTCGGGCGGTTTTTGCATCTTCTGATACGCTGGCGCTTGGAATTATGAAAGCACTGCAAGAAAAGGGGAAAAGAATTCCGCAGGACTATTCAATCGTAGGGTTTGACGACATCACGTTTAGCAGCTATGCATCTCCAAGTCTAACAACCATTCGTCAAGATGTATTTAACAAAGGAGTCGTCGCCGCGACGTCTGTTATTCAAGCAATCGAACGCCGTTTCAGCACGCTGCAGCATGTAAAATTATCGGTTGAACTTGTTATTCGAGATTCGACTGCTAAGCGCGAGTGAACCACAGTAAGTTAACCGGTTAACCAAAGTTTAGCATTGATAAAAAAAGGGGATATAAGTTAGCATTCACAAAAAAAGGGGATATGAAAATGATTAATGTTACAGTATGGAACGAAAATCGTCATGAACAGAAAAATCCGGTTGTAAGAGAAATTTACTCTGAAGGCATTCACGGTGCCATCGCTTCTTTTTTAGAAGAAGGAGGATTTCGTACGCACACAGCAACATTAGACGAAGTAGAACACGGGTTGACTGAAGAAGTATTAAATCAAACGGATGTTTTAGTATGGTGGGGTCACTTAGCGCATGACGAAGTAAAAGATGACATCGTTGAGAAAGTAAAGCAGCGCGTGCTAGACGGTATGGGGCTTATTGTCTTACACTCGGGTCACTTTTCCAAGATCTTTAAAACGTTAATGGGCACAAGCTGCGACTTAAAATGGCGTGAAGCAGATGAAAAAGAGCGCTTGTGGGTAGTAGAACCGAGCCATCCGATTGTGGAAGGTATTGGTGAATTTATCGAGCTTGAGCGTGAAGAAATGTACGGAGAGCACTTTGATATTCCAGCACCCGATGAACTGATTTTCACGAGCTGGTTTGAAGGCGGAGAAATTTTCAGAAGCGGCTGCACGTACAAACGCGGAAACGGAAAAGTATTTTATTTCAGACCTGGACATGAAACATATCCAACATACCATAACAAAGACATTCAGCGTGTCATTATGAATGCTATTAAATGGGCGAAGCCAGCAGAGAGAAAACGTCCTGTTTACGGCAATGCGCAACCGCTTGAATCAATCGCTGTTAAAAACTAATGAATAATGCTTAAGCAAAGGGGATAGGAAAGATGGCAAAAGTAAAAATTGGCGTTATTGGGTGCGGAAGCATTGCGCAACACCGTCACTTACCAGAATATAAGATGAATGAACAAGTAGAATTAGTAGCCGTTTGCGATATAAACACAGAACGTGCAAACAGCGTAGCACAGCAGTACGGTGTAAAAGCGTACACAAACTATGAAGAACTTTTAGCAAGCGGTACAGTGGAAGCAGTGAGCGTATGTACGCCCAATTATCTTCATGCGCCTATTTCGGTTGCAGCGTTAAACAGCGGAGTTCATGTTCTGTGTGAAAAGCCGATGGCAACATCAGAAGAAGAAGCGAAATCGATGATTGAAGCAGCAAAAACAAACGGTAAAAAACTAATGATCGGACATAATCAGCGCTTTGTAGCTTCTCATCAAAAAGCTCGTGAACTTATTGAAAAAGGGGAAATCGGTAAAATTTATAGTTTCCGTACGGCTTTTGGCCACGGTGGTCCTGAAGGCTGGAGCGTGGACGGAAAAGAAAGCTGGTTCTTCAAAAAAGACGAAGCGTTTATTGGTGCTATGGGGGATTTAGGCGTTCATAAAACCGATATGCTCCGCTACATATTAAATGAAGAAATTGTAGAAGTCGGTGCATTCGTGGAAAGCAATGCAAAAGACTTTGCAAATGTAGACGACAATGCTGTGTGCGTATTAAAAACGGAAAGCGGGATTATCGGGACGCTTGCGGCAAGCTGGGCTTACAATGGAAAAGAAGATAACTCCACGATTGTTTACGGCGAGAAAGGGATTCTTCGTTTAGAGGACGATCCGACGTATTCATTAGTTGCACAATATGCAACGGGTGAAGTGGTGAACTATGAATTAGGAAAAATCCAGTCGAACGATGAAGGCGGACAAAGTAATTCTCACGTCATTGAACAATTTGTAGATGCAGTTGCAGAAGATAAAGAATCTCCGGTTCCTGGTGAAGAAGGATTAAAATCACTTGCTGTTATTTTAGCAGCTTTAAAATCAAGTCAAACGAAACAAATTACGCGCGTGTAAGAGGTGAAAAACGTGAGAATTGGCATAATCGGAGCAGGAGGGATTGCTGTAAGCAGGCATATCCCAGCATTCAAACAACTGGGTGATGAATGTGTGATTTGGGGGCTTAGCGATATTAATAGTGAAAGAGCCACAGAGGTAGCCAATGAACATAATATCCCTCACGTATTTGTTGATTACAAAGATATGTTTAAAGAAGTGGATGCTGTATGTATTTGTACACCGAATAAATTTCACGCCGAGTTTGCAGTAGAAGCGCTAAAAGCAGGCGTTCACGTTCTATGTGAAAAGCCGATGGCGATGTCTAAAGAGCAAGGTGAAGAAATGCTTGCTGCTGCTAGAGAATCAGGTAAGCAGTTAGCGATTGCGTATCACTACCGATTCATGAAAGAAGCGCAGGCTGCAAAAAAAATGATGACAGAGGTAGGGCGTCCATTAGCTGCACGTGTCAGAGCAATGCGTCGCCGTAAGGTTCCCGGTTGGGGAGTATTTACGAACAAAGATCTTCAAGGAGGAGGCAGCTTAATTGATTACGGTTGCCATTTGCTTGATTTAACGCTTTGGCTAATGGGAAACCCAAAGCATACTGAAGTACTGGGAAGTACATATAATGACCTGAGTAAAACGCCTAACCAATTAAATCAATGGGGAGCATTTGATCATGAAACATTCGGTGTGGATGATCATGTAACGGCCTATATTAAATTTGAAAATGGAGCGTCGCTTCTTTTAGAAACTTCTTGGGCTGCTAATATCGAAGATGATGAAGAGCACGTAAGCATATCAGGGGTAGAGGGCGGTTTAAGCGTGTTTCCGTTTGAACTATACACGTCCAAAAACGGTATGCTCATGAACAGTACGTCACCTTGGATAGATGGAGAAGATGATTACAGCTTAAGTCAGGCTAAAAATTTCGTTGAAGCGTGTAAAGGAAATGCTGAATTAGTAGTAAAGCCACAAGAAGCGCTTCAAGTCTCAGCTATTATTGATGAAATATATCGCACAGGGGGAAATTAAAATGAAACTTGGAGTATTCACGGTCTTATTTGCGGATCTTTCTTTTGAAGAGATGTTAGATAAAGTAAAATCAGCAGGTCTTCATGCTGTTGAAATCGGAACGGGAGGCTATCCGGGAAACAGCCATTGTCCGCTAGATGAGCTGCTTGAAGATGAGGGAAAAAGAGAAGCATATATGAAGCAGATAAAAGACCGCGGACTTACAATCAGCGCATTTAGCTGCCACGGCAATCCTATTTCACCTGAGGCAAGTTTTGCAAAAGAATCTGACGAAACGCTTCGCAAGACCATCCAACTAGCATCATTAGTAGATGTTCCAGTAGTTAACTGCTTTTCTGGAACAGCAGGAGATCACGAAGAAGCGAAGTACCCAAACTGGCCTGTTACTCCTTGGCCTAACGAGTATGGAGACGTATTGAATTGGCAGTGGGAAAATAAGCTTGTTCCTTATTGGAAAGAAATTGGAGAACTAGCGGAGGAGCATAACGTAAAAATTGGTTTAGAACTTCACGGTGGATTTTTAGTTCATACTCCGTATACGCTCCTAAAGCTTCGCGAAAAAACAAGTCCAGCGATTGGCGCTAACCTTGATCCAAGTCATTTATGGTGGCAAGGAATTGATCCGGTAGGAGCTATTAAAATTTTAGCAAAAGAAAATGCGATTCATCATTTCCATGCAAAGGATACGTACTTGGACCAGGATAATATTAACATGTATGGACTAACGGATATGCAGCCATACGGAGAAGTCCAAACGCGTGCATGGACGTTTAGATCCGTAGGATGCGGACATGATGTAAAAGAGTGGTCTGATATGATGAGTGCCCTTCGCACATACGGATACGATTATGTAGTCAGCATTGAGCATGAAGATCCAATCATGTCGATTGAAGAAGGATTTAAACGCGCGGTTACAAACTTACAAAGTGTATTAATTGAAGAAACTCCCTCACAAATGTGGTGGGCGTGAGCAAAAAGAAGCATCTCTAAAAAGAGGTGCTTCTTTTATTTTCGTTGATAAATTATTTGCCTTTTGTTCACCTGAATTTCGATACAAACGGGTGATTGGTAACCCAAAAGCGCCAAGGGTAATCCTTCGCTTCACCAGAATTATCAATGCCAACGCGAGGTCCGGCGGAAATCGCTGAAGGAGTGAAGCCACGAGCAATATAAAGAGGAGGGGTGGTTAAATCATGACCGTACAAATCCATTGAAACCCCTAGTGCTTTTGTTAGTTTCCCAGGACCGTTTGTCCAATTTATTTCATTTTCCATCCCTCGACGTCTAGTTTTCATCAAATCTTTTCCGCTAAATGGCTCAATAGCTCGAATGAGGACGCCTTCTGGACAATCGATGTCGCTGCTTACAACATTGAGTAAACAATGTGTATGCATTGTATGCGTATAGGCATGACCAGGAGGACCGAACATTACCTCTGTTCTTTTTGTGCGCCGGTTATTAAAGCTATGAGCTGCTCGGTCGAAAGGCCCTTTATAAGCCTCTGTTTCCACAATAAAACCAGATGCAGCTCCTTCTGCCGTTTCGTGAACAAGAAGACATCCTAACAGCGACTGGGCTAGTTCAAGCGTAGGCTGTTGATAAAACGAAAGAGGAAGTGGTTCAATCGCTAAAAGAGAACGCGTCATTTGCTGTAGTCCATCCTTTCAAAGCAAAGTCATTCACGCTGTTATTGCGCATCTTTTATTATGATGTTTTCTTTGTTATTTTGCAAAGGGAGGGACTGATTCATACAGTAGTCTTTCTTACCCACGTTCAAGTATTTATCATGATTCAACTTACTCTATGAAATTATTTTAAAGAAGGGTTTCGTTTTGCACGTGTAGGGGGAATATTTTACTACAATACTTTGCTTTTGTTGCTGGTATGATATACACAGTTCATCCATATTTTACATGCTTTTAGTTTTTAAAAATAGTGATCCGTCTTTTCTTTATTTTCGTTCTACACATGAAAGCAAAATAAAAAGATTGAATTGTAGAAAGCTCTTTATAAATGGAGATAAAGAAAAAATATCCTTCAAAGAGTATTTAAGGGATTTTAGAACATATTAAAAATAAAATTTATACACTGTGAGGAATAGCTATGAACATCCACTTTGATACATTAACGAATTTATCAATTAAACATATTTTTGGGCCTGCATCTCAAACAATCACCCATCTCACATATCATTCAAAACAAGTTCACGACGGATCCGTATTTTTTAGTATAAAAGGTGAAAATGAAGATGGACATCAATATATTAAAGAAGCTATAGCTAGAGGAGCCGTAGCAGTCTTTGGGACAAGCATCGAGGAGCTTCGTCTTTTGAGCACTCAGTATTCTCACTGTACGTTTTTAGCTGTTGACGACGTTCGCAAAGTAATGGCGTCTTTTTCTAAAATGTATTTTGATTATACGGATGAAAAAATTGAGACAATTGGCGTTACAGGTACAAATGGCAAAACAACCGTAGCAGCTTACGTAAGGTCGCTTTTAACTCTTTTAAAATTGCCAACAGGATCGATTGGAACGACCGGCATTTGGTCATCAAAGCAGAAGTTAGTTTATAAAAAAAGTACGCCTACAACACCTGAGTCGGTAGACTTGCATAAAATTTTTTATGATTTGTATACAAGAGGTGATGAAGCGGCAGTGATGGAAGTATCTTCGATTGCGATTGATCAGCAGCGAGTAGAAAATATTTATTTTGATGTAGCCATTCATACAAACTTATCGGAAGAACATTTAGAGTATCATAAAACGTTTGAGCACTATAAAAAATGCAAGATGAAATTATTTCAACAGGCCAAACATGCCGTTATTAATATAGATGATCAGGACATGGGAAAAGACTTAAGCAGGGTATTTGAAGGACCTAAAGTCACGTATAGTTTATTAAATAACAAGGAGGCAACTCTGCAAGCAACAAACATCACCGTCAAAGAAGGAGGCTCTTTCTTTGATTTACTTTATAAAGGACAGTCATACAAAGTAGCAGTGCCTGTATATGGTGATTACAACATTGCTAACGTGCTAGCGGCCATTGGTACAGCTGTTCACTTTGAATACCACATTGAAGATATTATTAGCGTACTTCCTCAATTGGAAAGTCCAGAAGGGCGATTTCAGGTGATAGAAGGTCCTAATAACCAAAAAGTGATTTTAGACTATGCCCATACGCCCGTTGCCCTTATGCGTTTGGTAGAAGAAGTAAAAAAGATGGAGTATAACCAGCTGATTGTCATGATTGCAGGGATCGGCATTCGAGATTTTAATAAAATGCCTAAAATGGCGCGTACCATTGAAGGAAAAGCTGATGAAATTATCGTAACGGTTGATCATCCAGGTTATCATGATCCCAACGTAATTGTAGATCAAGTGATGACAGGTTTTTCGAATCCGAGCGCAAGCAATATTCACCGCGCCCCTACTCGAACAGAAGGAGTATTAAAGTCGCTTTCTTTGGGAAAGGCGAATGATATTATTTTACTTACAAGCGGCTGTATTAACGGCGCTCAGCTTGTAAAAGGAAACGAAATTCCGCATTCAGATGAAGACATTATTGCCTCTTATTATGCATCGTTAAGCAATATTTCCTGATATTCTTCTTCATTTATTGAACGAACGTGGAGAAATTGAAACATCATACGAAAGAAGGTCTCTTACTGTTTTTAGAGACCTTCTTTTTGCATGGGAACTATAGGCTGTTTTCGCGCTGTGTTTTTGGTTCTTCAATTTTTACATCATGTTCTTTAGCCAGCTTTTTAATAGCTGCATTGTAATCGCGTATACCTTTTCGTGCTTCATCAAGCATAGCGTTTGCCTCAGCAATAAGGTTGCGGTCCTGCTTTTCCAAAGCACTGACAATTTTAATAAAAGCATTATACTGGGTATTGGCAGCCTTTATATAGCCTTCATGAACCTTTCGAAGATCGTCGGTTTCTACATCGATGTTTTCCAGTTCGTCAACAAATTTACGATAGGTAGGAATGACTTCACTCGTCATCGTATCGTACATAACAGCGTCACTTGTGTAGTTAGCGCCTGTAACGGAATCGTATGCGTCAATCGCCTCTTTTTCAAGCTGAGCCGCTTTCTTTAAATCTTGATTGTTATAATCGATTAAATCATCTTGAACAGGATCACTAAAGCAGGCGGATAATAAAAACAAAAGAGGGACAAGACAAAATAAAACTTTCTTCAACGAATTTCACCTCCGTTTAACAATGTATGAAACATCTGCTTGGCAAAGTCTGTTTTAATAACTGGAGAAAAAGAAGGGAGTGTATAAAAGGATTTTTAAAGGTCGACAGTGAATGTATTCATAAGTCGGTTTGTAGTTGACCACCCTTTAGTAGCAGGAAGGAAGAGAAGATGATTAAAATAAAAAGAGACCACTTAACGAACAATGAAGTTATTGAGCTAGTAAGTTCTCACCTTCAAGGAATGAACTTACATTCCCCCCCTGAAAGTATTCATGCTCTAGATATTGAAAGTTTAAAACAACGTCATATTACGTTTTGGAGCGTGTGGGAAGGAAGTCAGCTAGCAGGGTGCGGAGCTGTAAAAGAGTTAGATGAGCACCACGGAGAAATTAAATCGATGCGAACAGCTACCGCTCATTTACGGAAAGGAATTGCTAGAGAGCTGCTGCAGTACATAATAAATGAAGCGCAAAAACGAGGGTACCGACGCTTAAGCTTAGAAACAGGATCCGCACCCGCTTTTGAACCGGCTAGAAAGCTATACGCCAGTTTTGGATTTTACGAGTGCGAACCGTTTTCTACCTACAAAGAAGATCCATACAGTGTGTTTATGACAAAGAAATTGAATGAGTAAAAGACAGGAAAGAAGGCGCAGATGATTTGTTTATTTGTATGCAAACTGTGCGGGCAAGCAGCGGTCATTTATCCTGTTAGCAAGTAAGCTTTTTAGGCAAAGCCTTTTTAGGAGGCTTTGTTTTGGTAATGATTCATATAAAAAGGTATAAACTAGGTTTTCTCACTAGACAAAAAGGTTTTTCCTATGTAGTATAGGTGTCAGATAATACAAAACGAATGTTCAGTATAAATAATAAATGTACGGGGCGGTGGAAATAGCTTGAATAAAAAAAAGCTTCAAAGTGAACAAACCAAAAGAAAAGTGGCAGATGCCGCTAAAGCATTGTTTTCTCAAAAAGGCTATAAAGCTACATCTATTGAAGAAATTGTAGAAGCTACGGGAAGCAGTAAAGGGAATATTTATTATCACTTTAAAAGTAAAGAAGGGCTTTTTCTTTATTTAATAGACGAATGGGATCTTGAGTGGGAACGAAACTGGAAAGAAAGAGAGTCTCTTTACAAAACAACAAGAGATAAGCTTTTTGGAATAGCGGAGCAAATCATTTTAGATGATTTGAATCATCCTCTTACGAAAGCTGCCGATGAGTTTTTTAACAACGAGGAAAAGGGCAGCGACATCGAAGAGCGAATTGATGAGATGGTGAAACGACACGTGGAGTTTAACCGGGAACTTTTGCAACAGGGCATCGATGAAGGCGAGTTTTCTCATAAAAATGCAGAGCAGCTTGCAGTAATTTTAGAAGGGCTGTTTGTTGGAATGAGCCGCATGTCTCGAAAAACGAGTACGGAAAATGCCCTGCAGCTTTACCATTCAGCAATCGATGTATTTTTAAACGGAATTATAGCAAGGTCTTCTTAAATAAGCGGGGATGCTTATTGTGGCAATGAGTAATCCCTCATTATTTTGTATTTTTATAGACCGAACGTTCAGTATTTTTGTAATCAGGAGGTTTATATGTCATTATTGTTAAGAAATCGAGCGGCGATTTTGCTGCTCATGCTAAATATTTTTATTATCTTTACGGGAATCGGTCTCGTTATTCCAATTATGCCAACCTATATGACGGAGCTTCATATCAACGGCAGCGTGATGGGGCTTTTAGTAGCGGTGTTTTCACTAACTCAATTTCTGTTTTCGCCTTTAGCGGGGCGATTATCCGATTCGTTAGGGAGAAAGAAAATTATTGTAGCGGGAATGATTGTTTTTGCCCTGTCTGAATGGTTCTTTGGTTCAGTGAGTACACCTCTTTTATTATTTGTATCCAGAATGCTAGGTGGGGTCGGGGCCGCGCTTATTATGCCTGCTGTTATGGCCTATACAGCGGACGTGACGTCTGCTAAAGAACGCGCTAAAGGAATGGGCTATGTGACGGCAGCGATTACAACAGGATTTATTATCGGGCCCGGTATTGGAGGCTTTTTAGCTGAATACGGCATGCGCGTGCCATTTTACATGGCCGCAGTAGCAGGAGGCTTGGCTGCAGTGATTACGCTTTTTGTTTTGCCGGAGTCTCGTCCTGTACAAGATCATGCTGTTTCAAACAATGAGAATCCAAAAGAAGATCGGCTGCTACTGCAGCTTATGAATTCCTACAAAGAACCTTATTTTTTAAGTTTAATTATCGTTTTTGTGACATCGTTTGGATTATCCAATTATGAAACGATCTTTTCACTATTTGTTGATCATAAATTTAGCTTTACGCCAAAAGATATTGCGTTTGTTATTACGTTTGGCTCTATTGCAGGAGCTGTTGTGCAGGTTACGATTTTTGGCTGGATTTTAAATAAGTTCGGTGAAAAAAGAGTCATTTCGTTTTGCTTGATGATGACGGGACTTTTTATTTTACTTACGCTATTTGTGCACACGTACTGGCTTATTATTGTTGTAACATTTATCGTCTTTTTAGCAACAGATATTTTACGTCCGGCAATAAGCACGCAAATGTCGATGATGGCACAAGACGACCAAGGGTATGTAGCCGGACTAAATTCTGCTTATACAAGTCTTGGGAATATTATTGGACCCGTTGTCGCAGGCTTTCTTTTTGATATAAACGTTAATTATCCGTACGTATCAGCTGCACTTGTACTGCTGCTTTGTTTTCTTTTATCTTTAAGAGCAGGGAAGGACCGAAAAACAGCTGTGAGAAATCAAGCGATTCAAGAGAAATGATAGAATTTTTAGGAGATAGAAGACCTCCAGTAGTTTACTGGAGGTCTTTTAATGATGCTTTTAGTAAAGCTGTAAGATTTACAACACCACTCAGCCTATAACGAAGCTTTATTTTATGGGCAAAACAGTGAAATGGTTGCAAATAAAAAAAGTTAATAGTAAACTTTAAACGTAGTAATAAATAGTATGGGAGCTTGCGCGGGGCAGGCTGAGAGTACAGGGGCGCCTGTTGACCATTTGAACCTGTTGGATAATGCCAGCGCAGGGAATGTGAGTACATACCAAAGCACTTTGCGCATGCAAGGTGCTTTTTTGTCTTTTTTTTTGCAGTGTTAAAACTAAATGAAAAGAGTGAGAGAACATGGATATTAGTAAAATTTCAGCTCAATTAGAAAAAGTAAGAGATACAAGTCCGCTTGTTCATAATATTACGAATGTTGTGGTAACCAATTTTACAGCAAATGGACTGCTTGCCATAGGAGCGTCACCTGTTATGGCTTATGCGAAGGAAGAAGTGGCTGATATGGCTCGAATCGCCGGAGCGCTTGTCTTAAATATGGGTACACTGACGGCTCAAGAAGTAGAAGCGATGAGAATAGCAGGAAAATCAGCAAATGAAAATGGCGTGCCGGTTATTTTCGATCCTGTAGGAGCCGGAGCGACACCGTTTCGTACAGAAGTGGCACGTCAGCTTGTAGAAGAATTAAATATTGCCGTTATTCGCGGTAACGCTGCTGAAGTTGCGAATGTAGTAGGCGAGTCATGGCTCATTAAAGGCGTTGATTCATTAGAAGGGCAAGGAGACGTCATTGAACTTGCTGAGAAAGCAGCGAACAAATTAGATACAGTGATTGTTATTACGGGGAAACAAGATGTGATCACCGATGGAAACACAACGTATACAGTAGACAACGGTCACCCGTTATTTACGAAGGTGACGGGTACTGGATGTCTGCTGACATCAATTATAGGAGCTTTCGCGGCTGTAGAAAAAGAATATGTCGAGGCAAGCGTTGCTGCTTTAAGTTTTTACGGAGTGGCAGGTGAAATCGCCGCAGCGAAAAAAGGTGAAGAAGGGCCGGGGAGCTTTCAAATTGAGCTGTTAAATCAGCTTCATCTTTTATCTGGACAGGATATTGAATCATATGCAAGAGTACATCAACGTTAAAAGGAGCGGGAAAATGACAAACGAAGAAATTAAAAAGCTGCTGAAAGTTTATTTTATAATGGGCAGCAATAACTGTAAAAAAGATCCGAAAGAAGTATTAAAAGAAGCAATTGAAGGCGGCGTTACCGTGTTTCAATTTCGTGAAAAAGGCGAGGGTGCCTTAACAGGAGAAGCGAAATATCAGCTGGCGAAAGAACTTCAGCAAATTTGTCAGCAGCACAGCGTTCCTTTTGTTGTGAATGATGATCTTGACTTAGCGATCCGCTTACAAGCAGATGGCATTCATATTGGACAAGAAGATGAAAAAGCTCATATTGTTCGAGAAAAAATAGGAAAAGGAATTGTGGGCGTCTCTGTTCATAATGTACAAGAGCTGCAGCAAGCGATAAAAGACGGGGCGGATTATGTAGGAATGGGACCTGTTTTTCCTACTTCTACAAAAAAAGACGCAAAAGCAGTGCAAGGTACAAAATTAATTGAAGAAGTGCGAAACCAGAATATTGACTTTCCAATTGTAGGAATCGGTGGCATCACGCCTGAAAATGCCAAACAAGTAGTAGAAGCAGGTGCAGATGGTGTTTCTATTATTACCGCGATTAGCTTAGCAGCGTCTCCAAAAGAAAAAGCAGCTCAATTGAAAGAAGCGGTAGGAAAATAAAAAAAGCGCACAGTGTGCGCTTTTTTATTATAGCTGAACGGTTTGAGGAGTTTCTTCGCCTTCATTCATAAAGCGAATTTCGTTTGGTGTAATTTCCAGAACAACATACTCAGGGTCATTTGGACCGTCAAACCATTCTTTCATGTGATCGTTCCATATACGTCCTTTTAATTGATCACCGGTACGAAGAACAGCTGTCCCGGATAATTCTAAGTATTGATCGCCATATCCTTCGCCGCTGTAGCCCAATAGTACGTGCACGTTCGGATTGGCTTCGATTTCTTCTGCCTTATGTGTATTGATATTTGTTGGTGTGTAAAGAGCGATACCATCTTCATCGCTGAAAAATGTCATATAGCGAGAGTGGGGTTTGTTGTTTACAACTGTGGCTAATGTTCCTACACGATTTCCTTCTAATACTTCATTTACTTTTTTAGCAATTTTTTGTTCATTCATTTTATCCATCTCCTTTATTACTTTTTATGTTCCTCAATCGAAGATAAATAAAACATACATGTCTAAAAAAATATAAGTTAACAATAAAATAATTATGTAAACTAATAAATAAAAAAATAAAAAAAGCTAGCTACAGCTAACTAAAAAATAAGCCCGCACTGCCGTAACCCTAAGTGTCTTAAATACCCAGATCTACTAGGTGGGTGCCCTCATAGCCGGGTTTAGCGTCCCAAGAAGGGCGTGCTATCTGCAGCTAAATTTTGAGCTCCCTTTTAACACTCAAAGGTTTAAGACAACATGAGTATACGCACAGCGCAGGTATGTATAACAAATGTAAATAAAATGCCGATATATAAATGTTTTCTAATTAATCAACTTTCATCGTACAAGAAATGATTATAACGGAATAATGAATGGAACGCAAGACTTTTATTTAAAGTTTTTCTTCTCTAACATCTTGGCGGTTATGCCGTAACAAAATAAAAAAAGGGCCCGCAACTGGAATGAAACATAAGAGAAGGTAAGGCCGGGATGCTATCTTTTCTTTTGTCATAACGGAATAAGAAAGCCACGTTAAAACAAAAAAATCAGCGGTCATCACGCTAACAAGCTGTGACTGCATAAAAGCATCTTCATAAGCTCTTATTGAACCTATGGATAGTCCGTATACGTAACCAGCAATCGTGAGTGCTAAGCATAGTCCAATCCATAGACGAGAAGAAATGATGGCAATGAAGCGTGAAGGAATACGCGAACGTGTTCGAACTTTTTGTCCTTTCCAATGATAATAGAACAAAAGAGAAAAAGCTCCAAGCGCAAATGATAGGAGAGAAAATGGCCATCCAGGCAGTTTGTACGTATCTTTTTTACAAATCATTACCATGAATAATACTGGGAAAAGCCCTAAAAAAGAGAATACCATAACTACGAGCGGATCTACCTGTTGAAAATTTCCTGTGACAAGGTTTTTAAACAGCATATCATCAGCGGCGCTTGCTCCCGGAGCTAGCAGAAAGGCGTATAGTACAAGCATAGTCCATACAATGATGTACATTACATATTCTCAACTCCTTTTAATTGTTTTAGTATACAAAAACCATTTCAGTATATTTCCCCGTTTTGTGATGAAGGGAAACGCTTGAAACTCTTCTTTAATTAGGTGTAATATTACACTAAAGACATGTGCGTGTATAGAAAGAAAGGGCTGTAAAAATGGATAAACAAGAAGTCATTAAATCCGTATCGGATAAAATACGATTAATTCGTTTAGAAAGAAACTATTCACAAGACAGAATGGCTGAAGTTATTGGTATTTCAAAAAAAACATTGGTTCAAATTGAAAAAGGGCGCACGGAAGCAGGGTGGACGACCACTGTTGCAGTATGCGGTTTGTTTCGTGACAGTGAAATCCTTCAATCGGTTTTAGGAGACGTCCCCTTAGAAGTAGTAGAAATCATTGCTCATAACGGCGTATCTTCTCCAAAAGATAAAACGCTCGGAGGAAGAGTATGGTGGAAAGAGATTCAAAAAGAAGGTTCTTTTCGTCTGCAGCAAAATATGATTAGTCAGCACTATCGTATTTTAGATGACCAAGACTATCGATGGTTTAGTTCATTTGATAAAAGTGAAGCTGTAGAAAGGTTTGAAGAATTAACGAAGAAATAAAAACAAGCACTTGTTTTCAAGTGCTTGTTACTGATTCATTAACGTGCCGGATGAAGGGCGGTTGAACCAATTCCATAGCTCTACATCTCCAAGTGAAGCGTAGGTGATAGACGGATCATTTTTTAATTTCAGCAGCTTTTTGGTAGGTCCTGTAATCACAACGCCGTACACACCGACTCCATGTTTCTTTACATAAGAATATCGCTGATTTAGCAACAAATCGGAATGGTCTAGCTGACGAACTTTTTGGACTGTTTCTTCATTATCGGCTAATAGTTTCATCATATTTAAAACGTTCGACTTGCTAGTAGAGTGCGTTTGATTTCCTTTGTGCTCGTAAGGCAAGTCTAAAAACTCCGGAAAGCCAAATGTTGATGTTAAGTCAATTAATGGCTCATCTTTTGTGCTTGTTTTTTGTTCGTTCCCTGTATTAAGCGCGTACCAAGAGGTAGAAAAATCACGGCTGTCGATGGCGTTCATTTTTTGCTGAACTTCTTTTAGCGAATACGTATCATCAAAAGAAATAGCCACTTCGCTTACCGTTCCTTTTGGTAGGTTTTCTAATGCATTCCATGTTTCATTCGTCCATTCCTTATACTCTTTTGCATGTAGCTTTAGTTTTTTTTGATCAGGATAGACAAAGGAAAGGTTAAGGTCGTATTTACCGCCGGAAAATTCTTTTTCTACACCGCTCGTTTTATTAAACAGCTGATGAAATGTAAACGTCCCAATGGCCTGCTCTTCACGTCCAACTTGCTTATAAGCTTCCATTTGCGACTGCATTCGGAAAAAGGACTGTGTATCAGAAGTGGTTTCACGTATATGAACGTTCGGAAAAGCAGATTCGATAGCCGCTTGATTGACGCTATTTATGTATTCGGTTTTTGATTGATGATAATATACAATGGATAAAAAGCTGCCGATCATCCATAGCAGAACGACAGAGCTAATGACAGTTGTCACATTTGAAAGGCGCTGCTTCCATTTGGCCATATAAATGGACTTTTTCACTTTTTTATTATCCAACATCGTATCGTCATTTAGTGAAGTAGTTGATGGAGTTGGCGATAACGGTTCATCTTCGGTTAGCAAGTGCTCTAAATGAGCTGAGCATGCTTCACAATTTTCCGTATGTTGTTCAAGTGTTTCTGCTTCTTTGTCTGTCAAAGTGCCGTTTTTATATTTTTCCCATTGATGCTTCATATCTTGACAGCTCATCCGTCCTCTTCCTTTCTTTTTTTCAATTGTTGACGACCACGATACAAGTCCATTTTCACTTTTGACAGAGTAAAGCCAGTCATTTCTGCAATCTCTTCATATGTGAAGCCATGATAATCTCGTAACAGTACAATATTCTGCTTAGCCGGAGGCAAAGCAGATACATCAGAAAGCCAGCCGTCGATTTCACTTTGAATCATCACTTGTTCTTCAGCACTTGGCTGAGGAGTAAAGTGCCATTCTTCTATTTCGACAGTAGGGCGTTTTTTTTCTTTTCGATACCAGTCAATAAAGGCGTGATAAGCAATTTTGAACAGCCAAGGCTTTACTTCCTCGCCTTTATACGTTTCTAAGTGTAAAAGTGCCCGGTAAAAGGTCTCCTGCATTAAATCTTCCGCTGATTCTTTTCTGCGAGTAAGAGAGAGAAGATAGCGCAGCAAATCATGCATGTGCTGTTTATAAATGTGTTCAAAGTTATGCTGTTGTGCCATTTTCTCCCCCTTTCATTTAATCAACGCAATTTGTGGATAAAAGTTTCGGTTTTTTTATCAAAAATCGTATGTAATAGATAAAAGATGCTTAAAATACGATATATAGCTTATCATACTAAAAAGAAAATCATATGAAATTCGACATAATTCCGTGTAATTTGTCATTTTTTTAAAAAACTAAAGGGTAATTGGTGTTCGAAGGAAACAGAAAATGTTATGATAGAACAAGGATGTGCTCTTACAAAAAACAGCTACATACATAATAAAAAATACAGCGTTTGTTTGCAGAATGAAAATGGACAAACACATGGTGTTTAACCATGGATGTTTGTGGGAAAATAAACTAAGTATTTTCAACAAAAAGTAAATTAAATTGTGTTTTCACTTATAAAAAACACGGTAAATTGGAAAAGGTGGGGTCATGATGGACGTAGAAAATACACAAGGTACAGAAGAACAAGCACCTAAAGTCAAGGCAGCTAAAGTTGGCGATACGATTCAGCCTAAAAAAGGCGACTATAAAGGATTTAAAGGAATTGTTATGGTAGTGCGAGACAATTCGGTTATCGTAGATTTTGGAAAAGATGCTGAAACAGGCGAATCCATGAAAACAGTCGTTAATCATAAAAACTATAAAATCGTAAAAAAGTAGGTGAATAACCTACTTTTTTTTACTGAATATATGTTTAAAGACGGCGATTTTTCTATCGGAAACCTTAGAGAAACGCATAGGTAAAGCAATTCTTTGAGAAGAAGAATGTTTTTTAGTAAACTATAGAAAGTATGCAGAAAGAAAGGATTTTTTGTTATGTCAATTCAATTATCACAATTATCATTACCAAAAGAGGTTCTTTCGCTTTTAGCGAATCGTAAATATGAAAATCTGTCTCATGCTGATCAGCTATTAATTGGAAAAGGCGGCTATACAGCAGAAGAAGCAGATATTTTAGAAGATGCCATTATTGCCTTGTCACTAGGGAAAAACGTACTTTTAAAAGGGCCGACAGGTTCAGGTAAAACAAAGCTTGCTGAAACGCTGTCGCATTTATTTTCTCAGCCGATGCATAGCGTTAACTGCTCGGTTGATTTAGATGCAGAAGCGCTGCTTGGCTTTAAAACAATTTCTGAACAAGAAGGGAAAACAGGTATCGAGTTTGTAGAAGGACCTGTTATTCAGGCAATGAAAAAAGGCCATTTATTATATATTGATGAAATTAACATGGCGAAGCCTGAAACGCTTCCTATTTTAAACGGGGTACTTGACTACCGGAAAATGATTACAAACCCATTCACTGGAGATGTAGTGCGCGGTCAGCAAACATTCGGCGTAGTAGCGGCTATTAACGAAGGGTATGTTGGGACTGTTCCATTAAACGAAGCGTTAAAAAATCGTTTTGTTGTCATTGAAGTGCCATATATTCAAGGGAGCAGCTTAAAGCAAGTTCTAATGTCTCAGTCTCAGTTAAAAGACGAAAAATTAATTGATAAATTTGTCACGCTCTCTGCAGATTTAATTACTCAAGTTCAAAGCGGCCATGTATCAGAAGAAGCTGCGTCTATTCGTGCGCTTATTGATACGTGTGATTTAGCTCTTTATATGCCGCCTCTTCGCGCGATTAAACGCGGTATTATTGAAAAGCTAGAAGATGAAAGGGAAAAAGCCGCCATTCAAAATATTGCTGAAACATTATTTGAGTAAGGAGTGGCGCTATGCGATTTATTAAATTTAACGACAAAAATGTAGATTCCTTTCTCTATATGGAGCTGGCAGATTTAACGAAAACATTAACAAAAAATGATGAAATTGAAGTAGAGTATCGCGTTTCATCTTATTATGATCCTGTACACGGCATTATTTATCTCAGTCACTTTTGGGATAACCGTCCAGAAGAAGACAAAGTGTACGGCTTAAAAAGTGATGTATTTTTAAGAAGTATTGGAAGCTATAAGCATTCAAACTTCAAAGAAATTAATGCATATTTAAAGAAAATAAATAAAACGTCGGTACCTAGCTTAGCTAAGCAGCTGTTTATGCTGTTTGAAGATATTCGTTTAGAAGAAGTATGCAAACGCGAACGTCCTGGAACGAAAAAAGCCTTCGCCGTCAGAAGGCAGCTCTATAGAAAATATTTTGCCACACAAATGAGCGCAAATTTAACAAAAAGTGTGTACACGGATGCACTTTTTAACGGCATTTACTTGCTATTAACGGCTGAAAATCCGTTTGAAGAAATTCCTTCAATGAGTGAATCGATTAACTTAGCGATGCCTTTTATTCGCAGACAGCTAACAAATGTATATGAAGCGAAAACAACAAAAGACGTATCGCGCATCTGCCTTGAACTCGTAGATGTTTTTGATGATATTATCGAAAAAGATATGCTTAATACTTATTTCTTCTTGGCTGAACTTCAGTATGATCAGTTAGAAGAAGGGTTAACATTTGAAGATTTAAAACGCAAAGATTCATTAGTGAACGATGATATTTTAGAGCATGAAAAAGACGGAGATGAAGACATTCACGAAGAGAAAATGGAAATGTGGCATCGAGAGACAAGCGAAGCGACGCAAAGTTTTCTACAGTTTGATATGGATCAAGGTTCAAAAACAGACATGCTAGGCGATGGTGTTCGTGAAGGCGACGATGGAGATCAAGCAATGGGAATGGTGCAAGGATCTTCTCAAAAAACATCACGGAACGATTATTCTCAAATCGAAGCCATGGAGCAAACGCATCCGGAAAAAGACGGGGAAGCGGATTATGAGTATGGGAAAGAAAATAAGCATGCCTATGCTGTTTTTGTAGATTCTAAACTTCCAAGCGACGATCACGTTGTTCAGTATGATGAGAATAAAAAAATCATTGCATCGTATCAAAAAAAATTAAAGCAAATGATTGAAAAAACGCTTGAACATAAAAAAACGCTACCTAGAAGCGAGCTGCACTTTGGCCGATTAAATAAAAAACTTCTAAAACTATGGACGGATGATAATCCTCGTTTGTTTTATAAAAAAGATGAAGATTCTGCCCAAATTGATGCTGTGTTTTCTCTTCTAGTTGACTGTTCGGCATCGATGTACGACAAAATGGATGAAACGAAGCTCGGGATTACGCTATTTCATGAAGCGTTAAAGTCTGTTATGGTGCCTCATCAAATTGTTGGATTTTGGGAAGATACAAATGATGCTACTGAAACAAGCCAGCCTAACTACCTGCAGACGGTGATGGACTTTCAAGCATCATTAAAGCGTAAAAGCGGTCCTGAAATTATGCAGCTTGAGCCTGAAGAAGACAACCGTGATGGATTTGCCATTCGCCATATGACACGTCGCTTGCTTCAGCGTTCTGAACAGCAAAAGTTTTTACTTGTGTTTTCAGACGGTGAACCAGCCGCTATGGGATATGAACAAAATGGTATTGTAGATACGCACGAAGCGGTATTAGAAGCACGCAAGCACGGAATTGAAGTCATCAACGTCTTTTTATCCAACGGGGAAATTGATGAAGGACAAAAGAAAACCATTCAAAATATGTACGGCAAATATAGTATTCTAGTACCAAACATCGAAGAACTTCCCGATGTGCTATTTCCTTTACTCAAGAAATTACTTCATAAAAGCATTTAAAAAAAGTCGAAGCATATTGCTTCGACTTTTTTTGCTATTGACCGTTAATCCGGAGGGAGGTAAGTTAAATATATATAAAAAAGAGAGAAGGAATGGTAAGTGGAAGGAGTTCAAACTTCATCTAAAAGAGCGTGGGGGCTGCTGCTTGTAATCATTGGTGCTACGATGTGGGGAGTGTCTGGCACGGTAGCTCAATATTTATTTCAGCATAAGAGTTTTAACGCAGAGTGGCTGGTCGTCGTTCGTATGTTAATATCTGGATTGCTGCTTTTGGCAATAGCCTCTAAGCAGCGCAATATTTTTGCAATTTGGAAAACAAAAGAAGAGAGGACTTCGCTGCTTTTGTTTGGTGTAATCGGTATGCTCGGCGTGCAGTATACATATTTTGCAGCTATTGAAGCAGGAAACGCTGCTACAGCTACAGTGCTTCAATATACGTCGCCAATATTTATTATTGGCTATTTAGCCGTGCAAGCAAGAAAGTGGCCGGTGAAAGTAGAAATGATTTCTGTTGCGCTCGTCATAACGGGGACATTTTTTCTTGCAACAAGCGGAAATTTTAACGATCTGTCTATTACAGGATGGGGGTTGTTTTGGGGGATCGGGGCAGCTGTGACGTCTGCTTTTTATACGCTTCAGCCTAAACGTCTTCTTGCAAAATGGAGCTCAGTTGAAGTAGTAGGCTGGGGAATGGTAATAGGCGGCGTAAGTTTTTCATTTATTCATCCGCCGTGGCATATAGCCGGTGAGTGGTCGCTATTGTCGCTGTGTGCGGTGCTATTTGTGATTATCTTTGGAACGCTCATTGCCTTTTATTGCTACTTGGAAAGTTTAAAGCACATTAGCGCTTCAGAAGCCATTGTTCTTGCGTCAGCAGAGCCTTTGTCAGCAGCGGCGCTCTCTGTTCTATGGCTTCATGTGACTTTTGGGTGGACGGAGTGGCTAGGTACAATTCTTATTATCGCTACGGTATTTTTGCTTTCTCAGCGAAAGCCAGAGGTGACATCATAAGTAAAAAGGACTTTCATTTGAAAGTCCTTTTTATTTTTATAGAGGTTTTAGCGTAAACGTGTTTGTATACGAGCGGTTGGCGTATAGTGTGTAATCAGGATGTGTTTTAGCTCCCCAGCTGTCGTCTCCGCCAACGCCCATTTGCTTGTAGTTAACCCGCACGGTTATGGAATCGCTTAACGGCAATTTGTGAAAATGATCGTAAGCCTCCAGTTCAAAAGGTGAGTAAGGTAAAGCATTCAGCTCGACTGTTGGCAAACCTTTTAGTAAAAAGCCGCGTCCTTGATCGTTTGTAATAGTTGCCCATCTAACGTCCGTTTTGTTTCCGCATTCTTGAGGGCGTAAATACGGTGTAACTTGCTCTTTTACACTGCCTTTATGAAGGCCAAGCTTAGCGCCAGTTTTACGATCCCAATAATTTTCATGAGGGCCTCTGCCGTACCATGTTAAAGAATCAAAAGCCGCATCCATCGTAAACAGCATCCCAATTTCAGGAATTTCAGGCATTGCCTCAGAAGGTGCTAAAGATTGTTCAATCTTCATTTCACCATCGTTATATAGCGTATACGTTACATAGCAAGAAGCAAGAGAGATGTCTAAAGCTAGCTCAACCGAAATGATAACAAAGTCAATTTGCGGTTGAACACTTACTTTTTTCACGTGCTGCTCTAAACTTACTTGACGCCATGTTTGAGATCTTTCATGCAATTTATTGCCGAGGTCATTATCGGTGACTGCCCGCCAAAAGTTCGGACGGAAACCCGATGCAAGCAGCTCGGTATGCTCATAGTTGTAAGAGATAAACTGCCCTTTTTGCTTGTCAAAAATAGCCGTGAAGTTAGTTCCTGTAACCGTCAGCGTTTGTTCGTTTTGGTCAACTGATAAAGCAGGATAAACAGCTTTTACTGAAGGTACAGCGGTTTTAACAGGCAGTACAAACTGTTCGTACGCCACTTCATATCCAGCTGAAGCCCAGGCTGTATCTTTGGATAATCTGATAGAAAGAGTTAAAACAAATTCATCAGTTTCGTTTTCTTGCTCGTAAAGAGGATAAGAAAGCGTCAGTTCGTCTGTACTATCAGGAGCTACATTTAAAAGAGACGCATGCTTTTCAACGAGTTCACCGTTTTTTTCAACAGTCCAAACAAAATCATAGGCGTTCAAGTTTGTAAACAGGTGTTTGTTTTGAACGGCAAATTTTCCTTTAGAAGCGTCTACTGCTGTCCACTTTACAGGCTGATAGCATTTTTTTACTTCTGCAATTTTCGGGCTAGCTGTCCCATCAGCAAAGATTAAGCCGTTTCCGCAGAAGTTGCCGTCGTTAGGCGTATCACCAAAATCTCCGCCGTAAGCTAAGTAAGAAGTACCGTCTACTGCTGTTGTTTGAAGAGCTTGATCTTTCCAGTCCCATATAAAACCGCCTTGCAAGATTGGATATTGATCGAACAGCTCCCAGTATTTGTATAGATTTCCGCAAGAATTACCCATCGCATGACTGTATTCACACAGAATATAAGGTTTTTTCGGATTCATTAAAGCATAGCGCTCTACATCTGCTGGCTTAATGTACATCGTGCTTTCTATATCAGAAGCATCATAGTCGCGGTGATGGAAGATTCCTTCATAATGAACAAGTCTCGTGGAATCTTTCTCTTTAAAAAAAGTATACATATGCTGAAAGTTTTCTCCGCCAAATGATTCATTGCCAAGCGACCAAATAATGATAGAAGGGTGGTTTTTGTCACGTTCGTACATCGAACGACAGCGATCTAGTACGTTTTCTTTCCATTCTGGCTTGCTTCCTGGAACGGCTTTTTGTTCGCCTTCTTGTAAATAAGTCCACGTTCCGTGCGTTTCTAAATTGGTTTCATCAATCACGTACAGTCCGTATTCATCACACAGCTCATACCATACTGAATCGTTAGGGTAATGGGATGTACGCACCGCGTTAATATTATGCTGTTTCATCAGCAAAATATCGTGAATCATGTCTTCGCGTGTGATGCCTGCACGGCCTTTTACTGAATCAAATTCGTGGCGATTTACTCCTCGAAGTACAATACGCTTGCCGTTGATTGTCATAAGGCCATTCTTTAGTTCAAACGTACGAAAGCCGACTTTACAGCTTTCCGTTTCGATAATAGAACCAGCAGCATTCTTTAAGCTGAGTACAAGGTTATACAAATTAGGACTTTCTGCGCTCCATTTTGCAGGGCTTTTAATGTGTGTACGTAAGGACGCTGTATATTGATCGCTCACACTTACATTTGTTTGCAGCGGAGCTTGTAGTACTTCATGGCCATTCGCGTCATACAGCATGACTTCAAATGTTAGATCTTGAGTATCGTGCTGAAAGTAATTTAAAATATCAGCTGAAACGCTAAGTTCACCATCTTCGTAGTTGTTATCAAGCGACGAACGAACGCTAAAGTCATAGATGTGAACCGGTGGAGTAGAGTACAGATACACATCTCGGAAGATGCCGCTCATTCGCCAAAAATCTTGGTCTTCAAGCCAGCTTGCGTCACTCCAGCGGTATACTTCTACTGCTATCGTATTTTCACCATCTTGAAGATAAGAAGTTATATCAAATTCAGCTGGAGTAAAGCTGTCTTCGCTGTATCCAACAAACTCACCGTTAACCCAGACGTAAAAAGCAGATTCGACGCCTTGGAAGCTGACGTACACCGGCTGATTTTCCCATTCTGATTTAGGTGTAAAAGTACGGACGTACTGACCGACAGGGTTATATTTAGTCGGTGCAAAAGGAGGTTCGAGGTTTTCGTTTTCAACCCAAGGGTATGTCACGTTTGTATATTGAGGATAGTCATATCCTTGCAGCTGCCAGTGTGAAGGAACTGAAATAGAGTCCCATTTCTTATATGAAAATTCAGGAGCGAAAAAGTTTTTGACGCGGCCATCCGCATTTTCAGCAAAATGAAAGTACCAGCTTCCATTTAAGCTTTGGTAGTAAACAGAAGATTTTCTATCATTTTTTAAGGCCTCTTCGACCGTTTGATAAGGCATTAGTAAAGCGTGTGCTTTCGAACGGTTCAATTGAAAAATTTCAGGGTTGTTATTCCATTCAGGGTATCCGTTTGCAGGTGCTGTATAATTAAATTTTTTGCCGGTTTTTAACATGTCGATCCCTCATTTCTAGATTACTAGGTTATTAGTTTATATGAAAATGATAACGTTTTCTGAAAACCTTATCAATCTAATTATTTTCATGATAATATAACTATATTCACATAAAAAGGAGGAAGTAATGTGGACCGTATGTACTTTCCGGCTCTTTCAGATGAAGATATGAAACTGCCATTCTATGCTACAAGCGCTGGAAGCTGGAGACATCAAACACATATTAAACGTCAGGGAGAGTTTCCTGATTATCAATGGATTCAATGTATAAAAGGAAGAGGCGAGCTTCGTGTAAACGATGAGGTTTATATTATAAAAGAAAATGAAGGGATGTTTCTGACGCCGCATGTTCCGCACGAATACTACCCCATTACAAGCGAATGGCAAGTATGCTGGGTTTCTTTTAATGGAAGTGTAATTGATGATATCATGCTTTCTCTTCAATTTATTAATTCCGGAAAAATCGTCCTTACACATGCTGAAAGCCTTTATAGGATGCTGCAAGAGCTAATGAATTTGTTAGAAGAAAATCATACCTCTAGCACCATGAAGTGCTCTGAACTACTATATAGCGTCATTTTGAAACTGCGCCAAGACAGCGTATATATAGAAAGCAAAAGTCGCTTGCAGCAAATTACTCAGCTAAACCCAGTCCTTCGCTATATTGAGGAATATTATCATCAGCCGTTAACGCTAGAAGTACTGGCGAAGCAGCTCAACGTAACAGAGCAGTATACGTGTTTGCTTTTTCAACAATCTCTTGGTATCCGGCCGTTTGAATACGTAACGCGCGTCCGAATTCAAAAAGCAAAGAAACTGCTGCTTAAAAACAACCAAATCTCTGTACAAGATATAGCAAGACAAGTAGGGTATGAACATCCAAGCTATTTTATCAAGCGCTTCAAAGAACAAGAAAACGTGACTCCAACTGTTTTTCGGAAAATGTATTTTTCATAAGTTACATACATTGGGTTTTATCTAGGTTATAAGAAATGATGTGGATGCTAGTTATTTCGTATGAGTTTAAAAAAAAGAATTTAAATGTAGTTTTAAGTAAAAACGGGGAGGAAAAGTAGAGAGAAGAAACAAAAAGGAGGGATAAACGTGTTTGGGTTAAATGATCTTCCAAAGTTTGTGTGGTCATTCTGTCTTGTATTGCCACTTGTATCATTTGTTCATCAGCTGGGGCATTCCGTCATGGCAATTATTTTCGGAGGGAAGGTCGATTTTACTATTGGGCGGGGGAAAACGATTCTTAAAATGGGGAAGTTTAAAATTAAGTCAGTCTATTTTCTAGACTCGTTTTGTAAATATGAAAATCTTAAGAACGACAGTCGCTTTTCCCATGCAGTGGTGTATGCGGGCGGTGTACTGTTTAATTTACTTACTATTTTTATAATAAATGGATTAATTATGGCTAATATTCTGCCTGAAGATATATTTTGCTATCAATTTGTTTATTTTTCAGTCTATTATGTTATTTTTTCACTGCTGCCAATTCAATATACAGAAACATCTGCAAGTGATGGACGTGCTATATATAACGTATTACGGTACGGGAAAACGTGTGATCCAGATTAAAGGGCTGTGTGTAGCAGCCTTTTTTGGTGCCTTTTTTCTGTTTCATTTAAATAAAAAAGGAAAACTTTACGAAAAGAAAATAGTAGCGGATAATAAAGATAGTAGATGTTGGAATGGAAGAAAGGAGAGGATTTATACGATTATTGAGACAGAGCGAATGACGCTGCGAGCTATGGCTGAAAGCGATGCAGGCAATTTAATGAAAATATTTGAAGATGCTGAAGCAATGAAGTATTATTCTTCTACTAAAAATGAACAAGACACATATCGCTGGATTCAATGGATGAAGCAGCATTATCAAACATATGGCATTAGCATGTGGATCGCTGAGGATAAACAGAATCGAGAGTTTCTAGGGCAGTGCGGCATGGTTCTTCAAAAAGTAGACGGCAAGGTAGACCCGGAGCTTGGCTATTTATTTTTACGCAGCCGCTGGGGAAAAGGCTATGCGAGTGAAGCAGCAAAAGCTTGTTTAGATTATGGCCTTCATACGCTGAAATTTCAGAAGATTATATCATTGATAGATCCTCACAATTATCCATCGATTAAAGTGGCTGAAAGAATTGGCATGAAAAAAGAAAAGCAAGTTAACAAATGGGATAAATCATTATTCTTTTATAGTATATATAATGAAAAATGAGAGTAAAGGAGTGTTAGCATGATTAACATTAACAACGTTTCGGTAAAACGAGCAGAAAAAGAAATTTTAAAAAGCGTGTCGTGGTCAGTGGAAAAAGGGGAACATTGGTGTTTGCTTGGGTTAAATGGTTCCGGAAAAACGACGCTTTTAAATATCATCAACGGATATATCTGGCCTACAAAAGGGGAAGTAGAAGTTCTTTCAAGGAAATTTGGAGAAACAAATCTGTCTGAGCTCAGAAAAGAAATTGGATGGGTAAGCTCTTCGCTTCAACAGCGGTTTCGAGATGACGATACGGTTGTAGAAATGATTTTAAGCGGAAAATTTGCATCTATTGGGTTATATGAACAAGTGGAGCAAAAAGATATGAACCAAGCCATAGAATTAATGAAGCTGCTAAATTGCGAAGATTTACAAAATCAGGCCTACGGAACACTTTCTCAAGGAGAGCGCCAGCGAGTGCTAATTGCTCGAGCTCTTATGGCTTCACCAAAGCTTTTAATACTTGATGAGCCATGTACAGGTCTAGATATAATGGCCCGAGAACAGCTTCTTCAGCTGATTGCAAAAATGGCAGAGCAGCCAAATGCTCCTACGCTTATTTATGTTACTCACCATGTAGAAGAAATTTTGCCTTGCTTTACCCATACGCTTTGCATGCGCCAAGGAGAAGTGTTTTCTTCTGGAAAAACGAAAGACCAGCTCACTGAGCCGCATCTTTCTAAATTTTTTAATCACTCCGTAGAGATTCAGCAGCAGAAGGAACGCACTTGGCTGTCATTAAAAGAACCGGTAAAAAGCTGAGCTAGCGTCGAGAAACCTTCTTACATACCATGGGAAAAAGAGCGCTGCTTGCAATGGAAACAAGCTCATTGTGGAGATAATGTTTACATGCTACATAAATAGTGGTGCTGCAAATAATATCAATGAGTAAAAAAGCAGCAATGTCATGTTTATCAATGGTTACAAATACAAAAGAAGAGGAATCATAAGCTGTCATTGTTGGCTCCTTTGGTTATATCGTTATGTTACTTTATTCACAAAAGGCTTGGTCTATACGAACTTTTAAAGAAGTACGATGATGACAGCTGATTCTCTCCTCTAAAGCTGATAATACTCTTGTTCGAGTATACTCATGATAATATCTGTCTGAAATGCTTCTTCAATAAAAGCACCTTCACGCTCTATTCCTTCTTTTACAAAACCGCATTTTTCATAACAAGCAATGGCTCTATGGTTGTATTCAAGCACTCGTAAATCGACTCTGTGCAAGTGAAGGTGTTCAAATGCGTAGGCCAGCACCAATTTTGTAACTTCAGTGCCGAGCCCTTGATTCCAAACGGAAGAATCGAATAAACCAATAGCATACCGTGCGCGCCGGTCGTACTCGTTAACGGTCAGCCGGGCTTCTCCAACAAACTGCTGCTGATATTCAACACACCAATTCAGCTTTTGAGACTTTATGTACTCGACGTGCCGCTTGGCATCTTGTAATGTAAGAGGTTTTAAGTTTCGGGTATCGCCTCCGTACATACGAATAAGCTCTTTTGTTTGCTTGCACGCTAGATAGTCATGTACATCGCTGTCTTTTGGTTTTCTTAGTATCACGTTTTTTCCTTTTAAAAGTGGTGAAACATTATTCATTTGATGCATCCTTTCTTTCCCAACATTAAAAAGGTATTCCACTTGTCTCCTAAAAAAACCTGCTTTTATGTACAAAAAGAGGCTGGAATAAAAGGATTTTAGACAAAGTGAAAAACGAACCATTGATCAAGATGTTTGATTCGTGGTTCATTTTTTTTGTTAGGGTAAACATAGGTTTCATGTGTGTAAGTCTTTCTAGCAGTTGACTGGAGGGCAAGGCGAAGACTCCCGCGGAAAGCGAAGCCTTGCACGGAAATCAACTGCCGTGTCACAAGCGATCCATAGGAGCTCATGTATCCTATATGTTCGTCTTTAGATTGGATTCATTTCGTCATGTCTCAACCCCTTTATGAAGAATGTTTTTTTGCGTAGTGGGCAAGTGCAAGAAGAGGAAAAATATCATTGTAGCTGTGGTACTGAATATAAAATTGTCCAGGAAGACCAATTCCCGTGGGATAATGAATTTGCTGCTCTGTAAGATTTGGATTCAGTAAAAATTTAATTCCTTTTTCAACTGCTCGATCTTTTAATGGACATATTGTCATTAAAGCATCGAGAGCCCAAGCCGTTTGAGAAGGAGTGCTAAAGGGTAAAGGCACATATTTTTTTAAAGAAGCGCTATAGCATGATTCTCCGAATCCGCCGTCTTCTTGTTGAATGCTTTTGAGCCAATTGATGGCTTTGATGATACGCGGATCAGAAGCAGAAATTCCTACAGCACGGAGTCCAGTAATAGCGGCCCACGTTCCGTAAATGTAGCAAACACCCCACCGGCCGTACCAGCTTCCGTTATCCAATTGATGATCAAACAGCCATTTTACTGCAGCTTTAATCGAAGGGTGGGATTTATTCATACCGGCAAAGTTTCCGAGGCACTCAAGCACTCGACCGGTTAAATCGGCAGTAGCCGGATCCGTTGCTGCGTCTTTTGCGTTTTCAAGCGGCAGATAAGTAAATAAAATAGAATCGGTATTTTTTTCAAATGCAGAAAAACCCCCGTCTTTGTTTTGCATAGACAACAGCCAATTAATGCCCCTTTGCCAAGACTCCAAATAATCTGTATCGGTTTGCGCTCTTCTAGAAAGAGCTCTAATAGCAGCAGACGTATCGTCTAAGTCAGGGTTATTCGTATTAATATCGGAAAATCCCCAGCCTCCAGGCGCTGTATTGGGGTTATGAAACTGCCAGTCTCCAAGCTTTGTATGCTGTCTTTTCTTTAAGTAACGAGTTGTGCCTTTAATCATGGGATCTTGCTGCGGTACACCTGCTTCTTGTAGAGCGTAAGAGAGCAGGGCGGTATCCCAAACGGTTGACGTGGAGTTTTCTACGTGCACGTGGCCGCTGCATGTACTAAGTAGTGAACAAATACCGTCAATTGCTTTTTGAACCACAAACGAATCTTTTTTATAGCCAAGAGCCAAAAGACCGTAAATCATAAAAAAAGTAGAGGTTGCGTAGCTGTAGAGTGTTCCATCTTTTTCAAGTCTTTCTAGCATGTAACGCTCGGCTGCTTGATAACCAAGCTTGTGGATGTAAGAAGGTAAAGAAGCCAGCTGTTTTAAATGGTCGACTAAAAAAATAGAAGCGCGTGATTCTTGAGCAGCTTCATCCGCTTCCTGTTTCTGCTCTCTTACATCTAAATGAGAAAGAGAAGGTGTATGCCTAGAAGTAAGTGAAAATTTTTTGTTTCCAGCTACCATCATCGGGACGAAGTGAATTCTGGCATAGGTGCTTAGTTCATAAAAGTTAAGCGGTACATAGGTAGGCACGAGCAAAAGAGAAAGCGGGAGGTAAAATAGCTTTGGCCACTCGTATAAGCCGTTAACACAAAGCATCCATCTTGTGAGAAAATGAGCGCGAGAAATGCCTCCTGAATCTATAATATATCTTTCTGCTTTTCGCAAAATCCGGTCATTTTTTTGGTAATAGCCTGAATATAAAAGAGCTGTATAGGCTTGAATAGTAGCGGATAAGTTATGTTCTTCATCGTCAAACAACGTCCAAAGACCATCTTCATTTTGAAGGGAAACGATCCGTTCGGTTAATTGTTTAATCAACACTTCTTTATCTAAATCAAAGGTGCGAAGAAGCATAATTAAAAACGCATCAGGCATAACGCCTGTTTCAAAACAGTAGCGAAATGACCCGTCATTTTTTTGTGTTGGGCGCAGATAGGCGATTCTTCGCTGAATCTCTAGCTGAACTTCCTTTAGCAATATGATCACCTCTTATGATAATGCTTTTCAATCTTTCGACCTGTTTCTTTATAACTGTATTCAAAGGAAGAGCGTTCTATGAGAGGAGAAAGTTGCAAAGAATAGAGCGCTTGCTGCACAATAAAGGTACTGGAAAATTGGAGTGATAGAAGTGAAAGAAATACAGGTAGAAGTTATTCAAGGGCGAGGCTCTTACCGAGAGCTTGGTAAAATGCAAGGGGAATTACATAAAGGAACAAAGCTGTTTGAAAATCATCAAAAAAGAAGAAAACGTTCATTACGAAGCTATCAAACGATAGCAAAAGAAGCTCGTCATTATTACGACTTATTTGCTCCCGGACTGTGGGATGAGCTATTGGGCTTAGCAGAAGGCTTAGATTGGCCTCTTGAAGACGTTATACATGAGTACAGCGGATATCAGCAAGAGTGGAAGAAAACGGGATGTTCTACTCTTATGCAGCACGGCGTGTATGTGCGGAACTACGATTATCATCCGAAAACGTACGAAGGTCGATTTTTGCTTTTTCAGCCAAATGAAGGATATGCAAGCGTCGGGTTTGGAACAAGAATGATTGGGCGAATGGATGGAATGAACGAAAAAGGATTAGCAATTGGCTATCATTTTGTTAATCGCCGCCGTCAAACGAACGGATTTATTTGCTGTACGCTTGCTCGGTTTATTTTAGAAACATGTGAAACGACAGAAGAGGCTGTTGCTATTTTAGAAAGGGCACCGCACCGTCATGCGTTTAATTATTCCATTTACGACCGCAGCGGACAGGGAGCAGTAGTCGAAGCATCTGGACGAGGCGTTCATGTACAAAGAGGAACGATGATGGGGTGTACGAACCATTTTAATCAGCTGGTCGAAGAAAATCGTCATCATTTGGTAGAGTCAAAGGAAAGGCTCGATCATATTCGAGATCATATTGAAAAAAAGCTATCGCCTCTTGAAGCTTTTTCTTTATTTAATGAAGATGAATACGGTATTTTTAAAGAAGATTACCGGAATTCTGCTGGAACGCTTCATACAGTGGCATATGTACCGGAGACATTGCAAGTCATTGTGGGAATTGGACGAAAAGCAAAACCTCTTATTTTCTCGTTTGAGGATTGGGTGAAAGGAGAACAATTAACTATAACGAAAATAAAAGGAACGGTAAATACAGACGAACCATTTCCGTTTCAGTAAGGAGCAGCATAATGAGAATTGTAACGAATCAAGAGATGTATCAAGTAGATGATTATATGACGAATACAATTGGGATGAGTGAAGAGTCCCTTATGGAAAATGCCGGACAGGCTGCTGCAAACGCGCTGAGTGAGCGAATCGAAAAATATGAAAAAATAGGGCTGCTTATAGGAACGGGAAACAACGGAGGAGACGGCTTTGTTATTTCCCGTGCTTTGAAGTCAAAAGGCTATGAAGTTGACGTCTGGGTAGTTCCTGCACGGGAGAAAATAAAAGGCGCAGCTAAAAAAGCCATGATCATCTATGAAAATGCTGGATTCGCGTGGCAATCGGCGGGAGACAACTTCTCTGTGAAAAAGTATACGGTCCTTATTGATTGTTTATTAGGTATAGGCGTAAAAGGCAGCATCAAATCTCCTTATGATAACATTATAAAAAAAATAAACGACTCTAAGGCTTACATATACAGCATTGATGTCCCAAGTGGAGTAATGGAACAGAAGCAAGAGCTTACGGTACGTGCAGATGCTACGATTACGCTTCAGCAGCCAAAGATCACGGCATTTACATACCCGAGCAAAGAAAGCTATGGTGAATTGATTGTAGTAGATATCGGTATCCCACCGCTAGCAATTGAAAAAAGCTCATCTCTTAAAGAGGTATGGTCAACTCAGCATATTAAGAAATCTTTTCCCACTCGGAATGCTTCGTCCAATAAAGGTACACATGGAAAAGGAATCGTAATAGGAGGTTCACTTCAAACACCCGGAGCGCCGATGCTAACGTCAAAAGCAGCACTCACAAGCGGAGCAGGGCTTTTAACGCTTGCGCTTCCGAATGATATTCATGCGATTGCAGCTGCTCACATGTTAGAAGTGATGTATAAGCCATGCCCAAGCAAAGATGGCTTTTTTGCAGGCGAGATTCCTTTAGAAGAAGCAAAGTACGATGCAATTGCAGTTGGACCAGGGCTTGGGAGAACGGAAGAAACGAAGAAAGTTGTCGAACAAGTACTTCAACAGCCCGTTTCTGTTGTAATCGACGCAGATGCTCTTTTTCATCTGCCGGATTTGATGAAAGAAGTAAAAGAAAGAGAACACGCAACGATTTTAACACCTCATCCCGGAGAAATGGCTAGACTCGTGGATACAACAATCGCAGAAGTAGAAGCAAATCGATTTTCGATATCTAGCCAATACGCAGTGGAAAATGGTGTGTATCTTGTATTAAAAGGCCCAAACACGATCGTTACAACGCCGGATGGAAAACAATACGTAAATACCACTGGAAACGCAGGACTCGCAAAAGGTGGAACGGGTGACACGTTAACCGGAATCATCCTCGCTTTTATTATGCAGCATGATTCTCTTCAAGAAGCAATCAGCAATGCGGTATATGTTCATGGAAAAGCAGCGGATGTGCTGCTCGATCAGGGGCATACAATGATAGATATGTTAGCAAGTGACGTTATTTCTGCACTTCCGGCAGTCTTCGGGCAGCTGAATAAGAAGTGATCTCTTCTGGATTATTAAAATTTGTTGACAAAATCCTTCAAAAAGTTGTCAAAACTCTGTGTAAATGATAACGTTATTTTACGTAAGATTTTACATAGAAAGAAAGTGATGTTGTGTACTACTCAATGAGACCAAGAGGCATTCATTTAGCTGTGCCTACACTTTTCTTCCTTGTTACAGTCGTGTTATTTGCGATGATGCAGTTTGGTTTTTATTTGGATTCCAGCATTCTTCGTAAAATTTGGGTCATCATTATGGCTTTATTGCCCATTGCTGGACTAATCACGGCTATTAAAGGTAGAAGAGGAAGCGCAAAGCCGTGGTTAATTATAGGGAACGTGATTCTTATTTTAACCGTTACAATAATGAGCGTACAGGCTATTATTTATTAAACAAAAAAACGTGTTCGCCAAACAGGCGGACACGTTTTTATTAAGAAAGAGAAACGATTTGGTTTGTTACATAGGCAGCTTCTCCTGCGATTACCACACCATACGTATTCTCTTTTTTTGTAATTTCTACATGAACGAAGCCATCTCTATCTATTTCCTGCCCTTGTTCAATCACAAATTGCCAGCGGTCGATTTTTTGCTGATCCACATATCTCGCATAATAGGCGCCCATCACGCCAGAAGCTGTTCCCGTTACAGCATCTTCTACCGTACCTGAAAATGGTGAAGAGAAATGTCTTCCGTGCATATGAGCTTCTGGATGAATCGTTTCAAAACAAAAGGGATGAATAGATGCTTTTGGCATATCAGTTAAAATAAGAGGGAAATCTTCTTGATTAGGCTTCATCTTTTTACAGGCATCTAAACTTTTTAAAGGTACAATAAGCGTCCAGTTTCCTGTACTTCCATATACAATAGGAAGTCTTTGATCAAGGTCATCAATATGAAGATTAAGAGCTTTTGCCAGCTTTTCTGTTGAACCTAAAAACGGATGAAACTGCGGAGAAGCTTGAGTCATGGTGATAACAGGTTGTCCGTTTCTGCTCTGTACAGTCATAGGCAAAATTCCAGCATTTGTTTCCACTGTGAATGTAGTCTTTTGAAGTTTGTTTTTACTATGTAAAGCATAAAGAGAAGCGACAGTCGCATGGCCGCACAAATCTGCTTCTTGTCCGGGCGTAAAGTATCGAATTCGTAAATCAGCGCGGGAAGACTTCATGATAAAAGCCGTTTCGTTAAACTGTGCTTGATAAGCAACCTCCTGCATTTCTTCAGTTGAAAAATCATCTCCGTTAAACACAATTCCCGCAGGATTTCCTTTATTAGGGCGGGTGCTAAACGCGTCGTATTGATACACAATCGCTTCTTTCATAAAAATCCCCTCCATTTTTATATCATTATATGAAAGCTATAACCATCGTTATTTAGAATAAAAAAACAGCAGTTTTTACCTGCTGCTTTTCATTTTGCAAAACTATTCTTGCATCGCGGCATTTATTCCTTCTTTTCTAACTTCTAGCATATGAGTAGCTTTTTTATCAATACCTTTAGCTGTATCGGAAGAAATGACGCCTACGCTGCTTAAGTCATAGGCAAGACTTGTAACAAGCAGCTGCTCTCTTTGTGCGAGTGTGCCGTATGTAAGTGCAGCGGTTTTAGCTTGAATGCCACTCATATTTAATTCATCAGTAGAAGAAGCTGCTTCTTTTTTTGCGGCTATTGCTTCTTGATAAAGGGAATCATATCCTCCAAACCCTACTTGGGCAATTAGAAAGTTATAAATGTCATCGGCCGATTTTTTCGAAGGCTGAGAAAAAGCTCTTTGAAATTTATTGCGCGGTAAAAAGTTTAGTGCCGCCTGTCTTCCGTCTTCATAAATTTTTTCTTGTATTTCTTTAGTAGCTTTTTCGTCATTTTTTTTCTGTGCTGCATCTAGCTGTTTGCGATATTTTTGAATAATGACTCCGTCCTGCTGATTGTTTCCCTCTTTGAAAGTAGCTGCGGCTTGTGGAACATCTGACGTTGCTAGCGTCTCAGCGGCGTTCTCTGAAGAAGAAAAGAACGTATTTTTGACAAAAATAAGTGCAAAGATCAGCAAAATAAACCATAAAAACCTAAATTTCTTAAACAAAACGTTCACCTCTGTATAATATTTCTAATTATGTAAAACAACATCGATCAGTATACAACAATTTTAGTGTCTTTTTACACATTTACCCAAAAATAAGAAAATAGTAAGAGGTGGTTTTATTAATCTAATAGATATATAGGTTCATTGTTATAGTTCGAAAGAAACCATTGATCTATTTGTACTGATTTACATAGTCGAATATATTTTTGCTAATAAGGCTTAAAGTGACAAGAATAAAAAGCGTTCGGACGTACGTCACGCCTTTTGATAAAGCGACGTTTGATCCAACGAAAGAACCCACGATCATCGCAAACCCCATAATTAATCCGTAAGAAAATACAACAGAATCAAAATACAAAAATACAAGCAAAGCACCTAAATTACTGCCGAAATTTAAAAATTTTGCGCTACCTGCTGACTGCAGGAAATCAAATCCCATAAATAAAAAAGCAAATAAAATAAATGAACCTGTGCCTGCTCCTAAAAATCCATCGTAAAAGCCAATGATAAAAATAAGTGCAGTAAAGAAAATAAGTTTCTTAATAGACAGCGGCTTATACGTGGACGTGGTGCCCCAGTTTTTTTTGAAGATTGTATAAATAGCAACTAAAACAAGGAGAATCAAAATAACAGGTTTCAAAAAAGCAGAGGATAGAAAATGAACGGTGATTGAACCTCCCAAAGAGCCAATAAATACAAAAGGAAACCATTTACCCACAACGCGAAAATCGACTTTTCCGGATTTGACAAATCGAATGGTACTCGTTAATACGCCCATCGTTCCAGCTAATTTATTTGTAGCTAAGGCAGCAGCGGGCGGCAGGCCTAAAAATAAAAGAGCGGGTGTAGAAATTAAACCGCCTCCGCCCACTACGGAGTCAATGAATGCAGCTAAAAAACCAAAGAGTAAAAGCAAAAGAACAATCTGTAAACTTAATTCTTCCATAAAGCACCTTCCTCATGTCATAATATATATATAGTGACTACTTAAATAGTAACTATATAAAAAGCAGTTGTAAATATGTAAATGATGAAAATTTCAAATAACTTAAAAAACAGGGAGGTTTCCTTTATGGAAAATATTATTCAGCAGCTGCAGTCGCTTGGATTTAATCAGTATGAATCAAAAGTATACGTGACGCTTGTCAAAAAAGGATCTTCCACTGCTTATAGCATTAGTAAACATTCAGGTGTGCCAAGAGCGCGTGTATACGATATTTTACAAACACTAGAGGAAAAAGGCATGGTGTTAAAAGAAGAGAGTAATGATGGCACCCAGTACACGTCGCTGCCCGTCGATGCTTTTTTGCATTCGCTGCAGAAAAAATGGAACGAAACGTATGAAGGCGTTAGCGAAACGCTTAAACGTCTTGAAGCTGCAGAGTCTATAGAAGAAAGCCGGGTTATGACGATGAGAGGAGAAACAGCCATTCTTGCTTTTTGTGAGTCGCTATTGTTAAAAGCAAAAAATAAAATTGTCATCTCGCTTTGGCCTGATATTTATAATGAGTTGAAGCCTCTTTTATTACAGCTAAGGGAGAGTGTCACACTAAAAGGAATTGTGTTTGAACAAGATGAAGCGATGGAGGAATTTGACCGGCACCGCCATACAAGCTATACCGAAAATATTGGGAATCAAAACTGGTTTATTATATCTGTTGACAGCAGTGAAATGATTTATGGTCATAAAGAAATGGCTTACTATACCAATAACGGAGTTAACATTAATTTACTTGAAAACTATATTTGGCATGATATCCTCGTTAACAGACTTGTAGAAAAAAGTGATCGAGAAATGGACAGGTGGATCGAAAGGGAAAGAGAAAGCTTTTTTGCGTAGAAAAGAGACTTAGACATAACGAAATCACTTCCATCGAAAGACGAACAAACGGGATAAATGATCCAGTATGAATGGCTTGTTACATCGCAGTGAATTTCCGTGCAAGGCTTCGCTTTCCGCGGGCGGCCGATGAGCCTCCTCGTCGCTTACGCGCCTGTGGGGTCTCATCTGTTCCGCTTTTCCCGAAGGAGTCTTCGCCTTGCCCTCCAATTAACTGCTGGAAGCAGCCACCATGCATGAAAGCTACGTTCACTTTACCAACAGAAAAATCCGAACAAAGTTGATGCTCCATTAAGAGTCTCAAGTCCTCGTTCGGATCTTCCTTCAATCAAAATATTTTTGTTACAGCCTCTTTATATTAAAAAGTTTGGGCAAGTTTTTTTGCTTCAGCTATTCCTTTTTCTTTAATTTCTTGGGCTTTATCTGGCATTGCATTATGCCCTTCCACAAAAATGCCGTCTAACGAAGGGACTCCGAAGAAATTCATCATAATTCCAATATAGCGATGCCCCATTTCCATATCAGCTGCAGGACCTTCAGAATAAATGCCTCCGCGTGCTTGAATATGAAGCGCTTTTTTATCCGTTAATAGTCCAACCGGACCTTCGGCCGTGTATTTAAATGACTTACCTGCTACGGCTACAGAGTCTAAATAGGCTTTCATAACCGGCGGAAACGAAAAGTTCCACATAGGCGTTACAAAAACATATTTGTCCGCTGTTACAAACTCTTCGCTCAATTCTGCAAGGCGATTGACCTTTTCCTGTTCATGAGAAGAGAGTTCCGAGCCAGACTGAAGTTTGCCCCAGCCGCTAAATACATCCGCATCAATATGAGGGATATTTTCTTTATAAAGGTCAATATGTACAACTTCGTCACTTGAATTGTGCTCTTTGTAAGCATCGATAAATGCTTTTCCAGTTGCCATACTGAATGATTGAGACTCATCGTGAGGATGAGCTGTAATATAAAGTACTTTTGCCATGTCTTATCATCTCTTTCTTGTTTGAAATAATGTACTGTCTTATCGTTATCACTCCAATAAAAAACTATACGCGCTTTGTCAGGCAAGCTAAAAAAGAACGCAAGAAAGGGATGTCTATATAGAAAATAATGGTATAATAAGTGTTTGAATATTTACATAACAAGTATGTCTAACAGAAGTAAATAAGAGGTGTCGAGATGAAAGGAAAATGGATAATCGTTACGGGTGCAGGTGCTGGAATTGGCAAAGAAATTGTAAAAGAGTGTGTGTCGAAGGGCTATTCAGTTATTGCTTGTGATATTAACGATGGAGCTTTGAGACAGATGGCTGAAGATACAAAGGGCCAGGGCCATATTGAAACGTATGCAGTAGATGTTAAAAAAGGAAAGGATGTAAAAGATCTTTTTTATCAAATAAAAGATAAAAATTTGTATGGGTTAGTTAATAATGCAGGCGTGTATTTAGGGAAAAATTTATTGGATTATGAAGAAAACGAAATAGATTTTGTGATGGATATTAATATTAAAGGATATGTTTATTTCTCCAAGTACTTTGGCGAATTGTTAATGAAAAAGGAAACAGAAGGAGCAATTATTAATATATCGTCCGTGTCAGGAATGGAAGGAAGCTCTGATGCTATATATGGAATGTCTAAAGCAGCAATATTAGGATTAACCAAGAGCTGTGCGATGAATTTTTCTCCTTATATCCGGGTGAATGCGATAGCACCTACAATGGTAAATACCGATATGATGAAAAATATTCCAGAGTGGCGCAAAAATGAATACATCGCTCATCAGCTGGTTCCAAGCTTTATTACGCCTCAAGACGTGGCAGATACCGTTCTTTTTTTACTGAGTCCTCAAGCAAAACATTATACAGGAGCTACCTTTGATTTAAATAGCGGATGTTATTTACGATAAATTATCTTTTAAACGAGTAATTGAGGCTGGACAAAAATATTTTAGTTAAGAATAAATTCGAATGATCAATCGGTATTATTGACTGACCATTCGGATTTTTTACTGTTATTATAAACGTTGGTTTCACCGCTTCTAGCTGTTGATTGGAGGGCAAGGTGAAGACTCCTGCGGGAAAAGCGGAACAGATGAGACCCCACAGGCGCGTAAGCGACGAGGAGGCTCATCGGCCGCCCGCGGAAAGCGAAGTCTTGCACGGAAATCAACAGCGGTGTCAAGAGCAATCCATATGAGTTTATTAATCCAATTTGCTCGTCTTTAGATTGGGTTAATTCCGTTATGTCCCATCCTCCTTTTTGTTTTCTTAAGAATTCTTAAGAAATTTACTTAACGTTTCTTTAGATTTTTTTTCTATTCTAGAAAGAAAGAGTAGAAAGAAGGAATAGAAAATGAATTTAGCTTTTATGTATCAATATTTTCACCAGCCGCGAACGGTAGGAGCGCTTTTGCCAAGCTCTACGCACTTAGCGAAAAAATGGTGAAAGGGATTGATTTTGAACATGCAGCCTGTATAGTAGAGTACGGGCCAGGAACCGGAGTTTTTACCCGTGAATTAATAAGAAGACGAAGCGCTTGTACAACTTTACTTCTTATCGAATACAATCGGCATTTTTACGAAAAAGTAAAGGAACAAGTAAGAGATGAAAAAAATGTGTATGTGATACACGGCTCGGCTGAACATGTTCAAAAGTACTTGATACAGTATGATATTTCAAAAGTAGATTACGTACTATCAGGTCTTCCTTTTGCTTCTTTAGCAGCTGAGGTGTCAGATTGTATTTTGCGAAACACGCGAAGCGTATTAGCTGATGAAGGGAAATTTATTACGTTTCAGTATACGAATTTAAAAAAAGAGTTGATCCGCACGTTTTTCCCCCACATTAAAGTTGAAAAAGAGTGGAGAAACGTGCCTCCCGCATACATTTTTTCATGCGAAAAGAATGAGGTATAAGGAGTTTGTAAATGAAAGACAGAATTTTAATTATAGATGACGATGAGCAAATTCGTAATTTAATTGCTATTTACTTAGAAAATGAAGGATTTGAAACGCTGAAAGTTTCTAATGCTGTATCTGGATTAGCGCTTTTAGAGGAACAAGAAGTAGATTTAATTATATTAGATATCATGATGCCGCAGATGAATGGAATCGACGCAGCTTTTAAAATACGTGAAGAAAAAAACATGCCCATTATTATGCTTTCGGCGAAGTCAGAAGATATGGACAAAATTTCTGGTCTAACAGCAGGCGCAGATGATTACTTAACAAAACCATTTAACCCACTCGAACTCATCGCACGAGTCAAATCACAAATTAGACGCTATAAAAAATACAATGAACGCGCTGAGCGTGACGTTATTCAAATTGGCGATTTGGAAATTAACCGCAGCACCCGCCTTGTATTTGTGCGCGGCCAAGAGATTCGTTTAACGCCAAAAGAGTTTGATATTTTAGAGCTGCTGGCACGCAACAAAGGAACAGTGATGAGCATGGGGAAAATATATGAAGCCGTGTGGCAAGAAGACGCGTTTAAATCGGATAATACTGTAATGGTCCATATCACAAAAATTCGTGAAAAAATTGAGGATAATCCGAAAAAGCCCATTTATATTAAAACCATATGGGGCGTAGGATACAGGATATGAGAAGAATAAGTGTAAAGCTTCTTTTTGCTATCATTATAAGTTTTTTGGCTACCAATTTAATTTTTATTTTAATTGCTAGGCTTGTTTTGAGCAGGTATATACAAGAAGAGAAAATGAATGTCCCTGCATATAATGTATTAGCGTTTGGACTTTTCTTTATCGCCGTTGTGGTCTTTGTTTTTGTTTTTTTAGCACTTATTCGTTCCCATATTCGTTATCTGAAAGAAATCTCTAAACAAGTTCAAAAAATCTCAAATGGAGATTTAGGCGCAACCATCCATGTACGAGGAAAAGATGAGCTGGCTGAATTAAGTCAAAACATTAACAAGATGTCTGCGCAGCTTCGTACAAAGTTTGATCGTGAACGAGAGCTGGAGCAATTGAAAAATGAGCTAATATCAAGTGTGTCTCACGATTTGCGTACGCCTTTAACTTCCATTGTGGGGTACCTCGATTTAATCAAAAAAAGAGAAAGTATGGATGATCAAACATTAGATAGCTACTTATATATTGTGGATTCAAAAGCAAATTATTTAACGGATTTAATAGACGAGTTGTTTGACTATACAAAATTAACGAGTCCGGATTTTCAGCTTCAGCGAAATGAGGTTGATATGAAACGTTTGCTTCAGCAGGTAATAGGAGAGTACGAGCCGATGTTAAAAAGAGAGGGCATTGACGTTCAGACTAACTTTGCTTGTGAATGGCATGCATTTATTGATGTAGAAAAAATGGTGAGAGTCTTTCAAAACTTGCTCGAAAATGCCAAGAAGTACAGCCAAAAGCCTTCCGTATTAGAGGTGAATCAGGAAATTGATGAGGATTCGTTGGTAATTTCCTTTAGTAACAGCATTAACATCAGTGAAAAACTTGAGGTGGAAAAGTTATTTGATCGATTTTATCGAGGTGATGAATCAAGAACGAACGTAAATGGTTCAGGTTTAGGGCTGGCTATTGCAAAACAAATTATTCAGCTGCATCAAGGAGAGATACGAGCAGAGCGTCAGCATAATAAGCTCACTTTTTCGATAAAGCTGCCGCCTAACACAAGAAAGCCTTAAGAATCACTTGTAAAGATTCTTAAGGCTTTTTGCGACTATTTTAATGCCGTATTCAAATTCTGCAAGCGTCGCATAAGAAAAGGATATTCTGATATGCTGTGACGTTTCATGGTCATACAATGCGCCTGGATTTAAAAGAACTCCTTCGTCGAGACAGTGCTTAAATAATTTCCGCATCGAAACAGGCTTATGCAGCGTCAGCCAAAAATAAAAACCTCCGCTCGGAGTATTCCACGCAGCAAGACTTTTTAAATACTTCTCTAAAATAGCCTGAGTTTGCTGAGATTTTTCTTTTAATTTATAGCGTATGCTAGCCACATGCTGGTCATAAATCCCGGTTTTTAGAGCTTCAGCAGCTGCCCATTGAGATAAGGAACTGGCTCCGTAGTCAACTTGCATTTTAAGGTCGGCCAATCGCTCAATTACATGTTCAGGCCCTACAATCCATCCAATTCGAAATCCCGGACTAAATGTTTTAGAGAACGTTCCTAAATAAAGAACCACTCCATTTTTATCTCGAGCTTTTAATGAAAGCGGAGGCGGTGAATGGAACCAAAGCTCTCCGTAAGCATCATCTTCAATAATTGGCAAATGCATTCTTTCACACTGGCGAAGCAGCTCTTGGCGCCTTTGTTCACTCATCGTTACATTGGTGGGGTTATGAAAGTTCGGTATTGTATATAAAGCTGTGCCTTTTTCTTTTTCGTGCTGGTCTTTTAATGAAGTTAAATGCATTCCTTCTTCGTCTAATGAAACGCCCGTTAGTTTCATTTGTGCGGACTGAAATAACGGTAGAGAATAAAGGTAAGAAGGCTTTTCAGCTAATATATTGGCACCTGGAGGCAGCAGGCCGATTGAAATTAACTGAAGGGCTTGAAGTGAACCGGATACAATTAAAATAGATGAAGGAGACGTTTCAATGCCGCGTTTTTTTACATGCTTCACTAACTCTTGTCGGAGTTCATCATTTCCTCTTGGGTGCTCGTAGCCCAAGTGTAAGCTTCTATGGTTAATTCCGCTAAATAGTTCCGCAAGATGATGGGAAGGAAGCAGGTCAGGTGCTAACTCTCCAGTTCCTAAACGAATAATGCCCGGTTGAAATTCAGCTTCGTTAATATGGCGGATAGTCGGAGAATTTGGTTGGTATATTCCTGCTTCTACATACGAATTCCAGTTCATCTGAGAACCTGATGCTAGTAAGCTCCACGTATTGTTGATGACCTTGGTGCCGCCTCCTTTGTTTCCGCTGAGCAGTCCTTCAGCAATTAAGTTTTCGGTTGCCGTCACCACCGTGCTTCTATTTACAGAAAAGCTAGTAGCTAAATGGCGCTGAGAAGGAATTTTCGTTCCAATAGGCCATTCTCCATTTATGATTTTCTCTTTCATATACTCTTGAATTTGTTTGTGCATTGGCTTTTTATCAGCCGGATTTGGAGTCCAGTTCATGTGAGACCACCTTTTTATAATTTGGTTGGTATTATAAATCAAAATTTGGATGGAGACAACAAGGGATGTCAATTGTAGGATAAAAGAGAAAGGAGAGAACAACATGTTTACAGTGGTTATACATGCTTTATTGTTAGCATTTGGTTTGATTTTACCTTTAGGAGTACAAAATGTGTTTGTTTTTAACCAAGGAGCAAATCAACGAACGATCAAACAGGCGCTTCCCGTAGTGGTGACGGCTTCTGTTTGTGATACGATTTTAATTCTAGTAGCAGTGCTGGGAGTTTCAGCAGTAGCCGCTACCTTTTCATTTTTTCAAGCGCTTATTTTTGGGATAGGTTTTCTTTTTTTAGCGTATATGGGCTTTGTGACGTGGAAGAGCGAACCTTCAAAAACGTCAGTAAAGGAAGGGATGACGGTGAAAGCCCAAATTTTATTTGCTGCTTCTGTATCTCTGCTAAATCCTCACGCGCTGATGGATATTATGGGTGTAATCGGAACAAATTCTCTACTGTACAGCGGAAAAGAAAAATGGATTTTTACGCTCGTTACGATATCCGTTTCGTGGATATGGTTTTTATCCTTAGCTTTTGCAGGAAAAGCAGTAGGGGAAATGGATTCAAATGGGAAAATAATGATTTGGGTCAATAAGGCTTCTGCATGTATGATTTGGGGAGTAGCTCTTTACATGGCAAAAAGTATGTTTTTTCAGTAAAATAGGCGCTAAAAGAAAAGTTATATAATAGAAAGCGAGGGGTAAAGATGATTCAAGGAATTAATCATATATGCTTTTCTGCGTCAAATTTAGAACGGTCCATCATATTTTATCAAAAAGTGTTAGGGGCGGAACTTTTAGTAAAAGGAAAGTCCACCGCTTACTTTATTCTAAATGGAATGTGGCTCGCGTTAAACGAAGAAAAAGATATTCCTAGATCAGAAATTCAGTATTCGTATACTCATTTAGCATTTTCTATTTCCATTGAAAGTTTTGACCAAGCAAAAGAGCTGTTAAAACAGCATAATGTAAATATCTTACCTGGAAGAAATCGTGACGAGAGAGACAAAAAATCTATTTATTTTACGGATCCTGACGTTCATAAATTTGAATTTCATACTGGTACGCTCCAAGACCGTTTAGCGTATTACCAAGAAGAAAAGCCTCATATGACATTTTATTCGCCAAAAGAGTAGTACTAAAATAGTTATATAAGGTTACAGTTTTATTACATTCGCATTCCTCGCTCAGTTATCATTAAATAAACGATTCTGTTGTGATATAATGGAAAAAAAGTGAGGAGGAGGAAGAATGTATACCGCAAAACAGGTGAAGTTTGGTTCGCATATTGTGATAGGCGTACTTTTCGGCATCCTAGCTGCAATGTTAATCGGCACTTTTTATCAAAATGTACCAGGTGTATTACCGTACGGGATGATTAGCGGACTTGCAGTAGGACTCATAGCAGATACATATTATACAATTAAAACAAAAATAAAGGTTATTTAATATAGTGTAGTACTATTCTCAGGAGAAATAAAAGATTCCTTTTGAAAATAGTACTATTTTTATGAAGAAAATGGTTAGTTTATATTTTAAAAAACAAGTAAACCCGCTAAAAAGATTACAAACTTATTATTTTAAATCAGAAATAGGGGGTGAAATATCAAATTAACTCTAAGTATAGAATTATATGTTAAAGTAAATAACCGTTTTCTAAACAGTGAAACGGTTTTTACTTTTTTTCTAATTAGTTTCGTTGCGCGTCAGATAAAAGGTCTAATAATTAAGCAATTGTTCGTAAAACTGAGGATAAGAGATTTTTTAAAGCTGCTACTAACAGATAAACTACTGTTGCTTTTAATGGTCTATCTATAGAAAACTTGATAATTTTTCTAAAATCGTTCTTTTGGAGTACATAATATATGCTATCATTGTTTGGTGAAAAAACTACATACCAAAAAAAGGAGAAAAAATGAAGAATTTAAGAAAAATCGGCCTAGGACTTGTAGCATCTTTGCTATCTATTAGTTTAGTAGCTTGTGGATCAACGAAAGAAGAACAAAAACAAGGATCTGCTAAGCAAGAGCAGAAACAAATGGGGAAAGAGCAGAAAAAACTCGAACAAAAACTCTCTAAATTAGAGAGTGAGTATGAAGAATATACAAAAGAAAAAGGATATATGGAATCTGATGATTATCTTGTTTTTGAAGCAGACTTTAACATACTAGCAAAGTCAATTGAAAGCAAGAATATTCTTCAGGGCGATGATGGTGAACTAGACAAACATGTAAAAGACTTAAAAACTGAGATAGACCATTTAAGTAATGATTAAGCAATAAAAGCTCAGAAGCGTTATGGTTCGGCAGTAGATGTGTACGAGGCTGCAATTGGTACTCATATGCATATTGTGTTAACTAAAGCGGATATTACTCAGCACTTTAATGCGGTGAACACTATTGAGTTAGACAAAGATTTTAATGCAGATAGCTACGATTATGAAAAAATTGATGCAGACGCAACTGAGGCTATTAAGTCTATACAAGGAATGCCTATGAAAAGAATAAAGCTTATTAAGGAAGAGTTGGAGAAATATAAAGCTAGCTTTAGTACTGAAGAATATAATCAATTAAATTCCGCAGTCACTAGCGTGACTTCGTCATTAAATAAGCAAGTTGAAATGCTAGAAGTTCTACAAAAAGAAAGTGGTAAGGATAAATCAACTTTAGAAGAAAACACAAAAGCTGCTGAAGTACAATTTTTAGATGCTAAAGAAAAAGTGTCTGCATTTGAATCTAAATATGATATCCAAATGTAAAATATATGCTTTAAATATAATTGTTTATTAAAATAAAAAGCCGTTTCTTAACCAAAGAAACGGCTTTTTATTATTTCTCTCTATTGATCTTTGGTGTACGTAAGAAGAGAGAGAGTAATAACGCAACTAGAGTCAATAGCGTCGCAAATAAGAATACATCGTTACTACCATATCTATAGTCGAAGTTGTTATTGCTTTAGCGAGGTGTTCCGTAGTTTGTTGCGTCATAATTGTAACAAGTATAGCAGTACCAATTGAACCTGCAACTTGACGAATTGTATTATTTAAAGCTGTACCGTGAGAAATTAAATGTTGAGGTAATTGGTTGATGCATTCAGTCACAATCGGCATCATAATTAATGCACCTGGCAATAATAGTAAATCTGATTGAAGCGGCGTAAAGCCTCGAATGCTTTATAGATAGATTGGCAGCGGTTTTGAAATTATTTAGGATGAAACATAAAAAATTATAATAAGATTTGTTGAAAATCAACTTGGGAATTATTGATGTAATTTTCTGAAACTTTTATTAGTGCTATAACGTATAGTAAGTATAGGGAATGTTAATTTAAATTCCTTTTTGCGGAAAAACGTTTAACATAAAGTCGAATCATCTGTTAGTTCTGTTTTGTTTAAAAGAATGTGGAGGGGATAGTTATTAAAAAACTTGCCATTTTACTTGTTGGAGGGTTTTTATCCTGCGGAGGATATATGCTGTATTACGCGACGCTAGGTGAATTAAAGAAGAAAAAGGGGGTATTAAAATGACAATGTGGCTATGGGCAGGCGGATGTATAGTGTTTTTGTTAGCAATGGGTTACATTGCAGATCGTGTAGCAATAAGGAGAAACATTGAATTTAGTCCGGAGGATGGAATTAAAAATGCTACAGATGCAGAACAAATATATGTGGAGAGCTATTTGAATGAAACAAAAAATACGAATAATAATATACCGCTTTAATAGAAATTATAAATAAAAGGTTTATCCGCTGCTAATTGCATTAGGGATAAGCCTTTTTGTTTTATACTTAGTTCCAAACTTCGTCTAAAGTATCTCTAAACAATTGATCTAATTCATATGTAGGGTCATCTAATTCTACAGATAAAGTTCGGACGTATTTGTCTAAACGGTGAATTTCTAAGTTTAAAAATTCATTAATAACATTAATGCGTGGTTCTAAATCTAACTCATCACCACTAATTTTCCGCTTTAACAGCTTGCTAACTTCTTTTTTTAATTCTCCTTCTGGTAACAGTTTCTCTAAGAGAATAGGGAATTCTAGCGGAGGAAATTCGTTATATTGTTCAATCCACTTAGCAGCTAACACAGGTCTTAAAACGTAAAAATATTTTTTGATTTTTACTTCATCACCTTGCAAATACTCTCTAAAGTTATTTCTAGCCATATTTAAATAGTGGTATATACAAGAAGTAGGAGTAAAGATGTTAGAATGTAGTTCTTTCATTTTATCAAATGTTGAATACGCCTTGTAATATACAATGTTTGATTGCATCCATTCTAGTAAAGGTGGGTTTGATTTTCTGAAAAGTTTTAATGTCTTGGTTAAGTCCCAGCCGCTAACATCTAACAGGTCATTAATAGGTAGCTCTATTACATCTCGCTTTTTACCTACACCGATTGGATCAATGCTTAAATACTTATTTTTCTTATGAATATAAATAAATCTAACATCATAATCACTATCTTTAGATGGAAAGTCCCATGCTCTACTTCCAGATTCACAAGCGTATAATATCTTCACGTCGTAATCTTCTTCAATTTTCTTTAAAGCTGCAACAATTGTTTCTTTCATAAGCCAACCTCTTTTTCTTTTAATGCTTTCTATATACAAATTATATTTCATAATGGATGGAAAATGGTAAATAACTAAAAGAAGCTTCCTTTAGGCCTCTAAAAAGCTAAGGAAATATTGAAAGTGAAAATTATATCACTCAAAAAGCACGACATCCAATTGGTTTCTGCGGTAACAGGTTAGAAGCGTATACAGTTCTGCACGGTGATGATATAAATGAGACTGAATTTCAAGCAGCCATTCAAAGTGCGTATACGTACATCCCCAATAGGATGTCTGCAGTGAAAATAGCTTTTGTTCGTCAAAAGAAGAGTAGTCTGCTTTTAGCTGGTTAAAACCATCTATTAAAGCTGTTTTGAGTTCAAGGTTTGTATAAGCTGGATGCTGCAGATAAAAGTCATTCATTTTATCTGCAGAGTAGCCTAAGGAAATATAATAGTCTGCACTACAAATGAGACATAAATGCTGCAGCAGTTCTTGAATAGACCGCTTGTGAGGGAGGGGACGATAGGCAAGCTCTTCTTCTGTAACCTCATCAATGATTGCGGTTAGAGAATGGATGTTGACGTGTATCTGATTAAACACCATCTCACAGTACGAATTCATGTATTCACATCCTTTTTATTCAACTAAATACCGCATTTTTTGATCCAGCCAGTACTCTGATTTTTCATTGTTATCGAGCTTGATATAGCAATCGACAATTTCATCATAAATGAATTCCTTTTCTTCTACTAAATCAATAAATTTAATAAGTAAAAATACGGCTTTTGAAACTTTTCCATTTTCACAAAGCCATTCTTTCATCCATATTAATAGATCAAGAAGAATAATCTCTATTTTCACTCGGATATCAAGGAACCAATCGTCATAAATCGTTGTTAAATAATGAGGAACTAATTGATGCAGTCGCTGTTCAGCTTCCTTGAATTTCAGCGCCGGGTCAGACTGTTCGGTTATCCACTGAAGGTCAGTTAGTAAATCTAATCCATCGCTTGACACATCTGTATTTAAAGAAATGAGCTGCCTGTTAACAAGTAAAACCGGCTCTGAATTTTCTGCGTTCAATAATTTTTTTAAATGAGACAAGTAGACGCGTAAATTCTTTTTGGCGTTGCTTAAAGGCATTTCGGGCCACAGCGCTTCGCATAGCTGTTCTCTGCTGATAGAATGGTGAAAAATAAGATATAGTAAAATTTCTTGAGCAAAGCGCTTATTCCAGCCTTCTGTAATAAGCTGACCATTTACATAGACGGAAAAAGAGTACAAGAAATCTACTTTAAGAGAGGGTGTGTGGGCATGGAAGTCTTTTTGTATGTCTATAGCCGTATCACTTTCCCAGTTTTTTAGTATTTTCATAGAATCATTCTTTAAAGAAGGGAGCTGGTATGTATTACTTTTAATAAAATCTACGACAATTTCTCTGAATAAAGCTGTTTTTTCTTTTACTAGAAACAAAGAATGTGCGTTAGGTATGGTCATATGACTGTAGTTTTTTAAAAACATCGTTTTTGAAATCAGATACTGAGATGAAAACAGCAAATCATGTTGGCCAGATACAGTGAGTACAGGAAGTGAAATGCTGCTTAGCTCTTGAAATAGACTGGCTGTAATAGAAAGTTTAACGAAGCAGAAATATACATTGGGATCCATTTGTTTAAGTCTTTCAATAACCTCTTGCATGTTTGTATATTCCAGACTTTCCAGTTTGCCTAATTCAAGGATTTTATTTACCGGTATTTGATTTTTGCTTTCTTCGTTGTAACATCTCTTAATCTTTTGAATGGTGCTATCTGAATAAAAAGGAAGAGACAGTAGTATCAGTCCTTCAACAAGAAACTCATAGCGTGCAGCAAATTTAACAGCGATTTGTCCTCCAAATCCCACGCCAACTAAGTAACATTTCTTTATATGCAACGTATGTAATAAGTGGAAAAGATCTTCAATATGAGCCTCAAACGATAATTCTCCTGTAGCGGAGGCGCTATTTCCTGTCTCTCTCAAATCGTAATGAATAACACGGTAATGTTGGGTTAATTCCGCAGTAATGGAATCAAAAAGCGTATGATCAGTAATAACAGAATGAATCATAACAATGGTTTCTGTCTTGTCAGTGAATACAGGCGAATGAACTTCATAGTAAATTTTTTCTGTCGCCGTATGCAGAAAAGGCATAAAAACAATCCTCCTAGTGTCTAACTGTAGCGTTTGTGTAACGGTAAAATTATTATGATAAGAATAGACAAAAATTTCAAAAAAATTGGTGCTTTTAGTAATTAAAAAATGTCTAATGTTCTAGTAATATCCATTATACTGTAAAACCATAGTGAGAAATAAGGGAAAATGCCCAAAAACAGTAAAAAGAAAACGTTATCAATTTTATAGAAAGAAGAAAGGAGTAGAGTTATGAATCTTAAAGACGAAAAAGCGTTGGACTTAGAATGGGTTATGCTCATAATGGAAGCAAAAGAAACAGGTATAAGCATCGAGGAAGTTAGACAATTTTTACAAAGTATTAGTTCAAATTCTTAGCCGATACAATGATAAGGGGATAAATCGTTCCCAAGTATAGATAACCTTTATAACCAGTCTCAAGCTATTTTCACTAGATGCATAATCATCCTTTTTTAGATGTATAATCACCCTTTTATGGTAAGAACGTTTATTTATAATGCACGGTAAAGTGAAATTATGGTATTATTATCGATAAGTAAGCATTAGTAAGGGTGATTATAATGACAATTGGCCAACGTATTCGAGATCTTAGAACGAAACAGGGAATGTCGCTAACAGAACTTGCAAACCGAGCGGGTGTTGCTAAATCGTACATATCTTCAGTAGAAAGAGGAATTCAGCTCAACCCATCTATTCAATTTCTAAACAAAATTTCTACCTCATTGAACGTGAGTATTGATAGATTGATTCATGAGCCTATGGGTAAATCTGAATCGTTGGATATTGATAATGAGTGGCTTGAGTTAGCAAAAGAAGCAGCGGAGTCAGGAATAAGCAAAGAGCAGTTTAAACAATTTCTTGAATTTCAAAAATGGCAGCGGGCAAAGCAAGATTAACTTCGCGGAATATACATAAAAGAGAACTTACATAGCACAACTGCTAAAAAATCATGATTGCAAAAAAGAGATTCCATTTATCTATGGAATCTCTTTTTTGTTGACTTAAGAAGAAATAAAATGAGACGGGAATTCTTTTTCTCGCTGAAACTGAATACGTTCAAGAGTTATTAATCTTGGCTTTCTTTTCTGTTCAAACTGTCTCAATGTTTTTGAAATCTCTTTGTTTTGATAAAAAACTTGATGCAGTAAGTCAGACAGTAAGTCAGCATCTTTTAATGACTCGTTTAATCCAAAAGCGCCAGTAGGAGTCATCGTATGAGCAGCATCACCTAACAAGAGCAGGTGATGTTTTGACCACACTTCGCTCATGCTGCTTTGCACAGAAAGAAGCGTAAAGTCTGACCACGACTTAATAAACCTTTCAATTGAAAGGTTTAAGCTAGGGAAAGCCTCTATTAAACGCTGAATAAACGGTTTAAAGGATTGTTTTCGAAGAGCAGGATAGCTGCCTTTTTCAATATTCCATCCGATTTGAACAAAGCCTTTTGCTTGAGAAAAAAGCGCTACCTGCTGCTGCTTCACAAGCGCAAATTTAATAGAAGGCTCCCAGTTGGCAGGTGCAGGAATTTTCGCCCAAAGCAAATCGTATCCATGATTATGAATATTGTTTTTTATGTGCGCAAGTTTGCGAACAGTTGAATATCGACCATCTGCTCCAATAATGATTTTACTTTCAACTATTATTTCACCCCGGCCTTTTTGCTGAGCTTTTATTCCAGTATATTGTCCTTTTTCATTTTGCGTTAGCTCCGTTACTTTTGTGCCCAGCATAAGTTTGTAGGAGGGATGGCTGCTTGCTCGGCTATCTATAGACTGAAGAAGATGCTGCTGTGGAACATGAATTCCTGCATGTCCAAGTTCAGATTCTATCGTTTTGAATACATGTCCATCTTTCCAGTATTCGACCCTAGACATTCGAAGGAGGCCTAAGCTTTCAATTTCTTCAAATATATGATGTTTTTTAAGAATCATTTCTCCATCTTTATTTAAATGTTCGCCTCGAAATTCTTTTCCAAGCTTATCAGATCTCTCTATCAGTATAGTTGATATATTTTGTTTAGCCAGTAGATAGGCTAGTAGAGCACCGCCTGGTCCGGCTCCTATTATACACACATCTGTTTGATAGTTCATTTTCTTCACCTTGTTTGTTATATGCAATTAAGTTACTTTTAGTAAGTATATTAACTTTTATAAATGTTAATGTCAACTTTTTTATAGCTTTTCTTCTATGGAATTCGTTCTTTGGTCGAAACACAAATAAGGTTTTACATAAACAAAGTCAAGAATTAAGTTTTATGGTAAACTAAAATACACAAATTATTTTGAATAATTTGTATAAAAAGGTGAAATTTAAACATTGTTGAGAAAAAGCACGGTTGGAAAGCTGCAGGATTTTTAGCAAGAAGAGTAGAGAACGTCTCTGAAAATTCTAGCAAACTCCAATTTCGACTGGAGGATGATTATGACAAAAGTAGAACATTATATTCAAACATTGGGTAACAGTGCAGATTTGCTAACGAAAAAGCAGACAAGCATTTACTTCGAAAAACTTTCAAACACCTTTCCTTTTTTAACAATCATGCAAATTAATTGGAGAAAAGTATTAATTAAAAAGTCCGCCCGGCATATTGAAGAAATCAAAAAATGGCTTCAAGAGATGAATATAAAAGAACATCAGGTTGTTTTATTTTGGAAACGAGCAACTAAAGCCGTAAGCGTCGATTTAGCTCAGGCTCTAACGTTTTTCCAACAAACAGCTGATCTTACAGAAGAAGCGTTTATTTACTGTCCGTCTGTTGACTATGTCATTGAATATTTTAAAGACGGTAAAATGATGATTGGTTTAGCAGCACGTTAATTAAAAGGGAGAAAAGCTGAGGGAAGAGGGGGAATGAGAACTTCTTCACTCGGCTTTTTATGCATATAAACTCTAAAAAATACGAAACATAACGTTATTTACAACATAAATTACCTTCTCTTTATAATTAGTGGGAAAAGTATTGACATTTTCCATAAAACAAATATAATTAACATTAATCATATTGTTAATTGTAAAAAGAGTGATCAGGAGAAATGCTGAATGTCGAACAAAAAAGCAATGACGAATCAAATGAAAAAAGAATACCCTAAACCCTATGGCTATACGTCAGATATTGCTGTATTTACGATTGTGACGGAAGAAAAAGAACCATACAAACCACCTAAAATGAATTTAAAATTAATGCTTATCCAGCGAGCAATGCTAAACGCGGAGGGAGAAAAGAACAGCGAAGCAGGAAAGTGGGCGCTTCCCGGCGGATTTGTCCATCCTGATGAATCAGCTTTTGAAGCGGCTAAAAGAGAGCTCGAAGAAGAAACGGGCGTGAACGATATCCATTTAAAACACTATGGTGTCTATGATGAGCCCGGAAGAGACGATAGGGGATGGGTCATCACAAACGCACATTATGCAATTGTCCCAGAAGATAGTCTAATAAAACGAAAAGCGAATGATGATGCTGCTCGAGTTGAATTATTTAAAATAGATGAAATCTTTTCATTGCCTTTAGCTTTTGATCATGAAATCATCATTCGAGATGCAATCAAGGAAATTAAGAAAGATTTATTGCAAACGACTATTGCTCAGAAGTTTCTGCCTTCTCAGTTTACATACTCTGAACTGCAGGCTGTGCTGCTTACCGTAACGGATGATGCGGCAATTAAAAGTGATCAGGCGTTTGCACGAAAAATAAGAATGCTGCCATTCATTGAAGAAGTAGACGGAAAAACAACGACGAGAACGTCTAAAAAGCCAACAAAGCTCTACCGGTTTGTTGAGATGAATGTGATGAAGCCAATCTATACAGCACGCTATTAAAAGAAAAAACTTTCAATTCAAATAATTAACAATATGTTAACTGTTAATTTTTATTTATGAGGGGGAAACACAATGAAAAAAGCACTGATTAACATTGATTATACCAATGATTTTGTAGCTGAAAACGGGGCTTTGACATGCGGAGAACCAGGGCGACACATTGAAATATCCATAAGCGATATCACGCGTCAATTTATTGAGCAAGGCGAGTATGTCGTCTTTGCTATTGATTTTCATAAAGAAAATGATTCCTTGCATCCAGAATCAGCGCTGTTTCCGCCTCATAATATTGAAGGTTCTGCAGGCAGGAAGCTATACGGAAAGTTAAATGATTTATATAATGTGTATCAATCAAAGGCAAATGTAGAATGGATAAATAAAACGAGATACAGCGCATTTGCTGGAACAGATCTGGAGATTAAACTGCGAGAAAGACAGATTACCGATGTCTACTTAGCAGGTGTATGTACGGATATCTGTGTACTTCATACAGCAGTAGATGCTTATAATAAAGGATTTGCTATTTATATTTATGAAAAAGCCGTAGCGAGCTTTAATCAAAAAGGCCATGAGTGGGCGCTCGAACACTTTAAATCTTGCCTCGGAGCAGAAATTATTTAAGGACATAAAAGTGGAGGAAATCAATGAATATGTTTACAGATGACAGCGTAATGTTACACACCGATCTATATCAAATTAATATGGGAGAAACGTATTGGGAAGATAACATTCATCAAAAGAAGGCTGTTTTTGAAGTTTTTTTCCGCAAACTTCCTTTTGGAAATGGGTATGCTGTTTTTGCTGGATTAGAAAGAATTATTGAATATATTAAAGCATTTAAATTTAGCGAATCTGATTTAACGTACTTGCACGAAGAATTAGGTTTTAAAGAAGATTATTTAGCTTACTTAAAAGACCTTACATTCACTGGGACAATTCGATGTATGCGTGAAGGTGAGCTTGTGTTTCATAATGAACCAATTTTACGTGTAGAGGCACCGTTAATTGAAGCTCAGCTTGTAGAAACAGCGATATTAAATATTGTGAATTACCAAACGCTGATTGCAACAAAAGCAGCCCGAATCAAACATGTAGTAGGAGATCAAGTGGCAATGGAGTTTGGAACGCGACGCGCTCAAGAAATGGATGCTGCTATTTGGGGAACAAGAGCAGCCTATATTGGCGGATTTGGTGCTACTTCTAACGTGCGTGCAGGAAAGAAATTTGGAATTCCAGTTGCAGGAACGCATGCCCATGCAATGGTGCAAGCTTATAAAGATGAATATATTGCATTTCATAAATACGCTCGTCGCCATAAAAACTGTGTGTTTCTAGTTGATACGTACGATACGTTAAAATCAGGAGTTCCCAATGCGATCAAAGTAGCAAAAGAATTAGGAGACAAAATTAATTTTACGGCAATTCGTTTAGACAGCGGCGATTTAACTTATTTGTCTAAAAAAGCTCGTCAAATGTTGGATGAAGCAGGGTTTACAGAGACAAAAATTGTTGCTTCCAACGATTTAGATGAAGATACGATTATGCATTTAAAGTCGCAAGGTGCACAGATAGATATGTGGGGAATTGGTACGAAGCTCATTACTGCATATGATCAGCCGGCGCTTGGAGCAGTGTATAAACTCGTCTCTATTGAAGGAGAAAATGGCGAGATGATGGATACGATTAAAATTAGTGCGAATCCTGAAAAAGTCAGTACACCAGGGTTAAAGCGCGTATATCGTATTATTAATAATTTGAATGGGAAATCTGAAGGGGATTATATTACGATGGAAGACGAAGACCCTCAAAGCGAAGAGCGTTTAAAAATGTTCCATCCTGTTCATACGTTTATCAGTAAATTCGTCACAAATTTTGAGGCAAAAGAACTTCATCATGATATCTTTGTAAACGGAAAGCTTGTGTATGAAACAGAAGAACTTCAGGAAATTCAGCAGTACGTAAAAGATAATTTAGAGCTGCTTTGGGATGAATATAAGCGCACGCGCAATCCAGAAGAATATCCAGTAGATTTAAGCGAAAAGTGTTGGGAAAATAAAACGCGTCAAATTGCGTACGTAAAACAAAAAGTAGCGGAAGCCCTAAATAAAAAATAGTAGGGAGCTGGAGACATGTCAGATACGCTTGCTTATTTTCAACAGCTAAACCCTGATAAGAAAATAGATACGCTCCTAGAAAAAGGAGCGAAAATTGGGATTTATGGTTCTTCTTTTGATCCGGTTACCAACGTTCATCTTTGGACGGCATCAACGGTTGCGCATCGAAAGAAGTTAGATGCTATTATCTTCTTGCCTTCATCGCACAAACGGACAGATAAAAAGCTTCAAACGTCCGATGAACACCGTGTAAATATGGTTAGCTTAGCGATTAAAGACAACCCGAAATTTTTGCTCGATACGTATGAGCTAGACGTATTGCCCGGCTATCATTACACATACTACACTATGGAGCATTTTAAAAAATTGCTTCCCCAAGCTGACTTATTTTTTATTATGGGAGCCGACTTACTGCAAGATATTGGTGAGGGCAAGTGGAAGAAAGCAGATGAACTTATTAGTGAAAACCAGTTTATCATCATGGCAAGAGAGGGAATAGACATGTTGAAAGCTATTAGTCATTCTCCTTTGCTTCGAAATTATGACGACGGCCGGTTTCAGCTTCTTGATAAGGGGCTAGCAATGGAAATCAGCTCTACTTATATTCGTCAAGAATTTGCCAGGGGCGGAGAACCACGATATTTAATGCCTGATCTCTGTTATTTTTATAGTAAAAAACATGGATTGTATCAGTAAGGAATCTACATATAATGGAAGGAGAGCATGTATCATGTCAGACATGCAAGAAAAAATAAGAAAAGAACTACATGTGAAATCTGAAATTGATCCAGCACAAGAAATTCGTGCCCGCGTTGATTTTTTGAAAAACTACCTAAAGTCAGCAAATGCAAAAGGCTTTGTATTAGGTATAAGCGGAGGGCAGGACTCTAGTTTAGCTGGACGATTAGCGCAGATTGCTGTAGACGAATTGCAAAAAGAAGAATATGAAGCAAAATTTGTAGCCGTTCGCTTGCCTCATGGCACGCAGCATGATGAAGCGGATGCGAAGGCGTCACTAGAATTTATTAAACCTAATGAAACATATACATTTAATATTAAAAACACGGTGGAAGCATTTGAAAGTTCGTTTACAGGTGCGACAGATATAGCGCTGTCTGATTTTCATAAAGGAAATGTCAAAGCACGTACGCGTATGATTGTACAGTATGCAATCGGAGGAGAAAACGGCCTTTTAGTTATCGGAACCGATCATGCAGCAGAAGCAGTAACAGGCTTTTTTACAAAATATGGAGATGGTGGAGCAGACGTGCTGCCTCTAACGGGATTAACAAAACGTCAAGGAAAAGCATTGCTAAAAGAATTAGGTGCAGATAAACGATTGTACGAAAAAGTACCAACCGCTGACTTATTAGATAATAGTCCTGGTCAATCTGATGAAACGGAACTAGGAATTTCTTATGATGAACTAGACGATTATTTGGAAGGAAAAGAAGTATCACAAGAAGCCGCTGAAAAAATTGAACAGCGCTATCGTATTACTGAACATAAGCGTCAGTTACCGGCTAGCATGTTTGATGAATGGTGGAAATGAGAGAAATGCCCATATTAGGTATATCTAATATGGGCATTATTTTGACTGATTTCTTTCATAAAACAAAAAAGTGGCGAAAAAAGCGTAATTTAACAAATTGTTTTCTCATACACACTTTGTTATTCTTACGCACTTTGGTATAATGAAGTGCTTTTAATATTATTGAGGAGGAACATTTTTTATGGCAGTTGAAGTAGGTAGCAAGGTACAAGGTAAAGTAACAGGTATTACTAATTTTGGAGCATTTGTAGAATTACCTGGAGGTCAAACTGGACTTGTACATATTAGTGAGGTAGCTGACAGCTATGTAAAAGACATTAATGACCATCTTAAAGTTGGTCAAGAAATTGAAGTGAAAGTCGTTAATGAGAAAGACGGAAAAATTGGATTATCGATTAAAAAAGCGATAGATAAACCGGAAAGACCCTCATCTTCTTATTCACAACGCCCGCCACGTCAGGCAAGAAATAATGATAATCGTTCTAAAAGCAACTTCCAACCAAAGGAAAACTTCGAACAAAAAATGGCGCGTTTCTTAAAAGATAGTGAAGATAATTTATCTACACTAAAACGCAGCACTGAATCAAAACGAGGTGGCAGAGGCGGAAGACGGGGATAAATCCCTTCCACTCTAACTACTTTATTATATAGTTGAAGCAAGCCAGTAAAAATTGGCTTGCTTCTTTTTTGTGATAGCTTAAGTACATACGCTAGAAGAGTAAAAAGAAGGTTAAGCATTTACTTAGTTGTAAAGTAGATGCCAATCGTGACAAGCGATGAAAGAAGATCAAGGATGAGTAGGATGAAATTTAAATCTATCATAATCATACCTCCCTTTTTGCGAGCGTTGACGTTAGTATCTGCACGAACTACTTTTATTATTCGTAATTTTTAAAAATTTCATTTAATTAAATGCGATATTTAATATTTAATTAAACTATGTTCTAAATAATAATTAATAAAATAAAAAACGCTTATAAGAACAATTTTCTTAAAATAATAAAAAAACCTTATAAGTAAACGAAGAGAAAGTAGGAATGAGTCCCTCATCGAAATAGCTAAATTAACAGAGAATCGTCAGTATTCTTGTATATTCATCTAATTCCTTCATAATTTTAGGAATAAAAAAGTGCTGAAAAAGCGAAAAACAGACAAAATTCTTCCTTTTTTGAGCAGTAGTGCTCAGTTTGGAGAAATATATAAAATGATTCCATAGACTCAAGGATTTTATAGTAATATATAGAACTTCCATACTATTCTAGTTTTTAGCTCATTAGCTAAGTAAAAGATGCGTATGTTTTGGGGATGAAGACATACATAGTCGTACGAATTATAGAGAGAAATGGAGAGGGAAAAACGATGAAGAAAGTATCAATTCGGGCTGTATTGAGTACAGTAGCATTTTCCGTTGCTTTATCTTCTTTTGCAATGGGAGCATCGGCTAACGGGAATTCAAAGCCGGCGCTGGAACCGTCACTAGTTAAAATTCAAGGAGACTATAACTTAAAGTCGGCTAAAAAAGTAAAAGTTATTGTGGAGTTAAATGAAGAGTCTGTAGCGGAAGCAAAGAAAAAAGGAGTAGCGCAAAGTAAAGGAAAGATTAAAAAAGCGCGTGACGAAGTGAAAAAAGAACTTTCAAAAGCTTCTAAAACTTCAAAAGTAAAGCGAGAATACGACCAAGTGTTTTCCGGGTTTTCAGCGGAACTTCCGGCTAATGACCTTGAAAAAGTAGCAAGTTTACCCGGAGTAAAAGCTATTTATCCAAGCGTTGAATATCATACAACAGAAGTAAAATCGAAAGAAGTGAGCGCCGAAGAATACGGTTCTGAAATGGATAAAAGCATTTACTACGTGGGAGCAGACCAAGCGTGGAAATCAGGATATACAGGTAAAAATATGACCGTAGCCGTTATCGATACAGGCGTTGATTACGACCACCCGGATTTAAAGTCCGCGTTTGAGAAATATAAAGGATGGGATTTTGTTGATGATGACAAAGACCCTCAAGAAACGCCGGCTGGAGATCCAAAAGGCGAAGCCACAACGCACGGTACGCACGTAGCGGGAACAATTGCAGCGGACGGAAAAATTAAAGGGATAGCTCCTGATGCTCATTTACTTGCGTATCGTGTATTAGGTCCAGGAGGAACGGGTTCAACCGAAGACGTGATTGCCGGTATTGAACGTGCGGTAGAAGACGGGGCGGATGTAATGAACCTGTCGCTTGGAGATACGATTAATAATCCGGACTTGGCAACGAGTATTGCATTAGATTGGGCAATGGAAGAAGGAGTAGTAGCCGTTACATCAAATGGAAACAGTGGACCAGCTAACTGGACAGTAGGCTCTCCGGGAACGTCTCGTGAAGCTATTTCAGTTGGTGCGACTCAGCTTCCTTACAATTTGTATAAAACGACATTAACCGTAGATAACGCAAGCTATGCTTCAGCTGAAGTAATGGGCTTTCCAAACGACAAGGCGTTACTGGATGCAAGCGGTAAAAATTATGAATTTGTACCTGTCGGACTTGGAAAACCAGAAGATTTTGAAGGAAAGGATGTAAAAGGAAAAGTAGCGGTTATTTCCCGCGGTGACATTGCATTTGTAGATAAAGTTGACAATGCGAAAAAAGCTGGCGCTGTTGCAACAGTCATTTACAATAACGTAGAAGGAACAATTCCTGATATTCCAGGTACATCTCTGCCGAGTATTCGCCTATCGAAAGCCGATGGACAAGCTTTGATATCTTCTTTAGCAAAAGGATCCGTCACGGGCTCTTTTACTGCAACCTTTAATCAGACAGTCGATGAAACAATGGCTGACTTTTCATCTCGCGGACCGGTTGTGGATACGTGGATGATTAAGCCGGACATTTCGGCACCGGGAGTCGATATTATCAGTACAGTGCCAACCAATGATCCAAGCAATCCTCATGGATATGGATCAAAACAAGGCACAAGCATGGCCGCACCGCACGTAGCAGGAGCAGCAGCGTTAATTTTACAGGCGCATCCCAATTATAAAGTAGAAGACGTAAAAGCATCTTTAATGAACACAACGGAACTGCTTCGTGACCGCAACGGGCTCATTTACCCTCATAATACGCAGGGTGCAGGAAGCATGCGCGTAGTAGATGCAATTAAAGCAAAAACGCTTATTACCCCAGGAAGTCACTCGTACGGCGTCTTTTATAAAGATAAAGGGAAACAAGTAGAAAAACAAAGCTTTAAGATTAAAAATCTATCAAATCACAGTCAAAAATACTCGGTCAAAGTGAAATTTAAGAAAAGCCATCAAGCAATTGACGTTAAATCAACAAACGATTTAGTTGTTAATGCAGGAAAAACGCAAAAAGTAAATCTCAATGTAAAAGTAGATGCAGGGAAATTATCTCCTGGCTATTACGAAGGCACAATTACGGTAAGTAACAATAAAGAAACGTACGATGTTCCAACGATCTTATTTGTAAAAGAGCCGGATTATCCTCGCGTTACTTCTGCGTATGTAGATGTACTAGGAAATGGCTCGTTTGAATACGGCAGTTATTTACCAGGAGGAGCAGAGAAGCTTAGCTATTACATTTACGATGCAACGCTAGAAAAAGGGGAATTGTTAAGTTCGTATACGAATGTAGGAAAAGGATTCTCTAGCGCAACGTGGGACGGAAAAATTAATGGTGAAGCTCTTCCAGCGGGAACTTATTATTTATACGCAGAAGCAGTAAAAGCAGGTCAGACGACTGGTTCTTTAGGAGAATTTGAAATTCAATAAATAAAAAAAGAGTGCCAGTCTAACTGACACTCTTTTTTTATTGAGCCGTATATCCTCCATCGATCACAGCAGCTTGGCCGGTGACGCCTTTTGCTAAATCACTTGCTAAAAACATTGCGTAGTCTGCAATTTCATCAACTGCCAGCAAGCGTTTTTGAGGAACAAGAGGATAAATAACTTCTTCTAGCACTTTTTCAAGCGCTACATTTCGCGTACGTGCTAAATCTTTTAATTGATTTTGAACAAGCGGTGTGTCAACATAACCAGGGCAAATCGCATTTACCGTAATGCCGTGCTCCGCACCTTCAAGAGCAGCCACTTTCGTTAAGCCAATCACGCCGTGCTTAGCACTGTTGTATGCCGCTTTTCCTGAGAAACCAATCAATCCGTTAATGGAAGACATGTTCAAAATGCGGCCGAATTTTTGCTTTTTCATAATAGGAAACGCATGCTTAGTCGCAACAAAAGGTGCAACAAGCATAATTTTCGTTAAAAGTTCAAATTTTTCAGTAGGAAATTCTTCGAGCGGGGAAACAAATTGCATGCCAGCATTGTTAATTAATACATCAAGGCGGCCATATGTTTCAACCGTTTGAGCAATCATTTGTTCAATATCACTTTCATTTGTCACATCTGCTTTAATGCCTAATGCTTCGTAGCCTTTTGTCTTCAATTTGTCTGCTGCTTTCTTAACTCCGTCTTCATTCAAGTCAGTTAAGACAACAGTCGCTCCGTCTTCAGCAAAGCGCTCACCAATTTGATAACCAATACCTTGAGCTGCACCTGTAATTAACACAATTTTGTTTTCAACCATCGTTTTTTCCCCCTTATATGTAGATGATATAAAATCGCTTACTTTTCCATTTTACCAAAAATTATCTTAATTTAGCGAGTATTTTAACTGTACTTTACGCGAAAAGAATGGGTGTGGGAAGGGGTGTTTACTACCTTTACTTCTACATTGCTGACAGAAGCGAACGGCGAGGGACCTTTTTTAATTTCTTCAATAAATTTTTGGATATTACTTTCTTCACCTTCAGCATCAATTTCTACTTTTTGATCGTCTCGATTTCGTACCCATCCGTTAATGGAGCATTCCATTGCTTTTAGCTGCGTGTAGTGACGGAACCCAACCCCTTGAACGCGTCCGTCTACAATCATATGCACATGTTTTTTCACTGTTCTCACCTCACAGGCAATTTTCCCTTTTTTATAAAAAAGAAAACAACTATAATCTTACTTTTCACTGTATAATAGAAAAAGACATTGTAAGACTTTAACAGTTTTAATGTAGATTAAATAAGAAAGAAGGGTTATGAATGCAAGCAGCAGCACGAACGAAGCAAGCGCAGCCGGCGACAATTTACCGTATTTTATTTGCTATTAGTTTAGGACATTTCCTAAATGATTGTATGCAGTCCGTTATACCGGCACTTTTTCCAGTCCTTGAAAAATCGATGAATTTAAACTACACGCAAATCGGCTGGATTGCCTTTGCTTTAAACATGACGTCATCGATTATGCAGCCCGTATTCGGCGTATTTGCCGATAAGCGTCCCTCGCCGTTTTTATTGCCAATTGCAATGTGTTTAAGCATGATTGGTATGGTTGGACTCGCTTTAGCGCCAAATTTTTATTTTGTGATTATATCTGTTTTATTTGTAGGATTCGGATCCGCTATTTTTCACCCGGAAGGTTCTCGCGTAGCGTATATGGCAGCAGGAGGAAAGCGGGGGCTGGCACAGTCTATTTATCAAGTTGGCGGGAATACTGGACAGTCGATGGCTCCGCTGTTTACGGCATTTATCTTTATCGGACTTGGTCAGTTTGGAACAATTTGGTTTACGTTAATTGCAGGTATCGGCGTAGTGGTTCTATACAGCGTCTCTAAATGGTATAAATCAGAGTTAGCTACTCGTCAACGCTTGAAGAAAAAGCAGTCAGATGCTTCATTTACGATGAACAAGCAAATTATTTTTGCGATTGGACTTTTAATTTTTCTTGTTTTTGCACGTTCATGGTACGGAGCCGGCATCCTTAATTTCTTTCAGTTTTATATTATTGGAAAATTTAATTTGCCTATCAAAAGCGCTCAGCTTTACGTTTTTTTATTTATGATTGCAGGGGTGTTTGGAACATTCTTTGGAGGTCCGCTTGCCGATCGTTTCGGAAAACGAAATATTTTATTGTTTTCTATGTTAGGGTCAGTACCGTTTACTTTATTACTCCCTCACGTTTCTCTCGGAGTCGCAGCGCCTCTTTTAATACTAATCGGCTTTATTCTCCAGTCAAGTTTCAGCGTCACGGTCGTCTATGCTCAAGAGCTGATGCCGGGGAAAATTGGCTTGGTTTCCGGCTTAATTGTAGGTCTTGCTTTTGGGATGGGAGCTTTAGGAGCTGTTGTATTCGGTAAATTAGCCGATGTCTTCAGCCTTCAGTTTATTATGCTGTTTTGCAGCTATTTACCAATCCTAGGGCTGTTAACATGGCTGTTGCCGAGCGATAAGCGTGTGAAAGAAATACACGAAGCAAAATAAGAAAAAGAAAAAGCAAACGCGCCTTAGCGTTTGCTTTTTTTATGAGCGTGAAGCAAATTTCAAGACGAATTCATATTTTTCTCCTACAATAGATACAATAGAAATTGAAAATCGAAAGGAAGAATCAGCTATGATTAAGCTAAGCGTATTGGATCAGTCTCCAGTTTCAAGCGGATCAACACCAAAGGAAGCGTTAAAACGTACGGTGGAACTGGCAAAATTAACGGAAAAGTTGGGCTACCACCGCTTTTGGGTAGCGGAACATCATAATACGAACGGTCTTGCAGGCTCATCTCCAACTCTTTTAATGACGCACTTAGCTTCTCAAACGAGCCGAATCCGAATTGGATCTGGAGGAGTCCTTCTTCCTCAATACAGTCCGTATAAAGTAGCAGAAGATGCTCAGCTGCTTGAAAATCTGTTTCCGAACCGAATTGATTTAGGTCTTGGACGCTCACCGGGAGGAGATGCGCTGACGCGGCTAGCGCTTACAGATGGAGTACGTAAAAGCCTTAATGAATTTCCGCGGCAAATTCAGGCGTTAAAAGGACATCTTGAGCATAATTTGCCGTCTGACCATCCGTATTACGGTGTGACAGCTTATCCGTTAAGTGAAACAAAGCCGGAACTGTGGCATCTTGGTATCAATAAAAGAGGAGCAAGATCAGCTGCTGAGCTGGGCATCTCTTTTACGTTTGGACACTTTATTTATTCAGTTGGTGGACAAGAAGCCATTCGTCATTATAAAGAAGAATTTGTCCCTTCTTCCTATCAATCAAAGCCTAACACCAACGTATGTGTATTTGTTGTATGTGCAGAAACAACAGAAGAAGCCGAGGAGCACGCCAAAACGTTGGATGATTGGCTGTTGAAAGTAGCCAAAGGCGGAGACACAACGGTTTCATCGATAGAAGAAGTGCGCAATCGTTCTTATTCAGAAGAAGAGCTTAAAAAAATAAGCACCAATCGTCCTCGTATGATTGTAGGAAATCCAGCTGAAGTAAAACAAGGGTTAACTCAGCTGCAGCAAAAATACGATAACGACGAATTTTTAATTATTACAAATATCCATGACTATGAAGCAAAAAAGAAGTCTTATGAACTGCTTGCAGAGCTATTTCCTCAACCCTCATTTTTTTAAGAAAAAGATGGGGTTTTTTTACGTAATTAAATGTTAGAATATTTAAAAAGGAGGAGTGACATGCAAGTAGAGCAAAAAAGTGTAAGTAGCCAAACTAATAAGATTACCTATACATATATTAAAACAGGAGGGCCTAGCATTTGCTTTATGTTTTCAGGGCTAGGCTATACGTACGAAAAGCCGCTGTTGTATTATGTAACGATGCTGATGATAAAACACGGAATTGACGTGGTTCATATTCACTATACATATCCAAAAGAGATGATGACAAAGTCTACAGATGAGATTGCAGACATTATGATGAAAGACATTGACTTAGTACTGCAGGACGTTTTATCTCATAATGACTATAAAAATATCATATTTGCAGGGAAATCGCTTGGCACCATTCCTCTAATTCAGCGAGTTATGAAAGATGAAGTTTACAAAGACGCAGTGATGCTTTTACTGACGCCGCTTTTAACAAGAACAGAACTGTTTGAAAGTTTACTAAAAAGCTCTCACAAAGGTCTTCTTGTAATAGGAAGTGGTGATCACTATTATACTGAAGAAGTTTATCGATTAAAAACAAATACAATGAATATTGCAGTCATCGAAAATGCCGATCATTCATTGGATGTTTTATATGCTCCAGCAGAATCGTTAAGGGCGCTGGGAACCGTTTTGGACGGCATAGAACAGCTTCTGTGAGACAGGAAATAAGGAAAGGAGAACAAAATGGATACGCTACGTGAAATTATTTGCGAAAAAAGAGCCTACAGCTATTCACCTCATACTCATGATCATAACTACAGTCAGCTTTTGTTTCCGCTAGCAGGTGCTCTTGATATTCAAGCAAGCGAGCAGCACTTAACGCTGCAAGAAGGATGTTTTTACATTCCGCCTCGTCAGCTTCATACGTATCAAGCTAAAAATACAAATGAATGTTTGGTTGTTGATATTCCGTTAAAATTTACAGAAAGTGCGCATCTTTCTCAAGAAGCAGCTTTTATTCAATGGAATTCAACGTGGAAAGCATTTCGCTACCTTTTACTTGACGGGCTTCAAAAAAGCATTGACAGGGGGGCGCTTGAAGATTTAGTCCGTTACGTTCAGCATTATTTGCCAAAGAAACAAACGTTTAAATCCATCGATTACCTTCATGCTAACTTTAATCAAGAGTTAAACATAGAAAGCCTTGCCAAGCTGGAAAATTACCATCCTGCCTATTTTTCTGCTTGGTTTAAACAAAAAACGGGCTATTCGCCTCAAAGTTATGTAGCGCGTATACGTTTAAATAAAGCAAAAGAATTGTTAAAAGAGAGCAGCTATTCGATAACGTATATTGCGCACGAAGTCGGCTATCACAGCTTGTCTTCATTCACTAAATGGTTTGCAAAACAAGAAGGAGTCTCACCGACGCAATATCGAAGTATCTTAAAAACAGACAAATAAGATCATAAAAGCGGAAAAACTTTTTTCTTTCTTTTAGCTATGATAAAAGAAAGGAGATGAAACGATGAATACTTCATTATCAAAAATACTTATTTTATGTGCCGCAGTTTTGTGGGGAACAACAGGAACCGCTCAAGCTTTAGCATCTGCTGAAGCGCATTCCGTGGCTATTGGAGCCGTACGTTTAGCGGTAGGGGGACTATCGCTTCTTACAGCTTGTCTTATACAAAGAAAGAATGTGGACGTAAGACGTCTTCCTATTTTGCCTCTTGCGGTTGCTGCAGCAAGTATGGCCGCTTATCAGCCGTTATTTTTTTCCGCTGTCATTAAAACGGGTGTTGCAGTAGGCACAATGGTGGCAATTGGCAGTGCGCCTGTTTTATCAGGAGTATTAGATTACATAGTGTACCGCAAGAAACCTACAAAAAAATGGTTGCTTGCTACGGTCACTGGTATTATAGGGTGCAGCTGCTTGTTGTTAAAAAAAGATACTCAAATCGACGTGATAGGTTTGGGTATGGCGATAGGAGCAGGGGCGTCTTTTGCTTGCTATACGACTGTCAATAAAAAAATTGTTCAGCATGTTGATCCGCAAGTAGGAGCTTCGCTTGTGTTCACAGCCGCCGCCGTTTTACTGATACCATGCTGGTTTATGTACGATATGAGATGGCTAGTCTCTTTAAATGGAATGGGGATTGCTCTTCATTTAGGAATACTTACGACGGCGATTGCTTATGTATTATTTTCTACAGCGCTTAAGTCAGTGCAAGCGTCTACCGCCGTAACGTTATCGTTAGCAGAGCCCGTTACCGCTTTTTTACTTGGCGTCTTTTTCTTAGGAGAATCTCTAACTTTGGTAAACATATGCGGAGCAGCACTAGTATTTGCTAGCTTAGCGTTTTTAACGTATTCTCCGAAGTCATCGCTAAATCAAGAGGTGCGTATATAAAAAAATCCCCTTTCTCTATAGAAAGGGGATTTCTTATTAAGCGTACATACTAGCTACTTGTTTTTGCAGGTTGCTGTCTTCTAAATACTCATCGTACGTCATTTGCTTGTCAATTACTCCATTTGGCGTAATTTCAATTACACGATTTGCAATCGTTTCAACGAACTGATGGTCATGAGATGTGAAAATCATTGAACCTTTGTAGCTGATAAGTCCATTATTTAGTGCTGTGATTGATTCTAAGTCAAGGTGATTCGTAGGGTCGTCTAGTAAAAGAACGTTTGAACCGCTTAGCATCATTTTAGAAAGCATACAGCGAACTTTTTCTCCTCCGGAAAGAACGTTGGCTTTTTTCAACACTTCTTCACCAGAGAATAGCATTCTACCTAAGAAACCGCGTAAGAAGCTTTCGCTTTGATCATTAGGTGAATACTGACGCAGCCAGTCTACTAGGTTTAAATCACCGTTTTCAAAGTACTCGGAGTTGTCTTTTGGGAAAAAGGCTTGAGACGTTGTGACACCCCATTTGTACGTACCGCTGTCTGCTTCCATTTCACCCATTAAAATCTTCATTAATGTTGAATTTGCAAGTTCGTTTCGGCCTACAAGAGCAATCTTGTCATCTTTATTCATAATAAAGCTTACGTTATCAAGTACTTTTACGCCGTCAATTGTTTTTGTTAAACCTTCAACGCGAAGTACGTCATTTCCAATCTCACGTTCCGGCGTGAAGTTCACGTATGGGTAACGACGAGAAGAAGGACGGATGTCATCTAATGAAATTTTATCAAGCAATTTTTTACGAGACGTTGCTTGTTTTGATTTCGATGCATTTGCGCTAAAGCGAGCGATAAAGGCTTGAAGCTCTTTAATTTTTTCTTCTTTTTTCTTGTTTGCATCTGACGCCATTTTTTGTGCTAATTGACTTGATTCATACCAGAAATCATAGTTACCAACGTAGACTTGGATTTTACTGAAGTCAAGGTCAGCAATGTGCGTACATACTTTGTTTAAGAAGTGACGGTCATGTGATACAACAATGACTGTGTTTTCAAAGTTAATTAAGAACTCTTCTAACCATTGAATTGCTTGGATATCCAAGTTATTCGTAGGCTCATCTAGAAGTAATACATCAGGTTTTCCGAATAAAGCTTGTGCAAGAAGCACTTTTACTTTTTCACTACCCGTTAGTTCAGCCATTTTTTTGGCGTGAAGATCTTCAGAAATACCTAATCCTTTTAAAAGAATAGCCGCTTCTGATTCTGCTTCCCAACCGTTTAATTCAGCAAATTCGCCTTCAAGCTCAGCTGCTTTCATTCCGTCTTCATCTGTGAAGTCTGCTTTCATATAAATAGCATCTTTTTCTTGCATTACTTCATAAAGGCGAGCGTGCCCCATAATAACGGTTTTCATAACTTCTTGATCTTCATATTCGAAGTGGTTCTGTTTTAAGACAGCAAGGCGTTCGCCAGGGCCCATATGTACATCACCAGTCTGAGATTCAATTTCACCAGATAAAATTTTTAAAAACGTTGATTTTCCAGCACCGTTTGCGCCGATTAATCCATAACAGTTACCAGGCGTGAATTTAATATTCACATCTTCAAATAACTTTCGGTCGCCAAATCGTAAACTTACATTACTAACTGTAATCATGTATGAGCAGTCCTCCAAATTCAATATCTATAAAATTATACCATTCTTTTGAGATAAGAGCGATATGAATACAATATTTCAAACATAAAGTGTAACCGACACTTTAAGCACTCGTCAACCATTTAAGGGATTTTTTGAGCGGTACCGCTTGATTATTCTAGCATTCACCAAAACTTTGAGCAGCAAACTAATATATTCAGGGAAACAGAAATTGTTGAATATATATTGTTTTTTATTGAGCTATACGGATACAATCTATGAAAAACGTAGACGGTTTAAAAAACGACTCTTCACGCTTCACTTTTATGTTCAAAACGAAAGAAAGCTCTGAGGAATAACCTGAGAGCTTTCTAAATTTATTATTCAAAAATATAAGCCAATGCTTGAAGAGCCTGTTCTGGCGTTTCGACTACAACTTGGGCTTTGTTTGACAGTTCTTTAAGCGGGTGGTGTAGTTTTTCAGGGCGAACCAAAATTAGCGGTTTATCTAATGCGATGGCTGTCGCCGCATCCATTGCGCTGTTCCACTGTTTGTATTTTTCACCAAATAAAGCAATGACCACATCAGATTTTTTAAGGAGCACCTGCGTGCGTAAATTATTAATTTGAGAAGCAGCTTCATCTTTTAAGACAGCGTTAGGCTGTTTTCCTAAAATTTCTTCTCCAATGTTGTCGGAGCGGTCATGGTCTGTCATGGGACCGACAAAGGTAAGGGGAAGGTTTAATTGTTCTGCTTGGTTTTTAATTTCGTCTCGCCAGTTATCGTGAATTTGCCCGGCAAGGTATATGGTTAAGTTCATTATGTAGAAGTCCTCCTCTAACTAAGATTTGTTTTATTTTATCAAATGTAAGCGGATAATACGAATGATTTGAATGGGCTACTTTTCCAAAAATAAGGTTATAGTAGACAAATAGTTAAAAAAGAGAAACAATAGAAGGCGTATTGCTAATTAAAGAAAGGATGTACATGATGACAGAAACAGTGCTACAAGTAGATCATGTCAGTAAAGTAATTGGGAAGAAAACCATTTTGCATGATGTATCCTTATCGGTTGAGCGCGGTGAGATTTTCGGATTGCTTGGTCCGAACGGATCTGGAAAAACAACGCTCATTCGTACCGTCGTAGGACTCATTAAAGAAACAAAGGGAACAATTACCGTCAATGGTTTTCCTTTAAAAGAACAGTTTACATCAGCTATGAAATCAATTGGAGCGATTATTGAAAATCCTGAGTTTTATGATTATCTGACGGGCTATCAAAATTTAAAACACTTTGCGAATATGCATGAAGGGATCACAGCAGAACGCTTGGATGAAGTGATTGCGCTAGTAAAGCTTGAAAACAGCATTCATGCAAAAGTGAAGACGTATTCCCTTGGGATGAGACAGCGTTTAGGAGTAGCTCAAGCTATTTTACATAAGCCTGCATTGCTTTTACTAGACGAACCAACAAATGGTCTAGACCCAGCGGGAATGAGAGAATTTCGTACATATTTACAAACCCTCTGCAGGGAAGAAGGTATTTCAATTTTAATCGCGAGCCACTTATTAAAAGAAGTGGAAGCATTATGTGACCGCGTTGGTATTATTCAAAACGGCGAGTTAAAAGCTGTTCAAGATCTATCTCCAAATCGTCAAGATCAAGGGATGTATGTAGAATTTGAAGTATCTGACGTGCAACAAGCAGCGGATCTTTTATCTCAAGAATTCCAAGTAACAATAAAATCCGATAGTATTGATGTAGTGATTATGAAAGAACAAATTCCAGCTGTGAATAGAAAATTAGTGGACAGCGATATTTTAGTCTACCGAATCACTCCTGTTTATGAGACGCTTGAAGATTCGTTTATGTCCGTTACGGAGGGAGAGCACCATGCTTAAGTTAATTCAAAATGAACATATGAAATGGTTTTACAAAAGAAGTACAAAAGTCACGTTTATTACAATCGGCATCTTAACTCTTTGTATGGCTCTTTTAATGAAGAAAGTAGCAAACAGCGCAGGAACGGAAGACAACATATTGAATTTCCTGTCATTTAGTGCAGGCATGCTGATCCTCGTTCAATTTTTCGCGCTTGCTGTTGGAGGATCAATGGTTGCAAAAGAGTTTGAAGCGGGTACCATTAAGCTTCTTTTAATTCGCCCTGCTAGACGTTCAACGATTTTAACGTCCAAGTACATAACGCTCATTTTAATTAGCTTGTATTATTTGCTGAGTTATTTGCTTTTTTCGTTTGTATGGGGAGCATTGTTCTTTGGATTTGCCAGTCTAGAAGGAGATGCGCAGCTGCTTAAAAACATTACGCTTACGTATGACAGCGCGTATATGGAAACGTTTATGATGATGACGTTCGCATTCATGCTGTCGTCTTTATTTAGAAACAGCGCGCTTGCTTCAAGTCTAGCTATTGTCGTAAGTATTGGGGCGAAAGCAGTAACTGGGATAGTATCACAGTTTGGTCTATGGTGGGGGAAATTTTTACTGTTCGCCAACACAAACTTTGTGCAGTATATGGACGGAATGAAGACGATGTTTGACGGAATGACAATTCCATTTTCAATCTTCATCTTAGTTGCACACTTTGTCTTCTTTATGGGCGTAGCATGGGTGGCGTTTTTAAAACGTGACGTAGCTAATTGATGTGAGAATTTTCACGCTATATATTTTTCTAAAATAGCATTTGACAATTAAATAAAAAGAGATTACAGTAGTGAAAGACTATTTTTAAAACAACTACAAACTTCTTATCAAGAGAGACGGAGGGACTGGCCCTACGATGTCTCGGCAACTGGCTGTACGCAGTGCGGTGCCAAATCCAGCAGACGATGTTTCGTTTGGAAGATGAGAAGGGTAATCTTATGATACAAATAAGAGACCTCTTCTTATCAATAAGAAGGGGTCTTTTTTTATTACGTAAACAAGAGGTGTTAAGAATGGAACAACAAAAAGGAAACGGCTGGGCGCTGTTACCGCTGGGCGTCTTTTTAGTCCTGTTTGTCGGATCAGGAATTATAACGGGAGATTTTTATAAGCTGCCTGTATTAGTAGCTATTATCATTGCAGCCATTGTGGCGCTGGCTATGAACCGCAAAGATTCACTTAATGTAAAAGTGGAACGCTTTGCTAAAGGAGCAGGGCATCCTGATATCATTATTATGGTACTTATTTTTATTTTAGCAGGTGCTTTTTCAGAAGTCGCTAAAGGCATGGGAGCTGTTGATTCAACGGTAAACTTAGCTCTGTCTGTGCTTCCGCAAAGCTTAGTGGTAGTCGGAATCTTTGTTATTGGCGCATTCATTTCAATTTCGATGGGAACGTCAATGGGAACGATCGCTGCGTTAGGGCCTATCGCTGTAGGAATCAGTGAGCAGGCGCATGTATCCATTACATTGGCAATTGCTGCTGTTGTTGGTGGTGCAATGTTTGGAGATAATTTATCCGTAATCTCTGATACGACCATTGCGGCAGTTCGTACGCAAAAAACAAATATGTCAGATAAATTAAAAGTAAACTTTTTCATTGTCCTTCCTGCAGCGATTGTTACAGTGATTTTATTACTGGTAATGACGCTAGGCAATACGTCATCAGTAGAAATTAAAGATTTTAGCTGGTTTAAAATCTTGCCTTATGTCGGCGTACTCGTTGCTGCCATATTTGGTGCAAACGTATTAAGCATTTTAACCGGAGGAATTGTATTAGCCGGCGTAATTGGATTAGCTGACGGAAGCTACACGCTTTCTTCTCTTGCTAAAACTGTGACAGAAGGTATTGGCGGAATGTCGGAATTAATTATTTTATCTCTTTTAATTGGCGGAATGGTTGAACTCATTCGCTATAACGGCGGTATTCAGTTCTTATTGAACCTATTAACACGACGCATTCAAACAAAAAAAGGCGGAGAATTCAGTATCGCCGGATTAGTAAGTTTAACCAATTTAGCCACGGCTAATAACACGATTTCAATTATTACAGCAGGTCCGTTAGCGAAAGAAATCTCTGATAAGTATTCAATTGACAATCGTAAATCAGCCAGTCTGCTCGACTTGTTTTCATGCAGCGTTCAAGGGCTTATCCCTTACGGTGCACAAATGCTTCTAGCAGCAGGATTTGCTAAAGTTTCACCGATTGAGATTATTCCATTTACATTCTATCCAATGTTAACAGCGGTTTGCGGTATCATTGCAATTGTAATTGGCTTTCCTCGTTTAAATAAAAAATCAAAATCATCTAAAGAAGCTGCGTAATATCAAACCCTTAAAAAGAACATTCTTTTTAAGGGTTTTTTACTGTTTGAAAAAATCAGTCTGCTTTTTTTCATCTAGCTCCTTCCAAAGTGTCTCATTTTGTTTAAGTGCATAAGCCGCTCCTCCGATTTCAATTCCGCATAATAAAATGAATAATAAAATACCCATGATATGACCTCCTTATATAAGTGAATAAAAACATGATTGTAACGGGTTTAGCTTATTGCTTTTTCACTTTATAATGAGAATAAAGTATGAAACGCGTTTCAGCGCAAGAGAAAAAGGTGAAAACATGACAAATATCCGAGATATCGCAAAAAAAGCTGGTGTATCTGTTTCGACCGTGTCACGGGTTTTAAATCATCATCCGTATGTAAAAGAAGAAAAGCGCCGTCTGGTAGAAGAATTAATTCAAGAACTTAATTACGAACAAAACATTAATGCCGTTCACTTATCAAAAGGGAAAACAAATATGATTGCCGTCGTCTTGCCTTTTATTAATCATCCTTATTTCAGTCTGCTTTTAGAAGGAGTGGCCTCTCAAGCGTTAGAAAAGCAGTATCAGCTTGTTATTTGTCAGACGAACTATGATGTAAAAAAAGAAGAAGAAGCGCTTCATATGCTAAAAACAAAGCAGGTTGATGGAGTGATTATTTGTTCTAGAGCAAGCAGCTGGAGCACGATTGAATGCTATCAGCAGTACGGGCCGATAGCCGTGTGCGAAAACGTACAAAATCGTTCTATTCGCTCCGTATACGTTGATCATTATGCAACTTTTAAGAAAGCGCTCATGTATTTAAAAGAAAAAGGATATACGGATATTGGCTACTGTATTGGAAGAATGACGGGTACAAATAGTCAACAGAGGCAGCAAGCATACAAAGAATATGTAGAAAGAATAAATGAGCCTTATCATCCGGAATGGGTGTTTCAAGGCTGTTTGAACGTGACAGATGGTGAAAAAGTGGTAAAAAAATTGGTGCAGATGAAAAATCGGCCTCAGGCGCTTTTAGTAACAAACGATCAAGTCGCTATTGGTATAAAAGCTCAGTGCGAACAAGCGGGTATATCAGTTCCAGGCAATTTAGCTATTATTGGTTTTGATAATCATCCGCTTTCTTCTTATTTACAAATCACAACGATCGAACTTCCTCTCAAAGAAATGGGCGAAACGCTTTTTAAACTAGTCAGGAGCAAGGATCCTCAAAAAATTGAGCTTCCTTTTCGGTTTATTGAGCGTAAAAGCGTATAAATTCTTGATGATCTCACCACGTGTTTTTATCGGATAAAATGAATAAAAGCGGACATCATACGAGTAAAGAAAGAAGAAAAGGATGATGATCGTGGAGAAAAAAGAATATCAAGTAGGAGATCAAGTATTTGTTATTTACCGAAATCCTCATACGGCAAACGTTGCTAATATTAATCAAGCTGAAATTGTTGAACACCCTGAAAATAAAGGTGAAAAAGCGCTGTTTCTGCATGAGTCTTATCATTTGTTAGCTGAAGATGATGCTGTGTATTCAACGTATGAAGAAGCAGAGAACATGTATAATAAGATATTTGATTATGAACAATATGATTGACGAAAGGCTCTCTTAAATAGAGAGTCTTTTTTGATGTGGAAAATAATTACCATGGATAGAGTCTTTTTATTTTTCAAACGCTATTAGTATTAGAAAAAAGGAAGTGTACATGATGATAAAACCTTTTGTACCTCAATTAGTATACATTGAGCCAGGGGCAATGGAGTACCCGCTTGGTGTTCAATTAAAAGAAAAATTTGAGAAGATGGGAATTGAGATTCGTCAAACAACTTCTCATAATCAAGTGCGTAATATACCGGGAAAAAATGATTTGCAAAAATACCGCAATGCCAAGTCCACTTTAGTAGTTGGTGTGCGTAAAACCTTGAAATTTGATACATCTAAACCGTCAGCTGAATATGCAATACCTTTTGCAACAGGGTGTATGGGGCACTGTCACTATTGTTATTTGCAGACAACAATGGGAAGCAAACCATATATTCGCACGTACGTGAATGTGGAAGAAATATTAGGTCAAGCAGAGCAATATATGCAGGAAAGAGCCCCTCAAATAACGCGATTTGAAGCGGCTTGTACATCTGATATCGTAGGAATTGATCATTTAACACATTCATTAAAGCGCGCGATTGAATATTTTGGGGAAAGTGAACTAGGTCAACTGCGCTTTGTGACTAAGTTTCATCACGTGGATCATTTATTGGATGCTAAACATAATGGTCGCACGCGCTTTCGCTTTAGCATAAACGCAGATTATGTTATAAAAAACTTTGAACCTGGTACATCTCCTCTTGATTATCGGATTGAAGCTGCTAATAAAGTTGCAAAAGCCGGATATCCACTTGGCTTTATTGTGGCGCCTATTTACATTCATGAAGGTTGGCAAGAGGGATACCGTCAGCTGTTTGAGAAGCTTGATGCTTCTATACCTGAAGAGTCAAGAGATGATATTACATTTGAAATGATTCAGCATCGCTTTACCAAGCCGGCCAAACGAGTGATTGAGAAAAACTATCCGAAAACAAAGCTTGAGATGAATGAAGAAGAGCGCCGCTACAAATGGGGGCGTTACGGGATTGGAAAGTATGTATACGCAAAAGATGAAGAACAAGAATTAAGAGAGACGTTGGAATATTACATTGATCAGTATTTTCCAAATGCGAAAATCGAGTATTTTACGTAATTATTCTACAGTAATTGAAAAGTTATTTTGACATCTTAGTCGAGATAGCTTTTCAATTTTTAATGTGCAAAATAAATTGGTTGCTAATAAGCTGAAAAAAGAGGTTATTTGTATCTCTTGTCGTATTACATACATAAGGGAGGTGACTGAGATGTTAAAAAATGAAGAGTTTGCGCTAACAAAAGAATTAACAAAAGAACAGCAAGAAGCTGCACGAAATTTTATTCAAGTGTTGTTCCAAGAAGATTTATCTGAATTTTGGAGCATATTATGTGATATCGATAAGTCTCGTATTTACGGCTTGTATGAAGCAAACCACTATTACGATTCGGATGTTGAACTACATGGATTTGTACAAGAAATTAGAGATAATGTAAGAGCGGTTTATGCGCCTCTTCAAGGGCAAGGAGGTATTTCGACGAAAGTTCGATATACAAGCGAAGGAAAGATGTATGTATACATATTAGGAAGTGGTGAAAACCCGAGGGTATATCCTGTTGGATTAATGCCCGAGACCTACATTGAAGAAGAACGTTTTTCTCAGCGTCTTCAAATTAGCATTTATAACGATGAGTTTCGAAACGTTGCGCTGTAAATTATATATAAATGGAAAAATAAAGAATAATAAAATTAATTTGTTAAAATAGCAATATTTGGGGTATGTAATAGGTATAACATTAAAAAGGGGTGAAAGAAATGCATTATTATCGTATTTCAGAGGGAGACCATGAAGAGTATTGTGAAACGATTCTGCTTCATGAAAAGAAGTTTTGCAAAGAAACATTTCAATCTATGGTGCGAGAAGCAATGAACAATAAGCCAGGTAAAATTGACCGTGTGGATATTGTTAAATATTTAATTGGTCATCATAGCTTTCAAGTAGCCCACATCGAAGCGGGATTTCACAGTACATACAGCGAGAAAGTGACATAAAAAAGGCAGCACATCCTATACAACGAACTTTTCTTTTGAAAAGGGCGCTGTATTTTTTTTTGCTAAAAATAGAATGTTTCTAAGTAATATTCCTTTTAATGGTATAATAGTTAAGTGTTGTAAGGTATACATATAAAAATCACAAATACTTTAAAGAGAAAGGGTGAGGAAATATGGAAAACGAAAGAATAGAAGAGCTTGAACGAAAAATAAGCAGTTTAGAAGAAGACGTAGCCAAGCTAAAGTCGCTTGTATATAAAACAAATTCTCCAAGACCAGCAGTTCACGCTCCTCCCAAACAGCGCGAGGAGACGACTAAACGTCCTGCTCAAACAGCAGCTAAAAGCTCACAGGCAATAGAAGAGCCTGTTGATTGGGAAAAAGTCCTTTTTCAAACATGGCTGCCGAGAATTTTTATTTTCGTATTTATTATTGGCGTGCTATGGGGATTTAAAGCAGCCTCTGACTATGGATTAATGAATGAAAAAGCAAAAGTTGTTCTCGGTTTCGTTGTTTCGATAGGTTTTGCTGTGACAGGTCATTTCCAAATCAAAAAGGGTAGGCTGGTGCTCGGGCAAGTACTTGTAGGAGGAGCTATTCCTATTCTCATGTTAACGACGTTTGCGATGCATAGCCTATATCATTTAGCAGGACCAACGCTTGCTTTTATGCTAAATGCGAGTTGGATCATCTTAGGAATTGCAGCAACAGTCTTTTATCGTTCACAGGCATTAGGGATTATTAGCGCGGTTGGAGGCGTACTAGTTCCTTTTTTTATTGAAAGTAATTCGCCTAATGCTCTGGTTTTCATTGGCTATGAAACGTTTCTGTATATTGCCTTTTTATATGTGGCAATCAAACAAAAATATTCAATTTTATATGTTCTTTCCGCGGTACTATTAAATCTTACGCTACTCATTTATTACTCGTTTGTTGGTGATAATGGTGTAAAAGCGTTATTAGGTATGGCGATTCTGATTCAGCATTTATGCTTAATTTCTAGCTTTTTTCTATCACAATCCGTACTCCAATTATATGCGTTTACCCTTCTATCGAGTTTAGCAGTTACGTACGGCTGGCTGCTTGCCGTTTTTGACGATGGCATGACCACCATGGTGCTGCTTGCGCTAGTTATTATTTACGCATTAGGTGTTTACACAGTAAGAAGTTCTAAAGAGAAATTTGAATTTTTTATTACCTATTTAATTGTTGCAGTAGCGTTTTTTATTCATCAGCTCGTCGATTTAAGAGAAGGAGTCATTTTATATGTGATTCAAGGACTTGCTGTTTACTATATCGCCATGACGTATAAAAATCTACTTCATCAACTGTTTTCTTATACGATTTATATACTGAGTGCCACGTATATCTTAGTTACACCAATCGAACAAGTGCTGTCTCTTCCGACATTAAATTGGGTTGTTGTGTTAGCTTCTATTCTAGTATTTGTATGGATCAGTATTCAAAAAACAGAAAAAGATGAGCACGATACGTTCAAAATTGGAGGAAGTATTGTTTTTTCTATTCTTTCTTTAATTTTTGCAACGGAAGTGACGGCCGCTGGCACCAATGATCTTTCCGCTAATACGCAAACGCTTATTATGACGGCTGTTTGGCTATGTTTGGCCATTGCTGCATTCGTAATAGGATTACTTCGAACCTTTAAAACAGCCACGTATATCGGTGTCGGCCTGTTATTTTTAACACTTTTCAAACTTGTTTTATATGATTTACCTTTTATTCCAATGGCTATACGTGCCTTACTATTTATCGTCTTAGGAGCCATCGGTTTAATTATTTCGCGCCTATTTTATAAAAAGAAGTAGCTAAAAGCTGAAGAGAAATTCTTCAGCTTTCTTTATTATAATATGATTATGTAAACTTAGCCTTGAAGTCGTACAAAAGGTATCCAATCATGTATAATGGAACAAGTGAATTGGAGGTATACATAAAATGAAATCACTTGTATTAGCAGAAAAGCCAAGTGTAGCACGTGATCTTGCGCGCGTGCTTGGCAGCACACAAACAAAAAAAGGGTATATTGAAGGGCCAAAGTATGTCGTAACATGGGCACTCGGCCATTTAGTTGAATTACAAACACCAGAGGATTATGATAACCAATATAAAACGTGGCGATTAGAAGATCTGCCAATTATGCCTGAGAAAATGAAACTAAAAGTAATTCGTAAAGTAAGCTCTCAGTTTCGCACAGTATCTGATTTAGCAAAAAGAAAGGATATTGGAGAGTTAATTATTGCGACTGATGCAGGGCGTGAAGGAGAGCTTGTAGCACGTTGGATTATGGAAAAGGTACGCTGGAACAAGCCGTTTAAACGCCTTTGGATTTCGTCTCAAACGGATAAAGCAATTCGTGACGGGTTTAAACAGTTAAAACCAGGAAAAGAATTTAATCGCTTGTATGATTCAGCGGTTTGCCGTTCAGAAGCCGATTGGCTTATCGGTTTAAACGTAACGAGAGCGTTAACGACTAAATACGAAGAACCATTATCAGCGGGACGTGTACAAACACCGACGCTTGCGATGATAATTGAGCGTGAACAAGTAATTAACACATTCAAACCTAGTGAATATTGGACGCTTACAGCTCAGTTTTCGTCGTTTGAAGCAGCTTGGCAAAAGGGTAATGAAAAGCGCATTTTTGATGAAAAACGTGCAAAAGAGCTGCATTCAAAATTATCAGGTGAAGCAGTTGTGAAAACAATCAAGCGTAAAATGCATAAAGAAGCGCAGCCGCTTCCTTATGACTTAAATGAACTGCAGCGCGACGCTAACAAACGCTTTAACTTCTCTGCTAAGAAGACATTGAATGTACTTCAAAAGTTATATGAACAGCATAAGTTAGTCACGTATCCACGTACAGATTCTCGTTATTTAACAACAGATATGGTTTCCACTATGAAAGAGCGCTTGGAAAGCATCTCTGCTGTATATAAAGAAGAAGTTCGTCCAATTTTAAAAAATGCACAGCTGCCAAAGCGAGTGGTTAATAATGAAAAAGTAAGTGATCACCATGCGATTATCGTAACGGATCAGCCTGTGTTTTTACAGGACTTATCAGCTGATGAACGAAAGCTGTATGACTTAATTGCAAAGCGATTTATTTCATTGTTTTATCCTGCATATGAGTATGAAGTGGTTAAAGCAGAGCTTGAAGTAAACGGGGAACTGTTGGTAGCGAGCGGAAAGCAAGTCGTGAATGCAGGCTTCAAAAAAATTTCTGGTGGAGACTCAGAAGCAACGGTGAAGCTGCCTGATATGAAAGAAGGCAGCAAGCTACTCATTCAAAATGTAACGATGAAAAGTGCATTTACAGAGCCGCCGCAGCGCTATACAGAAGCCGATCTTCTTGGACAAATGGAAAAACACAACTTAGGTACGCCGGCAACACGCGCAGATATTATTGAAAAACTTCTGCAAAACGAATCCATTGATCGCCAAAATAACCGTCTGCACGCAACAAAAAAAGGAAAGCAGCTGATTGACTTAGTAGCAGACGAGTTAAAGTCTCCTGAGCTTACGGCTAAATGGGAACGTGACTTAGAAGCAATTGCTAAAGGAAAAGGAAATGCAAAAGAGTTTTTAACGAATATTCGCGAACAAACAGAAAAGCTTGTCAAGCAAGTAAAAACAAGTAATCAAACGTACAAACCTCATAATTTAACGGGCTCTAAATGTCCGGAATGCGGTTCGTTCTTAAAAGAAAAGAAAACAAAGCAAGGAAGAGTGCTCGTTTGTTCAAGCCTTGAGTGCAGCTATAGACGCGCAAAAGACCCTAAACTATCGAACCGACGCTGTCCGCAGTGTCATAAACGAATGGAAATTCATTCAGGAAAAGCAGGTACGTACTTCCAATGCCGTTCATGTCAAGTAGTGGAAAAAGCCGAGGACAAAAAGAAAAAGATTTCAAAACGAGAAGAACGAAAGCTTCTTAACAAATACAACGATGACGGAGCATTTGGTTCAAGCTTGGGAGATGCTTTAAAACAAGCTCTTCAAGATAAAAAAGATAAGTAAAGTAGAAGTGCGATACCATGGTATCGCACTTTTTTTGGTATAATATGGATTAAGTGATGAGTAAGCAAGGTGGCGTGGAACAATGAAAAGAAAAAGCAGGGGAATGAATCGGTTAATCGCGTTCTTTATAGTAGGAACGATGGTACTAATCATTTTAGCTATCTTAATGGGAAGCTACTTTTTTGGTTTTATAGGCTTCCTTAGAGTGATGGGAGTGGAGTATGACTCTTACTGGGCCATATGTTTATTTCTATTTTTTATTTTTGTGTTTGGCTCTATCACAGAGCTTTTTTCAAAGGCGCTTATTTTTTTAATGAAGAATGCTAGGATGAACAGAGTATTATTTGTAGCATCTGCAGCTTTTGTGGACATATTTTTTACTTTTCTATCGGTTTATATAGCAGACTTGCTTGTAAGCGGAATCCGTGTATCTATTTTAGCGATGATTATTTTATCCGGTTTATTTTTTTTGTTAGAGAGTGCATTGGATAGTGAGTTTCTACGTAAAAAAACAAGCTGATGAAATTGTTCATCAGCAGCGCATCAACAAAAAAAGCGCATCATATCAAGCTTCAATGCTATTTAAAGAACTCTGTAACATATTTTTTTAAAAAAGTATGTGATTTTTTTCACATATCTCTTGAAAAAGAACAAACATGTTTGTATAATAAGAATTGTAAAAGATATGTGAAATATTTCACAATATATGTGAATAACTTCACAATATCGTATTTTCTATAATCCTAAGGGGGATATCATCTATGAAAATTGCAGTAGTAGGGTGTACACATGCAGGAACAGCAGCAGTAAAAAATATGGCAGAACTTTATCCAGAAGCTAAAATTACAGTTTATGAGCGAAATGATAATGTTTCATTTTTGTCTTGTGGAATTGCGCTCTATGTAGGCGGGGTCGTGAAAGATGCAAATGGTTTATTTTACTCTTCACCGTCTGAATTGCAAGAGATGGGTGTAAATATGAAAATGAAACATGAAGTGACGAATATTGATACAGAAGACAAAAAAGTAGCGGTGCGAAACTTAGAAACAAACGAAGAATTTGAAGATACATTTGATAAATTAGTGATGACAACTGGATCATGGCCGATTATTCCAAACCTTGAAGGCATCGATTTAAATAATGTTGTGCTTTGTAAAAACTATCAGCATGCTAATCACATTATTGAAAAAGCAAAACAAGCAAAAAAAATTGCCGTAATTGGTGCGGGTTATATTGGTGCAGAATTAGTAGAAGCCTTTGAAGTGTATGGAAAAGAAGTCACGTTCATTGATAGTGCTGATCGTATTTTAAATAAATATCTTGATCCAGAGTTTACAAGCTTGATGGAAACTGAATTTAAAAAGCGCGGAGTCACATTAGCATTAAACCAAGCGGTTACTAAATTTGCAGGCAGCGATGGATCTGTTGAAAAAGTAGTGACAACTGCAGGTGAATATGAAGCGGATCTTGTTATTTTGTGTGTTGGCTTTCGTCCAAACACAGACTTAGTAAAAGGGCAGGTAGACATGCTTCCAAACGGCGCAATTGTGGTTGATGAATATATGCAAACAAGCAAAAAAGATATATTTGCGGCCGGAGATAGCTGTGCGATTTACTACAATCCGATTAAGAAACATGCCTATATTCCGCTTGCTACAAATGCGGTTAGAATGGGAACATTAGTAGCTCAAAACCTTGTTAAACCGACGATTAAGTATATGGGAACACAAGGAACATCAGGGTTGCATATTTATGATTACAATGTTGCATCTACCGGCATAACTGAAACAGCGGCTTCTCTTTTTGATATGAATGTGAAAAGTATCACAATATCAGAAAATAACCGACCAGAATTCATGCCAACGTACGAAAATATTACGTTAAAAGTAGTATATGAAGAAGAAACGAGACGAATTGTAGGTGCACAGGTTATTTCTAAAATTGATGCTACTCAAGCAATTAATACATTGTCTGTATGCGTACAGCAGGAAATGACGATCGATGAGCTTGGCTTTATGGACTTTTTCTTTCAACCCCACTTTAATAAGCCTTGGCATTTCTTAAACCAAGCAGGGCTTCAAGCGCTTCAAGAATAAAAAAGCAGGTGACTACCTGCTTTTTTTATGTGGATTTTATTATCTTTTTTATTTTTATTTTAGCAGGTTTAAAACGGATCCATCCTATGATAAGAAGAATAAAAGGATATAAAGCTCCCATCAAAAAACTATAGGGAATCCACGTTTCGGCTAACCATGTTTTTTGATAGGTAATGGTTGGGTACACAATGATGGAAAAAGTCGTAACAATTAATCCCATCGGTAACGTTAGAAATCGAGTTTCATTGATGTTAAAAATATGACAAAGTCCAGCGATGGAAGCATGAAAATAAAGAGAAACTTTAAAGAAAAGAGTAAGAAACCATATAATAGCAATAATTACCTCGATTCCTTGCAAAAAATTTCCCACCTCAATTCGCTTAGCCATTTCATATACAGGAAACATGGTAGTTGAAGAATGATAAGAACCAATAACGATTATACAAGAAAAAATAACAATTACCATAATAAACCCACCAAGCAGGCTGCCGCTCATTAAAGCTTTAGCTCCTTTTTCAGGTTTTCTTAAATGAAGGGGGAAAATCATCATCAAAGGAGCAAAAGTAAAATAAGTAATGCTAAGAAAGATAAGAACCGAATGAGTCAGCGGCTTTAAGTGAATGTCCATTAAAGGCATAAGATTTTCAAGTTTCATTTGAGGAGTTAGTGAAAAAATAAAAATCCCGAGAAGGCCAACAAACCACGGGAAAAAGATTTCACAGCAGCGTGCAATTGTTTCTAGCCCGAGTCTTGCCCCGAAAACAACCACAAGCATAAAAATAATGTGAATAGCAAGCAGCGGCGTTTCCATCATAATATGGGTATTTAAAAAACTCCCGACGTAGTATACAATACGGCTGCACGTTATGACAGTAGATATGACAAATAAACAAGATACACCTTTTCCTAGATATTTTCCAAATACTACATCATTGATTTCTACCAGATTTTTATCTTTAAATAAAAGTCCGAGAGCAATATATACTTTCACTAATACAAATCCGCATGCTACTCCGAGGATAGCGGGAATCCAAGCAGTTTGCTTAGAATCAATAGTCATAGACGCTGGAGCAATAACAATTGTGCTTCCAATTGTATAAAGCATGACGAGCATGCGAAATTGAATCGTTGAAATTTTAACTACAGGTTTCACAGTGTTCACTTCCTCGTCTTACGTATTAAGATAATAAATGAAGTAAAAATATGCTGATTGGCCTGAAGATAGCAGCTGATAAATCAGAAGGATTTGGAACATATAAACCCAGTGCTTTACAGATGCTTACGGACATTCCAATTGCAAGAACTGTATAGAATAGCCATAATTCTTTCTTCGCTTTTTTTTGCCGTAAGTTAGGTACTTCAAACCAAATGACGAGCGTGCAAACAATAAGTAACCCCAATACCCCTAGCATAGACTAGCTCCTATACGTGAATAATTAATGTTATATTTTCCAGAAAAATAACTACTTATACTGAAGGTGCATTCTCTATTAAAGGTTTTTGATTTTTTAGTCGCTGTTAGAAGAATGCTGCTTTTTGTTTTGAATAAATCCTGCAATTAAAAGGAAAAGCGGATATAAGATGCCTACAACTAAGCTGTAGGGAATCCACGTTTTTGTATCCCAATCTTTTTGATAAGAAACGCTTGGATACACAATAAGGGAAAGTGTAATCATGATGAGTGCGACTGGAAAAGAAAATAGCTTGTAGTCCTTTATATGAAATACATTGGCAAACCCCAAAAGAGTAGCGTAAAAGTAAATGCAAAGCTTAAAAAAGAGAGTAATAAACCACAAAATAGCAATGACTACTTCAATTCCTTGAAGAAAGTTTCCTACATCAATTCTTCTTCCTAATTCATAGCTTGGAAACATGGTGATTTGGGAGTAATAAGGACTAAGTACTAAAATTCCGAGTAAGATTAACGTCACCATCACTAGCCCACCGGCTATATTCCCTATATAAAAAGATTGAGTGGACTTTTTTGTGTCTGGTGTATGAGAAGGAAAAATCATAAGAAGAATGGTATAAGTCAAAGAACTCATGCTTAAAAACGTTAAAACAGCACGAATAAAAGCTTTTGGATGTATTTCAAGCACAGGCTGAATATGCTCTATTTTAATTTGCGGAATCATAGACAAAATCAGAAGTCCGAATAATCCGACAAACCAAGGAAATAAAATCTCGGCACTTCGTGCAATAACTTCTATTCCTAGGCGTACTCCTACGATAACCACACCCATAAATGCAATGTGGATGGCTGTAAGCGGCGTGTAGGGAAGAATTTGTGTAGTGAGAAAATTCCCTACATAGTAAAGAACTTGACTGCTGATAAATAAATTGGATAATACAAAAACAGCAGAAACAATCTTTCCAAACAGTTTTCCTAAAATTTTTTCGTTCATTTCCATCAGCGTAAGCGTTGGAAACATTTTTCCTAGTGAGGTAAAAAGCAAAACTAAGCCAATTCCTGATGCTACACCGAAAAGTGCTGCAATCCAGGCGTCTTGATGAGCATCAGCTGTAATAGCGGCAGGCACAACAATAATTGTGCTCCCGATGCTATATAAAGTTACTAGCTTGCGAAATTGAGTAGCCGAAATATTGATTTCATTAAGCAAAATGAGCACATCCTTTTGCCATATACACGAATTAAGTGATCCAACGGAATAATAAGTGACTTAAAGGCTGAAACATTGCTTCTGCCCAATCAGAAGGGTTCGGTAGAGGCAGTCGAAAGATTTTTGCAAGAGCGATCATCATACTGATTGTCATGAATAAAATAAAAATTTTCCGTTCCTTTTTATAAGAGGGTTGAGGTAATCTTTTTATTTCCATCCATATAATCCCTGCACAAATGATCAAAAAGGAAAGAAACAAGTGCATGCAGTCAACCCCAATATATTTTGACGTTCAAATAAGCTATTCGTATGATGTCCGCTAAAGAAAGTGATTATACATTTATGTAAAATATAGAAAGTATTTCAAGGGATAAAAGATATCATTGGATGCTCTTAAATAATAAAGGAATTCGTTATGCAAAATATTTACGCAGCTTCAAGCTATTGAAACGTCGTATGAATAAGTGGAAAAATGCCACACTATAGAGTGAACAAATGGAAAGGAGCACTATGATGAAAAAATTCCCATATAACAAAGATAAACAACAATCATTTCAAGCAGCACAGCAGGGGCATAAAGAAGCAGTAGATGCATATGAACAGGCAAATGAAGCTAAAAATGATGCATCGTATGGACATGAAGCGAAGCAAGCGATAGGTGAAGTGAACGAAGCCTCTCAGCAAATTGAGAATGCGCTTGAAAATGCTTCTGAAACACAGCGTCAGCGTTTAACTGAGTTTCAGCAAGACATAAAAGATATGGAAAACGACCTTAATCAATAAAAGAGTAGCTGTTTTACTTAGACTTACAGCAGGTTCATAATAGAGTATAAATTGCAAAAGCAGAAGATAATGAACTTCTGCTTTTTTTATTGGCAGAGTGAATGTAGGTTTCGTGTATATAATGGCTTCTAGCAGTTGTTTGGAGGGCAAGGCGAAGACTCCTATAGGGAAAACAGAATAGGTGAGACCCGGCAGGAGCGGAAGCGAAGGCTTGCACGGAAGTCAACAGTAGTGTAACAAATAATCCATCGTTCCATTCTTATTTTAAAAGGTATAGAAGTTAAAAAAGTAAGAATCCTAATAAAAACAGAACGATGAGAATGGAAAGGGATTGTGACAGGAAACATGCTAATAAATATACTAATAATGATTGTCGTATTGTACTTCATATATGTATTCGTAACTGCAGTGGTACTGTTTTATGTCCCTTTGCACAAGGGAAAAGACTTAAAAGTAATGAATACTGAGAATTTTTACGGAAAGAAAGAATCCACAGACCGCGTTATGCTTTTGGAAAACGGTTATTTTTCAGGGCTTGTTCGGATGCAGATGATTCAAGAAGCGAGGCATACAATCGATATTGCGTACTTTTCCATCGGCAAAGGTCGTTCGTCGGATTTACTTATGGGTGCTTTATTCGAAGCTGCGGACCGAGGTATACGTATTCGAGTGCTGTTAGACGGGATCTCTCATGGGCTAAAAGGCAAGAGAAAAAATGTTCTTTATGCTCTAGCTTTCCACAATAATATTGAATTAAAGTACTATGAGCCCTTTACTATTCTTAAACCTTGGACATGGCATAACCGTCTTCACGACAAAATAATAGTAGTCGATGGCCAATTAGGTATTAGTGGAGGACGAAATATTGGAGATAAATACTTGGCCAGTCAACCGGATAAAAATTTTGTCTATGACCGTGATGTGCTGATTTATAATACAAAGCAAGAAAGTAATAGTGTCATTCTTTCAATGGAGAAGTATGTAGAGAAATTATGGAACCACCCGTATACGGGCAAAGCTTTTCCAAAGCTCAAGAAAACTAAACAATTTCGTGGCCTTTCAGGAAAGAAATTGTTAATAGATCAATACGAAGAGGCCAAAAAAGCAAACGAACCCTTTGTCCATCCTTATATTGTATGGAGAGAATCAACGATGCCTACAAGAAAGGTTTCTTTTATTACAAACCCTATTCAAAGAATGAATAAAAGCCCTTTTATATGGAAAACGTTTATTAAGCTTTCCGAGCAAGCTGAAAAATCCATTGTCGTTCAAAGTCCTTATATTGTACCAACAAAAGAGATGGAACAGTATATAGATAAGTCAGTAAAATCTAAAGTGCAAAGAATTATTTTAACGAATTCTATTACGTCCACTCCGAATGCTATGGCTTTTTCTGCATACTTAGGAGTGAAAAATCGCGTCATAAAAGCGGCTTCAAAGCTTTATGAATATCAAAAGCCTTATTCCATTCACGGGAAATCCGTTGTTTACGACCAGCGTTTGAGTGCAGTTGGTTCTTTTAACTTAGATTCACGTTCTGTATTTTTAAATACTGAATCTATGGTTATGATAGATAGTGAAGAATTTGCAGCCGAGCTAACAGGGGCTATTGAAACTAAAATTTCTCACAGTACGCTTGTGGGAAATGAGGGGGAACCTGTGGATTTTAATACGGATTCTCAAAAAAACGTGCCTCCTGTAAAATCTGCACTCCTCCATATTCTTTCAGTCTTCACGCGATTTTGGAGACATTTTGTATAGTTCTGCACTTTGCCTAAAAAAGGGCTTTTACAGAAAGCTTCTAAAAATAAATGGTAGAGGGTAAAAGGTGCTGCAACTGGCGGTGAGAAGTGTGAAAAGCTGTGATATGCCTCACAGTTTTTTTTGAAGTCGCCAGTACTAGTCATGATTCATAAAAAGACCTATTGACGAAATTCCATATATGTTTTATTATAATATAGCGTTGTCAATAAACGAGGTTCTTTTGAAGAAATCATGTCTAGGGGCATAGTTTAAAGGTAGAACTACGGTCTCCAAAACCGTCAGTGTGGATTCGATTCCTACTGCCCCTGCCATTTTGGAGTTGTTTTTCAATTCACACGCGGGTGTGGCGGAATTGGCAGACGCGCTAGACTTAGGATCTAGTGTCTTATGACGTGGGGGTTCAAGTCCCTTCACCCGCATCTTTACTTTTATATATGGCGCGGAAGTAGTTCAGTGGTAGAACACCACCTTGCCAAGGTGGGGGTCGCGAGTTCGAACCTCGTCTTCCGCTTCTTTTCAAAAGCAGTTTGCATGTGCAAACTGCTTTTTTTGTTGTAGAAATAAAGATTTTTACTATGCTGTTTTTAATTAGAAATAGTTTATTCAATCAGTGCTGCTTATACGTATCGTTTTCGTGAATATACACATATTATTGGGGTTACAGTAAAAGCTAATGAACGATACGTGAAGACGTCTAATATGGTTTTTAAGATAGGGGAGAGTCCTATGGAATCTAGTTGGTTTTCAATTATACCGTTTTTAATTGTTATTCCAATAGCTATTTTCACCAAACAAGTGCTGCCAGGGTTGTTTTTAGGCTTATTAGTAGGCGCTTATTTGATTGATCATTCGATTGTCGGAGGTGTTGAAAAGTTACTTCACTACGTTGTACAAGCTCTTAGAAATAAAAGTAATATAGAAATCGTTGTCTTTTTATACGCGTTTTCAGGGCTTATCGGAATGATTAAGATGGCTGGAGGAGTTAAAGGTTTTGTGGAAACAGCTGCAGAAAGAATTGATACAAGAAAAAAAGCTCTTATTTTAACCTATGTTTCAACCATTGGAACATTCAGTGCTCCCACCTTTCGTTTTGTGACGATCGCGCCCATTATGAGAGCGCTGCTGAAAAAATTGAAAATGACGACAGCAGAGCTAGGGTTTGTTATTGAAACAACTGCTACTCCCGTTATCGTCTTAATTCCCGTGGCAACGGCATTTGTAGGATATATGGTCTCAATCATTCAAATGGCAATTGATCATCAAGGCATAAAACAAGACGCTTATTCTTTGTTTATTCAAAGCATTCCTTATAATTTCTTTTCGATTGTGATTATTTTAGTAGGGATTTATTTCAGCTTTTTTCATCATTCAACGTCTACAGCTCCTATGAAGCTCGAGGAAGAAGACGAAAAAGATTGGCATGATTGTCATCCTTGCGTCTCGAAGGATTTGCCTTCTAAGCCTTGGAATTTGTTAGTACCTTTACTTGTTGTGATTTCACTTACCTTACTTTTAACATGGTGGAGTGGACATCGTAAGAGTCACACCTTTTTTGAAGCATTTATTAAAGCAGACGTGTTAGAAGCGATGGTAGTAGCTTTAATTATGACTACGTTAATTACGCTCATTTTTTTCTTGTTTCAGCGCTTTACATTACAGAATTTGCTTAATGGTTTTATCACAGGAGGCAATGACTTGATGTCCGTTATTTTGTTGTTATCGGTAGTATGGGGATTATCCGCTGTTACAGAAGACTTAGGTTTTTCAAATTTCGTGACGGCACATTCTAAGTGGATTCCTCAAATGTTTGTCACTCCGTTCATGTTTATCTTTGGAGCCGCTATTTCTTACTTTATCGGATCTGCTTGGGGCACGTGGGGGATTTTAATGCCGCTTGGCGTATCGCTTGCAAGTTCTGCAGATCTTTCTTTGCCGTTAATTATCGGTGCGGTGTTTGCGAGCGGTTCCTTTGGAGCGTTTTCTTCACCTTTAAGCGACGATACGAATACCATCGCCAAAATATTAGATTTATCTGTTATTGAATATGCCAAGTATAAATTAAAGCCAGCTTTAATTGCAGCGGGAATAACAGTTGCTTTCTATCTTGTTGTATCTTTCTTATTTTGAATGAGAAAAATAGCCGTCTAGTATCAATTTTTCATTTTTTTTAATTTAAAGTATGCATACAGTCCTAATGACAGGCACACTAGCATGATACAAGTAAGCGGAAATAAGATGGTATTAACAAAATGATCATAAAACCATATATACACGCACATCACCTCAATAATTTTAACGTCATTTTTTCTATTTAGTAGAGATACACTATCTGTGCTGCTTCTTCCTATTCTTCAAAAAGGCGATAATCAGAAGCAGTAGGGGTATGATAGAAAATAGCGGCATATGCAAAAGAAATCTCGCTACGTGTAATCCTTCATAAAGGTGTTCTTGAAAATTACTAGCGATTGTAATCGACAAAAACAACACAATGATGCCTAAAGGATACGCTAGACGTGAAGGAGATTTAATTTTAAATAAAGTAGCTGTACCTATTATAGAAGCATAAAACAAGATGCTAACTTTGAAATAAATCCCAATCACCATAGCGAACATAAAAAATACATCTAGACGCTCTAAAAAATCAGCTACTTGGATCGTTTGGACAGTACTAAGAAGAGGAAACTGTGACCTTGTCGTCAGATCAACTCCAAGCACGCTAATGTTAATAATCATCGTAATAATTAGATTAATTCCGCTTAATCCCGTTGCGCATAGCATGGTGACACTCGCTTTTTTGGGATTGCTCAAATAAGGAAGAATCATGGTAAATACAATAGCCTCTGTGAAAGGAAAATACAGCGTTTCGGTTAAAGCAATTTTTGCAACAGGGAGCACTCCTTCTTTTAATACCGGCTGTAAGTTCTTAAAATCAATTAATCCTGAGCTAATAATTAAAATGAAGCCTGCAACAGCCAGAAAATACATAAAAATAAACAGAAGCTCTCCTGACCTCGCTATCGCTTCAATTCCTTTTCGTGTTATATAGATAATGACCAGCATTAATAAAGCATTGGCAATAAATAAAGGCGTATCGGGATAAGCAAAAGTAAGAAGCATTTCTCCGAAATCTCTTAGAACTCGTGATGCATCGTATAAAAAATAAACAATATATACGAATGCAAGAAGCGTTCCCAGTACCTTACCTAAAATTTTCTGCATGTACTCTGTAGGCAGGAGGTCCGGATAGTAGGAATAGAGCTTATGATAGACTAAGAAGAAAAAAAAGCTGAACAGCATTCCAATTAAAATAGCTAGCCATGCATCTTGCTTCGCTCTCATTGCAAGAGGAACTAATAAAGCGCTTCCCAGTTCGAATAATACCATGAGAATGAATAATTGAGTGGCGCTGATTTTTGCTTTTTCCATATAGCCAGAACCTCCTTACCTCATTGTTGTTTTTCTTTTACGCTAGAGAGAAACGATTTATTGCGCAGACCCGTTCGGCGAATGTAAGCTTCTACTGTAACGTCTACATCTAATTTTGGAAAATAAACGTCATCCCATTCTGATTTGAATTTTTCCCACTGATTGGGGCGCGTGCGTTCCAGTGCTTCTCCAAACCCAAAGATGTCAACTTTGTCTGTCTGAGCGTGTTTAATAGCTGTTTGTAATTCTTTTTTTATTTCTTTACCTGCAGCTTTTTCCATTTTTTTGATTACGGCAGGTTGACGTGTATCAACAGGGACCTCCACTTCTCCAAGATCGCCTTCTACGCGAGTGTGAACGGACACGTAAGGTTTTCCTTTTTTCATTTTTACAGATACATCCGTTTTTTGACGAACTGTTTGATAGGCAAGCGCTTCTTTTTTTCCTTTCCAATCTATATTAATATCCGTTCCTTGTATTTTATCAAGAATCCAAACGCTGCCTCTGGCTGGACTATTGTACAACCAGTCGATTAACTTTCCATTTTTAAAAACAGCAATGCCAGAAGCACGAAGGGTAGCTTCTGGTGCGCTTTGCTGGAGGTTATCTAATTTTTCTGCTTGTTGAGGATTTCCAACTAAACGAAAACCCGAGACTAGTGCTTCTCCTCCGGGAGATTCGAGAGACCTCATCACTTCTTGAAAGGAAACCTTTAGATTTTCTCCCCATTTTCTTTGAGTGAACTCCAGCGTTTTCATAATTTTGTTTGCTGGAATTTTATCGACAGGCGTTAGTGCTTTTACCAAATCAGCAGCACTTGACTGGTTTGCGATGACTAGGGAAGTCGTAATTCGAAATTCAGGATCGCGATCAATAGAATCAATAAGAATGTTAATTCCTTCTTCACGCGCTAGTTTTTCTCCGATCACGACTAAGTTGGTATGGGCATAATAAAGTCTTCGGGAAATTCTAGCTGAAGCGCGTCTGCTTGCTTCAACTAAATTATCGCCAGAAGCAGAATAGATCGTAACAGGCGGACTTTGGGTACCGCCGCCCCCTTGTAAGCCAGCTACGTTTCCCGGGTTAATAATTTGAAAGGTAAGCTCATACCGTCCGTTTTTCGTTTTATCAATGCCCATTGCCGATACAAATGCAAGGTCTGTTAATTCTTTTTTACTCCAGCAGCTCGTAAGCAATACCATCATTATGGTCATTACCAGTAAAAATAAACTTTTACGTTTCATTTTGATCACCTTTTTCAAGTTCCTGGTTAATCATACCTCTTGAAGAAGGAGGCTCAGGCTTTTGATGTTTGCTTTGACGAACTTTGTTATCACTAATTAATTTAGGTCTTCTTCTCATCGTCCACCAAGGTAACCGCAGCAATGTATCTTCATTGCTTGCAGGAATAAAGGGTGCTAATGGCGTCATGTAAGGAACACCAAACGAACGTAAGCTGCACAGGTGTCCAACTCCCATTAAAAGAATGAGGATAATGCCATAGAAACCGAATGTAGCCGATCCTAGTATAAATAAAAAACGAATTAAACGCGCTGAAATAGCCATATCGAAAGACGGTGTAGCAAAGCTAGCAATGGCTGTAATCGATACAATAATAACCATAGCTGGTGAGACGATCCCCGCTTGAACCGCTGCTTGCCCAATAACAAGAGCTCCAACGATTGATACAGCAGATCCGATAGCTTTTGGTAAACGAATCCCTGCTTCACGCAAAATTTCAAAGGTGACTTCCATAAAAAAAGCTTCCACAAACGCGGGAAATGGAACGGATTCTCGCTGTGCTGCAAGAGCTACGATAAGCGTTGTAGGTACCATTTCTTGATGAAATGTCGTAACCGCCACGTACGTAGCAGGAGCGATAAGTGAAATCATAAACATAAACACCCGCAAAAGACGAATGGATGTGGCAATATCAAAGCGTGCGTAGTAATCTTCGGCCGATTGGAAAAATTGAATGAACAACGCGGGAGCAATAAGGACAAAAGGAGTTCCGTCCACAAAAATAGCAATTCTTCCTTCCAAAAGGTTACCTGCCACCACGTCGGGTCTTTCTGTGTTATAAATAGTGGGAAAAGGAGTGATTGTTTGATCTTCAATCAGCTGCTCAACATAACCTGATTCCAAAATACTATCAATATCAATGTTTTTTAATCGCTTTCGAATTTCTTTTACAACTTTATCGTTTGCGATGCCATGAATATACATAACAGTGACATCCGTTTTAGTTACCCGGCCAATCTTCATCGACTCTAGCCATAAGTCAGGTGTTTTAATAATTCGGCGCACCATAGCTAAGTTTGTGCCAATAGACTCAGTAAAGGCGCCTTTTGGTCCCCGAACTACCATTTCTGTAGTAGATTCTGCAATGGCACGCTTTTCACCGCCTTGTGTACTCACGCTGAGTACGCGGTTTATGCCATCGACAATAAGAAGGCTGTCTCCTGACATCAAAGAAGACAGTAAATCATCCCAGTTGTCTGCAAACGATACGTTGCCGATTGTGACGATGTCTTCGGAGATTAACTCTAATGCATTTTGATCGTTTAGGTCATTTTTTTGATTATCTTTCATCAGAGACTGCAGTAAGTAATCTTGAATAGCCTGATTATCTACAATCCCTTCTATATAGACGATAGCAGCAGCCAAGCTGTTATTGACACCTAGTTTAAAATGACGAATCACAATATCTGAGCTGTTTCCAGTTTTCTCTTTAATGAGGGTAAGGTTCTCAGACAGCAAATTCTTAAGAGAAGAAGCTGCTTGTTCGCTGCTTGTTTGATTTGCCTGAGGTTGAAGCTTATTTTTAGATTTTTGATTTTTAAAGAACGAAGGCATAAATGAAAGCACCCTTACTGTAGTTTTTATTAATTTGACCAAAAACCGTATAATTATGTAATTTTTAACAAAATATCTTTTGCATGATGGTAAATGAAAATGACGAACCTATGAGGTAAGTAATGATTAGGTGAGGAGTAGACATATGAAAATTATTGGAGTTAGCCTGCTGCTATTTGGATCTGTGGTCGCTCTTTCTATAGGAATTGATCTTTTTCAAGGAACGAACATACTGCAGGCACTATACAATGCGTTAAGCCCGTTTCGTGTAATGGAAGTAGCCGAATTATTTGTCCTTTTTTCTCTTTTATTTTTCTTTTTTGCAGAGTCGCTTTATCTTTTTTTAAAGAAGCGGCAACAAAAACAACAGTAATTTGTTGCAAAGAGGTTTTTATCTCTTCGCTATCGAAACAAGCGTATAGAAGGTAGCTTTGAGATAGGGGAGATCGACATGGATATTGAGACTAACAGATTACTAATACGCAAATTTAACTATGAAGATTGGCAAGATGTCTACGCATATACATCTGATGCTGATGTCATGAAATACATACCAGAAGGTGTTTTTAGTAAGGATGATGCGAAGAAATTTGTAAATGAAAATATGGAAGAAAACGTTAAAAATTTTCCAGTTTTATTAAAAAACGAAAAAACCCCAATTGGTCATATCGTCTTTTTCAACTATTTTGGATACCATACTTATGAAATTGGCTGGGTATTTAATTCTCTCTATCATCAGAAAGGATATGCGTCAGAAGCGGCAAAAGCAATCGTGGACTACGCCTTTAATACAATGAACCTGCATCGGATTATTGCTACTTGTCAACCTGAGAATACGTCTTCTTATCGTGTTATGGAGAAAATCGGGATGAGAAGAGAAGGGTATTTCAAAAAATGTATTCCAACTGAAAAAGGATGGTGGGATGAATATTATTACGCGATTTTAAAGGAAGAGTGGAAATGAGCTTTACTCTTACGGAATTACATTTTCCGAGTTATAAAGACGAAAACAAGCCCAATTTTTAAAAAATGAGCAGAACAGCAAACCAAAACGTCTAGGCAGACATACAATAAGCTATCCATGAGAAACCCCCCATGTTTGAACCTTCTTTGTTTTAGCAACAGAAAATCACATTGAAAGGGAGTGCTTGTATGTCTAATGCTGGATGTGGATTTGGTTCTGGTTTCGCTTTATTAGTTGTATTATTTATCCTATTAGTAATTATCGGATGTAGTTGTTATAGCGGTGGTTACGGTGGCTACTACGGCTGCTAAGTAGATCACTGAATAGCCTAAAGGATACCCTTTAGGCTTTTTTATGCTCATTATAAAATGCTGGAAAAGATGATTAATCGGTAGGCCCAGTATCAACATGTGATTCAGCTTTTTTTTCTTTCAACAATAGGTTATTAGAAGCCCAAGGCACGCGGCGAGGCTTATATTCAATCGCATCGGTAGAATAAACGGCTACGCTTACGACTCCGCCTTGAACCTGTGCTCGAATCAACAAAGGATCACTATACGTATTTTTAAAATGAAAGTCAGGTCCATACCAGCTGACGGTAGCGTCTCGCCCAGGAGGTACGTAGGAAACACTGCGGCTGTGTGAGTAGCGCTGCGTAATCGTGACGCCAGCGTTATCGACGGCGTTAAATAAAGTAGAAGAAACTTGGCAAATTCCTCCTCCAACTCCTTCAGAATACTCTCCTTTTACAATGATTGGGGCACGCATATACCCTTTTGCTGCCGTTCTTTTTCCAACGGTTTGATTAAAAGAGAAAACTTCCCCAGGAAATATGACGCTGCTGTCTAGTGATTCAGCTGCAAGAGAAATATTGTGAGAACGATTTTTATTATGGGGGTTAAATACCGTATGATAATGACCGATTTGCTTAATACGAATCGTTGCAAGCAGCTCCTTATCCACGCGAGGCGGAACAGGAAGCGTCGGGATTTCTAAGATTGACGTACCGCCGTTAAAAAAATAAGTATAAAATTTCTCGGCAAAATCTTTATGATATAGTTTGACACCCGCTTGCTCAGGAACAATTTGTCCGTTTTTATCAATGCGGGCATTTATGGGCTCTCTATATGTTTTTTTATCCAATTCTTTTAGAAGAAGATTGTATCGATCATGATCCACCATGGGTACAGGAAGAAGAGGTACTGCCACTTTGTCCCGTTCAATCCGTTCAATTGGTTTACCGTCATGAGTAATAGATAGGTGGTCTTGTGTAGAAAGAGGTTGAATAAGCATTAAAAGTCCAATCATCCAAGTGAAATTCATATCATATACCTCGCTTTCACCTGTTAGTATGAATAAAATGAACCGTTTAATGTATAGGATTCACAAGCTCTTTTTTGTATTATTTTCCATGAGACGAGCGTGTAAAAATTTCTATTTATAATTGTATGTGTACTTTCGCATATTACATAGAGAAACTACAAGGTAATGAGGGTAGACAATGATAAAATTAATGATTTTAGTCTTTATGCTTATTAGTTTTTTTGTGCATCCCCAAAAGATGAAAGCAGAAGAAAACCTTACGTACTTTCCGGTAAGCGACACAGGAAAAGTATTAAAGTGGAAACGTGTAGAAACCTTACTGCCAAAGGGAAAAAAATTTAAAGTAATCGATGTAGAAACCGGTTTTTACTTTTATGTGCAGCGAAGAGCAGGCTCACACCACGCAGATGTTCAGCCGCTTACACGTCAAGATACGAAAGTAATGAAGCACTTATATAATGGAAAATGGAGCTGGAACCGAAGAGCTGTTCTTATTCCATTTAAAGGCCAAATGCTTGCAGCTTCCATGAATGGAATGCCTCATGGAGCCGGTGCGCTTGACAATGGGTTCCCCGGTCATTTTTGCATTCATTTTGCAGGAAGTACGACTCACAAGTCTCAAAATGTAGATCCAGGTCATCAGTTAATGGTATTAAAAGCAGGAGGAAAGCTTGATGAATATGCATTAAAAGCTGAGCCGGCAGAAGTCGTCAATATGTTTTTAACCGGATTAAAGCAAGATGACGATGCCTTAATGCAGCCGGTTTTGCGCGTAACGCAAGAGCATAAGCTATGGGCAAAGCTGCATAGTATCTCCACCATTTATTATAAAACGGACTTATTTCATGCAAAAAAGTATAAAACAAAAGAGAAAATCTCCGTAGATTGCCTTATTTATTACGAAAATAAAGGGGCTCACAAGACAACGATGGTTTTTACTTTAAAAAGAAATCCGTTAACAAACGGGTGGGAAATTTCTTCTCTTACACTGTAATGAACCATTATTTTTAAAAAACACATCTGACAGAAAACAGATGTGTTTTTAATCATTTGTTTAGCTCTTTAGCCGTTTGCAATGTTATAGTGAAAACATACTTACATACGATAGAAAAGAATTAAAAAGGGTATAAGTAATAATATTACTCTTTCTACAAAGAACTTTACAGCACGAAAGGAGAGGGTGTTTATTTTTTCATATTGGTTTAGCCGCTTAGTCGCTGCAGATCCTGGACGAAAAAGGCTCAAAACAGCTTCTAAAGCTACAATCAGTGTCATTACAGCGGTCGTTATTATGCTGATTGTATTAAAAGCAGCGGGAAGCTCTCAAATTACCGCTGCTATTTTATCCGGCGTAATCGGCCTGATGGGTATATTGGTTGTAAATGATGAAACAACAAAAGCAAAAAAAGTGACAACCGTCTTAGTAGCACTTTCTAGCGCCGTTTCTCTTGGAATTGGCTCGTTTTTATCACGATATGGACAAGCAGAAAATGTTTTTCTCGTTCTATTGGTGTTTTTGTCTTTTTATTTACAGAAATTTGGTATTCGCTACTTCTCTCTGTCGATGGTAGCATTTATGTCGTTTTATTTTGCTTCTATTTTACACGTTACATTTTCTCAGCTGCCGTGGCTGTTAGCTGGCGTTATAGTAGGAGCCTGCTGTGCATTTATCTATAATTTTGTTATTTTTAAAGACCGGCCTTCCAACGTGCTAAGGTCTTCAATGAAATCCTTTCATATTCAAGTAAATTTGGTGCTTGATTTAATTATTGAGTTAATTCAAAAGAAACAAATTGAACCAGCTCAAATCAAACAGTATAACCGCAATATTAAAAAACTAGCGGAGTATGCCCGTGTAGCATCAGAAGAGCTTGGAAATACAGATCCTCACGACATATGGCCTGGCGTAACAGCTGAGCAAATGCGCCTTTATGTATTTGATACAGTGATGCTGCTGCAGACATATTCTCCGGCGATCCGAAAACTCAGTGAATTAAAGGCATTTAATCATTTTGATATTCAGCAGGTGCTGTTAAAGCTAGTGGAATCGATTCGCGAAGCAGAGGTATTAAATGAAAATCCTACTCATTCCTTAACGGATGCAGCTCAGCATTTGCAAGAGCTGCGCCAAAAATTAAGCGAACTCGAACCTCAAGACGAAAGGTATAAAGACTGGCTTTACTTAATACGCCGTATCGAAACGATATCAAATCATGTCATTGATGAAGCGTATGAGCTGCAGCAAGCAATTGTGAAACAAGAAAAACAGCCTCAAAAAGAAGCGGAAGAACAAGAAGACGAAGAGGATAATGATGAAGAAAAAGGATTAAAACCATCTACGAAAAAGTCTATTCAAGCGGTCATCACTGCTGTTGCGACGCTAGTATTTGGCTCGTTTTTATCTCCATCGCACCAATATTGGGCGCTTTTAGCAGGCTATTTAGTGCTTCTCGGTACAGAAACGATAGGAAGTACGTTTGTAAAAGCCGTGCAGCGAAGCGTAGGCACGCTTTTAGGAGCAGCTGTCGGCTTTGTTGTTGCAAGCTACGTTTCCCCTGGAATACTTGAAGTAACGCTGCTTTTTATCTGTGTGTTTATGGCTTTTTATTTCTTTCCCATTACGTATTCGTTTATGAGTTTTTGGATTACGATGATGCTGGCCTTTATGTATGACATGCTTCTTGGCGGAATTTCAGAGAGCTTATTACTGGCTCGCGTGTTAGATACGGTCGTAGGAGTTGGAATTGGTTTAGCCGTATCTGCTCTTGTGTTTCCTAAAAGAACAAGAGATAAAATAACCGACACTTCAGTAGAATACGTAGCGGCTTTAAAAGAATTTGTTCACACCTATTTACATCGTTTTACGAAGCAGTACGCATTTGCCAATTTGGCTGATAAAGGAATGGAATTAGAAAAAAAGCTAAAACAGCTTCATGTCGATTCCGATCCTATTATCAAAGGTTTCGTTGGCCGTTCACGTCTTCAGCAATTTTTGACCGTTTTTACCGCCATTAATTATTACGCCAAGCATTTGGTAGCTTCTTCTACTAGAAACGAAGCTTTTTATAAGGAAGCAGAATTTCATGGCGTAGTAAAGGAAGTGGAAGAGAAAGTGGCAAGCAACTTCACTCAGCTTGAAAAAGCATTACGAGGAGAAAGAGGAACGTATGTATACACGCTTGAAGATGTAAGACAAAAGATTGAACAATCTTTAGATTATTTTGATACGTCCGTTCAATCAAGAAACTTACAGCATCTGCAGCTGCTGCATAACATTTATTACGTATGGAAAATCAATCAATCGGTTGTTCACTTAGCCAAAGATCTAGGAGCAGAAGAAATAAGTAATGAAGACTAAAAAACCAGCGAATACTTCGCTGGTTTTTTAGTCTGATGAATAAGGAGACGTATCTTTTCTAATTGTTCTCCACGTTGTTTTAAGACCTGCATAGCTTCCAATTGCGGCGTATCCATAAAAATACCCCATAAACAACCCGGCAATAATATGATGAGGGTGACTGATCAATACTGAAAAAAGCACGCCGACAGCTAAAGCGATAGTCGGAACAAATTGCTTTTTAGGATGAAAAAGCCATTTGATCAGCTGCGTCACGATTAATACGACAGGAACACCAATGACTGCGTCCCAAAAATTTGTATGAATTGTAGGGAAATCCATGTTCAAGCACCTCGTTAAATGTGTTGGATGTAAGGTTATCTATGCTGTTTTACCTAAGAACACTTCAATTAGAGTTATGAGGGGCTCCAGGTGGATAATAATAAGGCGGAATTTTGAGCCATCCTTTTTGCTGCATTAGAATTTTTATTTTTGATCCTAATATGACCTTTTCAGTGTGGAATTTCAACCACATTAATCCAATATCGGTTCTAATAGATTGTCCCATATTCGTGCTGCGCATGACGATATTAGAGGCAATTTTTATAGATATTAAGTTAGCAATTTCAGAATCCGTGGCTTTTGCTCCTAATGGAATACTGTTAGGGTCGGATTTCGGTTTGGTAGCCGGTATTTCAGGAAGGGGAATTCCTTCTTTAATCATTAATTTTTTTAGTGTATCAATCTGAGATTCAGCCAGGTTTTTTGAGTCTTGAGCAAGCTTAAGCAGTTCACTGTTGGTTGTTGTATTAAGGCAAGTTTCTAAGGCAGGTATTTCTTCCGCTAAAGCAGTGAAATACAGCCAGCATCCCATAGTCTCACCGATATGTGGGCGAGGGGGCGGATCATCTGTAGAAGAGTTCTTTATATAATCAATTAGTGTCTCAATGACGTTAATCATAACTTTTCACCCTTTATATAGTTTATGCATCTTCATTATTACCTTCAGCAGAAAAGGATAAACACAGCTAAGAAATGTTACATATAAAATTGATTATGATGAGTGGAAGAAAAAGCATCCCATTCAGCAATTTATAATAGTGATGGTACAAACATCTAAAGGTATAAAAATTGTTGAAATGCTTAATAAATAGGTTGGTGCTAGAAGATAAAGTCAATAGAAAAAAATCTCCTTGCTCATCAAGGAGATTTTTTATCTTGAGTATTATACAGTTTTTCTCCGATACTCTCTCCATAAAGAAGTTAACTCTTCTGACCAATATTTATAATCAAATACCGTTATATTTTTACTGGGCATAAAAACGTTTAACAGCCAATTAACCCTTAATTTGTCTCTGACGCCTATCGTTTTATCATTTTTACAGCAGCCTTCATCACAAGGTTTATCGTGTATCTTGTAAGGAATATTTTTAACGACTAATCCATTTTTCACACGCTTTGTGTACTCAATTCCTATAATCAAATATATCACTCCTCACAGCAACTCTTATCTTCACAATTATATGTATGAATGACTTCTTTAATGAAAGGGGAAAAAGGGCAGAAGACAAAAATAAAAAAGCCCTGCTGTAGGGCTTTTAGATTAAGCAACTTTTGATGCAACCACGATTACTTTGCCGTGATCTAATTCTTCTTCATAGCGTTCAGCTTCCGGCTGTGATAGGCCTAATGAACGCATTTTGGCACGAAGCTCGTCTCCTCGAGAACGAAATACATTCGCAATCGCATCAAAAACACCTTGTTCAGAAAGGCCGATATTGTTTGTATTTGTTGCAGCTGTTAAATCCTCGGAGCGATCTTGATGGTGTGCAAGTAAATAAACTTCGTCTTTTGTAAATCCTTCACGCAAAAATTGTTCGATTGTATCTTTTGCCTGTACGCCATTTTCAACTACTTTTACATTTACCATTTCAAAAAAACCTCCTTGTATGATAGACAACTTTCTAGAATATGTTTAGTAATGAAGAGAAGTTTAAGTAACTTATCCTCTTGCTTTGTGTATACACGTTATTGGAAGAGATAAAACCTATTTCATAAAATTGAGTTAAAAAGTCTAACATAGGAGAAGAGGAAACAGCGCGGTTATCTTTGAGGAGAATCTGGCGGACAATAAGCAGAAGAAGGCTTTAGCCAGCCTTTTTCCTGCATCTTTTTTTTGACCTTTTAAGGTACAGTACAAACTGCAAAAAGCCTAGATCTTAAACAGCTAAGATCTAGGCTTTTTGCATACATAAAAATAGAGAAATTTAAGATGAAAGACGTTCTTTTTGTTTTTCATAAACAGAAGTAGACTCGTTCCATGTATATCGACCATCTTGTAATTGAATGGTTGCGCTGAATGGACAGTCTATTGACGTTTCTGCGTCATCTAAACTACTTTCAAGTAAACGTTTTTTAAATCGAAGCAAATCTTCTTTTGAAGCAACTCGAAAAACCATTTCTAACGTAAGATCATCGTCCATCGCATTGTGTAATTGACTAATACTTTTGCGGAATTCTTTATTATATTGAAGCATAATTTTAATATCTGCTACGCAAGCAACACCAAACACATCTTTCACAACAGACTCAACCGTTAACTGAGTTGTGGAAGCATATGTTGAGATATTACGCTGTGGATTTTCTAAATAATAAATCGTTTCTACAGGATGTCTCGTGATAAGCACCTCTTTCCTATTCTTAAGTATACAGGAAAAAAGAATGGAATGGGGAAAGATTTTTAGGAAAGGAGTCCTGACATACATAAAAAGATTGTTTGTGATAGGAAAGAGAGTTATAAATTGATGGCTTTTCGCTTATCATTTTTGCTATATCCTTAAATCAACGAATTCTGTGCAACTTCCTCTAAGATTTGATAAAATAAAATCCTACGTCTCAATTCCTTCTAATGAATCCCTCAACTACCATTTCTACTTATTTTAAAGGAGGACGAAATTTTGCAATTTGAACAAGCTTTAACACATTTACAGTCCTATTTTGGCTATGATTCATTTCGAAAAGGACAGGAAGAGTCGATTCGTTATGTTTTAGAAGGGCACAATACCGCTTGTATTATGCCAACAGGGGGAGGGAAATCACTTTGTTATCAGATTCCTTCCTTGCTATTAGAAGGAACGACACTGGTTATTTCTCCGTTGATTTCTTTGATGAAAGACCAAGTGGATACGCTGAACGCAGCGGGTATTCCGGCCACATATATTAACAGCTCGCTGACGTACACGGAAGTGCAGCAGCGCTTAGAAGAAGTAGCACTGGGAGAATATAAGTTGCTTTATGTAGCACCGGAGCGACTGGAGTCTCCGCAGTTTTTAGAACAGCTTCAAATGCTTCCTATTCCGCTTGTAGCGGTAGATGAAGCGCACTGTATTTCACAGTGGGGGCATGATTTCAGACCGAGTTACTTACGCATCAATGAACTAATCAGCAAGCTGTCTAACGCGCCGATTGTGATGGGGCTGACGGCTACTGCGACGCCTCAAGTGCGTGAAGATATTTGCCGAGCTCTTCATATTAACGAAGAGTATACAGTGATGACTGGTTTTGAACGTGAAAATTTATCGTTTGCGGTTGTGAAAGGTCAGGATCGAATCAGCTATATTGATCAGTATATCCGTAAAAATGATCAAGAAGCAGGCATCATTTATGCCGCTACGCGTAAAGATGTTGAAGAGCTTCACGCTAGATTGCAAAAATCAGGAGTTAACGTATCAAAATACCATGCTGGTATGAACGCAAACAGCCGTGATGAAGAGCAAAATCGCTTTCTTCAAGATGATGTTCAGGTAATGATAGCCACTTCTGCGTTTGGGATGGGAATTGATAAATCGAATATTCGCTTTGTTCTTCACTATCAGCTTCCAAAAAATATGGAAAGCTATTATCAAGAAGCAGGACGTGCTGGTCGTGACGGACTGCCAAGTGAGTGTATCGTGCTTTATTCACCTCAAGATATTCGCGTGCAGCGCTTTTTGATTGAACAGTCAACGTCGAATCCTAAAAAGCAAATTCAAGAACTTGAAAAACTGCAAAGTATGGTGAACTACTGTCATACAGAAGGCTGTTTGCAGGCGTATATTCTTCATTATTTTGGAGAAAGTGAAGCGCATGAGTGCGGCCGCTGCAGCAACTGTACGGATGATCGTGTAGAAATAGACGTAACGGTCGATACGCAAAAAGTGTTATCTTGTATGATTCGTATGGGCGAACGTTTCGGTAAAATGATGATTGCTCAAGTGTTAACGGGTTCTCGAAATAAAAAAGTAGTTGATTTTGGTTTCGATAAACTGAAAACGTACGGCGTCATGAGCGACCGGTCGGCTAAAGAAGTGAGCGATTTTATCGAGTATTTGATTTCAGAGCAGTTTATTTTAGTAGGACAAGGGTCATTTCCTACTTTATCCGTAGCGGCCAAAGGAAAAGGTGTGCTTCTTGGTACGGAAAAAGTGATGAGAAAAGAACAAATGGAAGTGAAGAAAATTGTCCAAGACGACGAGCTGTTTGCTCATTTGCGCTCCGTTCGAAAGCAGCTAGCAGACGAAGCCGGCGTGCCTCCTTTTGTCATTTTCTCAGACGACACTCTTCATGATATGTGTACAAAACTTCCGGTAACGCTTGAACAGTTTGCCACTGTAAAAGGAGTCGGAGAGCAAAAACAAGAGCGATACGGAGAACGATTCACGACTGAAATCAAACAGTTTTGCGAAGACCATCCAGACCGAAAGCGAGAAGTGTCAGCTCCTGCTCCGAAAAAAGCAAGAGCATCATCAAAAGAAGGCTCTCACTTAATGACGTATGAGCTATTTCAGCAAGGAAAATCGTTAGATGAAATTGCTGAAGAACGTGAACTGAGCCGCATTACCATTGAAAACCATTTGTTTAAATGCGCGGAAGAAGAAAAAGAAATCGACTGGTCACCTTTTCTTTCGGATGAAGACGAACAGCTTATTTTACAAGCCGCTTCGTCAGTAGGCGATGAAAAGTTAAAGCCAATCAAAGAAGAATTACCTGAAAACATCACTTATTTTATGATTAAAGTAGCTCTATTTAAACAAAAAATGAAGCAGCTATCGTAAACAAAAAGCTCCTATTAAAGGAGCTTTTTGTGTTGAGTAAGCGAGTTTACTGATAAAATAATATGTGTAAATGTTAGAAAAATCAGATTACATAAAAAGGAGGACTGAATGGAGATGATTGAACGAGAGCTTGAAGCTATTTTGCATGCTTCTCACGACAATATCGTGATCACTGATGAAAAAGGGTGTATTTTACGAGCAAGTCAAAACTGCCGTGATATATACGGGTATGACGTGTCAGAGTTAGTGGGACGAACGGTATACGAATTGCAAGACCGTGGGATCTTTTCACCTTCCGTTACGATTGAAGTGTTAAAGAAAAAGAAAGAAGTACAGCTGATGCAACAAACAGAAACGGGAAAAGTTGTAATGGCAACCGGTATTCCCGTGTATGATGAACATCAGTGTATGAAAAGAGTCATTAGCTTTTCGCATGACTTAACAGAGCTTCAGCGCTTAAAAGAAGATTATCAGCAGCTCGAAGTGAAAATGAAAACATATCAGCTCGAAGTGGAAGAGCTTCGGGAACAACAGTCAAATGAGATGGTCATACGAAGTGGATCGGTGAAAAAGGTATGGTCGATTATTAATCGCGTGGCAGACAGCGATGCAACGGTTGTGCTGCTAGGTGAATCGGGTGTTGGTAAAACGGCTTTTGCCCGTGCTTTACACTATGGAAGTGATCGAAAAGAAGAGCCGTTTATTGAAATTAACTGCGGAGCCATTCCAGCTAGTTTGTTCGAATCTGAAATGTTTGGATACGAAGCAGGCTCTTTTACAGGTGCCAGTACAAAAGGGAAAATAGGAAAGTTTGAATTAGCTCATAACGGCACGCTTTTTTTAGATGAAATAGGGGAACTTCCTCTTGATATGCAAGTGAAGCTGTTAAAAGTGCTGCAAGAAAAAACAGTCACCAAAATTGGAAGTGAACGAGCCAAACACGTAAACTTCAGGCTGATTGTAGCCACAAATCAGCCGCTTGAAGAAATGGTCAAAAAAGGAACGTTTCGTGAAGATTTGTTTTATCGTTTACACGTTATTCCGATTACCATTCCGCCGCTTCGCGAGCGAAAAGAAGACATCGCGGCACTACTTTATCACGTGTTACATAAACAAAATGAAAAATATAACATGAAGAAATTTTTTCATGCAGAAGCATTAAATCTGCTTCTTGAACATCCGTGGCCCGGAAATGTGCGCGAACTTGAAAATACAATTGAACGCCTCGTGTTAACAACGGATGAAAACAGCATCTCGCCTCAAGACCTCCCGTTTTATTCAGAAAATAGCAGCAGTGAAAAAGAAGAATGGGAGCCTCTTGACACGTTAACCTCTCAGGGAATGACGCTTCAGCAAGCACTTGCAGAAGTGGAGAAAAACTGGCTGATTCGCGCTTATCGTCAGTGTCAAACAACGTATGAAATGGCAAACACATTAGGAATCAGCCAGCCTACGGTCGTAAGACGTTTACGAAAGTACAATATAAAATAATGAGACTTTAATTCAAAATGAATTAGCTGATTCAATACTGAATCAGTTTTTTTGTTTTGATTCTATTATGAATTAAAAATCGTCCATAATTGCGCGGAATAAGGCGATAAAAATTGGCATGCATTTTGCATTAATAAAAAGTATCTAAATAAAAAGCGTCAGTATTTAAAATAATGATGCGGCGCTAATGAATGAAACCCACTAGGAGGAATAAATTATGCCAAAATATCAGCCGAAAAATTCATTTGAATCTCCGCGTTTTTGCGGACCACGTACATTTATGAGACTTCCGTATGTAGAACAAGTAAATTCAGAAATGGATTTTATTGTCACAGGTATTCCATTTGATTCAGGTCAATCTTTTCGCACAGGAGCACGTTTTGGACCGGAAGCCATTCGAGATTTCTCCATTTTGCTTCGCCCGTATAACCCAGAACAAAAGACTAATATTTTTGATTACATCTCAGGCGTGGACTACGGCGATTTATCAGTGGTTCCCGGGTATATTTTAGAAACGTATAAAAAAATTGAAGAAGGGCTAGCACCGGTTGTGAATGAAGGAATTATTCCTATCTCACTGGGCGGTGATCATTCGATGACCCTTGGTGAACTTCGTGCCATCGCGAAAAAGCACGGACCGGTAGCGCTTCTCCAGTTTGATGCTCATTCTGATACGTGGGATAGTTATTTTGAACAAAAATACAATCACGGTACGGTATTCAGACGAGCGATTGAAGAAGGGTTAATCGACGTATCGCGCTCGATTCAAATCGGTATGCGAGGCGGTCTGTACGGTATTGAAGATTTAGAAGATGCAAAGAACTTAGGTTTAGCTTTGTATACGACAAATGAATATAAAAAAATGGGCGTTGATAGAATGTTAGACATTATTCATGAGCGTGTAGGGGAAGGACCCGTATTTTTATCGTTTGACATTGACTTTTTAGATCCAGTTTACGCGCCGGGAACAGGAACGCCTGAAGTCTCAGGTGCAAGTATTGACGATGCGCTTCAATTCGTTCGAGGCTTAACAAATATTGATTTTGTCGGTTTTGATTTAGTAGAAGTACTGCCAGCTTATGATCATGGCCAAATTACAGCAGCGGCGGCCGCTAATATTGTCTATGAATTTATCACACTTATTGCGTTAAGAAAAAAAGCAAAAGAAGAAGAAGCGCTGTTAGTGAAAGCACGCGACTGAATATAAGCAAGACGGTAAAAATGGGAAGGTACTATTATCTTCCCATTTTTATATAAGAGTTCTCTATGAGGGGTGTTTGACTATGAACGGGCAAGTAAATGTAAGGATAGATAAGAAACAAGCAAAACCATGTAAAAGAGAAATAATCAACCCAGCGACCAATAAGATTATAGCGGAAGTGTTTGATTCGTCGCTTCAACAAGTAGAGGAAGCGGTAGGTAAAGCAAAGCAGGCTTTTGAACAAAGTGAATGGAAGAAAAATAAATCACTGCGTGTAGAGGTGCTTACGAAACTAGCAGACTTATTAGAAAGTGAAGCGAGTATATTCGCTGAAACAGAAACATTAAATACTGGCAAACCGATAAAAGAAGCGCAGTTAGATATTGAAGATACAATTAATTGTTTAAGATATTACGCAAATTTAACAGAAGAAAATCAGCCGTGGACAAAGAACATGTTCGACGACACAAGCAGTAAAATCATTCAAGAACCTATTGGCGTATGCGCGCTAATCGTTCCTTGGAATTTCCCTTTGCTGCTTGGCATGTGGAAGCTGGCTCCTGCATTAGCAGCTGGAAATACGGTGGTGTTTAAACCGTCAGAATTAACGCCGCTTTCTTTTTTAAAGTTAGCTTCACTATGTGAAAAAGCCGGTATACCAGAAGGCGTGTTTAATTTACTTACAGGAGACGGTGAAGTGGGAAGTGCCCTTGTTGAACACAAAGACGTAGCCAAAGTCTCTTTTACAGGAGGATCAGAAACAGGCAAACGTATTTATCAGCAGTGCGCAAAAGAGATGAAAAGAGTTTCGCTTGAACTGGGAGGGAAATCTCCGCTTCTTATTTTTGAAGATAGCGAAATTGATATTGCAGTAGACTGGACAATGTTTGGCTCATTTTTTAACCAAGGACAAGTGTGTGTAGCTTCATCGCGTATACTCGTACACGAATCTATTTATAACTCGTTTCTTTCTGCTCTTACGGAGGCTGTTGCTGCTATAAAAATTGGTAATCCGTTAAGAGAAGAAACGGAGATGGGTCCGGTTATTAGCAAGGAGCATCTGAATAAAATACAGAGTTTTATTAAGCTAGGTCAAGAAGAAGGTGCGAATTTATTAACAGGAGGAACGTTAATTGACTGCGAAGGTGGAAACTATATAACGCCAGCGGTGCTCGTTGACGTGGAGCAGCATATGAAAATCGTCCAAGAAGAAATATTTGGTCCCGTCATTACCGTTCAATCTTTTTCAAGTGAAGAAGAAGCCATAGCACTTGCCAACGGTACGAGATTTGGTTTAGCTGCAGGAATTTTAACGAATGATGTAAAGAAAGCAGAGCGAGTTGCTGAACAGCTTCAAGCGGGAACGGTTTGGATCAACGGCTACCATACGCCTCATATCGAAACGGCGTGGGGCGGTTTTAAAGAAAGCGGCATTGGCCGGGAGCTAGGTCCATCAGGATTAGCTGCTTTTACTGAAATAAAACATGTGAATACAAATTCCAAGCTAGCTCGAGCCAATTGGTATCAATAAAAGTGAAAGGTGGAAAAGGGATGACAACAAAAAGTGGTCTCGCCCATGATGATGTGCAGCCGATTGCAGTAAATAAAAGAAGTATGGGCTTCTTCTCGACATTTTCCATGTGGATAGGAGCCAATGTGGTAGTAACGACCGTTTTTACGGGAATGCTGTTTGTACCCGATATGACCTTTTTAAAGGCATTATTTATTATCGTGCTTGGCTCTTTAGTCGGTGCCATACCGCTTGTGCTGATGGGGAATATCGGAACTCGAACCGGTCTTCCAACCATGGTTTTGATGAGACCTGCTTTTGGACAAAGAGGAGCTATGCTTCCTGCTGCTGTTAATCTTATTACATTAATAGGATGGGCATGGATTCAAGCCTACATGGCAGGGCTAAGTTTAAATCATGCCGTCACCTTTTTGACCGGTTACAGCAATATCAATCTATTTACAATTCTTACTCAAGTACTAGTAGTAGCTATTTCTATATACGGACACAAAGGCATTGAAGCAACGGAAAAGTTAGTAGCTACGCTAATGGTCATTTTAGCAACCGTTGTGTTTAGCTATTTGTTTATCGAATTTGATGCAGCAAAATTAATTCAAATGAAAGCAAGTGAAAATCCTGGTATTACAGGAATGTTAGCTTTTGATATTGTAGTAGCTACAGCTTTTACGTGGATTCCTATTGTTTGCGATTATAACCGAAACTGTAAATCTGAAAAAACGGGAATTGCGGGAACGTATTTAGGCTATAACGTTGCGACTTTGATTGCGATGGGATTAGGCGCAACGGTTTCCGGCTTTTCAATTCTCGGAAATATGACGCAAACGTATGACCCGGTAAATTTAATTGGCGCATATAGCCCGCTGTTGGGATTAGTAGCAGCCATCGTTATTTTTTTATCGGTGTTGTCAACCAACGTAATGGTACTGTATAGCGCAACAATGTCTTATTTGTCTATTTTTCCAAAGCAGCGCTTTTGGATACCGGCACTAACGATGGGAGTTGTCACAGTCCTAGGTTCTTTATTAAAAGAGTGGTTAATGACAAATTTTCAAAGCTTTTTGCTTATGATCGGCGTCTTATTTATTCCTATTATTGCGATTGTTCTTGTTGATTACTATATCATTCGCCGAAAACACTATGACATTTCAGCTATTTTAGATAAGGAAAATAAAATATATTGGTATACAAAAGGATTTAACCTTCATGTGTATCTATCATACGTAGTGGGGGCTATATTTGCCTATTATTTTACGTACGTTCACCCGCTAGCCACAGGAGCAACAATCTTAGCTTTTTTATTTACAGGTGTTTTACACGTATCGTTCACCAAGCTTTCACAGCTCTCCATCACTTACTCAAAGGGAATCGACAAAAATGCTTGATAGATATTTAAAAAAGACTGAATTATCTAAAATATATTGAAGGCTCCTGTTTAAAGGAGCTTTTTGTCTTGAAAATAGGTGAGAAATAAGCAAAAGCATGGGGAAGAGAAGTTCTTAATCTAGCTTCAAATAAAGTGGTAACAATGTATTTGATTCTATAAGGGGTCTTTCCTATAATAAATGTAGGAAAACTTTCCAAAGGAGAATTTTATGCTCGAATTAGAGGCTATTCAAAGCAGGGCCATTGAAAAAACTAAGCATACATTGCTACAGGATATAAAAAGCGTATTAGGTGAACAAGACGAATGTCCGGATTTAGAGACGTATTTAACAGACAGGCACTCTTTTATAAAAAAAGCCTGGGGGACTGCGTGGAGAAAAATAGTTGTTTCTTCTGTATCTAAGAAAAACAGAAGATCGTATTTAACAGAAAGAGGCTTTGAGATAAAAGGATATAAACCTCAAGCTATCGATAAGTTATTTGCTAAAGAAACGAGAAAAGGTATAGAATTTGATGCTTTTTCTTGGTTAGAAAAGCAGTACGGAAAGGGCAATAAAGCAGAGTGGCTATCTCTATACGGAGAAGCAAGAGTTGAATTTGCCAAAAAAGAAGAAGAAAGAAAAGAGAAAGAAAGACAGCAAAGTATTAATGATCGAAAAGCCAGATATCAATTACAGTTAAATTTAGAAGCAGCTCCTATTTTGGAAGTAAACAAAGAGCTGTATTACCTACATATAAGAGAACAGCTTTCACATCAGCTATCAAAAGACATTGAAACAAACTCAAAGTATATTGAAAACTATGCGCCGCATACTGAGCTTGAAGATGAATTAATAGAAAACGGTGATTTAACACGCCATGATTATGAAACGGTTCATGACTTTTTTCAAGAGCTCACTGGGAACGTAAGCTCAGAATTAGACAGATATTCAACGATTATCTTGTTTGAAACGTATGAAGATGTATACGAGGTATTTATCACCGATAAAATTTATGAAATCATTCCAACTATGATTATGGATGACCTTCCTGCTTCATTTAAAGAAGGGTATAAATCTTATACAAATGATTCGGTAACACGAATGGATATTATAAAAGCACTCAGAAGTGATTTATCGGATTTAGTCTATGAATATAAAAGAATGCTTGTAGAAGAAAAGCTTTCCGATGTACTAGAAGTTTCAGATCACAACTTAACGATCGAAGAGCATAAAAAGCGATATGCACAGCAGCTGGAAGAAAGACGATTACAACAAGAACGTGAACGTGAAGAAAAGAACAAGCTGATTGAAGAAGAACAGCGACAGTTAAATTATATTTTTGGTGCAGAATACGAAATGGATCCAAGAAAAGAAACGGAATACATTCTTCATCTCGGTGATACAAACACAGGAAAAACGTATACGGCATTAAAGTCATTAAAGAAAGCTGCTTCGGGTAGTTACTTAGCGCCGCTTCGCCTGTTAGCTTTAGAAGTCTTTGAAAAGCTGAACAAAGAAGGAGTTGCTTGTTCGTTAAAAACAGGTGAAGAAGAAAAGATTGTTGAAGATGCTCAGCACATGGCCGGTACGGTAGAAATGTTTAGTGAATTAGAACATGGCGATGTAACGGTAATTGATGAAGCACAGATGATTCAAGACCGAGATCGGGGGTTTTCATGGTATAAAGCCATCACCCGAGCTAATGCCAAACAAGTTCATGTGATCGGGAGTTTAAGCATTCGAAGTATGTTAGAAGAGATGTTAGACGGTGTGATCTCAGAAATTCATGAGTACGAAAGAGATATACCTTTAAAAGTAGATCTTCGAAATTTCAAAATTGAACAAGTGAAACCCGCAGATGCTTTAATTGTTTTCTCGCGTAAAAAAGTGCTCCAGACAGCGGCTAAGCTAGAAAAAGATGGTCATAAAGTTAGCGTGATTTATGGAAGTATGCCGCCTGAAACAAGAAGAAAACAAATTGAGCAGTTCATTAATAGAGAAACAACTGTCATTGTGTCTACAGATGCAATTGGAATGGGGTTAAACCTTCCAATTAGACGAATTGTGCTTTTAGAAAACATGAAATTTGATGGGCAAAAACGGAGGTTGTTGACTTCTCAAGAGTTAAAGCAAATTGCAGGTCGTGCTGGAAGAAAGGGTCTCTATAATGTGGGAGAAGTTGCATTCGCTAAAGATGCAAAGCAAATGAGAGAACTGTTATTTTCAACAGACGAGCAAATCAGCAAATTTTCAATTGCGCCTACTTCAGATATGCTAAGAAGATTTAAAGAATATCATCATGACCTCGGAACGTTTTTTGACATGTGGGCTAAATTTAAAAATCCAAAAGGTACACAAAAATCAAACCTGGCACAAGAACGTGAGCTTTATGAGGAAGTGAAAGACACGCTGATTGAAGCAAAAATGCCCATTGTTGATTTATATGGTTACTTGCAGCTGCCGTTTTCAGCAAAAGAAAGCTCTTTGAAAAAGCAGTGGGTGGCTAGCATGAATGCAATTGTTAACAGAGAAGAATTACCTGAACCAAGGATAATAGAAGGTTCACTGGAAAAATTAGAGCTATCTTATAAGGCGATTGGCCTGCATCTTTTATTTTTATATCGAATGGATAGAAGACCGGAAGCTATTTACTGGGAGCGTGTCCGAGAAGAGCTTACAAACAAAATACATGACGTATTAAGAAAAGATATGAAAAAATTTAAAAGAACGTGCAGTGCGTGTTCTAAAGACCTTCCTTGGAATCATGATCATGCGATATGCGATTCATGTTTTCATAAAAGATTTCGCAGAAGACACGGGGACGACGGTTTTAATTACTAAGATGTAGTGATAAAAAAAGAGGCTTGTATGAACGTATGTTAGTTAAAGGAAGATCCGAACGAGTTCGATTCTCGATTGAGAATCCAATTCGTTCGGCTTTTTTTATTGTGAAGATAGCTTTCATGTGTTTCGTTCCTTCTAGCAGTTGATTGGAGGGCAAGGCAAAGACTCCTGCGGGAGAAGCGGAACAGGTGAGACCCCGCAGGAGCGTAAGTGACGAGGAGGCTCAGCGGCCGCCCGCGGAAAGCGACGTCTTGCACGGAAATCAGCTGCGGGGTCACAAGCTGTTCAGCTCGTGTATCCCATTTGTGCTTCTTTAGATGGCATTGATGTAGTTATGTCTTAATCTCATTTTTCATAAAGGTTTTTTATCTTTTTCCTATAAATTTCTGCGTCAAAGCAGATTTTTGCAGAAAAAAGCCGGAAATGTATAAGCGGTCATCTTGTAAAAAGAGCAATAAATTATTATGATATAAGATGGAACTTATATTTTAAAGGATTCCGTGATTTTTTTGTTGGGCGGACGTGTATTGTCTTAGAGTAAGTTTGCTATCATTCATTATGTTAAAAGCAGCACTTTTAAATAGAGATACGGTTCGTAATAGAAGGGAAGAGGATGATGACAAGTCATAACAAAGAAAACAAAGCTGCAGTCGAGCAGTACAGTAAAGGGAAAATTTTGTGGCAATTAACCCGTCCTCATACGTTAACGGCATCGTTTGTACCCGTTTTGATTGGAACAGTTCTAGCTATGTTTTATGGCCATGTGAACGTTTGGATGTTCCTTGCGATGCTTTTTTCATGTTTGTGGATTCAAATTGCGACGAACGTATTTAACGAGTACTATGATTTTAAACGCGGGTTAGACACAGAAGACTCCGTAGGAATTGGAGGAGCCATCGTCAGACACGGAATGAAGCCGAAAACGGTATTAAATTTAGCACTGATTTCTTATGGAATTGCTCTTATTTTAGGCGTATATATATGTGCAAACAGCAGCTGGTGGCTTGCTTTAGTTGGATTAGTAGGTATGGCGATTGGTTATTTGTATACAGGCGGACCGCTTCCGATTGCGTATACGCCGTTTGGAGAATTATTTTCAGGTCTGTGCATGGGCGCTATGTTCGTGTTGATTTCATTTTTTATTCAAACAAATACCGTAACGTCTGAAAGCATCTTTGTATCACTTCCTATTGCGATTTTAGTAGGCGCGATTAATTTGTCTAACAACATTCGTGATATAGAAGAAGATACAAAAGGCGGACGACGTACGCTAGCTATTTTATTAGGTTCTAAAAATGCGATTAGATTTTTAGCTGCTTTGTTCGGCATTGCGTATATTTGGACCGTTGCATTAGTTGTATTTTTCGATATTAGCCCTTGGATTTTCTTAGTGTTCCTTAGTGCACCTAAGCCCATTCAAGCCGTACAAGCATTTGTACGCGGAGAGCTTATTGCAATGAAAGCAACTGCTCAAACAAATACGTTTTTTGGATTTACTTTATCAATTGGGTTATTAATTGGCTATTTAGTAAGCTGATTGTGTTGAAAAAGCCTGTCTTTTTAAAGACAGGCTTTTTGTTATGCTCCAGTTATTTTTTCTTTTACTGCGCTAAGAAATGCGTTCATATTTTCAGAAGATGAAAAGCTGGCTTGAGCTTGTTTTGGTCCGCCGCCGCCTTTTCCATCGTAAAGCGGAAGCAGCTCTTTATAAAGTTCTCCGCATGTTACCTCACTGCCGCTGTGAGCCAGTAAGACTTTTTGATCACTTGAAAAAGCAAAAAGAAGCGTTGTATCAGGCGTTTGAAGAAGCTGCTTTGTCAAAGCTTGCACATCTTTTAGTGTACGATTTTCAAAGTGATGGTACAGAAATGATCCTTCTTTTTTGGCTTCTAATTCCCTTGCTAAATAAGCTGCATTTTCATTTTTTAATTCTTCTAGTTGTTTTTGCAGCTCTTTTTGTTCAGTCTCCAATTTTTTAATGCGTTCTATAACTAATTCACGGCTTGTACTGAATTTATTGCTAAGTTTTGCTACGATTTCTTGAGACTGCTGATAATCAGCTAATGCACGCATACCGCATTTAAAAAAGAGGCGTGTATTGCCGCGCTGCTTTTCTGTTTTCGTAAGTTTAATGAGACCCAGCTCTCCAATTTGGTTCACATGAGTACCGCAGCAGGCAGAAACATCAATGCCTTCAATTTCTACGATGCGTACCACTTCGTCTTCTAGCTCGGGCACTTTGCGAAGCGCAAGAGTATGTAAGTCTTCCTTTTTCACTTCGTACGTTTTAATGGGGCGGTTGCTGTAAATAGCATTGTTTACAACTTTTTCAATGTGTAATAGCTGCTCATGAGATAACTGAGGTACATTTAAATCGATAGAGACTGCTTCGCTTCCTAAGTGAAAGCTAACGGTGTGAATATCATATGTATCGATTAATAGAGCCGAAAGTAAGTGCTGTCCGCTATGCTGCTGCATATGATCAAAGCGGCGGTGCCAATCAATTTCACACGTGACGTTCGTTTGTGCAGGCAGTGTATCAACGAGATGATAGACTTCTCCATTTTCTTCGTAAACATCTTTTACGTCGATTCCGGCAATAGTACCGTAGTCAGAAGGCTGTCCGCCGCCTTCTGGATAAAAAGCGGTTTGTTTTAACGTTAATGCGTAGCCAGTTGAAAGAGCGCGCGTCTCTGTCACTTCTGTTTCCCACGTTTTTATGTAGGGATTGCTATAATAAAGTCTTTCTGTCATGTTCATCATCCTTTCTACTAAAACCATATCTAACTTTTTCTATAGTATCAGAAATATGTTTCTTCGAACATGGATAAGCTAACTTGTAATAATAAAACTGGGTGGGACATATGAAAAATACTGTTTATATTTATACGCGTGACTTAAAAAGGATTTTTACCAATTGGGCGATGATTATCATTGTGCTGACGCTTATGATTCTGCCGTCTTTTTACGCATGGTTTAATATAAAAGCATCTTGGGATCCATACGGGCGGACTGAAGGTATTGCCATTGCAGTAACGAGCGAAGACGAAGGTTCTACGATAAGAGGGCAGCACGTAAACGTGGGAAAAGATATTATTGCAACGTTAAAGAAAAATAAAACGCTTGGATGGACGTTTGTCTCCAAAGAAAAAGCTGATCACGGAGTAAAGCACGGAGACTATTATGCAAGTATTGTTATTCCAAAAGATTTTTCACAAAAGCTTGGTACCGTTCTTCAAGATCGTTTGGAAAAGCCGGTCATTCTTTACAAAGTAAACGAAAAAATAAACGCCGTAGCGCCTAAAATTACAAGCAAAGGAGCCAGCAGCTTAACACAACAGATTAGTGAAAAATTCGTCAAAACAGCGAATGGAGCCATTTTTTCTGTTTTTAACGAACTAGGTATTACCCTGCAGCGGGATTTACCGACCATTCAACAAGTTGAACAACGAATTTTTGAACTTGAAAATCGTCTTCCTGAAATTAAAAAAGTAATTAATGAAGCGAATGACACCACTCAAAAAGCTGGAGCTATTGTATCGAAAGCTCAGGCCGCTCTTCCTGAAGTAGAGAGATTAACAGCTGACGGCGCACAGATGACTCAGCAGCTAAACACTTTTTTAACTAAAAGCGATGAAGTGTTAAAAAACGCTGAGCCAACGATCAGCGAAACGCTGCACCGTGTTCAACAGCGAGCTCTTGGAGTTCAAGAATTGAAGAATCAGCTGATGGAAAAAGATATCGCGCCGGCTGAAGTCAGCGCAGCAGCGGAACAGCTAAAAGTGCAGTTAACAAAACAAGTTGCTGACACAGGAGAGATCCTTACCCTTCTTACGGATTTAAATGCGGTGTCTCAAGGTAACGTTCTTTCACCGGTTATTAATCAAATAAAAAGTGTACATACGCTTTTACAGCAGCAGCTGTCGGATGTAAACGACTTGCAGCAGCAAACAAAAAATGGAGATGCACCAGATCCAAGTGTGCTTGAGAAATTCAGTTCTCGCACCGACCAAGCTGTTTCTAAATTAAATACGTTAACGAATTCGTATTCTTCTACGATTGTGCCGGCTATTGAACAAGCTATCAAAGAAGCGAAAGATAAAACAGCAAGCGCAAACGCACTGCTTGATGAAGCCAATAAAAGTATGCCGGATGTTTCGAACGTGCTGTCTAAAACAGCGAGTGGCATTTTGCTCGGACAGCAGGAGCTTGCGAAAATAACAAAAGACTTTCCGCGAATTGAACAAAACGTGCACAATATAGCGGATAAAATACGCGAATTTCAGCGAAAAGAAAACATTGAAGATATTATTAATTTGTTAAAAAACGATGTGCAAAAAGAAAGTGATTTTTTTGCTAAGCCGGTTCTTTTAAAAGAAGAAAGACTTTATCCTATTCCGAACTACGGGTCGGCTATGTCACCGTTTTATACAACGCTTTGCTTGTGGGTCGGGGCTTTGCTGTTAGTTTCAATTTTAAGCGTAGAAGTAGCGGATGAAGAGCGGTTCAAAAGCTATGAAGTCTATCTTGGAAGACTTTTAACGTTTTTGTCTATTGCTCTTGTGCAAGCTTTTATTGTGACGCTAGGCGATTTATTTTTAATCAAAACGTACGTCGTAGACAAAGTGCCTTTTATCTTTTTAGGCTTGCTGTGCAGCTTCGTGTTTATGACGATTGTCTATACGCTTGTTGCGATATTTGGCAATGCAGGAAAAGCGATGGCCATTGTTTTGCTTGTGCTTCAGCTTTCCGCTGCAGGCGGTACATTTCCGATTCAAGTCGTGCCTGCTTTTTTCCAAGCACTCAATCCGTTTTTACCATTTACGTATGCAATAAGCATGATGAGAGAAGTTGTGGGAGGCATGTTAGCGGATATTGTAAGAAAAGACGTTACGGTTCTACTTTGCATTTGGCTTGGCGTGCTGCTCGTTGGCATTTTTCTTCATAAACCTCTTAGTAAAACGAGTGCAGAATTAACAAAAAAAGCGCGTGAAAGTAAATTAATTCATTAAAAAAACGTTTTGGGTTTCCAGACAGAACAAAATGCGGTAGTGTAGATAGAAAGGAGTGATAAGTATGGGTATATTAGATGGACTATTGGGAAATGCATCAGAAGCAGATATAAGAGGAACTGAAAAAGATTTACAAAACATTTTAATTGCCAACGAGCGAGTGGAACAAGCGTATAAAGTCATTCGCGATTTAATGGTGTTTACGACGAAACGTTTAATTATCGTTGATAAGCAAGGAGTGACGGGAAAGAAAACAGATTATCATTCCATTCCTTATAAAACGATTACACATTTTAGCGTAGAAACGGCTGGAACGTTCGATTTAGATGCCGAATTAAATATTTGGGTATCGGGTTCTAGCGCGCCGATCTCAAAAGAATTTCGTAAAGATAAAAGCATTTACGACGTGCAAAAAGTATTAGCATCTTATGTATTGGATTAAAAAGTTGAGCCATGAAAAATTGGCTCGACTTTTTTTGTGTGTAAAACAAGAAAGCATAGCAGTCTTGCATACAGTCGTTTGAAAATACTCAGGCTGTTGTCCATTCCTATTTTCACTTTACTCATTACTGAAATGCATGAAAACGATTTACATAATGAATTATACAGAATTAAAAAACCGTGATATGCTTTTTTTTAGAGAAAAAAGGAAGTGACCAACTGTGAGCTATACCGTAATTGGGACATCGGCTTTTCGCAAAACAAATGTTGCGCTTTTTGCAGCAGGCTTCAACACATTTTCGATTTTATATTGTACACAGGCCATTTTACCCGAGTTTTCTAAAGAATTTGGAATATCCCCGGCTTTTGCGAGTTTATCTCTTTCGTTAACAACCATCACGCTTGCGGTTAGTATGCTTTTTTTAGGTTCTTTATCGGAAGTGTGGGGACGAAAGAAACTGATGGGACTATCGTTAATTTTTGCGTCATTGCTATGTATCATGACAGCATTTAGCTCTACCTTTGAAACGCTGTTAATTTTTCGCGTTATTCAAGGAATCGTGTTAGCAGGGCTGCCTTCTGTGGCCATGGCTTACTTAGGAGAAGAAATTGAACCCGGGAGTTTAGGAAAAGCGATGGGGATTTATATAAGCGGAAACGCCTTTGGAGGCGTAGCGGGAAGACTTATGACAGGAGTGCTCACGGAGTATTTTAACTGGTCTGTAGCTCTTGATGTTGTAAGCGCAATCAGCTTATTGGCCACATTTGTTTTTTTTATGAACTTGCCTGATTCACAGAACTTTACTTCTCGGTCATTTGAACTTCGTCAGCTTACCGGCTCTCTTCGCAGTCATCTTCAAGATAAAGGGATGCTTTGTCTTTTTACTATTGGTTTTGCACTGCTTGGAAGTAATGTAGCTTTATACAATTATATTGGATACGCTTTATCTGCTCCTCCGTATTCTTGGAATCATACACTTGTAAGTTTTATTTTTGTTATTTTCTTTGTTGGAGTATTCAGCTCAGTCTGGATGGGGACGCTGGCGGATCGATACGGCCGGAAAAAGGTGCTGTTATGTACGATTGCTGTTACGCTTATAGGTTCAATCGTTACGCTGCATCCCGTTTTATGGATAAAAATTACCGGGCTTTTGCTGCTGACGTTTGGCTTTTTCGGAAGTCACTCCATCGCCAGCAGCTGGGTAGGAAGAAGAGCAACGCATGACAAAGCGCAGGCTTCGTCTTTATATTTATTTTTTTACTATGCAGGATCGAGTATTGGAGGGACTGCGGCTGGCTTATGCTGGAGCGCGTACGGCTGGAAAGGTGTGATTGCTCTAATTGGTGTGTTTCTTACAACAGCCTTTTTCTTAGCTGTTCGTTTATCAAAAATGCCGGCTCAGCAGACGCACGTTCACTAAGAAAATGTAAAGACATATAGCTATTGATTTAAAAAAAGAGGTCGGTACAAAAGGATTTTAGCCCAAGTGAAAAACGAACCATTGATCAACATGTTTGATTAGTGGTTCGTTTTTTTTGTTATGGTGAACATAGTTTCATCTGTTTCGTTCCTTCTAGCAGCTGATTGGAGGGCAAGACGGAGACTCCTGCGGGAAAGCGGAACAGGTGAGACCCCGCAGGAGCGGAAGCGACGAGGAGGCTCAACGGACGCCCGCGGAAAGCGAAGTCTTGCACGGAAATCAACTGCGGTGTCGCAAGTAATTTATACTAGCTACTTTAGTCTTTAGATTGAAGTAATTTAGTTATGTCTTAATTTCATTCCCTAGTTTAAAAGCTGAATAAAAAGCTCCGCTACTTTTTTATGAGCGCTGTTAGCAGGATAGATATAAGAAAAACGGCGCTTAAAAGGAGCGGTGTTAACATTGAGAATCGACAGGTGCTTTTGTTCTACATCTTCTTTAATAGCACAAAGCGAGAGTACAGACATTCCTAAATCGTGAACAATCGCTTCTTTAATTCCTTGATTGCTGCTGATTGTTAGCATGCTTTTCATTTTTAAACCGTTGGACATTAGAACGTGATCTAAATATTCTCTTGTTCCAGAGCCTTTTTCACGCGCTACCCACCGCTGGTTTTGTAAATCATCAATTTCTACTCTTTTAAGCTGAGCTAAAGGGTGATCCACTGACGCAACGATGGCAAGCTCATCGTCCATAAAGGACTGAATATGTAAATCGGACTCTTCTGTGTGACCTTCAATAAGCCCTACATCCACTTTGAAATGACGAACAAGCTGAGCAATTTCTTTTGTATTACCGATCGTCACTTCTACATCAATATCAGGATATTGTTCACGAAGCTTTGCTAAAAAGGAAGGAAGAATATATTCGCCAATTGTAAAGCTGGCGCCAATCGTTAGCATTCCTTTGACACGGTGATGGTGTTCGTAAATATCTCGTTTCGTATGCTCATATATTTGAATCATTTGTTTAGCACGATCGTATAAAATTTCGCCGCTGGGTGTGATTTTTAACATTTTAGGTGAACGCAGGAACAGGGAAGTTTGAAATTCTTTTTCGAGATTTTTGATGTGTACGCTTACGCTTGGCTGTGAAATCATTAATTTTTCCGCAGCTTTTGTAAAGCTTTGCTCTTCTACAACAGAAACAAACGTCTTTAACGCATCATAGTACATAGAGTATGGCTCCTTTTATATTAAAAAAATTAATTATAAACATTATAAAACATTATTATGGTAATAACTAGAGGCACTTGGTTAAGAAAAGTAAAACAAGGTGCTGACTTAAAGGAGTATGTTAGCTTGCAACGAAGGCAGTCTGCGCAATTTGTTTACAGTTATTTTTGTTTCATCTATAAAGCTATTAAACACTTTTTTGTCATCTAATTGTAACAAAAGTAAAAAAAGTACTTGTTTTTTCCAGAAAACATACTATAATATTAACTGTAATGCGATAAGTAATACAGTTAATACACCTAGTACACACATCATGATTTTGGGTAGATGAAGGGAGGCAGACTATGTTCGATTTAGATATTCGTAGTCGTAAGCCGATATACGAGCAATTAGTAGATAAATTGAAAGAGCTTATTATTCATGAAGTCTTTAAGGCCGATCAAAAGCTTCCATCTGTTCGGCTGTTAGCAAAAGAATTAACGATTAATCCAAATACAATTCAAAAAGCGTATCGTGAACTAGAACATCAAAACTATATTTATTCAGTTCCAGGCAAAGGAAGTTTTGTAACGCCTCAAGTTGATACACTAAATAACGAGAAGGTGAAAAAGATGAAAGAAGAATTAGTAAAGCTGTTGGCAGAAGCTATGTATTTAGGAATGGACAAAGATGAAATTCTATCACTTATTTCACAGGCTGAAAAAGCAGTAAAAGGAGGAAGCGATAGTGATTGAACTGAAGGCGATAAAAAAAGAGTTTGAAGAAATGGAAGCTCTAAGAGACGTCACGCTTTCTATAAAAAAAGGATCTATTTACGGACTGCTTGGCTCCAACGGGGCAGGGAAAACAACGCTATTAAAAATCATTGCAGGTATTTACAAGCAGGATCACGGAAAGATTGCCATAGACGGCGAGGAAGTATTTGAAAACGTTGGCTTAAAAGAACGCCTTATTTTTATGCCAGATTCTCTTTATTTTTTCCCTCAAACAACGATTAAGCAATTAGCGTCTTTTTATAGAAGCGTCTATCCGACTTGGAACGAAGAACGGTTCCAAAAATTAAAAGAAGCTTTCCCAATTCAATTACATAAAAAGGTACATAGAATGTCCAAGGGAATGCAGCGTCAAGTAGGATTTTGGTTAGCGCTGTCTGCTATGCCTGATGTACTTATCTTAGACGAGCCGCTCGACGGTTTAGATGCGGTAATGCGTCAAAAAATTAAAAACCTTCTTGTTCAAGACGTGGCAGAACGGGAAATGACGATTTTAATTTCGTCACATAACCTGCGAGAAGTGGAAGATCTGTGTGATCATGTAGGCATCTTGCATCACGGTCAATTATTAATTGAAAAAGAGCTGGATGATTTAAAATCTGATGTGCACAAAATTCAAGTTGCATTTGAAGGAGATGTGCCGCTAGCGCTTTATGACACGCTAGACATTTTATATCAAGAAAAACGAGGAAGCGTCTTGCTTTGTATTGTTCGAGGAAAAGAAAATCACTTAGTCAACAAAGTCCGATCGTATAAGCCTTTAATTTTTGACATCTTGCCACTTACGCTGGAAGAAATCTTTATTTATGAAATGGGGGATGTGGGTTATGCAATCGAAAACATCATCGTTTAACCGTGGCATGTGGATTCAATCCATGAGAAACGTGGGATGGATTGGTGCTCTATATACACTTGTTCTTTTATTTATTTTGCCACTTCAAATTATTCTGAGGTATACAGGTGAAGTTAACGAAAATGGAATGTATACAGAAAAATTAAAGAATCTGTTTGAAGTTGTTGGAAGCCTTCAATTTTTGTTTATGTTTACTGTTCCTGTGGTGCTAGCTATATTTTTATTTCGATATATCCAAACAAAATCAGCCGCTGATTATATTCATAGCTTACCAATAAGCAGAGGTGTGCTATTTTGGCAAAACGTATTATTAGGAATTGTATCATTAGTTTTACCCGTTATTATTTCAGCCATCGTCCTTTTTCTTATTAAAGATTCAGTAAATGTTGACGATTTATATACGCTAAAATTAATTCTACGATGGGCTATTGATACTATTATTTTGAATATCTTTGTTTTTTCTGGGGCCGTATTTGCAGGTATGTTCACAGGCATGTCAATATTGCAAGGTGCGTTTATATATATATTATTCATTCTTCCGGCTGCGCTCGTTCAGTTTTTTATTATGAATGTTAAGTTTTATTGGTATGGGTTTGCTACAACATATTATTCAGGGGAAAACTTACAAGATCTGGTTCCTTTTATCCACATTATAGATCTATTAGATAGTGGAAAAGAAAGTTATCTCAGTCTAGTAATATATGCAATTGTAGCTTGTGTACTTTGTTTCATTGCATTTCTTGCATATCGAAAGAGAAGTTTAGAAATCGCTACGCATGCAATCGCTTTTAATTGGTTAAAACCTATTTTTATCTATGGACTGACCACGTGCTCATTATTATTATGGGGGATGTACTTCGGAGAGATGAAGGATTCTTTTAAATGGCTTATTTTTGGTTATGTTTTTGGATCTTTATTAGGGTATCTCCTTGGACATATGATTTTAGCTAAAACATGGCGCGTGTTTGATAAATGGAAGGGCTACTTATTGTTTGTGGCAGCGGCCATCATTATAGGTATAGTCTTGAAAGTGGATGTTTTTGGTTACTCTAGTTACTTACCAAGTCAAGAAAATATTCAATCTGTATATTTTGATGAAGATGATTACTCCTTAACAGATAATCCTAAAAGTCATGATCCAGAGAATGGTGACTATTATAGACCACCTTACTATTATTCTGATAAAAATACCGTTAATTTTATACGAGCATTGCATAAACAAATTATAAAAGATCAGCCTAATATTTCTAAAAGAGAAATGGAGTCCGGGGATGCTCATGAAATAACGTTTGCTTATAATTTGAAAAATGGAAAAGAAGTTGTTCGACAATATAGGATACGTGAAGAGGATTATGCAGCTTTTTACAAACGGATTATCGAAACACCTGAGTATAAAAACCATTCTTATTATATTTTAGAACCTGATAACAAAAATATGAGGTATGTAACAGAAGTTCAAATTGATGCAATGTATAAAAAATCAGAACCTATTACAATTAATGATCCAAACAAAATTGAGAGTTTAAAAGAGGCAATAAGGACATCAATACAAAATCAAACATATGAAGATACTAAGACTCGACAACAAAGCTGGTCTAGCATTGACTTTATGGATGGAAATGGACGAAGTGTAGACTCCATACCTTTTGAGAAATCATATAAAGAAGTTGAAAAGTGGCTCAAGCACGAAAAAATGTTCGAAGATGCTCGAGTGATGCCAGAAGACGTTTCAAATATTGTAGTTTTAAAGAATAAAGATCACGAAATTCTTCAAAATGCATGGGTAGACACGCCCTCTATTCTAACTAAAAGAAAAGGTGCGTTAACTATTAAAGATTCCAAACAAATCAATTATTTTCTTTCGCATACAACCATTCAAGAACAAGGGGATTATATAGTTGTTTTCCGTTATAAAAATTCAAGTCCTGAAGTTCAAATGTTTGATGCTAACATGATTCCAACAGAACTAAAAGAAAAACTAAAATAACAAGGGAGAACTTATTATGTGCGGCGAGGAATTGCAAGATTATTTAAATCAGGTGCTGGCTTATTTATTAAAAAATGGTGTGAATAGACAAGACGCTGAAGATATTACGCAAGAAGTAGCATTAAAATATTTAGAAAAACAAGAGATGGTCGATCCTGAAAAAATAAAAGCTTGGATGTTTCGCGTCGCATTAAATAAACGCTGTGATTTAGGAAGGCGTAAAATAGTGAAAGACCGCTATACGTCTTCTTACAAAGAAGAACCCGTTATGTATACGCCTATTCAGCAGGTCCTCAGAAACGAAGAAGCGGCTGAATGTCAGGCGATTTTAAATCAATTGAATCCTAAGTATCGCAATTTGCTTCTATTAAAATATGGATTAGGATTTAAATATGAAGAAATTGCCGAGTTATTAAATATGCAGATGACTACGTTAAAATCAGCTCTTTACCGCGCGCGCAAATACTTTGTGAAGGGATATAATGAAGTCATTTAATATAAATAAAACAGCAGCAGTTTGTGGAAAAGAACTTTTTTACACAAACTACTGCTGTTTTTTTCGTATTTTTCTTCTTTGAACGACATAGATAATCAAACTGATCGCACAAAAAGCTAAAGTGATCTCAATCACATCAGTATAAGAAGATGTCGTATTAAAAAAGGAACCGAAAATAAATAAAGCCAGCGTCCAAATGAAACCAAAAGAAAATGAGACTTTAATGTAATGACGATGCTTCATTCCGCTTGCCCCGAGAAAAAAAGGCATCACATGTCGCATTCCTGGTAAAAAGTAGCTTGCGATGATGGCGTGAGATCCATATTCTTGAATCGTTCGCTCAACTTTCATAACATTCTTTTCCCATCGCGGGCGTTTTAATAGCGCAAGCGCCTGAGCTGAAAAAAGACTGGCTATCAAAAACTTGAGGTATAAGCTAAGCATCATGCCGCTGTAGGTAAGTATAAAAGCTGGAATATACTGAACGGATGGAGACGTAGCCTGGCTGCCTGCAAGCATAATATACACTGGGTCAGGAATAGGAGTAAGGTTGGCTCCGACTAAAATGATAAAAAAGAAATATCCGTAGCCTAATTGGTTAATGGCTCCGATAAGCTGATCAATCACGTTTTCTTCCTCCTTTCTTCATTAGAATACGAGAGAGTGACACACAGTGTTCGCTCAAAATAAAAATAAAGTATAGGTACGCACAACTTAGGAAAAAAGAGTTATAATAAATAAGAATGTACGTTCTTCTTTCGGGGATTAATTATACAGAAAGAGGTGATAGTATGAAAATGATGTACCCTAAAAACGGCAAAGTTATTCTTCATATTGATGCTAATGCTTTTTATGCATCTGTTGAAACCGCACATGATCATACGCTCAAAGATAAGCCTCTTGCTATTGCTGGCAATCCAAAAGAACGAAGAGGAATTGTTGTAACCTGTAACTATATTGCTCGTAAACGCGGAGTGTATGCGCCTATGCCTCTTTGGGAAGCGAAAAGAAAATGCCCCGAGCTGGTTGTTATAAAGCCTAATTTTCCATTATATCGCCAAGTGTCCAAAAACATGTTTGATTATTTAGTAACCATTTCACCTCTTTTAGAGCCCGCTTCAATTGATGAAGGCTATTTGGATATTACAAACTGTGCTGAATTAGGCTCTCCTCTTGACATAGCAAAGTCCATTCAGCAGCATTTAATACAGACGCTGCAAATTCCTGTGTCAATTGGAATCGCACCGAATAAATTTTTAGCCAAAACGGCAAGTGATATGCAAAAACCTTTAGGAATTACCGTTCTTCGAAAAAGAGATGTCCAAACAGTTCTTTGGCCAAAAGCCGTAGAGGAAATGCACGGAATCGGTAAGAAGACAGCTGAAAAGCTAAATGCGATTAAGGTGGTGACGATCGGTGATCTAGCAAATGCCGCTCCCGGTCTTCTTAAACAAACTCTCGGAGTAAAAGGAGAAGTTATGAGAGACCGAGCGTGGGGCCAAGATGATCGACAGGTGAACCCTGATCGCCAATCACAGTTTAAATCAATTGGAAACTCTACGACGCTATCTCAAAATGCAGTAGATGAACATGAAGTTCTGCCTATTTTAAATAAACTATCGCACTCAGTGAGTTCTCGTATGAAAGCGAAAAAAGTTGTAAGCAAAACGATTCAGTTAACGATACGATATAGTGATTTTAAAACCATTACTCGAAGCCAAACTATTTCTAAAGCAATTAGCGAGCCAAACGATCTTTTTCATTACAGTGCGGTATTATTTCAAAAGCATTGGAACGGAGAACCGATTCGTTTATTGGGCGTAGCTGCTCTTCAAGTGAGTCACCAGCTTCAAGAAGAAGAACAGTTGGATTTGTTTACATACGGAGAACAAGCAAAAAAAGAGCCTTTATACAAAGCGGTCGAAAGTTTGCGTGAAAAATATGGAGATAACATTATTCAAAGCGGTTTAAAAAAACAAAGAGGAAAAGAAGAGAGGTAACTCTCTTTTTTTGTATAAAATAATAGGTTTACACTCATTATAGAAGGGGAAGTACATTACTATCACGGTAATCAAAGTGATTACAAAATGAATTTGATTGCGACTTTTTTGATTGTCTGCAATGAAATTACATAAAATAATCTATGAGGTGATCTTATGTCAGACGCACTATTTACATCTAAAGCAACAGCGGTTGGAGGCCGAGATGGTCGAGTTAAATCAGATGATGGTATTATTGATTTAACCCTTGTAAATCCTTCTCCAAATAACAAAAAAGAAGGAACAAATCCCGAGCAGCTGTTTGCAGCAGGATATTCTGCTTGTTTTGACGGCGCTTTAAATTTAATCGCTAAGAAACAAAAAAAAGACATTGATTCGTCTATTACTGCAGAAGTAAGTCTACTAAAAGACCACACTGATGATGGATTCAAAATTGGCGTGGTGTTAAACGCTCATATTAAAGGCGTTTCACAAGAAGTAGCTGAGAAGCTAGTAGAAGATGCACATCAATTCTGCCCGTATTCTAAAGCAACGCGCGGAAATGTTAACGTAACGTTAAATACAACGGTTGAGTAAATAAAAAAACGCTTGGATTTTTCTGAAATCCAGGCGTTTTTTTTATGTGCAATTTTATATGGTCTATTTTTGATTGTACGTATGCAGTGATTGCAGTAACTCCTGCAGCGTTTCTTTCAGCTTTTCTAATTCTCCCTGTGACTTATTTGTCATGCTAAAAACTTCTTCTGGAATATGACAAGCTTTATCACGTAATTTTTTTCCTTTTTCGGTTAAACTAATAAAAACAACGCGTTCATCTTCATGAGAACGCTCACGAATCACTAATTCTTGATCCTGCATTCTTTTTAGCATAGGAGTAAGGGTGCCTGAATCCAAATACAGAAGTTCGCCCATTTTTTTCACGCTGAGTGTTTCATGTTCCCATAAAACAAGAAGGGCTAAATACTGCGGATAGGTTACTCCTAATTTATCGAGCAGCGGCTTGTACACCTTTGTAATTTCTCGAGACGTGGCGTAAATTGAGAAACAAAGCTGATTTTCTAGCTGCAGCTGCTTATAAAGTTGTTCCATTCATGTTGCCTCCAGTCTATTGCTTTTTATTTAATTATACACAATTAAATAGGGGTGTCCAATAACGCTGGATGAAAAAGTGATCAAGCTGTAAATAAAAAATGGGAATTTTACATATACTAAGAAAAAAAGGGAGCTGTGCACATGTATTTTGCAAAAAAAGCCGTAGAAGAAGAAGTAGATCAAATGATGGATACGACTGTATATGCGTGTCAATCTGAATCATGTAATGGGTGGATGAGAGAAGATTTTGTTACGGTTGATTATAACTGTCCGATGTGCGGAACAGGAATGTCGCAGGAAGTACGCGAGCTGCCGAAAATTAAGTACGACCACCAATTTTATAATAAATAAAAAAGAAGCAGCTGCTTCTTTTTTATTTTTCACTAAAATTTCATTAAGCTTAGCTAGACTAAGAACCAACATATGATGAAGGTGAGGAATATCAGAATGAATCAAGGGAACTTTTTGAAAGGTTTATTTTGGGGAACCTTATTTAGTATTCCTATTTGGATTTCATTGTTTGGCTGGTTCCGCATTTTATCACATCTTGCATAGTTTCGTTTTATAAATCGTCATATGCGCCCTTATCTTTCTATTTCCGCTATAATAAGGGTGATAGAAAAAATAAGGAGCTGTTCTCTATGATTCAATACAAAACGGAGCAAATGACGGTTTTTGAAAGCGCGCTATTTCAAACAACATCTGCAGTGATTGAAACAAAAGACTGTGTGATTGTTGTTGATCCAACATGGCTTCCTCACGAAATTAATGAAATTAAACAGCATGTTCAAGAGATCTTAAATCATCGCAAGCTGTATGTATTTTTTACTCACGGAGATTTTGATCATGTCATTGGGTATGGCGCTTTCTTAGAATTAAATGCCACCTTTATCGGCAGCAAATTTTTAAAAAATCATCCGGACAAAGAAGAAAAAGTTCAAATGATTAAGCAGTTTGATCATGACTATTATATAAAAAGATCTCATGATATTATATTCCCGGAGCTGGATATTGTGGTAACCGAAAATGAACAGCACATTACCTTAGGTGAAACATCTATTACCTGTTATTTTGCAAAAGGTCATACAAACGATGGACTATTTATGATTGTCGATAATTCAATATGGATCGCAGGGGATTATTTATCGGACTTTGAATATCCGTACATATATGAAAGTGTAAACGATTACCGCGACACGCTTGCTACTGCGCGACACATTTTAGCTAAGCACCAAAATCTAACGCTAGTTCCCGGACACGGAAAAACGACACATCACCGAGCTGAAATTCAAAGACGAGTGGAGATGGCCAGCTCTTATTTAGATGAACTGCAAGCTGCAGTGAAAGAAGACAGTAAAGAAGCGCTTGATAAGCTAAACGATAAATTGGCATTTCCATCTGATTTCACGGCACAATGTCATCAGAAAAACGTTGAAATTATGAAAAGAGAATTGCTGTTATAGAAATCGAGTGTACAGTCATCCCGTTGATATTAAAAGTAAGAAACCGCATCTTCTGTTGGAGATGCGGTTTCTTACTTTCCTTTATTTATCAATTTAATGAAACTTTTTCCTTTTATATCCGTTTATATAAATAGGAAGTTATTTTATTTGTAAAGGAGTATGACAATGGGGAAAAACGGTTGTGTAAAATGCGGACATACAGAAGCAAAAACAAAAGAAATTGCTACAACGGGAACGGGGCTGTCTAGATACTTAGACGTTCAGCACAATCAATTTACTGTGGTATATTGCACGAGCTGCGGGTATTCAGAGCTATATAATAAAGCATCTTCAAGAGGCAGCAATATTATTGACTTATTTTTCGGAGGATGAAAATGAGTATCGACCTTATTGAAATTGATAAAGACCGGCACGCTTCCTATCTAAACCTGCTATTAATAGGGGATGAAGACGAAAAAGTAGTGAAGTCGTATATAAATGAAGGTTCCTTATTTACCATTGTGTATGAAAAGAAGGAGATAGGAGTTGTGCAGTGCCTCACCGATGAAGAGGAATCGGTAGTAGAAGTAAAGAATATCGGTTTAAAAGAAGCATACAGAGGAAAAGGAATCGGCAGCAAAGTCATTAAAAAGTTAGAAGTACTGTATGAACGTAACCAATATTCTAAAATGATTGTAGGAACAGCGGACTCCAGTCTTGAAAACATAGCATTTTATAAAAAGGCAGGCTTTTATCAAAGCGGTGTCAAAAAGAATTTCTTTTTGCAGTACGCTCCACCAATTTACGAGAATGGCCTGCAAGCTATCGATATGATTATGTTTGAAAAGAAATTAAAAAGCAGAAGCGACTAACACGCTTCTGCTTTTAATGATTAATCTAAAATTTGAAGTTTTACCGTTTTGCGTCCCCAATTTAAAGCTGAGCTTTGAGATGCCATAAATAAATCAACGCGAGTACCTTTAATGGCACCGCCAGTATCTCCAGCAATTGCTTCTCCGTAACCTTCTACGTATACGCGAGAACCTAATGGAATCACGCGAGGATCAACTGCAATTACTTTTCGATTAGGATTTGACCTTAGGTCGATGCCTGTAGCAGTGATTCCGCTGCAGCCCGCACAGTAAGCAGTATAAGCTGTTGCTTCAACCGTAATCTCTTTCGAAACCGACTTACTTTCTTGCGCTGGAGCAGGTGCCGGCGTTGAAGTCGACGGTGCTGAAGTTGACGGTGTTGAAGGAGTAGCAGGTGATGGCGTTGATGGTTTCGCCTGAGCTGCAGCTTGTCCGCCTACTTGTAGCACTTGATTAATGTAAATCATATTAGACGATAAGTTATTCCACTGTTTTAATTGAGAAATTGAAATGCCGTGTCGCTGTGCTACGCTCCACATTGTATCTCCAGGCTGAACTTTATAACTTTTACTGTTGCTAGGAGCCGGGGATGCCTGCGTTTCGTTTGTTTTTTCTTGTACAGGTGCTGAAGGTGATGATGAAACTGTTCCTGTTCCGTTTATTTTTAATACTTGATTCACATAAATTAAATGATTAGATAAGTTATTCCACTCTTTTAGCTGCTGTACAGAAGTACCGTTGTTTTTAGCGATACGATAAAGCGTGTCACCTGATTTTACTGTATATGTATGATTTGAAGATGTTGTAGTTGGAGTTGAACTAGATGAAGAGTCAGTAGATGTAGATCCAATTTGTAATGTTTGGTTTGCATAAATTAGTGTGGAAGAAAGACCATTCCACTTTTTTAAGTCCTCAACTGTTACATTATGCTGCTGTGAGATGCTGAATAACGTTTCTCCAGCTTTTACTTTATGCGTGTCTGTGTCAGCCGATGCTGCGTCTGCAATTCCAATTGATACTAAAGCTGTGGCCCCTAATGTAAAAATGTGTTTTTTCATCTAATAATTCTCCTTTATTTCCAATAGTTGTCTCTTATTCTATCAGCAATATGTAACAAACTCATGACAAAATGGTAGGTTTTATATTACAAGTTTGTAACAATACGTCTAAAAATATAGAAAAAACGCAGTTTTTTTACGATTATGATGAAAAAAGTCTTAATTTGTCTGGAGAGATATACTAGTAAAAAAGGTATTCTGCTTTTATAAAAATGAAGAAGAAAGAAGCTATGCTATATTCAAATGACATGATAGAATAGACAAGTTAGAAATGAACGGATAAAAAGGGAGTTAGACATCTATGGAAAAACGCTCTATCTCTTCATATTTAAAAGCATGGGTGCGCGCACTTTCAATTGAGATTAATTATATGAAGAAACACGGCGGAGAAAAGTATACGGTAGGAAAAGGAGAGTACTTAGGGCAGCAGGGAGATGCGTATCTTTACCGGTTTGAACGCACAGCCGATTTATACCTTTTTGATGGAGCTCAGGTACGCCTTGTCCACCAGCATAAAGAAAGTAAAGGAGAAGTTATCGGAACGGAAGGATTTGATTTGTACCTTAAAATAGATGCGTTTATTGGACAAGAAGTAGACGAACTCGATATATATAACGAACCATGGGAATTATTGCAGGCGCTCATTGATAGACTGACGGAAGCAAAAGACTACAAGCAAAAAATAGTAAGAATCAAACGTCTTATGAGAGGCGATAGTCCTGTTCGTCATAAGGAGTATACGTCTAAGAACGCTCTTCATGAAGTGTTGCTGCGAGCGCGTTATAACCGTACTACTTATATTTGGGGGCCTCCTGGAACAGGGAAAACATATACGCTGTCCAAAATCGCGGCAAGCTATTACCGGAAATCAAAGCGTGTCCTTTTATTATCTCACAGTAATGCAGCGGTGGACGGTTTGCTGCAAGAAACTGCACGTCAGTTAAAAAAGAAAGAAGCTTGGAAAAAAGGAAAACTCATTCGATACGGCGCAACAAAAAGCAGCGGCTTAGAAAATATAAAAGTAGAAGAAGTCATTGGAGAAGATGATCCGGATTTAGCTCAGGAGATGCGTGATTTGCAAGAAGAACGAGTTTACTTAAGCAGGTATCCCAATAGAGCTCACCAGCTTCAGCAAGTTAATAAAAAGCTAAACGCCCTTCGTAACAAGTGGATTGAAGCGGAGAAAAATGTTTTTGATCAAGCGTATATTGTAGGCACTACTTTATCAAAAGCGGCTATTGACCGATTACTTTATCAAAGTGAATTTGATATGGTTGTGGTAGACGAAATTAGCATGGCATATGCACCGCAAATTGCTTTTGCAGCTACGTTAGGAAAACGAATTGTCGTATGCGGCGATTTTAAACAGCTTCCCCCGGTATCTCAATCTTCTCATGCTGAAGTGAAGAAGTGGCTGCAGCGAGATTTATTTGAGCAGACGGGTCTTGTAGAGCAAGTAGAAAGCGGTGAGATCCATCCGCATCTTTTTATGTTGAAAAAGCAAAGAAGAATGCATAAAGATATCTCAGCTTTTACAAATCGCTATATTTACAGCAATCGAGTAGGGGATCATCCATCTGTCACAACAAGTCGAGAAGTAGTAGCAAGCAGCCGGCCGTTTGCTCATGAAGCAGCGCTTATGCTTAACATTGGTCAGTTGCATTCTTCCGCTATGCGAGATGTCGCTTCCGGTTCACGCTATAATGTGATAACAGCTGTTTTGGCGGTAAGTTTGATACTGCGGGCACGCAAAGCTTCTTCGGCTACTATTGGCTATGTGACTCCTTATAAGTCTCAAGCTAAATTGATTAATGCATTTCTTCAAGATATTGAACCAGCCAGCGATATAATCGCAGCAACCGTACACAAATTTCAAGGCGCGGAACGAGATATCATGATTTTTGATACGGTCGATACAAAGCCGCAGTCAAAACCAGGTTTACTTTTAACAAATGAAAATAGCGACCGATTGGTAAATGTAGCGGTGACGCGTTCAAAAGGAAAATTTATGATGCTTTCAGACGAGTCGTTTGTCCAGCAGCGTGTACCAAAGGAGCGAGCGTTCTGGAAGTTGGTCAACCACTTTAACGAAAATCAAAAAGTATACCAACCTCAGCAATTTTTAAAAGAAGTCATTCAGCATCGGAAATTGATTTGGTACCATCCATCGAACAGCAGTCAGTTAAAAAAAGATTTATATCAAGCTCGGCAGCAGATTTTATTGTGTATTCCTTATGCTTCGCTTGTTCCTCAAGAAATACGGGAGATGTTACATTCATTTAAAGGTGAAGTGACCGTTCTTACTCGTGAACCAAAAGAAGTTCGAATTGACGGTGCTCATGTCATTTCATCTGCTGTTCCGATGTCACTGCTTATCATCGATGAATCCACTATATGGATTAATATGCCTTACGGCGGAAAAAATGAAGCGTTTATGGCAGCTAGAATTGAGTCAAAGCTAGGCGCTAAACAGCTTATTCGGTCAATTGATTTTACAGAAGATAAAACAAGAAATCAAGAAACAAAAATGTATATAGAAACAAATAAACCACAATATTCTTTGAGTAATTACCTTCGTAGCTGGGATCGCTGTGAATCCTGTCAGCATATGCGAGAAGTAGAGATAACAAAAAAAGGAAAAGTAAGGTTTATTTGCTATTATTGCGGGAAAACAAGTGGGGCAACACGTTTATTAGTGGAAAAATATTTAAACTACGTACATGCTGTATGTAGAGCATGCAAGCAGCCGATGAACGTAGAGTATGATGAAAATAAAGGCGTCTACGCATGTTGTCCATCTTGCAAAAAAGAAGTTTTGCCTAGAGATCTATTGTAACTTTAGGAAAAGGGCGTGATCTTATCGTTTACTCTCGTAGTGTAGCGGCTTTAGCTGATTGTTTGCTAGAAGGAGACGTTCAAAAAAGCTGGCTGCTCATTGCTATATATATAGAAGAAGGCCATTCTTCAACTGACGTATATACGTTTCTGACAGAAGCGATGTATGAGATAGGGAAAAGGTGGCAAGAAAATAAAATTTCAGTCGCGGACGAGCATTTGGCTACTGCAACCTGTGACTATGTGTTAACTCGCTTTCAGCTATCACAGCATCAATTGCTTCAGCGTAATCGAGCACTTCTTTTTTGTATTGAAGGAGAAGAGCATTACTTAGGCATTAAAATGATTGCAGGACTTATGAGCGAACACGGATGGGAAGTTAAAAACTTAGGAGCAAACTTGCCGCTGCCGTTCGCTCTAAAAAGCATTGAAAGATGGGATCCTGATGTAGTATGTTTGTCCGTCTCACAAGTGCATTTGCTGCCTGATTTACAAAAATACATTGCTGAGATTGAAAGCATGTCGCAAAGTCCTCTTGTATTAGTGGGCAGCAGGCTTCTCAGCACGCATGATTTATCGGCTTCAGGATCTTCAAAAACTATATTCATTAATCATATTCAAGCTTTTAAAGACTGGCTTCTAATCAACAATAAAGAAAGTTCGACGCAAGATAAAATGTTAGTAATGGGGGAAGAAATATGATCAGTTTGCCGATTCAACACATTCCGGTTCCAATGTTTTTACTCAATAAAGACAACGAAATAATTGAATTTACACCAAGCGTCACGAAAAATTTCCCGCCTGTTCAGAACTTTTTAGATCTAGTTGATGAAGACAGCCAAGAAAAAGTAAAAAGAGCACTCCAGGGAAAGGAAGAAGTGCAAATCGAAGTAAATATGCGCACGTTTTCCAACCCGGTTGCTCTTTTTGATTTTTATTTTAAGCCTGAAGCGTACCATTCGCTGCATGCTGTTTTCTGCTATCCTATTCATGAGCATATGATGAGTGTTCAATCAACCCTTCAACAGTTTCGCTCTATACTTATGCAAGACTCACCACAAGTGAACCAAGGTTTTTCGGTCAGAGAAACAGATGTAGAAACGGCGAAAAAAATGCAGCTAGTTGATCTTCAGCGTCATTTTCGAGAAATGAAAACAAATGTGCTAACCATTCAAGACCTCCTAAGTATTATCCGCTCCGACGTAATTGAAGCAGGAAAAGGAGAGTATATTGAATTGGTCTCTACACATTTGTTTGACATTCAAGATTTAATTAATCAGGAGCTTGACTGCTTAAGACAGAAGAACAAAGTACATTAAGAAAGCGGCAATCGGATTTCTACCGTTGTTCCTTTGCCTTCTTCACTATCATACGAAATGCTTCCTTTATGATTACTAATGATTTTATGACTCACCATCAATCCTAATCCTGTTCCTTTTTCTTTTGTTGTATAGAAAGGCTCGCCAATTCGTGTTAATCGATCTTTCGGCATGCCTTTTCCTTCATCTATCACTTGGACGACTACTTGATTTGTATCTGGATCAAATTTAGATACCACTAGAATAGACCCGGGGTCATCCATCGCTTCAATAGAATTTTTCACCATGTTGATAAATACTTGTTTCATATCTTTTTCAATACAATGAACAACAGGTAATTTTTCTTCAAAATCTGTTGAAATAGTAATGTTTTTAAGAATGGCCTGTGTATGCAGCAGTGTACATACGTCTTGAAGAATTAAATTTATCTGCTTATTTTCATATTTTACGACTTCGGGTTTGGCTAGAATGAGCAGTTCGCTAATAATCAGCTCTAAGCGGTTAAACTCGGACATCATGACGTCCATATATTCTTTTTTATACGTTTCTTCTTGCATCATAAGCTGTAAAAAGCCCTTTAATGATGTAAGAGGATTTCGTATTTCATGAGCAATGCCGGCAGCCAGCTGTCCAAGTGCTGACAGCATCTCTGAATTTTTGAGCATCATTTCCGACTGTTTGCGCTGGGAAATGTCTTCACTTAAACCAATGTAATGGATGATTTCATCCTGATCATTTTTAACAGGCATTAAGGCTAACTGTTCCCAAACGGTTTCCCCGTCTTCTTGAACGTAGGAAATTTCTCCGTTCCATTTTTCTCCTCTGTATACTTCATTCCAAATTTTAGGGAATCTTTTAACGCCTAGCTTTTTTGTATACAAGTCGTAGAGGTGCAGCCCAAATACTTCTTGCGGCGCATGCTTTTGCTCCATGAATTTTTGATTAATGTACTTAATTTTACCTTGATGATCGGTAATAAAAATGCCCGTAGGACTGTGAGCTACTGCAAATGATGTAATAGCCAATTCTTCATTTGAACGTTTAATTTCTGTAATATTAATAAACGTAATAACTACACCGTTAATTAAATTTTCGTTCGTACGATAAGGCATCATTTTCATGCTATACCATTGGTTATCGTAGCTTTGAATTTCTTTTTGAAGGGTGTTATTTGTTCTTAAAACGTGCATTGCGTCCTCGATTAGATGGTCATATCTAAAGTTATGCGAAATATGAAAGAAAGGTCTTCCGATATCTTGATGAAGAACGTTGATCACTGTTTTCGTTTCCGGCGTAAATAATTTAATATTCAGCTGCTCGTCTAAAAAGATGGTAGCAATAGTTGTACTGATTAATAAATTATCAATATCGTTGTTTAAGTCCGTTAATTCTTCAATCTTTCGCTCGTACTGGTTGTTAACACTAATTAACTCTTCATTAACAGACTGCAATTCCTCATTTGTGGACTGCAGCTCTTCGTTGGAAGCAATCAGTTCTTCGTTCGTGGACTTTAGCTCCTCATTTGCTGTTTCTAGCTCTTCAATCGTCGTTTGCAAATGCTGCTGTGTGTAATGAAGCTCTTGCTCTAAATCTACTACAAGCTCACTAATAGAGCTTGTTTGATTAAGAAACATGGGCTCTTCCTTATCAATAATGGCACTATCTGTCTGTTCATCAAACATAAGTAAGTAAAGAGAGTGATTTGTTGGAAGGGCAGATATAGTAATATTAAAACGGCGCTGCACGTTGTTTATGACAAATTCAATGTGCTGACAGCATACGCTCATACCTTGCTCTTTTACGCGTTTAATAGCTGCTCCAATGGCTAAAGAGACGTGAACGGGAACCATTTTGAAAATGGTATAATTAATCTTCCCCACAGGAACGTTAATAAGCTGAGTCGCTTCTTTTGAACAAAATATCACTTCGTTGTATTCATTTAATACAAGACAAGGGCTCATAAAATGATCAATCATTGACTGATACATCTCATCCAATTTAAGCGAAGGAAGAGGCTTATAAAGTTGACTTGGCAGCGGTACGCTAGAAAAATCACCTTCATGCAAGCTGGATTTTGAAAGATTAAAAGCTCCTGTAATTTGTCGGCTGGGCTGCCCCGAACGTTTAAATATTTTCCACTTACTGTTGATAGGGCGGAACAAATCAGACAAATTTCCCGTTGTTTCACTAGGGCCTAAAAAAAGTACGCCTTCTTCTGTCAAAGAAAAATGAAAAAGAGACAGAATGCGCTGCTGCAGTTCAGCTTGGAAGTAAATCATCATATTTCGACAGCTGATTAAATCAACGTTTACAAAAGGCGAGTCTTTTCCTATATTATGCGGGGCAAAAACAATCATTTTACGGATTGTTTTTTTAACTTGATAACCACCGTGTTTTGTTTGCTCAAAATATTCATTAATTTGAGCTACTGAGAAGGAATGAACTTCCGCTTCTTCATAAATGCCTTGACTCGCTCTTTTGATTGCATGACGATCGATGTCCGTAGCAAAGATTCGGACATCGAAATAACGGTTGATTGTTGATAAATAGTCATGAAGCAAAATAGCTAATGTATATGCTTCTTGACCAGTAGAACAACCTGCTACCCAGATGCGGATTTCATCTTCTTGGCTATGAATCTTTCTTTCAACTAATTGAGGGATGACTTGTTCTTCAATAATAGAGAATGCTTCTTTATCTCTAAGAAATTGCGTCACTCCAATCAGCAGGTCTCGCTGCAGTTCGACGATTTCTTCGGCTTCCTTACATAAATAGTCCCGGTACTCTTCCATCGTTTGAGAGGGCGGATCGAGTAAAGCCATTCTTTTTTCAAGTCGTCGCAGCACCGTGTTTTTTTTGTACATAGAGAAGTCGATGCCTGTTTTCTTCTTTATTAATGAATAAATGTATTGCAGCGTTTCTTCATTATATGTAAATTCAGTTTGGCTGACATGCGTTTGCACAAGGTCAGGCATATCAGCAGGAGAAAGAATATAATCAGCAAGGTGTGCATCAATAGCGCTTAGGGGCATATCTCTGTACTTTGCTGTGCTTTCATCTTGTACAAGTACAGTTCCGCCATACTCTCTTATCGTTTTTGCTCCTCCTGTTCCATCATTTCCTTTTCCCGATAAAATAATGGCTGTGCACCGGTGTTTTTTTGCAGCGGCCAGAGAATGAAAAAAGGCGTCAATCGGATACTTTACCTGATCATTTTCTTCATAAGGACGAAGGCGAAGAGTATGATCCACAACGGTCACATAATGATGGGGAGGATTTAAATAAATTGTGTCTTCTTGTAAAGTCATCCCGTCTTGTGTCAGTTTGATATTCATTCCTGTTTTTTTTGCTAAAAGTTCTGGCATAAAACTTTTATATTTAGAGGAAAGGTGCTGTACAATAATAAACGCCATTCCATTTGGTGAAGGCATATTAGCGAAAAACTGCTCAATAGCTTCTAACCCTCCGGCAGAAGCGCCAATTCCCACAACGTGTAAATCCTGTTTTTCTATTCCTTCTGAAGACGATGGAACTGTAGAAAACGAGTTGTTCTTCATAATAGAACCTCCAATAATGTTTCGACACTTCCTAGATTGTATGTCGTTTTGTTTATTTTAATGTCGACAGCACAGCGTGGTTTACATCAAAAGTAAATTTTTCAAAAAAAACCAAGATGCTGGTACATAGGTTCATTTTAGCAAACCTATTATATTGTTCAAATAACGTTTTCAAAATTCCTCTATTTTTCGCAAAAAAATTTTAAAGTCCAAACTATATAGTATGCCCCGATTTTCCTTATATAAACGTATTTTTATAAAAAAAATCGTTTTTTTTTGCAGAAAAAAATATTTGAAAAAGTTTTGTTTACGCTTACATACGCATGAGGTTATACGCTCAAGGAGGAAAAAAACGGTTAAATTCAACTTGACACTCTTTTTCAGCATGTTACTATAGGAACCGTTGAAAGAAACGAGAACAAAAATACGAACAAATGACAGGGGAGATTTGATGGATAAAAAACAAAAAGTTGCTTTTTTAGGTGCTGGATCAATGGCAGAAGCGATGATTTCTGGTATGGTCAATGCAAAGAAATTACCTGCTGAAAATATTATCGTAACAAATCGCAGCAATGATGCGCGACTGCACGAACTTGAAAATAGATATGGTATCAAAGCAGTAAAGCGCAGCGAGCTGAAAACAGATGACATTGACGTTTTTATTCTAGCGATGAAGCCAAAAGGCGCTGAAGAGGCATTAAACGAATTAAAGCCTCAAATCAACAAAGACCAGCTTGTCCTATCTGTTCTTGCAGGGATTTCATCTTCTTACATGGAAGAGTTATTGCATGATGAACAGCAGGTCATTCGAGTGATGCCGAATACATCAAGTATGATTCAGCAATCAGCAACGGCTATATCTCCAGGTCAATATGTTGCAATGGATGCTGTGCTAACAGCAAAAGAGCTGCTTTCTGCAATCGGAAAAGTGTACGTGATTGATGAGCCTCAAATGGACATTTTCACAGGAATTGCCGGAAGTGGACCCGCTTATTTTTATTTCCTTATGGAGCATATCGAAAAAGCAGCTAAAGAAGAAGGTCTTGATCCTGAGCTAGCACGTGAAATTGGCGCCCAAACCATTTACGGTGCAGCAAGAATGATGATGGAAAGAGATGAAACGCCAACGGAGCTTCGTGAAAATGTGACGTCTCCAAACGGTACAACAGCAGCTGGTTTAGACGCCTTAGCTAAACACGGCGGCGGAGAAGCAATGATGCAAGCAGTCAAAGGAGCATCAAAGCGTTCAAAAGAAATGAGTGCTCAACTACAAAAAGTGGCAAGTACTAATTAATTCGTCACTTACCTTCTTCGTGAATTCCTCACCACAAAAAAATAATCATAAACAAGAAAACATACAGAACACACTAGGAGTGATTTGATGAGTCCCGACAATAAGAAGCGGGTTGTAATTAAAATTGGAAGTAGTTCATTAACAAGTTCACACGGTGAAATCAGCAGACGGAAGCTCGAGCGCCTTGTGGATCAAGTCGTAGACTTAAAAGATAGCGGTCATGAAGTGCTATTGGTTTCATCAGGAGCTGTAGCTGCAGGATACCGCAAGCTTGGCTGCTTAGAGCGACCTAGCTCTTTACCTGAAAAACAAGCAGCTGCCTCAATTGGTCAAGGACTGTTAATGGAGGCTTATTCAGAACTGTTTCTATCACATGGATACGTTGCTTCTCAAATCTTAATTACGAGAGACGATTTTTCAGACGAAAATCGTTACAACAATGCACGAAATACAATTAATGTGCTGTTAGAACGTGGTATCGTACCAATTGTCAATGAAAACGACACGGTAACCATCAATCGATTAAAATTTGGCGACAATGATACACTTTCAGCTAAAGTTGCTGGACTAGTGGATTCCGACCTGCTTATTATTTTATCGGATATCGATGGCTTATACAGCGCAGACCCTCGTCAGGATCCAAATGCAAAATTAGTTCCTCACGTAGGGGAAATCACGCAAGACATCGAAGAATCTGCAGGAGATTCAGGAAGTTCAGTTGGAACAGGCGGCATGCGCTCGAAAATTGACGCGTTCAAAATCGCTATGGCGTCAGGAATTCCAGCATTTTTAGGAAGAGCTGGCGTGCCAAACATTTTAACACAAGCGGTTGACGGGGATGCAACAGGAACGTATTTTGAATCTGAAGATGATTCTGCGAACCTTAATCAGAAAAAGCAGTGGATTGCGTTTAACTCTGGTCCTGAAGGGGAAATAGTAGTCGAAGATGCCGCGAAACGTGCAATTATTGAAGATAAAGAGCCTTTACTTCGCGAGCATGTTAAATATATTAAAGGCCACTTTAGTGAACGAGCAGTTGTACGTATTCTAGATAAAGATGACAATGAGCTGGCTCTTGGCGTGACAAATTATTCATCTGATGAACTTGCACTGAATGAGCCAATTGATCAACCGATTGTTGACAGCGAAGGTCTAGTGTGTCACTTAGAAATTCCAGTACCGGTCGGTTTGTAAGCAAACATGCTGTAAAGAAAAGGAGCCCTTCCTTTTCTTTGCATGATTGCATTTACCTCTTATGCCTCACACTTTAAAATCAAACAAAACTAAAACGAATCCAGGAGTGATTTGGTGTTACAAACAAACGAAACGTATTCAGTAGAAGAACAAGCTATTTTAGCAAAAAAAGCAGCTAAGCAATTAAGTTTACTAACAACAAAGCAAAAGAACGATGCTCTGTTAACGATTGCTTCTACACTTGAAAGCAACACGGAGTATATTTTAAAAGCAAATGAAGTAGACTTGAAAAACGGGAAAGAAAAAGGTTTTGACGAAGCGCTTATGGACCGCCTTGCTCTTTCAGCGGAACGTGTAAAAGAATTTGCAAACGGCCTTCGTGAAGTTGCTGAGCTAGATGATCCAACAGGCGATATTTTATCAAGCTGGACATTGGATAACGGTCTAGATGTAAAGCAAGTACGGGTGCCTCTTGGCGTGATCGGAATGATTTATGAAGCACGTCCAAACGTAACGGTAGATGCAACAGGGCTAGCGTTGAAATCTGGAAATGCTATTGTGTTAAAAGGCGGCTCTTCAGCTATTTCATCTAACCAAGCTATCGTGGACATTATTCATAAAGCTCTTGATGAAACGCCAATTCCTAAAGAAGCGGTACAGTTTATTTCAAGTACAGATCGTGCGGCTACGCAAGAATTATTTACAATGAAAGAGCATATTGACGTGCTGATTCCACGCGGAGGGGCTTCATTGATTCAAGCGGTCGTCAATAACGCAACCGTTCCCGTGTTAGAAACGGGAGTCGGAAACTGTCATATTTACATCGATGAAAAAGCTGACGTTAAGAAGGCCATTCCGATTTTGATTAACGCAAAAACAGATCGACCAGCAGTGTGTAACGCAGCAGAAACGGTTCTTGTGCACAAAAACTGGCTCGATTCTCATAAAGATGAATTGATTCAAACATTCAACGATCATAGTATTGAAGTATATGGTGACAAAGCGACAGTAGGTGAAATTCCTGGAGCAAAACCAGCGGCTGAAAAAGACTGGGCTGAAGAGTATTTGCGCTTAGCGATTGCGATGAAAGTAGTAGAAAGTGTGGATGAAGCGATTGACCATATTGAAACATATGGAACAAAACACTCCGAAGCCATCATTTCAGAAGATGAACAAGCCGTTTCACGCTTTATGTCATTAGTTGATGCAGCCGCACTGTATCATAATGCATCTACGCGCTTTACTGACGGAGGAGCTTTAGGATTTGGAGCTGAAATTGGGATTTCAACTCAAAAGCTTCATGCACGTGGTCCAATGGGACTTCCTGCACTTACGACAATTAAATATATTATGAGTGGAAACGGACAAACTCGATAAGAAATCAAAAGCGAGCCTAATCATTTGCTCGCTTTTTTTTTATGAAAAGCAAAACAAGTAAATGGAAGCTGATTTGTAAAAAATTATAAACTCTGTTATAATAGTAAAATATATAATTTTTGTGATCTTCATTTTTGTTCTTTTCAGACTATCCCGTTGTTTTAAGAAAAGCAACTGCTATCTGCTTTGTTATAACTTCATTTTTATTTTAGTCTTTCAAGACGCCGTATTATTCCTCAAAGATTGATTTACGGATGTATAGTATCACTTTATCTTGCACCATTTACCGCATTTACACGCTAAGTTAATCTTCATTTATTATCCACTTAAAAAGTACTGTTTAAAGGAGACGATGTGTATGTATAATCGTAAAAATTTAGAGCCGGCTGTTATTGAAGAAACAAAAGTTTGGGAATGTACATCAGATACGTGTAATTGTTGGGTTCGAGATAACTTTAAAAGCGGAGATCAGCCAACTTGTCCAATTTGCAAAAGCGAAATGAAGCAAGCTGTAAAAGAGCTGCAGGTTATTCATAATCCTAGAGTCATTGATTAATAACTTTTAGGAAGACGTTTTTTGAAAGGGGTTTGTGGATGTTTCTGGGAATTGATCATGTTCAGCTTCTTGGTCCAGAAGGATGCGAGCAAGAAGCAAGAAATTTTTATGAAAATCTTTTAGGAATGAAAACTGTTCTTAAGCCGGAAAATTTAAGGCACAGAGGCGGCATATGGTTTCAATGTGGGACTCAAGAAGTGCATATCAGTATTCAAGATGACTACATACCTGCTAAAAAAGCGCATCCAGCTTTTGTCGTGGAAGATATCAAGACGCTTAGACGTAAATTGGCACATTCGGGCTGCGTTCTTTCTGAAGAAGAGCCTATTGCAGGGAGAGAGCGTTTTTTTGTCCATGACCCGTTTGGAAATCGATTAGAATTTTTACAATATGACAAATAAAAGACCTCCAAGCGGAGGTCTTTTATTTTAGGGCGTTATCTAAATACGTATATACCGTTTCTTTGCTAATTAAGACTTCATTTTCTCTGTCTTTATCTTTTTGCCATTTTTCCCGTGCTTTTGCTAATACTTCTTCGGCTTCCTCCTTAGGAATGACAATGACTCCACCGTCGTCACCTGCAATAAAATCGCCAGGACGAACCTTCACGCCTCCGCAGGAAATGATCTCGTTTACCTTTCCTTTTTCTTTTTTACTGCTTGCTGCAATGGTAGATCCCTTACAAAATACGGGGAAATCGAGCTTTTCGATGTCTTCTTGATCTCGTATAACCCCATCTAGTACAATACCGCTTATTCCAACAAGCTTCGCCATGGCTACTACGAAATCTCCTGCTAAGGCACGGTTACAGTAGCTTTTACCATCAATAACGAGCACACTTCCCGGCTCCGCTAGTCGAATCGCTTCAAGCACTGAGTAATTATTGCCAGCAGGCGTATCTACGGTAAGAGCCGGCCCAAATAGTTTGTAATGACGCTGCAAGGGCTTAATAGAAAAGTCTAAGTGGTTGGCACCTTCCATTGCATCTGATAAATTTGCTGTTGATAATGGGAGCTGTTCATTCAACATCATATCTCTCCTTTGTAACTTTAGTTTATCTATACATATTCATATAAGAGAAAGCTCTTATTTATGAAAGGGGGAGTATATAATATAAAGTATTGAAGACGAATTAACTACAAACGTGCAATGTTAGAAGCTTTCAGAGACAAATTTCATCCATTCATTAAATCTTTTTCCTATATGTTATTCGTTATATAAGTATATAGATCCTTTAATGTTACTGTTTGAATGTCTCTATTTCCAAGAATTTCTTGAATCTTTTTAAACTTCAACCAAGAGGGAAGTAGTTGTGGGAAGCAAAGAATGGAGTGTAACAATTGTATTCCAGGATGTTTTTTGTACAGGTTTTAATAGGGAAAGAACAGAATTTCTTCTGGAAATCTAAGAATGGAGCAGAGAAATTTTGATTATAATGAAAGGAGAGTTAGTTATTTAGGAGATGACAAGATGATTTATATTTATAACTGCTACGGAGGCACACATTCATCAGCATTGGCAGCTGCTTACCATCTGAAAAAGCTCCCTGCTAATAGAGAACCAACTGATAAAGAAATATTAAATATTGATGTTTTTAATAAATTGACTTCTAAGGATATGGGGAAGTTAATTTTTCATGGATATGATGAAGAAAAAAATGAAGTATATACATTAGGGAGAGGGTCTTCAAAAGTAGTAGTTCCTGCTATGTATGAGTTAGCCAATTTGCTAAATAAAAAAGGAGAATTACAAACGAAAATACTTTTTTCCAATACATCTCCCACCGTACCTTTATCTATGACACTAGGAGGTTTGTTTTCAAGAAGGTTAAAGATTAATGTAATAGGTGTTCCTTTATTAATAATAGGTGCTAAGCAGGCCCATAAAGACATTATTAAATTAGTGGAGCAAACAAAGAATTCTGCAAAAGTCACTACCTCAAAAATAGAAATTTTAGATAATGTTTTCGGCGAAGTGTAAAATAAGCTATATATAATAAAGATGAAGGACCTTTGTTAGTTTTATGAATGCCTTTGATTTATACTTAACTGATGTTATATAAGCACGAAATACGTGCAAATGTTTAATCCTGTGAACATTTAATGGAGCTTTATGCATTTTTATATAAAAAAGTGAAACCTTTTGGTATGATGAAACGTAGGAACATATATGGAAATCATATATGAAAAAACATATGTGACGTTAGTCATTTAGTGGAGGGAAAGCAATGGTAAAAAAATTATTGGCCGCATTTATCGCATTAGCGGTTGTGTTTTCACCAATCGGTGGATCACTTATTCATGACGGTTCAAACGTAGCAAGTGCAAAAGGGTATAAATCAGGAAAGCGCTCTTTTGACAGCGGAAGCAATAACCAATCAAGCTTATTTAAAAACAATAACAGTAATTCGGTTAAGCAAAACAATACGTCTAAAAACTCATCATCTAAAAGTACAGCGGCTGGTTCAAAGCGCGGCGGCTTAATGAAAGGTCTTTTAATGGGAGGAATTGCGGGCTTATTATTTGGAAGCTTATTATCTAGCTTAGGACCATTAGGCCCAATTTTAGGCTTTATGGTAAATATGCTTGTGATTGTAGCTTTAATTCTTCTTGTAGTAAAGTTATTCCAAAGCGTACGTAGCAACAAGCGTAAAAATGAGGAAGTGAAATCTTGGAGACAATAAAAATTTCTGAACAAGATATTATCAATGCGATGTGTTTGTATATCGCAGAAAAAAAACAAGTTCAGCCTCAAGAAGTAGAGATTGAGCTAATGTATGATGATGACTACGGTTTTTCAGCAGAGTCATACGTGCATGATCGTAAACAGGTTCATATTACTTTGAACATTATCGAAGCCCTGCGCTATTGGCTGGATACGGAAATGAACGTAGACCCATACGCAGCAGGACTAGAACTGGAATTAGACGATGAAGAAGGCATTATCGCTTTTGCTAAATTAAGTCGATAAAGAAATCTTCAATGAAAAACCCGCTCAAGTGAGCGGGTTTTTTTATTATGATTTTACCTGTTCGTTGGAACTGGACTTATCGCTTTTTTTAGTGAAAAACCACCAGTTGGCATCTCCAAGCAATTTCATAAGAGAAGGGACAAGAAGCATTCTGACAATCGTTGCATCGATAAATATAGCTAAAGCAATTCCTACACCCATTTGTTTAACAGGCGTTACGTCTGTAAAAGCAAAGGCTCCTGTAATGACAATCATGATTAAAGCAGCGCTCGTAATGATTTTACTAGTGGAAGCTAGGCCTTCTACCGTTGCTACATTGTTATCCTTCGTTTGATGATACACTTCGTGAATGCGTGAAATCAAAAAGACTTCGTAGTCCATGCTAAGCCCAAATACAAGGCCGAAAACAAAGACCGGCAGCACTAAAGCGATATTGGATTGGGTAAGACCTAAATGTCCATTTTGAAACAGCCATACAAGTAAACCAAACGTAGCTGTTAAGCTTAAAATATTCATAATGATAGCTTTTAAAGGAATCAGGACGGAACGAAAAGCAATCATTAAAATGACATACGTTGAAAATAAAACAAGAGCCAGGCCATAAGGCGCCTTTTTATAAATTTCATCAAATATTTCTTGTTCGAATTTTGGATAGCCGCCAATATGAACGGTGAAAGGTGAACGTTTCTCTTTCCATTTTCGAACAAAATCTTTTGCTTGATCTGAATTTTGGTCTGTATCTAGCGTAGCTTTTATGAGCATATAATGTTCGTTAATAAACGAATCTACAGCTGGCTTTGTCTGCGCGCTTATCTGCGGGTTGTTCAGCATAGCTTGAAGCTGATCACTGGATTTTACGTTTAAAGCGGTAGAAATAGAATCAACTTGCTTAACTAACGAATCTTCTTTTAATTGTTTTATAAAAGTAAAGGCATTTGTTAAAGACTTTTCCTTCAGCATATCTTGCTTAGCTTCTAACACAAAATAAACGTCTGCCGCGTTTTTATTTATAAACGTATCGTTATACGTGTCAAAAGCTTGACGAGACTCGTATTTTGTTGGCAGTGCTTCTGAAGACGGTATTTCTAGATGCATGTCTCGAACGGGAATAAGTGCTACTAACAGAATAATAAGAGAAACAATCGTCATAGCTACAGGCTTTTTCATGACAAATGTAGCGAATGAACGCCACCTAGATTGACCGCCTTGTTCACTGATTTTTAAGATGCGTAAACGATTGATGCGTGTACCTAGTATAGCCAGTATGGAAGGAAGCAGCGTAAGAGCTGAAAACACAGCAATAAAAACAACAGCCATTCCTCCAAGAGCGACGTTTTGAAAAATATCAACTTGAATAAACAGCATTCCCGCTAATCCAATAAATACGCATAATCCGGAGAAGATGACTGAGCGTCCCGCTGTTTGAATGGTGATTTTGATTGCTTGCTCTACCGATTTTGTTTGAATTTCTTCTTTAAAGCGATTAATAAATAAAAGGGCAAAGTCAATACTAAGAGCTAATCCAATCATTGGAATCACGTTTAAAATGAAGATGGACAGCTCTGTGTACGGATGAAAGAAATAGACAACGCCCATGGTGGTAACGACGGTTACAATTCCTATCATAAGAGGGATTGCAGCGGCTACCACGCCACCAAAAGCTAGAAGAAGTACAACTAAAGCAACAGGAATGCCGATTGCTTCCGCTTTTGCTAAATCAGCTTGGCTTGCTGTATTCATATCTTTTTCAATAATAGGACCACCGGTTAATTTTACACTCATTTCTTTTTCTTCAGATGAAAGAGTTCTGATCTTTTCCACTCGTTTATCCATCGTTCCATCATCGTGATTAAAGTGGATAATTCCATACGCTGTGCTTCCTTTTATCATCTTGTTAGAAGCCGTTGGTATATCAACTTTCGACGCGTCTGATTTGTCTTTTGCTTTTTGCATATACTGAGCGATGGTTTGCTGGAATTTCGAGTCAGAAACTCCGTCTTTTTTTTCAAACAAAACGATGATCTGAGCTTCGCTAACATCAAATTTATTAACTAAAAGCTGCTCGGTATCCTTATACATTCCTTTCATTTCAAATCCGTTTCCTCCTAGCACAGAAGGAAGCTTAGCCGCATAAAAGCCAAATCCGACAATTAGGATGACCCACAGTAGTAATAAAATTTTTCTGCCCGCATATAATGCGTTCGCTATTTTATTCATATTAACCTCCAATTTTTTGTACAGTTACTAGACTATTTTATACTAACAGTTATTGTAATTAGAAGAAGTATTGTGTTTTTTTGTTTTTTTTGCTTGAAAAAGCTTTTCAGATAGATGCGCAGGGGTGTTTCCTTAGCAAAATCGTGTTTATGTTTCACGCGATTTAGGGAACACTGTACATAAATGCACGAAGGGGGATTTAGAAAGATGCAAATGAAACAGCCAGCTAAAATGACGAATAGTTATGGGTGTAAAAATGAGTATGATACATTAAAACGTGTGGTCGTTTGTCCACCTACATATATGAAAATTGAAGAAATTATTAATGAAACACAAAAGCATTATGCGGACGAAAACATTGATGAGAGCTTAGCTTCAAAGCAGCACCGTCAATTTGTCGAATGTCTTCAAAAAGAAGGGATTGAAGTCATCGGACTATCTGCACAAGAGCCATTTCCAGAACAAGTATTTACACGGGATATTGGCTATACGCTCGGAGATACCGTTATTGTCACGAAAATGGGCAGCGAAATTCGAAGCGGAGAAGAACAAGTGCTAGCCGATTGGCTGCAGCAGCAAGGTATTCCTTTCCATCAGGTACCGGACCACTCCATTGAAGGTGGAGATGTGCTGATTGATGGACAAGCTATTTTTATTGCACTCAGCGACCGTACAAGTAAAGAAGGCGTGGAGCATATCCAAGAGCTGCTTCCAGCGTATGAGGTTGTTCCGATTCCTATTGATCGGTCTTATCTTCATCTTGATTGTGTGTTAAATATTTTATCACCTACAGAAGCGCTTGTATTTTCACCTGCTTTACATGAGAAAGAATTAAATTTACTTCGCATGAAATATGACTTAATTGAAGTAACAAAAGAAGAGCAGTTTACGATGGGAACCAATGTATTATCCATCGGTAATCAACGGGTGATCAGCTTGCCAATGAATACAGAAGTGAATGAAGAGTTAAGGAAACGAGGCTATAAAGTGATTGAAGTTGATATATCTGAAATTATTAAGTCCGGCGGTTCTTTCCGCTGCTGCACTATGCCTCTTGAACGAGTGTAAAAAGTGTAAAAAGCTTAAAAAGAAAAAAAGATCTCGGCGATAGCCAGGGATCTTTTTTTGAGGGATGTTGTATAAAATTTCAAGTGAAAGGAACATTAACCTATATAAGCTGTTGAAGGAAAGGAGTGATAAACATGGCAAATCGTAATCCTATTTTAGTTCAAGGTGCTGAACAGCTTCTTGATCAGTTAAAAACGGAAATCGCGGGAAGACTTAACGTTCAGCTTGGCGCTGAGCAAACGGCTCGTGCAAATGGTTCTGTTGGTGGAGAAATGACGAAGCATCTTGTTGCAATGGCGCAGCAGCAATTAAGCGGTGCACAAGGACACATTCGCTAGTCTGCTCTACATAAATACTTTGATGAAAAGTTCTGGCTCTTTTGAGCCGGAACTTTTTTTGTGTAGGAAACATCATTCTACTTTCTCATGGTCGCTTGATTTGAGATTTTGCTCGAAATTCTCCACTTTCAAGGTTGAAAAGTGCATAAAATGGGAAAAGAACAAAAAAAGAGAAAGTAGAGGTTTATCATGAAAAAGCTATTATCATTCGGAAAAAGTCTTGGTAAAGAAATTCAAGAAGATCAAGCAACGGGACTAGCGGCTGAGCAAGCCTATTATTATATGCTATCATTATTCCCTATGCTTATTTTACTGATATCGATTGTTCCGTATCTATCTATTAAACCGGCAGAGGCAATCGATCTTCTTCAAAGCGTTATGCCGGGAGAAACGGCTGCAATCTTTAAGGATAACGTAGCTCAATTTGTAAGCCAACCAAACGGCGGGTTACTGACTGTAGGGATTTTAGGAACCATTTGGTCCGCTTCAAACGGTATGAACGCCTTTATTCGTGCAATGAACCAAGCCTACGACGTGAAAGAACAGCGCTCGTTTATTAAAGTAAGAGGCTTGTCCATTCTTTTAACAATTGGATTAATTGTAACAATTGTTGTATCGCTTCTTTTACCAGTGTTCGGAGGGGTTTTGTTAAATTGGATAAGCGAGTGGTTTTCTCTTCCTTCAGGTACAACAGTGGTTTTAAATATTCTGCGCTGGATTGTTGGTGTCGGCATTATGGTACTTGTTTTATCCGTATTATACAGATTAGCGCCAAATAAAACATTTCCTTTTGCTCACGTATGGCCCGGAGCACTCGCTGCTACGCTGCTATGGCAGCTGACATCTTTAGGGTTCTCATTTTACGTAAGCAACTTTGGCAATTATTCTGCTACTTATGGAAGCTTAGGAGGCGTAATTGTTCTGATGCTTTGGCTATTTTTAACGGGGTTAATTCTCGTCATTGGAGGAGAGATTAATGCTATTTATCACCGAAACAAAACGGCTGCACCTCCTAAAGATACGTCTCAGGCGATGTAATAAAAAAGGAAACCTTTATAAAGGTTTCCTTTTTTAACGTTTAAAGCTATTCACAAGCTGTTTAAATGAGTTGGCTGTATATTTGACCGAATCTTTTTTGTACTGTATATCCGTTTTAATCGCTGCTTGTGTTACTTTTAAATGGTTTGTTTTTTCTTTAATATGATCAGTTTCGTTTTGAAGATGTTGAGAAGTGGCATTTACAGAATTCACAGTTGGCTTGATTTTTTTATTAAATGATACGCCTGCGTAAATAAGATACGCAAGTGATGCCAAAACAACAGCTAAGCTTATATAAACAATAATCATCATTGTGCCTCCTTTGTACGTATTTATATTTATATAGGTGAGAATAAAATATATACGAATATCATCCTCTTTATTTAATTGTTATACCCATTTTTAATTAAAACAAACAAAAGCCTGCCGAGAAGACAATATATTGGATTTTTTCTGAAATTTCATTCATCATTACATATAGAGTTACCTTGAAAGGAGAGAGAAGAAGAATGCCGTTAGATCCGCATATTCAAATATTTCTAAATCAATATAACGAAATGCCCCGTCCTTCTTTAGAGGACGTTACACCCCTGCAGCTTAGGGAAATGGAAAAGATGTCTTTAACTCCTTCCAAAGAAGCAGTTAAAAAAGTATATAATGAAGAAATCCAATTAAATGAACGTACCCTCACTATACGAGTGTATGAGCCTGAAGGAACAGGGCCATTTCCCGCTCTTGTTTATTATCACGGAGGAGGCTGGGTATTAGGAAGCCTGGATACTCATGACTCCATATGCAGGTCGTATGCAAATGAAACAAACTGTATTGTAGTGTCTGTTGATTACCGCCTTGCTCCTGAGAGTAAATTTCCCGCTGCGGTGAACGATGCCTATGACGCCTTGGAGTGGATTTCAGCTCACGCGTCTCAATTAAATATCGATTCAAACAAAATTGCCGTTGGAGGAGATAGTGCCGGTGCCAACCTTGCTGCGGTTGTAAGCATTTTAGCAAAACAAGGACAAGGTCCATCCATTGTTCATCAGCTGCTTATTTATCCGTCTGTAGGATTTAAAAATCAGCATCCTGCCTCTATGAAAGAAAATGCCGAAGGATACCTTCTTTCAAAAGATCTTATGGATTGGTTTCGCCTTCAGTACTTAAATAATAAAGAAGAAGAGCAGCATCCCTATAATGCTCCGGTATTACTAGAAGATTTATCGAGTCTACCAAGCGCTACCATTATTACAGCACAGTACGACCCTCTAAGAGATAGCGGAAAAGACTACGCGGACGCATTAAAAAATCATGGTGTTCCCGTCACCTACGAAAATTATGAAACGATGATTCACGGATTTTTAGGGTTTCATGAATTTGTCCCACTTGCTCAGCAGGCGATCAATAAAAGCGCAGCTCAACTGCGTCAAGTATTTGATTCTATTTAAGTTGAAAAGATGTACAGTGTCACAAATCATATGAACTTGAGGGAAACAGCACATGGATGTGCTGTTTTTCTTTATTGATAGGTAGAAAAGATTGACAAGAATTTCAAAAAATAGCCCATTATCTCTTTTAAAGTCATTTTATTTGGAGTATAGTAGAAAAGTAGGATAAAAACATTTATTTACATTAAGTAAGGTGATTTTTTGAATGATAAAAAACAAGTAGGTCAGCTGATTCAAGATCTGCGAAAGATTGCGGAAATGACAACTGTCGAGTTATCAGAAGGAATTTGTACAGAAGAAGAGCTACATCGATTTGAGCAAGGTGAAATTCATGCAAGCAGTGAAGTTCTCTATCATTTATCGAAACGCTTAGGGGTTCCGATGAATTATTTCTTTGAAGCAGGAGAACTAACGCCCAACGATTATTCAAAAGAAATTAAATCGACCATTAGGCATTATATACGAAAACGCGATTATGAAACCGTGTTACATATGGTGGATAAAGAAAAAGATAATCCTATGTTTCAAGATCCTTTTCACGCACAATTTTTCCTATGGCACGAAGCCATATGTGATTATTATATTGGAAATAAATTTGAACAAGCGCTTCGTAAATTGGAAAAAGCCATTGCGTTCACGCGTACGAGCGAACAGTTTTATTCAGAGAAAGAGATTGCTATTTTAAATAGTATTGCCATTATTTACGAAGAAGAAGGTCATTTAAAAAAAGCGTTCAGTACGTTTATGGAAGGATTGCAGCATATTGCTTTGCTTCCTAAGTTAAAAGATCCTCTTGTCAAAATTCGAATTTTATATGGATTATCACATGCGCTTTTGCAAATGGAACGTTATGAAAAGTCGGTTAAATATGCACAAGCAGGACTAGAGCTGTGTATTCAGCATGAGACGCTTTATTTATTAGGAGAACTGCACTATCAAATTGGAGAAGCACTCTGTCAGCTTGGTGAGCTTAAAGAAGGAATAGCTTACCTAGAAAAAGCTATTACTGTTTTTGAAATTGAGCAAAATGAAGCGTTTGTGGCCATTATTAAAGAAGAGATGTCTAAATATCAAGAAACAAAAAAGAAGAGCTGACAGCTCTTTTTTTTTATCTCCAATACACTGGGTGTGGGTAAAACGGACGAGGACGAGGGTAAAAGTAAGGGGGGTGGTAATAAATAGGACGTGGGTAAGGGTAAGGATAAAATGGACGTGGGCGAGGATATGGATAATAACCATAAGGGAATCTTTCTTCAGTTTCCTGGGGATTGGAATAATAATCATAGCCATATTGATACTCTTCTAAAGGTTGTTCCGGGTAATATGGGTAATTCACTCTTTTCACCGCCTAAATTTTTATGCTTTTTACTGTATTCAATATAGAAAGAATTGGAGTATGTACCCATCAAACTTTTAATTTGAAAAAGGCGGGAGACAAGGAGTATTTTAAAAGCAAAAACAAATTAACTTTCCTTCTCGTTTTCTTGTAAGTTATCAGCACCGGGAAGGTTGGGAGGTTCAAAGCTTTTAATAAAAGAAGCGTAAGCAATCGTGTCTTTAATAGGATTTACATAAGATAATGGTTGACCTCGGTAGCTGAAATTAAATGTAATCCAAGCAAAATCTTTATTATTGTTGGAAATTAGTTTTGCATTATGTATAAAAGCAGATGCGGCAATCATCGCATCCGGGCCTTTAATTTTTTTATTTGATTCTATTTTGGCTTTTCTGCGAATTTGAGCTGCTAGCTGTGCAATTTCACTTGTAACGTCCACAATCTTATCGGTCATATCGTAAATATAATGATTTTTTACTGCTTTGACTTGAGGATTTGTTTCTACTTCCCAATGCGACAGAAGTTCCATTTGTACAACAGTAGGCATTAAAAATTCCGTATTATTTGAAATAAGTTCATTAATATATTCCACAACTTCTGGATAATTAAGCGCATGTGAAGCCCAAATGTTTGTATCAATGATTACTTTTTCACCCAACACAAATCGTTCACTCCTCTCTACTAGCCATTCGCACGAGCTCTTCTAACCCAAAAGGTGAGTAAAGAGCCGCGGATTCTGAAAGCTGATTGCTTAATAGAAGCTTTTCGTATTTAGTTAATCTAGTTTTGGCAGATTTTATGAGCCTTTCTTGTGTGCCGTTTACCACTTGATCTTTTTTATCATACGTGCGTAGAACTTTATGTTGAGGTTTGTATTTAAGATTTTTCTTCTGTATAGGGGATGAGGAAGGTGGTTGCGGTGAGGGTTTTGTGTAAATTTTTCCATTTATTTTTATTTTGAAGTGCTTCTGAACTTCCTTGCTGTACGTTCCTTTTTTGTCATCTACCAAGCGCTGTGCTTTCATGATATCCCTGCCTTTTATATAAATTTATATAGTATATGTGATGAAGTTTTTTCTTACTATTCCTTTTATATAAAAAGATTAAAAAAGTTAGCTGCCGGGAGTTATTGAATTAATTGATGTTTGCCTGTTGGGTGATGATCTCAGCCAATACCGGACAAAGGTTTAAAAACATGATATCGTGTAAGAGAAATAAATTAGTATAGGTTAGAGAAGGAACTAGGCAACAATACGGTGTTTTATTACCGATTTGGTCCGTCCTCATTTATGAGATTTTGCTAAAATGTAAAAACCTACATATTTCCTTCCGAGATCATCCATACTTTATTGACAAAGGAAAATTAATCATGGTATATTATCTTTAATTAAAGATATTTAAATTAAAGATAAATAACGAATGATAAACTAGACGATTTATCCGGAGGAATGTAGAATGAACCACTTAAAAGGAATACACCACGTAACGGCTATTACGAGCAGCGCAGAAAAGAATTATGAATTTTTCACATATGTGTTAGGCATGCGCTTAGTAAAAAAAACGGTCAATCAAGATGATATTCAAACGTATCATTTGTTTTTCGCAGATGATAAAGGCAGTGCCGGAACGGACATGACTTTTTTTGATTTTCCAGGAATTCCAAAAGGTTCTCACGGAACAAATGAAATTTCAAAAACATCTTTCCGCGTTCCAAATGATGAGGCTTTAGACTATTGGGTAAAGCGCTTTGATCGCTTAGAAGTGAAGCATACGGGGATTCAAGAGCTATTTGGGAAAAAGACGCTTTCGTTTGTTGATTTTGATGATCAGCAGTATCAGTTAATTTCCGATGAAGGAAATCAAGGAGTTGAATCAGGCACTCCTTGGCAAAAAGGTCCTGTACCTCTTCAATACGCTATTACGGGACTCGGTCCTATCTTTATTCGTATCGCCGAGTTTAATTACTTTAAAGAAATGATGGAAAAAGTCCTTTTATTTAAAGAGATTGCTCAAGAAGGAAATCTCCACCTATTTGAAGTAGGAGAAGGGGGAAACGGTGCGCAAGTAGTAGTCGAACACAACGAAAAACTTCCGCAGGCTCAGCAAGGTTTTGGAACGGTTCATCACGTTGCTTTTCGCGTAGAAAATCGACAGGCTCTTGAAGAATGGATTAACCGAATGCCAAGCTTCGGTTTCCATACGTCTGGTTATGTGAATCGTCACTTCTTTGAATCGTTGTATGCAAGAGTGGCTCCGCAAATTTTATTTGAATTTGCGACAGATGGACCAGGATTTATGGGAGATGAACCTTACGAAACGCTCGGAGAAAAATTATCACTTCCTCCATTTTTAGAGCCAAAACGTGCAGAAATTGAGAAGCTCGTGCGTCCGATTGATACAGTAAGAAGTACAAAAGAGTTTGTGAAAGAATAGTACACAAAAAACGCTCAAATAGCTATTTGAGTGTTTTTTGATGTTTTCTACTTTTACATATATCTGTCGCGAATGTTTACTTGAACAATGCCAATGTTCTACAAGGAAGGAGTAGGAGTGGGTTGTGCATAGCCTTCCTTATATTTTTCATCGATGTCTTTGCGAATATCTTTTATTGATTTGCCTCGGTTATAGTCGAGCATAGCTTTAGCTGCAATTTCTATACACAATCCGCATTTTGTTCCATGATCATCCCAGACAACTGCTCCATTTCTTTTGTTTTTAAAAATAAAGCAGTCATAGCTATTTTTGTGATTCGCTTCCATGCCACATCCACAGTAGCAAGGGATTTTTTCAAGTAGTTCACGATTTTTAGCAACGGATAGATAAACTAGCTTCATGTCTTTAGGCTGGTTCTTCAAAAACTGTGGTAAAACATCTGCTCCTGGAGTCTCTTCGCGAATATCAGCAACTGCAGCTTTATGATGTTCATGACCTGAATGTGCAGAAGAGTTTGTAGCAGAAGAAGTTGTTGTATTGTTTGAGCAAGCTGATAATCCAATACTTGTAGCGAGAAGCCCCAACAAAATAATTGATTTTTTCAATACAATTAACATCCTTTCATGTCAAAATAAATGATAGTTTCATCATACACGGCAGTTTATCTATGTAGATAATCAAATACCTGCTTGTTTATATCTAATTCTCTATAAGTATGCAGAGCGGTTATCGTGTATGATAGAGATGGACGAGGAAAAAACATGAAGCATGAATTTCTCATAAGGTGCGTTTTGTAAGTGATTGTACAGAAGGAGAAAGTGAACGGAGGTTAAACAGTAGTGAGCGAACAAAATCAACGTCTTTTTGAATATATTTTAGAGAATTCAGCCTCTATCAGTGAAGAATGGCTGCGCCAAAGAAGTAATATTAAAGGATCGATTTACTCAAAGGACGCAGATGCTTCAGTTGAGAAAAAGCTGCGTGAGCAGCATCTTTATACGATCGAAACAATTGCGAGCGGCTTTCTTGACGATCAAAAGATTTTTAAACAACGTATGGTGAAATGGACGACGGAAGTAGTAAACAGCAGAATTAAATTTGATACGCCGATTTACGAGGTAGTAGAAGCGCTAAGCAAAACAAGAAAAATTATTTGGACGTATGTCAAAACATATAGCCTGATACATTCATCTATTACAAAAGAAGATATACTGTCTTGGAGCGAAGTTTATCATACAACATTTGATAAACTCCTTAATGAATTCTCCGAACAGTATTATAAAATCACAAGGCAAAAAATAAGTCTTCAGCAAGAGCTAATCGACGAAACGAGTTTTCCTGTCATTCCAATTGTAAATCACATCGCGGTCTTGCCTTTAGTAGGGCTTATTGATGAAATCAAAGGTGATTCTATTATCGAGGTTGTTCCAAAAAAGTGTGCAGAAAAACATATAAGGCATCTAGTCATTGACTTATCGGGTGTAAATTATGTAGACACGTATGTTGCTCACAAATTTTTTGATTTGATTAACATTTTGCAGCTGCTAGGCATCCATGCGATTATGTCAGGAGTGAATCCTGACATGGCTCAGACGGCTGTTAATGTAGGAATCAGTTTTAATAAAATTGAAACGTTTGGACATTTAAAACAAGCTCTCTCTTCGCTTGGTGTAAAGAAAAAAGAAGAATAAAGTATAGAAATGCTAAATCGAAACGGAACTGAGACCTTTACTCTGAGTTCCGTTTCTTTTTGTTTGTCTATATTCTGCTGCATTCAAAATCTTGTAAGCATGCCTTACAAACTCCTTTTCACATGGGGACAAATGGAAGATACTAAGGAACAAATAAACGGCGGTTTTCTATGCCAAACGTCTCGTTTAGCTCAAGAATGGAGGTGTAAAGAGAAGAATAAGAGAAGTACATAATGAGATAGTTAAAGTGTTAGATAAGTACTGATAAGCCGTGTGATTAAGGAGGAGTTCTATGAAAATAATTTATCTTCTTTGCCTGCTTCCGTTTGTAGGAATATTAGGTTTATTGCCTTTTGTTAACAAAGTGACGCCGTTTATTTTAGGGATGCCTTTTTTTCTTTTTTGGATTGTTATGTGGGTAATCCTTACGTCTTTTATTATGGGCATTGTGTACAAGCTCGATCCTGCTGTTAAAGGAGGAGATAAATAATGAATACTGCTCTGATTATTATTTTTGGCTTTTTACTTTTAGCTATTTATCTTGGAATTCGAGCTACGCGGGGCAAAAAAATGGATTTAGAACAGTGGAGCGTAGGCGGCAGAGGTTTTGGAACTGTTTTTGTCTTCTTTTTGATGGCGGGTGAAATCTATACTACTTTTACGTTTCTAGGAGGAAGCGCTTGGGCATATGGAAAAGGAGGACCAGCGTTTTATATTTTAGCCTATATTTCTTTAGCGTACGTGTTAGGGTATTGGATTGGCCCGCAAATATGGCGATATGCGAAGCAGCATAAGCTTATGTCTCAGCCGGATTTTTTTGTTTCAAAATACAACAGCCCGTTTCTCGGCATCGTTGTTTCATGCGCAGGGGTGCTGGCAATTGTTCCTTATATTATTTTACAATTCAAAGGCCTAGGCATTATTGTATCTGAAGCTTCTTATGGGTCTATCTCTTCAACTGCAGCCATTTGGATTGGAGCCATATCATTAACGGTTTACTTAATGATATCAGGCATACATGGCTCCGCGTGGACGGCTATTGTGAAAGATATTATGATTTTTATTGTTGTCTTATTTTTAGGAATATATATGCCAATTCATTACTACGGAGGCTTACAGCCGATGTTTGAGGCTGTGCATCAAGCAAATCCAACGTTTCTTACTCTTCCCAAGACAGGTCTAAGTATTTCGTGGTTTATTTCTACAGTCATGCTGACCGTATTAGGATTTTACATGTGGCCGCATACGTTTAATGCAACGTATTCAGCTGAAAACGAGAATGTATTTCGAAAGAATTCTATTATAAGTCCTATTTATACGTTAATGCTGCTTTTTGTCTTTTTTGTAGGGTTCACTGCTCTTATGCAGGTACCTGGACTACAAGGTGCAGAAGCGGACTTGTCACTGCTTCGTCTTTCCATTCAAACATTTGACCCGTGGATTGTCGGCTTTATTGGCGCAGCCGGTTTATTAACAGCACTTGTACCTGGATCGATGCTCTTGATGGCAGCTTCTACGTCACTATCTAAAAACGTTTACGGCGTGCTTGTTCCCTCAGCGACGGGCAAACAAATTTCGATACTGGCTAAATGCTTCGTACCAGTCATTGCGCTTGTTTCAGTCTATTTTACACTTCATGGAGGGAATACAATTGTAACGCTTTTACTAATGGGCTACAGCATTGTGACGCAGCTGTTTCCTGCTTTTATTTTTAGTTTAATGAAAAACAATATCGTGACTAAATACGGGGCGTGTGCAGGTATTGTTGCCGGCATTGCGTCTGTGATGTATATAACGATTACTGAAACAACGCTTGGCACGTTGTTTCCTGCGTTGCCACAAATCATTAAAGATACAAATGTCGGCGTCATTTCTTTATTTATTAATTTAGTTGTATTAATGGTGGTTAGTTTAGCAACAAAAAAAATCGCCGCACAGCCGCATTTTGAAAGCGGGGCAGTAGATGGCAAACAGATTTTATGAAAATCTTTTTCCAATTGCGTTTTAAGAACATCATGAAGGGTATAAAAGTAGTGCATCACCAAAATGTTCAATATGGCTGCAAGACGTAAGCAGCCTTCTCGATAAAATGTAACGATTGCGTTGTTTTTAAACATAGGTAACGAGTGTGAAAAACAACAAGACGTATGCCACAAGCGGTGTACGTCTTTTCTATGAAAGATATTCACCTAAAAAGGAGATGATAACATGACATCTGAAAAAGCATTTGAGCAAAAGAAAGATCTTTTAATGAATCAAATTATTGAATCGGGTTACTTTAAAGCAGAAGACGGGAGACATTTGTACGAATTGAATTTAAGTGAACTAGAACAAACGCATCACGACCTTCAAAGCCAAAAGGTAAGAGAAGTATAATTTGAATCTTCTAGATTATTAGCAATTCAGCTGATTTCGTATATGTCTGTAAACACCAGCTGTTCAGTTTGTTCCTCCGCGATTTTTTGGTTTGAAAGCAGGCACTTTTCTTTTTCTTCCGGTGCGTTTACAACCTCGCTGTTTACAACCATATTCCTCAAACATATAACTCAACACTTAAGAAATAGGCAAATAAAAATAAAAAAAGCGCAGAAGCTGCGCTTTTTTTGTTGAGTTAAAAACGAGTGGAAGCCGCTGTTTTTTTAGGTTTGCTCATTGCTTTTTTTAATACTTCAGAAAAATAGGGCTCTCCGCTAGGATTTTGCTGTCTTAGTAAGTCAATGGTTCCTTTCACGTCATCCATAGCTCTGTGAGCGTTCTCTCTCTCAATCTTATGATGGTCAAGAAGTGTTGTTAGTTTTTTATTAGGAAAGCCGTACTCTTTCCATTTGACAGCACGCATAGAGCAGTGCCATTTTTGGTTAAATAAAGATGGATACCGTTTTAAAAGAAAACTGCGATCGAAAGAAGCATTATGAGCGATGATAGCCGAAACGCTAGTTAACAGCGATTCCACTTTTTTATCGTCTAATGTTTTATTTTTGACCATCTCATTTGTAATTCCCGTTAAGTTTGTAATATACGGGAAAATGGGAGTTGAAGGCATATTAAATTCTTCATATTCTTCTACAATGTCGATTATTTCTCCGGTAGAAGAATCATAAGAAACAACAGCAATTGCCAGTTCGATAATATCGCATGTTTGAGCACTTAAGCCCGTTGTTTCAACATCTAAAACGGCTGCTAATTTCACTTGTTCAGTTGACAACTCGTCGCCCTCCCTTTCTATTTATCATTCTATTAGCTTATCATTTTTTAACAGAAAACGTTAGTAAAAAAGATGAGCAAGCATGTACACGGGTTTATTTTATACGCCCACGTGGAAAAGGAATTCACTTTTTTAAAGGAGATGACGATAGCAAAGGAGAATAGTAATATTTACTCATCTAAATTAAGTCTTCATTGAAAATAATGAAATGAAGGAAGAAGGGGATCGTTATCATGCAATTGCTGTATATGGTACTTTTTCTTGTCTTAATTTTTTGGGGAATTACATCTTTTATTCATTACAGGAATCAAACTATTAAAGTTCGTTTGAACAAACATTATACGAATGCAGTAGAATGGATTGAAGCTGTTAAACAAGAGCTGGAAAAGCAAGGGAAATCCGTGAGTTATGAAGGGGATTTCTTGTTTAAAATTGATGAAAAACCTTATGAAATCGCAGCGCGCAATATGTCTATTTGGAGCACGTCGCTCTATCATATCTTGCTGCATCGTCAAAAAGAACATTCTTAAATTTACTTGCATACAAAGGTTATCACTTCTCGTCTATCGAGAAGTGATTTTTTTATCTTTCTGTATCCATAATGGGGAATTTTTTGTTTTTATATAATAGTAATATGGAAAAGGTGGTTCTAATTCCCTAAAAAAATACGCTTCATACAGTTTTAGTTGTGGTTATCGATTTGGCATGGAATTTGCATACGCAAGAAGGGTTTATCAGACATTTTAATTGTCAGGCAAAGAAAACTAGTTACATACTATAAAACTATTTTACATTATCTACTAGAATCAAAAAATTTTAATAATATAGTAAAATGTAGTTGACCTTCCTAGTTTTAGAATATAAAATAAATCTTGCTAATAGTTTGAAAATTCTAAAATGGAGGGGTTTACTTGAAAAGCTGGAAAAAGATTTTGGGGACATCTTTTCTTGCCACAACTGTTACATTAAGCGGAGTGGGACCAGTACTTATGAATGGAAGTACTGCTTCAGCTAAAACCGCACAATCGGAAGAACTTCCGAGTTCACCAATTGATATGAATACAGTACCGGAAGAAAGATTGGCTAACGCACTGAAAAACCAAGGAGTTATTTCTCAAAGTGCAACACCGCAAGAAGTGAAGAAAGCCGTTACTTCTTACATAAACAAAAAAGATGCACATAAAGAGAGCATGAAAGGACATAAAGCTAGCAAAATTGATTTGAAAGCGAAAGAAATGCAAACAAAACAAAAAGAAAAGTTTCAACGAGGCGAATTTGCTAACATTAAGTCTCAAGGAAACAATTCGGGGAACGGGGTAAACGTTAAACCTGCAGCTCAGGCAAAATATAACGGACAAGTGAGAAAAGATAAAGTTCTTGTACTTTTAGTCGAATACGCAGACTTTAAGCACAATAATGTCGTTCAAGAACCTGGTTACATGTATGCAAAAGACTTTAACCGAAATCACTATCAGCAATTAATGTTTGGAAAGAAAGACTTTACGCTATTCAACGGAAAGAAAATTAAAACGTTTAAACAATATTATGAAGAACAGTCTGGAGGTAGTTACACAGTAGATGGAACGGTTTCTGACTGGTTAACCGTACCTGGAAACGCAAAAGAATACGGAGCAGACAATCCAGCGGGAGGAAACGATAATGCGCCTGGATCTAAAGGGCCTCGTAACCTTGTAAAAGAAGCGCTTGCTGCAGCAGCAAAAAGCGGCATTAACCTTTCAGATTATGATCAGTTCGATCAATATGATATCGATGGAGATGGCAACCGCAATGAGCCTGACGGCATAGTGGATCACTTAATGGTCATTCATGCTGGAACTGGGCAAGAAGCAGGTGGAGGTAAACTAGGAAACGATGCTATCTGGTCTCACCGCTCTACTTTGGGACAAGTATATAAAGTTCCTGGAACAAACATGGCTGCTTATGATTATACAATCGAACCGGAAGACGGAGCAGTTGGGGTTTTTGCTCATGAATTTGGCCATGATTTAGGTTTGCCGGATGAGTATGATACACAGTATACGGGTCAAGGTGAGCCGGTAGGCGTTTGGTCAATTATGAGCGGAGGGAGCTGGGCTGGTGAAGTAGCTGGAACAGAACCGACAAGTTTCTCCCCGCAAAATAAAGAGTTTTTCCAAGCAAATATGGGTGGAAACTGGGCAAATATTCAACAAATTGACAGCAAAAACATTACAAAATCGGGCTCTGTGAGCGTGGTTGATCAAAGTGTAACAAAATCTAAACGACCGGGTATTGTAAAGATTAATTTACCTAAAAAGGCTGTTCAAGGGATTAAGCCTGAGTTTGGAAGCAACTATTATTACAGTAAACGCGGAGACGATCTGCATACGACGATGACAACGCCAGAATTTGATTTAACAACGGCCAACACAGCTAAATTCAATTACAAAGCGTTCTATGAAGTAGAGGCAGAATACGATTACTTATATGTAAATGCGATTCTTCCTGACGGTTCAAAAGTTCTGTTAGATACAATTGGTGATAAAGCGAATAATGCAGATGGTTCTGCTGAAACATCTAACGGAAAATGGGAAGATAAAAGTTATGACTTAACGCAGTTTAAAGGTAAAAAAATCAAGCTTCAATTTGAATACGTCACGGACGGCGGACTTGCTCTTCAAGGATTCGCTCTTGATAATGCTAGTTTAGTAGTAGATGGAAAAACGGTATTCACGGACGATGCTGAAGGAGCTCCAAAGGTAACGTTAGATGGATTTGAAAAGACAAACGGCATCAGCTATAAAGATAACTATTATTACCTTGAGTGGAGAAACTATGCAGGCAGTGATAAAGCACTTCAATTCGCGCGCGGTGCAAAATATAATACAGGCATGCTGCTTTGGTACGCAGATGAAAGCTATCTTGATAACTGGGTAGGACAACATCCGGGTGAAGGATTCCTTGGTGTAGTTGATTCACATGCTCATAAAGTTCTTTACTTTAATGTGAATGGTATTAGCACTACAGCAAATTCAAGCCGATATCAAATTGCAGACGCGGCGTTCTCATTTGATAAATCACCTGCTTGGTCATATTCTCATAAAACGTGGGGAACGATTTCATCTAAAGAATCAAATGGTGTTACAAGCTTTAACGATAAAAAATCGTATTTAGATGAAAGAATTAAAGATGCAGGCCGCTTGCTTCCTCAAAACGGATTAAAATTAGACGTAATTGGTGAAGCAAAAGACAATTCAGCTGGTGCTGTATGGATTCATAAGTAAAATTGGACGTATTAAAAAGATCTGAAGAGCGTATTCTTCGGATCTTTTTTTGTATCATAAAATCAAAATAAACTATGAGCTAAATAATCAAATAAGTTAAGCCCGTTTAAAAAATAGAAAAAAGGGAATTTTCAACAGTGAATAATTGTTATTATGTCATGAAATTCATCCATATAATCAATACTAATAGGTAAAGAAAATATTGAAAAGGAGTTCTAACTATGAGCTATCGTATCGAAAGAGATTCAATTGGAGAAATTAAAGTGGCAGAAGATAAACTATGGGGAGCGCAAACGCAAAGAAGTAAAGAAAACTTTCCAATAGGGATTGAAAAAATGCCGATTGAAGTAATACGCGCTTTTGCGGTTCTGAAGAAAAGTGCGGCTATTAGCAATCATAAACTAGGCAAACTATCAGCAGGGAAATCGGAAGCCATCGTGCAAGCTGCTAACGAAATTATTGAAGGGAAATGGAATGAACATTTTCCTTTAGTAGTATGGCAGACAGGAAGCGGAACGCAATCAAACATGAATGTAAATGAAGTGATTTCCCACCGGGGAAACCAGCTAATAAACGGCGACGAAACGCTCCATCCAAATGATGATGTTAATATGTCACAAAGCTCTAACGATACTTTCCCTACAGCTCTTCATATTGCAGCTGTACTAGAAGTCGAAGACCAATTATTACCTACTCTAAAAACATTAAAAGAAACGTTTGCTGCGAAGCAAGAGCAGTTTAAAGATATTATTAAAATAGGAAGAACCCATTTACAAGATGCTACACCGCTAACACTAGGACAAGAAATTAGCGGATGGCATCATATGCTCGAAAAAAATGAAGAAATGATTAAACAAAGCGTAGAGTATATGAAGGAGCTAGCTATTGGCGGTACAGCTGTTGGGACGGGGATAAATGCACATCCTGACTTCGGCGATGAAGTAGCGAAAGAAATCAGCAGCACGCTTGGAAAAACATTTATCTCAGCACCTAATAAATTTCATGCATTAACAAGTCACGATCAAGTGGTTTATGCCCATGGTGCACTCAAAGCCTTAGCAGCTGACTTAATGAAAATCGCCAATGACGTACGCTGGCTGGCAAGCGGTCCTCGGAGCGGATTAGGTGAAATCACGATTCCTGCTAACGAACCAGGAAGTTCTATTATGCCTGGAAAAGTAAATCCAACTCAAAGTGAAGCTCTAACAATGGTTTCTGCACAAGTGTTAGGGAATGACGTGACGATTGGCATTGCGGCTAGTCAAGGAAACTTTGAATTAAATGTATTTAAGCCGGTTATTATTTATAATTTTTTACAATCAGTCAGACTGCTGACAGATTCCATGCAGGCTTTTAACGATAAATGCGCAGTAGGAATTGAACCCAACAAAGAGAAAATTCAGCATAATCTAGAAAATTCTCTTATGCTTGTAACAGCGTTAAATCCGCACATAGGGTATGAAAATGCGGCTAAAATCGCCAAGCTGGCTCATCAAGAAGGAACGACATTAAAAGAAGCAGCGGTAAAAACAGGCCTTCTGACAGAAGAACAATTTGAGCAATGGGTAAATCCAGCTAATATGATTCATCCATCAAAATAAAACAAGAAGCCAAGCAGCTCAAAATGCTTGGCTTCTTGTTTTATAATAAAATGAACATTGTTCTAAATAAACATATAAAAAAAGAAAGCGGATTAAAAGAAATTTTACACTACCTTATACTAGATTCAAGTACATACGATTAGGGTATTTACATCTTTATAAAGGAGGGATTCAAGTGACGTACGAAGTGAAGTTTTATTTTGGAAATGAAAAATCAATCAGTACATTGGTTGAATCAGAAAATGTAAAAAAGCTTGAGGAATCTATTATTCATACGCAAGGATGGTATCGTTATTATGACAAAAAACACGAAGCTTATTTAGCTATTCAAATGAGCAACGTTTTACACATCGTTATAAAAGAATATCAAGATCCGGAAAAACAGGGGTTTTAAAATATTCGTCGTATACATAAGGAAGCTAGCAAAAGAGGTGAAAACTATGCAAAGTCGACATTCAAATAATCCTATTATTCTCGATGTTTCTCATCATCAAGGAATCATTAATTGGAAAGAAATAAAAAACACCTCAGTGAAAGGGGTGTATATAAAGTTAACAGAAGGCGGAACTTTTGTAGACCCTAGATCTTATGAAAATTATATAGGTGCTAAAAATGCGGGCTTGAGAGTAGGATTTTATCATTATGCTCACTGTACAAATAGCCCGGAGAAAGAAGCTGCTTTTTTTATTGCTCAGCTTGGACAAATGAAACTAGACCTTCCGCCGTGTTTGGATCTAGAAGAAGATAAGAAAAAATCCAAAGAATTTGTTTCTCGCTTTGCCGTAAGCTGGCTCGAGCATGTTCACAAAACAACAGGGATTAAGCCTATCGTATATACGAATTATCATTTTGCTAAAACTTTTTTTACAACTGAAATAAGTAAGTATCCTTTGTGGGTAGCAAGATATAGTGCAAACAACAGACAAGGCGGTATGCAGCACCCTGGTGAGCTAAGTCAATGGCAGCGATGGGCAATGTTTCAGTATACGGATTCTGGCAGAGTAAAAGGAATTTCTACAAATGTGGATATAAATGAAATGGACTGCTCATTTTTTAAAGAAGTCACAACAAATCTCTCTATGACGAATAATACAAAAGGACCATTTGTCTATTCCAAAGGTGATAGAGGGTTAGGAGTCAAACAAATTCAGCAAAACTTACTTACGCTAGGTTTTTCTCTTCCGAAGTTTGGAACAGACGGTTTCTATGGAGATGAATTAATCGCTGCAGTGAAAAAATTCCAGAATCAATATGGCCTTTTTTCAGATGGAATAGCAGGAGCGGACACGCTGCAGCGTCTTATTAAAGAAGTGAATAATCTGAATAATCGGGTTTGAAAGAGTACCTGAGAGGGAAAAGTTATTGTAAGATTCAAAAAGGTACAAGGAAGGAGTTATTATGAGAAAACGAAAACAAAAAGCATTGATATCAGGTATTACGCTATCAACGGTAGGAGTCGGCATTACGTCTTATCTATTAAGCGATGCTGCGAAACGCCGAAAAGTAAAAGGACTTGTTCGAAGTGCCAAAGTAAAACTTTCAAGTTTATCTAAAAAACAGCAGGTAAATGCTAGCCTAAATAAAGATGCGCATTCAGATCCTACGTACGTTTCTGAAAGCAATATGATTTCAGAAGGACCTATGTATCAAGATCAGCATAGATAATAAAAAAACTAGTCTTGCCTCGGGCGAGACTAGTTTTTTTTATCAATTTTATAAATAGCAGCGCTTATTCATGTTACACTCTCTATATAAGGGAATTATTTCACGCATATTTACAAGTAAAGGAGGAATAGAAGGAGTGATTAGTAGCGGATTATTTGTTAACTTATGTATTTTTTCGTTTTTTGTCAGTATTATGATTGCGATACGAATATTTTTGCTGCAGCGTCTAGCCCATAAATACAAATGGATGAGTGGTGTTTATGCAAGTATTGTTTCTGCTATTCTTATGATATATAGCGTTACGTATCAACAGATTACATATGATTTACGTTTTCTTCCTCTTATTTTGACCGTTCTATACTTTGGTTATAGAGCCGGTGCAGTTGCAGGTATCACTATGGCTGTGTGCAGTATCTATTTAGAAAGTCATTGGTTACTGACTATCTTAATTTTAATCTTTACCTTTTTATTTTCCCTCCCTCTTATTCGATATAGAAAGCAGTTTTCTTTATTAAAACAATCTCTTCTTTGTTTTTTTATTCATTTTATCGTTCATGTCTTACTGACGAATTACTTCTGGAATACACCTATTCAGTCGCCGTTTTATAGCGAAATAGAATATTTAGTGTTCGGAATTCTCGGACTGGGAGTAGCTGTAGCGACGATAGAATTTTATCGTAAATTTTACGCTGTAGCAGAAGAAGCTGCTTATGCTGGATCAGATTCATGTAAGGATGAAGAAGATTCTTTTTTTGTCAGAATAATGAAAAAAGAACTGGAATATACGAAAGAACAGCTGGAGTCTTTTATTAATCATCACATGGATGCGGTGATCATAACTGATTTAGAAGGGCGGATTTTGCGAGTTAATGAAGCCTACGAAAAAGTATATGGCTGGAAAGCCCACGAAGTAGTTGGGAAAACATATTACGAAATAGCAGGGGCTTTTAGTGAGGACGTACATGAGAATATAAAAAAGACGGTTGCTGAAAAAGAGGCAATCAATCGAGTAGAAGTTGTAAGAGCTCGTAAAGACGGAAGTTTAGTAGATCTTCGCATCACTATTTCGCCAATTTTTAATGGGAAAGATGAGTTAATAGGTTTGTCTGGAGTATGTGTGGATATATCTGAGGCTAAAAAAGCGAGAAAAGAGCTTGACTTGCTGCATCGTAAGCTTAAGGAAAGTGAGTTGAAATATCGAACGTTATTTGAATATGCAAACGACGCAATTTATTTACTTGAAATAGGTTCTAATCATTTTCCTTCTCGTTTTATCGAAGTAAATGAAGCTGGATGTAAGCGCTTTGGATATACGAGAGAAGAGCTTTTATCCATGCCATGCCAAGATATTATACCTAGAGATTCTGACATTGTTCGAAAAACGGTTGAAGAAATTCGCCAAGGAAATCTTTCTTTCACGCTGCAATCACAGTTTACATTTAAGTCTGGAGAAGTAAAAAAACTAGAATATAGTGGGAAATTGTTCAATATAGAAAACAAAAAAGTGCTTCTTATTGTTTCAAGAGACAGGACAGAATACCTAGAAACAGAAGAGCTGTTGCAGAAATCTGAGAAATTAGTAGCGGTCGGTCAGCTTGCTACAGCTATTGCTCATGAAATTAGAAATCCTTTAACGGCCATCAAAGGGTTTATGCAGCTATTAACTGAAAAAGCGAGTAAAGAAGAGTTAACCTATATGAACATTATATCCTCTGAAATTGAGCGTATTGAAATGATTACAGATGAATTCATGTCTGTGGCAAAACCACAGGCCGTAACATTTCAGTCGATTGATTTGCAGCTGTTAATTCAACAAGTGATTTTATTGCTGCAGCCTCAAGCAACCATGAAAAACATTTTTATTGAACTTCACTCATATGGAGAATTGCCTCTTGTATATTGTGAAAGCAATCAAATGAAACAGGTGTTTATAAATATTCTTAAAAATGCGATTGAAGCAATGCCTTCCGGAGGCGAAATTAAAGTTGAGCTGAGACAAAAAGACAACAATCACCTTCATATTCAAATTATTGATGAAGGTGTAGGAATTTCAAAAGATCGCATTAAACATTTAGGTGAACCATTTTACAGTATTAAAGAAGACGGTATTGGGTTAGGGTTAATGATCTGCTTTAATATTATCCAGCAGCATAAAGGAACTCTTAGTATTGAAAGTGAAGTAAACAAAGGGACGAATGTGGAAATTTGTTTACCGTTAAAATAAAAGGTAATCAGTTAAAGGCAGAAGAAATTTTGCAACAAGTTGTTTAGTAAAGTTATAATATTCTATGTTGGAGTAAAATAAGCAAAGGAGTGGTTACGATTAAACAGAAAAAGTGGATTAACATATTTCGTATTCTGTATATTATTTTTGCTATTATTGCAATTGGAGCATCTTTTGGAGACTATTCTTTCGGGCTTAATAATCCCCGCATAGTCAGTTTAACGGCTCTCGTTTTGGCGGTTATTTGTATTGTTCCGTATTACATACTTCGCTTTAAAGAACAAGCTTCTAAAAGTAAATAAGTTAATATTTGTTATCTTAAAAGAGGCTGTGACAAAAGCAGTTTAGTTGAAGGAAAATCCGAACGATGAATCGTTCGGATTTTTTCATTGGTAGGGTGAACGTAGGTTTCATCTATTTAGTTGCTTCTAGCTATTGATTGGAGTGATTTCGTTATGTCTCAATTTCTTTTTTATCGTTATAAAAGGGCGATAAATGGGCGAGCATTTTTTCTAGCCTGTACATATGCTATAGAGTAAACAGGCTACGGAGGTGAAGTGAAATGGGATTTTGTAACTGGGGTTACGGCGGTGGTTATGGCTACGGCGGTTACGGCGGCTACGGTAGTTACGGTGGCGGTTTTGCATTAATCGTTGTACTATTTGTTTTATTAGTTATCGTTGGTTGTGTATGCTTGAAATAAACAGAAAAAGCACGGATTTACAAAGATTTTAGTAGATTCGTGCTTTTTTACGTTCATAAGAAGTACAGTACTATAATAAAATAATGTTGTGCACGTACATAAAAAACATATAAAAAATTTAATTAATAGATTAAAAAAATAAAAAAAATGAAGAGGAAGAGTATATTTAAGCCGAAAAAATGGTCTGAAATTTATAATTTTCCTTATAAGTAATTTTTGTAAAATGCTTCATAGAACTGACAGTAAGAACGAATAACGCTACCTATCCTACTAGTTTTTATTAGCTGGCTAGAAGAATTATTTTACTTGTATGAAAATCAACATAAATGATTTTCATATAGTTTAAATAGGTAAAAAAGACTTATTGCAGAGGACTTATTTTTAATTTTCATAATAATAGGAATATTGAAATAATATATAGACGTAGTAATTTTTAGTTGCTATAATGTTGCTAATTATCGCAATTAACAGAAAAATTGGGGTAATTAAATTTACTAGGGATAGGGAGAAAAAAACTATGAAAAAGAAAAAACAGGCTTTAAAGGTATTATTATCAGTTGGTATTCTTTCTTCATCATTTGCTTTTGCACATACGAGCAGTGCTGCGCCAAACAATGTACTTTCAACTGAAAAGTATAACAAAGAAATTAAATCTCCTGAGTTTATTTCCGGAAAGCTCTCGGGCCCGTCATCGCAGAAGGCTCAAGACGTCGTATTTCACTATATGAATACAAATAAAGACAAATATAAATTAGGAAACGAAAATGCTCAAAACTCATTTAAAGTGACAGAAGTGGTGAAAGATCCTATTGAACAAGCAACCGTGGTACGCTTGCAGCAAGTATATAATAATATTCCCGTTTGGGGATCTACTCAATTAGCACACGTAGCGAAAGATGGAACCTTAAAAGTTGTATCAGGTACAGTAGCTCCTGATTTAGATAAAAAGGAAAAATTAAAAGGCCAAAAGCAACTTGACAGCAAAAAGGCGATTCAAGTAGCTGAAAAAGACTTAGGCTTTAAGCCGACGTATGAAAAATCTCCTTCATCTGAACTGTATATTTATCAAAATGGTTCAGACACTACATACGCTTATGTAGTAAATTTAAATTTCTTAAATCCTGAACCAGGCAACTATTATTACTTTGTTGATGCTACTAGCGGTAAAGTACTGGATAAGTACAATACAATTGATTCCGTAGCTGGTCCAAAAGCCGACGTGAAGCAAGTGGCAAAGCCGGCAGCGAAACCTGTAACAGGCACAAATGCTATTGGCTCAGGTAAAGGAGTTCTTGGAGATACTAAATCCTTAAAGACAACGTTATCTAGTTCTACTTACTACTTACAAGATAATACAAGAGGCGCTACAATCTATACGTACGATGCAAAAAATCGCACATCTCTTCCGGGTACGCTATGGGCCGATACCGATAATACGTACAATGCAACTCGCGATGCAGCTGCAGTAGATGCTCACTATTATGCAGGCGTGACATATGATTATTATAAAAACAAATTTAACCGCAACTCCTATGACAATGCAGGAGCTCCGCTAAAATCGACTGTTCATTATAGCAGCGGCTACAACAATGCGTTTTGGAATGGCTCTCAAATGGTATATGGAGATGGAGATGGAACTACTTTTGTTCCGCTATCAGGAGGATTAGATGTTATCGGACATGAATTGACGCATGCGGTGACAGAAAGAAGTTCTAATTTAATCTATCAATATGAATCAGGTGCATTAAACGAAGCGATTTCCGATATTTTCGGAACGTTGGTAGAATACTATGACAACCGAAATCCAGATTGGGAAATTGGAGAGGATATTTATACGCCTGGAACAAGCGGCGATGCACTTCGTTCAATGAGCAACCCAGCGAAATATGGAGATCCGGATCATTATTCAAAGCGCTATACAGGTTCTAGTGACAACGGCGGGGTTCATACAAATAGCGGTATTATCAACAAAGCTGCCTACTTGCTAGCTAACGGAGGAACTCATTACGGAGTTACTGTAACAGGCATCGGCGGCGATAAGCTAGGAAAAATTTATTACCGTGCCAATACGCTATACTTCACTCAGTCTACAACGTTCAGCCAAGCGCGTGCAGGTTTAGTACAAGCTGCTGCTGATCTATACGGTTCAGGCTCTCAAGAAGTAATTTCAGTAGGCAAGTCATTTGACGCAGTTGGTGTTCAATAAGCTATAAACCAAAAGTCGCAAGATAAATGAGGTATCTGGCGACTCTCTATACTACCTAACTACCAATAAAGGAGTACTCGTATAAATATATTACAGTACTCCTTTATTTTATGTTAATAAATAAGGAAGATAGATTTCTTCCCAATCCATAAAAATCCACTTCTTATTCCTCCCTTTTATATCCATTCGAATTATACCGTTGCTTGTTAAATGAAGAGGACCCGTTTTAGTAAACGGTCTTATCATAAAATGTTATAATAAAGAAAAGGCTTGAATACATACATATGAAAAAGGAGTGGAGGAATCAATGGACAAAATTGCTGTTATTTCAGATATCCACGGAAATCTCCCTGCATTAGAAGCAGTTTTAGCTGACATACAACAACGAGATATCCATCGCATCATTTGTCTAGGTGATTTAGTAGGAAAAGGACCGGATTCAAGTAAAGCAATTGATATCATAAAAGAAAAGTGCGAAGTAACAGTAATGGGGAACTGGGATGACTTCATTACAAAGCCTGCGGAATTTGAAGCGTTAAAATGGCATCAAGAGAAGTTAAGTTCAAACCAAGAAGCATACTTAAAGGAACTTCCTTTTTCTGTTGAGTTTATGATGAGCGGGAAATTAATTAGAATGTTTCACGCTTCACCTAGAAGTCTTTATGACCGAATTCAACCCTGGGATTCACTTGAAAAGCGCCTTAGTCTATTTGCTAATACGGAATATACGGAAAATATAAAAGGATCAAGAGAACCGGATGTCATCTGTTACGGAGATGTACATAATGCATTTATTCAACATATTAAAGGGAAAACGCTGTGTAATGTAGGAAGTGTAGGAAACCCGCTTGATTTACCACAAGCTTCCTATCTTATCTTGGAAGGAAGGGATCAAGACGAAAGTCCTTCAGCATTTTCTATTCAATTTGTGCGTATTCCATACGATATTGAAAAAGCAATCGAATTGGCGAGAGCTGTAGAGATGCCGGACTTTGAACCCTACGTTCAAGAATTAAAAACAGCTCGCTATAGAGGACTAAAAAATTAAGAGTAGAATGTATCTTAACCTTCAGCATAAATGCTGGAGGTTTTTTAGTTGAGTAGATGATAGGTTTTTCAACATCATTAGTATGATACATACAAATAGAAGTTATTCAGATGAGTTTAAAGAAGGGAAAACTTGGAGAAAAACATACAGCATTTGAAAGGAAATAAATTTTATTTTATGAAGACAATATGAAGAGGGCAATTCCATTTGAACATAAAGTTATGCAAAAATGCCCCTGAAAAGCTGTTTTTAACATAACGAGTGGAGGAATACATGATGAAATTTTTTATTGATACAGCTAACCTGGAAGATATTAAAAAAGCATATAAAATTGGGGTATTATCAGGTGTTACCACAAACCCTTCGCTAGTAGCTAAAGAAGGCGTAAAGTTTGAAGATCGCATCGAAGAAATTTTAAAAACCGTCCCGGAAGTAGAATCCGTTTCAGCAGAAGTCACCCCCGACACAGTAACAGCAGAAGACATGATTGCGCAAGCAGAAAAGCTTATAAAAATTAACGGAGGAGACAAAAATATAACAATTAAACTTCCTATGACCATTGCTGGATTGGAAGCAACCCGTTATCTAGCTAAAAAAGGCGTGAAAACAAACGTAACGTTAATTTTCACAGTGAATCAAGCGCTTCTAGCAGCCCGTGCTGGTGCGACATACGTATCGCCATTTTTAGGACGCTTAGATGATATTTCAGAAGACGGTGTGTATCTGGTATCTCGAATTGCCGAGCTATTTCGAATTCAACACATTGACTCACAAATTATAGCAGCGTCAGTCAGACACCCAGATCACGTCACACGAGTAGCTCTTGCTGGGGCTCATATTGCGACCATTCCGTATGCTGTAATTGAACAATTAGTAAAACACCCGTTAACAGAACAAGGAATTGAAAAGTTTGCATCAGACTGGGAAAAAGCTGTGAAAAGTTAAATTCACTTAAGGAGAAGACATCATTTGAGTGTCTTCTCTGTTTAAAGGGTATACGAAGATTCTTTTTTCTATTTTGCAGCAAACAACTTATCATCAATAGGCGAACATCCTATACATATATACAGAGATGACATACGTTAATAGAAACGAAAGAGGTGGTAAAATGGGATGTATTATTAACATTGAGAATATCGTGACTAACGGGTTAAAAGACAATTCAAATGTAAGCGTAGGTTGTGTTGTACAAAATAGTCACACGGCCAATACAAAATTGGTAGGAGCTTGTTTTTCGTTTGGAAATGGCTCTCCTGCTATTGCCTCTATGACAAACAGTAATATCGATTTTTGCAAAGATGAAGAAAATAAAGAGCAACAATCTTAAAAACAATTCCAGAAAGAGTATTTCTGGAATTGTTTTTTGGTAAGTGATAGAGTTTTGTTAACGAGATATTTTATGCTCCAAAAGGAAAATATTCATAAAGAAGGGGAGCTGTACTATGAGCATTATTTCTATGATTTCTTATACATACGTTGAAAGAAAAATAAAACGAACAAAAAAAGTGACGATTCAGCATTCAAAAGACATGTGCTTATATACTGATAATATTGAAACAGAGAATGAGTCCTTTCACATTAACAGCGTATTTGACATCTCTTACAAATGCGTTTCAAAAGAAAGCGGCTTTTTGTACTTACATACAAATCAAGGAATGTTCGCTTATACCATACACACCGATCCTGGTGATTTTATAGCAGCATATAAAGATATAAAAAAGAAGAGGTGACGTTGCTCACCTCTTCTTTTTTTGGTTTATTATTTGATCCACTGTACAACTTGATCCATACTTCTTCTTGTTTTTTCGCGTTTAGGTTCGTGAATACGGTAGCCGAATGCAACCATAACAGAAACATCAAACTTGCCGTCTTCTAGTAATCCTTCTTCTTTTAGAATTTCATGTACTTGGTCATAGTTAAACCCTTCAATTGGGCAAGAATCAATGCCAATTTGAGCAGCTGATGTCATCATATTAGCTAGTGCAATATAAGATTGTTTGCTGGCCCAATCAAATAGTGCTCGCTTGCTTTCGAACAAGTGAAAATCATTTTCTTGGAAATCTTTGTAACGAGGCATTAATGTCTCTAATACATCCTCCGGCATTTCTTTTACGTTTTTCTGAAGATTTAACACATATTCAGAGTCATATCTTGCGTCTGTACGAGAAAGAATAATAACAAAATGACTTGCTGTAGGAATTTGGCCTTGTGCTCCCCAAGAAACAGCTTTTAATTTTTCTTTTAAATCTTCATTTTCAACGACTAAAAATTTCCACGGCTCGTAACCTACTGAGCTTGGAGATAAGCGCCCCGTTTCTAAAATGAATTGGAAATCTTCATCGGAAATTTTCTTCGCTGGATCAAACTCTTTTGTAGCATGACGAAAGTTAAATGCGTCTAAAATTTCTTGTTTCTTATCTGTATTGTTCATGTGTAAACAACCTTTCTGTAAAAATATTTAATGATGAACTGTTCAGAGTAATCTATACCCTGTATAGCTTACAACTAACAGTCAGTTAACATACAATTTGTCGTAAAATCCGTTTGCAGATTTATCATAAATCATATAATTCATCCTAACAAGTACGCACATTTTTGTTGTATAGTATACTTTTTTATACTATTGATACAGTTTCATAAGAAGCAGAAAGGAGTCAACAATCTGGGGAGTTTCGTTTTCGAAAAAGTAACTAAGAGGAAGAGAGGAGAAGAGTGATCTTCTCCTTGTTAATTAAATTTTTGTATTTGACTTTTTCGCTTTGTTTTCAAGTTCACTTTTCGGTTCTGTTGAAAATTCAACATCTTTTCCGTGTCCTTGAGGGTTAACTCCAGGAGCTACTTGACCGCGGTTAGCAGATTTTTTTGTACCCATTTTCGTCACCTCCGTTCGGTTAGTATGTACAAAAAGCAAAACAAAAATTAGGAAGTGAAGCGTGGAAAGATAAATAGGAAAAGATTATCTTTAAGCATCTTCATTACATAAACAAGATAGTTACTCATTTAAACGGACATAAAAAAACACCCTTGGAAGGGTGTTTTTTGTTTAAGAATCTGAGCTTGTCGCTCTGTCTGCGTATGGATAGATAGGATCTTTTAATTGAAATTCGTAAGTCACGCCATCTACAAGTCCTACCGTTTTATTGCTATCATAAAGGTCCAGCATAAAAGCAGCCATTTCTTTTGACGTATGAAACTTAGGTACTCGTCCTTCGTATTCAAAATCACTCATATCCATCGAACGCTGTGCAAATTCTGTTTCCGTAGCCGCTGGAGCTAGAACTTTAGCCTGCATTTTTGATCCTCTTCCTTTCAATTCTTGAGAAAGACCTTCTGTAAATGCACTTACATAGAATTTTGTTGCGCAATAAGTGACTGCATCAGCAACAATGGTGTAGCCGCCTCCAGAAGAGACATTAATAAGCTGTGTACCTTCAACATTTTCATAATCTCTTACAAATAGAGAAGAAAGAATGGTTAAGGCTTCGATATTTAAGTGAAGCATTGTTTCAATTTTAGTTAATTTTTGTTCACCGACAGAAGCAAAGTTTCCAAATCCAGCATTGTTAATCCATGTTTCTAACTCATATTCTTTAAGCGACTCATAAAACGTGTGAGCATTTTCTGCCACGGATAAATCAACCGACTGGATAATAACATTTACATCTTGGTTCAGTTTTTCAATCTTTCCTTTTAACTCATCCAGCTTGTCTTCTCTACGTGCAGCTAATATAAGGTTTTTTCCGCGCGCTGCGAAAGCTAAAGCTGTTTCATATCCAATTCCCGAACTTGCGCCAGTGATTACTGTATATTTCATGTTAATTCCTCCATTTGCGATGTTTTCGAATTGATTATAATTGTTAAAGTATACTTTAAGTCAAGCGTTTATTCGATTTATTTTTCCCTTTATCAGTCTGATTGTAAACATTTGAAGTTTGGTGCTAAACTTCCTTTTTTTTATGCTAAACTTAAAACAAAAGACGGTATTTTATTTCATTATTAATTCCTTAAAAGGAGGAATGTATGCGTTCTCTTTACGTGAATAGAAGACTTAGTTTACTTGCCCAAATTACATTACTCATCACTGTAGTTATTCTTGTTAGTACCGTCCTTGTATGCATCTTATTTTCTGCAATGGTAGATGAAATTGTCGAAAAATATGTAGGTAATCAAGCTATGACAGTAGCAAAATTAGCTTCTGAAGATAAAATGATTGTAAAAGCTTTTAAGCAGAAAAATCCTTCTGAGCACATCCAACCTGTTGCTGAAAAAATAAGAAAAACCACAGGGGCAGATTATGTCACCATCGCCAATGATAAAGGAATACGCTATTCTCATCCCAATAGTAGTTACATTGGAAAACATACCAAAACAAGCAATGAAGCTTCTTTAAAGAAGCATCAATCCATTATTTATAAAGGAAAAGGAATTTCAGGCTTTGCAATTAAAGCCAAAACCCCCATATGGGATAACCAAGGAAACGTTATAGGTGTTTCTTCGGTAGGATTTCTTGTAAGCAATATAGAAAAACAGATTAATGATTATAGAATAAAAATTATTAAATTGTCCTGTATTCCTTTTCTTATTGGAGCATTTGGAGCTTTCTTTATTGCAAGGCGGGTAAAAAGACTAATATTTGGACTGGAACCAGAGGAAATTTCCTTTCTTTTTAAAGAAAAAGAGGCTACCCTTGAATCTATTCGAGATGCTACTGTTACTGTAAATGTCGAAAAATATGTAACGTCGATGAATAGAAGGGCTAGAGAGCTCTTTGATAACCTTCATTTAGCAATAGGAGGAGAGATAAAGAACACCCGTTTAGGACAGCTAATTGATCAAGCAATAGAAGAGAAATGCGTGTATTCTAACCAATCCCTTCTACTAGATGGTCAGCAGTATATTTTAGATTTATCTCCTATTGTAAGAAAAAAAGAAGTGCAAGGTATCGTTCTTACCATAAGAACTTTATCACAAATTGAAGAATTGACTGAAGAGATTTCTAAAATTAAAATGTTCTCTGATAATTTACGCGCTCAAAATCACGAATTTTTAAATAAGCTGAACGTGATTTACGGGTTATTAAGGTTAAAGAAATATGAGCATGTCATGCAAATGATTTCATCAGAGGTAAAGGAACGCCAAGATATTCTTTCTTTTTTAATGTCTTCTGTGAAGGATCCTTTGATTGCTGCCTGCTTACTTGGGAAAATCAATCGTTCGAAAGAATTAGACGTCACTTTAGAAATTGATCAAGATAGTAACTTAACAAGTACTTTAGATATCGAAGAGGCAAAAAACGTTGTTTCCATCTTGGGGAATTTAATTGATAATGCGCTCGAGGCTGTGCGAGAACATAAAGGGAACGTGCTAGTATCTTTTACAGATGTAGGAAACGACCTGATTTTTGAAGTTGAAGACAATGGACAAGGGATATCAAAAGAAGTAGAAAATATGATTTTTATAGATGGTTACACAACGAAAAAAGGTGAAAATCACGGGATTGGATTGACCATTGTTAAAAGATCTGTAGAGTTGCTTAAAGGTGAACTATACATAAGCAAAAGTATGTTACAGGGAGCAAGATTCACATTAGTTATCCCAAAGCTATTAAATAATGAAAAGGAAGAATCGATATGACTGAAAATCAAATTAATGTCATGATTATAGAAGATGATTCTACAGCTGCACAAATTTATGAACAATTTACTAAGAAACTAGAGCATTTCACTGTTGTTGCGACAGCAGGATCTGGAGAACAGGCTTTAGAATTACTGACAATATTTACACCGCAATTAATTTTATTAGATGTCTTTTTGCCAGATATCAATGGAGTAGAACTGCTATGGGAAATTAGAAAGAAGTATCGAGGAATCGACATTATTTTAATAACGGCAGCCAATGATGTTGAAACAGTAGGAGAAGCAATAAGAGGCGGAGCGTTTGGTTATTTGGTGAAACCTGTAATTATTGATAAATTTTTATCTACTTTAAAACATTATCAGTCTACGAGAATAGAATTAACTGAAAATAAAATGATTAATCAAGAAAAAATAGACGATTTATTTAGAACACATCATAGTCGCCGCAATCAATCAGCGGCTGCAGTAACAGCATTTCCTAAAGGTATTGATAAACATACTCTTCGTTTGGTAAGAGATAAAGTTTGCAAAGTTCAGGAAAGCTTGAATGTAGATGAGTTTGCTCAATTAGTCGGTATCAGTTATTCAACAATGAGAAGGTATTTAGAGTATCTAGTATCGTGTAAGGAAATGCAGGTTGAAATAGTGTATGGAAGTGTAGGGAGGCCCGAACGGAAATATCGAGTAACTAATCTTACATAAAAACGAGATAGTGGGTTTTTATCCGCTATCTCGTTTTTATGTAGAAATGATGCATGAAAAAAATGAAAAAAATTACTTTTATAAAAGATATTAAACTTATGTTGGTTATCTATGAACCAGCTTCAACAAGTGATACCTTTTTAGTAACGTGTAGCAAATAAAAATGAAAACGTTATCAAAAAAGGAGGAAAAATATCTGTGCTTTCTTTATTAGGATTTTTAATGGTTGCAGTCTTCATGTATTTAATTATGTCAAAACGACTTACCCCAATGGTTGCTCTTATCATTATCCCCATCATATTTGGTCTAATAGGCGGTTTTGCTAGTGGAATGGGACCTATGATGCTCGAGGGTGTAAAAGACATTGCGCCTACAGCTATTATGATTTTATTTGCTATTTTATATTTTGGGTTGATGATTGATTCAGGATTGTTTGACCCTCTTGTTTCATTCATTTTAAAGGTTGTAAAAGGAGATCCACTAAAAATCGTTGTAGGAACTGCTGTGCTTTCAATGATGGTTGCTTTAGATGGGGATGGAACTACTACATATATGATAACGGTTTCTTCTTTGCTTCCGCTATATAAACGCTTAGAAATGAATCCACTTATCCTTGCAGGAGTAGCGATGCTATCTATGGGAGTTATGAATATGACTCCGTGGGGAGGTGCTTCTGCTATGGCTATGAGTTCATTAAATTTGGATTCATCTCAGTTGTTTTTGCCTTTGATACCTGTAATGGGTTTTGGGCTTCTATGGGTTCTATTTGTTTCTGTTGTACTTGGAAGAAGGGAAAGAAAAAGGTTAGGAGTTATCAATATTAAACATTCTGCAAATGAAATTGCACACGCACATGAAGTAGAGGGAACAGTGCAATATTCAGACTATCGACGTCCTAAGTTAGTATGGTTTAATTTTCTGCTTACCGTTAGTCTTATGGTGTGCTTAATTATGGACTTCATGTCGCTGATGCTTTTGTTCATGGTAGCATTCGCTATTGCATTACTAATAAATTATCCAAACATCAAAGATCAACAGCAGCGAATTTCATCTCATGCAAATAATGCGGTAGCCGTCGTTTCAATTGTTATTGCAGCAGGTATTTTTACAGGAATTATGTCTGGAACAAAGATGATTGATGCTATGGCAAATACACTTGTAGGAATAATTCCAGATGCAATGGGCCCTTTTTTGCCAGTTGTAGTAGCATTTTTAAGTGCTCCTTTTACATTTTTTATGTCTAATAATGCTTTTTATTTTGGCGTATTGCCGATTATTGCTCAAGCTGCCGAAAGTTATGGCATTAGCGCAGCTGAAATTGGAAGAGCTGCTATCTTAGGACAACCTGTTCACGTGATAAGTCCCTTGGTAGCAGCAGCTCACTTATTAATTGGAATGGTAGGAATTGAATTTAGTGATTTGCAACGATTTTTAATTAAGTGGGCGCTAGGAACTACGGCGGTGATGACACTAGCTGCATTAATCTTAGGTGTTATTTCTATTTAATAAAAAAAGACCCCTCGGGGTCTTTTTTTATATTCTTAATCTTAAGTTGAACTAGACTGTTCGCTGCAGCTGCTCTTTTTAAAATAGAACTTATAAATTAAAAATCCGCATACAGCCACTACCGCTGCAATTAGAATATAAGTTTGTGCATCTGAGATAAAAGACTGAATGGACTTAAAGTTTCCGATTTGTCCTAGCCAAAGCATGGCAATATTCAAAGGAAAGATACCAAGAAATGTGAGCAGAGCAAACGGCATAGGTTTTACTTTAGATAGCCCTGAAAGGTAAGAAATGTAGTTGCCGAGCCCTAAAGGACGAGCAATCGCAATACTCCATAATCCGCATTTTTTAAACCATTTTTGCGATTTCTCAAATGCTTTTTTCTTTTTTGATAATTTTTTCTTTACCTTATCTTCTAATTTATAGCCTATCCCATACGGTATAAAGCTAAAAGCTGTATAAACGGCGCTTCCTGCAAGAGCGATTAATAATAATTTCACTATGTGCATGTTTAATAAGTATCCGTAGGTAAGGGTGAGAAGAGAACCAGGAAACGGCAGGGAGGAAGCCTCAATGGCCAGTCCGCTTAAAAGTCCCCAAATTCCAAATTGTTTCAGTAAGTCTGTTATGAAGTGTAGCATAAGATCGCCTCTTTTTCTGTGTCATAACATTCAAATACCCATCTATATGTTCGGAAAAACTTATAAGAGAAAAGAAAATAAAGGAAGAGCGCGGGATATAACAGAAAAAAACTTAGCTTGTACAAGGAAAAAAGAAGGAAGTATATTTTATAGCTTCTACTCAAAGTGAAATTATAGAAAAAAAATAATTGAGTGTGGATTTTTAAATAAACTACGACTTTTATTCATAGTTTTGATTCCTTTTATTCATTTTACTTATAAAACTAACGGGTGTAAACTTGTTGTGTTGTGAAATAATCCATTATGTATATGTATTAAAAGGAAAGGAGGTTACCGTGTGGTTATTATTGTAGGATTGTTATTGTTGATGTTTTTTGCTTATCTAGGATGGTCTATTATCTGGGTGGCACCTGTTGTCGCTACGTTTGTTGCTTATTTTAGCGGTTTAAAAGTACTGCCTACTTATACAGATGTGTATATGGGAGGGTTTGTAGATTTCGCTGCAAAATGGTTCCCCATCTTTTTATTAGGAGCCGTCTTCGGAAAGCTAATGGAAGATACAGGCGCAGCTAAGTCGCTAGCGCAGCGTATTGCTAAATTGTTTGGAAGTAAAAGAGCCATTTTAGGGGTGCTGATTGCTTCAGCCATTTTGACATACGGCGGAGTCAGTTTATTCGTTGTTGTCTTTGCGATTTATCCTTTAGCAATCGCATTATTTCGAGAAGCTAACGTATCGCGAAATTTACTGCCAGCAACCATTGCACTCGGAGCATTTACATTTACAATGACAGCGATTCCAGGTACGCCTCAAATTCAAAATCTGATTCCGACTGCTACATTTAAAACCAATGCAATGTCCGGTTCGATTATTGGAATTGTCTCAGGTCTTATTATGGCAGTGGGAGGCTATTTATGGTTAGCTTATCGCGATAAAAAATTAAAAGCTAAAAATCAAGGGTTTACTGAGCCTAATGAATCATCGGTTGCCGCAAGTGAAGAGCAGGACTCGATGAATGTAATGTTAGCTATTTTACCGCTGATTATCGTTGTCGTGACATTAAACGTTTTAAAATGGGAGCCTATCGTATCATTATTAATTGGTATTTTTTCTATTTTACTTATTAATTTCAAACACTATAAGACGTTTATTTCTTCTATAAATGAAGGAGCAAAAGGATCCGTAATGGCTGTTATTAACACGAGTGCAGCAGTAGGCTTTGGCTCGGTTATTACAGCAGTTCCAGAGTTTAAAGATGTCACGCACGTACTACTAAACATTTCGAGTAATCCGCTCGTTTCAGAAGCGTTAAGCGTTCAAGTGCTAGCGATGATCACGGGTTCAGCATCCGGTGGTATGGGTATTGCGCTTCAAGCATTAGGAGATACGTGGTATCACTTGTCTCAAACGACGAATTTAAGCGCCGATGCGCTTCACCGTATTGCAAGCGTTGCGTCAGGTGCATCTATTTTACCGCATAACGGTGCGTTGTTAACGCTATTAGCTGTAACTGGTCTTCGGCATAAAGAAACGTATAAAGACGTATTTGTTGTTGCATTTATCATCCCGACAATCGCTTTATTTGCAGGAGTCGCATTAGCGGCAGCCGGTATTATTTAAAAACAGGAGGAGAATACACATGGTTGAAAATCAAGTAATTGTAATCACAGGAGCAGCAAGAGGAATTGGATTTGAAATAGGTAAACGATTCGCTGAAAACGGCGGGAAAATTGTGTTATCTGATATTGATCAAACTGCCGTAGAAGCTGCAGCACAAAATCTTCGTGAAGCTGGATTCGAAGCACTTGGTGTCAAAGCGGATGTAACAAAAGAAGAAGAAATCAAACATTTAATTGAAACAGCAAACGCACATTTTGGAGCGGTTCATACGTTCATTAACAACGCTGGTTTGCAGCATGTTTCTCCAATCGAAGAGTTTCCAACTGAAAAGTATGAGTTAATGATTAAAATTATGCTAACAGCTCCATTTATGGCGATTAAGCACGCGTTTCCGATTATGAAAAAACAAGGGTTCGGACGTATTATTAACGTTTCTTCTATCAACGGTTTAATCGGTTTTGCAGGCAAAGCAGCTTATAACAGTGCCAAACACGGTGTAATTGGGCTAACAAAAGTAGCTGCTCTTGAAGGTGCAGCACACGGTATTACGGTTAATGCACTTTGTCCTGGTTATGTGGATACACCACTAGTGAGAGGTCAGTTAGATGGTTTAGCTAAAACAAGAAACGTACCATTAGAAAGCGTTCTTGAAGAAGTTATTTATCCTTTAGTCCCTCAAAAAAGATTACTAGACGTGAGCGAAATTGCTGACTACGCTATCTTCTTAGCGAGTGATAAAGCAAAAGGTGTAACTGGTCAAGCGGTAGTAATGGACGGCGGATATACAGCTCAATAAAAATAGAACAAATCATTAAAAGCATAAATGAGTCCAACGGGCTCATTTATGCTTTTTTAGGTTATATCTATTCTATTGAGTTAATCAACGTTAAAATATAACTAGGCGATACATAAAAAAAGCCTCATATGCTATTTCTACTGTCAAGATAAATAGTAGGATAAAAAAGCGTACAGATTAGAAAGGATGATACATATGGTGCAAACAGTAAATGAATTAATTAAACATCCGGTTTTCTATTTCTTTAACGAAATCTCAGCTATTCCTAGAGAATCTGGAAATGAAAAAGAAATTAGTAACTATTTAGTTTCTTTTGCAAAAGAAAGAAGCCTTGAGGTTATCCAAGACGAAGCTTTAAATGTAATCATTAAAAAGCCGGCAACTAAAGGATATGAACATGCTCCAGCTATCATTTTGCAAGGACATATGGACATGGTATGCGAGTTAAATAAAGGAACTGTCCATGACTTTGAAAAAGATCCTCTTCAACTGCGAATTGTTGAAGATATGCTTTATGCAAATGGTACTACGCTAGGAGCTGATAACGGGATTGCCGTTGCATATGCACTGGCTTTACTAGATGCTCAAAATATAGCGCACCCCTCTCTTGAAGTAGTCATTACCACTGAAGAAGAAACGACTATGGGCGGAGCCATTGCTGTAAATCCAGCTTATTTTGAAGGGAAAATCTTTATTAACCTTGATACAGAAGAGGACGGAAAGCTCCTTGTCAGCAGCGCAGGCGGGGTAAAAGGCGTGCTTCGTATTCCTATAAACTGGGAGTCGTCTTCCAATAACTCAGAAACATATAGCTTAAGCATCGGAGGACTGCGCGGCGGACATTCCGGAATGGAAATTGACAAAGAAAGAGGAAATGCGAATAAACTGCTAGGGAGAGTTTTATATGATTTACAACAAGAACTTCCCTATTCTTTAAGCAGCATTAGCGGAGGATTAAAATCAAATGCAATTCCCCGTGAATCAGAAGCAATTCTATCAGTTGAGCCTTCTGAGGTAGGAAAGCTAGAAAATAAGATTCGTGAGTGGAACGAAATAGTAAAAAATGAATTACAAGCGGCTGATCCGAGCGTATATGTAAAAATAAACAAATTTTCTTCCGTTGAGAAATGTTTTACAAGAGAAACGACAGAACGAATTGTACAAGCTATTATGCTAACACCAAACGGCGTTCAAAGCATGAGTATGAATATTGAAGGATTAGTAGAATCTTCTACCAACTTAGGTGTGATCACGACGACAGAATCTGAGGTTGTTTTTCAAAATGAAATTCGCAGCTCAGTAAAAAGCTTAAAAAAAAAAATAGTAAGTCAAGTGCGCATACTTGCTCAGGTAGTCGGGGGAAGAGTTGAAACAAAAGGTAATTATCCTGAATGGGCGTACAATGGAGATTCAAAAATTCGCGAATTATGTAAAAAGGTTTACAAAGAAAAGTATGGTGAAGAGGCGGAGATCATCGCCATCCATGCTGGAATTGAATGCGGTATTTTCTTAGAAAAAATCCCTGGATTAGATGCCATTTCGCTCGGACCCGATATGTACGACGTTCATACACCTGATGAACACCTGAGCATTCCGTCTACTCTTAAGACATGGGAATACTTATTAGCAGTATTAAAAGAGGCAAATAAGATATAAAGTTATCAGCATCCCTATAATCTTAAAAAGAGAGCTTCTGTAAAGGAGCTCTTTTTCATTCGTCATTTATCAGATAATAAATAGGGTTCCATCAACGCGTCAGGCAATTGAGAACATTTATGTAAGCGTTTTACAAATAAAGGTTTTAAAACGGTCCTAAAAGAGGTAAACAATTATTAAAACGATAGACAAATGAATTCAAAACAAGCTCTGCAACTAATAAATTAGTAGGGAGAGAATGTATATGAATGATAATAGTCTTATCAAAGATCCTTTTTTAGAAAAAGGAGAAATTGAATTTTTAGAATTAAAGAAAGACGAAATACGTTATCTAAAGTTCGATCGATTTTTAAAAGTCATTAAAGCACTTAATCAACGCAGTGATAAAGGCTACCAGAGTCTTATGCTTTCCGTTGATGGCTTTAAAGGTACTTCAAGAGAATTATATGAGATAGAGGAGTTTCGCAGGTATGTAAATTTGTTAATTAATCAAGTTCCTCAAATGTTATTTTATATTCATGATAAAAACAAAATGACCAATCAAATTTTAAAAAGTCTATCAAACAATAGCAGCCAGCCGGCCTCTATAGATCCTAAAAGAGCACGTTTAATGATTGATGCCATACAAGAGCAAGTAGCGAAAACAGAGGATAAAGAGATAAAGGAGAATCTTTCTGAATTCGTATGTAAAATCCAGAGCTTTGTGAATCAGTATTAACAGTTCCCAATAGAAAAGCAGAATCCATATTATAAAAAAGTACGAGAACTTAAAGCTTCTCGTGCTTTTTTTGTTGGGAAAACTGTAGAAAAAGAAAAGGATTATCAACATATATTGATAAATAATAAAAGTAAAGCTTCATATTTGGCAGTGAAATAATCAGGAGGGATGAACATTGAATCATATTGAAATAAGAAGACCAAAAATAGAGGACAGCGCAGAACTCCACGAGCTTTTTAATGAAGTGATCACAGATACCTTTCATAGAGAGGGTCTATCTGACATGGTGAACGATATACAAATAGAAATTGAAAGTAAAGAACAATATTTAAAAAGTGACCTTGATAGCGATGGGAAATGTCGATTCTTTTGGCTCGGAATAGATACGTGCACCAATAAGATTATTGGCTGCATTGAATATGGCCCTGTTAGTGAATTAATTATGGCGTGTACAAAAGGGGAGCTGCAAGGATGGATTGAAATCGGCACAGTTTTTGTTCATCCAAAGTACCAAAGAAAAGGGGTAGGAACACTGCTTATACATATTATGCTGCTTACGCTTCAAAGCAGAGAAATTAAAAAAATTTGTTTGGATAGCGGATACAAGAATGCTCAGAAAGTATGGAAAAACATATTTGGAATTCCCGATTACTTAGTAAAAGATTACTGGAGCAAAGGATATCATCACATGATTTGGAAAATAGAAACAGAACGTACACCGATGGTATTTAAGTTCAGTCATAACGGATAATAAGATGTCTTCTAGAAAATAGCCGGTAGAAAGGTACCGGCTATTTTCTACTGATTGAGCTACGATTATTTAAAGATAAAAAAGACCTCTCTGAAGGTCTTTTTTTTATGGACATATAACAATTCTTTTTAAGAGCGAGCAGGATAGTTTATTAGAGAGCTAGAATACATTCATAATACGAACGATTACGGCAACAAGCTGAATATGAGAAAAACATATTCGTATCTTTGAATAATAAAGCTTTTATCACTTATGTGGAGGAGTATGGAAATGTCTATATATGAAATTTGGAATGAAGTGGATCTTTATATGAATGACAAGCTCATACAACCTGACCCTATTCTTGATGAGGTATTGAAGGCAAATCAAGAGGCTGGATTACCTGCCATTGACGTATCGCCTAGTCAAGGAAAGTTTCTGCATTTGTTAGCTTCATTAAAAGGGGCTAAACGCATTTTGGAAATTGGTACTCTTGGAGGGTACAGCACGATTTGGCTAGCCAGAGCTCTTCCGAAAGATGGACAGCTGATTACGCTCGAATTAAGCGCTCAGCATGCAGAAGTAGCACGAGCTAATTTAAAAAGAGCGGGAGTAAGCCACTTAGTAGAAGTCATTGTCGGCCCCGGGCTTGATACATTAGCTGTATTAAAGGATAAGGGAACAGAGCCGTTTGATCTTATCTTTATTGATGCTGACAAGCCGAATAACCCAAATTACTTAAAGTGGGCTCTAGAATTATCGAAACGAGGAAGTACGATTATTTGTGATAATGTTGTTCGTCAAGGGCATGTGGTGAACTCAGAAAGTGAAGATGAAAATGTAAAGGGAATTCGACAATTTATGGATGCTCTGGCTCAAGAAAAACGAATCAGCGCCACGGCTATACAAACCGTTGGAAGCAAAGGCTATGATGGATTCATTGTAGGGATTGTTGAATGATAGAACTCGTGTTACATATAAAGAGGCTGGGACAAAAGTAGTTTTGTTGAAGGGAAATCCGACCGATGAATTCAAATTCTTGATGGAGAATCTCGATTCCTCGGTCGGATTTTTTCATGGTGATAGTGAACGTAAATTTCATGTGTGGTAGGTGCTTCTAGCTGTGGATTGATTTCGTTATCTCCCAGCCTCTATTTAATTTGCGTCCAACTTATTTGTTATTTGCTTTGCTGTCAGAAAATTAATCAACTCTCTTACAGCGAATGAACTGTAGCGTTCTTTTAACAGAATAATTCCAAGTTCCCACATCATTTCAGGATCTGCAATAGGTACCGTAATAATATTGGAATCTTTCACTTTGGCATAAAGCGATTCGGGTAAAATAGCAATACCTAGTTCTGCTGCTGTTAATTCAATAATTAAATCCCATTGAGAACTTTTATATGCGATAGAAGGCACAAATCCTGATTTTAGAGCATCTTGAATTAACCGGTCGTGCAGCGTAAATTCTTCACTGAACATAATGAATTTTTCATGCTCCAATTCTTTCATCCAGACGGAAGAACGTTTCGCTAAAGGATGGTTTTTATGGGCGTATAAAAGGAATCTCTCCTTAACGAACGGGTATACGTGAAAATGCTCATCATGACCGCTTGTGAGAGGAAGCATAACAATCCCCATATCTACACCAGCCTCTTCCACAAGGGCTTCAATTTTTTTTGCTCCAAATTCAATAAGCTCTAGAGATACTTTAGGGTATTGTTCATTAAATGCTTTTGCAATCTTCGGGAAAAACAAGGTCCCGATGAGCGGAGGGATTCCCATCTTGATTTGCCCTGTTTGCAAGTTCATTAAATCGCCCAACAAGTGAGGCATGTCTTTTAACACCGACAGCGCTTTAGTTGCCTGATGATACACGACTTCTCCTGCATCGGTTAGCTTTAATTCTCTTGTTGAACGGTCAAGAAGCTCAAATCCTAGTTCATTTTCTACTTTTTTGACGGCTTTACTTAAAGCCGTTTGTGACAAATGAACTTGCAGCGCTGCCTTTGTAAAATTTTTATGATTCGCTACCTCTATAAAGTATTCTAAGTCTCTGATTTCCATGTGAAACTCCATTTCTGCAAACTGCTTATCCTTTTTATACTCTTTATTTTAACCATTAAATTATTTACTGTAAATGCGCTGATTAAAAAAGGGAGCTATCCAATGAATAAAAACGAGGAAAGGAAATGAACTAAAGTTTCTGTCGAAATTGATTTATAAAACCAATAATCTTTTTATAGAGAAACATAGATTTTGCTACTAGCTGATGAGGAATATAAAGATTTTTGCCTGTACGTTCGGGCAAAAATGCAAAACTTATCAAAATAACTGAAAGCCCAAAGGCTGCAGCTGTAATCTCTATCCAAGAAAACACCATATCATTCCTCCTTTTACAAACCTATTAATAGAATATGTAAAAGTTTGAAAGGAGGTTGTACGATAGACCTATAAAGAGCGTCGTCATTAAGCTCTCTCAAAATAAAATGAAGTCAAAGAACGCAGGGCCTGTGCCAAACGTTCTTTGACGTCATTTTATTTTCGCTCTTCAGCTTGATGCTCTTGTTTGTTTTGCTCAGTGAGACGTTTTTGATGAGCTTTTGTTTCTGCACTTACGTGATTCGCATCATTCGGTTGATTCTTCTTTGAACCTCCTGCAGCGTTACTCATTAGACGACACCTCCAGTCCGGTTATGAAACATACCTATAGAATGTGCGTATTTACAAACTTTATACACGGCTATCGATATTACTGCACACTAAAAAAGCAAAGGGAGAGTCACTAAGACTGTTCCCTTTGCTTTTTTACTAGGCAACTTTATCGGTGGTGATAATTTTGTTAATCCAGTCTTTTCCTTCTGTAAACCTTGTAACAAGCATCGCTGTTACTGTATTTCCCGTACTGTTTAAGAGCGTAGCAGGGGCGTCAATAATTGTGGAAATGACCGCAATGATGGGCAGAACTTCTGGCGAAAATCCGTAAATTGTAATGATTAACATTTCGCCAATCATACCGCCTCCAGGAATTGCTCCCATTACGGCTCCAACTAAAAAGGCTACGCCTAATATGCTCAAAATACTCGTAGCAGACGTCATATCTTTGCCGAACAAACTGAATAAGAAAACAATTTTTAGAATACCACCGATAACAGAACCATCTTTATGGGTGTTTGCTCCTAATGGAATCACTGTTTCAGCAATATCCAGCGGCACACCCATTTTCTTTGTTGCGTCTAAATTGACTGGAATAGATGCCGCGGAAGAACAGGTAGCAATAGCAGTGATAGAAGGAGCAGCTGCATTTTTCCAAAACAGCTTAATTCCTGCTTTACCGCCAGCAATCCATGCGTATAGCGTAAAGAAGCCAAAATAGTAAACGATTGCAATTAATAAATAAAGAATAAATGCTCTAGCATACCCTTGCAAGATCTTTGGTCCAAGTTCTCCTACTACAGTAGCAAAATAGCACCCTAAACCAATTGGAGCATAGTACATGACAATTTTAACGACTTTCATCGATACTTCTTGACCCGAAGTCAGAAATTTCGCCATAGGCTGTCCTTTTTCACCAGCCATCGTGGTAGCAATACCGAAGATAACGGCAAAGACAATTAATTGTAAAATATGCTCTTTCGAAAATAACTGAACAAAATCAGGTACAGTAAATGTACTAACAAGCTGATTTAAAAGCGTCATTTTTTCAGCTGTATTTTCACTGTCACCCATTAATTCTTTAATGGCAGAAGTATCTACGTTGTGCAGCGGATTGTAAAGTGATGCGCCTAAAAAGCCTAGAACGGCTGAAACAGCAGCAGTGGCGACAAACACAACGGCGATACCTAGCATAATTTTACCAAGACGTTTCATTTCGTTCATGTTTGCGATCGCCGAAGCCACACTAAAAAAGACAAGGGGAACGATAATCATGAACATTAAATTAAGAAACAAATCACCAAAGGGCTTTACGACTGCCACATCGGGCCCGATAGCATATCCTGCTATCCCGCCAATTAAAATAGCGAGAAGCAGAATAAGCGATGATCTGTACGTTTTAAATACACTTAAAACCATATAGATTTCCTCCAAACAACAATAGCTTCTTTACTACGCAAGAACAGCTATCATTTGCTCATTGCATACGTAGTAACGACTGGCTTTACATCTTTACGCACCAAATCTTCGTATGTTTCTCGCTCTACAGCAAGACGAGCTTCTCCATTTTTCACAAATACAACAGCAGGGCGCGGAATACGGTTGTAATTGCTAGCCATTGAATAGTTGTAGGCACCTGTAGAGGATACTGCTAGTAAATCTCCTTGATTAACGCGCGGTAAATCGATATCCCAAATAAGCATATCTCCTGATTCACAGCATTTCCCCGCAATTGATACTGTTTCATCTTTTTTATCCGTCACTCTATTAGCCAAGACAGCTTCATGTTTTGCATCGTAAAGAGCAGGACGGATATTATCGGTCATACCGCCATCAATTCCTACGTATTTGCGTACACCTGGAATCTCCTTCGTTGAGCCGATTGTATAAAGCGTTGTACCTGCTTCTCCTACGATGCTTCTTCCAGGCTCAATCCAGACTTCCGGAAGGGTATAATTCTGTTCAGTTAACGTGCGGCTTAGCTTTTCTGTCAGTGCATCTACATAATACTCAACTGGAAGTGGAGAGTCGCTTTCGGTATAACGAATACCAAAACCACCACCTACGTTTAAAACTTTTACTTCAAATTCCATTTTATCACGAATACTGAATAAGAAATCAGTTAAAATATCAATGGCGCGAGAAAAACCATCTACTTCAAAAATTTGCGAACCAATATGACAATGAATGCCTAAAAGATCGTAGTAAGGCTTTTCTAATGCAGAACTTACCGCTTTCATAGCCTGGTCATTGGAAAGACCAAATCCAAACTTGGAGTCTTCCTGTCCGGTCATAATATACTCATGTGTGTGGGCTTCAATCCCTGGAGTAACACGCAGAAGAATAGATGCTTTCTGTTTGCGCTCAGCTGCTAAGGCATGTAAAACTTCAAGTTCGGTAAAGTTATCCACAACAAAACAGCCAATATTCGCATCAAGAGCCATTTCAATTTCTTCAATCGTTTTGTTATTTCCATGAAAATGAATGCGTTCAGCTGGATATCCCGCTTCAAGAGCTGTAAATAATTCGCCTCCTGAGACCACATCTAATGACATATCAAGCTTCGTTAAAAGGCTAGCCATTTCCATACAAAGAAACGCTTTCCCTGCATATGCGATTTGATATGAAAATCCGCTTCTTTGAAAGGCTGAATGGAAGGCCTTGCATTTCGTCTCAATTAATTCTTGATCGTAGATGTATAGGGGAGTGCCGTATTGTTTTTTCAGTTCGACCGTATCGCACTGCCCAATTTCTAAATGATTGCTGCTGTTAATTTTACTCGTTCCATGTAAGTACATAATCCGTATCCCTCCATTTAAATCATTCAACTATAACTTTGATGGTCAGTAGAAAAACACAAAAAAGACCCGTGAAGTGATGTTCACGCGTCTTGGTTTCATAATAATAAAGTATTATTACATTCTAGGCATCAACATCTCTTCAATAGCTCTCCACAAACCAAGTGGTTTGTGACAGCTCAGCATTTATTCAATACTGAACCAGTATATGAACACAATGGATGTTTATATACTTCGGCACGAAATCCCTTTTACTTATCTTCACAGACTCCATTAGTCTCCAATAAGTGACTCTTGATTTCATGCACCTCTATTCTCAGAGAGGAAAATTATATTTAAATGTAACTCCTATTATATTTCCTTTTCCTCCGTCTAGTCAATGAAAAGTTAAGGCATAGGAATATCAAAGAAGATAAATAAAAAAGCTATGAAGCTTCCAGATAGAATCCAAGCAGCCAGCGCTGTCTTCTGATGAATGACTAAAAGTGAGAACGTGACAATATTGAAGAGAAAAGAACATAGCAGCGACCATCCATAATGATGAGTGATACTGTGATTAACATAAGCAATGAACTCAATCACAGTAAATAAAAGCGCCCACAAAAGAATCCACCACAGCCGGCCGCTTACATGCAGCGGCAGCCTTCCTAAAAAAACCGGTATAACAAACGGATAAATAATTAAGGTTATTCCAAGAGAAACCATTAGGTGATCGGGTAGAAAAAGATGATCAATACCAACAGGGTGAAATACCCATACGCGGTGATGAAACAGCAGCACTTCATAAAGCAAATTCCCCGTGACCCAAAACAGCAAAGTAGGGTAGTATTCTTGATACCTTCGCCACTTGCCAAATAGTAAACCAAGAATGATAAAAAATAATACAAATGAAGATTGCATACGCTCTCCTTAAAATAATGGTTATTTCTTTTTATTTACATATTATAGTGGTTTTATTCTTTCATTTTTTTATTCAGCACCTATAATAGAAAAGCCGTAAGCCACAGCGTTAAAGACGTATTACCACTATTTACGGCTTTCTTCACCCTGTTATAATCTTGGTAAAAGAACTTCTACCGCTTTTGTTTACGAGACGAAAGGAGCTATATGTCAAAGTCAGCAAGGCTTAAAAATAAGCTTAAAATAGCTTCGCCTAGTATGTGACTTCTTTTTTTGCTATGCTAAAATTGCATACATATAGCATGAGAATACTAGAAGAAAGAAAAGGGTGTTTTGGTATGAAAACATACATCGTAGTTGGAGCTGGGGTACTTGGAGCTTCTACGGCATATCATTTAGCAAAAGCAGGAGCAGATGTGACATTGATAGATCGCAAGGATGCTGGTCAAGCTACTGATGCAGCAGCAGGAATTGTTTGTCCGTGGCTTTCGCAGCGTCGAAATAAAGCATGGTACCGATTAGCAAAAGGCGGCGCCAAGTACTATCAAACATTAATTCAGCAATTAGAAGAAGATGGAGAAACGGATACGGGATATAAGCGAGTAGGAGCAATTAGTTTACACACTGATGAACAAAAGCTTAAAAAAATGGAGGAACGAGCATATAAGCGTCGGGAAGAAGCCCCCGAAATAGGCGAGATTACACGTTTATCCGCTAAAGAAACACAGGCTTTGTTTCCGGCTCTTTCGGAAGAATACAGTTCAGTTCATATTAGTGGAGCCGCTCGCGTTAACGGAAGAGCTCTTCGAAACGCACTTGTGAATGCAGCGAAGAAAAACGGTGCAAAAATAATAGAAGGAAACGCAGAACTACTTTATGAAAATAATCAAGTAACGGGCGTTGCCGTAAATGGACAAACCCTTCTAGCAAGTACAACAATCGTGACAGCAGGAGCGTGGGCAAATCAATTACTAGAGCCTCTTGGAGTGAAATTTTTAGCAAGCTTTCAAAAAGCGCAAATTGTCCACTTGCATCTTCCTGATTTAGATACAAAAGACTGGCCCGTTGTAATGCCTCCAAGCGACCAATATATTCTTTCGTTTGAACAAGGTCAAATTGTCATAGGAGCAACACATGAAAACGACACGGGTTATGACTTGAGAGTAACGGCTGGGGGGCTTCATGAAATTTTTTCAAAGGCCTTATCAATTGCTCCTGGCTTAACAGAAAGCACAGTCTTAGAAACAAGGGTAGGGTTTCGACCATTTACTCCAGGCTTCTTGCCAGTCATTGGGGCTCTTCCAGCTTACGAAGGAATACTAGTAGCGAATGGTCTCGGAGCTTCAGGCTTAACGTCGGGCCCTTATCTTGGTTCAGAGCTGGCTAAATTAGCACTTGAAATGGAAATGGAAATTGATCTTAGCGATTATGATGTAAGAGGAGCTATTGAGTCCTAAGCAAATAGAATGAATGAAAACAAATAGAAGTTCGCAAACTATAACTACTATATGATGAAAGGAAGTAGATTGTTTGCGAAAGATTATGATAAGTGCAGCAGCAGCTTTTTTATTTATGAGCGCGACACCTGTATTAGCGGAAAACAATCCTCAGCCAGAAACAAAAGACGTGCAGCTGACGTCTCAGCAAAAGCAGGAATTATCCGTTCTGTACAAAGAAATGTTCGAAAAAAAGAAAGAAATACTTTCAAAATATGTGGAGTACGGCGTGCTAAGCAAAACGGAGAGTCAAAACATTTCTTCACATATGGAAAATCGCTATCAGCATATGGAGCAAAATGGTTTTGTCCCGAAGCGTCACTGTCATAAAATGCATCATTCAAAGTAATTCCTATTCACATAAAAAAGCGCCTATACAGGCGCTTTTTTATGTGAATGAATGGAAAATATCCGCTTCTTTATCTAGTAAATTTTAAACACCTCATGTAAAATTAAGAGAATGAGAACGAGTAGGAAAGATGCTAGTGAGGGGTAGGTAAATATGAACGATGAACGAAAATAAAAAAATAGTCCGATTACATGCAGAAAATCATTCAGCTGAGGCTCTAGGAATCATATTTGCTTACAAACAAAAAGGTGACCATCTTGTTTACAGTATGTATCAAGGAGAAAGCGTTTCTGAGCAAAAAATACCTCTAGAAGAATGGGTCTCGTATGAGCATTTTTTTGAAGCGCTAAATAAAAAGAAAAAGCTTATGTACGAGCTTCAAATAAATGATAAACGCTATGTAGTAAACTTAACCCCTTTATCTTACACAGAAAAACCTGAAGTTATGGGACATTGCGTGAATATAACTAGTTATCAGGAGAAAAAAGAACAGATTCAGCCTTTTATTTATCATAACGCAGATGCTGTTGCTATCGTTGACTTAGAGGGTAAAACGCTTCAAGTGAACCCTGCGTTTGAGAATACATTTGGCTGGACGTTTGAAGAAATTCATCAAAAGCCTCTTCCGATTATACCTTCGTTTTTAAAGGAGCCCGTGTGCGAACTTCATAAGACTATTCAATCAGGGGAATCGAAAACAGAATTTGAGACGGTCAGACAGCATAAAGACGGGCATTTAATTAATGTAAGCGTCACACTATTTCGCGTTGAAAATATGAATGATTGGCCGTTATGCATTGCGTTTGTCTATCGAGATATAACATCGCGCAAGCAGGATGAGACGGCTTTAAAAGAAAGCGAACAGCGCTACCGAAGTTTGATTGAGTTATCCCCGGAAGCAATTATCGTTCATAGTGAAGGTAAAATTGATTATATCAACCCTGCAGGAGCTAAAGCATTAGGATACAAGAATCCTCAAGATGTATTAGGAGCTTGTGTTTATCAGTTTGTTCACCCTGATTACTATGATGTTGTAAAACAGCGAATTTATCGAATGAAAACAGAAAATAAATCTGTGGATCTGCAGGAAGAAAAGTTTATTCATAAAGACGGTCATACGATTGATGCCGAAACCATTGCCTTTCCTATTCCCTATATGGGAAAGCAGGCCATTCAAGTTTTGTTTCGTGATATTACAGAACGTAAAAAAACTGAAAAATTGCTGCGTGAATCCGCTCAGCTTTCCTTAGTCGGACAGTTAGCAGCGGGTATCGCTCACGAAATCAGAAACCCTCTAACAGCGGTAAAAGGATTTATGCAGTTATTAGAAGAAACGAGCGGTCAGCCTTACTATGTAGAAATGATAAATCATGAGTTAGATAGAATCGAATTGATTGCCGACGAGTTCTTGAGTCTTGCAAAGCCTCAGGCGAAAACCTACAAAGACAAACACGTCCAAGATATCTTAGAGAACACGTTAAAGCTAGCTGAGGTGCAGGGGATTACAGAGAAAATTCACGTAAAAAAAGAGATTGATCTTCATCTTCCTCTCGTATTATGCGAAGAAAACCAGTTAAAACAGGTCTTTAGCAATATATTTAAAAATGCCGTCGAATCCATGCCAAGTGGAGGAACTGTAACGATTCAACTAAAAAGATTTAATCAGGAGAACCTTGTTGTCCGGTTTAGCGACGAGGGGCCAGGCATCACGCAGGAACGAATGCAGCATTTAGGAAAACCTTTTTATAGTACGAAAGAGAAAGGAACGGGGCTTGGACTGATGGTGTGCTATAAGATCATTCGAGAACATAGAGGAGAAATTAATTTTGTAAGTGAACTTGGAAAAGGAACTACCGTAGACATTCTTTTGCCTTTTAAAAAGTAGATTCTACTTTTATAAGCATGAAACCTTTTCTAAAGGGGAATACATGTTAGTGAACGAATAATGAGGTTAAAATAGGAGGGAATACGATGGAACGTATTGAAACGGGAGAGATTTTTACAATTTTAGATGAAAATGATCAAGAGCAAGATATTGAAGTGCTTGGAAAAATGACGATTGAAGGCCACGATTATATTGCCGTTGCGTTTGTGGAAGAAGTTTTAATTGAAACAGAAGAAGAAATTGATGTTTTCTTTTTAAAAATTGAAGATGATGGTGAATGGTCTTCAATTGAAGATGATGATGAGTTTGAAAAAGTATCAGCCGTATTTGAGGAAATGACATCCGCGTAAAAAGAGAGGTTACAACCTCTCTTTTTTTTATTTCTAAATAATATAATATTTAGAATTTTTCTAAAAATATCTTGCTGAATTATTTCCCTTCATTTATGATAAATATGTAACATACCAACCGGTTAGTAAGTAAATGAAAGCGAGGGACTACCGTGTATTTTTCTTACTCTGACAAAGTAGTGAAGCTGCAAAAAGAATTGAGCTCTTTTATGGAAGAGCATATTTATCCAAATGAACGGCTATACGAACAACAGCTGAATGAACAGCCATCTAGATGGTCAGCTGTTCCTCCAATCATGGAAGAGTTAAAAGAAAAAGCAAAGCGAGCTGGGCTATGGAACTTATTTTTGCCAGAAAGCGAATACGGAGCAGGTCTAACAAATGTAGAATACGCTCCTCTTTGCGAAATTATGGGCCGTTCTATTATTGGGCCAGAAGCTTTTAACTGCGGAGCTCCTGACACTGGCAATATGGAAGTGCTGGTTCGATACGGAACGCCTGAACAGAAAGAAAAATGGCTAAAGCCTCTGTTAAATGGAGACATTCGCTCCTGCTTTTCTATGACAGAACCGGATGTAGGTTCTTCTGATGCCACAAACATTCAGTGCAGTATTGTAAGAGAAGGCGATGAATATGTAATCAATGGAAGAAAATGGTGGTCTTCAGGTGCGGGAGATCCTCGCTGCAAAATTGCTATTGTCATGGGGAAAAGTGATTTTAACGCATCTAAATATGAACAGCAGTCTATGATTCTAGTTCCATTAAATACTCCGGGAGTTAAAATTGAACGAATGCTGCCAGTCTTTGGATACGATCACGCTCCTCATGGACATGCTGAAATTCATTACGACAATGTGCGTGTGCCAGCATCCAATATGCTTTTAGGAGAAGGAAAAGGGTTTGCTATTGCTCAAGGTAGATTAGGGCCTGGACGTATTCATCACTGCATGCGTCTAATAGGAGCAGCTGAAAGAGCGCTCGAAGAATTATGTAAGCGTATTCAAAGTCGTTCTACATTTAATAAGTTACTTTCTCAGCAAGGGGTTATTCAAGAATGGGTGGCAGAATCGCGTATTGAAATTGAGCAAGCTCGCTTATTAACATTAAAAGCTGCTTATATGATGGACACAGTTGGAAATAAAAAAGCGCGGAAAGAAATTGCCATGATTAAAGTAATAGCTCCTGCTATGGCTTTAAAAGTCATTGATCGTGCCATTCAAGTATTTGGAGCAGCAGGTGTTTCAGAAGACACGCCGCTTGCGGCACTTTGGGCAAATGCCCGCACTTTGCGCCTTGCCGATGGTCCAGACGAAGTGCACAAAGCACAGCTTGCAAGACTTGAGCTAAAATCCTATCAAGAACAGGAGGCAACCTATGCACATAAAGGATCTGTTTGATTTAACTGGAAAAACAGCTATTATTACCGGAGGAGGCAGAGGATTAGGAGAGCAAATGGCAGAAGGGCTTGCAGAGGCAGGGGCAAATATTGTTCTATGCTCAAGAAAAAAAGAAGCATGTCAGCAAGTGGCTGATCGATTGGCCACCATGGGCGTAAAAACCCTCGCTTTAGCATGCGACATCAGTCAGCCTGAAGATATTAAAAATGTCGTGCATCAAACGATTGAAACATTTGGACGCATCGATATTTTAATTAACAACAGCGGAGCTACGTGGGGAGCTTCGGCTGAAGAAATGCCTCTTGAAGCATGGCAAAAAGTGATGAATATTAATGTGACGGGCACGTTTTTAATGTCACAAGAAGCTGGAAAAGAAATGATTAAACAAAAAGCTGGTAAGATTATTAACATTGCTTCAATTGCGGGTCTTGGAGGAACGGACCCTCAGTATATGGATACAATCGGGTACAACACGAGTAAAGGAGCGGTCATTACGTTCACGAAAGATTTAGCTGTCAAATGGGGACAGCATAATATTCAAGTTAATGCAATTGCGCCGGGATTTTTTCCTACTAAAATGTCAGGTGCGATTATGGAACAAGGAAAAGATTATTTTCTAAGTCAAACCCCTTTAAAACGCTTTGGCTCCGAAGCTGATTTAAAAGGAGCGGCTGTTTTTCTTGCTTCTGCAGCGTCTAATTATATTACGGGCGATATTCTGACAGTAGACGGTGGAGTTCATGCTATGTGAATAAGAAAGGAGTTACTCAATGGAAGACGTTAAAAAATGGTTTACACCTTATCCAGAAGCCTACACTCATGACATTCACATCGAAGATATTTCACTATTTGATATGCTGAAAGAAACAGCCGAACGTTATCCTGCTCACACAGCCACGCGCATGTATCAGCATACGTTAACGTACCAGGAGCTGTACCACTCAGTTCGCGTATTTGCAGGAGCACTGCAGAAAAAAGGGATTAAAAAAGGAGATCGTGTAGCAATTATGCTGCCAAATTGTCCGCAATATATAATAAGCTATTTTGGCATTGTAGCAGCGGGCGGCATTGTCACTCAGGTCAACCCCATGCTTGTCGAACAAGAACTAGAGCATATTTTACACGATTCCGGCGCAAAAAAAATAATTCTACTCGATGATTTTTATACGAGACTTCAAGAGATAAGGAATCGTGTTGAGATAGAAGAAGCGATAACCGTCAGCTTGCAAAAACCTTTTGTTCCTACAGCACCAGACCTTTCCTTCTTAGATTTTCTAACCATTAAGCATGAATTTAATCAGCCGGTCATCCATCCAGCACACGATATTGCTGTTCTTCAATATACGGGAGGAACGACCGGACCATCTAAAGGTGCGATGCTTACACATACAAACATTTACACAAACGCAGTTCAATCATACGAAATATTTAAACATGATATTGAATTAGGAAAAGAAAAATGCTTAACCGTTATTCCATTGTTTCACGTATTTGGCATGACTTCCTGTATGCATTTATCAATTCTTTGCGGAAATGAAATATTGCTATTGCCGCGTTTTGATTTAGAAGAAGTACTAAATACAATCAAAAAAGAGCAGCCTAGTATTTTTCCTGGAGTGCCAACTATGTATGTCGCGATTACCAATCATCCGCAGGCAGAAGAATACAATATCGAAAGTATTCGCATCTGCAACAGCGGCAGTGCGCCAATGCCTGTTGAGCTGATGAAAGAGTTCGAACGAAAAACGGGTGCTAAAGTGTTAGAAGGGTACGGCTTATCAGAAGCGTCCCCCGTTACCCATTGCAACCTGCCGTTTTGTGAACGAAAGCCAGGCACAGTCGGACTTGGCGTTCCGCAAACTGCTTATAAAATTGTAGACGTGGCTACAGGAACAAAAGAACTGCCAAGAGGAGAGCTTGGAGAAATAGTGATTAAAGGCCCTCAAGTTATGAAGGGCTATTGGAATCAGCCTGAAGAAACAGCTCACGCGCTTAGAAACGGCTGGCTGTACACAGGAGATATTGGACAGATAGACGAAGATGGTTATTTATCCATTGTTGATCGCAAAAAAGATATGATTATTGCGAGTGGTTTTAATGTATATCCTCGAGATATTGAAGAAGTTTTATATGAGCACAGCCACATTAAAGAAGCCGTTGTCATTGGCGTTCCGCATCCTTACAGAGGAGAAACAATTAAAGCGATTTTGGTAGTGAAAGAAGGAAAATCTCTTTCTGAAGAAGAGCTTACTTCTTATTGTCGACATCATCTTGCAGCTTACAAAATTCCGCGAATCTTTGAGTTTCGCGCTGAGCTTCCTAAGACCAATGTAGGGAAAATTTTACGAAGAGCACTGCGAGAAGAAGTGGTGAAAAAAACGATGTAAAGAAGCTGAACATAAACAAACTTTTTCAAAAGCTCCCTCTAAGCCATGGTATAATTTGTGAAAATGAGAAAAGACAGAGAGGGTTTGACGATGAAAGATTTGATGATGGAACGAAGCATTCAGCTTTTTGCTCAAAAAGGTTTCAAAGAAACATCTATTCAAGATATTGTAAATGAATTAAACGTCACAAAAGGAACGTTTTATTATTATTTTAAAAGCAAGCAAGAGCTTTTAATGGATATTCACCTTCAATATATTGAAAGATTAATAGAAAACCAAGAGACGATTCTTGCAGATAAGACAATATCTTATCCTGAAAAGCTGCACAGCATTATTTTTAAACTTGTTCATGATATTGAGAAAGAAGGTCTTCGAGCTAAAGTGTTTTTTCGAGAGATGCGTCATTTGAGTGAAGAACACTTACAGCAAATCATTCCAAAGCGCGATTGTTTTAAAGAAAACGTACAGGAAATTATTGAAAAAGGAATGGAAGCAGGGCAGTTCCGTTCAGATTTGCCTTCAGATATCGTAACGCTAGGCATATTAGGAATGACAAATTGGAGCTATTTTTGGTTTCAGCCGGATGGTGAGAAGTCAGATCGAGAAGTTGCGGCTATTTTTTATAAGATGTTAATGAAAGGTATTCAGTCACAGTAGCTGCTAGGCTGGACAGTGCTCGTAAAAGGTGGGAAAGTATAAGCTCTTTCTCTCCTTTTATATTAAAAGGAGGCTATAACATGAATAGTAAAGATATACAGCGTATTGCTGTCATTGGCGCAGGACAAATGGGACATCAAATTGGTATGCTTTGTGCACTTGGAGGATATGAAACAATTATTCAAGATATGAATGAACAATCACTCATTGAGGCGAAAAATAAGCTGGAAGCAATTATAGACAAGTGGGTTCACAAAGGCAAAATCTCCTCTGATGCTAAAGAAGTCGCATTTCAAAGGTTGTCTTTTACAAGCACATTAAAGGAAGCGGTTTCAAGTGCTGATTTTGTGATTGAAGCTGTTGTAGAAAAGTTAGATGTAAAACAAAGCGTCTTTAAAGAAATAGATGAGTACGCACCAAGTCACGCCATTTTAGCATCGAATAGTTCAACAATTGTTAACTCGCTTATTGCAAGTGCAACAAACCGTCCAGAGCAAATCGTTAACATGCATTTCTTTTTTCCTCCTCTTGTAATGGACTGCGTAGAAGTTGTGATGAGTGAAAAGACAAGTGAACAAACAGCTCAAACGACAATGGAAGTTTGCAAGCAAATTAATCGCACAGCAGTCCTTCTGAAAAAAGAAATCTCAGGTTTTATTGCCAATCGAATTTTAGGAGCGCTGCAAAAAGAAGCCGTTTTCCTTTACGAAAATGGATACGCAGATTTTGAAGACATTGATATGATTTGCAAAAAAGCGCTCAATCACCCGATCGGTCCTTTTGAATTGATGGATCTCTCAGGAATTGACGTCGGATATTTTGTGATGCAGCAGCGCTATAGCGAAACAGGGGACCCTGAGGACAAGCCAGCTGCGTGCATAGAAGAAAAAGTTCAAAAAGGCGAGCTTGGACGCAAAACAGGAAAAGGTTTTTACACATACCACACACAGGGAGTGAAGCAATGATGAAAAAATTTGTACGTATTGAAAAAGAAGAGAAAACAGCTATTGTAACCATTGATAATCCGCCTTTAAATGTAATGAGCCAGGCTGTTGTGCAGCAGCTTGAAGAAACGTATGAAGAGCTTAGTAAAGATCCTGATGTCATTACAATCATTTTAACGGGAGCGGGCGACCGGGCGTTTATGGCTGGAGCTGATATTAAAGAATTTCCACAGCTAATGGGACAAAGCGGTATTAAAAAAGAGTTTATGAAAACCCATCGTGTTTTGCAAAAACTTGAAAACATTGAAAAACCAACAATTGTCGTGTTAAACGGTTTAACGTTTGGGGGAGGGTGCGAACTTTCACTAACCGCTGATATACGCATTGCTGAAGAACATGCTCAAATCGGTCTTCCGGAAGTGAAGCTCGGATTGTTTCCCGGAGGCGGCGGAACTCAGCGTCTTCCGCGCGTAATCGGCGCATCTAAAGCTAAAGAATGGATGTTTGCCGGCAGTCCTGTTTCGGCGGAAGAAGCACTTCATGCAGGCTTTGCCAATCATGTAACGCCTAAAGGAAAAGGGCTCGAAAAAGCAAAAGAGCTGGCTAAGAAATTTAACCGTCACTCTCTTCCGTCACTTTCTCGAATTAAGGCAGCGGTAAACGAAGGAATGAATCGTACACTATCTGAAGGTCTTGAACTTGAGGCAGAGCTGTTTGAAGAAGTCTTTCAAACAGAAGATATTAAAGAAGGAGTATCAGCATTTATTGAAAAGCGTCCCGCTGTTTTTTCACATAAGTAAAGGAGGAGAAAACCATGTATGAAACACAGGTCAAAGTGCGTTTTTGCGAAACAGACGCACTCGGTCACATTAACAATACGAGCTATTTCATTTATTTAGAAGAGGCACGCATTGCTTTTTTTGAAGAAATGGGAGCATCCATGCATACAAAAAAGTGGGAGTATATTTTAGCGTCTACTAAATGTGATTTTGTTGCGCAAGGATATTTTAATCAAGTGTTAACGATTAAAACCTTTGTATCTAATGTCGGCAATAAAAGCTTTACAATTGGCCATGAAATTACCGACAGCAAGACGGGATCGCTGATTGCTAAAGGAGAAGCTGTCATCGTGTACTTTGATTTTGATGCACAAAAAAGCGTTTCTATTCCAGCGGACATTAAGCAGTTTTTGATGAATTATAAAGTAGCTGTTTAACTATAAAAAAGCAGGTGGTAAAAGAATGTCACAAATCATTCCTGTACGAAAAGGAGAGGAATTAAACACGGAAAAACTGCATCAGTTTCTCCGTGTTTCGATTCCTGATTTACCTAAAGAGCCTCTTTTAATCAAGCAATTTGGATCGGGTGCGTCCAATTTAACCTACGCTCTTTCAGTCGGAGAATGGGAGGCGGTGTTGAGACGCCCGCCATTTGGGCCAGTTGCGCCAAAAGCGCATGACATGGAAAGAGAATACAAGATTTTATCTGTTTTATCGAAATCTTTCCCTCTCGCTCCTAGGCCGTATGTGTTTTGTGAAGATGAAACGGTGGTCGGGAAACCCTTTTTTTTAATGGAGCGAAAGCACGGTGTTCTCATCGACACAGCGTTTCCAGAAGACGTGAAAGGAACTAGCGAACTTTGCCGTCGTATTTCAGAACAAATGGTAGATGTCCTTGTTCAGCTTCATGACGTTCCTTATAAAGGTACGCTCCTTGAAGAAATCAGCAAGCCTGAAGGTTTTTTAGAACGTCAAGTACACGGCTGGATTCATCGTTATGAAAAATCAAAAACAAGTGACATACCGGAAGTAGAAGCACTAAAGAAATGGTTGACCACACACATCCCCACTTCACAGCATTCAACCATTATTCACTATGATTATAAGCTTAACAATACGTTATTTTCACCGGATGGAAATAAAATTGTAGGATTATTTGACTGGGAAATGACAACCGTTGGAGACCCGCTTGCTGATTTGGGAGTGGCGATGAGCTATTGGATGGAAGACAGCGACCCTGAACTTTTAAAAAGAGGATTGGGGAACCCACCTGTTACTGTGCAAAAAAGCTTTTATTCCCGTCGAGATTTTGTGGAAGCGTATGCTAAAAAAAGCGGACGAGATGTGTCACACATTGACTTTTACCTGAAGTTTGCGTACTTCAAACTTGCTGTCATTTGTCAGCAAATTTATTACCGTTATAAAAAAGGCCAAACAAATGACAAACGGTTTTCACAATTTGGAGAGTATGTAAAAACGCTGATTATTCATGCTCTGCATACAGAACGCGGGCATATATGAAAAGAAAAGTTCACGTAATACTCAAAAAAGAAGAGCTTCTTGCCAAAAAGCTAGAAGGAAAAACGGTCGTTATATTTGACGTCTTATTGGCTACTTCAACAATTGCGGCTGCTTTACAACAAGGAGCAATAGAGGTTATTCCCGTAAAAAACGAAGAAGAAGCGCGCAATAAAGCAAAAACGTATAAGCCTGACGAAATTGCGCTTGTAGGCGAATATAGAGGGAAAACGATTGAAGGCTTTTTTGATCCAAGCCCCAGCACGATAAAGCAGCATGTTCAAGATAAAACGGTTATTTTGTCCACCACTAATGGAACGGTGGCCATTCATAACGCTGAAAAAGCAAAACATGTCTATGCAGCTTCACTGTTAAACGGAGAAGCGGTTGCCAGTGCTGTTTGTCAACCAAGTCAAGATGAAACTGTTTTATTGGTTTGTTCAGGTTCATCCGATCGCTTCTGTCTAGAAGATTTATATGGAGCGGGGTACTTTATAAGCTGTCTTCTGCAACTAAAAACATTTTATTTAACGGATGCTGCAAAAGCCGCACTGCTTTTGTATAAGGCTTATGAGCATTCATCTGTTGAAATATTGAAACACTCAGCCGTAGGAGAAATGCTCACTCAGTATGGCTTTCTAGACGAAATTGGCTTTGTAAGCCGGAAAAACGTCTATTCTGTAGTTCCTAAGGTAGTGAAGAAAAAGCTAGTAAACGGGGAGGAAATGATATGTCTGAAATGAAAACCGAAGCAAAAGGCGGATCATTTTTACTAAAAAAAACATCTGCGCAGCACGTCTATACACCTGAAGACTTAACGGATGAGCATCGTATGATCGCTCAGACAGCAAAGCAGTTTATTGAAAAAGAAGTCGACCCTTACCACAGTGACATTGAGCAGCAAGATTTTGATAAAGTAGTAGAATTGATGCACAAAGCAGGCGAACTCGGACTTCTTGCTCACAGTATTCCAGAAGCATATGGAGGACTAGGTCTTGATAAAGTAAGCAAAGGACTCGTCGGTGAAATCATCGGCCGGACAAGCGGATATGGAGTCGCTCATTCTAATCATACATGCATTGCGACACTTCCTATTACGTATTTTGGTACCAAAAAGCAAAAAGAAAAATACTTGCCCAAATTGGCAAGCGGTGAATATATTGGCGCCTACTGTTTGACAGAGCCAGAAGCTGGTTCTGATGCTCTTGCAGCCCAAACAAAAGCCGTATTAAATCCTGAAAAAACGCATTATGTATTAAATGGAACGAAGCAGTACATTACCAATGCTGCCTTTTCAGATACGTTCATCACATATGCAAAAGTAGACGGAGAACATTTTACCGCTTTTATTGTAGAAAAAGATTTTGAAGGACTGTCTCTCGGGCCAGAAGAAAAGAAAATGGGGATTAAAGGGTCGTCTACTCGCCCGGTTATTTATGAAGATTGTTTAGTACCCGTAGAAAACGTACTTGGACAAGTAGGAAGAGGTCACTTAATTGCGTTGAACGTCTTAAACCTTGGACGTTTTAACTTAGGTTCTGCATGTATGGGCGCAGCAAAATATGCGTTTGAACTTGCTTTAGGTTATACAAAAGAACGCAAGCAGTTTAAAACAGCTATTGCGGAATTTAACGCTTCAAAAGAAAAAATAGCAAAAATGGCGGCTCGTATTTTTGCATCTGAATCTATCCAGTACCGTACAGCTGGTTTACTAGAAGAGGCGCTTGGTGGACTATATGAAAGTGAAAATCATAAGTTAGTAGCTAAACAGCTGGCTGAATTTGCAATGGAATGTTCAGTGTGTAAAGTGTATGGATCGGAAACTCTTGATTTAATTGCCGATGAATCGCTGCAGCTTCATGGCGGAGCAGGATTTATTCAAGAATATAAAATCGAACAAGTATACCGTGACTCACGCATCAATCGTATTTTTGAAGGTACAAATGAAATCAACCGCCTTTTGCTTCCAACTCAGCTTCTAAAAAAAGCAGGCAAAGGAGAAATAGAGCTGAACAAACGAGTAGAACATGCCGTTAGTGAATTGATGAGCGGTCAGTGGGAAATATCTTCAAATGAACTTCTAGCACGAGAAAAGCAGGCTGTTATTACAACAAGGCATTTATTTCTTGCATTGCTAGGAACAGCATTCCAAACGTTTCAGACAAATCTAGCGCAAGAACAAGAAACGCTGATGAAACTAGCAGAAATTGCTATTGGGCTATTCGCTATGGAGTCATCTGTGCTGCGCGTGGAAAAAGCTGTAACCAGAAATGGAGAAGAAAAAGAAACGTTAAAAAGCAAGCTCACAGCAACAGTTGTTAGTGAAACGCTCTTTGAAATTGAAAAGCAGGCTCGACAATTAATAAACGGGATGTTAACGGGTGAAAAACACCGACAGTACCGCACAATTCTTGGAAAATGGATGAATGATTTGCAAAGTGAAGGAGAGTTCATGCGCAATCGAGACATTGCCCGTGAATTTATCGACAGCGGACGATATGTTGTATAAGGAGGGGTATTATGATGCGTTTTGAAGGGCAAATAGCTGTTATTACAGGAGCTGGAAGCGGCATTGGAGAAGCGACCGCTCAAAGAATGGCGAAAGAAGGCGCTCGCGTCATTCTTGTGGGGCGAACGAAAGAAAAACTAATACAGGCTGCATCCGCTATTGACACACGGTGTGAACGAAAATGTACAGATATTTTCCCAGCTGACGTAACGAAAGAAGAAGACGTCAAAGAGCTTGCTGAGTTTATAAAAGAAAAGTACGGACAAATTCATTTATTAATTAATAACGCAGGCGGATCTGTTAATTCCACAATCAAAGAAACAACGCTTGAACAGTGGAAACAGGTGCAGGACGTCAATTTAACAAGCGTATTTCTTGTAACAAAACATTTGATTCCTTTTTTAACTGAAGAAATAGCAGAAAATCGCTCTATTGTTAACATCGCTTCTCTTTCAGGACATAAAGCAGGTGCGCAAATCCCCCACTATAGCGCTGCTAAAGCTGCTTTAATCAACTTTACAAAAGCAATGGCATTTGAATTAGCACCTCACGGAATCAGAGTAAACTCTGTGTCTCCTGGATTCGTAGAAACACCTTTAACACAGCCTGGACTTGAAAATGAGCGCTTCACTAAGGCAATCGAAAAAAATACGGCTTTAAAACGTGTAGGTAAACCAGATGAAATTGCAAATGTTATTGCTTTTGCAGCGTCTAAAGAGGCATCGTATATGACGGGAAGTGATTTATTAGTAGACGGCGGGTGGCTTATCGTTTAATGCAAAGCAAAGAGGAGGAAGTCGAAATTATGAGTGATTTAGTAGTAGAAAAGCAAGGGACTATTTTATCTTTAACGTTAAATCGACCGGATCGTTTAAATGCATTCAGTGAGGAAATGATTGAAAAGTTAACAGCTGAAATAAAACAGGCACAAAGCGATGAGTCTATTAAAGTGGTTATATTAAATGGAGCGGGGCGCTCGTTTTCTGCCGGAGGCGATGTAAAAACGATGGGTCAAGCATCGGGAGCTGATGTTTATGAACATATCGGCCGTTTAAATGAATGTATTTTAGCGATGCAAAATCTAGAGAAGCCAATTATTTCAGCAGTTCATGGGTTTGCAGCAGGAGCTGCTTTTAATTTAGCTCTCGCTTCTGACTTTATCATCGCATCACAAGAAAGCCGATTTGTATTAAGCTTTTCTCAAGTGGGATTGATTTCAGATGGAGGAGGTCTTTACTTTCTCACAAAGGTCGTTGGGCCCCACAAAGCTAAAGAACTGCTATTTTTAGCAGAGCCTCTGGATGCCGATACGGCTTACAAAGCCGGTTTTTTGAACCGTGTAGTGCCGTTAGATCAGTTGAAAGATGAGGTTACGTCTTTTGCAAGCCGTTTATCACAAGGGCCAACGAAAGCGTACGGAAAAATGAAAAAAATCGTCAACGATTCATTCCATTTAACGCTAGAACAAGTGCTTGAACAAGAAAGGCTAACGCAAGTTCTTATGGTAGAAACGAGTGATCATCAAGAAGGAATATCTGCATTTAAAGAAAAAAGAAAGCCACTATTTCAAGGGAAATAAGAGGGGGATATAAAAGATGAAAGCTATTCAATTCACGCAGTATGGAGGGCCTGATGTTCTGCAAGTTATCGATATTGCACGCCCTGTACCTAAAAAGAAAGATGTGCTCATTAAAGTTGCGGCAATTGGCGTTAATTATGCCGACGCTGCGCGGCGCGAAGGAGCATATGTAGTCGAAACGCCGCTGCCTTTTATTCCAGGCTCTGAAGTAGCAGGCGAAGTGGTTGAAGTAGGCGAGGATGTACAAGGGATAAAAGTAGGTACAAAAGTCGTGACACTGCTGGGATCTAATCGAGCAACAGGATACGCTGAGTACACGCTGGCAGATTCAAGAGGCCTTATTCCGTTGCCGGAGAATGTGGATTTAACACAGGCCGTTGCTTTGCCTCTTCAAGGACTAACGGCTTATCATATTTTAAAAACAATGGGTCGCCTTGAAAAAGGAGAAACCGTCATCGTTCATGCAGCAGCAGGCGGCGTCGGAACCTTAGCTGTTCAGCTTGCGGAAATTTTTGGAGCTGGAAAAGTTATTGCTACAGCGAGCTCTAAAGAAAAGCTTGAGCTTGCAAAAAATCTTGGAGCCGACGAAGTGATTAACTATACAGAAACAGGCTGGGAAAAACGGATTTTAGAAGTAACAGAAGGAAAAGGAGCCGATATTATTTTAGAAATGGTAGGAGGGCATATATTCTATGAATCTCTTCAATGTCTTGCACCATTTGGGCGCCTCGTTTTTTACGGCATGGCTAGCGGAAAACCTGTAAAGTTTAACCCTGCTCGCCTGATGGAAAAAAATCAGTCGGTTCTCGGCTTTTTCTTACCTCAAATGATGGCAAAACCAGCACTTTATCAGCAAAGCCTGCATGAGCTATTAAACTACGTGAATTCCGGTCAGTTAAAATTAATGCTGGGCGGTACATTTTCACTTGAAGAAGCAGCACATGTACATCGTCTGCTTCAAGGAAGAAAAACGACCGGAAAATTAGTGTTAGTTCCTTAACAAAACAGCTTCCGTCTCTAATAGGGATGGAAGCTGTTTTAGTTTAAAAAATTGGCTTTCGCCTGCCAAATTTTTAAAAACTGCTTAATAATTTGGCATAAAAATCAGTACTTTTTACTAATTTCTTCTATATTTTAACACTGGCATGGAAGTTGCATAATAAGTGTTTGAACATATAAAGGAGGAATTGAATATGGTGAGAAATGGAACGGACCGCGTGAAGCGGGGAATGGCAGAAATGCAAAAAGGCGGCGTTATCATGGACGTGATCAATGCAGAACAGGCAAAAATTGCAGAGGCAGCAGGCGCTGTTGCTGTTATGGCATTGGAGCGTGTTCCAGCTGATATTCGTGCAGCAGGCGGCGTGTCTCGTATGGCAGACCCAACAATTGTTGAAGAAGTGATGAACGCTGTATCCATTCCAGTTATGGCAAAAGCCCGAATCGGCCATATTGTTGAAGCACGCGTGCTAGAAGCAATGGGTGTAGACTACATTGATGAAAGTGAAGTGCTAACTCCAGCTGATGAGGAATATCACCTTAACAAAAGTACATTTACGGTTCCATTTGTATGCGGATGCCGTGATTTAGGGGAAGCAGCAAGACGAATTGGTGAAGGTGCTTCGATGCTTCGTACAAAAGGCGAACCAGGAACAGGAAATATCGTGGAAGCAGTGCGTCATATGCGCCAAGTCAACGCTCAAGTACGTAAAGTGGTAGGCATGGATGAAGACGAGTTAATGACAGAAGCCAAACTATTAGGTGCCCCTTATGAGCTATTACTGCAAATTAAACGTGAAGGCCGCTTACCGGTTGTAAACTTTGCAGCAGGCGGCGTAGCAACACCCGCGGACGCAGCGTTAATGATGCAGCTTGGAGCAGACGGCGTGTTCGTGGGTTCAGGAATCTTTAAATCAGACAACCCTGAAAAATTTGCGCGAGCAATCGTTGAGGCAACAACCCATTATCAAGATTATGAACTCATTGCAAGCTTGTCAAAAGGGCTAGGAAGTGCAATGAAAGGAATTGAAATTTCATCATTATTACCAGAAAATCGTATGCAAGAACGCGGCTGGTAATAAGTAATAACTTTTAAACTTAGTTAGGAGAATGATCATGGGGAAATATACAATAGTCGATAAAGAAACGTGTATTGCGTGCGGCGCATGCGGAGCTGCGGCACCTGATATTTATGATTATGATGATGAAGGAATTGCGTTCGTTATCCTTGATGATAATCAAGGCACTGTTGAAGTGCCCCAAGAGTTAGAAGACGATTTAATAGATGCGTTTGAAGGCTGTCCAACAGAGTCCATCCGTATAGCAGATGAAAAGTTTGATGGCGATTCGAATAAATTTCAATAAAGCCGAATAAATAAAAAAATAGAAAGTTTTTTTAAAAGAAAAGAAGGATTTTGTCTAGAAAAGGCGAAATATTAGTTGTGTAAGAACATATCTTTTTAAAAATGAAAGCACTTACATAACTAAAAGCATATGAGTTAGTCTCATTTGACCTTTCAGAATTATTAGTGTAAATGTGCGGAGTAATTAAATAGTTTTTAAAAGGAGATTAAGGGGCATGCAAATACTGAATACAGTCATTGTGACAGGATATGCAAAAGCTCCACAGGGAACTTCCATGTATGAAATGTATAAGCATGCGGGAATTGTACTAGAAGTGGATCTGACAGAGCATAAAATTGTAAATGCTGAGTTTACGTTTATTACGGAGCTGACGCAAAATTTTTTCCGGAAGCTGCTTATTGGTTACTGCCTTGCAGATGGAATTGAACCTCTTATTGAACGTATTCAAAATTATTATTTTGCTCCATCTCAACAGGCGATTATCGTAGCGCTTCAGGCTGCAATCCAACGTTACTGGGATAATGTGAATCAAAAAATTACATAGCGTTTGGTTAGAATAAAGTGAGAAGACAACCTCTTTTCATGGTCTTATTAAAACCAAGCAGACACACACGCTTTACAAAGAATGGGGGACGTCCCTGTTTCTTTGGGGAGTCATTGTGTCCTGCTTGGTTTTTTTCGTGTAAAGCGCTGTGAAATATAAAAAGAAAAGGAGGAAACAAAATGAACAAAATCATCACGCGCGAAGAAGCAGTAGGAAAAATAACTGATGGCGCACGCATTATGGTAGGTGGATTTGGTCTTGTAGGAAGCCCGCTTAGTCTAATTGAGGCGATTGCCAAATCAAACCTTAAAGATTTAGAGATTATTAGTAATAACCTCGGTGAACCTGGAAAAGGATTGGGTATATTGGTTCAAAGAAAACAAGTAAAAAAAGCTATAGGTTCGTATTTCACTTCCAATCCTGAAGTTGTGCATGCCTATCAACAACAAGAACTTCAAGTGGAGCTTATCCCGCAAGGAACAATGTCCGAGGCTATTAGAGCAGGAGGTGCGGGCATTGGAGGATTTTACACGCCTGTGAGCGTAGGGACTCAGCTCGCTGAAGGAAAAGAAGAACGAGTATTAAAAGGAAAGAAATATGTTTTGCAAGAATCGCTGCACGCAGATGTAGCGCTTATAAAAGCTAAAAAAGCAGACCGACTCGGAAATCTTATTTACAGCAAATCAGCAAGAAACTTTAATCCAATGATGGCAACGGCCGCTGATATCGTAATTGCTGAAGTAGAAGAAGTGGTTGAAGTTGGACAAATTTCTCCTGAAGAAATTATCACTCCTCATTTATACGTTACTTATATCGTAGTGAAAGGAGAAAAATAAGATGAACGTCAAACAATATATTGCTGGGCGCGCTGCAAAAGAGCTTTGTCACGGAGATGTAGTGAACTTAGGGATAGGGATTCCTACTTTGGTTGCTAATTATATTTCACCCGATGTTCACGTGTTTTTACATTCAGAAAACGGAATTCTCGGCGTTGGCCCTACTCCTGAAGAAACCTATATAGATCCAGAGCTTGTGAATGCTGGGAAGCTTCCCGTCACGGTCTTGGAAGGTGCCTCATTTTTTAACAGCGCCGATTCTTTTGCGATGATACGCGGAGGTCATGTGAATGTATCCATTCTTGGAGTGCTTCAAGTAGATGAAGCAGGGCGAATTGCGAACTGGGCTGTCCCTGGGAAAAGTGTTCTTGGCGTAGGAGGAGCAATGGATTTATTAGAAGGATCGAAAAAAGTGATTGTGACGACTCTTCATACGAATAGTCATGGAGAGTCAAAGCTAGTTAGGAATTTAAGCTATCCGCTTACTTCAGAGCGACGAGTCGATATGATTATTACGGAATTAGCTGTCTTTTCGGTAACCGATCTTGGTCTTGAACTTCTTGAAACAGCTCCGGGTGTTTCTTTAGAGGAAGTAAAACAAAAAACAGAGGCTTCTTTTCATGTTTCTACATTGTTTAGCAAAGACAATGAGGTGACGGCATAATGGCAGTGATTGTAAATGCATTTCGAACTCCTATTGGAAAGTTTGGCGGTTCGCTTGCAGATACGCTTCCAGAAGAACTAGTCTCTCTTGTGATGAAAAACAATTTGTCTTCAGCCGGATATACATCAGAGATTGTTGATGAAATTATTGTCGGACAAACGAAACAAAGCGCTCATGCTCCTAATATAGCGAGAGTAGCCGGGCTTAAAGCTCAATTCTCTGAACGTATTCCTGCTTATACCGTGCACCGCCAGTGCGGCTCAGGCATGCAGGCTGTGATGAATGGCGCTATGTCCATTTTATCAGGTCAAGCCGAAACGGTATTAGCTGGAGGAGTGGAAAGCATGTCTCAAGCACCGCACTATATGGTAGGCACTCGTTTTGGTTTTCACGTTGGTGATTTAACACTCTATGACTCTAACACAGAAAGTCAGCCAAAATCACAGCCTGAAACGCTATACGGAACGTTTACAATGGGACAGACGGCGGAGTGGCTTGCTGAAAAGTATAGCATTAGCCGTACGGAGCAGGACGAGTTTGCTTTTTATAGTCAGGAAAAAGCTAGGCGGGCTATAGAACTTGATTTGTTCGAAGAAGAAATTATACCGGTTCCTGTAAAAGAAGGAATGAGGCATTTTGCAACAGATGAATTTCCTCGTCTTACTAGCAAAGAAAAGCTTGGTACGCTTAAGCCCGTTTTTCAAAGAAATGGAACGGTGACAGCTGGAAATTCATCCGGAAGAAACGATGGCGCTTCGATGCTGCTGATGATGTCGGAAGAAAAAGCTGAGCACCTCGGATTAACACCTATGGCAAAGATTGTGTCATTTGCCGCAGCCGGCGTCTCTCCAAAGGAAATGGGAATTGGCCCCATTTCTGCTTCGCAAATTGCTTTAACTAAAGCCGGTTTAAGCTTAAATGATATGGACTTAATTGAATTAAACGAAGCATTTGCCGCCCAAAGTATTGCTTGCTTAAGAGAATGGGACATCACATCAGAGAAAGTGAATGTAAACGGAGGAGCAATTGCGCTTGGACATCCTTTAGGCTGCTCCGGGGCAAGAATCATCACAACTCTGTGTCATGAGCTCCACAAGCAAAAGAGACGATACGGCCTTGCTACTATTTGCGTTGCAGGAGGATTAGGAATGGCGATGGTGGTGGAAAGATGGACGAAATAAAAAGAGATTATGTTTTTCATAGAGATTTAACAAAAAAGTACCCTATGATTACGCACGGTCAAGGAAGCTACTTAATAGATGAACAAGGAAAAAAGTATTTAGACGGCTGCTCCGGGGCCGTAGCGGCAAACTTAGGGCACGGCATTGTAAAAATAGCCGAGGCGATGGCTGATCAGGCTAAAAAAGCTGCGTTTGTTCATACATTACGTTTTGAAACAGATGTTTTGCATAAACTTGCAGGAAAAATCGGTAAAATGGCTCCACTCCATTTAAACAAAGTCTATTTTACATCAGGAGGATCAGAAGCCAATGAAAGTGCATTAAAATTAGCAAGGCAATATCACAGAGATGCCGGAAAGACGCAAAAACACATCGTAATCGGAAGGTGGCAGTCCTATCACGGAAATACGATAGGGGCACTATCAGCTGGAGGAGATGTAAAAAGACGATATCCTTACACACCTAATCTTTTACATTTTGCGCACGTTTATTCTCCTTATTGTCATCGCTGTCCGTATAATCGCAATCAAGAAGACTGCGTGGCAAATCAAAACTGGAGCTGCATCACCGATATTGAACGCACCATTTTAGAGCTTGGTCCAGAAAATATTTCAGCTTTTATCGCAGAGCCGATTGTAGGAAGTCAGCAAGGAGCTGTCGTGCCTCCGCTTGACTATTTCAAAAAAGTACGTGAGCTTTGCAGCAGCTATGACATTCTTTTGATTGTTGATGAAGTGATGACAGGCTTTGGGAGAACAGGAACTGATTTTGCAGTGGAACAATTCGGAATCGAACCGGATATTTTAACGTTTGGTAAAGGAGTTTCAGCAGGGTACGCTCCTTTAGGAGGAATGGTTGTTCATGACCGTCTGATTCAAGGACTGTTAGAAAATAGCGGCGGAAAATTCCTTCACGGCTATACGTACAGTGGACATCCTGTTTCGATAGCGGCAGGACTTGCTGCTTTGGACATGTATGAAGAAGTAAATATCCTTCAAAATGTAGAAACTCAAGGTGCGTATTTAATGGAATGTTTAGTAGCGCTGCAGCGCAAGCATCCGTATATTTCAGATATTCGCGGCCGCGGACTTTTAATTGGATTAGAACTAATGAAAGACGCCAATCAACAGATATTTTTCGAGCCAGGCGAAGCAGCCAGCGAAAAGCTCAATGAAATTTGTATGGAGCTTGGAGGCGTATTTTATCCAGGGTCCGGATCTGTAGATGGACATAAAGGAGAACATATCATTATTAGTCCTCCTTTAAATATAACGAAATCAGAAGTTGATGAAGTAGTGAGATTGCTAGATCATGCGTTTTCTATTTTTCATCAGCACATAAGAAAGGATGAGTCATATGAAAGTGCAAAATAAAACAGAAGAGCTTCAACTCAAAGGCAAAAAACATTTATCACACGTGATGACAAGAGTAACAGAGCTTGTTATTGAAAAAGCGCACGGTGCGAAATTTTGGACAGCTGATGGCACGGAATACATTGATTTTGTATCAGGAGTAGCTGTCAATGCAGTAGGTCATACACATGAAAAGATGGTAGAAGCGATTAAAAAACAAGCAGATCAGCTGCTTCACCTCGGTTTAAATTACGGATACTATGAAACAGCTGTGAATTTGGCGGAAAAACTTGCGCAAATTACGCCAGGAAACTTAGATACGGTTTTCTTTTCAAACTCAGGCGCAGAAGCTATTGATGGAGCGCTTAAGTTAGCAAAAGCGGCCACTGGCAGACCAGCGATTATTGCTTTCGAAGGTTCTTTTCATGGCCGTACATTAGGAGCTACAGCTATTACGGCTTCAAGCTCCAAGTACCGAAGCTACTACGAGCCGATTTTGGGAGAAGTGTATCACGCGCCTTATCCGTATCCAAGTCAGCTTCCTAATATTGACGAGGAAGAAGCGGAAGCATATTGCTTAAATCAACTGCAAAAGCTGTTTGAACTGCGAGTGGATCCTTCACGCGTAGCGGCGATTGTTATTGAGCCAGTCATGGGCGAAGGAGGCTATTACCCTGCTCCTTCTAGCTTTTTACGCGCACTGAGAGACATAGCGAATGATTATGGCATTCTGCTTATCTTTGATGAAGTGCAAACGGGATTCGGGCGCACTGGAAAAATGTTTGCCGCAGAACATGCTGGAGTCACACCAGATATTTTAGTTTTAGCAAAAGCTCTTTCCGGTGGTATGCCTTTAGGAGCGATTGTAGCAAGCCGAGAACTGCATGAGAAATGGCCAACAGCCGGACATGGTTCTACTTTTGGTGGAAATCCAGTATCGTGCGCAGCTGCTTTAGCTAACATTTCAATCATTGAAGAAGAAAAGCTTGTAGAGCGCAGTGAAAAAGTAGGTGCCGATATTGTGAAACGTCTTCAGCATTCTATCGGACATTTACCGGCTATTAAAGAGGTTAGAGGAATTGGGATGATGATTGGCATTGAATTTCATGTTGAAACAGCAGCTGCTTATGTTCCTGCCATTAAATCAAAAGCGCTGGAAAGAAGACTGCTTATCATGAACTGTGGAGTCAAAGGGCAAACCATTCGCTTAATGCTGCCGCTGAATATTGATAAAGACGTGCTGAATCAAGGGCTGTCTTTATTAGAAGAAGTCATCACAGAAGCAGTTTCAATTAACTAGCTTTTTAAATGAAAAGGAGGGTAACGATATGAGTCAAACTAAAATCGAACTGTTACAAGGAGATTTATATATTAACGGCGAGTGGGTAAGTGAAGAGGAGCAAACCTATTTTAAAAGTATAAACCCTGCAACACAAGAGCTCGTCGGAATGTGCGCAGCCGCTACGGCTAGTCAAGTCGATGCTGCCGTAAACGCGGCTAGTAAAGCCTACAGCCACTGGAAAAATATATCTATTCCTGAACGTGCAGCATTTTTAACAAAAGCAGCTGGGCTTTTTGAAAACAGAAAAGAAGAGCTAGCCCAAGTAATGACAAAAGAGATGGGAAAACCGCTATCAGAATCCATAGGGGAAGTTGGTGTCGTCATTGCAACAGCTCAGTATATGGCGGGAGAAGGAAGACGTTTGTTTGGCGAAATAGTGCCCGCTGGCTTTCCTGACCGAGATATAAAAATGGTTCGCGAACCGCTTGGAGTTGTGGCATGTATTACACCTTGGAACTTTCCTGTTTCTCTCGCTTCTTATAAAATGTTTGCCGCTTTAATTGCTGGCAATACCGTTGTCTGGAAGCCGGCTTCAGAAGTGGCGCTCTCAGCGAAGATTTTTATGGAAGTATTGCACGCTGCGGGGCTTCCAAAAGGAACGATTAACTTGCTTACAGGATCGGGCAGAATCGTTGGACAAAAGCTTGCTACGCACTCTGAAGTGAAAATCATCTCATTTACAGGTTCTACGGAAGTTGGTCAGAAATTAGCAGAAATGAGCAGCAAAACCTTAAAGCGTATTTCTTTAGAGCTAGGAGGAAAAAACGCGGTTATCGTATTAAAAGATGCCAATCTGGATAAAGCAGCAGAGGGAATCGTTAAATCAGCATTTACGACAACGGGGCAGCGCTGTACCGCAGCTAGCAGAGTCATCGTGGAGCGTTCAGTAAAAGAAGAGCTGTTGAAAAAAGTAATAGCTCTTACAGAAGAAATGAAGATTGGAAATGGTCTTGAACAAGGAGTTGTGATAGGACCGCTTGTTAATGAACAGCAGTGCCGTTTAGTAGAAGATTACGTACAAAAAGCGGTAGAAGAAGGCGGGAATATTGCGCTCGGAGGTCGTGCTTTATCAGAGTTAGGAACTTGTTATTACATGCCTACAATCATCGATAACGTCCATTCAAATCACACAATTGCTCAAGAAGAGATTTTTGGTCCCGTGCTTGCTTTTATTGAAGTAGATGGCTACGAAGAAGCAATGAGCGTCAATAATGGAACGGTGTACGGACTTTCCACTTCTATTTATACAAGCAGCTTGCACTATGCCAGCCGAGCTGCCAAAGACGCTGTTAGCGGATTAGTCTATATCAATAACGGAACATCTAATGCTGAAATGGGGGTAGCATTCGGTGGAATGAAAATGTCTGGCAACGGCCACAGGGAAGTTTCTCATCATGCATTTGATGTGATGACAGAATGGAAGTCTGTCTACACCAACTATTAATCTCGCACCTTAGCGAAAAGGAGGAGCACATGTCTTCATATCGCATTGGCATTGCCTTTTTTTATCATGAATCTCACAGCTTTAGTCCATTAAAAACAGAAATAGAACAGTTTGTACAAGAAGGATATTTTGTTGGAACGGAAATATATAAAGCATACTCAGGAACCAAAACAGAAGTAGGGGGATTTTTGGATGTATTAAAGCAAGAGAAGCAAGTAGAAATCGTTCCCCTTGTTTGTGCAGCTGCAATTCCGTCTGGGGTTGTATCTTCGGCAGCTTATTACACAATTGAAAAGCAAATGCTGCATATGCTTACTCACGCCGGCCCGCTAGATGGCTTATTAATCGCCTTGCACGGCGCAATGGTAGCAGAGCATCTTTTCGATCCGGAAGCTCATTTGTTAGGTCAAATAAGAAGCTGTATAGGAAGTGACGTTCCCATTGCTACTACGCTCGATATGCACGCAAATATCAGTGAAGATATGCTTACGTACACGCCGCTACATTTCGGTTTTAAAACATATCCTCACGTTGATATGTATGAACAAGGAGTGAACGCAGCGCGAGCGCTTTTAACACAGGTAAAAGAAAGCGCTATCTATTATGCGTCTTTAAAAAAACTGCCCATGCTTTTGCCGTCGATTAATATGCGAACAGCAGAAGGACCGATGAAAAAAATGATTGATCTTGCTAAGCAAGCCGAGCAAGAAGAAGACGTATACAATGTTTCCATTTTTGGGGGCTTTCCGTATTCTGATATTCCCATTGCGGGAGCAAGCGTGCTCGTAACAGCTTTGAATCCGGAAACAGCAGAAAAAACAGCAAATAGACTAGCTTCTCAATTTTGGAGTATAAAAGAGGAATTTATGGTAGATTTGCCTACCGTTGAAGAAGGTCTGCAAACAGCGTTAAAACGATCAAACGAACAGCCAATTGTGCTCGCTGATATAGCGGACAATCCTTTAAGCTGCGGAAGCGGTGATACAACAGAGCTTTTAGAATACATGCTGAAGCTAAATATGCCGGGGACACTGTTTGGAGGTCTTTATGACCCTGAATCTATTAAACAATGCGTGCAAGCAGGAGTTGGAAGCTACGTCTCTCTTTCCTTAGGAGGAAAAGTTTCTCCTGAGTTTGGAAAGCCCGTTGAAGTTGAAGCAAAGGTCATTGGCTTATCAGAAGGTGAGTTTTACAATTCGGGACCGTTTAATCAGCATTTAAAAGTAAATGTAAAAGGCGCAGCTCATATTCGAGTAGGAGAATTGGATATTTTGTTGATTGGAAGGCCGATATCAGCAAACGATCCTGAACTTTTTCGCCATATCGGTATCGAGCCAGCAAGGAAAAAAATCATTGGTTTAAAAGCTAAAAATCATTTCAGAGCCGCTTTTGAACCGCTTGTAGGGTCTATCATCTATGTGGATGCTCCAGGCGTAGCGTCAAATCGCTTAACGACCTTTAATTATCAGCACCTTCCAAGTCCAATATGGCCGCTGCAAGATGCAAAATATGAAAGTGAAAAAAGGAGGAAAGAAAAATGGATGCATTAAAAGAGCAGTATTATATCGAAGTCCCAGAGTCGTTAAGTCCCGCGCAGCAAAAAATGATGATTGAACTTGAAAAAGATGCGTTTCCGGGCATGGGAGCCGTTGATGAACAGACGCTTGTACCTTTAGCGCGCTACGGAAAGCTCATTCAATATTTCCAGGAAAATGACGCAAGGCCAATTGCCATTTGCGAGCTGCTTAGAGATTACAAAGATGTCACAAAAGCTTATATCTTTGGGTTCTACGTCCGCTCTGATAAACAAGGAAGCGGAATTGGACAGCTGTTCTTAGAAGAGATATTTTCGATTCTACAAAAAGATAATTTTGAAAGCGTTTGTTTGACTGTGAATGTAAAAAATGAAGGCGCTGTTAAGCTGTATAAAAAAATGGACTTTACGATTAAAGAAACGCGAGCAGGAGAGTTTGGCGAAGGAGAAGATCGCTATTATATGGTGCGGTCAATTTCTTAGTAGAACATCTATTCAAAAAATGAACCTTGGAGGGAATATAAAATGAAAAATACATTATATAAAGCAAGCAGACATTGGAAAGAAATCGAGCTTTGGAAAGATGTAACGGACGAGCAGTGGAACGACTGGGTATGGCAGCTGACAAACACGATTAAAACATTGGAAGATTTAAAGAAAGTGATTAATTTAACACCTCAAGAAGAAGAAGGCGTTAAAATTGCAACTAAAACGATTCCGTTAAACATCACTCCTTATTACGCATGGTTAATGGATGAGAATGATCCGAAATGTCCAATCAGAATGCAGTCCGTTCCTATTTCAGAAGAACTGCATAAAACAAGGTATGATTTAGAAGATCCGCTTCATGAAGATGAAGATTCACCGGTTCCTGGCTTAACGCACCGTTATCCCGACCGCGTGCTGTTTTTAGTTACAAATCAGTGCTCCATGTACTGCCGCTATTGTACAAGAAGACGTTTTTCAGGACAAATCGGAATGGGCGTTCCAAAAAAACAGCTGGATACAGCGATTAATTACATTGCAGCCAACCCTCAAATTCGTGATGTATTAATTTCCGGAGGAGACGGCCTATTAATCAATGACAATATTTTAGAATATATTTTGAAAAATTTGCGCGATATTCCGCACGTAGAAATTATTCGTATCGGTACAAGAGCGCCGGTCGTGTTCCCTCAGCGCATTACAGAAAATCTGTGCAACATCTTAAAGAAATATCATCCGGTTTGGCTAAATACGCACTTTAACACATCAATTGAAATTACAGAAGAATCAAAGCGTGCATGTGAAATGCTTGCGAACGTAGGAGTTCCAGTTGGAAACCAAGCGGTTATTTTAGCCGGAATTAACGACAGCGTGCCAATCATGAAGCAGCTTATGCATGATTTAGTAAAGATCCGCGTGCGTCCTTACTACATTTATCAATGTGATTTATCAGAAGGAATCGGCCATTTCCGTGCGCCAATCAGCAAAGGGCTAGAAATTATGGAAGGACTTCGCGGCCATACGTCCGGCTATGCAGTTCCTACGTTTATCGTGGATGCTCCTGGAGGAGGCGGTAAAATTCCGCTGCAGCCAAACTATATTATTTCTCAAAGCTCCAATAAAGTGGTGCTTCGAAACTTTGAAGGTGTTATTACATCTTATCCGGAGCCGCAAAATTACCAAAGTGGAAGCGCAGAAGAATTTTATAAAAAAGTATATCCTGAAGTATTTGAAAAATTTGAAAGCAACGGTGTTCTTTCGATTATTGATGATACAAAGTTCAACTTAACACCGGAAGGTCTAAACCGTCTTGACCGCCGGAAAACGTATGACCAAAATCCAGAGCATAGCTCTTTAAAAGACAAGCGTGAAAAGCGCGATCAATTAAAAGAGAAAAAATTTGAAACGCAAATGAAAAAATATGAAACGGCGGGAGCGAAGGAGGAATAATATTGAAATGTCAATGGTGCGAATCCTATGAAGCGAAAGAGACGGATGCAACGGTTTATTGGGAGCTTCCTGACGGCACAAAAGCCATAGAAATTAAAGAGACGCCTTCCATTACATGTTCAGAATGCGGAATTACGTATCAAACAGATGCAACGGTTGGACACATTGAAGATCAACTGTTTTTAATCAACACCTCTGCCTTAGAAAAAAGTGTAACGTACGAACAGCTTATGAGCCTGCCTCGTCTATTAAAACGAAACTATTTTGATTTTTCAAAGTAAGCAATGAAGGGTCCATCTCCTGCTTTTTGTGGGAGATGGATATTCTTATACGCTTTACGTTAAACATGTGCGCATAGTTCATTTATAAAGGTGGGATAAGTATGGAAGCGGTCGATATAAATCGTAATGAAGAAGAAAAAAAGCAGGACGATAAGCATATAAAACGCCATTTAAAAGCACGTCATATGACCATGATTGCCATTGGAGGATCAATCGGAACGGGCTTATTTCTAGCTACCGGATCATCCATCCAAACTGCTGGACCTGGAGGAGCGCTGATTGCTTACGGGGCCATTGGAATTATGGTTTACTTTCTCATGACTAGTCTTGGAGAAATGGCCACGTTTATGCCGGTATCAGGTTCTTTTTCAACGTACGCCAGTCATTATGTAGACCCAGCTCTCGGCTTTGCGCTCGGCTGGAACTACTGGTTTAACTGGGCTGTTACGCTCGCTGTAGAAATAGCTGCTTCTGCTATTATTATGAAGTTTTGGTTCCCTGATGTGCCAAGTATTATCTGGAGCGCTTTGTTTTTAGGCTTAATTTTTTTACTTAATTTCCTATCTGTAAAAAGCTATGGAGAATCTGAATATTGGTTTGCTCTCGTAAAAGTAGTAACCATCATTGTGTTTATCGGAGTGGGCCTTCTGACCATATTTGGCATTTTCGGCGGTGAATATATCGGTTTTAAAAACTTTACATTAGAAGAAGCGCCGGTCAACGGCGGATTTCTGTCCGTACTAAGCATTTTCTTTATCGCGGGATTTTCTTTTCAAGGTACAGAGCTAGTCGGCATTGCGGCGGGGGAAAGTGAAAACCCTCAAAAAAATATACCAAAAGCCATTCGCCAAGTCTTTTGGCGCATCCTTCTATTTTATATTGCAGCCATTGCTGTAATTGGGCTCATCATTCCTTACACAAGTCCATCTCTTCTAGGAGGAGATGTGGATAACATTGCTGTTAGTCCATTTACGCTTGTTTTTGAAAAAGCAGGAATTGCTGCAGCTGCTTCGGTGATGAATGCTGTTATTCTTACATCCGTTTTATCAGCCGGAACATCTGGTTTATATGCTTCTACGCGAATGTTATGGTCAATGGCCAATGAAGGGCAAGCGCCTAAAGCGCTTCGGAAAATTAATCGTCGAGGAATTCCAGTAAATGCGCTTGTTTTAACCACTATTATTGGCGGTCTTGCCTTTTTAACATCCGTTTTTGGTGATCAAATGTATATGTGGCTTTTAAACGCTTCAGGTATGAGCGGATTTATTGCGTGGATTGGTATTGCCGTCAGCCACTATCGTTTCCGAAAAGCATATGTTGCTTCAGGACAGGATCTAAATGATCTAGCCTATAAAGCAAAATGGTTCCCTCTAGGTCCTGTTCTTGCATTTGGAATGTGCCTCATTGTTATTTTAGGACAAAACTATCAAGCGGTACTTTCCGACAAAATTGATTGGTACGGCTTAACGCTCTCCTACATTGGCCTGCCTCTCTTTTTAGCGACGTGGTGGGGATATAAAATAGCAAAGAAAACCAAGGTTGTACCTTTGTACGAGTGCATTCAAAAAGAGGATAAGAAATAAAAAGGCCATAGTGGCTAACGACAAAGAAAAAAGGTGAACCCCGGACAGTGGGGTTCACCTTTTCATTTATAAAAATCGATTATTTTACACTCTATTATACAAATATCATATCATAAAAAGTGATTTTTTTCCAGTCTGGTTTTTATTTTGTTTATTGATAAAATTCAAGAATACCACTGCATGCTAAGCAATTGTGGAGGTTGGAAATCTTTGTACTTTAATAAGAAAAGGGGTTCGTAATGAGAATTTCTGCAGGTGTTGAGATGCTACAGTTGACTGCCAGAGCTTTTGACCAAGATATAATATTAAATCCTACGTTAGTTTGGAATAACGATGAAGCTATTCTAATTGATACAGGAATGCCTGGGCAAACCGATCAACTGAAAGAGATCTTGGGTGAATTGAATATATCTATTGAACAGCTAAAAGTAATTCTTCTAACGCATCAAGATCTAGATCATATAGGGTGTGCGACTGATATACGAAAAAAATCAAATGAAAATATCATCGTATATGCTCATGAATTTGATAAGCCGTATATTGAAGGGAAACTTCCGCTTATTAAAACGAATGCTAGTCAAATGAGTAAAGAAGAACTAGCAGCTATACCTGATGAAATAAAATATTTATATAAAAATCCTCCAAAAGTTGAGGTAGATACAGTATTAAAAGAAGATCAACTGCTTCCATATTGCGGAGGCATTGAAGCTATTTTCACTCCCGGACACACGCCTGGGCACGTTAGTTTTTATTTGAAAAAATCAAAAACGCTGGTTGCCGGAGATGCTCTAGTATTGGCAAATGGACAGCTAATGGAACCTGTTAAACAAACGACCTTAAATATGGACCAAGCAGTTCAATCACTTGAAAAGTTTTTAAACTATGAGATCGAGCATGTTATTTGCTATCACGGAGGCTATTTTCAAGGCTGTCCGAAAGAAGCGATTTTAAGGATAAAAGAACACGTTGCAGAGAGACAAAGTTAAGATAAATAGAAACCAAAGGGGATGGATAAAATGTTTACACCAACTATTAGCGTTCAAAAAATAAATGATAATCTCATTATAAAATGGCAGCTTGCACACTTTACGATTCCGTTAGAAGACATTCTTGAAGTAACGGAAGATGACACGTACGGAGGCAAAGAAGCAAACGCCATTCGAATCGGCCCTCCGTATGGAACGGCTGACCGCATCTTTATAAAAACGACCAATAAAAACTATCTGTTATTTACCTCAAACGCACCGGCTATATTAAACGAAATAAATTCATAACGACCACTACTAAATACGAGATATATAGGAGAGAAAAAATTGAAGATTAGCCGTACTTTCGATGCTGATACAATTGCCAAGCTTAATCAGTCTGTTCATCAACTGCATGTAGAATTATCCCCCGAGCGCTTTCAAATATATGATTTTCAGAAGATACATGAATTTTTTAAGAAAGTGATGGAAAACGATAGGTTTATCTTTCTTTTAGCAGAAGATGAAGGACAGCATGTAGGATTCGCTTGGGTTGAAATAAAACAGTATTCAGAAACAGTGTTTAAAAAAGCTTACAAGTCAATTTATGTTCATCAAATAAGTATCGCAGAACTCCACAAAAACAAAGGGTTTGGTTCAATTTTGATGAAAGAAATTTATAGCATTGCCCGTACTCAAGACATAAATACAATTGAGTTGGATTACTGGAGTGACAATACGGTTGCGGAGAGCTTTTACGAAAAAGAAGGCTTTGTTACGTATAGAAAAATGGTTTATAAAGAGCTTTAAAGAGAGCATTTACTTGCTCTCTTTTTTATGTCTAGGAAGCCATTTTCTTCATTTTAATCACTCAACAAAACAAAGTACGCGCTTTGAGAACTTAACTCTTGAAAAATTTTTGTTTTACATTTATACTTACATTCTTGTTCGCGTAATGCGACAACTTACTTTATATTCAACTAGGAGGTATACAGATAGTATGGAAAATTTCATTTATCACAATCCCACAAAACTAATCTTCGGAAAAGATCAGCTTCAAGCATTATCAGAAGAACTCCCGAAATACGGAAAAAATATTTTGCTTGTATACGGTGGAGGAAGCATTAAGAAAAACGGTTTATATGATCAAGTTCTTACGCTGTTAAAAAAGCTAAACGTAAACATACACGAGTTAGCGGGAGTAGAACCTAACCCTCGATTATCTACGGTACGAAAAGGAATTGAAATTTGCCGAAATGAAAACATTGACTTCATGTTAGCAGTCGGCGGAGGAAGCGTTATTGACTGCACAAAAGCAATCGCTGCCGGAGCTGAGTATGAAGGCGACGTTTGGGATATTATTAACAAAAAAGTAACGGCTACAAAAGCACTGCCGTTTGGCACGGTATTAACATTGGCAGCAACAGGTTCTGAAATGAATCCTGATTCTGTTATTACGAATTGGGAAACAAATGAAAAATACGTTTGGGGAAGCGCCGTTACGCACCCTGTATTTTCTATCCTAGATCCTGTGAACACGATGTCTGTTCCTAGAGATCAAACTATCTACGGCATGGTAGACATGATGAGTCATGTGTTCGAACAATATTTCCATAACGTGAAAAACACGCCTTTACAAGATCGTATGTGCTATTCCGTATTACAAACAGTAATTGAAACAGCACCGAAATTGCTAGAAGATCTGCAAAGCTACGAACATCGCGAAACGATTTTATATTCCGGAACAATCGCATTAAACGGAACACTTCAAATGGGATACTTTGGAGATTGGGCTTCACATACAATTGAACACGCGGTATCAGCAGTATATGACATTCCTCATGCGGGCGGTTTAGCAATCCTATTCCCAAATTGGATGCGACACGTTGTAGATCAAGATGTAACTCGTATGAAACGCGTCATGACAAACATGTTTGATATTGAAACTGCAGGTAAAAGTGACAAAGAAATTGCGTTAGAAGGAATCGATAAGCTAAGCGCTTTTTGGTCAAGCCTTGGTGCACCTTCTCGCTTAGCAGATTACGATATCGGAGAAGAGCGACTAGATGAAATTGCTGGAATTGCTGCTCGTGAAATGGAGCACGGAGGTTTCGGTAACTTTAAGAAACTAAATAAAGATGATATTTTAGCTATTTTAAAAGCATCACTATAAGGTGAATAGCAAAAAGAAGGAGACATAGATCTCCTTCTTTTTGTTTTATCTTATAAATGATTGGAACTTAAGTAGCGTATGGAGAAATTTTTTTCTAGGATTTCAGTTAACAACCAAAGAAAAACCTTTATAATTAAGTACAGAAAGAAAGTTTTAGAGAATTTAAGGGAGTGGGAAGATGAAAAAATTTGCGCTAGCTTCATATGCGCTTTATTTGTTGGGCGGATTAGTCATTACAGCCGTAGGATCCGTCTTACCGCAATTGTTAACACATTACCATGTGTCTTATACAGTTGGCGGGCAGCTTGTATTAGTAGGTTCTTTAGGATTTTTGATAGGAGTTCCACTATCTTCTTTTCTATTAGGACGCTTTAGCGAAATGAATTTACTTACAATTTCCGCATTAATGATAGCGCTATCACAAATAGGTATGCTTTTATTGCCTCCATTTGAGTGGATTATCGTATTCAATTTCTTAAATGGTATTGGTGTAGCGGCCTTGGAAGTAGTTGTAGCTACTTTAATGATGGAAGTATTTATCGGTAGAAGAGCTATTGTTATGAGTTATTTAGAAGTATCATTTGGCCTGGGTGCGCTGTTGATGCCGTTAATAGCTAGCTTATTGATTTCACAGAACAGCTGGAGGTATTCATTTTTTATAACCAGTATACTAGCTTTACTAATGGTTGTAGTCTGTAAAATGATTCCTTTTAAAAAAGAGACTGTTTCAACTTCAGAAAGCGGTGCTTCAGACGCCAACTCAGAACCTGCGCCTGTGCTTGCTAAAAATCAAAGATGGAAAATACTCGCTCTTTTTAGTGTAATGATTTTTATGTACGCCGGAGTGGAAAGCAGCATGAATAATTTTCTTTCGTCTATTTTTATCGTGTATCTAGATGTAATTCCATCACAGGCTACTTTAAGCATAAGCGTTTTTTGGGTGGCTATGCTAATAGGACGAGTAGCTACTGGATGGGTTATTCGAATCGTTACATACGAACGCTATCTTTTTGGCAGCATTGGAGGAACAATTGTGAATTTAGTGCTGTTTATCTTGTTAAAAGAAGCAGTAGCAGGCTATATTTTATTAGCGTTTTTAGGGCTTGCAATGTCAGGTATCTATTCGATAACGATGGTATATGCTAACCATACGTTTACCGGATCTGCTCGTATTGTCACCAGTTTAATTACTGGTTTTTCAGGGCTTGGAGGTGCTGTTTTCCCTGCGCTTATTGGCTTTACTATGGACGCAAGCGGCATTACCTCAGCGCTTTGGTACATAACAGCTTTTGCATGTTTATATCTTCTAGCGCTCTGTATCATTTTTTTCGTTCAGCGGGGTGCAAAACAGAAATCTAATAACCATTTACAGGCTATGAAATAAAGAGTTCGTCATAAAAGAAGTGAATCTATGGTTCACTTCTTTTTCTTTTTATTCTCTCTTTCGTTATAGTAATCAAAAAGGGTTCACATAAATTCAAACTAAAAAGTAAAAGATGGATATCTCTATAAAAAAGGAGCGCTATATGAAAGAAGTGAAGTTTAACTCAAATGACGTTTTGAGTCAAAAACAAGAAAATATTCAAATTATAAAAGCAGCAAACGTGCAGCCTCAACAAGCACGTGAAACGTTGGATAAACATTTGCTTCTTCTTCACCATACCGCTAAGCCTGTTGCGATTCAAGAAACAGTAGCAGACAGCTTTCATGGAGGAGTAGCGTTTAAAAATGATATCAACTTTATTCCTGCGGGAGCTGACAGCACTTGCGAGTGGAAAGAACCGTTATCTTTTTTACGTGTTGAGTTAAATCCTCAAATCGTTAAAGAAATAGCTGATAAAGAAAGCTTATCTTCTAGCCTTGATCTAAGCTATTATCTTAGAAATCAAGATCATAAAATGCAGCAGCTTCTTTTGTGGCTTAATGAAGAAGTCGAACATGGGAATCCTCAAGGAAAACTTTACATTGACTCAGTTACAAATTTAATTATTTATCACATTTTAAAACAGCATAACGATAGTCAATCCAATTTTCTTAGTAAGACGCCGGGACTTGAGCATTTAAAAATAGCGATGGAATACATGCAAGATCACTATGCTGAATCTATTACATTAGATGAGTTAACTCGTTTATCTAATTTAAGTTCCTCTCATTTCATTAACAGCTTTAAACAAACGCTAGGCGTAACGCCCCATCAATACTTGCTTAAGATTCGAATTGAAAGAGCAAAAGAAAAATTACAAAGCTCTAGTTTGCCGCTTAGTGAAATCGCTTATGAATTAGGTTTTACAGATCAAAGCCACTTCTCAAGGCACTTTAAGAAAATAACCGGAATCTCCCCGCTTAAGTGGAAACAAAATTTTGTACAAAAATAACCGAATTTTGTACAAGAAAACGACTTAAATATCTCCTAAAATAAACGTGTAAAGGAATTTAAGAGGAGATGTTTAAGTGAAAATCATCTCCGTACTATAAAATTCATACACAGTATAGGAGAGATCATAATGAAAGTATTAGTAAATATATTTCACCCTAATCTAACAGAATCTAATGTTAATAAAGCGTGGGTGAAGCGATTAGAAAAGGAAGATGTCACGGTTAATAATATCTATGAGCGCTATCCGAATTGGGAAATTGATGTAGAAAAAGAGCAAGAGCTTTTATTAAAGCATGACCGCATCGTTTTTCAATTTCCTTTTTACTGGTATAGTACGCCTCCGCTAATGAAGAAATGGTTGGACGATGTATTAACTTTCGGCTGGGCATACGGCACGAATGGCACCAAACTGCATGGAAAAGAATTTGTATTGGCAATTTCAGTAGGAGGTCCGCAAAAGTCATATAGAGCAGGAGGTTATAACAACTATACGATTAGTGAGTTAACAAAACCACTGCAACAAACGGCTAACTTAACGGGGATGAAGTTTCTTACTCACTTTGTTCAATACAATTCAGTTGTTGCTACGGAAAAAGAAATCAGTGAAAGTGCGGAATGCTTAGTTCAGCATATAACAGATCCCGGATTAAACCCGGACGTCGCTTTAAAAAGAATACTAAATGAGATGGCTGAAAAAGATGTAACTTTATAAATGGTTACTATCTATTTTAATAAAAAACATAAAAAAGAAAGGTTGAACCTAGGTTAACCTTTCTTTTTGTTATAAAAATTCTCATTAATTTTTTTCTAACAATATCTTTATAATCAAATAGCAAAATTCCTGCTTTTAATTTCGCCTTAGTACTAACCCTATAAACCATTCTTTTCTTTACCTTTTACCAATATATTAAATATTCTATATATTCCTAATGTTATATAAAATTAAATTGACAAATATATGAAGCGGTCATTAGAATTTAGTCATCGAACAGTGAAGAGCTGTTTAAAAGTAGGGGGGAAGTACATGCCATTACAAAATAAGCATCTAGCAGTTGTGTTACAAAATACATATTTACCGTTTATTTTTGAAGAAGCAGAAGCTCTCGGAATTAAAGTGACGTTTTTTTATAACCAAGAAGAAGTAGAACCTAAGCACCTTAAAAACGTACAAAGATTCATACCCATTGATTTATTTCACACTCCGGACAAAGCCCTTGAGATTATTAGAGCAGAGCATCACAAAAATCCTTTTGACGGCATTATGACATTATATGAGCCTGCATTAGAGTTTGTATCTCAGTTGACAGAAGAGTTAAACTTACCGGGCTTATCACCGTTTGTGATCAGTAACTGTCGCAACAAGCAGAAAATGAGAGAGGTTTTAAAAGATAATGATCTTAACACTCCGTATTTTAAAGAGGTTGAAAATACGGAGGAATTAACGAATCTTTCAATGCCTTATCCTGTCGTAGTAAAACCTTCTAACGGATTTTCCAGTCAAGGTGTATCACGAGCGAATAATAAAAAGGAACTGATTTACAGCATAGAAAAAGTAAGACGCGTAAATGAAGAAGACCTAAGTAAATTCACAAAAAATAAAACGAGCATGGTAATTGAACAATTTATAGACGGCCCAGAGTTTGCTATTGAGACGTTTTCTGTAGAAGGAGAGGTTTGTGTACTCTCTATAGGCTACAAAGGAAATTCCAAAGGGCCTTTTTTTGAAGAAGGTGTTTATATAGCTCCAGCTCCCCTAGAAGAAAACGTTTTGGAATCTATTTCGCAAGAAGCAGCTAGGGCAGCAACCGCTTTAGGGATTGAGAATGGCCCCGCCCATATTGAATTACGCTTGGACCCAGCGGGAAAACCTTATGTGATTGAAATAGGAGCGCGCATTGGAGGGTCTGGGATTTCTCATTATATCGTAAAAGAAAGTACAGGTATTAACTATATCGAGCTAGTTTTTCACTATGTATTAGGATTAAAACCTCCTGTATTAAAAAAGGAAAGAAAACGAAAGAAAGTGGTGGGCAACTACATTATCCCTGTGCAAGGCCATGGGATTTTTAAAGAAATTCGAGGCTTAGAAGACGTGCGTAGAGACACTGAAGTAAAAAGGGTTATTCAATTTATAACTGAGGGGACAGACATTTTACCATATCCGCACTTTTCAGGTTACCCTGGATTTATTTTAACCACTCATGACTCTTATTCCGACTGTGAACAGTATTACAGCTATTTGGATAACAAAGTAAAAATCGTTTATCAAAATAAAGTAAACGCATAGGGGGTATCAAAAGCTATGATAGTTGCAGAGTCGTCTAGTAAGAAAAATCAGCAGCTTCAAAAGATTAACATTATCCATACCTTAGGGCCTGAAGGAACAAATTGTGAAAAAGCAGGCTATCTGTGGTTTGAACGCCAAAGCATACAAGGTCAGGTCTTTTTGCATCAAACGTTGGAAGAAGCTTTAGTTCATGTGAAGGAAACAGAGAGTTCTGCTCTTCTAGGCTGCGCGGTATATCCTTACTTACATGATATTGTGTTCAAAAATTTAACTAGTTTAGAGCTAGTAGATAGCTTTATTATGCCAACATATAGCATGGTTCTTGCCTCAAAAGAAGAGGTGATAACAAACAATAACCTATTAATCGCTTCACATCCTGCCCCTGTTGATTTAGCTCATTCCATCAGTCCCAATGTTCAGTTAGTAAATAGTAATGCTCAAGCGGCGATTGATTGCTTAGAAGGAAAGGTAGACGCATGTATTACAACAAGTAAAGCCGCTAACGAGCAGGGGTTAACAGTTGTAAAAGATTTTGGAGAAGTGCCGATGTGTTTTACACTTCACGGAAGAAAATAGGCTCAACTTAAAAAAAAGAAATAAGGTGAAACAGTGATTTCTAAATTAACCCGTATTCATGTACATCTTTTGTTTTGTCTATTAGCCGTCATTGGAGGAACCACATGGGCTTTTCAAAAGACGGGATTAAAAGATAGCTTGCCGCTATGGTCAGCAGGTATGAGGTTTTTAATTGCTAGTTTAATAATTACCCTCTACCTCTTATTCACAAAAAAAATGTCCGTTTCAAAAGAAGTAGTAATCATTTCAGCATTAAACGGAATTTTGTACTTTGCTCTACCGTTTGGTTCTGTTTATTGGGCATCCGTCTATTTGCCAAGCGGGCTTGTTTCCGTTTTAGCTGCCAGCATTTCAGTATTTGCTCTTTTATTTAACCGCTTATTTAAAGGAACACCGGCTACAAAAGGACAAAAGATAGGTGTAGTCATGTGCTTAATTGGTATGAGCGTTGTATTTGGAAATCAGCTGTTTATACAGGGAAATGTTATCCAAATAGTAGCCATGATCGTCATTTTAATGGCTATGCTAGGTTCTGCTTTTATAACTGTTCAAGTTCAATCTCGCATAAAATCCTTGCCTATTATGACCTTTAATTCTTTTTCGATGCTAAGTGGAGGCGCTTGTTTACTGATTGTTAGTTTATTTACAGAGAATGGAAACCGCACTTTCTCTGGGGTTAGTCTTATCTCATTATTATACTTGGCTATTATAGGATCGGTCTTAGGGTTTTCTATTAATATTTATTTATTAAAAAAATGGCATATATCAAAAGCAACGGCGCATCTATTTATTTCACCGGTTATCGCCTTATATGTAGGATTTGTCTTTTTAGGTGAAACATTAAACAAACAGGTCTATATAGGTACAGCGTTTGTAATAGCGGGGGTTATATTTATTAACTTAAAAAAGCAAATAGAGAAAAACACACATAACTCTACTCTTAAATCATCTAAAGATATTTCTGCTAAGTAGCTGTTCTAAAAAAAGGAGGGTTTTAATCATGTTAACAAAAAATCATACTCAAAGTTTAGTGGAGTTATTAAACGATAAAATAGTACCTGCTCTATATGAGATAAGAAAATATCAGGGCCCAAATGGAGAGGTCAAAAGAAATTACGAAACAGCTAGAGAGCTCTTATTAAAAGTAGTTACTGAAACTGAAACAATATATAACTCTTTAAATTTACCTGAAGTGTGGAATGCATTAAAAAATGACGTATGTGATTGGATTGAAAGAGGACTCGATCAATCTCCTTATTTTGATCAAACGTTAATTGCTTATAGCCCGCCTGCAAACGGAGAGGTGACGTTCTTTTTAGGACCGATTGTAACGCCTAATGGCCCTACAAAAAGAGGGTTTTATTTAGAAGCCTTTATCGCCGTTCGTGATGAACCTGAAATCATGAATTCCATTGAAGCAGACCTTCCTCATCCTAAAAATGGATGTGAATCTTTAAAGCTGTTGGCTGGTACTCAAGGGTTTATGGAAGGGAAGTGTATTGTATTTTTCCCTGAGAATGTAAAAACAAAAGAAAAGGTAACAAGTCAAAACTTCGCGATATTTTTCTTTAATAAATTTCACAGCATATACAATGATGATACATTAAAAAGAGCGTATTCGATCTTTCCTGATTTTAACTTTAAATCTCATACTATGAATAGAGAAGACACCTATCAGGCAAGGGTAATCTGGGGATATCTACATGACTATTATCATCACTGTGGAAATAAACCTTTCGATCAACATATACAGGCAAAAATGAATTTTTTTGCAGGCATACTGGAAGAAGTTAAAGTAGACTGTCAGACGGTGCTGACTCTTCATAAAAGAAAATACCCTTTTTGGGAAGAGATAACAGAATTTGTTCTCTTTGAACGTCTGTTAAGGTATCCTAGTCAGCATAATGCACCTCGAAACTTTGATTCTGGCACAGGATTTTTTCTTTTTAGCTGGTTAGTTGCAAATGGGCATTCAATATCCCGAAAAGAAGACCATGCTTATTTAGATTTAGACATGTGTTTGAAGGAACTAGACCTTTTAGTAAAAGAAATTGAACAACTTGAAACAATTCAAAGTGACCTTGGCTATAAAGAAGAAGCCGAACGCTATGTTCGAAAATACTTATTGCCTAGTGAGAACGGTGATAAATTTACTATTCCGAACAAGTACTTTATTAATCAGCAAAATAAAAAGATTGAAGTTCCATACTTACTATTCGATGACCATAATCTCTAAGGAGAAGATGCACTAATGAATGCTTTGCATTTAAGTAAAATCGGAAACAAAATGACTAATAAAGTAGGCGTTCGCGCTATTATGCATGACATCCAAGAAGTGCTCAATTCTGGTCTCAATCAATATGTGAATTTAAGCGCTGGCAATCCTGCCATACTCCCTCAAGTTTATGAAATGTGGGAAGAAGCTTTAAGAGATATTGTGAACGACAAACAACTAAAGAATTTGATTAGCCAATATGGTTCTAGTTACGGTACGCATGAATTAATTGATTGCATAAGAGAATACTTCTTTAGGAATTATCGTATTGAGCTGGACAGAGAACAAGTCTTAATCACTTCAGGAAGTCAAAATCTGTTTTTTTTAGCTATAAATTCATTTTGTGGTACAAGTAAAGAAGGAAGAGTTAAAAAAGCATTAATACCTATGCTGCCGGATTACGCTGGGTACAGCGGAGTGGCACTAGAGGAAGCTATAATAGAAGGAATTCCTCCTATCGTCTCAAAGCTTGATCATCATACATTTCGTTATGAATTTAACAAACAGGCATTCAAAGATAAAATAGCACAGGACCCAGATATCGGAGCTGTCGTATTATCAAGACCTAATAATCCAAGCGGCAACATTCTTTCAAAAGAAGCCGTACACTTTATATCCCAAGTATGCAAGGACTATAACATTCCATTGCTAATTGATTCAGCGTACGCACCTCCTTTTCCAGCTATGAACTTTGTTGAAATGAATCCAATTATACATGACAACATCATTCACTGCATGAGTCTTTCTAAAGCCGGATTGCCTGGAGAGAGAATAGGAATTGCTATAGGAAAAAGTGACTTCATAAAAGTAATGGAAGCATTTCAATCAAATATTTTGATTCACTCTTCTAGGTTAGGTCAGCGGATGGTGGTTAACACCTTAAAGAACGGAAAGTTACCTGGAATTTCAGCTAACTATATAAGAACTCATTATAAACAAAAACATAACTATTTAAAAAATCTTTTAACTACACGTATGCCGGATGATATTCCTTGGTATTTACATAAAGCGGAAGGTTCGTTGTTTGGTTGGCTTTGGTTAGAAGGTTTGCCTTTCAGTGATAACGATCTATACAATAAATTAAAAGCAGAAAACTTGATTGTAGTACCAGGCGGATCATTCTTTCACGGCAACCGGTCTTGTCCTCACAACCAGGAGTGCATTCGTATAAGTCTTACTGCTACAGATGAGGAGTTAAAGAAAGGAATTGATATTCTTTCGTCAGTAGTCAAGAAAGTATACAGTTCAGATTTTATATGTGAAACAGAAAAAATCTAATTTCTTAAAGGTGTAGAGGTAAAAAAAGCCGACCCGGTTGCTAGGGCCGGTTTTTTTGTTTAGATTAAGCGATAGGCACATTAGAGAAAACAAACAGACATTTTTAATGATGTTTCTCTTTTAGTTGGTTAACTTTCTAAAGACCAGGATTTCACCGTTGTAAATTAAAGTTTTTTAGATACTTTGATGACGGTTTCTTTTTGTTTTGAGATACCTTTAACAGTACCTTCTGTTCGCTGGAAACCTTCTCCGCAAAAAGTATGACTTGTTTTTTGGACAAAAGGTTGATCTGTCTTTAAAGAGTTAATAAGCTCTCGTGCATCATCAGGCTTCATATCTTTATACCAAATACCGTCTGGGTAGGAAATGACGACGCATTTATCATGACATCTTCCATTACATCGAGTGCGAGTCGTATGTATGTATTCGTCCATCTCTTGATTAGCTATCTCAGTTCGAATCGCTTGTGTAACTTCTTCGGCTCCAACTCGATTGCAGCTGCTTCCATTGCAAATGAGAACGTGATGTTTCGTTGTACCTAAGTTCCATGTAGCCATGTTGATCCCTCCTATTAAAAGTAATGATTACGATTTATGACGTATAATGATTCCTTTTTTAGCAAAGAGGGTCCTTTACCTCATTAGAATTTTACCAGCTTGATTTTTTCACCCCAGGAATCTGTCCCTTGTGAGCAAGTTTTCTAAATGCAATTCGCGAAAGCTTAAATTTACGTAAATATCCACGAGGTCTTCCCGTTACTTCACAGCGATTATGCAAGCGAGTAGAAGAAGAGTCTCTAGGAAGCTTTCGTAGTTCATTATAATTTCCTTGTTCCTTTAACTGTTTTCTTAACTCAGCATATTTTTCGACAAGTGCTTGTCGGTGCTTTTCTTTTGCTATTTTTGATTTTTTAGCCAAATAATCATTCCTTTCTTAAAGTCCTTCTTGAAATTCGTAATCATTACTATTTATATTTTTATATCATAAACCACTGAAGAATGAAATGCAACTCATATTTAATGAGGAAAGCTATATTTTTATATGCTGAAAAATAGTTAAAAAAATACGAGAATATACAATTTCTTTTGGAACTGGATAATTTTTTGCAATGAAAGACTCTTATATTTCTGCTAGCATATGAACCACGTCAAGAAATAGCAAGGAGGCTTTTATTTTTATGATGAAAAAACTAGTAATTGCTATCGCAATGCTTATCCCGAGTTTTGGTGCAGGTTACTCAGCATTTGCTGCAGCACCCGCTCATGAACAGCACATTCAAGTAAATAAAAATGATAAAGAACTATTAGCTCGTCTTGTATCAGCTGAAGCCAAAGGAGAGCCGTACGCAGGCAAAGTAGCCGTGGCAACAGTTGTATTAAATAGAGTCGACAGCAGCAAATTTCCGGACACTGTAAAAGGCGTTATTTATCAAAAAGGTCAGTACAGCCCGGTCAGCAACGGTCAAATTAATAAACCTGCAGACAAAGGTTCAAAAAAAGCTGTAGAAGAAGCAATTAATTTCCAAGGTCAAGGAAAAGGTTCATTATTCTTCTTTAATCCTGATAAAACGGGAGATCAATGGCTGCGCCAAAAACAAGAAACAATTAAAATAGGAAATCATGTATTTGCAAAATAATGAAAAAGCTAATGGCTAGCTACGCGCTGTCATTAGCTTTTTTAGATATGTACATAAAATAAGGAATATCGTATTGAAACGAGTTATGAAAGGCTTAGAGAAATCCTCCAAGTCTTTTTTTTGTTTGGATATAAAAAGACATGAACCGTACTCCGTTCGTCTAAAAAAAGTCCTTTTTACATAGTTTATCAATACAGAAAATTTGATAAACACGTGGAGGAGTAAAGATGAAGGAGCAGCCTAATTTTTTGTTAATTATGGTGGACGAAGAACGATTTCCACCCGTATATGAAAGTAAAGAAGTAAAAAAGTGGCGAAAAAACTATTTAAAAGCACATGAATTTTTAAAACAGCACGGGATGTCATTCACTCGTCACTACGTCGGTTCTACAGCCTGTTCACCGAGTCGAGCTACATTGTTTACAGGGCAGTACCCTTCCTTGCACGGAGTTACGCAAACGCAAGGTATCGCAAAGAAGTCACAAGATCCTGATATGTTTTGGCTGCAGCCTAATACCGTCCCAATGATGGGAGATTATTTTAAGCAGGCTGGGTATCAAACCTTTTATAAAGGAAAATGGCATATTTCTGATGAGAACATCTTAATTCCAGGAACACATAACGTTTTTTCTAGCTACCAGATGCAAACAGGAATACCCGATCCAGAAAAAGAGTCCCTCTATCAACGGGCTAATAAGCTTGAAAAGTTTGGTTTTTCAGGCTGGATTGGTCCAGAGCCAGAGGGGAGAAACCCGCACAATTCTGGTTCATCTGCGGCCATTGGAGTGAGCGGACGAGACGAAATATATGCAGAGGAAATCATAGAGCATATTCAACGATTAGAATATCAAAAGACTTCGCAGCCTTGGCTCATGGTAGCTTCGTTTGTGAACCCGCATGACATTGCGCTGTTCGGAGCGATTACCAAACACCTTCCCATGTTTCAGTTTTCTATTGACGAAACAATTCCGAACATCGAGCCGCCACCTACCATTCGAGAATCCTTACACACAAAGCCTAGCGCTCAAAGCAGCTATAAATACATCTATCCAAAAGCGCTGCAGCCGACGCCAAATTCTAGTTTCTACCGGCGCTTATATTATCAGCTTCAAAAAAATGTTGACAAACAAATTTTGAAAGTCCTTCAGACTATAGAACAATCTTCGTTCTATGACAATACTATTATTATTTTCACGTCGGATCACGGTGATTTGCTGGGGGCTCACGGAGGACTACATCAAAAATGGTACAACATGTATGAAGAGTCGATTCACGTGCCGCTTCTCATTCATAACAAGCATTTGTTTCCTAGTTATCAACGTACAGACGTACTGACTAGTCACGTTGACTTGATCCCGACAATGCTTAGCTTGGCTAATATCGATGCTTCCGCTGTTCAAAAGCAATTGCAAAAAAGTCATACGGAAGTACATCCATTTGTTGGGCGAGACCTCTCAGGAACGTTGAGAGGAGAAACATCGCTCTATCAAGAAAAAGCACCGATTTTCTTTATGACGGATGATGACCCGACAAAAGGACTTCACCAAACAAATTTTTTAGGAGAAAGCTATCCGTCAGTCGTTCAGCCTAATCACATTCAAGCGGTCATTGTCGAGTTTCAATCAGCCGCAGAAAAGGAAATCCGGAAATACGCTCGATACCATGATAATCCGCAATTTCGGTCAGCACCTAACGAAAAAGATGAAGTCATCCACCGAGAGCAATATGAAAGTTACCCTGTAGATCTTACTAACCTTAAAGAAACATCGGTTCCGGATCAAATTGAAATGTACAATTTGACCAAGGATACGTTAGAAACAGTAAATTTGGCTTACCCGTATTTTTCAACAAATGAAACAAGGAAAATTCAGCGGCAGCTTGATGTTATTCTTAAAGAACAACTCAGGAAAAAACGGATTTTTCCGCAAAGTGGAAGCATGTACCAGGAGCTTCCGTCTAAAGATAGATAAAAAATAGTTTCGACGAGTTCAAGCCTAATATTGGTGTAAGTAGAAAAAGGTATATTTAATATTCTAGTATATAAATAAAAAAACTGATGATACTTGTGCTATGTTACTTATTCTGATTTGAGCAATACTGGATTTTAATTCGCTAATAATACTTAGATAAAGCAAATAAGTGCTTGTAATATCTTTCTTTTTTGCCTTTATTTTTACACAATAAAGGTAAAAACAAAATAAAATGCAGGTGTTAATATTATAATAAAAAACTTTTTAAGCCCATATATTCCTAAGTAACTTTTCGGAAATTTAAGCATAAATTAATTCTATAACATTAAAAAATAAAAATTATTTCTTGACTTCTGTAAAATTTATACACTATAATCACTTTTAACAACTAACAAACATTATTTGGCAATGAAAAGGACATGAATTAGGTGCCGTTTTCTTCGCAGAGAATAGGGTCAGCGGCTGGGAGCCCTTAAGAAATCATCTAATTTACCACCTTAGAGCTATTGCAGGGAATGTGCATAACTGAAACTGCAATCGGTAAAACCGTTATCTTTTTTGAGCGTAAAATGCATACAGGTATTTTACGGAATTAGGGTGGTACCACGACCGCATTCGTCCCTTCACTAGGGATGAGTGCGGTTTTTTATGTAGAAAAAATGAATATACAAGCATTGAAAAGGACATGAATCATTTTTGGATTTTCTTTACAGAGAGTAGGGTCACTGGCTGAGAACCCTTAGAAAACGAAATGAATTTACCACCTTGGAGCTGCGGCGGGGAATGTGTGTACACTGAAACTGCAACCGGTAAAACCGTTATCTTTTTAAGCGTAAAATACGTATAGGTATTTTACGGAATTAGGGTGGTACCACGGCCGCATTCGTCCCTTTACTAGGGATGAGTGCGGTTTTTTTGTTGAATAAAAACATATTGGAGGAATGAACATGTCGAAACAAATGGAAGCAGAAAAACGAAATCATCAAAAATTAGGTCAAGAACTGGAGCTGTTTATGTCGATGGAAGAAGCTCCTGGTATGCCGTTTTTCTTACCTAACGGAATGATTGTTCGAAATGAGTTAGAAAACTACTGGAAACAAAAGCATTACAAAGCAGGCTATCAAGAGATAAAAACTCCCATCATGATGAAACAGGAGCTATGGGAACAATCAGGGCATTGGGAGCACTATCATGAAAATATGTATTTTTCAAATGTTGACAAACAAAACTATGCGATTAAACCGATGAATTGTCCGGGAGCCATTTTATTGTTTAACAGCAAGCGAAGAAGCTATCGAGAACTTCCCATTCGATACGCAGAACTTGGATTGGTTCACCGCCACGAGCTTTCGGGCTCTTTAAACGGACTGCTAAGAGTCCGGTCATTCACACAGGACGATGCGCATTTATTCGTAGAACTTAATCAGATTGAAGTTGAGATTAGCCGCATTCTAGCGTTTATCCATGACTTTTATTCACATTTTGGCTTTGATTACAAAGTGGAGCTATCCACACGTCCTGAAAAATTTATGGGAGATATTGAAACATGGAATCAAGCAGAAAAGTCGCTTCAATCGGTGCTAAATGAAAAAGGCTTAAACTATCAGGTAAATGAAGGAGACGGAGCTTTTTACGGGCCGAAAATCGATTTTCATATTTTAGATTCCCTAGGCCGCAGCTGGCAGTGCGGAACAGTTCAGCTTGATTTCTTAATGCCAGAGAAGTTTGACTGTATGTATATTGGAGAGGACAATAAACCGCACCGTCCCGTAATGATTCACCGCGCTATATACGGTTCCGTTGAACGATTTATGGCCATCTTGATTGAACATTATGAAGGTCAATTTCCTCTTTGGCTGGCTCCTGTTCAATTTAAGCTTTTGCCTATTGCACCGCCGCATGTGGAATATGCATACAAGGTGAAACACGAGCTGGAGTCACAAGGGTATCGTGTTGAAGTGGATGATCGTATTGAAAAAATAGGTCTGAAAATTAGAGAAGCCGAAATGCTCAAAGTTCCTTATATGGCCGTAATAGGAGATAAAGAAGTAGAAAATAAATCGCTTGCTATGCGAAAGCACGGGAAGAAAAACATTGGAACAGTAAGTGTTGAAGAGGCAGCTGCACACTTGAATAAAGAAAAAAATTCAAACAGAGTTTATTGAAGCCATTTACCTTGCTAAATAGAAAAATCCGATTTTTTAAGTCGGATAGTGATTCCCTTCATCTTGTCTTACACCAAAATGAAGGGAATATTGAACTAGAAGGGTATAAGATATTATATATCGGCAGTATAACTTTTGCCTTAGACAAACGCCGGTATTTTGTGAAAAAAATTATCTTATCCCATTCGAATCGTTTGCATTTGATGGAGCTGAATCTTCATTTGACAATTTGTTCATAGGTTGCTGACCTCGCTTCTTTTTAGAAGGAGAATAAAAAAGAAATTTAAACATAAAGTACACTCCTAATGCTAGTAAAATACAGCCAATAAGTAAGTTAAGCATCTCTCTCCGCCCTTCATACGCTTCAGTTTTCATCATTATAACACCCGTTGAGGTAAAACATTCATCGTTCTGTAAATAATCCCTATGTCAGGAATTTATATTTGAAGATAGGTAGCGAAAAAAACTATCTGGAAATGAATCTATTTATTTTTTAGAATATTAATTTTATTCAAACTTATTATGCATAATCACAACGATGATTTCTTTATTTAGTTGATAAAGACAAAATAGAGAGAGATTAAGAAATCGCTTACAAAAACTCTTGAAATATATATAATGATATTAGTATACTAATAGACAAGTTAGTAATTATTTCTATATAATTACTTCTGTATCTGAAGTAAAAACGCGTAGTCAAATAGGAAAAGACGTCATTTTTAAGTTTTTTAATGGATGAGTGGCAACAGAGAGGAGAGAGTGCAATGGGAAAACTATTTAAAAAGAAGTCAATCGAGCAATTATTAGAACAAAGTCAAAACAAATCTCTAGTCAAAACATTAGGGGCATTCGATTTGACTCTTCTTGGTATTGGAGCCGTAATAGGAACGGGGGTTTTAGTTTTAACAGGCTTAGTAGCTGCTAACGATGCGGGGCCAGCCGTTATTTTTTCTTTTATACTGGCTTCTATTGTATGCGGTTTTGCAGCGCTGTGCTATGCGGAATTTGCTTCAACTATACCTGTATCTGGGAGCGTTTACACCTATACATATGCAACCATCGGCGAAGTGGTAGCACACTTAATGGGATGGACATTGCTTTCCGTCTATTTATTAACGATGTCAGCAGTAGCAAACGGCTGGTCTTCTTATTTTAACAACTTTTTAGAAGGATTTGGTTTTTCACTGCCAAAAGAATTGATTACAATCCCTGCAAATGGAGGTCTAGTAAACCTTCCTGCTATTTGTATTACGCTTCTTATTACATGGCTGCTTTCAAGAGGAACAAAAGAAAGTAAAAAAGTGAACAACTTTATGGTGCTTGTTAAATTGTTTATTATCCTTCTTTTTATTATTGTAGGAGCTTTTTATGTAAAACCGTCTAATTGGACACCTTTTATGCCTTATGGAATTGAAGGTGTTGTGACAGGAGGTGCGGCCGTATTTTTTGCTTTCTTAGGTTTTGATGCCTTATCTACATCAGCAGAAGAAGTAAAGAATCCGCAGCGTAATTTGCCCATTGGAATTATTAGTTCACTCGTGATCTGCACGATTATTTATGTAGCAGTATGCCTTGTTATGACAGGGGTTGTTTCTTATAAGGAACTGAACGTTCCAGAAGCAATGGCCTATGTTCTTCATTCAGTAGGACAAAATGCAGTGGCAGGAATTATTGCTGCAGGAGCTGTCATTGGAATCATGGCTGTTATTTTCGCCTACATTTATGCAGCAACACGCATTTTATTCTCAATGAGCCGTGACGGCTTGCTGCCAAAAGCATTTGCTAAAACAAATGAGAAAACAGGAGTTCCGACTCTTTCCACTTGGCTAGTAGGGATTATCGGAGCGTTAATTTCAGGGTTTATTGATCTAAAAGAACTTGCGAATTTAGCAAATATCGGTGCTCTTTTAACTTTCGGCATGGTGGGCGTCAGCATTATCATCTTACGTAAAACGCATCCAACTTTAAAACGCGGATTTACAATGCCGTTTGTCCCGATTTTACCAATTTTATCTGTATTATCTTGTTTATTTTTAATGATTAATCTTCCTAAAACAACATGGCTGTATTTTAGCATATGGATTGTGCTTGGTATATTTGTGTATATAGGTTATTCTCGTAAACACAGTCGATTAACAAGTAAAGAAATGAGAAAAGCGAGCTAGCAAAAAAAGAGCCTTTCATCCAAGGAAGGCTCTTTTTTTGCTTTTTGTTCAGTTGTTAGACAGTCAGGACGATTGTTCACTATGTTTTTTGCGTGTTTCCACAATAAAAAGACAAGTGCTAATAACAAAAGCCGTTCCTACAAAAATGGCGCCAACCCAAGGAAGTGAAGGAAGTCCCATATGGTTAATAATTACGCCTCCGAAAAAGGCGCCAAAAGCATTTCCTAAGTTAGCAAATGAGTGATTCGAAGTAGAAGCTAAAGCAGGTGCTTCCTGTGCTAAGTTCATAATTTTCACTTGAATACCAGGCATTACAGCAAACGCTGCTGCTCCCCAGAAAAACAGCGTGATAATAGCTGCTGTTGGGCTTTTAACAGTGAACGTAAAAATAGTCAGCACAATACAAAGAAAAGCAAATATACCTACAACCGAAGGCATTAACTTCCAGTCTGCTAGCTTGCCTCCAACAACGTTTCCGAGCGTAACGCCGCATCCATATAATACAAGAATCCACGTAACACTATGTTCACTTACTCCTGTAACGTCTTCAAGAAGCGGTGTAATGTACGTAAATACAGTAAATAAACTGCCGCATCCTATCGCGCTTAAAAGAAGCATCACAAGAAGTTTTGGTTGAGTAAAAGCAGCAAACTGCTGTTTTAGACCCGTTAATTTGTCTTGACCAAGCTTTGGGATAAACAGAATAATACCAATAAATGCAATAATCCCCATGATCGTAATAGCCCCAAACGAAGCTCTCCAGCCTAAGTGTTGCCCAATGAATGTTCCCACAGGAACGCCGATTATATTTGCAATGGTTAAACCTGCCATCATCGTTGCGACAGCACTTGCACGTTTATGAGGTTGTACGAGCCGTGAAGCAATAACAGCGCCTACTCCAAAGAAAGTACCGTGACATAATGCCGTAACTAAACGAGCTCCCATTAAAATCCCATAGCTGGGTGCAATAATAGCAATCGCATTTCCGAGAATAAATAAAAGCATAAGTAAACAAAGCAGAAGCTTTTGAGGAAGTCGATGAGTAAAAATAGTTAAAATTGGCGCGCCGATTGCTACTCCTAAAGCATAGCTTGTAATTAGCTGACCAGCAGTCGAAATGCTAACATGAAGATCTTCCGCAACGTTAGGCAGTATCCCCATAATAACAAATTCCGTCATTCCAATAGCAAAAGCTCCAAGAGTCAACGAGATAAGAGCAATTGGAAAGGAATCCTTCTTACTGACCTGCTCATTGGTATGCATTGTATTCATGTGTGATCACCCTTTCTGTGTATAAAATTTATATCTCCTTGAAAAGAAGTCAATTACTAATAATACTTAAGTGATTGAGCTTTGACAACCAAAAAAGCTGATGTAAGCGGTATCTTTTAGGATTCCTTTTATCTTTATCATATATGAAGACAGTCAGACATAAATTTATTGACAGAATAAAGTTTAGTCCTATAAACTATTTTTAAAGTTGAATAGTTTATACCTATAAACTAAATGAGTAAAGGAGGGAAAGAAGTGACGAAAAGCAAGTTATATCAAGCTGTAGAACTTTTTGAAGAAGTGCTGTTTGTAGGAACAGAAGTCATTCACAGAGAGCTGAGCCATAACCTCTTCGAACATGTCTCAAGGCAGCAGTTTGATTTGTTAAATAGTTTAATGATTAAAGGTCCATCTTCACCTGGCAGTCTCGCTGTCTTGCAAGGTGTTCATAAAAGTGCCATTTCGAATCGAATTAAAAAACTGCTCGAAAAAGGGCTTGTGGAGTGGGACACTAATGAACTAGAGAGCGATAAACGTTCTAAGCTTATTAAGATTACGGCTGAAGGAGAAAAGGTAATACATGACGGAAATGCCGCGTGTTTTAGTATCATTGAGAATTTGTTTGATGATGTAGAAGAAGAAAAAATAGATACATTTATTGAAATTCTTACAATGGCAAAAGAAAAGTTAACTATAAAAGGGGAAAGCAAAAAATGAAATTTATTGTGAAATTTAAATGGGTGATTGCGGCCTTTATTTTAGCTTTAACGGTCATATTGATGCTAACGGCACCCAATTTAACAAAGCTCGCAAGTGAAAAAGGACAGTCTCAGCTTCCTGATAATGCCGTTTCATCTAGGGCCAGCCAAATTCTCAAAAATGCCGGGGAAGACAGTAACACCATCAGCATGGTGATCAAGCTAGATAACGCATTAGATAAAGATAGTGAGAAACAGATACAGAAAATCATTGATAAGACAGAGAAAATTAAAGGTGTAAAAGATGTTACAACGCCTTTAACAGATGATCAAGATGTTCGTAACCAATTAATGTCTAAAGACAAAAAAACCGTTTTAGTTCCGGTTACTGTCAGTGGATCGGATGAAAAAGTTGAAAAAATAGCGAATCAGATTTATGACAGCGTGCCAAAAGACGTTACGGCATATGTAACAGGTGCATCTCTTATTAATCAGGATTTTGCACACAGTTCAGAAGAAGGGTTAAAGAAAACCGAGTTTATTACTATCTTCTTGATTTTAGGTTTGCTTCTACTCGTTTTCCGTTCAGTCGTGACGCCGTTTATTCCTATTTTAATTGTGGGAATCACATACTTAATCAGTCAATCGTTACTAGGTATTTTAGTTGAAAATGTCGATTTTCCAATCTCAACGTTCACGCAAACGTTCTTAGTAGCTATTTTGTTTGGAATAGGTACGGATTATTGCATTCTTTTACTTAACCGTTTCCGTGAAGAATTGGCTAACGGACATGATAAAGTAGAAGCCACGATCACGGCTTACCGTACAGCAGGAAGAACGTTATTCATCAGCGGAATTGCCGTATTTATTGGTTTTGCAGCCATCGGATTTGCCAAGTTTGCTATTTTCCAATCGGCCGTTGGCGTAGCAGTGGGAGTTGGTGTGCTGCTAGTGATTTTATTTACCTTGCTGCCACTTTTTATGGTTACGCTTGGAGAAAAATTATTTTGGCCATCTAAAAAAGTGGCTTCTCATAGCGATAATAAGCTGTGGAGGTTTTTAGGAAGAAAGGCAGTAGCGCGACCGTTCGTATTTTTAGTCATTACAGCGATTATTACCGTGCCTTTTATTGTAACGTATGACTCAAAAGTATCGTTTGATTCTACTGCTGAAATAAGCAGTGATTATAAATCTATAAAAGGACTAAATGCTATCAGTGACGCACTGGGAGAAGGAAAAGCATTTCCTGTCAATGTTATTATTAAAGGAGATAAAGAGTTAACAAAGGCGGATGTTATTCCGTATTTAGGAAATATAAGCAAAGCAATTGAAAAAGTGGATCACGTGGATTCTGTTATGACGATCACACAGCCTACGGGAGAAAAGATTGATGATTTATATGTTAATTCACAGCTGGGCTCTGTATCAGACGGAATCAAAGATGCTGTTAAAGGAATCGGAGATGTACAAAAAGGATTAAGTGATATTGAAAAAGGGCTAAATCAAATAGCCGACCAAACGGGTTCTGCTTCTAAAGAATCTGGCGGGTCACTTGCACCTGCCGCAGACGGATTAGCTCAAGTTAATCAACAGCTGCAGCTTGTCAGCACTCAGCTCTCTACAACAGGAAATGTGCAGCAAGCGGTTCCTCAGCTTGCAGCAATCAGCAAACAGCTTACTACCATTCAAACCGGTCTTCAACAAGCAAATGAGAATCTTTCAGCTCAGCAAGGCCAAGTCGGAACCCTATCAGACAGTATCAATCAATTAGCAGAAGGTGTTGATAGTGCAAATGATGGGCTAACGAAAATCTCAGATGGCTTAACAAAAGCAACAGGTATGCTTGATAACATGAGTGACAGCTCAACAGTTAGAGATACGGGTATTTATCTTCCAACAGAAGTGATGAAAGATAAAGGGTTTAAACAATCCATCGACAACTATTCTTTTGCAGATGGAAAAGGAGTTAAGCTCAGCGTAGTGCTCGATCAAAATCCATATTCTGAGGAAGCCATTTCAACCGTAAAAAATATTGAAAAAGCGGTGGCAAGCGAAGTCGTTGATACGCCGTTTGAGCATACAGAAATTGTGTATGGAGGGGTATCGAGCTCAAATGCGGATTTAAAAGATTTATCTACAACGGATCTTTCACGCACAATGGTTATTATGATGATTGGATTGTTTATTGTTTTGACCATTTTATTCCGTTCAATGATCATGCCTGTATACATGATTGCTTCACTGTTGCTTACGTATTATACAGCAATGGGAATCTCAGAGCTTCTATTCGTGGATATAATGGGGAATGACGGAATCAGCTGGGCCGTGCCATTCTTTAGTTTTGTTATTTTAGTTGCTCTTGGAATTGACTATTCTATTTTCTTGTTAGACCGTTTTAACGAAGAAGTGAAAAGCGGCGTAGCAGAAGGCATGGTTACGTCTATGAGTAAGATGGGTTCGGTTATTATTACTGCCGCTATTATCCTAGCCGGAACGTTTGGGGCTATGATGCCATCAGGTGTATTAACGCTTGTTCATGTAGCAACAGTTGTTATCATCGGTCTTTTACTTTATGGTCTTGTTATTCTTCCGCTTCTTATGCCAGCGATTGTCGTGACGCTTGGAGAAGGAAACTGGTGGCCGTTTCTTCGAAAAAAAGAAAAATACAAAGTAGAAGAATAACTTATATATGCTGGATTTTATCACCAATCAGATATAACGTTAAGCATTAGATAGAGTAAAAATGAAGGATAGATGAGCGTCATGAGACTGCTTTATCTATCCTTTTTTTGTGCTATTAGAAAACTTGAGCATGATTAAAAGTAAACTTAAGAAGGCGCTGTGATAAATATACCGGGTCGAATAAAAGGCTTCCTACTAGGAAAACCTATAGTCAAAAACATGCGGAGGTCTTTTTAATGAAATTTGTAAATCTTTTAGCTAATCAGCGAGAAAAACGACGCGAACAAATGCGTGAAGCAGGCACATGTCCAGACTGCTTAGGAAAACGTTTTCACCATGTTGGGCTTTATTTTGTGCACGTTTATGAATGTCCGAGCTGTCAGGGGAATGAGGAAAACTAAATAATTCAGCCGAAAAGCTTCTTCATAAAATAGAAGCTTTTTTTATTTCACCACTATTACAAGCTCAGTAGGTTGAAAAGAATTGTTCCTTTAGAGCTAATAATGATAAGATTAAAAAAAGCAGCATCCAAGGTAATGATATGCTCCCAATTAAGTAGACAGAGTAAATAAAAAATCTGTTTACTTAATTGGGGGCTTTTTTATGAGAAGAAAAACTTATTCTTCACAGGAAAAATACGAGATAATCTTAGCATATGAAAAG
>NZ_JBLTIR010000038.1:0-617 GCF_053345675.1 Priestia sp. D51 | reverse complement strand
TATGTTGTACCATTTATTCGCTAATGGTTAAGTTAGAAAGGGCGCACGGTGAATGCCTTGGCACTAGGAGCCGATGAAGGACGGGACTAACACCGATATGCTTCGGGGAGCTGTAAGTGAGCTTTGATCCGGAGATTTCCGAATGGGGAAACCCACTGTTCGTAATGGAACAGTATCTTTATCTGAATACATAGGATATTGAAGGCAGACCCGGGGAACTGAAACATCTAAGTACCCGGAGGAAGAGAAAGCAAATGCGATTTCCTGAGTAGCGGCGAGCGAAACGGAATTAGCCCAAACCAAGAGGCTTGCCTCTTGGGGTTGTAGGACACTCTATACGGAGTTACAAAGGAACGAAGTAAATGAAGCGACCTGGAAAGGTCCGTCGAAGAAGGTAACAACCCTGTAGTTGAAACTTCGTTCCCTCTTGAGTGGATCCTGAGTACGGCGGAACACGTGAAATTCCGTCGGAAGCTGGGAGGACCATCTCCCAAGGCTAAATACTACCTAGTGACCGATAGTGAACCAGTACCGTGAGGGAAAGGTGAAAAGCACCCCGGAAGGGGAGTGAAAGAGATCCTGAAACCGTGTGCCTACAAGTAGTCAGAGCCCGTTAA
>NZ_JBLTIR010000035.1:0-1355 GCF_053345675.1 Priestia sp. D51 | reverse complement strand
AAAGTTTGGTTAAGTCCTCGATCGATTAGTATCAGTCAGCTACACATGTCGCCACGCTTCCACCTCTGACCTATCAACCTGATCATCTTTCAGGGATCTTACTAGCTTGCGCTATGGGAAATCTCATCTTGAGGGGGGCTTCATGCTTAGATGCTTTCAGCACTTATCCCGTCCACACATAGCTACCCAGCGATGCCTTTGGCAAGACAACTGGTACACCAGCGGTGTGTCCATCCCGGTCCTCTCGTACTAAGGACAGCTCCTCTCAAATTTCCTACGCCCACGACGGATAGGGACCGAACTGTCTCACGACGTTCTGAACCCAGCTCGCGTACCGCTTTAATGGGCGAACAGCCCAACCCTTGGGACCGACTACAGCCCCAGGATGCGATGAGCCGACATCGAGGTGCCAAACCTCCCCGTCGATGTGGACTCTTGGGGGAGATAAGCCTGTTATCCCCGGGGTAGCTTTTATCCGTTGAGCGATGGCCCTTCCATGCGGAACCACCGGATCACTAAGCCCGACTTTCGTCCCTGCTCGACTTGTAGGTCTCGCAGTCAAGCTCCCTTGTGCCTTTACACTCTACGAATGATTTCCAACCATTCTGAGGGAACCTTTGGGCGCCTCCGTTACATTTTAGGAGGCGACCGCCCCAGTCAAACTGCCCACCTGACACTGTCTCCCGGCCCGATCAGGGCCGCGGGTTAGAATTTCAATACAGCCAGGGTAGTATCCCACCGACGCCTCCACCGAAGCTAGCGCTCCGGCTTCTCAGGCTCCTACCTATCCTGTACAAGCTGTACCAAAATTCAATATCAGGCTACAGTAAAGCTCCACGGGGTCTTTCCGTCCTGTCGCGGGTAACCTGCATCTTCACAGGTACTATAATTTCACCGAGTCTCTCGTTGAGACAGTGCCCAGATCGTTACGCCTTTCGTGCGGGTCGGAACTTACCCGACAAGGAATTTCGCTACCTTAGGACCGTTATAGTTACGGCCGCCGTTTACTGGGGCTTCGATTCAGAGCTTCTCCCAAAGGATAACCCCTCCTCTTAACCTTCCAGCACCGGGCAGGCGTCAGCCCCTATACTTCGCCTTGCGGCTTCGCAGAGACCTGTGTTTTTGCTAAACAGTCGCCTGGGCCTATTCACTGCGGCTCTCTCGGGCTATACACCCTACCAGAGCACCCCTTCTCCCGAAGTTACGGGGTCATTTTGCCGAGTTCCTTAACGAGAGTTCTCTCGATCACCTTAGGATTCTCTCCTCGCCTACCTGTGTCGGTTTGCGGTACGGGCACCTCCCGCCTCGCTAGAGGCTTTTCTTGGCAGTGTGGAATCAGGAACTTCGGTACTATA
>NZ_JBLTIR010000034.1:0-1670 GCF_053345675.1 Priestia sp. D51 | reverse complement strand
TGATATGCTCCCAATTAAGTAGACAGAGTAAATAAAAAATCTGTTTACTTAATTGGGGGCTTTTTTATGAGAAGAAAAACTTATTCTTCACAGGAAAAATACGAGATAATCTTAGCATATGAAAAGCGAAGTGTCTCCTCACGAGAATTTTGTAGTAAATATGATTTGTATAGAGCGACAATTAATAGATGGATTTATCTCTATCGAACATATGGATTAGAAGGACTCCAGACTTCAAGTGAATGGAAAAGATACTCTATAGAGATAAAAACGGCGGCTACCCTTGATTATCTTTCAGGGAAGTATTCTCAATCAGAAATAATCCGTAAATATGAAATATCTCACCGTTCTGTATTAATGAAGTGGATCAAGAATTATAATGGCCATAGAGCATTTAAAAACGTAGGGAAAGGTACGAGAAAATCTATGGCAAAAGGACGGTCTACTACTCTAGAAGAAAGAGTGATAATAGCGAAACATTGTTTAGAGAATGGAAAGAATTATCTGCAGACTGCAGAAGATTTTAGTGTTTCGTATCAACAGGTATATCAGTGGGTGAAAAAATTTGAGAAAGGTGGTAAAGGTGGGCTCTTTGATAAACGTGGCAAAAAAAGAGAAGAATCGGAACTTACATCAGAAGAAAAACATCAAAGAGAAATAAAGCAATTGGAAATGGAAAACGAGCGCTTACGCGCTGAAAATGCCTTTTTAAAAAAGTTAGAAGAAATCGAAAGGAGGAGATTTTAAGAAAAGTCCGTTCAATAGACATATATATGGCCATCCAAGAACTTCACCAGAACGAAAAATATTCTATTTTACTATTATGCCAAATAGCGAAAGTGTCACGTTCCGCCTATTACAAGTGGCTAAAACGCACTCCATCTACGAATGAGAAGTTGAATGAAGAAATAGTGGAAGAAGTGAGACGGCTACACGAGAAACTAGGAGGAATTTATGGATATCGGCGGATGACATTGAAAATAAATCGAAGATTTAAGCAACCAATTAATCACAAACGTGTTTACCGATTAATGAAATTATTTGGTATTCAGTCTGTCATTCGACGTAAACGAACAAGATATAAACCAAGTTCACCTAAGCATATTACAGATAATGTCCTGAATCGGGAATTCCATGCCAAGAAACCAAATGAAAAGTGGTTAACAGATGTAACAGAACTTAGCTATGGAAGATCTGAGAAGGCTTATTTAAGTGCAATATTAGACTTGTATGATGGCTCTATTGTGAGCTACGTCTTAGGTACTTCTAACAATAACCCTTTAGTTTTTAAAACGTTTGAACAAGCGTTGAAGAGAGAGCCAGGAGCTACTCCCTTATTGCATAGTGATAGAGGATATCAATATACTTCTCCTTCCTTTAAAAAGAAGTTAGAAGAAGCAAAAGTAGTACAGAGTATGTCTAGAGTGGGCAGGTGTATTGATAACGGACCGATGGAATCTTTTTGGGGAACATTGAAGTGTGAAAAATACTATTTAAAGAAGTATAAAACCTATGAAGAACTTGAGAAGGAAGTTAAGGAATACATATACTTTTATAATAATGAGCGTTTACAAAAACGATTAAACGGCCTTAGCCCCTTAGAATACAGAGCTAAAGCCGTTTAGAAAGTTTTATTTATTTCCACTGTCTATTTGACAGGGGGCAGTTCA
>NZ_JBLTIR010000033.1:0-1818 GCF_053345675.1 Priestia sp. D51 | reverse complement strand
CATCGTGTAGAAGTCATTCATATGGATGGAGATAGTTATCGAATGAAACATCGAAAAAGTGTATTTTCAGCAGAAGTGTAAAAAGCAAATAAGCAAAAAGTGTAAAATTCGACGGCTCTTTCTCACTTTTGGTGAAGGCACTTTAAAGATGATATAGTGAAATAAAAAGGAGCGAATCGCCACATGCCTTTTTCCTCTTTCACTAATATAGAATGTTTACTCGTTATACAAGAAGATCAATCTTATATGTATCTAGTAAAATCTAAACATTCTTCTTGTAGATGCCCGTCTTGTCATACTCCGTCTAACCGCATACACAGCCAATATGTTCGATCCCTTCAGGATGTACCTGCATATGGTAAATCAACGTATATACGACTACAAACACGTAAGTTTTTTTGCGATGACCGTAGTTGTCTACAAGCTATTTTCACAGAAAGATTTACGTGGTTAGGAACCTATCAACGCAAAACCAAACGTTTACACGAGATGTTGAAGTCAATTGCACTATCTACGAGCTGCAAAGTAGCATCTCGGCTGTCTAAATATCTAGGTATTGTAACCAGTCACCACACACTTTTACGCTTGCTTCACAAATTGAAATTGCCTTCTTATGAACCTCCGGTTCATATTGGGATTGATGACTTTGCATTCAAGAAACGTTGTCGTTACGGTACGATTATTATCAATCAAGAAACCAGAAGACCCATTGCTATTTTAAATGGTAGAGATAAAGAAACAGTCGTAAAATGGCTTGAACAGCACCCTACTATTCAAACAGTTACTCGGGATGGTTCCTCAACATACGCTAAAGCTATTTCTCAAGCACTTCCTCATGCTTATCAGATCACGGACCGTTGGCATATACTGAAAGGTTTATTTACAGCAATTAAAGAGACCTTACAACACTCTTTTCCATCTATATGGAGAAAAACAGAATATAAAAACCCTACACCAGACCCACTACTTATTCGCAAAACAGATATTCAACGTAACCTGTATGCAGAAAAGGTTTGGCAGCGTAGCTTAAAAGTAAAGGAGTGGAAAGCTAAAGGGAAATCCATTGCTTGGATTTCTCGTCATCTAAATATTTCTCGCCCTACGGTCTATCAAGATTTAAGACGTAAGAAGAAAGAGCCTATTAATCGTGTTAAGCTCTTAGATCCATACCTGCCTCAATTACGTCAGTGGAATTTGTATGGATGGACCACAAGCCGTATGGAGGTAGAACTTAGAAAGGTAGGCTATACAGGATGTCGATCTACCTTAAATGCAGCCGTGTCAAGAATTCGCCAGGAACAAAGAGCTAGTGCCACAACGTATACCATATCTAGAGATTGCTTACTATGGAAAATATGGAGTGAAAAGAATAGTGACTGGCTGAATACATTACCCTCGGCATGTTTAAAAGAGTTTCCACTTATACCGCAATTAGTTGAAGTGACATGCAACTTTAAAAATATTATCAGGAAACGTAACAATCAAGGCTTATCTGGATGGATTGAAAGATGTAAACTTTATTCATTTCCGGCTCTCAACACGTTTACAACCTATATTGAAAAGGACTTACAAGGAGTAATGGCTGCCTGTGTCGATCCTCTAAGTAATGGTTTATCTGAAGGGCACATAAACCGTGTGAAGATGTTAAAACGTATGATGTATGGTCGGGCAAGTGATGAATTGTTGAAAAAAAGAGTGCTCATACCATTATTGTAGGTAGAGTTGTTTTTCTGAAAAAACAATGCATATCTTTGACATATGGCGACGTTTGCCTTCACCAAAAGTGAGAAAGAGCCAATTCGACTTGACGTCTACAAT
>NZ_JBLTIR010000032.1:0-1980 GCF_053345675.1 Priestia sp. D51 | reverse complement strand
TCCGCATTTCCTCATGCAACCGACAAACTCGTTACCAAGAATGCCGTTTCGGATGGAGATCATCTTCGCGTCTAGATGAGTAGCGTTAGCTACGCTGTAAGAAAGCGACTTCTTGTCGCACCATAATGTGCGTTATCGGCACCAATTAGTTCGCAACTCTACTTCGTTCGTTCATAGATTCTTTATTTTCTTCCCATAGTAAGAAACACAAAAAAGCTGTATTGATGATACCTATGATTCCATAACTCCATAAAGGTGCTGTAATCGTTCTATACCAAGTTATATTTATAAGATACATTCCAACTGCTAAAAGTAAGGAATTAATAAAAAAGGTGAGTATCCCTTTGTTATTAATGAAAAAGTTATCTAATTTACCTATGGAAATAATTAAAGAAGAGATGCTAGCCATTGTTAAAGACATAATAGCTATTGAGCGTAAGCTTTCTTGATGTTGAAAACTATCTGGAGAACTAAAAATATCAGTTATTAAATTAGTAATGTAGTAAAAGCCTGTTAAGTAAATCGAAACAACTAAAAATGAAATCGGTAGCCATTTTAAAAATAACATATGCAATTTCGTATAGTCTTTCTTCTTTTTCTCACGTAAATACTCTGCTATAGGCATAATAATCATGATCAATGCTAGTAAATATAAATCATGTAAAGGCAATTTACCTTTAAAAATATCTAACAAAAAATTAAAAGCGTCTACTATGTCAGCTATCATGAAAAAGATCCAACCTTTCGTTATGTAGTACCTTTACATACGTAATTATTTTGAAATTGTTTCAATAAAATGAAATTTTTTGAATAATTTAGTTCACATAATGTGCCCTATAGGTACCACAAAAGATATAAAAATAAGAAAATCTGTTGAAATAATTGTATTCCAACAGGTTTTTTTATTTACATCTCCTCTAATTTCTGCTTTCCTTTCCTTAAAAGTTTGAAGCTTAATCTATTTACATACTCTTCATTGTTTACTAGTAACGTATATGAATAAAGAATAGGTAATGTTCGAAGTAAAATATAAGAGCTTATAGCAATCATACCTATACAGACAGGGTAATAGGGAACTAAATCAATCGAAACAAGGTCCTTCCTTTCAAATAAGAAAGGCATCCCACCTGCAGCTAATAAACAAGAACCTACAATCAGTACAACAGCATACTTCTTTTTAGTATGAGCGTATTTTAGAGATAATTCTTTTAAATAATGATGATCTAGTAACAGAGGTTCTTTACTAAGTACCTTATATTGATGCCCTCCTAACAAAACTGCAGAAACGAGAGCGCCCACTCCCATGGTAGCAATTAAAATAATTAAAAATGTAGAAAGTTCTTTGTTCTGATCAAATAACCAATAAGGTATGGTCGATAGGATGAGCAAACTAACTCCCAAAGATACATATTTGTGTGTTTTCCCTTGAAAGGCTAAAAATCCTTCAGCCATTTCCTTACTTACATAATAGCCTTTTTCACTGCTGCTTTCTTGTACAACTGTATCTTTTAACAAATAATCAATTGAAACTTCAAATATATTTCCTAACAACAACAGCTTTTCAGTCTCAGGAAAGCCCTGGCCATTTTCCCACTTACTAATCGCCTGTCTTGATGTATTTACCTTTTCGGCCAAAGCTTCTTGTGAGAGACCTTTTTCTTTTCTTAATTTAAAAAGTTTTTCACCAAACGCCATATAATAATGACCTCCTATCTTTTGATAGGTTAATCATCTCAAATACAATAATATTTTTCCATCTTATTACAGATGAACATTGTCAACTTATAGTTGCAATCCTGTTATATAGCTATTTTTATGTATGTTTTTTTAAATATCCTATATAAAATGAGTTAAGTCGGGTAGGCAGGCACTCTCACGAGCGCCCGCCCCCCTAAGAACCGTACGTGACAGATTTCCCGTCATACGGCTCAAGCCTTCTTTTTATCCGAACAACTTATTTAATACATGGTACATGTACTA
>NZ_JBLTIR010000031.1:0-2330 GCF_053345675.1 Priestia sp. D51 | reverse complement strand
AATCTGGATTATGGTGCGACAAGAAGTCGCTTTCTTACAGTGTAGCTAACGCTACTCATCTAGACGCAAAGACGATCTCCATCCGAAACGGCATTCTTGGTAACGAGTCTGTCGGTTGCATGAGGAAATGCGGAAACAGAGGACAAATGCATGGTCCAGAACACTGCTAGGAGAAGATAGGTATGGTAAACGAAAGTGAAGGTTTGTAAGCTTCGTCAAGGTTAACTCAAGATAATGCATAAGTCTCGCTTGGGTCTTGGTAAGAGGAAAAGTAGAATCATAATGCTACTCTAATGCGTCCCGCATCTTACCCGGAGTAAAGAATCTGCCTACCCCTATCGTATCTGTAAAAAGTGGAACTTGGTAAGCCCTATGTTATCTGCGTAAGCAGTAGGATGACTGCAAAGTCAAACGATGTGGCAGAGGGTATGGGATATGAGAAAAAGCGAAAGCCGTTATCTCGAAAGAGAACAGGAAAGCAGGAATACTGTATAACTGGACGGATACTGTTGTCTTTATGGACAATGACAGGCTCGAAAGAGCGCCCACTTCTCATTGGTCTTCAACACGAAAATAAATTTGTGGCTATCTTCTAACGAAAAGGAGCGTGCTGTTATGAATACCTCTCTACGAGCGTCGGCGCACGTCTCGCATAAAGATTGGTACTCTATTGATTGGAGTATTATACAAAAATATGTAATGAAGTTACGACAAAGAATTTATCGTGCCGAACAACAAAAACAACGAAGAAAAGTAAGGAAACTTCAACGTTTACTCCTCCGGAGTAAAGCAAATCTACTGCTTTCTATTCGCAGAGTAACACAACAAAACAACGGTAAGCGTACACCTGGTGTAGATGGCTACATGGTCTCAAAATCAAATGAACGTATAAAATTTTATCAACAGCTAGTTAAATACAATGTCTTTCGACATCGTCCAAAGCCAGCCAAAAGAACATTTATCCCTAAGAAAAACGGAAAGCTAAGACCTTTGGGCATTCCGACAATGCGAGATCGAGTCTATCAAAACGTAGTAAAAAACGCACTCGAACCTCAATGGGAGGTTAAGTTTGAGCCTACTTCCTACGGTTTTCGTCCTAAACGAAGCACACATGATGCGATAAGCAACCTTTTTAATAAGCTTAACACCAACAGCAAGAAAAAGTGGGTGTTTGAGGGAGACTTTCTAGGATGCTTTGACCATCTTAATCATAAGTGGATAACGAAACAGACGTCTATGTTTCCAGGAAACACTCTCATTAAAAGGTGGCTTGAAATGGGATACGTAGAACATGACATGCTTCATACGACAACAGAAGGAACCCCTCAAGGTGGTTTGGTGTCTCCCCTTCTAGCTAATATCGCCTTATGCGGTATGGAAGAAGAAATTGGTATTGTCTATAAAAAGACATACAAACCAAATGGAGGGTACGTAATCGACCCAAAATGTAAGATAGGACGCGTTCTCTATGCAGATGACTTTGTCATCGTAACAGAAACAAAGGAACAGGCTGAAAGCATGTATGGGAAACTCACTCCGTACTTACAAAAGCGAGGAATTAATCTTAGCCAAGAGAAAACGAGAGTTACACACATTGAGGACGGGTTTGATTTTCTAGGCTTTTCGCTGCGTCAATACAAGACAGGACAAGGAAAGAAGTTATTTATCAAACCTAGTAAAGACAGTATTCAAAAAGCTAAAAACAAGATAAAAGATACGTTCACAATGATGAGAGGACGACCAGTAAAAGAAATTATACGTGTCTTAAACCCTATTATTAGAGGTTACGGGCAGTATTGGAAACATGTCGTATCCAAACAGACGTTTAGCTATATGGACAATTATATTTTCTCTAAATTAGTCAAACACCTTAAACATTTACACCAAAAAAAGTCGTGGAAATGGATTACAAAGCGTTATTTTAGGAAACCCTACCACGGTGGAAATAATAGATGGATTCTTACATGTCCACTTACTAACATTCAATTGTTAAAAATGTCCTGGATTAAGATAGAACGACATGTCATGGTAGCCTATAAAAATAGCCCAGATAATCCTAGTCTAAAAGAATATTGGGAAAAGCGAGACCGTAAGGTCTTTAATAGTGAAAATACATTCGATAGGATGAAACTCGCAAGAAAACAAGGATATCGTTGTGCAATGTGTAAGCAGACTCTACAAAATGGAGAGAAAGTTACAGTGAGAAACCTAGAGGTTTCTACAGGTAAATTGGCTAAATTAGTACATGTACCATGTATTAAATAAGTTGTTCGGATAAAAAGAAGGCTTGAGCCGTATGACGGGAAATCTGTCACGTACGGTTCTTAGGG
>NZ_JBLTIR010000030.1:0-2359 GCF_053345675.1 Priestia sp. D51 | reverse complement strand
GTCGGGTAGGCAGGCACTCTCACGAGCGCCCGCCCCCCTAAGAACCGTACGTGACAGATTTCCCGTCATACGGCTCAAGCCTTCTTTTTATCCGAACAACTTATTTAATACATGGTACATGTACTAATTTAGCCAATTTACCTGTAGAAACCTCTAGGTTTCGCACTGTAACTTTCTCTCCATTTTGTAGAGTCTGCTTACACACTGCACAACGATATCCTTGTTTTCTTGCGAGTTTCATCCTATCGAATGTATTTTCACTATTAAAGACCTTACGGTCTCGCTTTTCCCAATAATCTCTTAGACTAGGATCATCTGGGCTGTTTTTATAAGCTACCATGACATGTCGTTCTATCTTAATCCAGGACATCTTCAACAGTTGAATGTTAGTAAGTGGACATGTGAGAGTCCATCTATCATTTCCACCGTGGTTGGGTTTCCTAAAATAACGCTTTGTAATCCATTTCCACGACTTTTTTTGGTGTAAATGTTTAAGGTGTTTGACTAATTTAGAGAAAACATAATGGTCCATATAGCTAAACGTCTGTTTGGAAACGACATGTTTCCAATACTGCCCGTAACCTCTAATAATAGGGTTTAAGACACGTATAATTTCTTTTACTGGTCGTCCTCTCATCATTGTGAACGTATCTTTTATCTTGTTTTTAGCTTTTTGAATACTGTCTTTGCTAGGTTTGATAAATAACTTCTTTCCTTGTCCTGTCTTGTATTGACGCAGCGAAAAGCCTAGAAAATCAAACCCGTCCTCAATGTGTGTAACTCTCGTTTTCTCTTGGCTAAGATTAATTCCTCGCTTTTGTAAGTACGGAGTGAGTTTCCTATACATGCTTTCAGCCTGTTCCTTTGTTTCCGTTACGATGACAAAGTCATCTGCATAGAGAACACGTCCTATCTTACATTTTGGGTCGATTGCGTATCCTCCATTTGGTTTGTATGTCTTTTTATAGATAATACCGATTTCTTCTTCCATACCACATAAGGCGATATTAGCTAGAAGAGGAGACACCAAACCACCTTGAGGAGTTCCTTCTGTTGTCGTCTGAAGCATGTCATGTTCTATGTATCCCATTTCAAGCCACCTTTTAATGAGAGTGTTTCCTGGAAACATAGACGTCTGTTTCGTTATCCACTTATGATTAAGATGGTCAAAGCATCCTAGAAAGTCTCCCTCAAACACCCATTTTTTCTTGCTGTTGGTGTTAAGCTTATTAAAAAGATTGCTTATCGCATCATGTGTGCTTCGTTTAGGACGAAAACCGTAGGAAGTAGGCTCAAACTTAACCTCCCATTGAGGTTCGAGTGCGTTTCTCACTACGTTTTGATAGACTCGATCTCGCATTGTGGGAATGCCCAAAGGTCTTGGCTTTCCGTTTTTCTTCGGAATAAACGTTCTTTTGGCTGGCTTTGGACGATGTCGAAAGACATTGTATTTCACTAGCTGTTGATAAAATTTTATACGTTCGTTTGGTTTTGAGGCCGTGTAGCCATCTACACCAGGTGTACGCTTACCATTGTTTTGTTGTGTTACTCTGCGAATAGAAAGCAGTAGATTTGCTTTACTCCGGAGGAGTAAACGTTGAAGTTTCCTTACTTTCCTTCGTTGTTTTTGTTGTTCGGCACGATAAATTCTTTGTCGTAACTTCATTACATATTTTTGTATAATACTCCAATCAATAGAGTACCAATCTTTATGCGAGACGTGCGCCGACGCTCGTAGAGAGGTATTCATAACAGCACGCTCCTTTTCGTTAGAAGATAGCCACAAATTTATTTTCGTGTTGAAGACCCATGAGAAGTGGGCGCTCTTTCGAGCCTGTCATTGTCTATAACGACGACAGTATCCGTCCAGTTATACAGTGTTTTCTGTTTTCCTGTTCCTTTTCAGGGTAACGGCTTTCGCTTTTTCTCATATCCCATACCCTCTGCCACATCGTTTGACTTTGCAGTCATCCTACTGCTTGCGCAGATAACATAGGGCTTACCAAGTTCCACTTTCTACAGATACGATAGGGGTAGGCAGGTTCTTTACTCCGGGTAAGATGCGGGACGCATCAGAGTAGCATTATGATTCTACTTTTCCTCTTACCAAAACCTAAGCGAAACTTATGCATTATCTTAAGCTAACGCTGACGAAGCTTACAAACCTTCACTTTCGTTTACCATGCCTATCTTCTCCTAGCAGTATTCTGGACCATGCATTTGTCCTCTGTTTCCGCATTTCCTCATGCAACCGACAAACTCGTTACCAAGAATGCCGTTTCGGATGGAGATCATCTTCGCGTCTAGATGAGTAGCGTTAGCTACGCTGTAAGAAAGCGACTTCTTGTCGCACCATAAT
>NZ_JBLTIR010000003.1:0-965746 GCF_053345675.1 Priestia sp. D51 | reverse complement strand
GCTTTTCATATGCTAAGATTATCTCGTATTTTTCCTGTGAAGAATAAGTTTTTCTTCTCATAAAAAAGCCCCCAATTAAGTAAACAGATTTTTTATTTACTCTGTCTACTTAATTGGGAGCATATCATGTTACGGGATGCTTTTTACGTATTTTGTATGATTAACTTAGTCGGGGATCTTTTAATAAACGTTCCATTTCTTCCATATGATTTGTTTCATCTGCAATCATATCCTCAAGTTTGACAACAAGCTCTGTTAATCCTAACTCTTCTGCTTGTTTTTTACGCTCTTCGTAGCGCTGGATCGTTTCTTTTTCAGCCTTGCTCGCTTCTTTAAGCATTTCCGTCACGTTTGAGACGTGCTTCACCTCAGCTGGCTTTGTTGTTGGCTCACCGCCAAGGTTTTTGATTTTTTCTGATAAATAAAGGGCATGCCCTTGCTCGTCAGGAATTTCTCCTTCAAAGAAAGGTTTTAAAATTTGATATTCTAGGCCGGTTACTGTAGACGCATAGTAAGTGTACTGAATAACCGCCGAATATTCACCCGCTAAATCGGTATTAAGTCCCTCTATTAGTTGTCTCATTTTCTCTTCCATTTGAATAAACACCCTTTCATTTACTGTTAGTAGGCATATACCCTTTTTAACGAGTCCTAAACCATAATAAGGTGATATTCTGCTCCCTTTTTTAAAAATAGGGAATTTACTAACTGGAACGAAAATGTTTGATTTCTATGTTCTTAAAGAAAGACGTTCCTCCTTGGGAAAAAAGCGTAATTCCTTGGTCGTTGTGACGAGGAAACACCTCGCTAGAATGTACGGTTTTTCCATCATCAATAAAGACTTCAATACTTGTTTTATCTACCAATATCTTCAAATGAACATTTTTCTTGTTTGCATCAAAGTAATCGCGGCTTTCCACATATTTTTTGCTTTGATCAGGCTGATTACTATAGCTTCTATTCACATATGAGACGTTATCTTTTGCAAAAACCCCGACATCAATGTGCCGCTTTTGATCTGCGGACTCTCGAAGTCGTAAGCCTACATTTTCTGCATCTGACCATGAAATATCTGTATCAAGCTGATAAGCTTCACCTTTTATCTTTAACTTTTTCTCTCCGTTTACTTCTACTTGCTTGAGAGAATTTGTTGAATCAGTTAGCTGATTTAATTCTTCGACAGGCTTTGATAACAGGCTGTACTGATCGTTGTCTTGTTTTGAAAGCGTAATTTCACGGGTTACTGAATCGAATCCGTTAAACCCATCTTTCATCGTTGGTGTCTTATCTGGATAATCCCAGTTGTTCATCCATGCAAAAGCGTAGCGTTTTTCTAAAGAATCCTCATTTTTACCGTCTTTAAACGTGACTGCTCCGTACCAATCAAAACCATGATCTAGCCATTGTGGCTCATCCATATCGGGAGTGAATGTTGTTCCATCGTAATTTCCTGTCCAATAAGCATAGGTGTTTGGCTTTCCGTTTTCTTTTCCATTTGCACTTGTCCCGAGAACCCACTTGATTGTCCCGTCATCTGCCTTCATTTGAAAAAGGTCTGGACATTCGGTAATGCCAATATCTTTAGTTACAAATCCTCCCGTATATGTCCAATCCTTTAGATTAGAAGATTCATAAAATCCGATTTTTTCACCTTCTGACATGACGAGAACCCACTTGTCATGTTCATTATCCCATATGACTTTGGGATCTCTAAAATCTTTGGTGCCTGGATTAGGCACGATAGGATTTTTGCTATATGATTTAAAGGTTTTTCCTCTATCGGTGCTATACCATAAATACTGTTCTTGCTTTTGTCCATCAGCAGAAGGCTGGGTCATAATCGCTACAATTGCGCCTTTACCAAAACCTGCTGTGTTCTCTTTATCTTCTACAACGGATCCGGACCATATATCGCCATTTTTATTTGTATACTTTGGAATAGCTACTCCTTTATCTTTCCAATGAACCAAATCTTTAGACGTTGCATGTCGCCATTCCGTCCCGTTCCCTTTAGGGTAATCATGATTGTATAAGTAATAGTAATGATACTCTCCGTCAAAATAAATGGGCTTTTGAGGATCATTTTTCCATTTATCAGGCGTGCTAAAATGATACACCGGGCGATAAGTGGATTCACTTTTATTTCCTTTTTCTTTTCCTCGATCTTTTGTATCCTCTTTTTTGGATACGCCTGCTATAATGAGTCCGGCTATTACAACTAAAAGAACGGCAAGCGTTATCCATTTATAAGCACCTTTTTTCTTCAAACAAACCCCGCCTTTCTCTTTTTTGTCTACATCGAATAAAACAAAAGAAAATGGTGATTACAATCACCATTTTCTTTTGTTGCTATTGCAAAGCGCTCAGTCTTCATCTACTGTTAACTGACCTTGCTCAAGAACACTATCTTTTACAACAGATGTTTTTGAACCGTCAATGTTCACTAAGAAGCTTGGTGCAAATGTAGAGTGGTTGTCTTCATAAAAGCCTCTATTTGTCATGTAGCTTGTAATAACGACATTATCTCCTTTTGTTTGCGGTACAGCAAAGTGAGAATACGTAAATGTTTTATCATTAGGATCTAAATCCATATGAAGAACTAATCCTGTATCATTTAAAGGCTTATATTTTCCTGTTAACGTATTTGAAACATAGCCTAGCATATACACATCATCTTGTCCGATTCCATCAATCGTCATTTTAGATCCGCGAGAATCGGTGAACAAATACCATTTTCCATCTTTTTTGAAGATGTTTGCACGTTCAATTTCGTCTGTAACTGTGTTTGATGTAATAAGCGGCTTCATTACTTTTTTAAGCGTATAGTCGTCATTTAACTCAATAATGCCTAAAGCCCCGTTTGCTAAAGAAGCTTTTTCTTTATTAGATCCTTCAAGAAGCTTTTTCTTTTCAGATTGGAAGAAAGGATTGTTTCCTCCATAGTATGCTCTGTTATATAAAGAGTCTTCGCCTTGGTAGCCATCTTCTGTTCCAGTGTTCGCTTCGAAAACAAGGTACTTATGTCCGTTGTCTTCTATGTAGTGAGGATCTCTTAGCGTATGGTTATCTCCTGTGTCATACCCGCCTTCATCAATAAACTGCTGAACCGTTTGATAAATCTTTCCGTCACCATCAAAGATTGACTTGTAATCTTCTACTCCGTCAACTTTTAACGTAGTATCGTCTGGCTGAGACATGTTCACTTGAGCTGTCGTTAACGTTTGTTTTCCGTATTGTTTACCTGAATAATCCGTATAGAATAAACGAACTTTACCATCTTTTGTTAACGTGGCAGAACCAGACCATTCTTGTGTTTGATTTTTAAGATGCGGGTCATTCGGAACGAATTTATCGCTGTCTTTAAACACTCTTCCAGCGTTTTTCCAGCTGTCAATCGATTTGTCTCCAGCTTTTTTATAGAAAAGATAAACAGACGTGTCATTCGAATCTTTTGGGTCACCTGCTAGGGCAAACACAATTTGATATCCATGATAAGTCGCCACTGTTCCATCAGCATTTTGTAATGGCCAGCTGTCCCATACATCTAAGTCAATTGTATTTCCTGATGCATCTTTTCCTTTAGCAGAAGCAATGTTTTTAATAGTGGATTCATCAAAAGCAGGAACCTTAAACTGATCACTGTTTTGCTGCTGTGGAATTTTCACCATATTATCGCGAGTAATATGCGAAATGCCGTAGCTATTATTAAAGTCTTTACTGTCATTTCCTTTAGCAAATGTTTGATATCCTCCACCTACTAGTAGGGCTGCAGCCAATGTAGCAGCAGTTGTATGCTTAGCAACTCGTTTCATTTTCATATGTTTTCTCCTTTTGTGTTAGTAAAGAATATAAATTTATTAATTCAATTAGCTATCAAAAATCCGAAAACAGAACCGGTTCCGTTCAACCAAAAGATTACTTGGATAAATGACGAAAGTCAAACATGCCAAATGTAGCTATTTCTCATTTTTATCTTTTTCATTGAGCTGTAACTAGGACCAAAGTTTACGTGTAAGAGCCCTTTTTATGTAACCGTTTTTCCAACAAAAGTGTACGGCTTTTTTTACATTTCAAAACACGATTTCCAGACGTTTCGTTTTATACTTCTACATGATTAAACACTTTATCTTTCCAGCATTGAAAACGCTATTCCGTTTTTTATACTTTCCGACCATTCTGTTTTCATTAATCTCTTAAAAAATCAGTACCTTTTTTTTATTAGCCGGACATGAAAACGTTCTATTCTTTTTCCTTTCTGAAGATTAGGCTGATAATAATAAAGGTCTAAAGTATGTTTTCAGAAAAAAATATTCCTTCTTTTTACCTACTCATTTTTATCTTTTTTAATGCATTGTACGCCCTCTCTTTTTACAAAAGAGAGGGCGTACAATGCATTTTTTAACTATTAAGAGTCTAAGCCAGTTGCTTTTCCTTCACGGCTGGAATCAGCTGCTCCAAATAAACGGCCGTTTTCTTTATCAATTTGAATCCCTTGAACATTTCCGATTGGGAATGGCTCATCTCCAAAATTAAATCCCATGGCTTCTAGCTCTCCTTTGGCATTCATATCCACTCCGGCTTCCCAACCGATAAGTGATCCTGTACTATTAAAAATTCTTGGTTCTTCAATCGCTTCTTTTATATCCATTCCATAGTCTAAGACATTCATAAGTGTTTGAAACACAGACCCTACAATCGTTGGTCCGCCTGGAGATCCTAGAGTGAGTACAGGTTCGCTATCTTTAAAAACGATGGTTGGACTTTTACAGCTAACCGGACGCTTTCCTGCATCTGCTTGATTTAATCCTCCAGGAATAGCATCAAAATCAGTAAGCTCGTTGTTGAGTAAAAACCCATGGTCTTTAACCATAATTCCTGTACCAAAAGGATGTTCCACAGTTGATGTACAAGCGACAATATTACCCCAGCGGTCAACTACGGTGAAGTGAGTTGTTTCACTAAGCTCACGTTCAGGTTCATAAGGCTGACGCACAACGTTTACTTTTTGGCCTTTCTCATAATTCCACGGGTTGCCAAAATCAACTTTCTCATTTTTATGTTTCCAATTAATTAATTTTTGACGTTCCTTTATATATTCGTCATTTAAAAGCCCTTTTAGTGGAATGTCACTGCAGGCTGGATCTCCAGAGAATGCAATTTTATCTGAAAATGCAATGCGCATAGCTTCTGCAAACAAATAATACTTTTCCCAAGATTTCACGTCGTATTGAGACACATCAAAGTCCTCTAATAGCTTTAAGATTTGCAGCACGGTGGTTCCTCCTGCACTAGGCATGTTGGAAGAAGCAATTCGGTATCCTTTATAATCTCCCCACACGGGCTCATCGATCTTAATCTGGTATTCTTTCAAATCCGACAGTTCCATAAAACCGCCGTGCTCTTTGATCGTTGAAATAATGGCTTCTGCAATTTCACCTTCATAAAAAGCCTCAATACCTTTTTCTTGAAGAATACGAAATGTTTTAGCAAGATCTTTTTTATTAATCATATCTCCTTCTTGCATAGGCTTGCCGTTTGGAGAATATAGCTGCTTAGCATGTTCTCCTAGTCGGTAAGCGTATGTTTTTAAAATATCTCCAAGAACCCAGTTTGTTTCCACACCTGCTTCTGCTGCTTTGGCAGCCGGTTCAATCAATTCAGCAAGGGGTTTTGTTCCATACTCTTTACGAGCTGCTTCCATCGCCTTTAAAATTCCTGGAATTCCAATTGCCGTTGCATGAGTAGAACGCTTTCTAAACGGAATAACTTCTTTATTTTCATCAAGAAACATTTCAGGATAAGCTGCTTTAGGAGCCTGAGAATGCCCGTCAAAAATTTTAGTTGTTTTGCTTTCATTGTGATACACCATAAAAAAGCCGCTGCCTCCAATACCGGTCATCATCGGTTCTCCGACGTTGAGCCCAAACTGAACGGCAATTGCTGCATCAATTGCGTTGCCTCCAGCTCTTAGCACTTGTTCTCCGGCGTCTGTTGCAATTGGATGAGCACTGGCTACCATTCCTGTTTTTCCAACCGCTGTTTCTCTTCTATATGAACTCTTTCCTGAACGAGATAAGCTTTTTCCATTAATCATCTTTTACGACCTCCTAGTTACTTACTTTATCTGGGATATTGTTAAAATACCCTATTGCATTTGGGATAAAACTGTTTAAATTTGTATTGATTACTTTACCTAGACCGATATCCCTAGCGTATTTTAAGCCCTGTGAAATCTATAAAACAGAAAAAGCGCCAGTCCTTTTTATTTAACAAAAGAGCTGGCGCTTTTTTAGTTTTTCTACCGTTTATACACTTTTACACTTGTACCGAAGCTGCTTCATTATTTACGTTCAGCAGGTTATAAAGCTCTTGAAGCCTTCCTATTTCATAGGTAGGCTTCCAATTTGTATCATTCTTTTTTTTCTGAGGATTAAACCAGCACGTATCAATACCGGCCAGCTGCCCGCCTTGAATGTCTGCACTCAAAGAATCTCCAACAATCAATGTTTCATGTACGGACAGCTCTTTTATACGTGAAAAAACATAATCAAAATATTCCTTCATAGGTTTTTGAAAACCTGTATCTTCTGAAACAAATACTTCTTTAAAATAAGGATATAGACCTGAGTCCTGAAGGCGCTTATATTGTGTAGCCGATACGCCATTTGTAACCACATATAACTCATAGTAACCGCTCAGGTTTTTAATTACCTCAATAGCTCCGTCAATTAGCTGATGACCATTATTCAAATACGTTCGGTACTCTGCTTCAAGCAGCTTTCCGTCTTTCTCTATTCCATATTCTTTACATAGAGTAGAAAAGCGAGTATTTACAACTTGCTCACGGCTTATTTTATTTTCTTCAAAAGCTGTCCATAACCCCTGGTTTATCAAGCTATAACGTTTTTTGCTTTCATCAGTCAACGGAATATTGTGGTTAGCAAAAAGAAGCTGTAAAGCCTGCTCTTCGGCTGCGTTAAAATCTAAAAGCGTATTATCAATGTCAAATAGAAGCGTTCTGTATGTTTTCATTCTTCTCTTTCCCCTTCAACTAATCTATTGCTTTTTCTACTCGTATATATTGTCGTTTGCTAGACAGCTCAGTTTTTCTTTATCTTTGAGAATAATGGAGCCTTTCTTTTTTTCAATAACTCCTTGCGCTACAAATTTCTGAAGAACACGATTTAAATGCCGGTAAGTCGTTCCGATTAAATTGGCTATATCTTTTAGGCTTTCTGTTTTTTGATCCATAACCAAATGTGATTCTTCACAAAAAATAGAGAGCAAGTAGCTAGCCAGCCGCACTTCAACTGGGTACATTAAATTAAAGCTTAGCGAGTTCGATTTTGCGCAAAACTTTTTTGTGAGCATTTCCAGTAAAAACGTCAGCAGCTGTGGATCATCGCTCGCATGCTGTTTTAATCGTTTGTATGGTATACCAATTACAACTAAAGGTGAAACGGCTTCAACCGTATTCATAATATCAACATCCTGTACATACTCAATATCGCCTATCACTTCAAGGGGCTGTTTAAAGGAAAGAACAAGCGTCTTGCCTTCGGGCGATATGGTATAAACTTTAACCTTGCCTTTCACCAGTATGTACAAGCAGTGAGACACGTCTCCTTGAGAACAAAGACGTTCTCCTGCCTCCACATCATACAGTGACAAATGCGGTAGTAAGTCTTTCTTGAAAACTGACTCTAATTTATAAGTATTTATATACTCCAGCAGCTGTTTCTCACTCGTAATTTCCCTCATGTTTTCCTCTCCATCATAACGGTTTCTTTTTATTAAACAATAACACTTCCCAAAATAAAAAGGACATATGTCCCGAATAAAATTTTAATTTTTACGTTATGTTCATAGATCCCTTTCAAAAGAAATATATACACAAAAAAGACTCTAGCTCGTTGGCTTAGAGTCTTTTTGTTAAACGCTCTTGTTCTTTCTGGCGTATCCAACGTAAATAAAGACGCCAATCAGCATCCAGCCGATTGAGTACATCCACGTTACCATTGATAAGTTAAACATAAGAAAGATACAGCAAAGAATAGCAAGAATTGGAATGAACGGTACAAAAGGTACTTTGAAACCGCGCTTTAAGTTAGGCTGACTTTTTCGAAGAGCTAAAATTGAAAATGAAACGGCAGCAAACGTAACAATCGCTAGCATATTCGCTAAATCTGCCAGCTGTTTTAAATCAACAAAACCAGCTACGATCGCGCCTAACGCCCCCACAAGCCATGTAGATATGACAGGCTCGCTATTTTTTTGGTTCACTTTCGCAAAAAGAGACGGCAATAATCCATCATCGCTCATTGACATCAGTATGCGGGGCACGACAAACAAATAAGCAAATACGACGGCCATAATACCAATAACCGCTCCGATAGATACAATGAGCGCTGCCCATTCTTGTCCTACACTATTGAGCGCATATGACAACGCATCGCCTACGTTTAGCTCTTTATAAGAAACCATTCCTGTTAATACTAATGCAATTACTACGTAAATGACTGCACAAACACTTAGTGCAATCAAAATACCTAGCGGCAAGTTTCTTTGCGGATTTTTCACTTCTTCTGCCGAAGTAGAAATGGCATCAAATCCGTTATAAGCGAAAAAGACGGAAGCTGCGCCTGCAAAGATCCCTTTCACACCAAAAGGAGTAAATGGGTGCCAGTTATTTGTATGAATAAAAAAGACGCCGACGGCTACAAATAAAAGAACAATACCTATCTTGATTAAAACCATTAAGTTATTTATTTTTTTACTTTCTTTTACCCCTCTTGTTAATAAAAACGACATGCACAGCACAATAAATACTGCCGGAAGGTTAATGATACCTCCGTCGCTCGGTATGGCGGTTAACGATTCAGGAAGTCTAATACCAAACTCAGTAAGCACATTATTTACGTAAGAAGACCATCCGCCTGCTACAGACGCTAAAGACACCGTATAGCATCCTACAATGGACCACCCTATTAAATACGCTACAAATTTCCCTAATGAAACATATATGTATGTATATGCGCCTCCTGAACTTGGAACAGCTGAACCAAATTCTGCATAGCACAACGCAACAAGAATACAGGCTATTGCAGAAATAATAAATGAAACGGAGACCGAGGGCCCTGCATCCCTGGCGGCAACTAGTCCTGCTATAACCAGCACTCCTGTCCCAATGGTTGCTCCTACTCCCATCAAAATAACATCAAATAACCCTAGTGTCTTAGTTGATTCTTTTGCTGCATTTTCCTCTAACAGCTTATTAACATCTTTTTTTGCAAACAGATTACTCATGATGACTAACCTCTCTTCATCTCATTACGAATGACTACTTTATAGTGGTAGATCTTTCTATATATGTAACAGTGAATTATTTTACTACATTTAATTTTCTGTGTAAAATAATTTAGCATTTTAACTTTTTAATGATTAAAACAAAATCACTAATAATGTTTTCTATCACACCATTATGATGTACCCGAACAGACTAAAAACATGCGTTAACACCTTTCTCAAAATTAGCTTCATTCATAATTGCTTTTGTACTATACTAAAGAAAAACTTCATAGGAGCAACGTAAAAGATGAACTTATTTTATTTTCTAAAGGGGTTAGTGATCGGTTTTTCCGTTGCTGCTCCCGTCGGTCCCATTGGTATTTTATGCATCAACCGCACGTTATCTAAAGGGCGATTACACGGATTTGTATCCGGGCTGGGAGCAGCTACAGCAGATGCTCTTTATGGATGCATCGCTGCGTTTGGCCTAACGTTCATTACAAACTTTTTATTAACCCAAAAGATTTGGCTTCAGCTGATTGGGGGATTATTTTTATGCTATTTAGGTGTACAAACTTTTCGTTCTCAACCTGCAGAGCACGCTGCTGCTGCTAAAGGAGAAGGGTTGCTTCGTTCGTATACATCCGTTCTCTTTTTAACGGTTACGAATCCAATGACGATCTTATTTTTTATTGGCGTGTTTTCTGGTGTAGGCATTAGTAAATCAGCATTTGATGTTGCTTCTGCGCTGACAATGGTTGCAGGCGTATTTTTAGGATCGGCCTGCTGGTGGCTCTCGCTCAGTTTTGCTATTAGTCTTGCCCGGTCGAAGTTTACGAATAACAGCTTGATCTGGGTAAATCGTATTTCGGGAGCGGTGGTACTGACTTTCGGGATATTTGCGTTATACAAGTTGCTATAAAAAGTCACTTGTCTCCTTTTCTGGGGACAAGTGACTTTTTTAATAGAAAAGAATAATCTTAAAAAATACCCTAAACGCTGTGTTTTCTGTATAATAGATAAATAGAAAAACAGAAAAAGTATAAAAAATGCTTGAAAACTACATACTCAATCAATAGTCTTCAAACATAATAAGGGGAAATAAAGCATGACCATTCTTCTCGTAGATGACAATCAAGTCAATCTATTTGTGATTGAAAAAATTCTAAAAGGCGCTGGCTACGATAACTGTGTGTCTCTTACGTCTGCCCATGCGCTTTTTGACTATCTTAACCTGGACGATGAGAACTCAAAAACGAATTCGGTCGATTTGATTTTACTTGATATTATGATGCCCGAAATTGATGGAATCGAAGCTTGCAGGCGAATTCAACAGGTAGAACGCTTAAAACATATTCCAATTATCTTTGTCACAGCCCTAGAAGACAGCAGCAAATTAGTAGAAGCTCTAGACGCTGGCGGAACAGATTACGTCACAAAACCAATTAATAAAGTGGAACTGCTGGCTCGTATGCGGGTAGCCTTACGCCTTAAAGCAGAAATTGACTGGCACACGGAACATGAAAAGAAAATTCAAACTGAGTTAGATTTAGCTACGCACGTACAGCAAAACTTACTCAGCCCCCCTTTACGAGAGAAAGATATTCAAATGGAAGTTTCATATTATCCTTCTTTTAAATTAGCGGGTGATATGTACTATTGGCACAAAATCGACGAGCACCGGTACGGTATTATTCTTTTTGATATGATGGGGCACGGCATCTCTGCCTCGCTTGTTTGTATGTTTATTTCGTCTGTGCTCAGAGAAGCTATCAAGTCCCTCATAGACCCTGAGCAGGTTATTACAGAGTTGAATCGCTACATGGAATTATTGCACAGCGAAAAAGATGAAATTCCTTACTATTTCACTGCTATTTATTTAGTGATTGATACGGAAGCTAAGACAGTAGAATATGTGAATGCCGGGCACCCAGAAGGTTATATGTTAGTGGATGAACATACGCTCGTTCCTCTTCAACGAGGAAGCTGCCCAGTAGGGTTTTTTGAAGAAATGGACGTTCAGAAATCTGTTGTCAGCTTTGAGAACGATGTGCAAATTTTGCTATTTACAGACGGAGCTCTTGAATCGATGGGCCCTTGCGAAAATGAATCTGCTCTTCGTCTTCAACAACTTACTGAACAAAAATGGACAAATCCGCAGGCATTTATGAATGAAATTTTCTCAGAAGAACAAAAGTTAAATCAGCCTGATGACATGTGCGTGCTTATGATTCAAGCACAAGCATAATAAAAAAGACCTCACAAATGAGGTCTTTTTTTATTGCTTTTGATAGATGCGCTCGTTCCCTGCAAACTCAATATAAGAAGTTGCTCCCTCAGCAAAGCGAAGCGTTTCTTTATCGCCAAGTCCAAGAAACCCTTTTACACACAGGCTTTCTGAAAATAAATTATACACTTGATTTTGCAGCTGAGCTGTAAAATAAATAAGGACGTTTCGGCAAATGATGACGTGAAATTCATTAAATGACTGATCCGTGACTAAATTATGCTGAGCAAAGATAATACTTTTTAACAGCGACGGATGAAAATATGCATAGTGATGATCCGTTTGATAATATTCCGAGAAGGCATTCTTTCCTCCGGCTTGAATATAATTTTTTGTATATGACTTCATTTTACGTAAAGAAAAGGCGCCTTGTTTTGCTTTTTCTAATACATCTTCGTTCATATCGGTTGCGTAAATGACCGTTTTATCCATTAACCCTTCTTCTTCTAAAAGAATCGCCATAGAAAATACCTCTTCGCCCGTTGCACAGCCAGCGTGCCAAATGCGAATTTCCGGATAATCCTTTAATACCGGAATCACTTTTGTGCGAAATGCTTTAAAAAAGCTTGGATCGCGAAACATCTCTGTTACATTTATTGAAAAATCATTTAAAAGCTGATTCATAAATTCTTCTTCGTGAATCGCTTTTTCTAACAATCGAGACACGGTTGGAATACGTTCAATTTTCATTCGATTATAGACTCGGCGACAAATAGAAGATTTAGCGTACTGTCTGAAATCGAATCCCGTTAATCGATAAATAGCCGTCAGCAGTAAATCAATCTCTAAATCCGTTTTTTTATTCATAACTAAGTCTTCACTTAAATCTAGGTGCTTCATATCCATTTATGTTTCATACCCCGCTTAATTTACTAGCCATACACGCATAACGGAGAACAGCTGATTTAAATCTAAAGGTTTGCTGATATAATCTGATGCTCCAGCTTCCAAGCATTTTTCACGATCGTTTTTCATCGCTTTAGCGGTTAATGCAATAATAGGCAAATCAACAAGCTTTAGCTCTCCTCTGATTTTCTGCATGGCTTCATATCCATCCATTTGCGGCATCATAATATCCATTAAAATGAGATCAAATGGTTCACTATTCTCCATCATTTCAAGACACTCTATTCCGTTATGAGCTGTCATAATGGTCATACCTTGTTTAGCTAGCGCAGTTTTTAAGGCAAAGATGTTGCGCTGGTCATCATCTACGATGAGCACTCGCTTATCTTGAAACACATTTTCACCATCTTGCAGTGAAGATTCAACTGGTTGTACAGAATGATCAATTTCAGTTATTTCTGCTTCAGGTTCAGCTTCTTCTACAGATACCGCTACTTCTTCATATGCAAAATTCACTTTTTCATAGTCAATAAGACCATTAGAGAGGCTAGGAAGGTATAGCGTAAACGTACTTCCTTTTCCTACTTCACTGCTTAGAGAAATCCAGCCGCCCAATAATTTTGCAAACTCACTGCAAATAGATAAGCCAAGTCCCGTTCCTCCGTACTTGCGGACCGTAGCTCCATCTGCCTGCTGAAACGCTTCAAAGATAAGCTGATGCTTTTCTTTTGGTATACCAATCCCTGTATCAGCTACAGCTATTTCTAGCCAGCAATCCGTATCAACTGTACGCATAGCTGTTGTAAGACGATGGTCAGCTACTCGTTGAATGGATACTGTGACAGATCCCGATTCCGTAAATTTAAATGCATTTGATAAAAGATTTTTCACAATTTGCTGGAATCTCTTTTCATCTGTGTGAATGATGTCCGGTACATCTTGTGCTTTATTAATTTTCAATTGTACGTTTTTCTGCTCAGCAACGTGGCTGAAATTACGTTCGATTTGATCCGGAAGCTCACTCATATTCATCTCAGCTAGTAAAATATCTAGTTTTCCAGACTCTACTTTTGATAAATCCAAGATATCGTTAATTAACGCGAGCAAGTCTTTTCCTGAAGAATGAATTATACGAGCGTATTCTTCTTCATCTTCAGATAGCGTTTTAGCTGCGTTTTCCTCAAGCATTTCAGACAGAATAAGAATGCTGTTAAGTGGTGTTCGAAGCTCATGCGACATATTAGCAAGAAATTCAGATTTATATTGAGAATTCAATTCCAGCTGATGCGCTTTTTCTTCTAAATCTTCTTTTGCAGCCTCTAATTCAAACGATTTTTCTTCTGCGTCTTTTGTTCTTTCTTCTAGCTGTTCATTAATCATACGCAGCTCTTCAGACTGCATTTGCAGTTCTTCTGATTGTGTTTGAAGTTCTTCAGACTGAGCTTGGAGCTCTTCTGTCATCGCCTGAGATTCTTTTAATAGACGAGCAATTTCCATACGTCTAATTACGCCATTGATAGTGAGACCAAACGTTTCAATCACTTGACTAATAAGTTCTTGCTCTAAAACTGTAAACTCGTGCAGCGATGCAAGCTCGATAACAGCAATTACTTCATCTTCAAACAAGACGGGTACAATAAAAATACTCTTAGGTTTTACGTCTCCTAATCCTGAAGTAATGAGCTGGTACGTGTCAGGTACATCGTTTATGACAAAGGTTCTTTTCTCTAAAGCAGCTTGTCCAATGAGCCCTTCGCCTATCAAAAAGCTCTCTCTTCCCGCGTCGCCTTTTCTATCTGCAAAAGCAGCTTGTTTGACGAATAAGTTTCCTTTATCATTTTCCTCTCGAACATAAAATGCTCCGAAAGAAGCTTGTGTCATTTCTGAAACCGTAAAGAGAAATTTTTCCGCAAGCTTGTCTACAGATGCTATGCCTTGGTACATCGTTACAGCATGAGCAATGTTCGTTTGAAGCCAGTTTCGCTCTTCAATATTTTCTAACAACGCGTTCGTGGCTAGCCCTAAATCTTTAATTTCATCATTAGATCGAACTTTAATTCTTCCTTTTAACTCGCCTTTTGAAGCCGTAATTCGTTTGATCGTTTGCGTAACTTCTTTAATCGTATTCACAATAGAATTAGACAACACAATAGCGATAGCAAGTGAAATAAGCGTAACGAATAACAGCAAACCGTAAAGTCCAATTTTAATTTTTTGATTTTTCTCGTCTAACTCTGTTGCTCTTGTTTCAGTCGATTTTTTCTCTACATTTCTAAAAGAAGTAAACTGGCTGCGTATATCGTCCATATACTGGCGCCCAGGATCTTTCTCAAAAAATTGCTGAAGCTCTTTTGTATTATTTTCTTTTTTTAATGCAATGGTCGGTTCACCAGCAGCTTCAATCCAGTCTTGAATACTTCCTTTAATCTTCTCCAGTTTCTCCTGCTGATTTGGATTATTATTTAGAAGCTGATACAGCGCATTATAATCTTTTTCCCAACTTGTTGCTGCACTGTTATAAGGTTCTAAGTAACTCGCTTCTCCTGTAATAATATAGCCTCTTTGTCCGGTTTCCATATCAAGCAGGTGCTTTTCAATTCGATTGGTCAGATCATGGACTTCAATATCATGATCAATGATAAAATTCCGCTCTTTTTGCAAAGATGAAATTTGACTGTTTAAAACAATAAATGCAATAAATAAACAGACAATAACAATTAAATATCCAATAATAATTTTAGATTTGATGCCAAACCTCATTTTCTTTTCCATAATGTTCCTACTTTCATTCTAGATATTCTTCTAGAAGCATTCGAAAAACATGTTTATTTTTGCCGCTGGACAATTTCACTTTCAGTACACACTCTCCACTCCATCTTCCTTTGCTTGATAAGGCTTCTCTCTTTTTCTTATCAAGTCAACATTCCTATTATACACTCTATTTTTGTACAGAAGAATATTTATTGTGCAAGAGGGAAAGATTAATTTTCCAGTTTGCAAATACCTATTTTCAAGCTGTCTATAAAAATAGGCCCATGCTGTTAAAAGCATGAGCCTATCTTACAATATTTTTGTACACAATAAGGTAATGAAAAGTAATTTATGCTTTGGGGAATCACATAAATTATGACAACATAGGTATAAATAAATACTTACATGCGAAACGTAAAGCATTCATTATTTAAATTGTACTTGGATAATAGAAAGCAATGCCACTTTTTTTAATTTAAATATATTTTTTTAATTTACATATCAGGTTAAAAAACTTTCATTTATTGAGATTTTACCGAACTTAATCCGTTAGAAAAACTGCAGATAAAAAGTTCTCCCCCAAAAAAACAGTTTCTAAGTCAATAGCTTCACTTATGAGACAGCCTTTTCTTTTCCATCTATTATTTTACCCAGCTTTCCGTCACTTTTTTATTTTTAGAAATCCAGTTTTTCACACCTTTTGTTTCGTCTTTTGCACTGTTAATTTCTGATTCTAAAGATGCTAGTTGATCGTCACTAATAGAAAAATCTTTCAGCCACTTTGCTGCTTCTGGATAATCTTCTTTAAATCCCTTTTTGCTAATCGACTGTATTTTTTCAGGTCCAGTTGGATTCATCGTATTTTTGGGATCTTTTAAGTATCTGAGATTATACTTTTCAAAAGCCCAGTGGGGGCGCCATAACGTAACAACAATGGGTTCTTTATTAGCAATGGCTTTATCCAATTCCGATAGCATCGCAGCTGTACTGCTCTCTACTAAATTCCAGTCTGTTAACCCATAGCTGGGCATGGCATGGTCTTTCGTAAGACCATTGATTCCAGATCCCGGTTCAATGCTAATAATCTTTCCGTTAAACTCCCCTTTCTTATTTTTTAAATCACCTATCGACTGCGCGTCTACATAGTCGGGAACGGCTAATCCGCTGTCTGCTTGATCGTACCAAGTGCCGAGAACGTCTACTTGTTTTCCGAATCTTTTCATGTAAGAACTATGGGTAGTAGGCATCCATACATCCAAAAATAAATCAATATTTCCTTGAGCAACTCCTGAGAAAAGCGGGGCTACGTCACTTTGAACTGCTTTAACTTTATAGCCTTTTTCCTCTAATAATTCCTTCCATAAAAACGTAACGGCTACGGCTTCGTCCCATGGTATGTACCCAATTGTAATTTCTTTTTTAGTCGTCGTGCCGCTTGCCGTATTGCTATTTCCGCATGCAGAGACAAGCAGCATGACGACGATTGTTAGCATAATAAAAGAAATTTTTTTTGAATGTTTCATCTAATCCCACCTTTATCCATTTTATTTGCTTGATTGAATATCTTGGCTTTTTCGAGTAGAAAGATGCGTTAAACGATCTAAGATAACGGCAATAATAACAACCGCAATCCCACCGATAAACCCTAAGCCTACATCCAGCATACTGATGCTTCGTAATACCTCTGCACCTAGGCCTCCCGCACCGACCATGGAAGAAATAACAACCATCGAAAGAGACAGCATAATAACTTGGTTGACACCCGACATAATCATAGGCAAAGCGAGCGGCAGCTGGACTTTAATTAATTTTTGCCATTCTGTCGCTCCAAAAGCTTCCGCTGCTTCTAAAGTAGTGTGCGGAACTTGCTGAAGCCCAAGCAGCGTCAGACGAACGGCAGGCGGCATTGCGAAAATAAACGTAGCAATAAGAGCTGTAACATTCCCTAATCCAAATAAAAGTACGGAAGGAATTAAGTAAACAAAAGCAGGCATCGTTTGCATAATATCAAGAATAGGCTTTATGACTGCCCCCACTTTGTTAAAGCGGTGTGATAATATGCCTAAAGGAACGCCAAATAAAAGTGAGATAATCGTAGAAGCTAAAACGAGAGATAAGGTCAGCATTGATGCTTCCCATAAATCCAAGCTAATAATAAGAAGTAACCCAAAACACGTAAATGCAGCTATCTTCCAATCTGTCAACCATAGCGCTAATAGAACAAAAACAAGGACAGTTACTAGCGGAGGAGAGGCTGTCAATGCCCATTCAAGGCTGCTGATTAAACTGGTCATTATCTGGTTGATTCCAGTAAATACACCTGAAAAACTATCAATCATGTAATCAACAAATGAATTTGCCCATTTATCTAAAGGAATACGAGGAATCATCGCAGCATTCACCATCATATTTATCGAACCTCCACTTGATATGATTTAACTTCTTGCTGCTCGGTCACTGCAATACGTTCAGTGAGATTTGCAATAAGAGTGCTCGGGGAAATCATACCTTGTAGGCGATGATGATTATCAACAATGACTACAGGCGAATGACTGTCTGTAAATAGAGGAATCATTTCTTGTAAAGACATATCAGGATTGACGCAATGCGGCTGTGTCAATGCTTTTCCTTTTAAATCATGTTTATGAGCTTCAATAAGCTCCATCACTGTATAGATGCTCATCATACCTAATAAGCGGTCAGAACTATCAAGAACAAAAATCGCAGATAAATGATTGGTTCTCATTCTTCTTAATATAACTTGTGGTGATTCATACTCATAGGCAGCCGTTTCTACCGGAATAACAGCGTCTTTAGCAAGGCGGATTTTTCCGTAATTAACGTCTTGAACAAGCAGTTTTACATAATCGGTTGCGGGTTGACTTAAAATATCTTCAGCCGTTCCAAGCTGTACAATCTCTCCGTCTTTCATCACGGCAGCCCGGTGCCCTAAAGTTAATGCTTCATCTAGATCATGCGTTACAAAGATAACTGTTTTTTGTACTTCTCCTTGAATATCAAGAAATAGCTTTTGCATATCTCTTCGAATAAGAGGATCTAACGCCGAAAAAGGCTCATCCATCAGCAAAATCTCTTGTTCAGAAGCAAGGGCTCTCGCTAATCCAACCCGCTGCTGCATACCTCCTGATAATTCATAAATTCTTTTATAAGCTTGTCCATTTAACCCCACCATTTCAAGCGCCTCTTTCCCTCGCTTTTCCCTTTCGCTTGCTGATACACCTTGTATCTCTAGACCGAATGTAATGTTGTCAATCACGGTGCGGTTTGGAAGGAGGCCCACATTTTGAAAGACCATCCCAATTTTATTTCTCCGGACTTCCTGAAGCTGTCTTTTTGGCATATGAGAAATATCTGTGTTTTCTAGATATACCGTCCCTTCTGTCGGTTCTACAAGCCCGTTCAAGCATCGAAGTAAAGTAGATTTCCCGCTTCCTGATAATCCAATTAACACAAAGGTTTCTCCCTTTTTCACCTCGAAATGAGCATTGTAAATAGCAACGGTTGTCTTAGTAGCTTGTTCGACTTCATATTTACTTTCTCCAGCTTCTCTCAGCTTAAGAGCCTGTTCTTTTTGACGGCCAAATACTTTTGAAACATCGGTAACGCGGATAATGGGTTCTGTTAGGTTAGAGCTTGTACTCAATTTATTTCCCCCTTTTTTTAAAGTAGATTGTTAGAGGTGGTCTGACACCTCAAGGTAACGTGTCAGACCACTTCTACTTACTATTCGACCTTCATACCGATTGCTTCCAATACATAATTGTAAAATTGAGAAACGTGCTGTTCGATAGGTACTAAAATACCTCCTTCTTTATAAGATTTTGAGCTCATATTTTCTTGACACCACTCACACGCTTCAAAGTCTTGTAAATTAACGCGATGAAATAATTCCACGGCATCTTTTGGGTCAAAATCAGGCTTAGCCATTTCTTCCGGGTCGAATAACCATTCACAAATCACTTTAGACTTTTCCGCACTAATTGGAATAATACGATGAATAATAACGTGATCCGGTGTTAAGTTGATAAATACAAGCGGCAGAACGGTAATGCCAAAATACGTGCGGTCATCTTCCGGAAGCAATCCTTTTAGCATAGGACGGCTTCCTTTCCCGCTGATTGAAAAAGCTTCTAATTCATTCCCAAACTTAGCTCCGCCTCCCACGGAACTTTGAGTGCCGACTCCCGAACGAAATTCAGGCAGCGTTGCCGTAAGTTCAGGATGAATAGAGGAACAGTGATAGCACTCTTGAAAGTTTTCTACAATAAGCTTCCAGTTTGCCTCGACTTCATATTCTTCACGATGAGCGGATTTTAAATTTTGAATTTCATATCTAGCAAACGTATAAAGTTCTCCAAAACGATCAAAAATTTGTGCGTCTAGCTGATATTCAACAGATATAGGATTGTCAGATAAATTAACCCAAACCATGCCGTGCCACACTTTAATGTGAACGGATGTTAGTCCGTAATTTTCATTATGCACGAGTTCTTCTCGACAGCGGCTTGTGTTAGGAACACCCACTAAATCACCATCTAAGCTATAGCTCCACGAATGATATGGACAGCGAATAACACCTGCTTTACCGGATGCTTGGCTGCACAGCTTAGCTCCTCGATGCCGACATACGTTCAAGAATCCACGCAGCACGTGATCTTTTCCTCTAGTAATTAAAATATTTTCGCCTTCAACTCTCGTCGTAATATATTGTCCTGGTTCCGCTATTTCGTATTCAAATGCAACTAAACTCCATGATTTAGAAAATATATGATCTTTTTCTAACTTAAAAATGTCCGAAGATGTATACAGCTCTCCTCTCAACGTGGGCTCAAGTCTCCCATTATCATTCACTAAACCATGTTCCATAACCATCTACTATTCCTCCTTCGCTTCTTTAGAAACATTTAAATAGAACCATTCGCAAGAGCTGACGACGATTTATACTATTTTATTCGCCGCAAATCGCTGCGGAGTAAACAAATCAATTGGGTGATTAGTTTTTCCCTCTATCACTAAATCTGCTAAAATCTCTCCTACTACGCTTGCAAACTTAAAACCATGTCCAGAAAATCCAGCTGCAATCGCTACTTGAGGATATTCAGGATGCAGTGAAATGACAAAATGTTCATCTGGTGTATTGGTATACATGCACGTTTTCCCTTGTAAAAATCGACCGTTAAGCTGTGGAATACCTTGAGCTAGATAGTGCCGCATCATGTTCACTTCGTCTTCATATATATTTCGATCAATCGTTTCCGGAGTGCACGCTGTTCCTTTTCGAAAAAACGCCACTTTTGCTCCTTCAGCCTTTAATCCAAACGAAGGGAAACCATACAACTGTACATAATCATCTGCTTCCCAAATATAAATCGGCTGTTTTCCCACTGAAAAAACATCTATTCCTTGTGTTGGTTCAAAAAACATTTGCACATGACGCTCTACTTGTAAGCTAACACCCAAATCCCGTAATAAATCAGGTGCCCAAGCGCCTGCAGAAATAATGATTTTCCCAGCTTCATATACTCCATTAGCTGTTATAACGCGCACGCCTTCACCAGAAGGATGAGCTTCCCACGACACCACTTCCTCAAAAAAATGAAGCTCAGCTCCGTACTTTTCTGCTTGAAGAAGGTGAGTATATACGCTCGCTTCCGGCCTAACGAATCCAGCTCTTTCTTCATATAGAGCAACCGTAGCAGGTGAAGGTGTAAACGCCGGAAACCGTTTGTAAATATCCTTTGCTTCTAGAATCTCATACGCAAGATTCCACTGTTTAGAGCTTTCGATGCTTCCAGAAACCGTCAAGCTATCAGGAGGTCCCATCATAAGTCCACCGGTAACCGTAAGAATTTCTTGACCGCTTTCTCTTTCAATTTCATTCCATAATTCGTAGGCGCGAAGCAATAATGGAACGTAAGCAGGGTCTTCAAAATACGACTGTCGAATGATTCTAGAACCGCCGTGACTCGATCCTAGGTCATGAGCGGGACCGTATTGTTCTAACCCCAATACCCGCTGACCTTTTTTGGCGAGCTGATAAGCAGCCGTACTCCCCATAGCTCCTAATCCGATAATAATGACATCATAATGTGTTGACATCTGCATTCCTCCTGTCTTTCGATTGATCAATTAAACTACCGCTGGGGAGTGTGTCATCATTGTTGCTTGATAACGCTGACCAAAGTATTCAACTTCTAAAACCATTTCTTCATGTACGGCTTGAGATAATAAAGTGTGTACAATTCCTTTTCCTAAGCTGTATGAATAGCCGGCACTTGTCACAAATCCGAGGGCTGTTTCTCCATAAAAGACCGGTTCATATCCCATTACTATCGCTGAAGGATCATCTAATATGAGCGTCGCTAATACTGTTTCAGAATTTTTTCGCTGACGATCAAGCAATGCCTCTTTTCCAATAAAAACTGGTTTTGTTAAATCAACCATTTCATGAAGGTTAACTTCATATGGATGATGCTCGCTCCAAAAGTCTTTCCCGCTTTTTAACGAAAAAGATTCAATTCGAAGATTTTCAAGAGCTCGGTCTCCCGCGGCAATCAGCTGATAAGGCTGTCCTTGCTCAATTAATACATCCCATAAATTCAGACCTTGATCAGAAGTCGTAATCAACTCCCAGCTCTCCATTCCCCCGTAGGAATCACGCAGAGCAAGAACTGAACTCTTTTCAATAAACAAGGTTTTCGCTTGCCCTTCAATCCAAGTGCTGCTAAGTTCTGAGCGTTGAACCACGGACTTCATTACTCCTGTAGCTTTAGGACCAATTAATGCTATACTGCATGTCCCTGACGTTACATCTTGAAAAACAACTTGACCGTTTTGAGGCACGTGTTTTTGAATCCAGCTTGCTTCTACGGCTCCCGTACAAACAATCAAGAAAGTGGATATATTTTTGCGAATAACCGTTATTTGATCTTTTATGCCGCCTCGCTCATGCAACATACACGTACGTATGCTTTGCCCTACTGCAATGTCTATATTTCCTGTCGTTAGCTTCTGTAAAAACTGGAGAGCTCCTTCCCCTTTAATTTCCAACCTTTTCTTTGCTGCCGTTGTATCGTAAATCGCCGCGTACTGACGAGTATGCAACTGTTCAGCCTCGATAATCGGTGACCAATATTCAGCCGACCACCCCTTTCTTATAACCATCTTCTTTTCATATGTGGATATAAGCGGATAGTTAGCTTCATACCACTGCGGCTGCTCCCACCCTGCTTTTTCGTTAAAATACGCTTTTAGTTCTTGCTGACGCATATAAAATGGACTTACGCGCATGTTTCGCGATACTTTTCGCTGCATAAATGGATGATGAATGCTATAAACCTCTTCATATTCTTCAATAGACCGCTGTTTGTAATAAACAGGGCTGCATGCATACGTATCGAAACGATTAATATCGCATAGCTCCAAATCCACAGTCGGTGCACCATTCATCAGCCATTCAGCCATTTGCCTAGCAACACCTGCAGAGTGCGTTACCCATATGGCTTCGGCTACCCAAAATCCCCCTACTGCTTGTGATTCGCCAAGCAGCGGCATCCCATCAGGTGTGAAGGAAAAAATGCCGTTCATTCCTTTTTTTATTCCTGGCTGTTTTAATGCCGGAATTAGTTCCAATGCATCTTCCCACGGTTTTTCAAAATCTTTTGGTGTAAAAGGTTTAACAGAAGGCATTTCTTTTGTTTCTCCGTATTTTGTAATGTCACTGAGTTCGATTGGAAACGGCTCATGCTGATATGATCCAATCCCAAGCCCTTTCTCTACCTGACGAAAATAAATTGCATTATCTTGATCTCGAATAAGAGGAGTCGCGGCTTCTTCCGTTTCTCCGTTTAATTCAAGTAAATCATTTGTAAACACATATTGATGAGCCATCGGCTGAAGAGGAATTGTTACACCGACCATTTCTCCGATGCGAGGTCCCCAAAATCCGGCACAGCACACGATTACATCTGCTTCAAATTTTCCAGCGCTCGTGTACACTGCTTTTACTTGACCATTTGTCACTTCGATATTCGTCACTTCTGTATGACCGTAAAATTCTACTCCGCACTCTTTAGAAAAACTAGTCATTTTATCAACGGCATGCAAAGGTTTGGCAATACCGTCTGAAGGAACATAGAGACCTCCGCAAATACGATCAGGACAAATCAGCGAATTTTTTTCCGCGCATTCCTGCGGTGAAAGAAGAAGAGCTTCGATTCCCCATGAGCTGGCAACACCAGCCTTTCTCTTTAGGTCTTCTAATCGCTCTGGTGTACGGGCAACTTCTAAACTGCCGACAGGATAAAACGAGCGCTGTTCATCTGTACTCAACTCTTTAAAGATCTCGACTGTTTGAGAAGCTAGTGTTGTCAGGACTTTTGAAAAGCTAAGCTGAAATACAAGCCCCGGAGCGTGAGAAGTAGATCCTCCCGTTTCAAACAAAGGGCCTTGCTCAATCACTGTTATGTTTCTTTGCCCCATTTTACTTAAATAGTAGGCAATGCTGCACCCGACAATTCCAGCTCCTATCACTACTATCCTCTTATGTTCCATCACTTTATATCTCCCTCCTTTTTTGGTTTGAAGATGTTAAATATTGTCGATAGTTAATTATATTTTTAAGATTCACAATTTTCAAAGTATTTTGTTAAAAAGTGTGACATAGATTTTTTTAGACTTTCTTCCGCTAATGTTCGGATAACGCTTTCTTAACTTTAAAATATCAGAAAAACTGCCGTCTTTTTCTTTCTAATAACGAATTTTAAAGAAACTATCTATCTGTCAAAATGACACTTATCAATGAATGGTTATATCAAAAATGACGGAAAGAAGATAGCTAAAATAACTTAGCTATCTTCTTTTTAAACCATTTACTGATTAATTAATTTTGAAGGCTTAAATACTTCTGCTTATTTTTAGACCAAAGTTGCTTGTTTGACTACTTTTTTCATTTCTTCTGCAACGTTTCTTTTGTCTTTTTCACTTGTAATCCCCCCGCCTACAATCACAAGATCCGGCTGTGACTGCACGACTTCAGGAAGTGTATTCAGTTTAATACCTCCTGCCACCGCTGTTTTTGCATTTTTCACAACTCGTTTAATCGTTTGAAGCTGCTCGAACGGGGTTTCTCCTTCAGCTTGAAGATCATACCCTGTGTGTACACAAATATAGTCAACACCGAGTGCATCGACTTCTTTTGCACGTTGCTCAAGGTTTTTTACATTAATCATATCAACAAGAATTTGTGTTCCTTGTTTTTTGGCCTCTTCTACAGCGCCTTTTATAGTCGAATCATCAGTAGCGCCAAGAATCGTAATAATACTAGCACCCGCTTCAGAAGCTTTCATGACTTCGTAAGCACCTGCATCCATAATTTTTAAATCAGCTAATATCTTTAAAGACGGAAAGGCTTCCTTGATTTCTTTGACTGCTTTTAGCCCTTCGTTAATTACAACTGGAGTTCCAATTTCTACAATATCGATATACTCTTGAACCTCCTGCACTACTTCTTTTGCCTCTGAAATATTTACAAGATCCAATGCTAATTGAAGTTCCATACTTACTTCACTCCTTCATTAAATGGGGTTGTCTAGCATGAATTCATTGTAAAACCGTTACTTTCAAAAAAAAAGTAGGCACTTTTAAAACATATAGTCACTAAAAATATACTATGGATGCTTCGGTGTATCTTATCAATTGTGTTTATTTTAGAAAATTCTGAATAATAAAGACGTTTTTGTAACCTTCTCAAGAAAAGATTTTATCCCATATGTGTGGAGTTATTCATTTCAGGTTCTATAAAGGTTTCCATATAATTTTTTCCCCACTCATCCATGCTCTCAAGGATGGGCATCAAGCTTCTCCCGTGTTCAGTCAAGGAATATTCAACTTTTGGAGGGACAACCGGATAGACTTTTCGGTGAACGATTTGATCTTCTTCCAATTCTCGCAGCTGACTTACTAACATTCGCTGAGTAATTCCCGGCATCATGGACTTTAACTCCCCAAATCGTTTCGTCCCTTCTTTTCCTAGGTGCCACATAATCAGCATTTTCCACTTGCCTCCAATAATCGTTAACGTTAATTCCTTTTCACAGTTAAACGTTTTGCTAAAAAGTCTGCTCAATCCTTTTTCCTCCCTTTTTATGCGTAATAGTATAGTTTTAGACACTATATGAAAATAAAGTGTCTACTTATAAAGGAAAATTGTACCTGCTATACTGTAATCTGTAAAGGTGGTAAAAGACTATATTCACTGTAATAGGCCGTTAAAATAAAGGAGGAGATCAATTGGGCAGTGTAGCTCGTTCACGTGATAATTGTCTCAAGTCTCATTCACCACAAGCGTTAGAAGTGGATTCCATGACCTTTATCTTATTTGGAGCAACAGGAGATTTAGCTAAAAGAAAAATTTTTCCTGCGTTATATAATTTATTTTTAGATAAAAAGCTTCCTTCTTCCTTTTCTATTGTTGGTACGGATAGAAGCAACTGGTCTGATGATGCCTTTCAAATATATGTAGAAGAATCAGTAAAGACTTTTTCAAGGCGCTTTAGACAAGGTGAATCCAAGATAAAAGAATTTCTTAAGACAGTTCGCTATCATAAAATGGATGTTACCAATAGTGGTGGATATGACCAGTTGCTGTATGCTATTCAAGAAGGCGAAGCAGAATTAAATATTCCTGAAAATCGTCTTTTCTATTTATCATTGGCTCCTGAATTTGTAGACGTCATTGCTTCAAATATAAACAGCGGCGGATTAGGATCTACAAAAGGCTGGAAACGTCTTATTATCGAAAAGCCTTTCGGACACGATTTACAATCTGCTCAAGTGTTAAATCAAAAGCTTACTGAAACGTTCAATGAAGAAGAGATTTATCGTATCGACCACTATCTAGGAAAACCAATGATCCAAAATTTGGAGGCTTTAGCATCTGCAAACCCTATTTTACAAGCACTATGGAATCATCACTACGTTGCAAATGTCCAAATTACAGCTAGTGAAACAGTTGGTGTAGAAGAAAGAGCGTTTTACTATGATCAGGCCGGTGCAATTAGGGATATGTTCCAAAACCATATGCTTCAAATGCTTATGATGACTGCCATGCAGCTGCCAAAGACACTTAACATCCCAAAGACTCGCCAACAAAAGATAAAAATTATGAAAAGCCTTCGTCCTCTACAAAAAGAGTTTATCCATTCGAACGTCATAAGAGGTCAATACGAAGCGGGAAAAATCCAAAATCGTTCCGTTATAGGATATAAAGAAGAGCCCGGCATCAATGCTGCTTCCGTCAATGACACATTTATAGCAGTCCGGGTATGGATTGATCATGAGCTTTGGAAAGGAGTACCTTTCTATCTTCGCACAGGAAAAAGAATGAGTAAAAAATGCACGCGTATCGTCATTGAATTTAAACATCCTTTAAAGGATGTTTATACAGACGAAGAAATTATTCCCAACCTTTTGGTTGTCGAAATCAGCCCAAATGAAGGTATATCACTGCAATTAAACAGCAAAAACCCTTTGAATGATAATAAAATCGAACCTATTTTTATCAATTTCTCAACAAATCAAAGAGAAGTACCCGAAGCTTATGAACTGCTGTTAGTTGATGCTTTACAGGGAGACTCCACATTTTTTGCTCATTGGGAAGAAGTTGAATTATCTTGGAAATGGGTGCAACCTATTTTAGAAGTTTTTAATGATGAACGCTTTCCTCTTCATTTTTATCCTGCGGGTACGATGGGACCAGCGGCTTCAAATCATTTGTTAGAAGACGACGGGTTTAAGTGGTGGTGATTACTTTTAATCTCGTTAAAAAGAGGCTGGGGTAAAAGCATTTTATTTGAAGAAAGATCCGAACGATGAAGCGAGATTCTTGATGGAGAATCCAACTCGTTCGGACTTTTTCATTGTGGTCGTAAACGTAAGTTTACTGCATGTAGTTGCTTCTAGTTGTTCGTATTTTCTTTATTTAATATCAGCCATTTGATTTTTCGATCTCGCTCTTTTCTTTCTTGTTCATCAACTAAATCATATTTCTTCAGCAAATGAAACATCTCGTTTAATGTTGTTTGCGAAGGATTTCGTACGAGAAACTCATGAAATAACGAGCGAATATCTTCTGGCAGCCATTGTGACTGCGAGTTAAACTTCTGCTGTACATCTTCTACCGAGTGGTCTAAATTACATTTACCCATACCTTTTCCTCCTTTTTCATGTAACTTTTTTACATTTTTAGTCTTCTTTTCGTTTAAACGTACTTGGCATAACAACTGCTACAACTTCTCCGGTCGCAACAATGATGTCACTCGCGTATACTTCTGTTTTAACTCTCCATTTCTTCGGGTGAATTTCTTCAACCGTTCCTATTGCTTTTAGTACTTCACCCTGGGGCGTTGGTTTTTTAAAATCCACGTGGAGAGAACCGGTAACAAATCGCGGCGGCTCTGCTGAATCTCCTATTTCGCAGCCATTTTTACGGTATAGAGCAAGAGAAGCAGAGCCTGTTCCATGACAATCAATCAGTGATGCAAGAAGTCCGCCATATACAAATCCTGGTATAGCTGTATGTTCAGGCTTAGGTGTATAAAGGGTAATTGTTTTTTCTCCTAGCCATCCTGTCCGAAAATGATAGCCGTCTTGATTTAATCGGCCGCAGCCGTAACACCATGCAAAATCATCCGGATATTCGTCTTGAATCGCTTTTACTACTTTTTCCATGGTTCACCACTCCTTTTTTCGGAATATTTTAACACATTTTCTCTTACAATCGTTAGAACTAAACGGACTATTTTCACTCTTAAATAATGAAAAATCATAGAATAAAAGCCTCACTTAAAAAATAAGTGAGGCCTTATCGTTAAAATTCTTCATAGGCAGCGGGGTCTTGATTATTAAGTCTTCCATCTTCGCGGTTCAATTCTGAAAGCATATTCATCTCCGTTTCATCTAAAGAAAATGAAAAAATCGATATGTTTTCAAGCTGCCGCTTGCGAGATGACGATTTTGGGATTGAAATGGCGCCTAGCTGATAATGCCATCGCAAAATCACTTGTGAAACTGTTTTATTATGACGGTCGGCAATTTGTTTAATTGTTTCATTTTCTAAAACAGCACTCGCTCGTCCTAGTGGACTCCAAGATTCAATTTGAATGTTTTTCTCTTGATACCAATTCCGATATTGATGTTGATTAAAAAAAGGATGCAGTTCTATTTGATTGATGCTTGGTAAAATGCCGGTCTCTTTTTCCAAGCGCTCAATATGCTCGGGAAGAAAATTACAAACACCAATTGAACGAATCAAGCCCCAGCGCTTCGCATCAATCAGTGCTTGCCAAGCTTCTACATAATGATCTTGTTTAGGATTAGGCCAATGAATAAGATACAAATCGTAATAGTCTAAATTCGCCCGATATAAAGATTCTTGAATGGTAGGAATTGCTTTGTCATACGTATGGTATCGCCCTGGGAGTTTAGAGGTAACAAATAGTTCTTGTCTAGAAACCGGTGTTTTTCGGAGAGCTTGCCCCACAGTGCCTTCATTTTCGTAATTATAAGCCGTATCAATTAAACGATACCCTACATCAATCGCACTCGTTATAGCGTTGACTCCTTCATTTCCGTTAAGCTTGTATGTACCAAAACCTATAGCAGGCAAGGTTACCCCGTCATTAAGGGTTATTTCAGGAATTACTTTACTCATTATTATCCACTCCTTTCGATCATGCCCTAAGGTTAGCATATATTATCCAATACTTGAATAAATTTGCATCACTCCTTTTCACAAAGGAGTGATGCTTTTAAAACAATCCAAAAAGCGATTACGGAGAAACCTCCGTTTTAAACTCGTTAACTTCGCACTTTTCTGCTTCTTTCTTGTTTTTAGTTAACGTAAAGAAAGCTACAAAACCTAAAAGCGCCGTACTAAATAAGATAGCAGCCATCGGAATCGCTGTTGTTTCGTTAATCCCCACTAAAGGAGAAACAATTGATCCTAAAGTTAGTGGAAGCATCCCTAATACGGCACTCGCACTTCCCGCTCTATGTCCTTGATTTTTCATGGCTAATGTCACCGATCCTGTAATCGTCATTCCTATAGAGATCATGTAAATAAAAATCGGAATTACAAGCGTAGCAAGCGGTCCTTTAAGCATAGTCATGATAAGAAGTACGCTAGTAGCACTTACAGCCGTAATCACGGCAATGCGAAGCAGGCTTCTTTCATGGATAATTCCGCTAAAGCGCCCAATAATAAAGCTTCCAGTCACAATAGCCAAGCCGTTAATACCAAACAAAATGCTAAAAACTTGCGGAGAAACATGGTATATCCCTTGATAGACAAATGGAGTGCCTGATACATAAGCAAAGCTTCCTCCATGGACCAGTCCGATAATTAGGGCATACCCAATAAAAGAACGGTCTTGTAATAAACTGCCCATTGTGCGAACAGAATGACCAATTGAACTTGGTGTTCTATTTTCAATGGGCAAAGTTTCTTTTAAACGCATTGAGATTGTTAAAACAATTAAAAGACCTATTAAACTTAAAAACAAGAAAATAGTATGCCAGCTTGCAAAAGGAAGAAGTAAAATAGCACCTCCGGCCATTGGTGCTATCATTGGTGCAAAGGCATTGATAACCATTAACAGAGCAAAAAACTTCGTAAGTTCTCTTCCGCTAAAAACGTCTCTGACAATGGCGCGAGAAAGAACAACTCCTGCCGAAGCCGTAAACCCCTGCAAAAAGCGTGCAATAACTAAAGCCGTGATAGTAGGAGCCAGTGCACAGAGCAATGACGATAACATAAATAAAGAGATGGAGATGAGTAAAGGTCCTTTTCGTCCCTTTGCATCACTGATTGGACCAATCACGATTTGACCAACGGCAAGTCCTAGTAAACACGATGTTAAGCTAAGCTGTACAAGTGAAGCTCGCGCATCTAAATGATCAGCAATAGCAGGAAAACTTGGCAAATACATATCGATATTAAGCGGACCTAATATCGCAAGCGTGCTGAGAAGAAACGCCAATCCTAGACGTTTTTTTCCAGTTGGATTATGAAGCATAATAGCAGAGCACCTTCCTTACCTAAATATTGTATTTTCACAGATAACCTTTAGTCTATTGAAAGGCATCTCTTCTGTCTAGGACATTTGTCTAGAGATGCAGATAAAGTTCCACTGGAAAAGAAGAAGGTATGAGTAACTACAACTACATACGGTTAACATAAAAAACAGCGCTTGAAATTCCTCCAAGCGCTGTTTTTTATATACTATCTAATGCCTGCTGTAAATCTCTCATAATATCTTCCCAAGCTTCCAGCCCAACTGATAAACGAAGAAGTTCATTTGAGATGCCCATTTCTTTTCGAGCTTCTTCCGGCACAACTGCATGCGTCATCGAGGCAGGATGCTGAATAAGTGTTTCAGCATCGCCAAGACTCACCGCGATGGAAATGAGCTTAAGCTGATTCACCACTTTTACGGTTTCTTCATAACCTCCTTTCACTTCAAAGGAGAGAAGCCCCCCTCCTTTTTTCATTTGCTTTTGCATGAGGGAATAAGCAGTGCTCTTTTTATCACCTGGATAATAAACGGCTTTCACCTTGGGATGGAGACTTAATTGTTTTGCGATATGTTCAGCATTTTCACAGTGACGATCCATTCGAACGGCCAGCGTTTTTAAGCCTCGGAGTAACAGCCAAGCATCAAACGGTGAAAGAATGCCTCCGATATCTTTTTGCGTCGTTTTGCGCAGTACGGAAATAACCTCTTCGTTCCCTACTACAATTCCCGCGACAACATCTCCGTGTCCACCAATAAATTTTGTTGCGCTATGAATGACTAAGTCGCATCCAAGCTTCAGCGGCTGCTGCAAATAAGGAGTTGAAAAGGTATTGTCTACTACCACTGGAATTCCTTTTTGTTTGGCGATACAAGTAACTAACTCTAAATCTACTAAAGTCATAGTGGGGTTAATCGGTGTTTCAATATAAATACATGCTGTATCTTCTTTGATAGCAGCAAGAATTTCTTCCTCAGTTTCCAAGTTGGAAAAAGAATGACGGATTTGATATTTTTCCTCAAGCATTTCCAGTAAACCAAACGTGCATCCATACACTCCTTTTGAACACAAAATATGATCGCCTGCTTTTGTAAGTCCAATCAATACAGCCGATACTGCAGCCATTCCCGATCCAAATGCCAAAGCGGCTTCTCCTTCTTCAAGCTGTGCCATACGCTCTTCTAAAATGGTGATCGTTGGATTAGATAACCGGGAATATACATAACCATCTTCTGCTCCGCTAAACCGGTTTGCACCTTGTTCTAGAGATGAAAATGTAAATGTAGACGTTTGATAAATAGGCGGAGCTAAACTATCAAAATGATGTTTTGATTCATACCCTGCGTGAATGGCTTTTGTTTCAAACTGATATTTCTCTTTTTCGTTCATACGGCTTCCCCCTTATGCAAACAAGCGCTGTGTCATCTTTAAAAATGTAAGCGTTTTCTTTTATTATATTTCTCTTTTCTTTTTTCGTTCCCTTCCTCCTCACTTAGATAATTCTACCGTAGAGAAAGAAGCGACATGCACCCTGCATCTCGCTTTACTTCATCATTTGTTTAATTAGTGTTGAATTACGCTTTTTGAATACTTCATTGTGAGAAGAAACCATAGCTGTCTTAGCCGCAGAAGGCTGAACGAATTGTTTTGCTTTGTTTACGGCATTAGCAGCATCTTGAAAAGCACCCGTAATTAAATGGACTTTCCCTTCGTGCATGAGAATATCTCCCGCTGCATATACGCCTTCTACAGACGTTTCGCTTGCTGCATTACCTGCGATGTAATAGTCATCAATGGTTTTGATATGTAGTTTACTGTTTTTTAACAGCTCTGTATCTCTTTCATAACCGTGATTAATGATAACTTCTTCAACCGGCAAATAAGAAATCTCACCGGTTTGATGATTAGTCAGCTCAACTGTTTCAATAAATTCATGCGTCGCATCAGCCACTAATTTTGTAATAGATGTGTTAAGCAGACAGTGAGCTGAACTGTTTATTAATTGTCTCACCTGCGCTTCATGACCAGTTAGTTCACTGTTTCGATATGTAATATATACCTTTTCAGCAACGGGCTCTAGCTCATTTGCCCAATCAATGGCTGAATTACCTCCTCCGGAAACAATCACCGTTTTATTTTTAAAATGCTGCAGAGATTTAACCGTATAGTTTAAGTTTGTTACTTCAAATCGTTCTGCCCCTTCGATTTTGAGCTTTTGCGGACTTAAAATACCTCCTCCCACAGCAAGGATAATCGTTTTAGAGTAATGATGTTTCCCTGAAGAACTCTTCAGCTGGAAAATACCATCTTCTAAGCGGGAAATGGAGTCAACTTTCTCATTTAAAACAACAGTCGGATCAAACGTCAGTCCTTGTTCCACAAGCTGTTCAATAAGCTTCGCACCAGTAATAGGCGTTTGGCCTCCGACATCCCAAATCATTTTTTCAGGATAAACGTGAAGTTTTCCGCCTAGTTTTGGCTGATATTCAATCAGCTTTGTTTTCATTTCCCTTAGGCCGCTATAAAAGGCAGAATAAAGGCCAGCCGGTCCCCCGCCTATAATTGTCACATCAAAAAGTTCATTGTGTATCATGCACGTTCACTCCTCGTAATCAATCGTTATTGATTATCATTCTCATTTAAATATACATCTTCTTCAACGTTTTGACAATAAAAATAACTATTGACATCCGGAAACGTTCGAATTATAGTATGTAAAGTAAACGACATTGATAATCATTATCAAGTATCGTTGTATTAAACGTAAACGGAGGGGCAAATATGGTTCGCCTATATACAGAGAAATTACATATTAGTTATGGTGAACGTCTAATAGTTAAGAATTTAAGCGTTAACATTCCAGACAAAAAGATTACCACGATTATTGGTTCAAACGGATGCGGCAAATCAACGCTTTTAAAAGCCATCACCCGCATTATTTCCCATCAATCTGGCTCCGTCATTTTAGATGGCGAAAACATTTCAACAGAACATACAAAATCACTCGCTAAAAAAATGGCGATTCTCCCTCAGACACCAGAAAGTGCCAGCGGCCTAACTGTTGGAGAACTTGTATCTTATGGGCGATTTCCCTATCAAAAAGGTTTTGGGCGTCTATCGAAAGAAGATTATCAAACGATTGACTGGGCGCTTGAAGTAACCGGAACAAAAGATTACAAGTTTCGTCCCGTTGACTCTCTTTCAGGGGGTCAGCGCCAGCGAGTGTGGATTGCGATGGCTTTAGCTCAAGAAACCGATATTATATTCCTCGATGAGCCTACTACCTACTTGGATATGGCTCATCAGTTAGAAGTACTTGAACTCCTGCAAAAACTAAACAAAGAGCAGGAACGTACAGTTGTAATGGTGCTTCATGATCTAAATCAAGCCGCTCGCTTTGCGGATTATATTATCGCTTTAAAAGATGGAGAAATTGTCAAAGCCGGAAAATGTGAAGAAGTCATTACGCAGGACGTTCTAAAAAAAGTGTTTCATATCGACGCTGAAATTGGGCGGGATCCGAGAACAAATAAACCAATGTGTATCACGTATAACTTATTAAGAGGAGATAACTAAATGAAAAAATTACTGCTTCCATTCATGCTTATATTCGTACTACTTATTAGTGCCTGCAGCAACGGTTCAACTGAAAGTAAAAATGATTCTAGAAAAAACAGCGAATCCAAGACGATCACATATCAATCTGAAGACGGCCCTGTAAAAGTTCCGGCTAATCCGAAACGTGTTGTTGTGTTAGGTTCCTATGCAGGTAACGTACTTTCTTTAGGTGTTAACATTGTCGGAGTGGACTCATGGTCTAAAATGAATCCCCGCTTTGAAAAGAAATTAAAAGGCGTCGAAGAAGTATCAGAGGAAAATTTAGAAAAGATCATTGAATTAAAGCCTGACTTAATTATTGGCTTATCTACTACAAAAAACATTGATAAATTGAAAAAAATTGCCCCTACTGTCACGTATACATACGATAAAGTAGATTACCTTACTCAGCATGTAGAAATTGGAAAGCTATTAAATAAAGAAGAAGAAGCACAATCATGGGTAGACGACTTTAAAAAGCGTGCGGCAAAAGCTGGTTCTGACATCAAAGCTAAAATTGGCGAAGATGCCACGGTTTCAGTTATTGAGAACTTTGACAAACAGCTTTATGTGTTTGGGAATAACTGGGGACGCGGAACGGAGATTCTTTATCAAGAAATGAAATTAAAAATGCCGCAGAAGGTAAAAAAAATGGCTTTGAAAGATGGGTACTATGCAATTTCACCGGAAGTTCTTCCTGAATATGCCGGAGATTATTTAATCTTTAGCAAAAACCAAGATGGAGATACATCATTTGAGAAAACAGATACGTACAAAAATATTCCTGCTGTAAAGAACAATCACGTATTTGAAGCAAATGCAAAAGAATTTTATTTTAATGATCCAATCACACTAGATTATCAACTAGATTTCTTTACTCAAAAATTTCTTGGCAAGTAATTCATTCAAGAGGAATTCTTTTTAGGATTCCTCTTGCTTTGTGTTACTAAATTTATTCTTACATGAAAAGATGGGTGTTTTATGAAAAAAGACAATCAGCGTTTCATTCCCTTTTTATATAAATTAATAGGTATGCTGTTCGTATTCATCACAATGTTTGTTTCTTCAATGGTTTTTGGGGCTGCTGACATATCGATAAAAGATGTATGGCTAGCACTTTCATCAAGCAGTGTAAACGAACAGATTTCGATCATCAGAGATATTCGTTTACCTCGTGAAATCGCCGCTGTTTTTGTTGGCGCTGCTTTATCAGTATCAGGGGCTATTATGCAAGGTATGACAAGAAACCCACTTGCAGATCCAGGACTTTTAGGGTTAACGTCTGGCGCAAATGCGGCTTTAGCTGTAACAATTGCCTTGATCCCTTCTATAAATTATTTGGGTATTACGATTGCTTGCTTTATAGGAGCCGGGGTTGGCGCAATCCTGGTGTTTGGAATTGCTGCTATAAAAAGAGGAGGATTTTCTCCGCTTCGAATTGTACTAGCGGGGGCTGCCGTTTCAGCATTTCTATATGCCATTGGAGAAGGCTTCGGTATTTATTTTAAGATTTCAAAAGATGTATCCATGTGGACTGCTGGCGGAATTGTAGGCACTTCTTGGGAACAGCTTCAAATCATTGTTCCTTTTATTCTCGGAGGTATATTCATTGCCCTTTTGCTTTCTCGGCAGCTTACTATTCTGAGCTTAAATGAAGAAGTGGCTGTAGGATTGGGCCAGCAAACGACAAAAGTCAAAACCATTTTATTTGTCGTCATGATTCTTCTTGCCGGCGCTTCTGTTGCACTAGTGGGAAACATGGTGTTTATCGGCTTGATGATTCCTCATATTGTACGAGGAATTGTAGGAACTGACTATCGTTTTATTATCCCTATGTCCGCTATCACTGGCGCAGCGTTTATGCTGCTCGCTGATACATTGGCTCGAACGGTCAGTGCTCCTTATGAAACACCGATAGCAGCAGTTGTATCGATGATTGGTTTACCTTTCTTTTTAGTGATTGTTCGTAAAGGAGGAAAAGCATTCTCATGATTCACCCAGCGCTTATTAGAAAACAACGAATAATTATGATGCTGCTCACTGTTTTGATTCTTGGAACGGTTGTGATAGGAATGGGACTCGGTGATGCACCCCTTCCTTACAATAAAGTGTTTCCTACTCTTTTTGGCAAAGGGAATTTTACAGATGAGTTCGTCCTTTTTTCAATTCGACTTCCGCGGATTATCATTACGCTTCTAGCAGGAATGGCTCTAGCTTTATCAGGAGCTATCTTACAAGGTGTTACGCGCAATGATTTAGCGGAACCTGGGATTATAGGAATTAATTCAGGAGCAGGAGCCGCAATTGCTGTGTTCTTTTTATTTTCCCCAATTGAAGCGGGCTCTTTCGTTTATGCCCTTCCGCTGGTAGGCTTTATCGGCGCCTTGTTGACAGCTGGTCTTATCTATCTTTGTGCATATAGTAAAAGCCAAGGACTGCAGCCTGTAAAGTTGATTTTAACAGGCGTAGGTTTTTCAATGGCTCTTTCTGGAATGATGGTGGTGATTATGTCATCAGCTGATCGGGTTAAAGTTGATTTTATTGCTAAATGGATTGCAGGCAGCATCTGGGGGACAGACTGGCCTTTTATATGGGCTCTTCTACCTTGGCTTCTTGTCTTGATTCCTTTTATATTGTACAAAGCAAACTCATTAAACATTTTTAATTTAAATGAAGCTGCAGCTATTGGAGTCGGAATTTCTCTGGAGAAAGAACGTGTAACATTGCTTTTAGCCGCGGTGGCATTAGCGGCAGCCGCGGTTTCAGTGACGGGCGGCGTGGCTTTTATTGGACTTCTTGCTCCTCATATTGCTAAAGGCTTAGTAGGACCGAGAAGTCAGCTTTTTATTCCCGTTGCTATTCTACTTGGCGGCTGGCTTTTGCTGATTGCTGATACGATAGGACATAACATTGCAAATCCTAACGGTATACCGGCAGGAATTATTGCCGCCGTAATAGGTGCTCCTTATTTTGTTTATTTGCTTTTGAAAAAATAATATGCAGACGCGCTTTTTTCAGAAAGCGCGTCTAGTTATTATTTTTTTTGTCTTTCATCTGCAGCGTTCGCTCTAACCTGTGCTTCTAAATCGTCTTGGTCTGCTAATTCACGCGAAAACTCTTCGTCCACTCCATCTGCTTTAGATGCAGGATAATCTGCTACCTTTTTTAATTGTTTCTTCAACTCTTTTTCATTCATAATGAACACTCCTTTATTCTAGACTGTTATTAGTATGCGTTTGTCGTTTCTGCACTATGTGGAGAAAGAAGGAATTTTACCAATAAGACCGAAAGCATACGTAATAAGAAAAAGAAAGGACGTTTTATATGATCATCATTATTATGCTCTCTATTATCATTGTATTTGTTATTTTACTGCTGTGCGTAGTTACCACCTCAAAAGCTTATGATTATAAACATACCGTAGATCCGCTTACAAAAAAACAACACGAAAAAAAGTAGGTGCGCTCGTTTCACACCTACTTTTTTTGTTAGCCCTGCAGTGATTTTAAATCATGATCGTTCAATTGAAATGCTTGCTTAATTTTGTCTTCTAAGTTTTTTGTTACTCTTCTCTTCCCAACTTCAACCAGGGCGATTAAAGAAAAACTGCAGTTCACTGCTTGAGCGAAGTTTCGCTGATTCATATTGTAGTTTTTTCGAATGTTTTTTACCATCTCTTTATCCATTTACACTCACTCCGCATAACTCAATATACTTTTTTTATTCCTCTTCAAGTCACATGTTCATCTAGCTGCCGACAGAGCGTAAGAAATTGCTGCTGCTCTTCTTCTTTATAGCATGCAAACAGTTTTTCAATCCTTTGCTGCATGTCTTTCTCAGCCGCTTGAATCACTTGTTTTCCCTTGTTTGTAAGCTCAACCATAACTTTACGCCGATCTTCTTTTGAATGGTAGCGCTCCACAAGATTCAGTTCATACAAACGTGTAATTGATGCTGTGATAACGCTTGGGCTCGCCTTCATTTCGTCTGCCACTTTGGTCACAGGCATTGTACGTGCACATTCAACAATCAGTAAAATATGATATTGAAAAGGGGTAATTCTGTAATACTGTAAAAGGCTTTTTACATTTGTCATTACTTTTTTGTTTAAAGATATTGAAATTCTTTGAATTTCTTCACCAAATATCAATGGATCCATCCACCTCACCGCCCCTTTCTCTCCAACATGTTTTATGATGAACTTTTGATTCTATAGCACTTTATGAATTTATACTTTTTGGAGCTGGAAGCATACGAATATCTTCCTCTTGAGCTTTTGATTTCTTTTCTTCGACTACTTTATCTTTACGTACGTCACGAAGGAAGAAACTTAAAATTAAACCGATAACAGAAATCGCTGTTGCCCAATAAAAAGCATCGTTAATACCTTGAATCGTACCTTGCTGCGTCATTTTTCCAGATAAAATCGTCAGCGCTTGCTGCTGAGCTTGATCTTGTGATAAATGCAAAGTAGCAGCTACTTTTTGTACAAATAAATGAAAGCTATTCATAAAGAATGGATCAGACGTATTCATGGAACTGCTGATTTCATTTACATGATATGTTGTACGGTTTGTAAAAATGGTCGTCATTAAACTAATACCAATTGAACCACTTACTTGACGAAGCGTATTAGACATTGACGTTCCGTGACTGCTTAGTCTCTGCGGAAGCTGATTCAAACCGGCTGTCATAATTGGCATCATTAAAAGTGACATACCAAACGATCGGATAATATAAATCGCTAAAATATGATTAAACGGTGTATCCATCGTCAGCTTCGTAAATTCAAACGTTGAAATAGATGTAATAAACATACCAACGATTGCTAGCGGACGAGGTCCCACTTTATCAAACAATGTACCTGAAATCGGCGACATGACCAGCATAACAAGTGCGCCAGGAAGCAACAGCAGTCCTGAATCAAAAGCAGAATATCCGCGGATATTTTGCAAGTAAATTGGAAGCAAGAACATACCTGCGTACATACTGATTGTAATCGCAATACTAATAATATTTGATAGTGAAAAAATATTATATTTAAACACGCGCATATCCAATAGCGGCTTTTCAGATTTAATTTGTTGAAGAACAAATATAATTAAAAGAACTGCCCCGCCAATGATTGTAGAAAGAACAACTGAATCCGTCCAGCCGTCATTTCCAGCTTCACTAAATCCGTAAAGCAATAATCCCATACCTGCAAGTGATGTCACAACCGAAGGCATGTGAACTTTTACATCCTTTGGAGGCTGAATGTCTTTTAATTGAAAGAAAGCAATAATTAATACAATCGCACCTAATGGCACCATGCCGTTAAAAAGGATGTGCCAATCATAGTTTTGAATAACCCATCCAGATAATGTTGGACCAATAGCCGGTGCGAACATCATGGCTAATCCAAAAATACCCATCCCTTTTCCTCGCATGTGAGGAGGGAAAATAAACACAATAATGGTCATAACAAGAGGCGATAAGACACCTCCGCCAATAGCTTGAATTAAACGGCCGGTAAGCATAATCGAAAATGTAGGTGCAATTCCGCAAATCAATGACCCTACTGTAAAACAAACCATTGCAAATAAGAACAAGCGACGCACACCAAATCGTTCAATTAAAAAAGCTGAAAGCGGAATTAACGCCCCGTTCACAAGCATATATCCAGTTAACAACCACTGAGCTGTATTTGCGGTTACGCCAAACTCAGTAATTAAATGCGGGATGGCTACGTTTAGCAACGTTTGATTTAATATTGCAAGAAACAAACCAAGCATTAAAACAATCAATAGCGGAATATGCTTTTTGATGGATCCATCACTTGTGTTTTCTATACTGGCTGTCATCATATTTCCTCCCTTCTTGAACTGTTGTAGTAAGAATTAGTCTTTTGAAATTTTTACTTCAGCGTTCATTCCTGGTAGCACATGCTCTGAATAATTAGAAATAGAGATTTTTACAGGAACCGTTTGAGATACTTTTGTGTAGTTTCCATCTGAGCTTGAGTTCGATGTTAAAGATGAAAGTGAATTAGTTGCATATCCCACTTCTTCAACTTTACCGTCAATTTTTGTACTACTGTCTCCATCTACTGTTACATCTACATCGTCGCCCTCTTTAATATCCTTAATCTGATCCTCTTTGATATTCGCTACGATAAATAGATCTTTCATATCTACTTCGGTTGCAATTTGCTGTCCAGCTTGAACCATTTGATTTTCTTTTACATTTGTTTGAATAATTTTTCCATCTGCTGGTACTGTAGCAGCTACAGAGCCTTTTTCAGCTTGAATCTTAGCAATTTCAGCATCTTTTGATACATCATTTCCTTCTTCCACTGTCCAGCTTGCTACCTTACCTGCTGCAGGTGCAACTACGTTGTATACATCTCCAGATACTTTAGCGTTATCCGTTGTAATATAGTTGGATTTTTGAACGTAATAATATCCTCCTCCAATTAATAAAGCTAAAATAACGATGATTCCAATAAAATTTGTTACCATTAAGCGACTTCTAGACATTCATTACTCCTCCTTAATACTTCACTAATAAAACTACTTTTTTATATAGCTTTTTCATAAAGATATTATCTCCATCTATTAGGAGATATGTTTCTTTATAATCATCCATTTGGTTAACTACCTAAATAACTTTATCATAAAGATATTTTTTCGTAAAGATATTAATTTAAAAATAATAATGGGGGTTAAAGATAATCGTTTCCATCCTTTACAATTGTTTCATTTTATTTTAGAGTTAGTTTATATATGTCCGTAGTGTACAAGGAGATGGAAGCTAGCATGGATAACAATGTAGAATCAAAAATTGAACACCTTTATCAAATTAACACATCTTTTTTTCAATATATGCGACATTTGGTCGAAGAAACATTAAAAACGCAGCCTTATCACTTAACACCCACTAAATTTTATATCTTAAACTACATTGCCAGCGGTACAAAGTATATGGTGGCAGATATTTCAAATAAACTTCACTTAACTTCGGGCGCTACAACTAGCTTATTAAATCAATTGGAAGAAGAATCTCTCATTCAGCGCGTGCGAGACGAAAAAGACCGGAGAGTCGTGTGGGTTTCATTGACCGATGAATCCAAACAGCTTGTTTCAATGATTACAGAGAAGCGAAATGTATTTTTAAAAGATATGCTAGCAGCTCTAACTGTAGAAGAACAAGAAGAATATTTTCGCTTGTTAAATAAAATGGATGCCCTTTTGAGCGATAAATATGGATTTTCTTATTAGGATACCTAAAGGAGCTCCGTTTCGAATAGAAACGGAGCTCCTTTTTTATTTTAGAAAGCCGAATTCATTAATGTAGCTGCTTTGTCAGGAAAATCGATAAAAGGATTTCGGTTGCCTTGCAATTCAAAAATTGCTGCATTGCGATGTTTTTCATAAAGTGAAACGGTAAATTCTTCATGCCATTTTAGTAAAAGAGGAAGATCTACTCGTGAAAAGTCAATTTTATTATGATAGCGAATTAAAAAATAAAGCGTAGCTCGAGCGACAATTCCTTTTCCATATTCGGGTTCAAACTTACCTTTTTCTGATTTGCCGCACCCTTCTTTCACATCTGATTGCTTAACTTCCGGTGTATAATCCGGGAAGTCAATATAAGAGGAATTACCTCTTCGGCTGTTACAAGAAGGTTCACACGCAAACAAATGATGCAAATCGCCTCTCATAGGCTCTTGTTTTCCAAACCAAGATTGTGGGACAACGTGCTCACAGTTTAGCAGTATATCATTGCTTGAAACAGATGAGTGACTAAGCGACTGAAGTGCATCAATATCTTGCTGTATCGCTTCTAACGGATCCATACCTTTCCCTGAATACAGACTCTTCAGCTCTCCATTCTCCTGTAGATCCACCCATGGATATACATATTTATGCGGCGAATAACTCAGCAAATGCTGATGCGTTTCCGTTAACAAAGCTTGCATGGCTTCTCTTTCAAAGAGAGTACCTCGATAATAAAGATTTTTACTCTCTTCATCCGTCTTTTCATCATAATAGCTTCGTTTGTTTACGTATTCGTGATAAAGGGCTTTTGCCTGCTGTTTTTCCACCATTAATATATCTAAACTGCTTTTCATCCCATCACCTCTGAAGTCATTTGACGTTGAATTTCACGCAATAGCTTTTCAACAATGGTCAAGTGCACAAACCCGTTTCCTACTTCTCTTGGTGATTCATTTAATGGAAGTGTTCTTCTGATTAACTGTGCGTAAAGCTCTGGTTCTGTAAGTTCTCTTCCAAACGTTTCATTTGAAAGAACTTTTATCAATGCCAAAGCTCCCGCCACGTGAGGCGTGGCCATAGAAGTTCCGCTCAGTGCGGCATACTTTCCATTCAAGTAGGTTGATATGATCTTCTCTCCCGGAGCCACTACGTCCACTTCATTGTTTGAGTTGGAAAATATCGAAGAACGTTTCTTTAGATCAACCGCTCCTACGCTAATCACTTCATTATATGAGCCTGGGTATGCAAACTCATCTGTGGAGCTTTCTCCATCTCCTTCATTTCCCGCTGCGCAGACAACTAAAATATTCTGATCAACAGCATCCTGAATCGCTTCATGCAGTTCAGGTACATCGGCCGGACCTCCAAGTGACATTGAAATGATATCTACTTTTTGCTGGATGGCGTAGGTAATACCTTGAATAATCCATTCATATTGACCTGAACCATTCCCATCAAGTACTTTCAGAATAAGTAAATTCACCTCAGGAGCCACTCCTACAACGCCCGCTCCATTATGCGCTGCTGCAATTGTGCCTGCTACGTGAGTACCGTGACCACTATAGTCTTGATAAACATCAGGATTTTGCTGATCATCGTGCGTAAAATTTCTTCCTCCAATAATTCGCTCCTGCAAATCTGGGTGTGTAACCTCACAGCCAGTATCCAAAACCGCTACGGTTATTCCCTGTCCTTTTGTTTGCTTCCATACTTCCTCTGCTCCAATTAGAGCCACTCCTTGTGGGACTTCATTAAATTGACTTAATTGTTCAACTACTTGAAATGGGATAATGCGCACTTTGCTCTTCATTCAGATTCCCCCTGCAGGATTAAATGGAAGCTAGTTCATGGTGGGATCACTTTTAATCGCTTATTTTTGGAGCTTACTCATCGAGGTTTGTTGCTTCTAAACTTATTATAACACAAAAACAGAACACATGTTTGTATTTTTGTGATTTTTTAAAAAAATAAACAAAAAGCAGAAGCGAAATTTCCGCCTCTGCTTTTTGTTTATTGTTGGTTTTTAGAGGAATCAGGAACGGCACATTGCCCATCTGCACAAAAGGCATCATCTGCGCCTTCTGGAGAAAGACTCTTCAAAGCGGGAGTCGGATTTTCTTCTTCCCATACTTGTTGGAGAGCCCCTACAAATGTTTCGACTGGCTGTGCACCTGAAATCGCATATTTTTGATTAACAACAAAATATGGAACACCGCTAATACCATATTGCTGAGCCGTTGCTTCATCACTGCGGACTTCATTTGCATATGCGTTTTTATCTGCGAGAATTTGACGTGCTTCTTCTCGGTCAAGACCTGCATCTTCTGCAACAGCAATCAGCGTCTCTTCTTCACCTAGATGTTTTGATTCAGTAAAATATGCATATAAGAGTTTTTCTGTAATAGCTGCTTCTTTTCCTTGAGCTTTTGCAAATTTAGCTAAACGATGAGCGTCAAACGTATTAGTTGGCTTCATATCGTCAAAATTAAAGGATAATCCCACACCAGCTGCCTGCTGTCCGATCCCTTCATTTGCCTGCTTTGCTTGTTCAATGGTCATTCCATATTTAGCAGCAAGAGCTTCATTAATCGTTTTACCAGTATTAACTGAAGCATTTGGATCTAGCTCAAAGCTTTTAAATTCAACCTGCACGTCATCTTTGTGTGCAAACTGCTGAAGCGCTTGCTCAAATCGACGCTTTCCAATATAACAAAAAGGACAGACAAAATCTGACCAAACTTCTATTTTCATCGTGACACCTCTTCAATTCAAGATAATTCTTATCGTAGCATACCTTTGAAGAATTTCCATCATAACTTGCTCAAACAAAGCAAAAAACACGGTGTTGATTTACATACTAAGTGTATTGAATCAGCACCGTGTTTTTATCTCACTTATTTTAAATTCATTGCTTTTAAAAGATCATCATGTAAATACGTATTTTCATATTAGCTAATCAATACTTGGTGGAACTTCAAGCCAGCCTTTTTTAATCATAATTTCCGTCGCTTCGCTTGCATATTGAAACGCATCTTCTCCTATCAGCATCATTTTAGCCACAATATCTCTTCGAAAACTAAATGCTGCTCCAAATGCCTGACTTCCAATACTAAAATTACTTAGTAAAATATCGCATGTCAGCATCAAACGATCAGAAAAAGCAGGCGTTTCAGAAGTCGTGATGCTTCCTGTTGAGGCAACAGAAGGTGAAATATCGTCTTGTATAATTATTTCTTCTAGACGCGTAATAATCTTTTTACTGAGCTCTTTTCCTTTCAAAAAATGCTTTTTGACTTCGGTATCTTTAGCCGTTTGAGAAAAAGCCTTCATTAACTTCATCCCCACAATGTTTGTTTCGACCCCGTGATAAAGCTGAGCTAGCTCCATCGTATTTAATACTCTTTTATCCGCAAATACATTTAAGCCGCTCAAATATTTTCTGTCAGAAACAAACTCAACAGTGGTTGGCATCGGAATATAGGGTGGACGTGATAAAATCCCTTTTTTCAGTAAATACTGCGTACAGGAATCATAACAATGTTGCGTAATCTTTGTTAAATCTTGATAAAATTTCACCACATCTTCTCTGTAGGCCTTACCTAAACTTAATGTATACATCCCCATACTAATTTCTTTAATAACACGAAGAAACATAATATCAAATCCATTAGTAAATAGTTTTGGAGCCTGTATGTTTACGTCTTGAGATGAAAGCCCGGTTGGCACTACGGCTCCTTCTTTTTCAAATATTGTTTTTATCTTTCGTATGTATATAATAAGCTGCTCACGCAAATCTGTCATAATTGTTTTAGCATCTTCATCGTCTGCATGTTCAATCATATAATCCAACAAGCAAATGATTAACGTTTTCTGCTGATATGTCATCCACAGCGTTCCAATTTCACTTGAGGTAATACTAGGTTTGTCAGGCACTGTTACTTTCCTCCGCTTCTTGAGCTTTGTTGAGTGCTTTTATCGCTCAAAAGAGAACATACTCATTGTACGTTTACTTACCATTATGCTATCCAACATTCTTTTTTTTATTTAACCTGCTGATCTATAGTTTTTGAGCAACAAAAAAACAGCTCCGCACTTACAGAACTGTTTTTTATCTTAAGCACGAAACGAGTACTCAACACCTGTTAAGTCCTCAGATACGCTCCATAGTTTTTCCGCTACGTCCGGTTTAAATAAAACATCTCCCATCATATCTTTTACAGGATATCCTTTTTTAGCATCTTTTCCGTCTGGCCCAATATATGTACCGCCTTCTATTGATTCAGTGGCTGCATAAAGAGTAGGCAGCGCGCCCATTTCTGCAGATTGACTAAATAGCTTGACTAAAAATTTCAACAAGCCGTTTGGTTCTTTGCCTGAACCGCGTGATAATAGGTTTGTATTTGAAATACCCGGATGTACAGCGGCACTAATTGTCGTTGATCCGGCTGCTTCTAAGCGAGTTTGCAATTCTTTGGCAAACAATAGGTTGGCGAGTTTGCTTTGTCTATAGAACTTCATTGGACTATAGCCTTTTTCTCCGTCGAGATTATCAAAATAGATTTCTCCAGAATTAGCGGCTATACTGCTTACCGTTACGACACGTGAATGTGGAGTGGCCGTTAGTAAAGGAAGCAGCAAGCCCGTAAGTGCAAAATGTCCTAAATGATTACAGCCAAACTGCAGTTCAAATCCGTCTTTCGTTTTGCTGTGAGGCGGCACCATCACGCCTGCATTATTAATGAGAAGATCCAAAGACGAGTATTGTTGAAGAAATTGATTGGCAAAATGCCGAATAGAGCTCAAGTCACTAAGATCTAATGACATAATAGTCACTTTAGCATTTCCGTTATCTGCTTTAATTCTTTTCTTAGCTTCTTTCCCTTTTGCTTCATTACGCACAGCCAGAATGATTTCTGCTCCGCGAGCTGCTAGAGCCTTTGCAGCTTCAAACCCAATACCGCTGTTTCCTCCCGTTATAAGGGCAGTTTTCCCCGTTAGATCAGGCATTCGTTCAGCTGTCCATTTTGTTTTCATATAAAGTTCTCCCTTTCAGCTATAGCTGCTTTTCTAGAATTTACGCGTCTCGGTCACATACGTTTTTAGAAATTAAAGTATGTATAAATTATAATGTCTTCAAAACAAAAGGGACAAGCTTTTAAAAAGCTTGTCCTTTTTATATGTTTATGTGGTTCGCGGCGAATCGTAGCGCCCAAACCAGTCGTACCTGTTTGTGGATATCCATTTGTATAGCGGACTAAACGCTTTTTTCATTAATGGTAAATGCAGAAGCACGCCGATTGGACAGGTAAGAGGCAAAACAGCTAAAAGCCGTCTGACCGTTTCAAATCCTGCTAATACTTCCCCTTTTTTGGTGACCATATGAATTTGATCATATAAGTCTCTTCCTTCTTCTTTTAAGTAGCTATACTCTGTTCGTTCAATGTATTGAACTGGAATCCACTGGATTTGGTTCGTCCAGTCCAGCGCTTTAATTATTTTTTTTACGTTGTAACATAAAGGACATTCCGCATCAAAAAATACTTTGTGCTTCATTGTTTCCACCTTTCTTCCCTTCTTTCTTTTTCCTTAGTTTATAAATACCCTTTTCTCATTTTTAATAACCATCATTAAGAGGCACTTCTTGTGCAGCCTGGCTTTAAAGCGAACATTTTTTGTGGAGTTTCTTTTGTGAAGCCGCGAAAGAAGATAGGATTTTTTTATAAAATATCACTTTTTTGGTTTAAAGCGCTAAAAACATGTTAGAATAGATTTCATATTGATTTGAAGCACTAGATGCATGCATTTAGTCGCATACTAAAAAGAACTGAATAAATCCAATGATAAAAGGTAAAGGTAATGTCTTCATAAACTTATCATGGAAGTAGGTTTATAAATAACGATGAAAAAAGGAGGGCTGGGTGATTACTTTTATCCATTTCATATAAGCTTTTTTACGTAAGGATGTGTAAACGATGAAAAATAAGTACATGCTGTCAGCTTCAGGTATGTATATTAACTATTTTCTACTTGGCATGGTCAATATCATGCTTGCATCAAATATGTCATTTTTGACAAAACAATTAAATACCGACGGTGCTGGAATCAGCTATATCATTTCTGCTATCGGAATTGGAAAATTGCTTTCATATTCTCTATCAGGCATCTTGTCTGATAAAGTCGGACGAAAACCTTTGATTATTGTTTCGTCTCTGACGATGGCTATTTTCTTAATTGGCATTCCATTATCGCCAAATTATCAAACAGCCTTTATCTTTGCCATTATTGCTGGTATTGCAAACTCTGCTATGGACGCTGGAACATACCCTGCTTTGATTGAAGTTTTTCCTAAATCTTCAGGTTCAGCCAGTGTTCTTGTAAAAGCATTTATATCAGCTGGTGCAGCGCTTCTGCCGTTTATGATTGCCTTTTTTGCGGATCGTGATTTGTTTTATGGGTATGCTTTTTTCCTTCCCGCTCTTATTTATTTACTAAATATGATCTTTATGTTCAAACTGCCTTTTCCCAATCATAAACGCGAACAGAATACAGTTCAACAGCAAAGTACAGAAGAGAATAAATTTATCTCTCCTCCTAACATGAAACAAGAAGGAATCGCTCTTATTGTGATTGGATTTACTTCTACAGCTCTGTTTACAGTGGCTCAAATTTGGCTTCCTACTTATGGTCAACAAGTATTAGGTATGGCTGAAAGCAGCTCGGTTCGCCTTTTAAGCTACTACAGCATCGGAGCTTTAATCTCTGTTTTAGTATTAGCCGTATTATTAAGCAAAGTGCTTCGTCCTGTAACGGTTATTCTCGTTTACCCGATGATTACCCTTATCGCTGTACTTACGCTTCTATTTGTTAAAGTACCTGCTATTGCAATTGCAGCTGCTTTTTTCATGGGATTTTCTACGGCTGGGGTCTTTCAATTAGCGATTACCGTTATGACTGAGCTTTTCTGGAACAAAAAAGGAACGGTTACAGGAATTGTAGCGACCGCTGCTGGATTAGCTGCAATTTTATTGCCTTTAGCAACAGGGCTCATGTCTAAAACGGGACATATTTCAATTATCTTTATCTTTGATGCGATGCTTTCAGTAGTAGGTATGGCGGCGGCGGCTTTTGTTAATTACCGCTACCGCAAAATTTTAAATAAAAAGCCCCGCGAACAAATTCAAGAAACAGCCTCATAAAAAAGAGGCTGAGGCAAAAGTATTTTAGAGAAAGTAAAAAAAACGAACCATTAATGAATGGTTCGTTTTTTGTTATGGTGAACGTATGTGTCATTTCTTTAGGTCCTTCTAGCAGTTGATTGGAGGGCAAGGCGAAGACTCCTGCGGGGAAAGTGGAACAGATGAGACCCCGCAAGGAGGCTCATCGGCCACCCGCGGAAAGCGAAGACTTGCACGGAAATCAACTGCGGTGTCACAAGCAGTGCAGCTCATGCATACTATTTGTTTGTCTTTAGATTAGATTAATTTGGTAATATCTCAACCTCTTCTTAACTTTTCAGCTCACTTCCTCAGCTGATTTTTGCTTCATCAATAGAAACATTACACCTGAAACAACCGCAAAAACAGCTAAAATGTAAAAAGTAGAAGGCAACGGAATCACGCTAACTAGTGACCCCATAGCTAAGCTGCTGACAACTGCTGAAGTTTGTATAGCTGTCATATATGCCGTCGTGGCTAGTCCAATTTGACGCGGGGCCAGTGACTGAGCATACACCATGCCAACTCCCATTGTAGCGGATAGAATGAAAGCATAAAATACTTGAAGCGCAATCAATCCACTCAGCGGTAAATGAAGGCTTGTTAAAACAAAATAAAGCACTTGGCAAGCTATGCCGATAACAAAGAAGCGTTTGACTCCGATTTTATCAGAAAAATAGCCTCCTAACGGCATAAATATTAGTTCAAAAACAGACGTAACGGTAAAAAGAATTCCTACAATCGAAACGGATTGCTTTAACGTATCCGTTATATACAGCGGCAAATACATAGAACGTCCGGAATCACCCGCAAAAATGAAAAGAGCTGCTACGAATACAGCTATTAATACAGAAGGTATACCAGCTGGCGCTTTTGAAGATGCATGTGCTGAAGGTTGAGGCATACTGTCTTCTTTAAGCGCAAAAAGAACCCACACTAAAGTTGCCAGCGATAACAACCCTGATAGTAAAAATAAAAGAGTATACCCTCCGTGGTCAATGATTAAAGCTCCGAGCATCGGTCCAAAAATATAGCCTTGTGAAAATGCCATTCGCACAGTACCGGTAATCGTACCTGCCTGCAATTTACTTTCTTCCTTTTTAATAATAAAATCATTCAGCAGAGCAAAGAAAAAAGAAAACGCATTAAACCCTCCTATAGCAAGTAAAATGAGTGCTATTGTATAAGAATGCGTAAACGCTAAGGGAACTCTTGAAATGGTTCCAATCAGTAATGCCCAAATAATAAATGGCTTTCGTTTTCCCCATTTGTCTGATAAAGAAGCCAAATAAAACGAGACGATTAAACCAAGAATGCTCATTGGGACAAATAAAAATCCTGCTTGAAACGAAGTGGCGTGCAATGTATTTGTTGCCCAAACCGTTAAATAAGGCATAAAGCCGCCAACAGACAACCCAATAATAAATAATGAAATAAAAATCGTTCGAAAATCCCGGTCTGTAAATACAATCTTTATGCCTGATACAAACGAATTTTCTGCTTTCGACATAAACTCATTTCAACCCTTTCTATCCAGCTGTCAAACGTTCCATTTTCGCAAAAAAACGCACCTTTCTTCAAGAAACAGTAGAAGAAAGGTGTGTAAATGAAGGTTATTTTCCAATTTGTACAGCAATTTTTTCTTTTTGTTCTTCCTTGTTAATCAGCTCTTTGAATTTAGTTAAAAGAGGTGCTTTTAATTCTTCATCTTTTAACGCAAAAGCAAGGGTCGTAAAAATAAAATCTAATTTTTCCCCTGCATCATAACGTTCGCCTTCGAATTCGTAAGCATAAATAGAACGGTCTATATTCATACGCTGAATAGCATCCGTTAGCTGAATCTCCCCACCTTTTCCAGCTTCCTGCGTTTCAAGATAATCAAAAATGTCAGGTGTAAATACATAGCGTCCAATAATTCCTAAATTAGACGGAGCTTCTTCGACTGATGGTTTTTCTACAAAACCATTCACTTCGTATAATCGGTTTTTATTTGCTTTTGGATCTATAATCCCGTAACGATGAACGGCTTCTTCCTCTACGCGCTGCACGCCGATAACCGACGATCCCGTTTGGGTATACTGGTCAATCAGCTGTTTTAAACAAGGCTGATCTGGGTCTGTTAAGTCATCTCCAAGTAAAACTGCAAACGGTTCGTTTCCAATAAATTGTCGAGCACAGCCAATCGCATGGCCAAGGCCCCTCATTTCTTTTTGACGAACGTAATGAATATTCGCTAGTTCAGAGATATGCTCCATTTCCTCTAATAGTTCGGTCTTTCCTTTTTGATGAAGCAAGTGTTCTAATTGAATATTATGGTCAAAATGATTTTCAATCGCTTGTTTTCCGTTTCCTGTAACAATTAAAATATCTTCGATGCCTGATTTTAAGGCTTCTTCCACAATAAATTGAATGACGGGCTTATTTACAATTGGAAGCATTTCTTTTGGGATAGATTTTGTAACGGGTAAAAAACGAGTACCTAACCCTGCTGCTGGTATAACTGCTTTTTTTATAGTCTGCATATGATTTACTCCTCTCTGTTAGTTATCTAGCTGTCTTACATCTATTACGCTTTAACAGGCACCATCTTGAAAATTTCTTTCACACCTTGCTTGTATCCTCCCGCTGAGCGAAGTGATTCTCCGATTTGTTGTGCATGCTGTTTATATGTGTGAGTAGTTAAAACGTCGTTAACTGTATTTTTGATGAGCTCAGCAGATACATTATTTTTATCTAATTTCACGCCTGCTCCTAACTCCTGCACGCGATCGCCCACCATAAATTGATCCACTGCCATTGGAATAACGACAAGCGGTGTATCGTAGTATAATCCTTCACTGCTGCTGTTCATTCCGCCGTGAGTAATAAATAAATCCGCACGTTTTAAAATTTCTAGCTGCGGTACGTATTGTTTTACAACGAAGTTTTCTGGAATGTGTGCTAATTCTTCAGGTTTTGTATTTTTACCAATAGATAAAATAACTTTACCCTCAAAATCTTTTAATGCTTCTATACATAAGTTATAGATTTCTAGCTGCTGATTAAAAATAGTTCCCATAGAAACAAAAATAATTTTTTCATTTTCATTTTGTAAGTAAGAAGGATCTTCAATATCTAATCGTTTAACAATTGAAGGACCAATAAACTTGTACTCACTCGTAAATTCAGATACGTGCGGCTGAAAGAATTCTGACGTAAATATTAACGTAATATCCCCTGGATTTGACATAATGTCCATGGAGTCTTTTAACTCCGTATTATATTGGCTGTTGAACTTATTTAATGATTTTTCGAATTGAGGATAAAAGGAAGATTGGTCAGGTTCTGTTTGACCACTTGGCATCATACAAGTTGCTAACTCCTTATTTAACGCAAACGTCGTACATAGAGAAACCTTTGGAAGCTGAAGAAGGTCGGCCACAGCGGAACCTGCTAAAAGGTGATAATCATAAAGTACATAATCATATGTTTCATGTTTCGTTTCACTCATAATTTTAGTAATAATATTTTCAGATTCATTTAAAAACAAATTCATTATTTCATAGCGGTCATAAGACTCTTCTTTGGTCATACGGTTGCTCATATCAAGACTTGGACGAAAATCTTCGTATTCACGAAATTCCGCTCCTGCTTTTCGGATTTTTTCAGCATAGTCTTCAATGCCGTAATAGACGACCTTCTCCCCTTGAGCCATTAATTCTTTTACAATTCCTAAAGAAGGGTTCACATGTCCTTCACCTGGAAAGCCTATTACTAATACATTTCCCATAACATCCATTCCTTTCAATTAGTTAATAATTAAACCACTTAATTATTCATTTGGTGAATTTATTGTATAGAAACTGAATTTACTATAAATTATCTTTATCGTAAAGTCATTAAGCGTTTTCAACTAAAAAAAGGTTAAATAGGCTCATTTTGGAATATAGTTATAAATTAACTCAAGAAAAACAAATATTGTAAAATTTATCTTGTTTGTAAATAGATGTATGCGCTTCAATATGATGAAAATAAAAAACACACCTAGCTACATTAAGCATAAGGTGTGTTTTTTATTTAGAAGTTATATAACTCCCATATATCTGATGTTTCTGAACCAATATACCAAGCTGCCGCCCCGCCTAAATGATAGTCATTAATTAATTTAACCCGGCGCTGCATAGATGCTTTGTCTTCGAGCCATATTTGATGCTTCGTACCATTTTCGGTGTATTCTACATAGTACTGAGAGGCTTGGCTGTCCCATTTTTTAGTTAACTTTTTAGAAGAGATAATTGCTTCGGCTTCTTTCATCGTTAAGTCTTTTGTGACAACTTTTTTGGTAGATAGATCCGTTTTCCATTCTCGCGTATAAAAAGGAACTCCCAGCAGGATTTTGTGTGCAGGTACATCTTTCATAAGAAGTTCTGTTCCTTCTTTCACCCAAGGCAGCGAAGCCACAGACCCTGGAACCTGACTTCCTCCCCAGTGTTCTTCATAACCCATCATAATGACGTAATCTGCTACTTGACCAATCTGTTTTCGATCAAAGCTTCCTGACCAAAACGGATCATTATTCTCTCGTGTTACGTCTACTGAAACGGCCATACCATGAGGCTTTAACGCTGCTTTTAATTCTTTAATAAATAAAACAAAATCTTGTTTGTTTTTGATATTAATATTTTCAAAGTCAACGTTAATACCGTCACTGTTTGTTTTCACAAGCGAACTTTCGACTGACGATACAAGCTTTTGCCGCTTTGCTTTATTGCCTAGGACGTCACTTGTCAGCACATCATCGAAATTGTTACCGATGAGCGGCCAGACTTTTTTGCCGTTTTTGTGAGCCGTTTGAACATACGATGGATTTATAGAAGATGAAACAACTTTGTCACTCCGCGTTAGCGTAAACCAGCGTGGTGAAACAACGTCTAAGTTCTTTTGTTTCATCGATTCTGCATAGCCTGCTGTTTTTTCATTAAAGCTCCAGCCCATAACTACTGGCTGATGCTTCTTTTGTGCTAAATCAGATTTTTTGATCCAGCCCTTTTTCCCTTCCAAAAGCTGTACTTGTACATAGTAATCAGGAATAATAAGCATTTGTCCAGGCTTAATATTTGTTGATGATAGCTGATTTAACTTTGTTAATTCAGTCGCTTTTACACCGTACTTTACAGAGATTTTCCAAAGCGTATCTCCTGATACTACTTTATGTAACAAGCCTTTTGGTGGTATTTTCAGCGTTTGCCCCGGAGTTAGCTCCGTCGTTTTTAGCTGATTTTGTTTTATTAGCTCGCTGACTGTTACACCATATTGTTTAGCTAGTAGCCATAGTGTATTTCCTGGCACTACTTTATGGGTGATAACTTGAGCTGCATCTCCCGCTTCAGATGAAATAGCAGGAAATTCTTCTCCTTTTTTCACTGTCTGAACAACCGAAGAATGTAAAGATGGAGAACGATACACATTTACATTATCACCTTTGACAGTGCCTACTGAAGAAGCAGCGTCTCCTTTACTTATTGGGGCCAATCCTCCACTGAAAAGACAGAGAATAAGTAGGCTCATACATATTTTCTTCATTTGATAATCTCGCCTCCCCACTTTTTGACATCACCTGTCTAGTTTACTACTCCTATAAGATAGAATCCTAGAGGTACATTGTGGTAAAGAAACGTCTGGGTATACGTCAAACTCAAATAAAAAAACTTACCGTCCGATGACGATAAGCTTTCGTTTCTTATGCATTTCCCACTACATTTTGATCGTTAATATCCATATCAATTGTATTGGCGGTACTGGCACTGCTTGTAATATTCATAAAGTTTCCTGTGTTCCCGCTACCAGAACCGACTGTTGTAAAAGCTGTACTCTTTGGCTTAATAGCCAGACAATCACCAAACTCCACTGAAGATGAAACCAATACATTCGAGATATTTACGGCTCCTACTACCGATGGCATCTGCCTCTCCTCCTGTTCACTATCTATCTGCTATATGATATGAGCAGAAGGCTAAAAAGTAGCTTTTTCATCTTTTTAATTTTATTAAGGATCAATTCGTTTATACCTTGATTCTGCAAACATATATACTCCGTATGCCATAAGCCCGATTGATACGATAGCCAGCAGTACAGACCCAAAAGGACGCTGCGCTACTTCAGCAAGGGCTCCATCTAACCCTTTCGTTTCGTCTGGATCCGCTTGAAGAGCCGTGCGAATAAGAAAGAAGCCAATAATCCCAAAGACGATACTTCGAGCAATAATACCCGCTTTTCCAATATGCCCGCTCCATCGCCACTCTTCTTTTGACATTTCGTTTTTCTTTAGTTTTTTTAGGAAGCGTCCTGAAAGAGCCCAATATACTTGTCCAATCCCAAAGATAATAACGCCGATACCTGTAAGCGTAATGATGGTTTGCCCAAAGGGATAAGATAACAGCTTGGCTGATACCGTTTGATAATGCTTACCTGACGTATGAACGTGAGCATGAAGCAAAATTTTTACCGAACTCACACAAAGACTAATATAAAACGTGGCTACAACTAAATAGCCTAAACGAGTAAAAGCGCCTTTTACACCATGCCCAACGTGGTGAGGGTCAAAAATAGCAGAAATGATTTGCCAAAACGCATATCCACTTAAACCTACTGCCAAAACGATTAAAATTAAAAATCCAAACGGCTGCTTTGCAATTGTGTGTAGGGCCCCTTGAGAAGTAACTAAATCGCCTTTTAATCCGAAAGCTGTCTGAATCGCTAATATACCGATGACAAAATAGACCACACCTTGAGCTACATGACCAAACCGTGAAAAACGCACGACAAACGGCTTAGTGCGTTCTTTTAAGCGATGTAACTTTCGACCAAACGTATCTTTTTTAACAAATGGAGATTCACCCATACGTTTCCTCCTGCTTTTTGAAAACAAACTTTATTTTATAAAACACCTGAAAATAAGCGAGCAAATGACTCTTTCGAACGTTCTACTAAGCTTCGCTTGTAAAATGCTACTGGTTTGATCAAATGACTGTCTTCCATATCTTCTTCGTAATTTTTAATGAGCGTTTGAATCGTCTCTCCCTCAATTAAAAATGCATTCACTTCAAAGTTCAGATGAAAACTTCTCATATCCATATTTGCGGTACCGACCGAAGCCATATCTCCGTCGATAATCACAATTTTTTGATGCAAAAATCCTTTTCTATACGAATATACTTCAATTCCACATCGAAGAAGTTCGGCAAAATATGATCTTGTTCCATATTGAGTCAGAAAGCCATCATTAATTTCCGGCACCATAATTCGTACTTCTACACCTTTTCTAGCCGCAATACGAAGAGCAGTTCTTATAGCTTCGTTTGGAACAAAATAGGGGGTAGAAATCCAAATTGACTTCGTCGCGCTTGTAATCATTGTATAATAATAGTCGCTCATATTTTCCTGCGTATCTGGCCCTGTCGCCACTACCTGAACGAACCCTTCTCCTTCAACACGATGAGGTTTTGTATACGCTTCATTATGAATTAAGCATTCTCCAGAAACGTATTCCCAGTCAAACATAAAAATTGAGTGCAGCGTTTGAACAGATTCACCTCTTAACATCAGGTGGGTATCTCGCCAAAAACCGATTTTTTTATTTTTCCCTAAGTACTCATCTCCTACATTTAGTCCTCCTACAAAACCTACTTCCCCATCAATTACAACTATTTTACGGTGGTTTCGAAAGTTAAATTTTTGATTAAAAAATCCATACTTAATAGGTAAGAAAGGATGCACTTTAACATTCGCTTTCTTCATTCGCTTAATATCTGAACCCGATAATGTAAAGCTTCCCATTGTATCAAACGTAAAGCGCACTTCTACACCTTCGCTTGCTTTTTTAATTAAAATATCAATGATTTCTTTTCCTAACGAATCTGAGTGAAACATGTAGTATTCCATATGAATAAAATGTTTGGCTGACTGCAAATGCTTTTTGATTTCGTTAAACGTTTCTTGCCCATTCTTAAGGACGTAGGTTTTTGTATGAACATTCATCTTTGTCAAAGATACACATTGAAGATACTGAGCAAAGTAACGCTGATGAGATTGAAGCGTTGATAGATCAGGCGTCGTTTCTTTATCTGCCATCTTTCTAAGCATCTCTCGGTTATGCATACGCTTTTTTTTGAACATATGCCCCTTTAAATAGAGCTGTCCTGAATACAAATAAAAGAAAAAGCCTGCAACAGGGAAGAAAAAGAGGACATACATCCAAACCAACGTACTTTCAGGCGTTCGATTTTCAAGCATAAGTGAATACATACAAATGAAAATGATGACACCATATAATCCAACTAAGGCATACTTCCAATGAATATCAATAGAGGTAAAAAAGAAAGCATAAATTGAAAGTAAAATAATAAATAAAAAAATAAAGTCCAACCGGCGTTTTTTCATAAAAGCTCTCCTAAAAACAAACTGTATTGTATCACTTGCCTACCTTTCATATGAGGTAGTATATGGAATACACAGAATTCTTATCATGCATGCTACATAAAATGTACATATATTTGCACAAAAAGCAGTTTAGCCGCTTAAGCAACTAAACTGAACTACCTCAGACAAGCATCATTCATATACCTATACCCTGGATGGTAAAACAAAAAACCTCCTTACAGGGAGGTTTTTTCACTGGCTTTTCAAGCATCGATGCCTTTTTATGAGTTAGTATAACCAGACTCTTTTTCTTTTTTAGGCCAAACGAAATTAGAAAGAGATAATAAGAAATCAATTCCTACAATAACTGTCCAAACTTCCACTACATTTTGCAGCACATTAGTTTTTCCATTTGGTACTATATACATCATCGCCGCTAAAAGAGCTGCCCCAATAGCGTAAGCAACAAGATGCTGTATCCATGATTTAAAATAATGCTTTGCATATTCTATTCCATAGCGCCTACGAGGTTTTTCTCCGCTTTTCATCACATAATATTGAAAGCGTTCGTCTGCCCATTGAATCATACTTTTTCCAAAAGCAATCGAAATTCCAATATACACGGCTGCAATAGCGTGAGCATAAGTCGCTGTAGCACCTCCGTAAAGGTCTATGCTCGTCACAATCAGAAGAAAAAAATCAACAACAGGTGTTAAAGCTAAAATAAAAAAACTGAGCTTTTGTTTTTTAAACATATACCTTGTTGCTAATCCTAAAATGATGACTATCCAAAAAGCGATTTCACATGCAATAATCATCCAGGCTATTAAATTCAAATAATCCCCTCTCTTCCTCTCGTTCAACGAATAGATAATAGGTTTTAAATAAAAAATTTTATGCATAAGTTTATTTTTATGTATATACATCCTGCTTCATAACCCTACGGCTTATTCCATCCTCAGCTGAGTTCTAAGATCCATTGAAACGTATTTGCTAGGCGGGTCTTTTAAATCGATATCTATAATACTCCCAGCTCATTCCTACCGCGACTCCAATCGAATAGGCTAGTATATCGCTCCATAAGAAGCCATACCCCAAAATGAGCCCTCCTAGCGCAGTCTTTCTTATGTCATCAATCCACGGAGCGTGATACAGCTGTGTAAATTCAATGAAGTAACAAAACACTATAGCAAACATACCAATCATTTTTGTCTTCCATGTAGGAAACAAAAAACCCGCACTGACAAAAATCATTAAGGCCCATAACGAATCTCCCGCATATATATTTATGATGTGAGGAAGATGCGCAGTAAGTTTTCTTGATAAGAGGCCTGCTCCCATGATCACAATAGCTAGAAGCAGATATACCCATCTATTTCTTTTATTCATTTCAAACTCCTTTTTCTTAAATGCTCCGTCACAATAAGCCTTCACTGTATAATTTTATCAGAACCGCAAACTGTTAAATACCTCTTTTTTTCATTTTTTACAGCTTCCCCCTATGTATATATGACAAGTGTCATAGTTTCTATATGACACGTATGTCTTAAATAGTCAGAAAAATCCCTTTATACTGAGGATAATATACGGTGATGAAAGGAATTTCATATGACTATACAAAAACAAAAGAATTTACGAAAACAAGTTGCACCCTTTGAAAAAGCAGTAATGAAAGACAGCATAAGACAATTGATTAATACTTTTTTACCTTTTTTCACACTATGGTTTCTCGCTTATGAGAGCCTTTCAATTTCTTATTTGTTAGCATTTCCGCTAACTGTTATCGCAGCAGGGTTTTTAGTAAGAATATTCATTATTTTTCATGACTGTTGTCACTACTCTTTCTTTAAGAGTAGACAACACAATAAAATTCTCGGAACAATTACCGGTGTGTTAACGATGTTTCCTTACAGTCAATGGGGACATAGCCATGCCATTCACCATGCAACAAGCAGCAACTTAGATAAAAGAGGTACGGGTGACATTTGGGTGTTAACCGTAACGGAATATAAAGAAGCGTCTATTTGGAAAAAAATCGCTTACCGTATCTATCGCAACCCGTTCGTTATGTTCGGCGTGGGACCTATATATGTATTTTTGATTACAAACCGATTCAATCGAAAAAATGCGAAGAAAAAAGAGAGAATGAACACGTATCTTACAAATGTATTGATTGTTGCATTAGCAGCAGCGACCTGCTGGTTGGTAGGTTGGCAGGCGTTTGTATTAATTCAAGGACCGATTTTCTTCATTTCAGGTTCAATTGGAATTTGGCTGTTTTATGTACAGCATCAGTTTGAAGATTCTTATTTTGAAGAAGATGAGCACTGGGATTATGTAAAAGCAGCCGTTGAAGGAAGTTCATTTTACAAGCTTCCAAAACTTTTGCAATGGCTAACAGGCAATATCGGGTTTCACCACGTACATCATTTAAGCCCAAGAGTGCCCAACTATAAGCTTGAAGCTGTTCATCAACACACACAGCCTCTTCAAAATGTACCAACCATTACACTCGCAACAAGCCTTCGCTCTCTTCGATTCCGTTTATGGGATGAAGAAAACAAAATGTTTGTGAGCTTTAAAGAAATAAAAAAACGCTCAACTGCACCAAAAGCAAGCAGAATTTCTTCTCAAACAAAAGCAGAACTTTAATAAAACAGTCAAGCTTTCAAAAGCTTGACTGTTTTATCTATTCTCCTAAACTTATTTCATTCTACTTTGTGGTAAACTAATAGTGTATTTTAACAAACAAATGAGGTTCTTTATGAAAAAATATACGTTTTTCCAAAAAATCACTGGGCTATCTCCTTACATATGGACGGTATTTGCCATTTTACCATTTTATTTTATCTTACAGTCTTCATCCATGAATCACATTATTCTTGGCTCTTTACTCACCATCTTATTTTTTATTTTCTATCGTTTTGCATTTGTTTCAACAGACAAGTCCGTTTACGTATGGACGGCTTTATTAATCGTCATTTCCTTAGCCCTAACAACGATTTTTAATTATATTTACTTTGCCTTTTACTTCGCTTTTTTTATCGCTTATTTTATTGGAAATATCCAAAAACGGCTCGCTTTCTTCACTTTGTATGCTGTTCATTTGATCAGCACCGTTATTTCGGTAAACTTTAACGTTGTTATGCAAGAAGAGATCTTTTTAAAACAGCTGCCTTTCATTTTTGTAATTTCCATTAGTGTAATTGTACTGCCATTTAGCATTTATAACCGGAAGAAGCGAGACCGGCTGGAAGAACAGCTGGAAGATGCAAATAAACGTATTTCTGAGCTTGTAAAACAGGAAGAGCGCCAGCGTATAGCTCGCGACCTGCACGATACGCTAGGACAAAAGCTGTCTCTTATTGGTCTAAAAAGTGATTTAGCAAGAAAACTTATTGCAAAAGATCCTGAAAAAGCAAAATCTGAATTAAAAGATGTCCAGCAAACAGCGCGCACGGCTCTTAATGAAGTGAGAAAAATGGTTTCTCAAATGCGTGGAATTCGCCTTAGCGAAGAACTAAAACGCGTTCAAGAGCTTTTAGAAGCTGCCGAAATTACGTTTGTAGGAGAAAAGGATGTTTCATTAGAGAATGTGTCTTTGCTAATTGAAAATATTCTGAGCATGTGCTTAAAAGAAGCCGTAACCAATGTGGTCAAACATAGTCAAGCCACCGTTTGCACGATTACTTTACATCAGTCTGCAAAAGAAGTAGGCATAACGGTAGAAGACAATGGAGTGGGTATTAATACGAAAAAAAACTGCTGGGAAGGAAACGGACTTTTAGGAATGAAAGAGCGGTTGGAGTTTGTAAACGGCCATCTTGATATCTCCAGTCAAGGGGGGACGATTATTCATATTACAGTTCCAAACATCGTCAAACATATTAAGGAGGAACAATTATGATTCGAATTGTCATTGCCGAAGATCAGCAAATGATGTTAGGAGCTTTAGGCTCTTTGTTAAATTTAGAAGATGACATGGAAGTTGTCGGAAAAGCTTCAAATGGGGAACAAGCGGTATCACTTGCTAAGCAGCACCAGCCAGACATATGCGTAATGGACATCGAGATGCCACTTAAAACTGGGCTTGAAGCTGCAGAGGAACTAAAAGATTTAAACTGTAAAGTCATCATTTTAACAACGTTCGCTCGCTCTGGCTATTTTCAAAGAGCTTTGAAAGCAGGCGTAAGTGGCTACTTGCTAAAAGATAGTCCGAGTGAAGAACTCGCAAATTCAATTCGAAGCGTGATGGCAGGCAGACGCCTCTATGCTCCAGAATTAGTGGATGACTTATATAGTGAATCTACCAGTCCTCTTACTGCTAGAGAGAAAGAAGTATTAGCTCTAGTAGCTGATGGAAAAAACACAAAGGAAATTGCTGACGAACTATCTATTAAGACCGGAACAGTGCGCAACTATATTTCTACCATTCTGGACAAACTCGAAGTAAAGAATCGCATTGAAGCTATTACTCGCTTTAAAGAAAAAGGATGGTTCAAATGAAAAAAGCATGCATCAAACCGAGATGCATGCTTTTTAATCATTTGGCAATTTATCGTACCCTAATTTGTCGATGATCACGACATGCTCGGGGAATTCATCAAGCAGCTGCTGTTTTGTGAATAATTCAAAGTCACGGAAATCAAAGCCTGGTGCGACCATACATCCTACCAGGGAAAACGTATTCTCATTTGCGACAGAGGAACCGAAAATGGTATCTCTTGGAACTAAAAATTGAGGAACTTCTCCATTTTCTAAGTTTGTACCTAGTTTTACTTCTTGATAGGTTCCGTCGCGGTAGATAATATGAATGGTTAAAGAACTTCCCCCATGATAGTACCATAATTCATCTGATTGCAGCCGGTGGAAATGCGATACATCGTGAGACCTTAATAAAAAGTAAATACTCGTATATAGAAATCGTTTGTCATCAAACTGAGATGACACTTCTTTATCAGAAATTTCATCATTAGAACGATAGGTTTGTTTATAAAACCCTCCTTCTGGATGAGGCTGCAGCTCAAGCTTTGAAATCCAATATTCCCAATTATGTAAATCCATTACGTTCCTTCCCTTCCTTTTTTCTTTTATCATTAACTACATCATAGTAAATCATTCTTTCTAACACAACAAACGGCTTCATTATTCCATTAGGAAAATGAAGCCGCTTACCACCGGTATCTTATCATTACATCCTACCCTTTCTGTTAGCACGGCTATATCTATACCTGCTAGAATGGCAGCGATGAAATAAATACGTCATATACAAATCTAACTGAAATCGATCTCCCTTAATGAAAAATTGAAACGGCTGTTCTTTATCTTGATAAATTCCCGCAGATGAACGCTGCTTAAACGGGACAATATTCATCTCTTTTCCCCCTCAGACAGATGTGCTTTTTAGTGTAAATGCTGATGACAAACGTAATATTTTTTGATAAAAGTGAGGGCAGCCTGTGCATCTTGAATGCCAAGCTTTTTACAAACGCCCGCTAACATGAGCAGTTTGTACATAACCAGCTTTTGATTATTGGTTGCCAGTACGTAATAAACAATCGTATTAGCAACTGCCCGCGGTAATCTTATTTTTTTCAACTCATATAACGCAGCAGACGAAGACATGCCTGCTTCGTTTAAAATTTGCTCGGTTGTGTACGTCTCCAAATAGCGAGCAAGCTTTCTTTCTTTATTGTTAAATATACCTTTAGAATCGTTCATTTTCTCTCCCTCTGTTATTTTAATAATCCATTAAACGCTGCATTAATTAGCCATAATGCGATAGCTCCCCCTGATAAATAAGTGCTGAGATAGAATATTAGCTCCATATACCTCCCTCCCATTTCTATCTTACCCCTTCATTTCTCTAGCTGCAGTGATATTCATCACAGTAAAAAGTGTATTGTTGAGCTGCCGAATAGCTCCGCAAAAGAGCTCGTGAGAAAGGTCTCACGAGCTGCTTAGTTAGCATTTTTATTTTCGGATAATGCGTTTAAAAATCATAATAATTAATAATACAACCACAATAACAAGCAAAAATTTCAACATGAGTTGTCCATCCCTTCAAATCAGTAAATCGTCTTTCATTAGTAAGTAGTTACCCTGTTTCGTTTTTTATAAACTGCTGACTGCTTATTTCATGCCAAAAATTATATAATAGTAGAAAATGAGCTTAAATTAGCCCTACATATAAAACATAAACGGGAGTATAACCATGACTGACTATCTTCAAACATTTCTGCTTGAACATTTAGAAGCAGCAGAGCTTATTAGTGTTCTCTTGAACATCCTTATTAGCATTACGGGCGTATTTCCAAGCGGGCCCCTTACGTTCGTAAACGTAAAATTATTTGGTTTTTGGAATGGATTTTTACTTTCTTTTATTGGAGAAGTTTTAGGTGTAGCTCTCTCTTTTTGGCTGTACCGAAAAGGTTTCCGTACACTTGTTCATACCAAAACACCTTCTCACTCCAAGTGGCTAAAGCTGCTGCGCGTACAAGGGAAAGAGAGTTTTATATTCATTCTTTCTTTGCGATTACTTCCCTTTGTTCCATCAGGCCTCATTACATTCTTCAGTGCTGTAGGAAAAGGCTCCTTTGCGGTATTCATTTCTGCTAGCGCACTTGGAAAAATTCCAGCGCTTTTTATTGAAGTTTATTCGGTTTATCATATTTCACAAGGATCTATGCAAGGAAAAATCATCTTAGTGATTTTAACCATTATTTTACTTTTTTATATAATTAAAAAATGGAAGAAAAAAGCTTAACAGACTATAAAAAGGGAAGACTATCTAAAAATAAGTAAAAACATTATCCTATGTAACTGTAATAAGATAACGTATTGGAGATGGTCCATTGATTTTCCTGTTGGTTTCTGCAAGTATTATTGTTCCTATTATCATGCTTTTTTTCTCACTAAAGTGGAAAGGAGCAGAACTAGTTTTTAATACGCTAGCCCTTCTTTCAGCGCTAGTATTTGGAAATATAGCCGCTGCTTCTATCTATCGTATCTTAAAAAATCATACTGTTTTTATGACGAGCATTCATGCAATCTTTTTAAATTCAGCTTTTTTATTAACCGGTGCATACCTTGGAATCTATGTATTGTATAAACTGTTAGCTCTGACCTTACATGTAAAAAGCCGTTCTTTTAAATAAGAACGGCTTTTTACATTAATAAACAAATTCCATTTTTTCTTCGATTTTATGAAATTTCTCATAAAATTCCTGTGCTGAAATCGGTTTGGAGAAATAGTATCCCTGCACTTCATCACATTTTTCTTTATGAAGAAGTTCTACTTGTTCAACTTCTTCTACACCTTCTGCTACGACGGATAGCTGCAAACTTTTGGCTAGTGTAATAATGGCTCTGACAATCGATACTTCCGTTGTATTAGGATCTAAATCTTTAATAAAAGACCGGTCAATTTTCAGCGTATGAATAGGCAGCTTCTGAATATAGCTGAATGAGGAATATCCTGAGCCAAAATCATCAATCGAAATAAATACTCCTGCATCTTTTAAAATTTGTAGCTTTTCGATTGTTTGCTCAACATGCTTCATCGTTACACTTTCCGTAATTTCAAGTTCTAAATATCGTGATTCTAACTCTACTTCACGCAAGACATCTAACACATAATCAACAAAATCAGTTGTACCAAAATCCACGCTTGATATGTTCACACTCATTTTTAAGGGAGGAAGTCCTTTCAGCTGCCAATACTTATTTTGATGGCACGCTTTTTTTAATACCCATTTCGTCAATGTAACAATAACGCCTGTTTCTTCAGCAATCGGAATAAATTCTGCGGGAGAAATAACGCCCATCTCGGCGTGAGTCCACCGGATCAAAGCCTCCACTCCAGCAATATGGCCACTTTGAATATTGACTTTGGGCTGATAGTGAAGCTCCATTTCGCCCAGCTCAAAAGCCTTTCGTAAACCATCTTCAATTCTCATTCGTCGCGTAGTATGAACCTGCATTTCTTTTTGATAAAACAGATAATGATTACGCCCTTGTTTTTTGACTTCGTACATCGCTAAATCAGCATGGCGAACTAGCACTTCAAGCGAACTTCCATCTTTAGGAAATAAACTAACTCCAATGCTTACCCCTAAATAAACATCTCTCGACAGCACTACAAAAGGAGTGGATAAGCAGTCATTTAATGATTGACAGATTTTTCTTACTTCTTCATCCGTCCTATCATGCAGTAAAACTAAAAACTCATCTCCTCCAAAACGCGAAAGAACATCTTGGTTTCTTAGGCAGCTCTTCATTCGATCGGCCACCTGAAGCATAAGCTGATCTCCAGCATGATGACCAAGCGTGTCATTTACCTGTTTGAAACGATCGAGGTCTAAGAATAAGAAATGAAGCTTTTTTCCTGAAGCAGCTGCTGAATCAATGGATTTCTCTACAATGTTTGAAAACATACTTCGATTTGGTAAATCTGTTAGCATATCGTGAAAAGCCATATATTGAAGCGATTCTTGAGCTTTTTTCTGCTCCGTTACATCTCTAGTTACTGTCTGAAAAAGCGTCTCTCCATTAATTTGAATGAGCGTAGATTTCACTTCTAAAAAGAGTTCCTTACCTAACGCATTAAACATTTTCAACTGAGCTAATGGAGGTCTTGGCTCATCTTTTCTATCTCTTACTGCCTTCAATCCTTTTTTAATATCAGGAACTTGTTCAGATGAAAAGAAATCATATAACGATTTCCCAACGAGCTGGTCTTCGGTTACTCCTAAAAGCTGAATCATAGCATCATTCACTGACACGACCTCTTCTTCTCGATGGACCATAATTGCCAATGGAGAGGAGTAAAACAAGTTTTCATAACGATTTTTTGCTTCAATCAACGTTTTTTCCGCTTCACGCTCTTGCGTCATATTGCGTATATACAGCATATACTCAACCGTCTCTTCAATCGCTACCGCCATCACCGTTATCTCAACCGTAACTTCTCTATTACTTATCAAAAGGGAGTGCTCAGTCCGTCCGTCTTGTAGAGAAGAAAATTTATAGAAGGGCAGCAGCTTAACAACATCACTCCCGATTACATCTGATGCTTTAAGAGAGAAAAGCGTTTCTGCTGCATAATTGAGCGATAAAACATGTCTTTTTTCATCAATCACCAAAATAGCATCCAGGGCAGATTCAAAAAAAGCCCATTTTAAAACTTCTTGTTTTTGTACGCGTCGATCCATAAAAATGGTTAAAAACACAGCCGTAAATAGGCAGACAACAAAAAAAATAATAACGGCGGATAAATATAGTGGATTTAAAGCAAAACCGTTTGATTGTTCAGGCATTGGCATTCCTGAAAAAGAAGCTGCCTGCATACCCGTATAGTGCATACCAGCAATAGCAATGCCCATAATAGTAGAACAAATAAGCTTAGCAAAAACGGTAAGCTTCCCTTCATTTAGCTTTGAGTAAAAACCAAGCCACAAAGCTGTATTAGAAGCAGCAACAGCAATAAGAATAGAGAGAAAAACGACAAATGGATCATATGAAATCATAATGGGCTCCATTGCCATCATGCCGGAATAATGCATAAAAACAATTCCAGCTCCCATAAAGCTCCCCGCAATGGTGAGTGCCTTCATGCTTTTCTTTTGTTTGTGAATGAGGTAAAGTCCTATATAACATCCTGTTATCGCTCCCAAGATTGAGAGAAGAACAAACCATAAATTGTATGAAACATCTACGGGCAAGTGAAAAGCAAGCATGGCAATAAAATGCATGGACCAAATGCCTACTCCCAATGTAAATGCCCCGCTGATTAACCAAAACTGAATAAATTTTGCCCGGGAAATTTTCACACGATTAGCTAACCCAAAAGAAGCGTACGCCGCAGTAATAGCGATAAGGAAAGAAAGTGTAACGAGTAACTCATTGTACGTCCCTTCTAGTAAATGTGTATGATGATTCATTCATGACCTTCCTTCAATTCGTTCTTTTCTTTGTTATCGGTTAAGGCCTAAAAATATTTACTATTTCAAAAGAACTTCTGTTGGATTTACTTCTTACTTTTTGAGCGTCCTGACAATATCGCGCTCACTTTTTCTTTATTGACGGTGTATAAACACGTACAATCATCTGACTTATACGCCTCTTTTAATTGAAACGAGAATTTTTTTAAAAGCGTAATTGAATCTTTATTATTAGGATCGACCTTTGCTTCAATCTCCCGTATATGAAACTCTTCAAAAGCTTTTTCTAGCAAAAGGCAGAGCGCTTCTGTCATGAGGCCTTTTTTCCAAAAAGGTCTGCCTAAATCATACCCAATCTCTGCTTGCTTTTTACCATAATCAATACGGTTTAGACCGCAGGTTCCAATGATCTCATCGGAAGTCTTTAATCGAATAGCATAGCGTATTGCTTTTCCTTCTTTCGTCAAACTTTGAAGAAGTGCAATCATGCTTTCCGCTTGATAAAGCGTCGTAAAGGGCTCAATATTCATATATCTCGTAACCTCTTCATCCGACCAATATGCAAAAACTTTAGAAGCATCTTTTTCTTGAAGAGGAGATAAATATACCCTCATCTATGTTCTCCCTCCTTTTGATGGATGATGGAGCAAGACATTTTCATCTGCGCCTCTTTCACATCTTAAAAAATCTCACATGGTGCACGGAACATGTGAGATTTGACATTTAACTATTTTTTGATTGTGCATCGCGCAGCTGCGTATATAAACGATTAATTGCTACAGTCATTGACTGTTCATAGGAATGATGATCATAATAAACCGCTATATTTTTTAACATTTCATATGTTTGATGATCAAGCTGCACCTCAAGCGTAATTTTTTCGTCAATTGTTGCTGTTTGCAAATGATGAGGCAAGTCCTCTTTTGTAGACACTTGCTCTGCAATATGAATTGCTTCTTCTACTGTTTCAATTCGGCCGTACTGATGCACCCATCTTCTGCCCATTTCAATCGTATCTTTTACAAACTGACGATTGGTAATGGTATCTTTAATATTAAATTGATGATCCGCCACATATACAGATTGATACAAGATTACACTGATCACTTCGTCTTTTAAATTTAATTTTCTCAGCTCATCAATTAAATCCGCTATATATTTAGGTAAAGGACTAAATGTCCCTCGCACTTCCTTAATTAAATCCATGGCAATGGATTCAGTTGAATTGCGTTTAAATGCTTTTATAATATCTATCATTACATGTTCGTTTGCCATACATACACCACCATTTATGAATCGAATAATTTCATGCTCCTTGCTAATTGGCATAGACATTCACTATTCGTTTAAAATATATACTATTATTCTATTATATAAAAAATATGAATAAGTTGGTATAGGATGAATGATTTATCATTATTTTTTCATAAAATTTTATGAAAAAGAACATGTTTATCTATTACTAGCACAAATCCAGCACTGCAAACAACGGTCTCGCCAAAATCTGAGAAGACAAGCATTTATTATTAGTACATGTGAGTTTTTCTTTGATGGAAGACATTAAATAAAAAGAGACCAAACTACCCCCGCTTATTGAAATGGTCAAAAGATTTTTAGATGTTAGATGACAGAAGGTATCCAATATCAGTAATCAATCTCCTTCCCTGTTCATTGTCACTTAGTCCATCTATCAAAACAACGGCATAATACGTTTCGTTACCTCGCATGAGAATAGCACTATCATGTTCCGCTCCCTGTAGTTCTCCAGTCTTATTCGCAGCTTGAAACGCTGATCCTATACGTGCTGGAAGCTTATGCCGAAACTGCTGCATTTCTAGCATTCTCATTATTTTTTCGCAACTAGATTTTCGCAAAAAGTTTCCTTCACATATTTCCTTTAGGCACTTTACTACGTCAGAGGCACACGTATAATTATCAATTCCTTGTTTAACAGCTGTTTCGTCCATCATATAGCGGTTTAAAACGGTTTTCTTTAATCCTAGATTTTTAGCACATTCGTTAATTTTTTCAAATCCTACTAAAGAAATGAGCTCATTTGTAGCTGTGTTGTCAGAAACCATTATCATAAGGGCAAGCAGCTCTTCCACTTTAATATGTGTTAACCGCGGAAGAGCTCTAAGTACACCTGCTCCGCCAACCGTGTTTTTTTCCATTCTTCGAATGACAGATGTTAAAGCCAAGATGCCCTCATCAATTTGACGAAACGCTTCTATTGCAAGCAGCAGCTTGATTGTACTTGCTGCTCGTTGTTGGATAAAAGAATTAATCTGTATGGATTCTTTCCCTTCAATATGAATCCGTATAAGTCCATTATTACTCCGTTTCCATTTCGTAACTGCATCTTCTATTTTCACTCTTGCTTTTTCCATCATTTTGTCGCAGCTGTTTCAATATAGTTGGTACTCATTATCTTTTGATTGTATAAGTGGCAGGCCACAAAATGATTTTCTTCAACTTCCTGCCACTCTGGTTTTTGAGTCTTACAGGCTGCTACTGCAAGAGGACAGCGTGTATTAAACACGCAGCCAGAGGGAGGGTTAATGGGGCTTGGCAATTCTCCTTTAAGAACAATCCGCTTCCGATTATCCTCAACGTCAGGATCAGGAATAGGAATAGCTGACAGTAGAGCTTGAGTGTATGGGTGAAGCGGTTTTTGATATAGCTCCAAACTTGTTGTTAATTCTACTAAATGCCCTAAATACATAACTCCAATACGACTGCTTATATGCTTTACCATCGACAAGTCATGTGCAATAAATAAATAAGTTAACCCTTTTTCTTTTTGGAGTTTTTTTAATAAATTAACTACTTGAGCCTGTACAGATACATCTAAAGCAGAAATAGGTTCGTCTGCAATAATGCATTCTGGATTTAACGCTAAAGCTCTCGCAATCCCTATGCGCTGGCGCTGCCCGCCGCTGAACTCATGAGGATAGCGGTTGGCATGATCACGATTTAGCCCCACATCTTCTAGCAGCTCATACACCCGGTTCAGCATTTCTTTTTTATTGGAATAAAGTCCGTGAACCTCCATTGGCTCTGAGATAATCTCCTTTACGGTAGAACGAGGATTCAGTGAAGCATATGGATCTTGAAAAATCATTTGCATATTACGATGAAAAGCAAATTTCTCTTTCTCTGATAGCTCATGCACGTTTTTCCCTTTATAAAGCACCTCTCCTGATGTACGGTTATACAATCCAATGATTGTTCGCCCGGCAGTGGATTTTCCGCAGCCGGATTCACCAACAAGTCCAAAGGTTTCTCCTTTTGAAATATAAAAAGACACGCCGTCTACTGCTTTCAAAACCTGCTTGTTCGTAATTGAAAAATATTTGCTCAGCTGCTTTACTTCTAACAAATGCTTCGCTGTCATAACTGCCACCTCCTAATAATAGCGCCGGGCTGCGCACAGCTCTTCTTCATAAAGCGTTCCTTTTAATTCAATCAGTTCGACGGTTTTACCCGTTTTAGGTGAATGAAGCATTTTTCCTCTGCCATAACAAATACCAACATGGTGGATAGACCCCTTCCCTTTTTCATAAGCGAAAAACAATAAATCTCCGGGTTGAATAGAGTCTAATCCTACTTCTTTGCCTTTCCTTGCTTGATCGGTGGCATCTCTTGGAATAAGATAGCCGTTTGCTTTATGAGTAGCATAGGCAAACCCGGAACAATCATATCCCCAAGCACTCATCCCCCCCCATAAATATGGAAGATTCAAAAACTGTTCTCCTGCTGCAATAATCATATCTCCAGTTCCTTTTGTTGTTTTACGGTTTCTATCCTCTATTACAACAGCATCTTGACGTTTTATTCTCCCAGTGCCAACCGGTGTTTGAACCTCTAGCCATTCTTTATCTTCTTTTAAAAGAGGCAGCTGCGTTTGATAACTAATTTGCAAGGCTTCTTCCGCTAGCTGCAGTGTCGCAATCGCTGCTGATACCACTGCCGTTGGTTTATTTAATGGAGAATATTCAGCTTGGGAAATCAGTTGGTGGAAAGGAACCCACCCGGGATATCCTCTTTCATCTTTAGAAGAAAACTGAGAAGGAATAACGATTTTTGCCCATTTACCTTTCAGTTCCGTTACATATACTTCTTCTCCTAGTAACAGCTGCGTTTGAACTAAATTTTTCTCACAAAGCTCCAACCGACGTGTAAACGTTAATTGCTCCAGCCATTTATCTAGTTTTACTGGGACACTTGTTGCATTGTCATCTATTTCTCTGCAAGAGTCACAGGAAGTCCACACAGTCGCCACAGCCACACAAACGTAATACGTTTTTTTATCCATCACTTATTTCTCCTCCCTGCAGGTTTAACCTTCAGCGTTCGACTTTATCTTTTGGTAATGTAATACCGGATTCAAATTCCACCATTTGTTCATAAGTCGACATCGTGGCATAACTTCCAATTCCCACAGCTGTTTGAGGCGAGCAATGCCCGATGCGAAACCCTCTCATAACAGGCTTTTTTAAAGAAGTCAGGTAACTTGTTAATGCCTCTTCTAGTGAAAGCGACTCTGTACGTTTTTTAGGATAGCAGTTATGGAAATCTCCGATAAGAATTCCCGCTGCATCCTGCAGTTTATTGGCCATATACAGCTGTGTCATCATGCGGTCAATTTCATACGGCTCTTCGTCAATATCTTCAATAAATAAAATTTTATTTTTCGTATCTAGTTCAAATGGAGTGCCAAGCGTGCTCACGAGCAAAGTCAGATTTCCTCCTATCAGCTGACCAGTTGCTTCTCCTTCACAAATAGTGTCGAGCGGGCTAATTTGATCCGTATAGTAAAAAGAACGGTGAGAAAATAATTGATAAAAAGCTTGCTTCGTCTCTATATGAACATCTTCTTTTCCGATATCCGACGAAAGCATTGGCCCGTGAAAGGTAACCAAACCTGTGCGCTGATGAATAGCGGTATGTAAAAACGTAATATCGCTATATCCCCAAAAAATCTTTGGGTTTTGCTTAATTAAATTGTAGTTTAATTGCGAGGCAAGCCTAGCAGTCCCGTACCCTCCGCATGCACAGATAATTGCCTTTACTTCCTTATTGGCAAACATCGCATGTATATCGGCTGCTCGCTGTTCATCAGTCCCTGCCAAGTACCCGTTTTTTTGATATAAATGCGCACCCGTTACTACGTTTAATCCTATTTCCTTCAAATATTCTAGTCCTTTTTTTAGATTGTGCTGATTAGGCGGACTAGCAGGTGCAATAACAGCTACTGTATCACCTTTTTTTAATCGTTTTGGTTTGATCATTTGCTACACTCCTTTTGTGTAAAGAAATGAAGAAAGTGAAACTTGGGTCAGAAGGGAATTGAAATCCCCTCTGACGAAAAGTTCCACTTTACTGTTTATCTGCCCACTTCAAATCTAAATAGCCAACAGGATGACGAACAATTCCAGATACGTTATCTTTTATTAAAAACACATAGTTGTAGAAATGAATAGGAATGATCGGCATCTCATCAAATAAAATACCTTCTGCTTTATACATAAGCTCAAAACGTTTTTTATTATCTGTTTCGTTCATAGCTTGTTTAATTAACTTATCATATTCTTTATTGCTCCAAGCTGTACGGTTCATTGAATGACCCGTCTGGAAGCTCTCTAAAAAGTTGATTGGATCTGCATAATCAGCTAAAAACGAACTTCGTGACAGCTGAAACTTTAACGCTTTTTGTTCTTCTTGGAAAACATTCCATTCCATATTGGCAAGCTTCACATCTACACCTAGATTTTCTTTGAACATTTGCTGAAGTGCTTCTGCTATTTTTTTATGTGTATCGTCTGTACTGTATGTTAGCGTAATAGCTGGCAGCTTTTTATATCCTTCTTCTTTCATTCCTTTTTTCAGAAGTGCTTTTGCTTCTTTGCCATCTGTTTTTAGTAAGTCGCCGCCTGTTTTACGGAAATCCTTTCCATCTGCATCTTTAAATCCGTATGATACAAACCCGCGAGCTGGTTTTTCTTTATTTTTTGTAACAAAATTAACAATTTGATCTTGATCTACAGCCATTGCGAATGCTTTACGGATATTTTTGTTTTGAAAGGGCTCTTTATCTAAGTTAAAGCGATAGAAGTAAGTTCCCGCTTGGTCTTCGATATGAACATCTCCATCTTTCAACAGCTTTTCACTTAAATCCGATGGAATTTCAGAAACATCTAGTTCTCCATTTTGATACATTTGGTATTCTGTGTTTGTATTTTCAACAATTGCCCATTTTACCTTATCGAGCTTTACATTTTTAGCATCCCAGTACTGATCGTTTCTTTCCATTACTAGATTACTGTTATGCTTCCATTGAGTTAATTTGAAAGGACCATTAGCAACAAACGAATCTGCTTCTGCAAACCATTTCGGATTTTTTGTTGCTACTTTTTCATTAATTGGAAAAAACGCTGGATTGGAAACTACGCTTAAGAAATAGGCTTGCGGACTTTTAAGCGTAACTTCAAAAGTTTTGTCATCTAGCGCTTTGACTCCTACTTGATCAGCACTGCCTTTACCCGTATTAAATTCTTCTCCACCTTGAATGAAATAGCCTAAAAACGCCGCTGGAGAACCAGTCTTAGGATCTAACAGCCTCTTCCATGCAAACACAAAATCACTTGCTTTTACGTCATCTCCATTTGACCATTTAGCATCTTTTCGCAAATGAAATGTATAGACTTTTTTATCTTCAGAAATATCCCATTTCTCGGCCATTGCTCCTTCAGGCTCATCGCTTTTTCCTAAACGAGTCAGCCCCTCCATTAAGTTATTAAGCATATTCCATGAATATGAATCAAACCCAATAGGCGGATCAAAAGACGTAGGTTCTGCGCCATTATTCATATAAAGGACCTTACCGTCTTCTTTTGCTGTACTGCTTTTCTTTTCTGGCTCCGCGCCTGAATCTTTTGTGGCCGTACAGGCAGCAAGTGCAAATATAAGTACACACATCATTAGTAAAGACCCTATTTTTTTCATCATTTTCCCCTCTTTCATAAGTTCGCTATTCATCTATAAATCTAGCTTATAGTTGTTACAAATTTTTGGGCTCTCTCATCTTGAAGCCAGCAGTGCACTTGGTGACTTTCTTTCAGCTTTGTCGACGTAGGATACATGCGATCACACACTTCCATTACGTAAGGACAGCGAGGTGCGAACGAACATCCAGATGGAGGTGCAAATAAATCGGGAGGTGAGCCTGCAATAGGCACAAGCTCACTTTCGTATAGATCTAACCGAGGAACTGAACGCAGCAATCCTTTTGTATACGGATGCTGCGGCGTATAAAAGATGTCTCTTCTTGTTCCAATTTCTACAATCTTTCCTGCATACATTACGGCAACACGGTCAGCTACCTGAGCAACTACACCTAAATCATGGGTAATTAAAACAATGGAGACATCCGTTTTCTGCTGAACATCCTTAAATAATTCTAAAATCTGCGCCTGTATCGTGACGTCAAGGGCTGTGGTAGGTTCATCAGCAATTAGCACTTCGGGGTTGCATACAAGAGCCATTGCAATGACAATACGCTGTCTCATTCCCCCGCTAAATTCATGAGGATATTGCTTTAGGCGTTCTTTAGGATTTGGAATTCCGACTAGCTCCAGCATTTCAAATGCTTTTTCTTTGGCTTTTTCTTTTGAAATGTTTTCATGTTGCATAATATTTTCTGCAATTTGCTCACCTACGCGAAGAGTTGGATTAAGCGCAGTCATAGGATCCTGAAAAATCATCGAAATATCAGCGCCTCGAATGTCTCGCATTTTCTTTTCTGATAGTTTTGTTAAATCCTGGTCTTTAAATAAAATAGAGCCGCTTGTGATCCTGCCCGGAGGTGTTGGAATTAACCTCATGATACTTTGAGATGTTACGCTTTTTCCGCAACCTGACTCTCCTACAATCGCTAGGGTTTCTCCTTTATGTAAATCAAAACTAACGCCTCTTACAGCTTGAACTTGCCCTCCGTAAGTTGAAAACTGTACGTGTAAGTTTTTGATTCGGATTATTTTTTCCATTTGCTTACCTCCTTAATTTCGGATCAAGTGCATCTTGCAGTCCGTCTCCAAGGACATTAAAAGCAAACATGGTAAGAGAAATAAAAAACGCGGGAAAAAACAAACGCCACCAATAGCCTGATAGAATCGTTGATAAACCATCGTTTGCCATTACTCCCCAGCTCGCATAAGGAGCCTGTACACCCAGCCCTAAAAAGCTTAAAAAAGCTTCAGCAAAAATGGCAGTTGGTACGGTTAGTGTCATTTGAACGATAATCGGTCCCATCGTATTTGGAAGCAGGTTTCGCTTAATGATACGGCTTGTTTTTGTTCCAAACGTTTTGGATGCAAGCACGTATTCATAGTTTTTTATTTGCAATACTTGCCCCCGTACAATTCTCGCCATCCCGATCCAACCTGTAACGGAAAGTGCCACAATAATCGTAGAAAGCCCGGGTCCCATGACTACCATTAGTAAAATTACCACTAATAAATAAGGAAGACCGTATAAAATTTCAATTACGCGCATCATGACATTATCTGTTTTTCCTCCTTTATAGCCTGAGAAGCCCCCGTAAATGACACCGATGATAAAATCAATAAGCGCTGCCATCAGCCCTACAAATAAAGAGATTCTAGCCCCGTACCATGTCCGAGTGTACATATCTCTGCCTAAGTCATCCGTTCCAAACCAATGACTAGCTGAAGGAGGAAGGTTTTGCTCTGTAAAAGAGGCTTTCGTTACGCTGTAGGGTGAAAACATAGGACCGAATATAGCCATCACAACGAGGATGACTAAAAAAAAGAGACCCAGCATGGCCAACTTGTTTTTTACAAGCCTGCGCCATGCATCATGCCAATAAGAAAGACTCGGCCTTACAACTGCTTCGGCTTCAGATTTCTTTTTTTTCTTTGGCGTAAACCACTCATCAGGAATTTGCTTATACTCCTGTTTTTCCAGCACGTTATCCCTCCTTCTTATACAGTTTGATTCGTGGATCAAGTATTCCGTAAGCAATGTCTACTAAAAAAAGCATAATGATGAGAATCGAACTGTAAAAGACCGTAGTGCCCATAATTACGGGGTAGTCTCTCGTATTAATACTGTCCACAAAATATTTCCCCATGCCAGGAATAGCAAAGACTTGTTCAATAACAAATGTGCCAGTTAATACGCTGGCTGCAATCGTTCCAAGAACTGTTATAACAGGCATTAAAGCATTTCTAAGCGCGTGTTTAAATACAATTTTCATTGGCGAAAGCCCTTTTGCACGCGCTGTTCGAATATAATCTTGAGTCAGTACTTCTATCATGCTTGAGCGAGTCAAACGTGCAATAATAGCCATAGGACCTGTGGCAAGAGCTAGAGTCGGAAGAATCATATGTAAAGGGCTCGTCCACGTAGCAGCGGGTAAAATTTTAAAATTAACAGAAAGCTGTTGAATTAACAACGTGGCCATAACAAAATTTGGAATCGACAATCCGATAACTGCTATGCTCATCGCAATGTAATCAATTATTCCGTTTCTTCTAAGAGCAGCGATAATGCCTAGTGTAATACCGGAAATCACCGCAAGAATTAACGTCACCATTCCAAGTTCAAATGACACGGGAAACCCTCTTCCTAAAAGGTCGTTAACCGTTTGAGACGGCTGTTTAATAGAAGGACCAAAGTCAAAGGTAACAATGGATTTCAAATAAAGAACATATTGCACAACTAGCGGCTCATCTAAGTGATAAAATGATTCCAGGTTTTTTTGAACTGCATCGCTTGTCGCTCGTTCTTCATTAAATGGAGATCCAGGAATCGAATGCATTAAAAAGAAGGTTAAGGTCACAATTACCCACAGCGTAACAAGCATGGATAAAAATCGCTTTAAAATATAACTTTTCACCTTTATCCCACCTTCTAACAGAATGTTGTGCGCGTAGCTAATTCAGTCATAACAAGCATGGCCTGATAAGCTTCTAAAATATCTTTTGCTTGAAACCGAACGGTCGTCGTTCCAGGTTCAATTTCTGTGCCCGGCATTAAATGCGCCCACTCTGCTTGACCATAATTTGCAAATTCTATTCGTAAGGTTGGGTGTTTAGGTGGAATTAAAGGTTTAACAAGGTGTTTGTGCTGAATAGCTGCGGCTGTTTTTTCTTGAAGTAATTGTTCTGCTTTCTTAGGGGTTAATGTTTTGGCTGCAGAACGTGAAATGGCCTGTTTGACGATAGCAGTCGTCACGTTTGGAATAAGCTGCTGTGCTTCCAGCGCCGTTTGGTCATCACCAGCTACCATTAAAACTGGCACACCGTAATAGCCTGCGACGTATGCGTTGAAGCCTAACTCTCCAATATTCATATCGTCTATGTACATATTGCGAGCACCAAATATCATTGAATGAGACATGACACCAGGCATGGATGCTTTAGCATGATACCCTAGAAATATAGCACCATCAAAAGTCTGATCTAATCCCTGTACCATTGAATATGGTTTTACGCTTCCTGAAATAAGCTGAGTTTCTGGATGAAGCCGTTCAACAAGGAGATTATTCATACTCGAATGACTGTCATTTACCACAACTTCTGAGCACTTTTCTCTAAACCCTGCATAAATGACTGCATTCGCTTCATCCGTCATTATTTGGCGGCTTCTTTCATAATTCTCTTTCTCTCGCAGAACATTTGTGTGATCGACGAGTCCCGTAATTCCTTCCATATCAACCGACAGGTATAGTTTCATTTGTCTTATCCCTCCTCCTTCCTTGACTGTTAGTCAGTTTATTATAAATTATTCTTATGTTTATAATTTATAATTGTAAGAAAATTATAAATTATCTTTCTTCTTTTTACAACAATATATTGAATCTTTTGACATTTTACTCGTCATCCTTTTAACAAGATATCGCTTACAAATTGGAAATCCCATGGTAAAATAATAGAGCAACCTGTTGGTTCATTCAGCCGCTCGTCGGCATTAATTGAGGTGTTAAGAATGTTTCGAGTTTCCATTGCTTCGCTACAATGGTTTTTATTTATGATTTCTAATAGTATGATTGTTCCTATTGTAATTGCTTCTCAGTTTCATTTAAACCCAGCAGATTCTATTCAATTTTTACAGCGAACATTATTTATTTTGGCTTTGTCCGGGCTCTTGCAGGTATTTATAGGGCATAAATACCCAATCATGGAAGGGCCAGCTGGCGTTTGGTGGGGCGTCTTTTCTCTGTATGCGAGTCTTGGAACCGTTCTGTTTGGTTCTCACTCCGAAACGCTTCGCGTGCTGCAGTTCACCCTTCTTATAAGCGGGATAATTGCTATTTTAATGAGCCTGTTTGGTCTCATTGATAAACTAGCAAAATACTTTACTCCAACGGTTACCGGTACATATTTAATTTTATTAGTGACGCAGCTCAGCGGTTCCTTTTTAAAAGGAATGTTTGGCATTACAGAAACGAATTCAGCTATTAAACTTCCAATTGCGCTGACTTCAGCTGCGATTTTGCTGCTGACTTTTTATTTATTATCACACCGGACGTTAAATAAACTCAGCATTATTATTAGTATTGGTGTAGGCTGGGGAGTATTTGCAATGTTAGGGTTAGCTAAACCTATCGAATTTCAGGCGCAATTATTTTACATACCTAAAGTGTTTGTATTCGGAGCTCCTCGCGTTGAATGGAATATGGTTGTTACTGCTTTTTTTGTAACACTCATTTTAATCACAAACATGCTCGCTTCTATTCGTGTTGTTGAGTCTGTTTATAAACACAAAGGAGAAAAAATTGAAAAAGACAATATTAAACGTTCCGGGATGGTTTCGGGTATAAGCCAGCTGCTTGGAGGATTGTTTTCAGGTGTCGGTGCCGTTCCTATTTCAGGTTCCGGTGGATTTATTTCAGCTACAAATATTTATAGCCGAGTTCCTTTTATTGTAGCATCGTGTCTTTTGCTTTTTCTGAGTATCTTTACTCCTTTAACATCCATTATGTCCGCTCTTCCTCCTGCCGTCGGATACGCGGCAATCTTTCCTGTTTTTACAGGTATGATGGCTCTTGGAATTGGAGAATTCAAGCATGCCAAACAGCCCGAAAAAGCAATGAAAAAAGCAGGTATTGCGCTGCTGTCGGGGATAGGGGTTATGTTTTTGCCTTCTCAAGCTTTTTCAACACTTCCTCCTTTAGTTACTACGTTTTTAAGCAATGGATTAGTTCTTGGTACCATTATCATTCTTGCACTGGAAATTTCCGAATCACTTTCGTTGAAAAGACAAGATGCAAAAGAGGGATAAAAAAAAGAAGCTGAAACTCAGCTTCTTTTTTTACCTTTTTACCGTTAATCCTTTTAGTTCATCGTCTTCCATAGCCATTTCATAAAATTCTCCCGTTTCATCGTGCGCTAAAACATAATCCAACTCTTCCTGAGCAGAGGCAGTTTTTCCAAGAACAGCTAGGTAGCATGCCAAGTTATAGCGAATAAAAAGATCTTCGTCTCCGCTTTCTACTCTGGTTATCATAAGCGAAGCTGCTGCTTCTGTTTCACCTTCTAAATGATACGCGATACCTAAATCGGTATACATTCCTTCATACTCTTGACGCTGTTCAATTGCTTTTTGAAGAAGCTGAACAGTTTCATGATAACGTTCCGTTTTATTATACAGTTTTGCTAGTCCTGCATATATGTCAGGCTGATAAATCTCCTGCTGAAGTAATTCTTGAAAAGCAGCCTCTGATTTTTCTACCTCTTCAAGGTTACTCAAAATAAATGCTCGGTATATCTGCAAATCTATATGATTTGGCTGCTGTTTGAGAAGTTTTTGAACTAAGTTTAGCGCTTCATGTGCAGCCTGTTCATTTTCTTGGATATTAACGAGTATATTGGCTAAATGATAGGCAACATCAAAATCCCAGCTTTGATGCAGCGATTTTTTCAGCACGGTGATGCTATCTTCAATCAACCCTTTCTCTTCGTAAAAAGCCGCAAATGCATGCACAGCCTCTTTATTATTTCGATCCGTTTTTATGGCAAGTTCATACAATTCAATCGTTAAGCCAAGCAGCGTAACCGTTTTTGCTTTTGCTTTGAATTTTGCTAAGCTTCGTTTGAAGATAGATCCTTGCTGCTCTTCTACGACCGAATCGGCATACTCATTTAAAGCCTCGGCTGCGTTTTTAAATAACAAACTTTTGCTTTGTTTTTCCATTTTTATCTTTTTTAAATCTGCCGTAAGCCCGGACAGTTTTTTTCCATTTAGAAAGCTAGACATGAACGTTTGAAATAGAGCGTAATCTTCCGGATCCTCACTTAGCAACTCTGTAAGAACTTTTCTAGCTTCTTCATATCTCTGTTCCATGATGAGCCATTTTGCCTGATGATGGCGAATAGCAGGATTCTGTAGATCTAGTTCAAGAGCCTTCTCTAGATACGCTTCAGCCTGTGAAATGTCTCCTTTTAGACGATACACATGAGCCTGGCTGTCAGCGAGCCATTGAGGTAGCACAATTTCCTCTACGCTCTTTAATACCTCTAACAGCTCTTCATACTCTTTCTCTGTTTCACAAAGTGAAGCTACGTGCTCAACGTTTACTTCCATAGGATTCAGCCGTATCCATTGAAGCAGCCAATTTCTTTCAGCCGTTCGATTTTGTTCTTCACAAGCCATTTCGGCAAGCTTCATACAAGCGGCTTCAAATGTTTTATCAAGAGTTAAGCACTTTTGGAAGGCCTCGTTTGCTTCAGTGATGCGATTCATTGATTGATATATTTCACCTAACCGATAATATGGCAAAGCATCTTGCTTGATACGAAGCGCTTGATGATAAAGCTTCTCACTTTTTGTTAGCTGCTTGACCTGTTCGTATAATATGCCTAAATAGCACATGTACAAAATCTCATTAGGGTGCTCTTGATGTTCTGCAGTTAAAAACTTAATTCCACGAGTCAATAAAGCTGTGTCTTCTAAATAACCCGTATATGCTTCTAACACTTCATCTAACGCTGTTTGAGCAAAATGAATTCCTTCTTCATAAAGAGCAAATCCAAACTCTAACGTTTGATTGTCTAGCTCCTTTTGTTTTGCTGCATCTAAAAGCATGCTGCCTGCATCCAACATGACGTCGCTGTTCGATGAAAACTTCTGCGCAATAAGCGTGAGCGTATCAACGGCCGTTAAATGTTCACCTGTTTCTAAATACGCATAAGATAACCCCAAATACATAAGGGCATCTTCCTCTATTTTTAAGCCTTCTTTATACAGAGCAATAGCTTCTTCGTACCTTTGATTCGCGACGTATAAATCGCCTAGTCTTCCTCGAATTGTCATGTCGCCCGGTAGATGCTTCATGCCTTCTTTGAGATAGCTTTCAGCTTCGTCCGTTTTTTCTAGTTGATATTGTAGCAAATCAGCTATCGAAAGATATGGATAAGGAACAGTCGGCAAAAGCTGTTTAGCTACTTGAAACCCCCGGTAAGCTTTACGAAACTTTTTTAAATGTTCATCACAACGGGCTCTTTCAAACCAGCTGTGCGCATCTTTTGGGTTTTCCTTTAATAACGCGTCGAAAAGATTTCTGGCTTCTGCGTATCTTTCTTTCTCCATTAAAATAAGTCCGTGATTGATTTGTGTATAAGATTCATCACTATACATATTTAAGGAAATAGTCGAGCATTCAAAAGCCTTTTCGAGGTTTCCCTGGTACATGTATGCAAGTGCTAGATAGCTCCAGTTCAAATGCTGCTCTACGTCTAATTGCAGCGAGCTGCGCAGTGCTTCAACAGCCTCATCATATTTCTCTTCATCCAGCGCAATTCTTCCTTTAAGATAGTGATAAAAAGAGCTATGCTTTTTGTTATCTATGTGGTGTAACAAGGAAGATGCTCCCTTACTGTCGTCAAGTTTAAAAAAGGCATATGCGGCGTGAAGCTTAAGATAATCATGATTGCTATATTTCTCTAACACATGATTAATACACGTACGAATATAGGCTTCATGCTCTTTTCTGTACAAATGCTTCATACTGTAAATAGCGGAAAATGGAACATGCTCATTTGCTTTTAATAAAGAAACGAGATCGTTAATGTGGGCCTCTTCATCCGCTTCAACTAGTTCGATTAAGTCATACAGCTGACGGATAAACTCATCTTGCTCTTTAGAAAGTGAAGCGAGATCCGCTGCCGCTTTAGAAGCAACAATTGATAAAAACCCCGAATTAGCGTAATGCTGATCAAAATTTTTATATTCTACATATGTTGGACTTAGAAAATTAGCATCTTGTACATGGAAAAGTTCAAGTTCATCATCGTAGCCAAATACAACTTGAACGTGGGAAGCTTGTTCAAATTCCAGACTGACCAAAATAGGCAGCCCTTTGTCTAATAGTTCTTTAAACTGTTCAACTGTGCCTGTGAAAAACATCGCTGCAAAGCCAAGAGATTCAAAGTAGCTCACCGCAGTTGATAATTTGGATCCTAAGCCGCCGTAAATACGCGTTCCAATCTCATCCTGTGTTTTTTCGGTATGTAAAAGCCTTAACATCATACTCATACTGGCTGGCACGCAATAATTATCTTTTTGAACGATGGGTACAATCGGAAGCTTGATTGTACTGAATTTATCGTCTGTATGCTTTCCGATTAATTTTTGATAAGGTGAATCTTTTAAACATCGCTTGGTCGAGAGCAGATGCATAAGCTGAGATTGCTGCTGCTGTTCAAAATAAATGTCGGCGCGCAGCAGCGTAAAAAAATCTTGATAATCGTGATAGGGTAACTTTGAGTCGATAAATTCAATCGTTTCAAGCAAGAGAGAATACTCTTTTAAATCTTTTAATCGCATGACTTTATCCATATATAAAGACGGAAGCTGTGGATAGCGAACAATAGCCTCGTTAATTGTTTCAAGCGCTTGTTCATGCTTCCCTTCGTACGCATATAAGTCCGCTAGCATTGCATAGCAAAAATCTCCATTCTCCTTATATGCCGTTCCTTCTTTTAAGCAGGCTTCAGCTTTCATTCTGTCGTTGAGCTGCAAATAAAAATAGCCCCATCTGTCAGCCATACCCTTTTGGTTATGTGACGTTACTTGTTTCATCCACTTAGAAGCTTCATCCACTTGTTTCATTTCTAAAAGAATTCTTACCTTTAAAAAATAGATTTTCTCAAGCTGTTCCTTTTTAACTGATTCCGTATCCAGCTGAGAAATTAATAAAGAAAGTCTATCATCAGCGTCAAGTATCTTGCCTTCGCGCAGGAGATCATCGCAATAAAGAGTCACCATTCGAATCGAGCCAAATCGACGATAGCCATATGTCGTTAACATTCGGCTTAAACGATTTAATAAAGCCTCATCACAAAAGCGGATAAGCTCGTACAGCTCTTCTTCCGTTTGTAAGTGTGTCAACCATTCTTTCACAATCCCCGCAAGGCTCTTTGGTTGAAGGCTTTGTACTTCTTCTGTTATATACGCTACAAGATCAAATATTTGATAATGATCCACCATGCTTTTTAATTTCTGATAATTTATACTCAATTCAAAACCACCTTATTCAATAAAATAAGAACTATTACATCTGCTGTCTATAAATTGAAGTATAAGAAATTTCAAGGATTTTTTCTAGACACAATATAAATTTAAGCATATTGACGGGTCTTTAAATAGCAAAGAGCTGTCTTTTATCATAAGACAGCTCCGTAAAATCACACTTCAGCTTTCTTCAGTTTTACGCCGCCTTCAGGTTTTGGTTTGATAGCTTTTAAAACTAAAATGGCACCTACTGCACTAACCCCTAGAGACGTTTGGAACACAGCCATGTCCGACCACTTCATAAGCAATGTATAAAGAGGAGGCCCAGCTGCTACTCCGACAAAGCGCATCGAACTGTAAAGAGACGTAATGGTTCCTCTCTCTTCCTTTTCAATTCCTTCTGTAATAAGTGCATCAAGACTGGGAAGAGCTGCTCCAATTCCAATTCCACCAAGCACTAAAGTGAGTAAAATACTAAAAAGAGACGTATTAAAAAATAAAATGATGAAAGAACATGTTAACAATAAAAAGCCAAAAAAAGCAGACCACTTCATAACGATTTTATTGTTTCCAACTTTTTTCCCCGCCACAAAAGAAGAAATAGATAAAGCGAGCAAAGGAATAGCCATTACCAAGCCTTTTTTCGTATTCACAATATGATAACGCTCCTCTAGTATGGTCGATAGGTAAAATAAAACCCCGAATAATACAAGCATAATAATGGCGCCTAAAATAAAAATAGCCATAAGCCATCCAATATTTTCTTTGAGCGTCTTCTTCAAATCCTTCAAAAACTGCGTGATACTTTTCTTTTTTTGTTCAGATTCAGAAGAACTATCATTTTTCGGAACTTTTACTAAAAAGATAACTAAAAGAATCGAAATAAGGCAAAGAATAGGAATGAACCAAAAAGGAAGAAACCAAATCATAGCCGCTAAAAAAGCTCCCAGTATTGGGCTTAGTACTTTCCCAAACGTATTGGCTGTTTCAATTAAACCTAGTCCTTTTGTAATTTCTTGCTCGTCTTTGAACATATCTCCTACACAAGGCATCACAACAGGCATAGCCCCTGCTGAACCTATTCCTTGAATCGCGCGGCCAATTAAAATAACCCAGAATGGATTGGCCATTTGCCATGAAGCCCAGCCTGTTAAAGCCCCTCCTACTGCAGCAAGCAGCAAACTAGGAATAATAATTTTCTTGCGGCCAAATCGATCTGATAAATAACCAGCAATCGGGATTAAAAAAATAGCGAAAATTGAGTAGACCGTGATAATCATGGATACCTGCAGCGAGCTTATCTGTAGACGTTTTTCAATCACCGGCAACACCGGAATTAACATTGAATTTCCGAGGGTCATGATAAGTGGCACAGAAGCAAGAGCAAGTAAATCCAATTTTTTTCTACTTTCCATAGCGTCCTCCAAACCTTACTTCTAATTAACGTCACAATCACACGTTTTTCAATTTAAGCTTTATAAAACTTCTCGTGTTCATTGATTTCAAAGCTTAACTATCTCATTACATAAGATGATGTGTATCTATATTTTTTAGCTAAAAAGGTAATTGCTATTCATGGTTTCACTGTTCTTCTTTAATTTATTGAACTTTGTTATTTATTCTTGTTAATACTTGTAAAAACACATGTTTTTAATCCCATATATGAAGAAGCGTACGAGTATTTCCGTACGCTTCTTCATATATAGGCGTCATCTTATTACACTACTTCACCTCGATGACCATCTCCATCATACATAAACTGTTTATCAATAATATGTTCGATATATATGGTTGTCAAATCGCTTTTTTTCACTTGAGCTACAATTAATCCTAACGGATCACCAATGGTGAAGCTTGTTCCATTTTGAAACATTAACAGCTGCTCATTTAAATGCAATACGCGCTTATAAATTTGTTCTTTCTCTAGGCTGCTGCGGCTCTTTGCTGCTTCGAGCGTTGAAAATAACAAAATGATTTCTTTTCCATTTATTTGTGTACGATACATACACGACCCACTCCTTATCACCGCGTTAAAATTATGCTGACTATACTTTTATTATAAACTAAATTTTCAGTTATTTTTCATCTCACGAGAAATTTTTTTATTAAAAATAGACTATGTCCACGTTAAATAAAATTTAATTTTCAGAAAAGTTAAATTTTAATATTGAAATTTTATTTCTTCTTATTATATAATATAAACAATCATTTACCTCTATTGGAAATGATAATTCGAGTTTCAGCAGCATGATGCTGCACAGTACTAGGGGGATTCAAGTTATGCAAAATGGTAAAGTAAAATGGTTCAACAATGAAAAAGGCTATGGCTTTATTGAAGTTGAAGGCGGAAGCGACGTATTTGTACATTTTTCTGCCATCCAAAGCGAAGGTTATAAATCCTTGGAAGAAGGACAAGAGGTATCTTTTGAAATTGTAGAAGGCAATAGAGGCCCACAAGCCGCTAATGTCACTAAGCTATCATAAATAGATCTTTTTATTTTATAGTAAAAGAGACTCTTTTCTGAGTCTCTTTTTTGTTATAACTAGCGTTTGGCCTCAGTAAGCTGCTGGTCACATGTTTGAATAGACTGCATGCACTGCTGAAGAAATTGCTCGTCTACTCCTGTGCCATGAGCTTTGGCAGATTGAAGCTGTGCTTTTGCATCGTTAAGCGCATTCGTTGCCTCTTCAAGCTGCTGAGGACTCATACTCATCGTAGCTGTCCCAATCATCTTTTGAGCAGATTGAATGGACACTTCTACTTGCTTTAAATCATTATATCCTGTTGTTACTTCTTCATTTGAAAACTTATCCATTGAAAGAACACCTCCATATGGATAGAATGAAGCTGCTGCCGACAAATTATACACGCTTACTTTTTAGTCAGCAAATCTCCATACTGCTTAATCTTTTCTCCTACGGTACACTCTTTAATACAAAACGTCTGAGCGTATGTTTTGCCCTTTTCTTTGTTAAACGTTTTTTTTACAAAACAATCACTACAGTAGTAATCCAATAACTCCGTTACTTCTTCTAATAATTGTTTACGTTCCACTCTCGTTCATCTCCATTTCGTTCTGTGTGTTACACTTGCTTCCTGCTAGCAATTGGTATCCCTTGAAGAGCTTGAGTCGCAAGCTGGTCGGCCTCTTCATTTTCCTTCCTTGAAATAGGCTCATATACCGGTCGGATACCAAGTTCCTGCATTTTATCTTCTATTCGATCTAAGTACCGATTAAACTCTTCTTCGAAACAGGGCCACTCCCCTGCAAGCTGATTTAATACAACCTGAGAGTCACCTCTAAACGTTACCGGTATATGATGAACACCGAGTTCCTCAAGCTCTTGTATTAAATAATAAAAAGCAGCATACTCTGCCTCATTATTTGATTCTATCTCTTGCAGTCTTGAGTTTCGTCGTATTCGGTAAGACTGGTTGTTCTGTTTAAAATAAATCACAGCCCCAAGCCCCGCTAAAAGCGTATCATGCTCATAGCCTCCGTCAAAATATGCCACAATATCGTGAGGCTCTGTCTGTACTTCCTGTAAGAGCTTTTTCGCTTCTTTTACAGTCCATTTTTGCTGCTGCTCATCAAGTAGAAAAATTTCCTTCGTTCGACCTGTTTTTTCTAAATCACCCACAATCATTAGCGCCTCATTCGCATCTGTGAAATCGGATGTGAAAATTAACTGTTTATGTTTCGAGGATTTATAATGCCATTCAATTTGGAAATTCATAACGAGCATTCCTTTCATCAGCAATTTTGAATTCAACACTTTTTCTGCTTTTTTGTATTTTATCTTCTATTATGTCTTTTCATGACAGTTTTCTTACCTAATAAGCGGATTTTAGCGTTTATACGTGCTAATATAAAATAGCTGAAGTACTTATGATACAATACTATTGATGAAAAAACATGGTTTAAGCTTATATTGTTTTAACAAGGAGGCTGTATGATGATTGAAGTTTATATAGACGGAGCCACTGCTGGCAATCCTGGTCCTTCTGGAGCTGGTATTTTAATTAAAGGAAATGGTGAACATCATCGTTACGCTATTGCTCTTGGGACAATGACGAATCATGAAGCAGAGTACCATGCACTTCTTCATGCATTAAAAATTTGTTTAGAAAAAAAGTATACGAGCGTATCTTTTCGAACAGACTCTCAGCTAGTAGACCGCGCAATGAACCAAGAATACGTTAAAAATAAAGCGTTTGCTCCTTTACTAGAAGAAGCCCTCAAATTGTCCAGTCAATTTGATTTATTTTTTATAAAGTGGATCCCTAGCTCTCAAAATGCAGGTGCTGATCAGCTGGCCAGACAAGCCATTAATCAAAAAGAAGCAGGAATGTAATCCTGCTTAAATCATACCTGATGACTTTAAATATTGAATGGCTTGTTTTTGATTGCTAATACGATTTGATGTCAAATTCTCGAGGAGCGATACAAAAAAACTGCCGTCAAATTCTTTTTGTACTTTTAGTGTCCATTCAATTGTAAATATGACCATCTCGTCAGCTGCACGCGTATACTGCTGACCAAATGAAATAAATCCACGTGCATCTTCTGCTAAATGAAAGCCTTTTTCTTCAAGATAAAGAAGATACTCTTCAACGGTTTGAGCTGTTTTTGTCACTTTTTCGTCCCATCCTTTTGCAAAGGTTCTTCTTTATCTTAGCTTACTTTTGGCTATTTGACTATGATTTCCCTTCTAAAAAATAGCCAATTGCTCCAAGTGCTACTCCTAAAATGGCTCCGCCAATCACTTCTTCTGGCTGATGACCAAGCATTTCTTTCAAGCGCTGTTCCGTCAAATCGTGAAAGCCTCCGTCTGGAAGACCCGCAAGCTTTTCAATTTCTTCATCTAACGTATTCACTTTAATAGTAATTTCGCCAGTCTGCCTTCGAATTCCTTGTGCATCGTACATCACAATAATTCCAAAAACAGATGCTAACGCAAAGTCAATCGTAGAAACACCTCTTTTTAATGCTACATAGGTAGCCAAAGAAGATACGCCGGCTGAATGAGAGCTTGGCATTCCACCCGACGCAGCAATCATCCGCATATCCCATTTTCCTGTTTGATACTTTTTAATTGGGATTTTTAAAGCTTGTGCTAAACCGATTGATGAAAGAGCAATGACAATTCCTTTATTCATATTGCTTCACCTCATCTATAGTTTGCGATGGATTGACATCTTGTACCCAAGCAAATATTGCCCAACAAAAAACGCCGGGCTAATCTGCTGACAGAGCAGACTAATCCCGGCGTTTTTGGAAACAGTTCTGTTATTTTTTACGCTTTTTTTGTGCAGCATTATTCATTTTGGCAGATTCAACTTCAGCATAAGAGCCGAATTCTTGTCCATATTGATTATTTGCACTTTTATTAGCTTCTAACTTCTTGTTAACAGAATTATTTTGGTTTTGTTGCACGTTGAACTCAGAAGCAAACTCCCCAGCATAAGTGTCATTTGCACTTTTTGCACGCTTTGCTTTTTGAGCCTGATTTGCTTTAAACTCAGAAGAGAACTCTTGGTTATAATTATGCTTTGCATTGTTATTCGCTTGCGCATTTTTATTACCTAATTTTTGACGACCCATCGCTATCTCCTCCTATTTGTACCTCGTTGGTACACTATTAGTATGGATCAAGCGGCACGTCATATCCTGTTCAAATTAAGGTAAAAACACCAGAGCTTAGCACGTTTATATTCTTGCCACGTACTCTTTAACCATTTCTTCCGTCACTACTTTACGGCCTGGAATGATGGTGTATTTTTGAGACAGCTCATTAATTTCTGCTGTTACAGCGTTAATACCGTCTACAGAAAAGGGCTTCCCTTCTTTGCAGAGAAGCACAGCTGCTTCAATAGCTTGCTCACGTCGAGCTTCTAAGCTGGCAAAAGCACGTACTAATTCGTGCTGTTTTTTAGAATGGGCTGAAATTTCTTTATGTACACTCATGTTCGTTCCTCCATTATATTATGCTGAGTTAGTAAAAATAAGTTAATGTCCTCATAACTGATTTGCTTTTCCGGTAATTCTTTTAAGTTTTTTTCTATCGCTGCAGATTCTTTCTTAATGCTATCCAAAAAGTTTTTCATCTTTTCATTAAAAGCGACTTTCCCGCTTATCTTGCATTGTACAAATTGCTCAATGATGGATTGCTGCCTATCGTCGAGATTTGCCTGCTTACATAAATCGGCAAATAAAATGACAGGGAAACTGCGCTGCTTTACTACTTTCAGTGATAAAAATGCACGAATCAGTTGGAGCATCACTTTTATATCCTCTATTGTAACAGAAGATGTCAGATTTCTTTTACTATTTATCGTTAAAATTTTAAAATAATGATATCCCAATGCTTTTAAGGAATATGATTGAGCCATCATTTGCCGGAGTGGCTCAGCAAACGATGACTTTTGATAATAAACAAAAGGCGACCATAGCCACTCATAAAGCGAAGGGTTTGATTTTGTAAACAAATAAATGGTTTTGTACAAATCCCACCCTTGCATATCATAATTGCCTTCTGCTACATTAATGACCTCTTGAGGTCTATTGAGATGAAGATAGCGTGATGCTTTATATTTATATATAAAGCGGACGTCAAAATCACTCGCTAACGTGTCCAGTCCGTAAGCACGGCTCCCTGATTCACATGCAAACAAAATTTCTACATTATATTCTTTTTCAATTTCCTGTAAACGTTTATTTATGTGTGTAGACATAAAAATTAATGACCCTTTCTTTCCTCCAATACAAGTTCTAGCACCGTCATTGTACTTACCAATTCTTGAATTGGAAATTCTTCAGACACGGCCGCTTGCAGCTGTTTGTAATAATCATACCATTCTTCAGATACAGACTGTTTATGCGCTAAAACGTACTGATTCACTAAATAGGTATAGTGTGAATGAAGAGCAGCTTCTTCTTTCGCAATGTAGTGATTAACATCCGGCTTAATACGTTCTAATAAAGCAGCGTGGAGCTTTGCTTTCTCATTTTTTTCAAAAAAGCTTTTATTGTTTTTATACAGTGAAAGCTCTTTTTGATACGATTCATTCTTATCGAATTGATGACTTGTCACAACTTCGCTGCCATTTGGAGGCTCTAACGAGTTCAACGTTGGAGTAAACGTCGGTTCATAGCGCTGTAGCTTTGTGATGATCATTCGATGCCAGTCTTCGATTAATTTTACGATGTATTTTTCGATTCGCAAAGTGGTCGCACGCACTTCTTGCGTTGCGTCGAAGGAAATAGACGTTAACAACTCCTGCAAACACAGGCGCAGCTGCTTTTGCTTTTCACCTCGATCATCTCTTAAGTTTGCCGGACTGAATGCTTCTTTAAAGAAGTCATCGTACCTCACAAACAGACGTTTTTTCACATAAAATAAAAGCTCTTCTAATTCTCGGTCAAACTGCTGTTGTTCATATTCAAAATGAATTTCATGCAGTTTTGCTGCTACCTGCTCATTTTTTATGTGAAGAGATTGAATGTATCGCTTTTTATCGACTTCTGATTTTGTCTGCACCTGTTTCATTTCATTGGCAACTGCTAAAATTTGTTCGAAATCTGCATAGACACTTTGGATAGCAAGCTCTGGTAATTCATAATTTATGAAGCGGTAAAACGCATTTTTGAATGGCAGAAACATTTTATCCTCGTGGTTTTGCAAAGCTTGCAAGCTTGATACCGGGTATAAGCGCGGAAAGCGTATACCATACTGTTCAAGCTGCTCTTTTACGTACGTCTGAACTAACTGCAGCTCTGTATCCGAGCTGGCTAAGTCCGCTGCATTTACTAAGAAAAACATTTTATCAAGCGCAAATACATCTTTTACACGGCCAAGCTGAATAAGAAATTCTCGGTCAGCTTTTGAAAATGCATGATTATAATACGTTACAAATAAAATGGCATCTGCATTTTTGATATACTCAAACGCTACTCCCGTGTGTCTCGCATTGATTGAATCAGCTCCAGGTGTATCAACAAGCGTAATGCCTAAGCGAGTAAATTCACAGTCATAATACAGGTTAATAAATTGAACAAAACACGCTTTTTCTTCCTTGGCTACATAATCATGAAATCCTTCTGTATCCACTACTACTTCTGAACCGATATGATGCTTGACTTCGCCGTAGCCTTTTTCTACTGCCTGTAAAAACGACAAATGCAGCTGCAGCTCTTCTGTTGCCTGCAGGGTCGGAATAATCGCTAGCGCTTCGTCAATTGTTTCTACTTCATGATGAAACAGCTTAAGTGCACCATTTAAATCTTGGATCATCTGCTTGTTTGTTTTCATTTGCACAACAGCTGTTTTATGCGGCCGTTTTTCTGTTGGAGGCATAATTTTATTGATGGTTGCTGTTGTTGGATTCGGAGATACAGGAAGTAATCTTTCTCCAATCAACGCATTAGCAAAAGATGACTTACCGGCACTGAATGCTCCGAATAAAGCTACGGTAAACGTTTGATTTGATAGCTTTTTACGTTTTTCTTGAAGCCTATTAATAAAGCGGTCTAATTTTCCAAATGAACGGAGCTGTTCGAGAACAGCAGATACATCTTGAAGAACCTTTTCTGTTCCTGTTTCATGTACAGCTTCCTCAGGCTGTGAAACTAACTGCTGCTCACTCGCAGCTTCATGCTTTTCTTCAGCTTTCATGATGCCCGTTTCATATTCTTCTTGTAACATATATGACAACTCGTTTGTATCTTCTAGCGTTAGGCCGTCATCAGTTTGCTGTAAAGATTGAAGCAACGCTTTTGTACGTGCCAGTTTTGCTTTCATTTCCTGAAGAGATGTATACGCTTCTTCAAATGCCTCACATTCCTGCAAGTGTTGAGAAATATTCTCACGCTTTACTTCATCTTGCTCCATTTTGCTCTGTTCGATTTGCGCATAGAGCTCGTATAACAATCGCGTGGCTTTTTTCTTAATGTGATCAGCTACATCTTTTGCGTACGTTAAAACATAATCACCATTAATCGTAGCTCCTGCTTTTACCGTTTCAATTAAGTCATGAGGTTCTAACGGAATTTCAAACTGCTGAACCTGGCGTATAAGATCCGGGTCAGTAAGATTTTGATTTTTCACCAGATCTTGCACATATTGCTGCAAGTGCCACTGCAGCTGAGAGGCTGTTCGTTCTTTCATATCGTCAAAAAATAACGTCAGCCGCTCTTTTTTTACTTCCTCGGTCTTTTTCTTAGCAAATAAAAGACCCACTTTGAAATCAGGCTTTGTCGTTTCTAAAAACAGCCTAGCTTTTTCTCTCATTTCATATGGTGTTAAATTGGCGTTGCTTAGTATCTTGCCTGTTTCTTGTTGGTACGTTTCTGCTAACTGCTTTTCAGCACGCTTTATTTCCGCTTCTTTTTCGAGAAGCTGCTCTTTTTGCTGCTTATTTATTTCATGGTTCTCAAGCGTCAGCTTATGGCGCAGCTCGTCATGAATCGTTAACTTTTCTTCTTCTTGGTCTTCAATAAAGGCAAGGTGATCGTCAATTAACATTTGCAACGCATGTTGAATATGCTGATGTCGGTTTTCTTTTTCCGTCATCATAGCAAGTAATAGAGATTTTACGTACGAAAGGTCATTATGACGGTTGGCTGGCTCTTTTAACGACGTATAGAAGATTCCTTCTGGTCTAACATTCCACTTTAAAAATGACGTTTCTACAGATTCTTTAAATGCTTGAAATGTTAGCTGATCTTCTTGATGTTTATCGATTTGATTTACAATTAAATAAAGCGTTTTATTAGCTTCTTGCAGCTGTTTTGCAAATTGAAGATTTAATTCTGCCTGCACATGATTATAATCCATCACGTAGAAAATAACGTCCGCTAAGTGAAGAGCTGACTCGGTCGATACACGATGCGCATCATCTGTTGAATCAATCCCCGGTGTGTCCATCACCACAACATTTTTAGGAATAGCGTTTGTCTCGATTGATAAATGAATGGACTCTACTTCATCTCCGTCGACAGCAAACTGCTTAATTTGTTCATGCTGATAAGGCGCTTCATAACGCACCGGCGGCTGTTTGCGGTAATAAACGGTTGCATGCTCATCCCCCGCCTTTACTGATACTAAGTTTGCGCTTGTCGGAATAGGACTTGCAGGCAAAATTGCTTGCCCCATTAATTCGTTAATCATACTCGATTTCCCAGCCGAAAAATGTCCGCAAAATGCTACAACAAATTCACCGTTCACCCACTTTTTTAACAGCTGTATTGCTTTTGCTGCCTGCTGTTCATCTCCAGCTGCTTGAAATTGCTTATGTAAATGAAAAAGAGATGCTTCCAATTGGAGATTTTCTTGATGTTTCACACTCACTTTACCCATTATTACTCTACCCCTTTTGCCTCATTCAAGACTGTATTTAAATGTTCTCTATCCATCTTTGTTTCTGCTTATTCTTTCTCTATTTTACTTGATTCACCTACGTTTTCCCATAAAAAACTGAATTTTTAGTTACAAAAACAATAAAAAAAGCTGTCAATAATTTGACAGCTTTGCATTGTATTTATTTATCGTGTATATATTACGCCTTTTGGGCTTTTTCAATATTTTTCATTACATACGTTGTGACGCCAACATATGTAGCAAGTGCTCCGATCACAAAAAGACTAACCATTACGTCCACCACCGTTTCTAATTGATGAAATTGATAATCTTTATCATTTGATTTCATCTTATCATGAAAGATAATCATTTTCAATTAGTTTTGAGATTTTTTTGCAGGAAAGAAACGTCCCGTATTTTGCATGACCTCGCCATAATTTGTTTCATTCGTTAGCGCTTGCTCTTCTAAAGGAATTCTAACGGCTAATATACACAAATTGAAAACAGAAAAAATAGCTAACGTCCAGTATGCCTGAAACATAAGCGGAACTAACACCAATTCTGCCGCTACAACTGTATAATTTGGGTGCTTCATAAACCGATAAGGACCTCTTAGCACAACCTTCGCGTTAGGCAAGACGATAATTTTTGTATTCCAATACTTTCCTAACGAAGAAATAGCCCATACTCTTGCAAGTTGCACAAGCACAAAAAAGCTAAACAACAAAAAAGAAAAGTGATACATTCCACCGTTTAACACATACACTTCCGTAAAAAGAGCAGCAAAAAAAGCGGCGTGCATGCTTACCATCCATTTGTAGTGACTTTGACCAGCTTCGTATGCTCCCTGCTTCTTCATCCAAGCTTCATTTCTTTTGGCAATCACCAATTCACATAGACGCTGTAAGATAATAAATACAAAAAAACTATAAAAAAACAATCGCTTTACCTCCACTCTAATAGAAGCATTTCAGAACTAAATCCAGGACCAAGAGCTGTTAATAAACCGTATTCTTTACTCGGAATTTCTTTCTTCATAAAGCGGTCTAGCACATATAAAACGGTTGCCGAAGACATGTTTCCATGGTTTTTAAGTACATCTAGTGAATCAGCAATCATATTTTCGTTTAGCGATAGCGTTGATACATATGCTTCAAGCACTTTTTTCCCTCCAGGATGAGCAACAAAATGTTTTAAATCCCGACTGGTCAAATTCTGAGTTTGTAAAAAAGACTCCACTTCTCCGCCTAACCACGAATCGATAATAGTGGGAATATCTTTTGAAAACACAACAAATAACCCATCATTTTTAATCTCCCATCCCATTACGTCTTCGGAATTTGGCATAAGCGTCGATTGTGTATGTAAAATGTAAGGAAAGCTTTTTGAACGGGAAAAAGTGATATCTGCTTCGTCACCTGCGACTAAAGCAGCTGCTACTCCATCAGCAAATAAAGATGTACCGATTAAGTTGCTTTTTGAACGATCATTCCGCTGAAAAGTCAAACTGCACAGCTCAACGGATAATACAAGAACTTTAGCGCGCGGAAAGGCTTTGCAATATTCGTAAGCCCTTGAAAGTCCAGATGCTCCTCCGGCACACCCTAATCCCCATATAGGGATTCTTTTTGTATGGTCTGAAAACGCAAGCTTATTCATAATTCGAGCTTCAATGCTAGGCGTAGCTACACCGCTTGTTGAAACGTAAAAAATAGCATCAATTTCTCCACACGGCAAAGGGGTACTTACATAGTCTTTATTTGTTAAGCATTCTTCAATGGCTTTTGTACCTAATTCAACAGCACATTCTATAAAAGCATCATTTTTTTCTTCGAATGTATGATCTTCTTGAAACCAAGATAAGTCTTTGGCAAAATTACGTTTTTCAATTTGACCATTTTGAAAAACGGTCAGCAGACGATTAATATTTTTAAACGACTCGGAAAAAAGCTCTTTTGCAAATAGCAGCGTGTCTTGCTGAGTTAATTCATAGGGGGGAACTCCAAATCCAACTGAGACAATTTTTGGCATACACTTCACCTCTTTGATTGCGTTACATTTAACATTTGTAATAGCTGGGGATTTATTCAATTCTTTTTTAGTGGAATGGAGGTGAAACATAAAAAAACTTTCCTGTAACTCAGGAAAGTCTACGTTTTGAAGAAGTGTATGTTTGTTGTGCACTTTTATTATAGCGCAAATAATCTGAATGTACAGATACAATTTATGGATTGACGAAAATAAGTGCTTATTTTTTATGAAAAGAAAATGGACATATAGATTTCATCTACATATTCATTGTTAAAATAAGCTTGTTCTTTCATAACACCTTCTTGTTCAAATCCTACCTTTTTATACAATTCGTATGCCACTTTATTAGAAGCAAACACAGTTAAAGAAAGTTTATGAAGATTATTTTCTTTGCACCAGTTTAGCGTATAATTCATAAATTGTTTTCCTATTCCCATTCCCTGTGCTTTTGAAATAAGCCATGTACGGAAGAGCCCCGTGTGGCGCTTCATTTTAATTTCGCCTCTCAGAACACGTGCGATTCCAAGCACTTCACCTTCGACTTCAGCTACAACGTACATGTGATTGTTCTTTTCTACTGATGCAATAAAATCTTGCTCTTCTTGGACTGTGCGCGGCTCATCTTTTTGAATAAATTCCCCGGCTTCAATAATTTCTCTTACCGCTGTTGTAATATGCTCTGCATCACTTGCCTTTGCAGGGCGTATAGTGACTTCACGTCCGTCTTTTGCTTTAAATTTCACTATGTTTTTCTCTGCTGTAATCATCTATATCAACTCCTATATTTTTCACCATTCAGTACTACTATTTTGGTTCTAGCTTGCGTAATTTATCAGTGGTAAAGTTCTGCTTTTCATTTCATCTAACAAGCAATCATGTGCATTTGTTGTATTACCCACGCTTTAAACAAAGCTAAACTATTTTTGAAATATTTATTCTTGCACAGACATCCTAGAAATGCAATTAATTGCGTTAAAGAACTATTATTTCAAATTTTCTTTACAAAAGTGCATAAAAAAGAGGCTGGGACACAACGAAATCACTCCGACCTAAAGACGAACAAATGGGATTAATCCGCTAGAAGCAACGAAACGCATGAAAGCTACGTCCATCTTAACAATAAAAAAATACGAACTAACAACCAATAATTTTGATTATTAGTTGCTAGTTCGTATTTCACTTCGACTAAACTATTTTTGTCCTACTTTTTATTAAAGTCCCATTGAGATATATTTTACTTCTAAATAATCTTCAATGCCGTAATGACTTCCTTCACGTCCAAGACCACTTTCTTTAAAGCCGCCGAATGGAGCTTGAGCTGCAGATGGAGAGCCATCATTTACTCCTACAATGCCGTATTCTAATTCTTCAGATACAAATGTTGCTTCTTTAATGTTTTCTGTAAATACGTAAGCTGCTAAACCATAAGGGCTATTGTTTGCTCGTTCTACGGCTTCTTCTACTGTTTTGAATGTTGATACAGGTGCCAATGGTCCAAACGTTTCTTCAAACATGCAATTCATGTCATCAGTTACATTTGTGATAATTGTCGGCTCCATAAAGAAACCGTTTTTAGTTGTTATAGCTTGTCCGCCAACTACAACTTTAGCTCCTTTACTTTTTGCATCCGCAATTTGTGCTTTTACTTTCTCAACCGCTTTGTCGTTAATTAACGGTCCAACTTGTGTACCTTCTTCTAATCCGTTTCCTACTGTTAATTCCGCCGCTTTTGCTGCAAATTTTTCAACGAAAACATCTGCAATGGATTCTTGTACGTATACGCGGTTTGTGCAGATGCACGTTTGACCTGCGTTGACAAACTTAGAAGCAATTACGCCGTTTACAGCAGCGTCTAAATCTGCATTTTCTGTTACGATAAACGGTGCATGACCGCCTAATTCCAGCGATAATTTTTTCACAGTATCAGCAGCACCGCGCATTAGATGTTTACCAACCGCTGTTGAACCAGTAAATGTTAATTTTCGGATGCGTCCGTCTTTTTGCCATGTGTCGCCAATAGCTGCTGCATCTCCAGTAACAACATTGATCACACCTTGTGGAACGCCCGCTTCTTCTGCGAGTTCTACTAAACGAAATGCTGTAAATGGTGTTTCTTCAGATGGTTTTAAAACAATTGTACATCCTGCTGCAAGAGCTGGGGCCACTTTACGCGTAATCATGGCTGCAGGGAAGTTCCATGGCGTAATAGCTGCTACAACGCCAACAGGCTGTTTTTTAACCGTAATACGTTTATGCGTATGATGAGCTGGAATCGTTTCACCATATACACGCTTTCCTTCTTCAGCAAACCAAGCAATATAATCATTGCCATACTGCACTTCACCTTTTGCTTCTGCAAATGGTTTGCCTTGTTCCGTTGTCATAATTTCTGCTAGTTCATCTTTATGATTTTCAATAAGTTGATGCCATCTCATTAAAATAGCACTGCGCTCTTGAGCAGTTCTTTTCGACCATGTTTTAAAAGCTGTCGCTGCTGCATCAGCGGCAAGTGCTGCTTCCTTTGCGCCTGCCTTGGGAATTTGTCCTATAACTTCTTTTGTTGCTGGATTAATCACATCAATTTTCTCTTCTGTTGTTGTCCATTCACCGTTAATATATAGTTTGTTTGGATACATCATTCATCCTCCTAGTTGTGTGAATTTCTTTGCGCTGTGTTAACTACACTATATACACTAGCATCTTCGTTGATTTATGAGAACTTCCCTTCTATACTATGGGTATAACAAAAGGTTATAGGTGATAAATATGAAAACAGAATGGCTTGAGTCTTTTATTGAAACAGCCAAAACAAAAAGCTTAAGCAAAGCAAGCGAACAGCTGCATATGACGCAGCCCGCGCTCAGTAAGCAAATGAGAAAACTAGAAGAAGATTTAGGAGTAACATTATTTATTCGCTCCGCTACAGGAGTAGAATTAACCTCAGCAGGTGAAATTCTTTTACAAGAAGGTGAATCCATACTATCAAGCGTTCATGCTCTTCAAAAAAAATTAGTGTCTACGCAAGAAGCTTGTGATTTAACTATCGGAACGTGGCAAAGTATGGCTGCTTTTTACTTACCTTATCAACTGGCTTCTGCTAAAGACCACAATCGCCATATTGATATAAAAACCTCGCATCACTATTATGATTTGTTAGAGCAGTTAGAGAGCAATCAAATTGATGGAGCTTTATTTGATGATCGAGAGATTCAACATACTTACTGGTCAAAATTATTATTCAAAGAAGACTTTTATTTATTTGTGAATGATCAGCACCCGTTAGCCGAAAAAGAAAGCGTATCATTTGAAGATTTCAAAGAAGAACCCATTGTAGTTCTCCCTCCAGGGTGCGATGTTCGGACACTAGTAGAAAAAGCGTACAATCGTCATAACTTAAAAATTTCCATTGCCAATGAAATTGAATTTGCTCAAAGTATTATGGGATTTATTTCAGCTAATTTAGGTATTTCAATTCTCCCTGAAATTTTTATGCGCCATTTACAAAGCTCAAACATTAAAGCATTGCCTATTACAGACTTCAAATTCAAAAGAGAAATTTCATTAGTGGCAAAAAATCCTGACGTGGGGAAAATGCTTTATACACTGTTTTTCAAAACACGGTCTTAATAGGAAAGACGACCAAATTGGACAAATAATCTACTATGAATCGCTTGTTACAGCTATGTTCCCTATGACATTGAAAAGATCCGAACGATTAATCGTTCGGATCTTCTTCAACTAAAATATTTTGGCTCCAGCCTCTTTTTATTTCGATATTACTTCATTTGTTAACTTTGTTTCCGCAACTTGCGCACGTGGTGATTTCATCATATTAAAGACAATATTTAAAAAGATTGCTGTAAAACTCCCCATCACAATACCGCTTCCAGTGAGAACTTGAAGACTCTCTGGTAAGTTTTTGAAGAGTTCAGGTACAACCGTCACCCCTAGACCCATACCAACCGAACATGCAATTACAAGAAGGTTTTCTTGTTTTGCTAAATCAACTTGACTAAGGATTTTTATACCTGAAGAGATGACCATCCCAAACATGGCTACCATAGCTCCTCCAAGTACAGAGCTCGGGATAACTGTCGTCACGGCTGCGATTTTAGGTAGAAAGCCCAAAATGATTAAAATTCCACTCGCTGCAAATACAACATTTCTTGTGCGAACACCTGACAACTGTAAAAGTCCTACATTTTGAGAATACGCTGTATAAGGAAATGCGTTAAAAAATCCGCCTAATAAAATCGCCAATCCTTCTGCACGATAGCCTTTAGATAAATCTTTTTCATCCACTTCTTTTTTACAAATATCACTAACGGCAAAATAAACGCCTGTGGACTCGACAATGCCAACAAGTAAAACAAGGAACATTGTCAGGATGGCCATAATATTAAACGTTGGCATCCCAAAGTAAAACACGTGCGGCATATGAATCCACGCTTCTTCTTTTACGCCGGAAAAATCGACTTTCCCCATAAAAGACGCTGCAATTGTTCCAACAACCAATCCTAATAACACAGAGACGGAGCGCATAAATCCTTTTGTAAATCGATACAGAACAATAATTAATAGCAAAACGCCAAAACCTAAACCTAAATTGCTCAAGCTGCCAAAATCTTTACTTCCTTCTCCTCCAGCTAAATCTTTAATCGCTACAGGAATTAACGTAATTCCAATAATCGTTACAACCGAACCCGTAACTAAAGGAGGGAAAAACTTAACCAATTTACCTAGAAAAGCAGAAAGAAGGACAATGAGTAAACCGGCGACGATAATAGAACCATATATGGAGGAAACGCCGTAAGAACCTCCAATTGAAATCATAGGCCCTACGGCAGTAAACGTACACCCTAATACAACTGGAAGACCAATACCGAAAAAACGATTTTTCCATACTTGCAGTAACGTTGCCACACCGCACATAAATAAGTCAATCGCCACTAAATACGTAAGCTGCTGCTGAGTCAAGCCAATGGCTCCTCCAACAATAAGCGGGACAACAATCGCACCTCCGTACATAGCTAAAACATGCTGTAAACCAAGTGAAAAGACTTTTCCTTTATTCATATTAAACCTCCACTGTCGGTTTATCTTCAGCAAATGTAACTTTACCATTTGATAAAGACTGAATGCGCGCTAATGATTCTACTTTAACGCCTGATTTACGAATTTGTTTTCCTCCATCTTGGAACGCTTTTTCAATAACAATACCAATGCCGCCTACTTTAGCACCTGCTTTTTGCACGATATCCATCAAGCCGAATGCAGCTTGGCCGTTTGCTAAAAAGTCATCAATAATTAAAATCACGTCATCTTCTCGAATAAATTTATCAGCAACTGAAATTTCATTTTCTTCTTTTTTTGTAAATGAATATACTTTTGATGTAATGAGTCCGTCTTGAAGTGTTAAAGATTTTCTTTTTCTGGCAAACACCATCTCAACGTTTAGCTTCAATGCGGTCATAATCGCTGGAGCAATTCCTGATGATTCAATCGTTAAAATCTTCGTAATTCCTGCATTTTCAAAGCGCGAAGCAAATTCTTCTCCAATTTCTTTCATCAGTACAGGATCCATTTGGTGGTTTAAAAATGTGTCTACTTTTAAAACCGTGTCCGATAATACGATTCCATCTGTTAAAATTTTGTTTTGCAAAGCTTTCATAGTTCGTTCCTCCAACGTTTATATTAAAAAAGCTCAAAAACATAGCTGCACTCGTATATGAGTAGAGCAATGTTTTTGAGCTTTTACGCACAAAAGTGAAAAACAAACTTCATCGCTCACCCATAGTCAAACTATTTACGGTAGTTTGGTAGATACTTACGAGCCTTATTCTCGTCATTATATGAGTGCGTTATTGAGTTACTTGTATTATATCAGCAAATCTTTTATTTGAAAATATCTAAAAGAGATATTTTCGAACATTTACTTGCAATACAAAACATAATATTCGGTTATAGCACTTTTTATACGTGATAAATTTGTCCGTATTTCTCTTCTAGATATTGAATTAAATAATCTACATTTAGCCCTTCACCCGTCACATCGTTTAAAATTTCAAGAGGTTTTTTCATTTTTCCGTACTGGTGAATATGTTCTGTTAACCAATTTGTAATCGGCGAAATTTCTCCTTTTTCCAAGAGTTCATCATAATTAGGCAAGTCTTTTAACATGGTATGCTTAAACTGCGCTGCGTACATATAGCCCAGAGCATAGGAAGGGAAGTACCCAAAGCTTCCTCCGGCCCAGTGTACGTCCTGAAGCACGCCTTCTCCATCGTGACTTGGACGAACCCCTAAATATTCTTCGTATTTCTCATTCCAAATTTCCGGTAAATCCTCAACTTTATACTCCCCGTTTATTAATCCTTTTTCAATTTCGTAACGAATCATAATATGAAGAGGATACGTTAACTCATCTGCTTCAATACGAATAAGAGACGGTTTTGCTTCATTTACTCCTCGGTAAAAATCTTCTAAACCTACATCGTCAAATTGTTCCGGCGCATGCTTTTTTAGTACGTCGTAATGATGCTGCCAAAATGCTTTATTTTTCCCGACAAACTGCTCAAAAAACAGCGACTGTGATTCATGAATTCCCATTGAAGTACCTTCACATAGAACCGTGCCAACAAGATCCTTTGAAATATTCTGCTCATATAAAGCATGGCCACATTCGTGAATCGTGCCAAAAATAGCCGTTCGGAAATCGTTCTCGGCATATTTAGTGGTGATGCGCACATCTCCCGGGTTTAAGCCAGTAGCAAAAGGATGGACGGTTTCATCAAGTCTCCCCGCTTCAAAATCATAGCCGAGTGTTTTTAACACGTCTAGACTAAATTGCTTTTGTGCTTCTTTTGGGAAAGTACGGAATAAAAATTCCGTATTGGGCTTTGTATTTGACCCGGCGATTCGCTGAACAAGAGGCACAATATGCTCCCGCAGCTTTCCAAATACCTCGTCTAAAATTTCAACCGTCATTCCCGGTTCAAAAAGGTCTAATAAACGGTTATATTTGTTTCCTTCATACCCCCAATACTCCACAAACTTCTGATTAAACGCTACAATTTTTTCAAGGTACGGTTGAAATAAAGCAAAATCTGCTTTTTCTTTTGCTTCTTCCCAAATTGACTCCGCTTTTGAAGTTAACGTAACGTATTCTTTATATTCGTGCGGAGGAATCTTTTTATTTAAGTCATATTCTTTTTTACATTCTTCCACTGCTTTTTTCGTAATATCGTTTATGTAAGGCTGTGACTCAGGGTTCGTTAATTTCTCAATAAAACCTGCCATTTCATTAGAAACGGAAAGATTGAACGCTTCTGATGACATCATGCCAATCACTTCAGAACGCTGATCCGCCCCTTTTTTTGGAGCACCCGTTCTCAAATCCCAGTACATCACTCCGATTGCCTCGTGATAACTTTTGATTTTATTCATGTATTCATAAAACTGTTTCTCAATTTTCTGTATGTCTTCTCTCATTGTTTTTTCCTCCTTACTTTCCTTATTTCACCATAAATTATTTTATCATAATAGTAACGGTGTGTATATAACTGAAAATTCAATCTATTGTGCATATAAAAAAGCGCGGCTGCCACCGCGCTTTTTTATACGTTTTCTATTTTGGTTGGAACATTTTGTTCAATGATTGAACGCACTTTTGAATCTGTGCTTTTTGGCATAAAGATCGTGATTAGACCCTTATCATTATGAGAGCGAATCAGCCTTCCAACTCCTTGCTTTAAGCGAAGAAGCATATACGGCATATCTGCATCCCAAAATGGATCGACTACTTGATTGCGCTTTGCTTCAAAGACCGGATCATTTGGCGGATACGGCAGAGACCAAATAATTACATTCGATAACGAAGGTCCAGGAATATCCAACCCTTCCCACAAATGAACAGCGCATAAAATCGTTTCTTCTTCCCTTTGGAACTGAGACACTAATTTACTGATTTCTTGATCGCCTTCAAATAAAAATGTGTACTGATTTAACTCTTTGGAAACTTCTTTGAACATCTCTAGTTCTTCTTTACTGTTAAACAATAAAAGTGCTCGTCCGTTCGTTTTTTCGAGCTGAGCAACAGCAAAGGCAAATTTTTCAGCAAACGCTTCTTCTTGATCATCCGAAACATTTTTCACCGCAATTTTCATTTGCTCATCATAATCAAATGGCGATTCAACTGAAAAAGAAAGCGGCTTTGCAATTCCTAAGCTATATGCTAAATAATCGAACGATTGGTTATCTGAAAGAGTGGCAGAAGTGAAAATGTATGGTATTTTCTTCGCAAATACTCGTTCTTTTAAGACGTCTTTTACTGCTTGCGGCATAATAACCAACGTCAGCTGCCAGTTGTTTTCTTCCACCCAGTAGATGGCATTTTCGTTGTCCATAAATAAGCGCAGCGAATAATCAATTTGATCTAGGTACTCATCTACAATTCGCAGCGTATATTCGTCTACTGTATAGGTCTCACTCTCAAACACAAGCTCGTTTCCGATATGTTCAAGCAGCGATAAAAGTTCTTTTCCTACACTTTGTAACCCGTTTGTTCGGGCTACTTCTTTACGGCTAGAACCAACGATTTCTGTGCTTGCTTCACTTAAACGGTCAAAGAACATTGCATACACATCGATAGCGTGCTCGATCTTCACAGCAAATTCTTCTCGCACGTCATTTTCTAATAGACGCGTTAACAAGTTTTCTAACGTATCTTCTTGAATGCGATACGTTAAAGCCTTTTGTGCAGCAAATTCCAGCAGGTGACCTTCATCAAATACAACACAGCTGCTTTCAGGAAGAAGCGGAAGCTGTCCTTCACGCTTGCGGGCTTCATATGTCCAAATGTGTTCCATGTAAAAATCGTGAGAGCAAATAATTAAGTCATGTGCTTTTCTATAGTGCTCGCGTGAAAGCGTTAAGCCACATCTATGACGCTGCTCACAGGAAGAGCAATCTTGAAACGTATCCCAGTTAATTTGATTCCATTCCTCATCCGTTAAATGAGGATATTCTTTACGGTCTCCGTAGTGATAGAACGACTGCATACCACTATGATCATGAACAAAATCAGGAAGCGTATCGTAAATTTCTTCAATGTTTTCATTATCTGTTCGTGCTGTCACAGCATCTAATTTCTTTAAACACAGATACTGATCTTGAGATTTTGCTAGGCGAACATCCATGTTAATATCTAAAATACCAGAGAGCTTGGCAATGTCTCCTTCGGCTTTTACTAACTGTTCAATTAATGTTTCATCCGCACAGGCAATAATAGCCGGCTTGCCAATATACCTTGCATAACAAATAGCGTACAGTAAATACACAATGGTTTTCCCTGTTCCTACACCTGCTTCTGCAAAGATTACATTTTTTTCTTTAAAAGCTCGTTCGATTTGAAAAGCCATAAAAATTTGTTCATCCCGAAGTTCTAATCCTGCGTCTGGAAGATGATCATAAAAAACATCACCTATCCATTCATTTAATTTGTCAAAAAAGTTTTCATCCCGCTCAATTGTAAAAGGCAACCGCTCTCTCATCATCGATACTGACTCCTTTATTTATGTAAATATCTATCAATAAAAATTAGCTTCACTTCTTTTTATCTAGTAAATTTCTCATGTAAGCAAAACTTAATTATTGACTACTTTATCTAAAATGTCAATAAAAAGAGCTGAACATAAAAAAGTTCTGCCTGTAAGGACAGAACCTTTTTGTATAAAAGCTGGGTGTATAGAACGCAAACGGAATAAGTGCTATTAAAAAATTAATTACAGCGGAATTTGGAATCCGTGGACTGAGACAATAAAAAGGCCGCTTCATACTCGGCTTTTGCTTGTTCCAGCTGAGTAAGCGTCTCTCCGCTAACTTCTATTCCCTGCTGCATTAAATGATAGCTGTTTTCCAACGCTTGCCGAATCATAGTGAACTGCGTGTTTCTATCCATTTATAAACATCCTCTCTCTGTAGTGCTTACTATAAAAGTGAATACTATCATTCTATACACCAGCTGTTTATTTTATTCTCAAAACCAGCATCTCTGGCTTAATAAATGGATTCTTTCATTTAAGAAAATAATCGAACTTATTAAAATATTTTAATTCTCACTTGACATATAGGAATAATATATTTTAAAATTACTTACAGATTCAATCACTCAAAACTACATACTACAGGCTTACCGGTCAACCGATAGCCTCTAATTGCCAGATACACGTACAATCCGTCTGTGCAATTAGAGGCTTTTATTTTTTAAAAGCCTGCTGAGAGGAGAAAAAAATGGCAGAACTGCAGTTGCAGCATGTGTATAAAAAATACGGAAAAGATAGTCTTGCAGTTGATAATTTTAATCTTCATATTCAAGACAAAGAATTTATTGTATTTGTAGGACCTTCAGGGTGCGGCAAATCCACTACCCTTCGAATGATCGCCGGCCTTGAATCGATAACAGAAGGAGAATTGCTTATTAATGGAGATCGTGCAAACGATTTACCTTCTAAGGACCGGGATATTGCAATGGTGTTTCAAAACTACGCGCTTTACCCTCATTTAACGGTTTACGACAACATGGCATTTGGCTTGCAGCTCCGCAAAGTCCCAAAACAAGAAATTGATGAGCGCGTTCGTGAAGCGGCTCGTATTTTGGACTTAGAACCCTATTTAAAACGCAAGCCAAAAGCATTATCAGGAGGTCAGCGTCAGCGAGTGGCTTTAGGAAGAGCCATTGTACGGAATGCCCAAATTTTTTTAATGGATGAGCCTTTGTCTAACCTTGATGCGAAGCTTCGCGTACAAATGCGTGCTGAAATCAGTAAGCTTCATCAGAGGCTGCAGACGACCATTATTTATGTAACCCACGATCAAACAGAAGCCATGACGATGGCAAGCAGAATCGTAGTTATGAAAGACGGAAAAATTCAGCAAATAGGTTCACCTATGCAAGTGTATAATGCTCCAGAGAATACGTTTGTAGCCAGTTTTATAGGCTCACCGGGAATGAACTTTTTCACAGGAAAAGTAGTGAACAGCAAACTGTACATCAGTGAACATGAGTTTCAACTGACAGAAAATCAAATGCATTCGTTACATGAAAAAGGCTACAATAATCAATTCATTACTGTAGGAATTCGACCCGAGCATATTACGCGTGCCTTTTCTGATGCTCCTCATATTTCATTACCGGTAGATGTGTCTGAGTTATTAGGAGCAGAGTACATACTATACAGCAGTTTAGGAGAGCAGCTCTTTGTGGCTAAAATCCCTGGGGATGAACATATTCAAGTTCATCAGCACTTTCCGTTTCATTTTCAAATGAATCATGCTCATTTCTTTGACCAAGCATCTACCAATCGTATCAAAATTGACCAATAACTATCTAAAAAGAATTCTATAAATGGGGGAACTAAAATGAAAAAATTATTAATTCTGTTAGCAATGCTCACCGTGATCATCGCCGGCTGCGGCAAAAACAGTTCAACAAGCGGCGACAGCAGCGATTCTTCAAAAAAAGTAACCATTAACTTTACCCATTGGCGAGGAGAAGATACGAAAGCCTTTGATTCTATCATTGAGCAATTTGAAAAGAAAAACCCAAATATTCATGTAGAGATGACCGTCTTTCCTTCGGATTCATATCAATCACAAATTCAAGGATCTCTACTATCTGGAGAAGGCATCGATGTATTTGCTAGTTTTCCAGGAAGTCAATTTGAAACGATTCGCAAAGCAAACGGTTTTGCAAAGCTGGACGACCAAAACTTATTCAGCAAATTTGACGAAAAGCTAATCCAAGCGGGTAAAGCGGATAATACGCAATATGCTCTTCCTTATCAGCTAGTCTATAACATCCCTGTCTATAACAAAGGCATTTTTGAAAAACTAAATTTAGATGTTCCTAAAGACTGGAATAGCTTTTTAAAAACAGCTGAAACATTAAAGAAAAATGGTTACACGCCGATTTTATTTTCAGGAGACGTAAGTCCTTCTCAATTTATTAACCCAATGATTATGAATAACGAACCTACAAATAACGCCCTTCACGAAGTAGAAACGGGCAAGCGCAAGCTAACTGATGAATGGTTTATCAAAACCCTATCTCAAATTAAAGAATTAAATGATAAAGGTTACTTCCAAAAAGATGCTCTTGGTACGAAAAAAGAAAGTGCTGCAGCACTTTTTGCTCAGGAAAAAGGCGCAATGCTTGCTCAAGGTTCTTATATGATGGCTACAGTCAAACAGCAAAATCCAAAGATTGATCAAGGTTTGCTTGCACCGATTACAGTGGATCAAGATAAAGCCAAATACGAAGGTGTTCATACCACAACATTCTTATTAGGTGTTGCTGAAAAATCAAAACACAAAGAAGCTGCTAAGAAATTTTTAACTTTCCTTGCAGATCCAAAGATTTCTTCTGAGTATGCAAATGCTACTGGCCAGTTATTAACGATCAAAGACGTGAAATATGATTCACCTGAACTCAAAGAAAGCGCAAAGTGGAAAGACAAAAAAACGGTCTTCCAACCTCGATTTACCATTTTAAATGAGCGCGTATCAAAAGCTGTTGAAACATCTGTACAGGACGTACTATCCGGTATGTCAGCGAAAAAAGCTGCTGAAAAAGCACAAGGAGAGGTAGAACGTGTCGCTAAAAACTAATACGTCTATTCAAGAGGAAGAAAAGAGAACCCCTTCGTTCTCTTTTCCTCTCTTTTCATTTAAAAATATCTCTAAAAGCAGGCATCTATGGTTGTTTTTTCTTCCTGGTTTTGTCATATATACGGTTTTCTTTGCATTGCCAACGCTTTCTGCTTTATTTTTAAGTACAACTGATTGGAATGGATTGTCTTCTCAGTTCTCATTTGTAGGGTTTCAAAACTTCAAAGAAATTTTAACAAACGATGCTATTTTTACACAGTCTCTTACAAACAACTTAAAGTTCACAATTGGCGTGCTGATCTTTCAAACGTTATTGAGCTTAGGCTTTGCACTCTTACTTTATAAAAATTCTGCATGGAATACATTTTATCGCTCACTCTTTTTTGTACCGACGATTATTTCGTCTGTGTCGATTGCGTTCACGTGGAACTTTATGTATGACCCCAACATTGGAGGAGTTAACCTATTTTTAAGTAAAATAGGCCTTGAGCATTGGACCCAGTCTTGGATTGGAAATGGACATATTGCCATTTACAGCTTGGCTTTTGTACAATTTTGGGCACATACTGGTCAAATGCTTATTATTTTTGTAGCTGGAATTCAAGCTATTCCCAGTGAGTTATATGAGGCTGCTAGTATTGATGGAGCAACACGATGGCAAAAATTCAAGCGCATTACGTGGCCTCTTTTAGCTCCAGCTACGACAATGGTTGTGGCTTATACGACCATACAAAGCTTTAAAGCATTTGATTTAATCATTGCAATGACAAATGGAGGTCCCTCCAACTCAACTGAAATTCTTTCGACACTTCTTTATCACGAAGCTTTTATTAATTTTCGTTTCGGCTATGCCTCTGCCATTTCCGTTGTATTTATGATTGTAATTGCTCTTTTAACGTTTCTTCAATTTCGCGTACTTCGCTTGACCAAAATGTAAAAGGAGATTCTTTTATGAAACAAAATCCATTCAGACAACTGATTTTAGGGATATACGGTTTAATCATTCTGTTGCCCTTAAGCTTGGTTCTATTAACAACCTTTAAAACAACGCCTGAACTTTACAGCAACCCAATCGGATTACCAGCAGGCTGGAATATTGAAAATTATAAACAGCTGCTCGTCAATGAACCCATCTTTGGCTATATTAAAAACAGCGTGATTGTTACCGTCTTTAGCACGTTTTTTATTCTATGGTTTTCAAGCATGATTGCTTACGCTATTATTCAGCTACCTCAAAAGCTTGGATGGATTGTATACGGTTTTTTTGTTTGCGGAATGATTGTCCCTACTCAAGTCAATATGATTCCTGTCTTTTTGCTGATGAATAAGCTTGGACTGGTCAATACGCTAACAGGGGTCATTATCGTCTCCATAAGTTTTTTGCTTCCTATCGGTGTGTTTATTATAACGGGGTTTATGAAAACTTTGCCAAAGGAACTATTCGAAGCCGCTCGCATGGACGGGGCGTCAGAGTGGAAAATATATTCAAAAATCGCTCTTCGACTCTCCATACCTTCAATGGCTACAGTAGGAATTTTTTCGTTTGTGATCGTGTGGAATGATCTGTTATTCCCTTTGCTATTATTAAAATCTAAAGAAGTAAAAACGTTGCCTATTGCATTATTGGACTTTCAAGGGGAATTTCTAACCAATTACCCTATGCTGTTTTCAGCAGTCGTTCTTTCTTCTATTCCATTATTGATTGCGTACGTGTTTTTGCAAAAGCATTTCATTTCAGGAATGACCTCTGGGGCATTAAAATAGCAGGCAAGAAAATCACGCTTCCCTGCCTGCCCCTTTATTCTATAGGATTATTTTTTAAAGCACGCTGAGGTTTCGGTTTCTCTACTATTAGGTGTTGGTAAACGTACATTAAAGCAGCTTTTAACAGAAAGATACCTAGCAAATGGTACTCTTTAAATGTGCCTATCCTAAAAAGCTTTGCACGGCTCATAGCTCGTTGAAAAGGATAAACAAAAAATGTATCTACGATTGCATTTAATAACATATACCTTCCAAAATGGCCATATGTGAACTTTTTAATCCATAAAGAACCTGCTAAAAATGGACCTAAGAGTAAAGCAGCTTCACCTGTTAAATATGGATGAGGAGGATTAGGGAATATCCACCACTTCTTTTTTTCAGCAATATAGCTTTCAACCATAATTAAAAAGGAAATAAACATAGTAGATGATAAATAGCGCTTAATATGCTGTCGTCCTATAAAAGGGATGGTTAACCATGAAAGAAGCATCATCCCGCCAAAAACCCGTGCTGATCGATTTTTTCTCATTTTATCACCTCTTAGGTTTTAGTATGAGATTTCCCTTTCGTAAATATGTTAGAAATAAGCTAATCATTTCTCGTTTTAAGCCTGCTATTGAAAAGAAATGAATACATATATTGCCCTGCTACTCGCCCATACTATAAAAAAACATAATGGGGTGAGTACATGCATGATTATTATGACGGACTATATAAATACCTGCTTAATGCTACGTTTTGGTTTATTTTATTAATTGTCGTGCTCGGGATAGGCATGTTTGGAATGCTAGCTTATCGCGGTTTAAAAAAGAAATAAATACAAAAAGCCAAGCTGTTTTTACACCGCTTGGCTTTTTGTATTTATTGATCGTTGCGTGGAGGACGAGGTCCCCAGTACTGATAGTAGTCTGTTTTAATAAATCCGTTAAATAATTTGCGTTTTTTCGTCGCTTTTTTACCGTAGTACTGTTCAAACTGTTCATGAGATGTAAGCATATAAATCGACCACGTATCAAGCTTAGAAAACGCTTCGCCCATTTCAGCGTACATTTTTTCAACAGAAGGACGATCGCTTAAACGTTCGCCGTACGGAGGGTTACCAATAATGATTCCATATTCTTTCGGCGTCGTAAAATCGCGCACTTGCATTTGCTTAAATTGAATTAAATCTCCAAGTCCAGCTTCAAATGCATTTTGCTCCGCTACTTTTACCATACGATGGTCAATGTCATGACCAGCAATATCTAGCACTTGGTCGTAGTTCGCTAAGTCTTCTGCTTCTTCGCGCGCTTTGTCCCAAATGCTCGCTGACATCCACGGCCACTCTTCTGATAAGAAGTCACGATTAAATCCTGGTGCAATATTTTGACCGATAAGCGCTGCTTCGATAGCAATTGTACCAGAACCGCAGAAAACATCGACAAACGGACGATTCGCATTCCACGGCGTTAGCATAATTAAAGCAGCTGCCAGCGTTTCTTTTAAAGGAGCTTCCCCTTGTCCTACGCGGTAACCGCGCTTATGAAGTCCTGCACCGCTTGCGTCAATTGTTAATGTAGCAACATCTTTTAATAACGCTACTTCAATTTTAAACGTTGACCCCGTTTCTTCGAGCCAGCCTGTTGTTTTGTTATAATGTTTTTTCATGCTGTCAACAATTGCTTTTTTTACAATGCTTTGACAATCTGATACGCTGAACAATTTAGATTTAACTGATTTTCCCGATACAGGAAACTGTGCATCTACGGGCAAATAATCTCCCCAATTTAATGCTTTTGTTTGTTCAAAAAGCTCATCAAACGTACGAGCTTTGAACTGTCCAACCTGTACTTTAATTCGATCTGCTGTACGAAGCCATAAATTGCATCGAGCAATTGCAAGCTCGTCTCCTTCAAAGATAACCTTGCCATTATCTACTTCACATTCATATCCTAAAGCACGCACTTCTTTAGCGACTAGTGCTTCAATTCCCATTGCTGCTGTTGCAATAATTTTATATTTCGCCATTTTTCAACCTCATTTTGTTTCTAATTATCTACACTAAGTGTAAAAGTACCATATACATGCGCCGTAGTCAAAGCTTTCTCCGTCTTTTTATCAAAATGCAGAAACTGCTCGCTCTTGGTAGAGCCAGCAGTTTCTTTACATATGTCGTATTTAAATTTGTTTTTAAAAGCTTTCCACTTTACAGTTGCGCAACCGGTTGCTCAACTTGTTTATGAAAGTAAGTATACACGTGTTTCATATGGGTGCAGCGTACATTGTTCAAGCGTTTCGTTTTTATCCAACGGATAATTATGAATCAGCACTTCTCTGTTTGCAAATGAGCTCTCTGAAGGAAACTCGAACGTTTGATTATTCGGTGACATATTACAAATAACAACAGCGGTTTTACCTTCTAATGTTCGCGTATACGCGTAAATAGCGGAATCTTCTTCTGCCAACAGCTTATAAGTTCCATACACCAGCACATCATGCTGTTTTCTAATTTTAATGAGCTGTTTGTAAAAATTCAGTACCGAATTCTTATCACTTTTCTGCTCTTCTACGTTAATGTCTACGTAATTTGGGTTCACTTTCATCCAGGGGTTTCCGGTAGAAAATCCTGCATTTTTTTCTGTATTCCACTGCATTGGCGTCCTTGAGTTATCGCGGCCTGTTTCCCAAATAACTTTCATAATCTCGTCATGTGAATCGCCTTTTTCACGCTGAATACGGTAGTAGTTAATCATCCCAACATCATCATAATCATCAATAGAATCAAATTTAACATTGGTCATTCCAAGTTCTTGTCCTTGATAAATAAACGGTGTTCCTTTCATTAAAAAGTATAGTGCAGCTAAGCACTTTGCACTTTCCACTCGGTAAGCTGTGCTGCCGAATTTATTTACAGAACGAATTTGGTCATGATTTTCTAAATATAAAGCGTTCCAGCCGTTAATTTTTTCTAAACCATTTTGCCAATTAGTTAAAATTGTTTTTAACTCGATTAAATCAAGCGGTTTTTCTTCTCCTTTATCCCACAGTCCCATATGCTCGAACTGAAAAATCATATTGAAGTTTCCGCCATCTTCAGCTACCCACTCATCTGCGCTGTCCGATGTTACACCATTTGCCTCTCCAACCGTCATAATATCGTATTTGGCAAACGTTTTTTCTTTTAGCTCTTTTAAATGTTCTTGAATTCCCGGTCGATTCATATGCCCTTCAAACGATGGCACATAATCTAGCTTTTCAGGGTTCGGCAGATCTGGGAAGCCGGCCACTTTCTTAATATGCGAAATAGCATCTACACGAAAGCCGTCAATTCCTTTATCTAACCACCAGTTAACCATTTCATAAAGCTCATGACGTACTTTTTCGTTTTCCCAGTTTAAATCGGGCTGTTTTTTAGAAAATACGTGCATGTAATATTCTTTTGTCTTTTCGTCGAACTCCCAAGCTGATCCGCTAAAAATAGATTCCCAGTTGTTTGGCTCTTTTCCATCTTTACCTTCGTGCCAGATATAATAATCACGATATGGATTCTCTTTAGCAGACCTAGATTCTAAAAACCAAGGATGTTCATCTGAAGTATGGTTAATAACCAAATCCATAATCAGCTTCATTCCGCGATGGTGAACTTCATCTAACAGCTCATCAAAGTCTTCCATTGTTCCAAAATCTTTCATAATATCTTTATAATCACTGATATCGTAGCCATTATCGTCGTTAGGAGACTGATAAATCGGGCAAATCCAAATGACATCAATTCCAAGATCAGATAAATAGTCTAATTTTGAAATAACCCCTTGAATGTCACCAATTCCGTCGCCGTTTGAATCCATGAAGCTTCGCGGATAGATTTGATACGCAACAGCTTCTTTCCACCATTTCTTTTCCATGTGCTCAACCCCTCAAAATAGTGCTTTTACGTAAGCGTTCGCCTTTACGCATATCGCTATTTTATAATGAATACATGCAAAAAAATAGGTTTTTCACAAAAAAAATCGTTATTCTCTTTTGAATAACGATTCTCACTGCGCTAATTTGTGTTTAAAGGCATAAATGACGGCTTGAGTTCGGTCCTGCACATCCAGCTTACTTAATAAATTGCTCACATGTGTTTTTACCGTCTTTAGCGCAATAAATAATTCGTCTGCAATCTCTTGATTTGTTTTACCCTGTGTCATTAAAAGTAAAATTTCCATTTCACGAGCTGTGAGTTCTTCATGAGGTAAAGACGGCTTTCTCATTTTAGACATCATTTTACCGGTTACTTCAGACTCTAATACAGATTCCCCCTCATATGTACGGCGAATAGCAGCTGCAATTTCTCCTGCTTTAGACGTTTTTAATAAGTAGCTTGTTGCCCCTGCCTCTAGAGCGGGATATACTTTTTCGTCATCTAGAAAGCTAGTGACAATAATTACTTTTGCTTCCGGCCACTGCTTAATGAGCTGTTTTGTTGCTTCAATCCCGTCCATTTCTTCCATGACTAAATCCATTAAAATAATATCCGGGCGCAGCTGAAGCCCTAATTCAACGGCCTGTTGGCCATTGGCTGCTTCAGCTATTACATGAATGTCTGTTTGAGCCGACAAATACGCTCCTACGCCAATACGAACCATTTCATGGTCATCTACTAACAGTACATTAATCATTTTGCTTCTCCTCTCTTTCTACTAACGGTACTTTTACTTCTAGCTTTGTTCCTTTGTCGGGCAAACTAATAATTTTTAATAGGCCTCCAATTTCAACTGCGCGTTCATACATATTTTGCAGACCGTACGATCCGACTTTCTCCTTTTCTACATCAAAACCAACTCCGTTATCCACAATACGTAAAATAATGGAAAAGTCACGTTTGATCAGCAGCACGTCTAAAGCTGTTGCATTTGCATGACGCAGCGTATTTGATACGGATTCTTGCAAAATTCTAAACAAGTGGTCTTCAATGCCTTTATCAAGTTCAAACCCTTCTATTTTCCAATTTAATTCAAGCGGTACTTTTTGAGCAAGCTCATTCATCAGTTCTTTCATTCCAGCCTGTAGCGATTTTCCTTTTAATGCTGCAGGACGAAGATGAAGAAGCAAAGCCCTCATTTCAAGCTGTGATTGATTAATCATTTTTTCAACCATCTTTAATTGGTTAGCTTCAGAGTCTTGTAGCGTAAGATTGGATTCCGTAATAGCAGACATAAGCATCGAAGCGGCAAATAGCTGCTGACTAACGGAGTCATGCAGTTCTCTAGCAAGCCGATTTCGTTCTTGAGAAACAATTTCTTGCACTTGCTTTTGCTGATTTTCCACTTTTTCCGTTGCCATCTTTTGAGATTGCTGCGCTTGAAAAATCATTTTATGATCTACTTTGTTTAAACGGCTTATAATTCGAGACGTCTCTTGAATAAGCGGTTCATTTGCCGACATATGCCGGTGGCCATTTTCTATTTCATATAATCGGTTTTCAACATATGTCCACTGCTGTCTCCACATAAACCCCATGATTCCTCCAATCACACTTCCAATCGTAAGGCTTAAACTGAAGGAAAACAGCACAAAAGGCATGCCAAATACGCTCGTTTTCCATAAGTCGCTAAGTTGAAAAACAGGATATGCCAAAAACACGGTAAGGAGCACGGATACAAATACAAAAAAACTTAAGAAAATCCCCCACAATAACTGCCGTTGAAGAATACTCATATCCTTTGCACCTCTAAATCTCCAATCACAACAGTTGTAACAATCTTCACCCTATGAGCAGATTGATCAAATTCCTCTGTTTTGATAGACAAATTTTCATTGAACGAAAAGCCGCGCTGATGGCCAAAAACCGTTACGTTTCCTGCTAGTTTAGAATGATTCACAGATACTTCTGTTTCGTAAGGAATGAGCACTTTAATATTTCCAAACACTTGACGAATAAAGATAACCGCATCGCCTTTTGGCAGAACAGTATTGCTTAAATCAATCACAATGTCTCCCCATACGCTTTGAATATTAATATCATCCCATTCGTATACGGAGTCTTCGGTTCTTTGACTACCAAGAAGTTTATTCGTCAAAACCGGCCGGACCTGCACCAAACTTTGGTTTGGCTGCTGTGTCAACTCGTCAGTTGGTCTAAATTCAACCGGATGCTTTCGTAATTGAATAAATCTAAGTAAAAAGTAAAGGAAAAGAGCAATAACTAAAAACTTAAAGGCAACCGTATTAAATATATTCAACACAAGCCCAATAACGCCAATCCAAAATAACATACGCCCTAATTTTCTTCCCATTTTTTTTCGCCCAATATACATGAACGCACCGGCAATTAATACAGAAAAGATCAAGCCGCTGTGAAAAAACATAATTTCAATAAACAGGACAAATAAGCTGCAAATAAAAATGAACATAAGAGATTCTGTTTTGTTTACGCTTTGCACAGCTCCCTCTCCTTTCTCCTCGTAGATGACATAGCGTTCTTTGGATGCTGCAGATATCTATTCTCTCATCTTAAAAAGACGCAGAAACCTACGCCTTTTTTAGAATACCATGTTTTATGCAGAAACACTGATTTTTTACGATGATTTTACTCTTTTTTCTAATTCAGCAATCTTGCTGTCTACCGTTTGTCTGTAGTAATTTGTATTAATTTGATTTTCAAGCTGGTCAATATAGGTTTCCATTTCGTCAAACTGACTGTAGGACGCATAAGATGCTTCCGTTTTCATTACTGAATTCATACGATGGTGCGCACGGGCAATATTTTCGCGCCCCATTAGTTCCATACGGCGAATATGCATATCTTTTACCTTATGCTTCATTTCTTCATACTTTTGTTCAAGCTCTTCTAACTGCTTGGATGCATCTTCATAAGATTCTTTTACACGTTTTGCTCTCTCTTCGTAGTGAGCATGCTCTTTTACAATAAATTCATGTAATTCTGCTTCTTCAGCTGCTTGCGCCACTTGTGCTTGCTCATGACGTTTTTTCATCATGTCAAGTGCCAGATGGTATTCGCGATTAAACTGCTCTTTTAACGTGTGCTGCCGCTCAACAAGCTGCCTTACCTTTTCAGTCTCCTGCTCGCATTGGCGCAAATAGTGATTTAACGCAGCAATTGGATTTTTTTGTTCTTTGTGATCAAGTAATTGATGAAGGTCTGCAGAAATCGTTTCTTTCATTCGAGTAAATAAGTTTCTCATTTTGTTCATCTCCTTAGATAATAAAGTGAAATTTTATTATTTTTGATTTAAGTCAGCCCACTGACGTTCAAAGTGCTTAAACGGATCTTCTTTTTCCATTTTTATAGGCCTGCTGCTGTTCCACTTTTTATATACAATGTAAAGTACTACTGCTGCGATGATACCAGCAAGAGCCGGAAGGTTTGAAACGGTTGTTAAGAGTACGACGACACCAATAAACCCCCAGAACCATTTGTTAAAGGGGGTCTCTGCTTTAACAAACCCTTTAAATGCTACGTACAAAATAACCAAGCCAAGCGCAAGTCCTACCATGGGGCCAGCATTTGCAAGAAGAACGATAGCAGCTACCGCTCCAATCAAAAACAAACCAACTTTTTTCATTTTGTTTCCTCCTTTCGCTTCTCTATATACTTAGTTTAAGGATGATAACGTTTTTTCAAAACGAGCTAGAGCTTTATTTTCTCCTAAGACCTGAGGCTGACAACAAGCTCAGCCTGATTGTACAAAAAAATGACAGCTTATGATAAGCTGTCATTTTGACATAAAAAAAGCTCTTCCGTTATATGAAGAGCTGGGTTGGATTAAAATATAGTGTATAACAACTATTGTCGATTGCTTTTCAATAACGTTCTGTAAGCCATGTTTTGTACCATTGTACTGCAAGCGGCTAGCTACCTCGTACTCCGGTGGCAATTATCTATCTACAAAATGTAACCATTTTGTCCTTCCTTCCGTTCAGTTCCTTCCAGAAAGTTCCCCTACCATTATTTGGGTTTCTCGCTCGAGGGGTTTACCTCGTTCCACTCTTATCATTTCTGATAAGACTTCGTCACTGTGGCACTTTCAGAGTAGTCAAGCCATATCTTAAAAAGACTTAGGCTTTTTCCCCGCCGTTAGCTTTTAACAGCTACCCTAGCTTATGACTTCGCTAGGCACGAACACTACAGACATCGCAGTCTGTGCGAGCATGGACTTTCCTCTACATCCTCATATGTGATGCAGCAATTACCCGAACGTTATTGATAACGACTTTCCTTAGTATAATAAAAATAGGAGTTGAATGCAACTCCTATTTTTAGGTTATTCGTATAATTTACTTCCAAACACATGTTTTTCTAAGTTTGACAAACGTTTTAAAATATCAAAGTTTGTCGTACCCGCTTGCTGCTGCTGTTGAGCCGGCGGCGGGGTAAACGAAGGTTGTTGCGGCTTTTTAGATAACTCTTCTACTTGCTTTTTTAAGCGTAAATTTTCAGTTTGTAATGCTTCAATTTCTTCATGAAATGCTTCATAATCTTTAATAACAGAATCTAGATACTTATCTACTTCCTCTTGATTATAGCCTCTCATGCCTGTTTTAAATTCTTTTTCTAAAATTTCTTTGGCCGTTAAACGAATTTTATCAGCTAACATCTCTATCACCTCGAATACGATAAACCTTATCTTTATTATAATTCATTTTTTCAAAAATAGCTTCAAATGTCAATTTATCTTTTAAAATGTTTCGTCAAGTGGCGTTAAAAAGACGAAAATTTTTCTTCATCCACGATATCTTGTAAGTCGTAAGACGTCACCATTATAATAGGGTATTCTTCTCGTTCAGCACGCTTTTTAGCCGTTTCTAACATATATTTAGGACTTCCTTCGTGCTCTTCGTCGTAAACTAAACAAATACCTTCACTTTTTTCTACTAAAAATTGATTTTTCAACCGAAACTGTGCTGGACTTTCATATTTCTTTTTTGTGATGCTATCTACATAATCTGCTTGACTTAAGACGAATTCATACAATTCTTTATTGACGTCATTCCATTTTTCTTCCTGCTCCAAAAATGGTGTTAAAACAGCTAACTGAAGCTCGGGATACTCGAGCTGCAGATCAAATACCACTTCTGCTGCCCAAATCTCTACTCCTAGCTGGCCACTAATCAATACCCATTCTAATCCATCTTCTACTAATTCCTGTAATTTTTTATGGAGCGCTTTTTTTATGTATGTAATGCCTTGATGTTTTTCATTAAAAATTCCAAGTTCGAATGGCTTATAACCAGTAACCGTTAGCACCTTCATTATATAACTCCTTTGTAACAAAATAGAATAGGAACTGATGTAATCAGCTCCTATTAACGTACATTATCTAAAATACCCTGAATTAGGTCCTTGATGCGCGCCTTTTGTATGACAGCTTCCTTGGCCGCAACCTTTGTGTCCAGGATAACTAGCGCCTGCTACTTGACCTGGGTAACCTCCTTGGCCTGGAAAACCAGCTCCACCTACTTGACCTGGGTAGCCTCCTTGGCCTGGATAACTAGCACCTGCTACTTGACCTGGGTAACCAGCACCTGCTACTTGACCTGGGTAGCCTCCCATTTGACCTGGATAGCCTGCTCCACCTACTTGAGTTGGATATTGCTGCGCACCGCCAAAAAACTGTTGATTTGAAGTTTCATTTACAACAGATTGTGTTTGCGGGAAGTAATGCACGTGCTTCACGTTTGTATGGTTCACCAATGTATTATGACTTGGATGAATGTGAGGTACAACTACCTCCTGAGAAGTAAACTGTGTGCAGCATTTTGTTGGATGCACAATTGGTGGCATACATTTTGTTGGTCTTGGATACATATCCTTTTTCCCCTTTCACTGTTTAGTTATTACACTATTACAATATGTGAAGGGCAGTGTACATGTACTAAGACAAACACCTATTTTTGGCCTACATAAAGGAGTTATACGAATTTTTCAAACTGCTTAAGACAATTACTGTTAAACAAATTAATGCGAAAAATGATACTAAAATCACATTTTTCATGAGGCCTCTCTCCATCTCACCAAAGTTCTGTTTTTAAGCTGTAAGAATACGTCTTACATTGACTAATTTTATCAATGACTGAAAAATAGAACAATATAAAACCTCCACAAAAATAAAAGAATAATAATTCTGAATTTTTTAAAATAAATCAGCTGAAGTCTATGCTTTAGCTGATTTATTTTTTAATCTAAGAAGTCTTTTTTCAAGCGCTTCCTTCGACGTTTTTTTCGTCATTCCTCTGAGTTGATTCCACTTCTCCGAGGCTAGCTCAGTATATAGAAGTGCTTGATGAACATCTTTGAGACGATGCTCATAAATTTTAGCTAACTCAACCAATGCTTCTATAGCGACGTCACCTTCACATGTTTGAACCAAGGGTTCAAACATGTCCACTGCCTCTTTCCAACTCTTCTCTTTTTTATAATGATAAGCCATCGCTAGCTGAGCTTTTTCATGCTCTTCTTTTTCTTTTTCCGCTACGCCCTGATAAAGAGAGAAAGCGTGCTTGTTCTCCCCTAATTGCTCATACCACCTTGCTACTTCGTATGTTTCTTTTTCTGTAAACTCCTCACTAGTAAGGAGATGCTTTGATAAATGAATGTATAAGGTAATAAGCGATAAAATATCATGTTCATTATGTTTCATAATGTCGAATAAGCCTCTTGGATTTTTCGTTTCAATAAAATCAAAATAAATCATGGGAGCTAAAAAACCTGGAATATCATCAACTCGTTCAATTCCAAGTATTTCTTTTTCGACATTCGCAAGCTTAACCGAATGCATTTTGTGTTTCCACAGCCTTCTTGACGCATGAAGTAAATCAAAGTGACCGAACTTAGGCAGCTTGGGCAAATGATCTCTCAATAGCGTATGGCGAGTCTTCACGTGAGGCCAATCGAAAGATTTCCCATTATAAGTCACAAGCGTCGTATAGTCTACTTCTTTTAAAAAACTTTCGTAAAATGCTACTTCTCCACTTGGCTCCGTCAATATATGCTGACGAAAAACGACAGAATCTTTTAGCACCCTTGCATACCCTAGCAAAAAGATAGTCGTTCCCGTACCTGTACTAAGCCCTGTCGTTTCCGTATCAAAGAAAAATAAATCTGAATAAGTGTGGCCTTTTGATGAAAGCGGATGAGCAACTGTAGACCGATTCCATACTTCCACTACTTTTTTCAGCTCATTAAATTCATAATGTCCATGCTTGTAGTCGAGCGGGTAAACCACTTCTCTAATCATACAGTAGCTGTCTTCGGCAAAGTAAGGCGCAGCATGATTTCCCTCCCATTCCTGCTCATAGGGAATAGACGCGCTTTTAGATCGCTGCGGGTTACTTTCAACCGGCGGCTTTGCTTCTGTAACATGAAGATGCTTTTTCATACGGTTTAATTTATTTTTAAAAGACAAGAGTTCACCTACTTTGCAGTTGTTGTAGCAGCACGAGCGCATCGCTTTTCGCGTGTTCTCCCTGTGCTTCCATACCGATACAAGACGGACAGCCGCTTTCGCAAGAACAATTTACAATTAATTGATTGGCTTGATTTAGCACATCATTCATTTGTTCGTATACTTTATCACTTAGCCCAATGCCTCCCGGGTATCGATCATATAAGAAGATAGTCGGCTGTTCGTTGTGCACCGCTTTTATCTGAGGAACTACATGTAAATCAGACGGATCGCACATCACCATAAGCGGTGCAATTGACTGAAGGGCATTTGCCACGGAAATAAGAGCTTGTTCCAATCGTTCTTCTGATTCGTAAAACTGTTCTTTTTCAAAGCTTAGCCACACGGCATTTGTATGAAGCTCTTCTTCCGGAAGTGAAATGGGACCTGACCCTATGTTTTCATGCGTCTCAAACTTTATTTTTTTAAATATCGTCGCCATGGCGCTGACCATTACATCGCCATAACCGATTGAATATGTTCCTTCCAGTCGCTCTTTATCAGCTTCTAGAACCTTTAAGTTAACCGCTAAGTTTGCATCGGTGAAATAGTCTACATCGACTTCACGAACATACGCTTTTTTCTCATCCCAGTCCAAGTATTCTACTTGATACTGAATGCCTTGATGCAAGTAAATCGCCTCATCATGAAGAAGCGTCATGGCACTAAAGCGATCCATTTCTCCAATTACTTTCACATTTGCAACGTCCGATTGATCAATGATGACAACATTTTCTTGGGATGCAGAGCGCAGACTGATATTATGAGCTGGGAAGGAATCATTCATCCAGTACCATTTATCTCCGCTAAAATGAATCACTCGTTCTTCTTGCAAAAACTCCAGCACGTCTTCAATTTCTACCCCATCAAATGTTTCTCCCTGCTTAAACGGCAGCTCATAGGACGCACATTTTAAATGATCGACTAAAATAACAAGATTATCAGGATTAATTCGAGCTGTTTCTGGATTTCTGCTAAAAAAGTAATCCGGATGCTGAATCATATACTGATCAAGCGGACTTGAACTTGCGACCATCACAATGACGGCTTCTCCATGACGTCTTCCTGCTCGTCCTGCTTGCTGCCAAGCGCTTGCAACCGTGCCTGGATAACCTGTCATTACACACACCTGCAGCTGCCCGATATCCACTCCTAGCTCTAAAGCATTCGTACTGACTACCCCGTAAATACTTCCCTCTCGAAGTCCTCTTTCTATTTCGCGTCGCTGCTTCGGCAAATATCCTCCTCGATACCCTTGAATAGACTTATGTTGAAGCTGGTTTTTTACGAGCTCCTGCAGATACGTTAAAATAATTTCCACTCGTACTCGGCTTCGTGCAAATACAATCGTTTGAATTTTATTTTTCAAAAACTCTCCTGCAATATTTCGCACTTCAAGCGTAGCACTTCTTCTAATGTTTAACGGTTTATTCACAATAGGCGGGTTATAAAAAATAAAATGTTTGCGGCCGCTAGGCGCTCCGTTGTTATCTACTAACATAACATGAGCTCCCGTTAAATGTTCAGCGAGTTCTTTTGGATTAGCGATGGTCGCTGATGTACAAATAAAGATAGGATCGCTTCCATAGTAGCGGCAAATTCGCTTTAACCGGCGGATAACGTTGGCTACGTGGCTTCCAAAAACACCGCGGTACGTATGAAGTTCATCAATCACAATGTATTTCAGATTCTCAAACAGTGATACCCATTTCGTATGATGAGGTAAAATAGCTGAATGAAGCATATCCGGATTCGTAATAACGATATGCCCTGCTTTTCTCACCTTTTGGCGGATATTTGCCGGAGTATCTCCATCATACGTGTAGCTATTGATTGGCACTTCCATTTCTTCAATGATTTCATTTAATTCACTTTTTTGATCTTGGGCAAGCGCTTTTGTTGGGAACAAATAAAGAGCTCGAGCTTGATCGTTTTCCATAATACTTTGCAGTACCGGCAAGTTGTAGCACAGTGTTTTCCCCGAGGCTGTTGGCGTAACGGCCACAACATTCTTCTTAGCTGTCGCCAAATCAAACGCTGTTTTTTGATGCGTATAAAGCGAACCAATTCCTCGTTTTTCAAGTGCTTCCCGCAGTTTCGTATGCAAAGAAGCTGGAAATGGTGCAGTTTTAGCTTCTTTCTCTTCGATTGTATGCCAATGAACAATATTTTGCTGATACGATGGATTCGTTTGCAAGATATCTATTACTTCTTGTAAGTTTTTTCGTATTCTCATTTTCATCACCTGCTTCTATTTTAACGAATGAACGTTCGATAGAAAACCATAAGTTTTTGTATGTTTTTGGTGGATTCGGACATGGTATTAATACAGTAAATTTTTCAAGGAGATGTTAAAAATGGGAAGCCCTTATCTTTGCCCTAGCTGCAAAACAAATCGAACGCGCTTTAATATCATTGAACAAAATGCAAAACCTGTAAAAATGGACCCAAGAAGCGGAGACGTCGTAGAAGAATACACAAACGATACGCTCGATGCCTTTCACGCTGCCTATAACGGACCCCAAAAACGCATTCAGTGCGGAGCTTGCGGCTTAGTAGAAGATGAAAACATGTTTGTACGGCATGCTGAATCAAATAAACTTCAATAAAAAAAGGTGGGGCCCTTTGGTCTCACCTTTACTCCTATAACTCTTAGTGCTTTTTCTTGATGGAAAAGCAGACATTTTCATCTAAAAAATTCATGTCTTTTCTTATACAAACATGCTAAAATACCTAAAAAAAAGATATGGAGATGATGGTCATGTCATTTCTTCTTTCGCTTTTACCTTTCTCCTTTCTGAAGAAATTTCGTTCCCCTTCAGGAAGAGAAGTTAATGAAGATAAAATGTTCGATAAAACGAATGCAGAAATGCTTCAACAAAGAGTCAAGCTAGTTTCACTTGCTCTTGTCATTTCCTACCCTCTTTATATTTATATAGGGTTTTCTTTACTTCAACATGCGGGGACATCTCAGTTTAGACATACACTAATTGGCATTCATTTCACTAGTTTCGCTCTCTCTTCTCTTTATTTATTCTTCTATTATTTTAGTAAAAGAAAAGAGCGATTTGCTAACTACTTAAGCACCATGGTATATGGCTATATATTTTATTACGTATTTGCTGCAGCACTTTCTACTATTAACAGCCAGCTTTTCACAGGTCGCGTAGACGTCTATATGATGCTTTTGATTTCCACAGCTGTTTTATGTCCTATGAAATTAAAACATCTGTGCATTATTTTTATTCCTAACCATCTTTTTTTACTATATGGCTTATCACGATATGTACCGGATTCTTTTTCTCTTATTTCAAAGCAGATCAATACAACTGCAGCAGTTGCTATCGCTTTGCTTATCTCATATATTCTCTATACATACCGTCACAAAGAATATATGAATCATTTAAAGCTAAAAGAAAGCGAACATAATTTTTTTACGCTGTTCAAAATTAATCCCTATCCTTTACTATTAACGAGATTATCCGACCACAAAGTGCTGCTCATTAACAATAAAGCTATTCATTTTTACAATCTTGCTTCTCAAGATCTTGATCAACTAGACGGATTTATAATCTACCCTACTGATGAAGATCGAGAGGAGATTTTAAAACGTCTTCAACAAGAAAAGCATGTAAAAAACTACATCCTAGAAGCACGTGAACATGGAGATTCTAAGTGGGTTATGATCAATTATGAATTACTAGAGTATCAAAGCGAAAGCTGCATACTCGCAGGTATTACCGATATAACCGATTTAAAAGCGGTTGAGCATGAATTGAGCTTGCACGCTTCAACTGATATGCTAACCGGAATTTTAAATCGAAGAAGCGGAATGGAAAAACTGCAGCTGGAACTGCTGAGAGCTAAAACCAATGATACATCTTTTGTATTATGTTTTATCGATATTAATTCCTTAAAACTAGTAAATGATCACTACGGTCATAGAGAAGGCGACTGGCTTATTAAAACAATAGCAGAATCAATTAGTGGTTATATTAGCAAGAATGATACGCTCTTTCGCTACGGAGGTGATGAGTTTTTATTAATTGCTCCTGAACAAACGGAAGAATACGTACACGAGCTGTGGCAAAATATTAATAATCAGCTAGAAGATAAAAAGAAAGAATGTAAGAAGCCATATGCACTGTCTGCGAGTTACGGGTTTATTATATGTGCGCCTTCAGACGACACCAGCCTAGATACATTAATTCAAAAAGCAGATGCTGCCATGTACAAGCAAAAACATACGCGCGTTTCTTCCATCTTTAAGTAAACCATCGAATTCCTTGCGCCATCGCATCAAGTAGATTCGCTAAATAGAATGACCAAGGAATAAATCCGTGCATGAATTACGCATGCACTTTCTTTCTTTGCAAAGAAAAACTATAATAGATGATGCAAGTATTTTACTGATATATGGAAAGGACGTACATATGTTTACAATTAAAGAATATACAGCTGAACAATTGCAGGATCCATTTGGTCTCCTTCTAGGTGAACGCTATGAATTTCATTTATACATTGAGGTAGAAGAAGAGGATGAATTATATACCGGCAGCGACCTAGCACTACGCGTAGTATATATTAAAGGCGAAGATAACACTTCTATTGCCCAGACTCATTTCTACGAAGTTTCAACAAATAAAGTATTAGACTTCGACCTAGAAGAAGAGGAAGAAGCAGCTGTCAAAGAGTTTTGCGGGAAGCATTTACCTTCAGAGGAGGGGACAGATAAAGAGGAATAATTAAAAGCGGCTGGAACAAAAGTAGTTTAGTAAAAATCCGAACGATGAATTGAGATTCCTGATGGAGAATCCAACTCGTTCGGATTTTTTCGTAGTGATGGTGAACTTAGGTTTCATGTATGTAGGTGCTTATAGCTGTTGATTGGAGGGCAAGGCTCAGCGCCCGCCCGCGGAAAGCGCAGTCTTGCACGGAAACCAACAGCGATGTAACAAGCAATTCATACTAGAGAATCCATTCCATTTGTTCTTTGTTCGTCTTTAGATGGGATCGATTTCGTTATGTATCAATATCTTTTTGATTTCGTTTTTCCATTAGCTTTTTAACTACTTCTTTTGGTTCCCAGCATGTAAACTGATAAGCAGGACGAGTTTCATAGCCTAGTCTCTTGCATTGATACTTCATTCCCTTATCCAATTTAATGCTTTGAAAATGTTGACATGTGGCACAACAATGAAATGAACTCACGCCTTCCCTTCTCCCCTACTTTAATCTATTTTCTTAATCATACAAATAAAAAAAATTTGCACAAAAAAAGCTGCCGATTGGCAGCTTTCATATGTAGCGTTGAATTATAATTTTACAACATTCTCCGCTTGAGGTCCACGTTGGCCTTCAACGATTTCAAATTCAACTTTTTGGCCTTCTTCTAATGTTTTGAAGCCTTCAGATTGGATAGCTGAAAAATGAACAAATACATCATTTTCGCCTGGTACTTCGATAAAACCGAAGCCTTTTTCACTGTTAAACCATTTTACTGTACCTGTAGTAGCCATGTAAAAAAACCTCCAAAAAATGTAAAAATTTTAATATGTTACTCTATATTTACATTTATACCGTAAATAAAAAATTCACATATTATAAAAGAGACCTACGCGAAGTAGATCTCCTTTATAACAAGTGAATTTTCACTAAATCTAATTCGAGTATATGGTCAAAACATAGTATTAATTATATTTGGTTGCGTTTACATTATACTATACCTATATGTAGAATGCAAATATTTGGCCACCTTTAACATATGGCTCATCTGTTTTACAAGATATTTACCTTCCTTACGTCAACATGTTATCAATATGGGCGTCGATAATTTCTTTTCGTTTATTTTGCAGGGTTTCAAATAACAGCTTAGCTTCTTCTGAAGTTAACGCAAACGTTGTTGTTTCTTCATGGTTTTCTTCTTTTGTATGAAGCACAAATATGCTTTGTCGGATTTCACTCATACATATTCCTCCTTTTTCGATAGTATAGGCTTTTTTATATTTTTCATGTATGCTTCACACGTTTTTAACAAATTATAAGAAAGGTTAAAACTTATAAGGAGTGATACTATCATGAAGAAATCGTTTTTGTTTGTTGTAGGCTGCATGACGACCCTTTCTTTATTCGGCTGCAGTACAGCAGATCAAGGTAAAGATGGCGTCATTGACGATAATACAGTCCGCAACGTCACATATGAAAATGGAAACAATAAAACGAAAATGAATGACGTAAATAATACGCAAGACGTACAGCGTAATGAGAAAGAACAGTACAATCAGTCCGGCGGAATGAGAGTAGCCGATGTGGCAGCTGATCGTATCGTAGCGTTAAAAAATGTAAAAGATGCTAACGTAATCGTAACCGACCATACAGCTTATGTAGCAGCTGTATTAGACGATAATAAAGAAGGCAATCTCACAAAAGATATGGAGCATAAGATCGCACATGAAGTACGAAAAGCCGACGGCAGTGTTCATCGAGTGTTTGTATCAACAAACCCCGACTTTGTAAACCGTATGAATGGATATGTAGACAAGCTTCAAACCGGCAAACCAGTCTCTGGACTATTTGACGAGTTTTCAGAAGTTGTTCGACGCGTATTCCCTAATTCACGCTAATATACATGAATGACAAAAGAGCATTTTACGAAATGCTCTTTTTATTTTATTTTTTGCATAAAATATTGCATAAAAATTGCTCTTATAAATTTCTGAATATTTTTATTTTACTTTATTTTGAAAACGTTTTCATTTCTGTGATATAAAGGTTTAGGGGATTTTAGACTTAGGTAATTTACGGTTTTGTGGGTTGATAGTAAGGGAAAAGTTTGTTAGTTTTAGAAACCATAAGATGTTTGCATGGCGAGCAGTGCTCGTTTCATGCATAAAAAATGCATAAAGGGGAGATTTGGTGGATATTGGTGTTTATATTTCACTGGGCATTTATTTTGTAGGAATGCTTGGAATAGGATGGTATGCCTACACAAAAACAACTCAAGACGTATCGGGTTACATGCTAGGCGGACGCGGACTAGGTCCGGCCGTTACTGCGCTTTCAGCTGGCGCTTCAGATATGAGTGGATGGATGTTAATGGGGCTTCCAGGATCCATGTATGTGACAGGCCTTTCAAGTTTATGGCTTGCAGTAGGTTTATCTATTGGTGCTTATTTAAATTATTTAATCCTCGCTCCGCGTCTTCGCACTTATACGGAAGTAGCGAACGACTCTATTACAATTCCAGACTTTTTTGAAAATCGTTTTGGCGACCACGCCAAGATTCTTCGAACAGTATCAGCGATTGTTATCTTTATTTTCTTCACTCTTTACACTTCAGCTGGTATGGTATCAGGCGGACGATTGTTCGAATCGGCATTTGGTGTGAATTATCAAATCGGCTTATTTGTAACAGCATCTGTTGTTATTGCCTACACTCTTTTCGGTGGATTTTTAGCTGTTAGTTTAACAGATTTTGTGCAAGGTGTTATTATGTTTCTTGCCTTAGTTTTAGTACCCATTGTAGCTTTCACCAATGTTGGAGGCGTTAACACAACAATGGATATTGTACAGAACATTAATCCAGCATACCTGGACATTTTTAAAGGTACAACCGTTTTAGGTATTATATCTTTCTTGGCCTGGGGACTTGGCTATTTCGGACAGCCTCATATTATCGTTCGCTTTATGGCTATCTCTTCTGTTAAAGAGCTAAAACCTGCACGTCGTATTGGAATGAGCTGGATGATTATTTCTATTATTGGTGCTATGCTGACAGGACTTGTTGGAATTGCATATGTAGAAAAAACGGGTATGAAACTAGCAGATCCTGAAACTATTTTTATTAAATTTGCAGATATACTTTTTAACCCGTTAATTACTGGATTTTTATATGCAGCTCTACTAGCGGCAATTATGAGTACGATTTCTTCTCAGCTGCTTGTAACGGCAAGCTCTGTTACAGAAGATTTTTATAAAACATTTTTCCGACGCAAAGCCTCTGACAAAGAGCTTGTAACAGTCGGAAGAGCTGCCGTTTTAGGTGTTGCAATTATTGGTATTTTGCTTTCTTTAAAACCTAGTGATACGATTTTAGGACTTGTCGGATACGCATGGGCTGGATTTGGTTCTGCATTTGGTCCTGCTATTTTACTAAGTCTATACTGGAAGCGTATGACTCGATGGGGAGCACTTGCAGGGATGATTGTAGGCGCTGTCACGGTATTAATTTGGGTGAACACTCCGTTGAAGGATACCCTTTACGAAATGATTCCTGGGTTCTTTTTAAGCTTATTAGCTGTTATTGTTGTAAGTTTACAAACAAAGAAACCATCAAGCGATGTTCAACAGCAATTTGTTGAAATGAAAGAAATTTTAATAAAAGAATCGAAATAAACAAAAAGAAGCTGAAAAAAAGTACGTAAGTTGAAGGAAGATCCGAACGATGAATCGAGATTCTTGATGAAGAATCAAATTCGTTCGGATTTTTTAATGGTATGGTGAATGTAGGTTTTATGTATATAGTTGCTTCTGGCGGTTGATTTAGTTATGTCTCAATCTCTTTTTGTTTTTAATCTCCTTTTCTTATCATATATATACTAAAGATCAATAAAGGAGGTTTTTGGTATGCAACATTCTTATTTCCCTTATGAACCTACACAGCAACTGCGCGCAGATACACAAAATAGAGAAATTAAAGTAATTGGTGAAGGGAGTGCTTCAGCCATTCCAAATGAAATTTCCATGACGATTGGAACGCGCACGGAAAACCGAGACGTTCAAGAAGCCTTAAAAGAAAATTCAGCTGTTTCAAATACTCTGCTGCAAGAAATACAAAAACTTGGAATCAATGACCAGCAAATTGAAACAGCTTCATTCACTATAAACCCTAAATATGATTACAGCGATGGAAAATCGACTCTTACAGGATACGAAGTACAGCATTTGTTTAGAGTAAGAGTACAAGATGTAAAACAAGCTGGCGATGTTTATAACGCTACGTTTTCAAGCGGAGCCAACGTAGCGCAAGATCTTCAATTCCACGTTACAAATGATGATAAATATGAACAAGAAGCGATAAGTAAAGCTTTGCTTAACGCTAAAGAAAAGGCCTTTACCATTGCCAACACGCTGCAGCTCCCTATTAACCAAATCCCCATTTTAATCGAAGAAGGCCCCGTCTATCAGTCATCTGGATCCTCGCCTAAGTTATTAGCAGCCTCTCCCCCTATTCAAGCTCAGTCCTTGACTGTATCTGCTTCTGTAAAAGTTACGTACACGTATTAATACTTATGGTAAACTATAGATTATTATAATGAAGAAACTAATCTAAAGGAGCTCTTTGCACAATGACTTCTGAACATTTACTAGCAGCTTATCAGACCCTATGGTTGAACCGTTCTTTCGCTTCTAAACAAGCCCTGACAAGTGAAGATCAGCTTCACGAAGCCATTCTGAAAGATTTAAAAGATGAAATGACTCATCCACGCGTTCGGCAAACACCGTATGTAAAATATCATCTTGGCATAAAAAGAATTCTAAACAGCGGTCTTTCCTCTGATGAAAAAGTTGCGCTTACGTCCCTATACACAAACCTTTTAGATAGCTGTATATAACAAAAAAAGGACTTCCTTAATGGAAGTCCTTTTTTTATTTAATTAACGCTTTTTCTTCTAAGCTTTGAAAAACAGCGTTAAAGTCTTGCTTCAAATCCTCGAATTCCTCTAACCCTACTGAAAGGCGAAGAAGTGAATCAGTAATTCCTTTTTCTTCACGTACTTCTTTTGGGATACTTGCATGAGACATTGTTGCAGGATGCGTGAGAATGGATTCAACTGCACCTAGACTAACGCCAATTGAAGCTAATTTGACTCCTTGTAAAATATGTCGTGCTACTTCTTCATCCTGCACTTGGAAAGAAATCATAGCTCCGTATCCATTTGCTTGTTCTGAAATGAGTTTGTGGTCCGGATGACTTTTTAAGCCTGGGTAGTATACACGGCTCACTAGAGATTGTTCTTCAAGCCACTTTGCAAACTGCAGCGCTGTTTTTAACTGCTGATCTAAACGAACTTTTAATGTCTTAATTCCTCGAAGCAGTAAAAAACAATCCTGTGGCCCCAAGATAGCACCAAAAGCATTTTGTACAAACTTTACTTCTTCCGCTAGCTTTTCATCGCTTACTACAACTAAACCGCCAATGACGTCACTGTGGCCGCTGATATATTTTGTAGCACTATGAATGACAATATTTACACCAAGGTCAATGGGCTGCTGCAGATAAGGTGTTAAAAACGTGTTATCCACAATTGTAAGGAGATTGTGCTCCTTCGCCAAACTTGCTACTGCTTTAATATCCGTTACCTGTAAAAATGGATTTGAAGGGCTTTCGATATAAATAGCCTTCGTATCTTTTGTAATAGCTTCTTCTACTTTCTCAACCTTCGTTGTATCAACAAAAGTTGTTTTGATACCAAACTTTGAAAATAATCGTGTTAATACACGATATGTCCCGCCGTACGTATCGTGTGAAACTAAAATTTCATCTCCTGATTCAAAAATAGATAACACCGATGAAATAGCAGCCATACCTGATGAAAAAGCAAAACCAGCGTATCCATTTTCTAGCTGAGCAATAGTGTTTTCTAAAGCCTCACGCGTTGGGTTTCCTGAACGAGAATAGTCATAGCGGCCGTTGTTCGTCTCATCTTCTTGATTAAATGTAGATACCTGATAAATAGGTACGTTAACCGCTCCAAAATGACCGTCAATTCCTGTATTTGCATGAATTAAGTTCGTACCAAATCTATGTTTATTATTGTTGGTATGCATCAAATGCCTCCTTCAAATCTTTAATTAAATCATCTGCGTGCTCAATTCCAACTGATAATCGAAGTAAACAGTTTGTTACTCCGACACGATTTCGAATTTCCTCAGGAATGTCAGCGTGTGTTTGACGAGCTGGGAATGTCATTAAACTTTCCACGCCTCCTAAGCTTTCTGCAAATGTAATAACTTTAACATTTTCTAAAAGTACTGACACGATGTCAGGGTGTGAGACAGCAAAAGAAATCATGCCTCCAAATCCAGTTGCTTGTTTCTTCATGATTTCATAGCCCGGATGTGTTTCAAGACCAGGGTAATACACTTTTTCCACGAGATCATGAGCAGTAAGCCAATTTGCAATTTTCAGTGCGTTTTCGTTATGTTTTTCCATCCGAAGCGCTAGCGTCTTAATACCGCGCAATAACAGCCAGCTATCCTGTGGACCTAAGATTGCCCCAGCTGCATTTTGATAAAAACGAATTTTTTCTCCTAAGCTACTACATCGAGCGACTACAAGACCAGCAACAACATCATTATGACCCCCAATGTATTTGCTTGCACTATGTATCACAATATCTGCTCCAAGCTCTAAAGGACGCTGATAGTAAGGGGACATGAATGTATTGTCAACGATAGTAAGCAAATCATGCTGTTTAGCTAACGCAATTGCTTCTGACAAATCAGTCACGTGCATCATTGGATTTGTAGGTGTTTCAATAAATAAAGCTTTCGTGTTGGGACGAAGCGCATCTTTTACTTGCTCGAGATGGGCTGTGTTGACGTACGAAACAGTAATTCCTTGCTCTGAAAAGATTTCATTTAGTACTCGGTACGTTCCTCCGTATAAATCCTCTGATACAATTAAATGATCTCCGTTTTTAAATAGTGCTAAAACTGCCATTACACCCGCCATTCCTGAAGCGAATGCTACTCCTACTTCTCCTTTTTCTAAAGCAGCAATTGCTTCTTCCAATGCTGTACGAGTAGGATTTGCCGTACGTGCATAGTCAAATCCTGTACTTTGCCCTAAAGCAGGATGAGCAAATGTTGATGCTTGGTAAATGGGTGTTGTAATAGAACCTGTTGCAGGATCACGACCTACTCCTGAACGAACTAATAAAGTTTCAATTTTCATCTATTTCTCTCCTTAACTCAAAATAAAAAACACTCTTCACAGATGGAAGAGTGTTCGTTTATACACGATTTCTCTCATCTGTTAGAACAATACTGATGTTCCACAGGAATTAGCACCGTTCAAATGAATGATTCATTTGATGGTTGCCGGGCATCGCAGGGCCAGTCCCTCCGCCACTCTTGATAAGAGTTCTATATAATTGTTGGTGGTTAACGTTTGTTGTTACTAACTTTAATAAAGATTTTCTTTATTGTCAACATAATTTTCTAAAAAATTTAAATCATCTCATTTGTTTATTCAATATACTTGTCCTGATAAGCACATAAAAAAAGAGACGACACCAAGGTCTCTTTTTCTAAGGCAAGTGCACAGATTTTACGTGAGCTAACTTCCAATACATACTTTCTCCATTTGCCGTAATTAGTTCAACAATATTGTTAGAAACTTCTTTAAGTACACCAATCTTTTCTGATTGATCCCCTAAATCTAATACGACCAGTTGATTTTCATATTTTTTAAGCTGCTCTTCAAAGTTTCTGACAAAAGGTGCAGAGGCGGGCCTTACGGGGAGCTCTTTGTCACTTAAAGAATAAGGGGTTAACTCATTACTGTAAGGGGTAAGCCATTTCAAATGATGCAGAGAAACAAAGACATTTTTATACACTGGAGAATAAAACACAAGATAATCATTCAGCACGCTTGTGATATAGCCATGCAATGATTTCCCTCCCGTTACATAAATTTCAATAAATTTCCCTTTTGCCTGCTGTAAAATATTACGATAAGAAATCCGCTGGCTTTCTTCTATTAAATTTTCTTCTATTGTCCGTAAAGGCGTATAATCTTCTTCTGAAACTTCTCGCAAGCGATGTATGTGTAAAAGAGGAATATACAAATAATCATGTCCATTATATAAAACCATTACATCTAACCCTAGATCAACAAGTTTTCCTATAAACGTTGTTTTCCCTGATATATCGACTTCAACAATTTTATCAATATAATGATTCATACTCATTCTCATTCTCCTCCTTTTTCCTATATGATAGAAAAGGTGCTTTATAAGCACCTTTTACGTTCCAGTTCGTCATGCTTTCCAACGATAATTTTTCGTTTTAATAACTTTTTCACCTGGTGTTGAAGAGCGTGAACCCGTACGGCGACCTCCCGAGCGATCGTCTGTGCGACCTCCTGTACGTCTTCCTGTACGTCTTCCGGTACGGTCTCCAGTACGGCCATCCGTGCGACCTCCGGTTCTATCTACAGTAGTTGATTCTTGCACAGAATCTTCTTCATTTGTATCTCCATTTTGCTCAGAATTTTCTTCATTTTGCTTGAAAGATCCTTTTGATCCTAAGGCAATGGTTTTTACGTGTCTTGGTTGTAAACGTAAAACTTGATTATTTTGTACAAGAGTAAAGTTCCCATTGCGACTTTGAACTAACACACCTTCTACAGCCTCTGGCCCTCCACCGTTAATAGCTACCCATCTATGCGAAAACTCTTCAAACAGTTCATTGAAACTTTTCGCTTTAATATACTCAGGTGTTTCTTCAACTAATAATGGGTTTTGCGGAACAACAGGCGTATTTTTGCTTACAACTTCACTTACACTCTTTATGTGCTCTACATTGATATAAACGACGCCGTCATCTTCTGTTAGTAATACGACATACGCAGATTCAAATGAGCCTAATACATCAAGGATCTTACCCAATTTTTTCTCTGGCCCTCCTTGATTTATTTGCACTTGTTTATCTTTCATCAATAATAAAGTGCCTGCAAATGTGTTGGCTCTGTGCAGTTCTACTTCACTATTAAATCCAGAAAATGTTTGCGCGGAATTAGACTTTGTATCCTCTGTAATGCTTTTAACATGAGCGAGCTGGTAATAAATAAATGTATATTGCTGTTGTGGAATAAGCTGCGCCGGTTGATTATTTTGCTGATTGTTATTTTGTTTTGTTTCAAGAGCAAGTGTTAAATAATCTGATTGAACGTCGATTAAATATCCCGTTTTAGATTCAGGCCCCCCGCGATAGACAGTTACTACTCTCCCTTTTAATGGTTTAAAGTGGGCAGAGTAGCCCGTGCTTTCAGATTGTTGAACTTTACGAGCGCGACTACGATTGGCATTTTGAGTTTGGTCTTGATTTTGGTCGTAGTAATAGTTACTCATTATTTTTCCTCCTTATTAATTGTCCTTATTGGTCATTCATAATGTATATATACGTATCATGTACAGCTATTGTCTTCCTGCATTTGCCTATTATTCTTAAATTCCACTTTTGCCTATCAGTCTAGTAAAATTCAAAAATCAAAAAGATGACTTTTAATGTACGCTGTTCGGTCTTTTACGAAAGAAAGCATAAGGTCTGGTTCCTTATGGAATTGCTCCAAGTTATCTTTTACGTAAGGATCTTTTAATACATATGGAGCAATATAATCATGCAGTTGATAAATGATTGGTTTCATGTATTCTATTGTAAATTGATTATTTAGAACATTGTTCATTTTTTTAATATATCGCTTTTTAATGCTGTTCACCGCCAGTAATCGAGCTGTAAGCGTATTAAATCCTTGTGCACGTACATAGTCTCCTTCCATTACTTTTCCATTTACATCTCTTCCCCAAGTTGCATCATAATCCCATGGAATCAGTTCAAAGCGCCCGCTTTCATGATTTAGATAGAGCGCATAGTTATGGACAAAACCGTCGTAATTCTGCATACAAATAATACCGACTAACCAAGATAAGTAGCGGTCGACGTTCAGGTACTTCTCAATATTCTGTTCGAATTCTGTATTTGTCCATGTATTAAGATTAAATATAAACTTTTCTAATTTTTCCTCGTCTCCTTCTCTCACTGCTTTATCTTCATATCCAGATAACAAAGTTGTTTTTGGCTTTTTATCCAAATCGCTCATCAAAGAAAAATTAGCATCTCCGTCTACTGCATAAAATATAGATCCATCCGCTAAATTTCTTTTTTTCAAAAATAGTTCATCTACCGATTCGAGCTGAAGATATATTCCTTCATTTTTCCCATTAATCTTAAGAGTGACAAACTGAGAGTGGGGAGATAAAACATCTAAAGAAGAGAAAAAATCGAGGGACAATTTGTTGCGCATAAGCGATGGATCTTTGTATTCAGCGTTTAGGTGTATTTCTTTGGCGCGCTGAAATATTTTCGGAGAATAAAATTCAATATAATATGACTTTTTCTTCATCTTCCGAATATGGGAGCCTCTTAGGAGCAAATCAATATCGTAGCGTTTTTTGTTAAACTTCATCGTTGCCTGAACCGCTTCTTCTGACCAAATATCTCTTTGCATTTCCTTTAAATCTTTTACATTCACAAACAGAGCGTATTGAGGGATTTCTTTTTGCTTCATGATTCGACCACCTTTCTTCAATTATTAAAGTATATGAAGGGTAAATTCTCCATGATACCCCGCAGCATCAACTATTTCCGCAAACTCCACTTTTGACTCATATCAAGGACAAGCATCATCGCGTATTCTATTAATGCAAGACCTAGTCCAATTGACAAGGAGGTTTTTGTATTGCATATTACACCTGAAAAAATTAAAGAGGCTGCTGAAGCCCTAGAATGTACAGAACTGAAATCTTTTATGTTTCAAGAGCCAACTGCCGGTCCACTAACAAAGCCACGTCGCTCTTCTCGTAGCACTGGCCGCAGCTCTCGCCGTTCTACCCGCGGTACGCGTCGCTCTTCTCGCCGCTCTCGTCGTTCTACTCGCCGCTCTCGTCGTTCTACTCGCCGTTCTCGTCGTTCTACTCGCCGTTCTCGCCGTTCTACTCGCCGCTCTCGCCGCTCTCGTCGTTCTACTCGCCGTTCTCGCCGTTCTACTCGCCGCTCTCGCCGTTCTACTCGCCGCTCTCGCCGTTCTACTCGCCGCTCTCGTCGTTCTACTCGCCGCTCTCGTCGTTCTACTCGCCGCTCTCGTCGTTCTACTCGCCGCTCTCGTCGTTCTACTCGCCGCTCTTAATTTCTCTAAACACTCATCTTTATTGCAAAAAAACGCCGAAGAACTACGAATGTCTTCGGCGTTTTTTTCCACTTATAGAAGGTGCACATTTGGAAATATACTAAGATGGAGCGTTATTCATTTTACATAGAAATAGAAAAGGAGAGCTTTTATGAAAAAAAATAAGCATCGAATTTTAACTTCATCAACCACAGATGTCGAAGAAATCAAACGTTTAAATGCGCAGTCTGGACTAACTTACAATGAAGTATTTGCACTTCTTGGAGAAACCTATTTGAAAAATCAAAAGAAAAAATAGTAAGCAGGGACTAGAAAACACCTTCTAGTCCTTATACTTTGAAAATCCCGGAAAATCCTTTTACTAAGGATGTTAATTGGTTCATAGCTCCCATCATCTGCCCGGCAGTATTCATCATCTTGTTCATATCGTAATTGCCATCACTCGATTTAAACTGAGACATTAATGACTGAAATTGAGATGGCTGAGGCTTTTGCTGCTGAGCTTTAGGGTATGGATTAAAAGGCGCACCTGCATTATTGTACATGGGCTGCTGGTACATTCCGTTCATATAGGGAATTTGCTGAGGGCCAAAAGGCATTTGTTGCTGAGCGTAAGGATGTTGCGGCATATAAGCTTCCGTCCATGGCTGCTGGTGATACTGTGGAAATGGATGTACCTGACTTAAATCAAAACGTTCTGGTTGATGTTGCTCATAATACGGATAGTGCTTACTTGTATACATGCAAAATCAATACCTCCTTTTTAATATTACATAATATATAGTATGTATGCAGAAATAAGAGGTGACGTTCGTCTACTTGTACTTTTGGAGAACGTATTCAAAAATATGTAGGTTTCTGTCGAAAGTTTAAATTTTTCAAAAAAACGAGATTATTCAAATATATGGTACGATAAGAACAAGTGATACTACGATACGTAGTGGCACAAATGGGGATTAGGAGGGAATTTACATGTATGTGAACGAACTTCAAGAAGCTTTTATAGCGGTGAAACAGTATGAGCCGCAGTCAAGTAATGAATTACTCGATTTTGCTCAGCAGCAGTATTTAAAAGGTTTTTTAACTCCTATGAATTACAAAGCCGCTGTACGTGAACTCGAACAAATTGGAGCTACTAAGCCCGATTTTAGTGCACAAGACGATTAATTTTTTTTACTACCACCGAGAAATCGGTGGTTTCTTTGTTTCCTTTAAAGTGGACACATACTTCTTTTTTGACTTGTTTATACTATAAAAGCTTTAACGTAGTATTCAATAAAGGAGGTCTATCTCATGAGTCGTGGAAAACATTTTGATCACAAAAAACAGGGACAAAGTGCAGTAAATAAAACAAATAACGCCGTTGCTTCTAAACATACCGAAAAAGTTGATTATCATATCGATACAGTCGCTTCACAAGATCACCCAGCTGTTTCTATCCAATCTCAAAAAGATTTTGATTAACTTTTTATTGATCATGATAAAAAGAGGCTGGGACATAACAAAAATGAATCCAATCTAGAAACGAACAAATGGGATACATGAGCTGAATCGCTTATGACACCGCAGTTGATCTCCATGCAAGGCTTCGCTTTCCGCGGGCGGTCGATGAGCCTCCTCGTCGCTTGCGCTTCTGCGGGGTCTCATCTGTTCCACTTTTCCCGCAGGAGTCTTTGCCTTGCCCTCAAATCAACTACTCGAAGGAACGAAACAGATGAAACCTATGCTAATAATCAAAAAAAACGAACTACGAATCAAAAAAATGATCGATAGTTCGTTTTTAAATTCGAGTAATATACTTTTGTTACCATTTCATACATAGAAAATCCCCACCTTGTAGATCTTAACGGAAGGCCGGGATTAATTATTCAATATCGACTCGAGCACATACTTATTTGAGTGATACATCTTTTTAAATCGCTTTTCTCGCGTCTCTGGATAAAATGACTGTAGTACAACGTTTTGTAAATTTTCTTTTAACGTCTCCACTTGATTAACATGAATATATTTTGGTCGCTCTTTCTTCAGCCATTCCGTTACGAGACTAGCCCATTCATCAAGTTCTTTGAAGAAAATATCTCCATAAGGTTTTACTTCTTCAAAAAATTTAACTTCATAATTTTCTTCCTGTTGAATAGACGCTAATCGTTCTACAGCTACTTCATTATATTGAAACATGATTTCCGTACTTTTTTTCACATCTTCATTCATCGTTATTCGTCACCTCTACGATGACTATTGTAACATAAACAATCTTTATACTGTATGAAGAACCATTTCTCTTCGGCTTCTACTCCATTCTGTTTCGGAAGGCATGCTTTCATACACAGCTACTTCAATTTCTTGCAGTGATTGGTCAATGCGATGAACTTGTTCCATATATGTTTCTTCACAATGTGTAAATGCTTCATTTATAGATGTAGACATCGTTTTATCCACTAGATCTACTTGCTCTAGTAAGCTATCTAATAAAGTCATCATTTCGCTTGTTTTAACCATACTTTGTTTCATCGCCATCCCTCCAAATTTTCCTTTGCATAACGTATTCTCTTTTTTATTCAATGTCCCTTCACACATGACAAAACTAGTTTCTATTCGTCAAAGAAAGATGTTTTCGACATTTTCATTTAGGGTGAATCGAAAGAGAACATATTGAAAACACTAGTATAGACATTTCAGCTAAGGAGATACATTCTGCTGCTGAACGTTCATTACAACATGATAGGAGGTGCCTAGATATGGCCAACAAACAGCAAAAATCACAGCCTAAAAATAAGCCTGAAACAAAAACCTACGGTGATCCTAAAAAGTTAAACGGTCCTAACCAGCCTTCTACTTAAGAACAAAACGGTCACTTGTGGCCGTTTTTATTTACATTAACTACTTGCGCTACTTTCATTAATATATGCAGCTGCTTTTGCTTTTGAAGATACCACTTTGTAAAATGAACTTTCTTTGGAAAAGGCGGCTTTTTCATCAGCTTGTGTTCCTCTTTTTTTGTTAAAAACCACTTTTCTCTCTTTTTTTCATGATGGCTAATAGCCGGATACACCTTTCGAAGTGCAGGTGTACAGCAACTGGTTTCATCCACAAAATACTGCTCATAATCGTGTCTCGAACCCGTATGCTTTGTTTTCAAAGAAAATTCATAAAACAAGGGATAATACTTTTCATGAAATAATAAAGCCCCTAATTTCTTCCCCAAATCAATCCGATTATTTACTTTTGTAAAATCATGAACAGAACAACCGTATAGCTCCCCTTTTGTAGTAGGAAAAAGGACGGAACTAAAGTGGAATATATCTTGAAAAAAAAACAGCGCACTTTTAAATACTCTGTCTTGATAAAAAGGCTGTTCAATAACGGGCTTTTGAATAACGTGCTGCTCATTTACAATTAACGCATGAATAAGCTGCAGTTCAGAAGGTTTCTGCATAAATTGCCTCCACTTTTCTTCGATAAAAGATGAAACATTTAAATAGGGAAGTAAATGAACGTAAGAGACATGTTTTTTACGCGAAACGGCATACAATAGTAATTGCGGGAAGGCATCTTTAAAAATAAGCCAATTTGCTCTTTCATACGTCAAAAATAATAAATCGCGCGTTTGCTTTGATAACGCTTTTTTCATTGGTTCTCCTTGCAAATCACACATATTCCACCCTGCGTTGCGCGATACCATACTTGCGAGAAATGCCCACTTTACTTCAGGATATCTATGATAAAAAGTTGCATAAGCTTGGGTTCTTGATATATTATCAATATTCAGCTTGTCTGTTGTTTTTTTAATCGCCGTCAACAGCGCTTGTTCCGAACTATTGAGTGACATCTCTTCATCTTCTTTCATCTATTTTTATTTGTAGGATTTGGTATAATAGAATTTGTTTGTTTAATAGATTTACACTAAAGGAGTGATGGTTATGATTCGCTATCCTAACGGAAAGGCCTATAAGCCATTGAATACCAGCAGTCCTTCCCCTAAAAAGCTAGAAGCTAGCTATAGCAATCGTGGTATGACGCTGGAGGACGATTTAAACGAAACAAACGAATACTATGTTTCAAAAGGAATAGCCATTGTTCACAAAAAACCAACCCCTGTTCAAATTGTAAAAGTAGACTATCCGAAGAGAAGTGCCGCTGTTATCAAAGAAGCTTATTTTAAGCAGGCTTCTACTACAGACTATAATGGAATCTATAAAGGAAAACACCTTGACTTTGAAGCAAAAGAAACGAGAAATAAAACCTCATTTCCTCTGCGTAATTTTCATGAACATCAAATTGAACATATGAAGCAAATTGTGAAACAAAACGGGGTTTGTTTCGTTATATTAATGTTCTCTACTTTACAAGAAATATACTTGTTCGAAGCACAGTTCCTTTTTCCTTATTGGGATGCCATGAAAAAAGATGGACGAAAATCAATCCCTAAGGCAGATATTGAAAAAAAAGGGCATTTCATCGAACTTGGTTACCATCCGAGAATCGATTACATAAAAACTATAGATAAATTATACTTTTAAGAGTATGATATATATGTTTACGGAAATCATTCTCTTACAATGCGTTGAAAGGTAGGAGTTTTTATGTCAGATAATTATCGCTCTCGTGAAGAACGACGAAGAGCTATGAATGACAACAAACCAGAAGGTAAATCTCAAGGAAAACCGAAAAAGAAGAAAAAAGGAGGCCTATTTCGTAAAATTGTTGCCGCAGTTTTACTGATAGGAATCATCGGGCTCATTGCCGGAGTGGGAACTTTTTTTGCTATGATAAGCGATGCTCCAAAAGTTGATGACTCGGTATTAAAAAACTCTTTTTCATCTAAAGTATATGCAAACGATGGAAAAACAGTTGTAAAAGAAATTGGAGCTCAAAAACGTACATATGTGCAATACGATGAAATCCCTCAAGTCGTCAAAAACGCATTTATCGCTACGGAAGACGTTCGTTTTTATAAACATCACGGCGTCGACTTTTACCGTATTGGCGGAGCATTAATGGCGAACTTTAAAAACGGCTTCGGTGCTGAGGGCGGTAGTACGATTACTCAGCAAGTGGTAAAGAATTCGTTCTTATCACCAAAGAAGACGGTTAAACGTAAAGTACAAGAAATGTGGTTAGCTTACCAACTTGAGCGCAAATATTCGAAGCAACAAATTCTTGAAATGTATTTAAACAAAATATATTTCGCATCAGGTGAAGTATACGGTATTGAACGAGCAGCTGAGAAATTTTACGGAGTTAAAAGCGTAAAAGATTTAACTCTTGATGAAGCTGCTATGTTGGCAGGCTTACCAAAAGCGCCAACTACTTATAACCCAGTTACAAACCCAGAGAATGCTACTAAACGCCGTAACACAGTATTAAACTTAATGGCTAAAAACGGCTTCATTACACAAGCCGAGGCCGACAAAGCAAAACAAGTAGATGTACAGGCTCACTTAGCTAAACAAACTGAATCAACATCTAAGTACGATGTATTTATTGATCAAGTAATCGAGGAAGTAAAAAAGAAAACAGACGCGGATCCATTTTCTGCGGGCTTAGAAATTTATACAACGCTTGACACGAATGCTCAGGACTATGTAGATGATGTGATGAATAACAAAGTAGTCAACTTCCCGAACGATAAATTCCAAGCAGGTCTTGTCGTTGTAGATAATGAAACAGGCGGTATTCAAGCAATTGGAGGCGGACGTAACCGCGTGTCAGGCGGCTTGAACTTTGCAACAAATATGAGACGCCAGCCCGGCTCAACAATTAAGCCGATCTTAGATTACGGTCCAGCGATTGAGAACTTAAAGTGGTCTACTGGACAACCGCTAAAAGATGAAGAATATCATTATTCAAACGGCACGCCAATCCGAAATTTTGGACGCAACTATAAAGGTTGGGTTTCAGCGCGTGAAGCTTTAGGACGTTCACTGAACATCCCTGCTTTAAAAGCGTTCCAAGCAACCGGTGCGGACAAAGCAAAAGAGTTCGCTACAGGCCTTGGGCTAAAATTAGATGAAGAAGACGGCGAAGCTTATTCTGAATCTTATTCTATCGGAGGCTTCCGTACAGGTGTTACACCTCTGCAAATGGCTGGAGCCTATAGTGCTTTTGCAAATGAAGGTATGTACAATGCACCGCATACGGTGACAAAGGTAAAATTCCCTGATGGAACAGAAATTGATTTAACGCCAAAACCAAAACGCGCAATGCAAGATTACACGGCATTTATGATGACGGACATGATGAAATCTGTTGTAAACGAATCATATGGTACAGCTCGTGCTGTTCGTACACCAGGATTAGAAATTGCGGGTAAAACGGGAACTTCGAACTTTAGTGCTGCAGAAAAGCAACGATACAATATTCCAGACGCTGGTGAAAAAGACGTTTGGTTTAATGGATTTACGCCAAACTATACGATTTCCGTATGGACAGGCTATGAAACTGCTAAAGACGGCTATATTTTAAGTCCTAATGAAACAGGCATGGCAAAAAATATCTTTAAGCATGTTATTACTCATATTTCTGAAGGCAAACCTAAAGGAAGTTTCAAGCAGCCGGACAGCGTAGTTGAACGTTCCGTGGAAAAACCAACGGGCAAAGACTTAAAACGCCCAAGCGGCTCTACTCCTTCGAGCTTAATTACGAAAGAATACTTTGTGCGCGGTACTGCACCGACCAAAGTATCTCAAACGTTTGTGAAAAAAGAAAAAGAAGAAAAGAAAGAAGATAAAAAAGAGGACAAAAAAGAGAAAAAAGACAATAAAGATGTGAAGCCAAAAATTACTGCTTCGTATAGCGGAGGAGCAATTTCAGTTAACTGGTCAGCGTCAAACGCAGCCAGTGATACAACCTTTACAGTCACAATGTCATCTCCTAACGGTTCTGAACAACTCGCATCTGGCGCAGGAGCCGGTGGAAAAACAATTTCCAACCCAGCACCAGGCGCAACGTATAGTTTCACCGTAACAACAAATACGGGCCAAAGCGCTAGTTCTTCTGTAAAAGTCCCTGATTCATCAGATCAAGCTACCGAAGATGATTCTACTAAGCCTGAAGATGACGGAACAACGGACGATAATCAAAATGAAGATAATAGCAGCACTGATCAAAACAACGGCTCTGATCAAGGTGACGATTCATCTACTCAGCCGGATGATAACCAAAACAGCAATAATGGCAGCAATAGCAGCGGTAGCAATAGCGGCAATACCGATAATAACAATAACAATAACAATAACGATAGCGGCAATGCTAACGATGGTAATAGCAGCAACAACAACAATAATAACGGAGGCGCAACAACTCCTCCAGCAGACAACGGTGGAAGTGACTCAGGAAGTCAAACACCACAAACTCCTGCTACACCATCAACGCCGTCAACACCTGCTACACCGCAGCAAGAGCCAACAACTGAAAATTAACGCAGCAGTAAAAAGCCCCTACACGTGTAGGGGCTTTATTTCTTGTGAAGAATAAGCATTTTTGCATACTGCTTACGCAGCTCATTAAATAATTCTGTCAGCTGAATATACGCTTGATAAGAAGAAACTCGCTGCAGCAAAAACATAAGTCTCTCAGCACAGTTAATAGGCTTATAGGTTAGGTCCGCTATGTCTTCTTGCAGCCGATTTAAACGCCGAACGGGCTGTCCATTAATCCAAAACAGTAAACTAATATACATAGCAGCAGCTTGTTTCATACAAGGCGCTGCTTCTTTTGCTTTTCGCTGAGAAAAAAGCGTATGCAGTTCTTCCCTTTGAGTTTCCCACTTTTCAAAAAATGGCCGTATGTTCTTTTGAACATCCCTCCAAGGTGTTTTCGTTTCTTTATGTACATCGTATAAAATATCATAAGCAAAATAATTTATTCCATTTTTTGTATCTAATTCAAGAACCCGATCTTCTTTTGAATAAAATGGTTCGCATATGAAATGTGACGGCACTTCAATCGGTAACATCTGTCTTCTTCTCTTTTCCTTTCATTCGTTTCTTTCCTTCTCGGCAAAGATCAAGAAGCGGGCAGACATGACATTGAGGAGACTGTGCTTTACAGTGATAGCGTCCAAAGAAGATAAGTCGATGATGCGTAACGGACCATTCATCTTTCGGAATTTTTCTCATCAGCGTTTTTTCTACTTCCAAAACGGAATCTTTCCACCTGCAAATCCCAAGGCGTTTACTTACACGTTCTACATGCGTGTCTACTGCTATTGACGGTACTCCAAAAGCTACGGATACAACAACATTAGCCGTCTTACGCCCTACTCCTGGAAGATTGGTCAGCTCATCACGATCTTTCGGAACTTCTCCTCCGTATTCATCAATGAGCATACGGCAGAGCTTTTGAATGTTTTTAGCTTTATTTCTATATAAGCCGATTGATCTAATATCTTGCTGCAGCTCTTCCAACGAAACGGCTAAATAGTCTTCAGGCGTTTGATATTTCTTGAATAAATCCGCTGTTACGCGGTTGACTAAAGCATCTGTGCACTGAGCAGATAGCGCCACAGCAATGACTAAATCAAAGGGATTCCGATGATTTAACTCACAGTGAGCGTCAGGAAACATTTCTGCCATAGCATCTAGGCACTGTCTGATTTGTTTTAACGTTAACATACTAGTTCTCCTTCTTCTTACAGGTAGTTCCCCCCTATTTTACAATAGGGTTCTTGTCAAATGCTACTTTTGTCCACATTCTTTTAAAAAAGCTGCTTCAAGATTCAATTACTTGGATCTTGAAGCAGCTTTTTATCCTGTCATTGCTCTAGCCAGTTAAAAAAAGGAATGGCTGATGTAGACTGAGAAGGGTTAACAGAAGATAGTTTTTTGGGCTGTTGATTTTGACGAAATTTTTGGCTATGCTTGCGGGCTTGATCAATGGTCTGAATGCCATTTTTCTTCCATTCGAATAAAATACGATCAATATACCGGAAGTTTAATTTTCCAGACATCACCGACTCTCTTAGTGCCGCTTTAATAATAATGGGGTCATGATGATCTTGATCAATCCACATCGCTAGCGTTTCGCATTCAAACGGAGACAATGCTCTGCCAAATTCTTTTTCAAACATTGTATATAAATTAAGCTCTTCTTGTTCTTCTTCGCTTTTTTCTACTTCTCTTGTTTCTTGCATCATATGATGAATAAGCTTTTCCCAAAGCGGTTTTAATGAATAACGTTCACAAATAAGGGCGTTTTGCTGTTGATCTTGCTCAATAGATAAAAAGCCGCGCTGAATTAATGCTCGCAGCGTATCCATACACACAGCACTTGAAATACTCATTTTTGCCGCCAATTCGTTAGGTGTCGGGAAACCTTCACCGCCTTCAATGGAAACATAAATATGCATTAACGTCATGAATTCCGTTTCGTTCATTCCCAAATCGCTATAGTGATTAAACAGCAGCTTCGGAATTGAAACTGTGCCTTGTTCAAACCATTCAATTAACGTTTCTTTTTTCATATCCGAACACCTCAGTAGTTAGTATATCATGAAGTTTATAGTCAAAGTAATAATTATTCGAAGCTAAAAAAGCTTCTATGTAAAACTTTCCGCTGAAACCGTACCATTGCTCTGCACATATAAAATATATACGAACGATGACTTCCTTCCAAGAATATTACACTAACTTATTTTTTCGAGAATTGCAACTCCCTTTTAAGTTAGACTCTCTTCTATGTTTGCCGTTGTTTCCTTGTGATATAAGTAAAAACCTCGTTTTTCTTTTCTTTTTATGATTCATAAAAAAAAGCTAAAAAAGTATCCTGACTACAGGAGTCAGAATACTTTTTCACTTCCTTACGGGTATAAACGGTTTAATAAGCGTGGGAATGGAATCGTTTCACGAACGTGTTCTACGCCGCTAATCCATGCTACTGTACGCTCAAGGCCTAAACCAAATCCTGAATGTGGAACTGAGCCATACTTACGAAGCTCTAAATACCACTTGTATGTTTCTGTATCTAATTTGTGCTCTTCTACACGCTGAGCTAAAAGCTCTTGATCATGAATACGTTCAGAGCCTCCAATGATTTCTCCGTAGCCTTCTGGTGCGATTAAGTCTGCACATAATACTACGTCTTCATTTGTTGGATCTGGCTGCATATAAAATGGTTTTAATGACGTTGGATAGTGTGTAATGAATACCGGCTTGTCATAGCTTTCTGCGATAGCCGTTTCATGCGGTGCTCCAAAGTCATCTCCCCACTGAATGTCTGTAAATCCTTTTTCATGTAAGAATTTAAGAGCCTCATCGTACGAAATACGAGGGAATGGCGCTTTAATTTGTTCTAACTTAGATGTATCACGGCCTAGTACATTTAACTCTAACTTACAGTTTGTTAAAACAGACTGTACGACATGAGACACATACTCTTCCTGTACTTTCAAGTTATCTTCGAATTGGTAGAAAGCCATCTCTGGTTCAATCATCCAAAACTCAATTAAATGACGGCGTGTTTTAGATTTTTCAGCGCGGAACGTTGGACCGAATGAAAATACTTTTCCAAGCGCCATTGCCGCTGCTTCCATATAAAGCTGTCCACTTTGAGAAAGATATGCATCTTCGTCAAAATATTTCGTGTGGAATAATTCTGTTGTTCCTTCAGGAGCACTTCCTGTTAGGATTGGAGGATCTACTTTTGTAAACCCGTTTTCGTTAAAGAATTCATACGTTGCACGAATGATTTCGTTACGAACCTTCATAACAGCATGTTGACGTTTAGAACGCAGCCATAAATGACGGTTATCCATTAAGAACTCTGTTCCATGTTCTTTTGGCGTAATTGGGTAATCAACAGCTTCATGAATAACTTCAAGGCTTGTAACTGTTAACTCATAGCCAAACGGTGAGCGCTCATCTTCACGTACTACACCTGTTACATATAGTGATGATTCTTGCGTCATAGACTTAGCTAATTTAAAAGTTTCTTCTTCTACTTCAGCTTTTACAACTACCCCTTGCATGAATCCTGATCCATCGCGCAGCTGTAAAAAGGCAATTTTACCACTTGAACGTTTATTCGCTAACCAAGCACCAATTGTTACTTCTTTTCCTACATGCTTGCTTGCTTCTGAAATCGTAATTTTCACGATTAATATCCCTCCAAAAAACTTACATTTCGTAATTATGTATGCCATCCTATTATACATTTCGACAAACATAATAACAAGTAACAAACAAAAAGAGCCTTCTAACACGTGTGATTTGTGCTAAAAGGCTCTTTTGTTTTTAAATATAATCTTTTTTATTTCATATGACGAGTCATGAATGATTGAATTCGTTCCAATGCCTTTTCTAGCAGATCTAGTGATGTAGCATAAGAAAGACGTACGTTTTCAGGTGAACCGAATCCTGATCCTGGCACTAGCGCTACCTTCTCTTCTTCTAAAATAGCTTCTACCCATGCATCAACTGTATCAAAGCCAGTTAACTTTGCAGCTTCAATTGCATTAGGGAATAAATAGAAAGCACCCTGTGGTTTTAAGCATGAGAACCCTGGAATGTTAATCAGCTTTTCATGAATCACGTTTAGACGCTCTTCAAAAGCTTGTCGCATCATTTCCACCGGCTCCTGAGTGCCGTTATAAGCAGCGATTGTTGCATATTGAGCAATAGATGTTGGATTTGACGTGCTGTGACTCGCTAGGTTTGTCATTGCTTTAATAAATGTAGCATCACCAGCTGCATATCCAATGCGCCAGCCCGTCATGGAATGTGACTTAGAAACACCGTTAATGATAATTGTTTTTTCTTTTAACGCTGGTGAAAGCTGTGCAATCGATACATGTTCATTTTGACCATATACAAGCTTTTCATAAATTTCATCTGATACGATAAAAATATCGTGCTTCAAGCAAACTTCTCCTAAAGCTTGAAGCTCTTCTCTTGTGTAAATCATACCCGTTGGGTTGCTTGGTGAATTGATAATAACAGCTTTGGTTTTAGCAGTAATAGACGCTTCTAATTGTTCAGGTGTGATTTTAAATTCGTTATTTTCAGAACCTTCAACGAATACGGGTGTACCTTCTGCTAACTTTACTTGCTCAGGATAACTTACCCAGTAAGGAGTTGGGATAATTACTTCGTCACCTTCGTCTAACAGAACTTGAAATAACGTATACAGTGCGTGCTTAGCACCTGTACAAACAATAATTTCAGAAGGTGAATACGTCAGGCCTTGATCGCGTTTGAATTTTTCAATTACCGCTTCTTTTAATGGTGCAAGACCGCCTGCTGGCGTATATTTTGTCTGACCATCATTCATTGCCGTAACAGCCGCTTCTAAAATGTGCTGCGGCGTATTAAAATCAGGTTCCCCTGCTCCAAGTCCAATCACATCATGACCAGCCGCTTTCAATTCTTTCGCTTTTGCTGTAATCGCTAATGTTGATGATGGCGTTAATGCTGATACACGTTTTGCTAACTTCACTAAAATCTCCCCCTATGAACTAAAGCTATAATCAGCCCGCAGGCTGATTATAGATAAAAAATTGGCTTCATTTTCATAAAGCGCTGAAATCTTATATTATGACACATATGGTATTTCATATGGTATAAACGATTTATGATTGAGATAAGCTGTATCGTTTTATAAATTCACCGCTAGAGAAATCAAGATAATAGTATGTTAAATGTTTCTTATCTTTATCCACATATGTTACTTCCCACAGCGGCTTTTTATTTTCAATGCCTAGGCGCACCGACTTAATTTCCTGCGGATTTTTATCATTTTTCACAATGGAAATGGCTTTCTCTTTTGTGATCCCGCTGCTTGCTTTCTTTAAAACAGCTGTTTGTTTTTTGCTTTTAGGCATCCAAGCAATTACCTTTTGATTGCTTCGGTTTGTACCTTCTACTACATAAAATGCATGATTGCCGAAATATGGCTGGGTGCTTGTGACAGATTTCAAATTAAATTCTTTTTTTGCTTGGGATGCTGCTTTTTCCTCAGCAGACTGAACATCCTTCACAGACGAGTGATAAATGCTAAAAGAAATGCCTCCGATAATTAAAAGCACAGCAGCTACCGCTACAATAATTAACTTTTTCATAAAATCCCTACTTATGTACGATAAATTGTAAATACAGCTTTGCTTTGATCTTCTTCATCTAACGCTAATCCGAACATCAAATCTTGCTTTTTCAACGTGCGATTCAAACTATCAACAATTTTATATAAATCCGAGGAATTTTCCACGCGGACAGTTGATAATACTTCAATCCTGCTTTCCATTGTAAACCTCCTAGCTCGTCTATCACGACGCAAAATGACGATATCCGTATTATAACAGGTATCAAAAACCATCGTCATCTTTTTCACTCATCAATCCAGCCTGTACGTTTTGCGTAAAAACCGAATAAATAAGTAAACATATATAATATTATAAGGAATTTACCTCTTTTTGCAAAAGGAAATTTGTTTATTTTGCAGAAAATTTCATCACATCATAGGATTTTAGCGACATTTTAATAGAGTAAGCGCTCCCCTCTCTTACGTCATATAATTCAATCCATTCAGCTGTTAAATTTGAAAGCAGTCGAGGGGAATAGGAACGCCCTGGTTTCGTAAACGCAACGGCAAGCTGTATATCTAATTGCTTCAAAAATGTATTCGAAAAAAACGTTCCCTCTCCAAAATTAGGAATTTTCAATATATCTACATGAGTAAGGGGAATGCGTAAAAACTTTTCCTCTACTTCATCTGAGCCGCTCATGGCATATAGAACTCGGTGCTCTCCAATCGTAAATAATAGATCCATAGCCGCTGTTTTTTGCTTCGATGCATGCAAGACATCAACGTGTATATTATCCGTTAACTGAAATAAATCATTTTCTTTCCACTTCTCTGTTTGAAATTCCGCCTGGTACTGAGCCGGCACAATAATACGCTCTATATGATAATCCTTCACAGCTCGCTGAACATTTGAATCATAGTACTTTTGCTGTTTCGTAATTATTAATTGGTTGATTTTTTTTACTTTATATCGCTGCAGCCACTTGTTTAGCTCTGGATAGGAAGATGCACTCCCCGTATTTACTAAAATCGCCTCACCGCTTCCGTCTTGAATCAGACTTGCTTCTCCATCTGAAAGAGGCAGAAAGGTGATCACTACTTCATCAGCTTGCAAACCAAAATCTACGTTTTTAATGACGGCTGCTGAAACCGAACAGGTCATAAAACTAAAAAACAGTACAGCACTTAGCAATATTTTAATCATACACTGTCCTCATTTGCTTATCATAGTATATTACTATCGTCTCTCAAGTGAAGAAACAGTATGCATAAAAAAAGACTTAAGCTATGCTCAAGTCTTTTCATTCCACCATTCTTTGTAGTCCAGTAAGATATTTGAAAACGTTTTTTGAACAACCTGGACTTTTGGAAGCGAGTGAAGGAAATGGTATCCATATGCTGTTCGCGTAATACGATTATCAAAAATAAATATAGCTCCCCGGTCACTTTTTGAACGAATCAACCGTCCAAATCCTTGTTTAAAACGGATAACGGCTTGAGGAAGTGAATAATTCATAAAGGGACTTTTCCCTTCTTTTTTCATCTGCTCAAATTTAGCTGTCAACAGAGGTTGATTTGGAGATGAAAAAGGAAGTCTGACTATTACGAGACATGATAATAAATCTCCTGGCAAATCAATTCCTTCCCACAGACTGTTTGTACCCAAAAGAATGGAATGCTCAAATTGACTGAAGTCTTTTAACAGTCTATTGCGATTTCTAGTTGTGACTCCTTGACCAAGCAGGACAAACTCTTCAAGATCGTTTAACTCTTTCAAATAACCATATGTAGCTTTCAACATGTCATATGAAGTAAAAAGCACCAGCATACGGCCATTTGTTACTTTGGCTACGTCAAGAATACTTTCTGCCATCATAGCGCTATACTCATATAATGATACTTCGTTAACAGCAGGCATATCCTGAGGAATATAGACTCTAGCTTGCTTCTCGTAATCAAACTCGGAAGGAAGAATGAGTTGAGCAGGCTGAAAGTCATATAACCCTAGCTCTTGAATTAAATAATCAAATGTTCCATTCACCGTCAATGTAGCCGATGTTAAAATAACGCTTTGTTTCTTAGCGAAAAATTCATCAGCCAGCGTATCGGCAATGGAAGTAGGCTGACTATAGATATACGTAGCATTTGCTGCTCCTTTTGGCTCAATTTCAAACCACGTTACGTAATTGCTCTGCTGTTTGAACAAAAGCTTTTCTATTTGCTGAGATATATGCTCAAATCCTTTAACAGCCGTTTGAAATTCATGAAGAGACGACTGTTCATTTTTTGTGGCTTTGTCATATAGATCGTCAAAGGAATGTCTTGCCCCATCATTCCATGTAAAAAGATCGTGAATTAAAAAACGAATGCGCGACGCTGCTTCTTGAATGGCCGTCCAGTAATGCCCATGCTCTTTTTCCACTTTATACCGATAGCTGCTTCTTCCAATCTCGCCCTGCTGATTGCCCGTTCTTTTTTGAACAAAAGAATGAATCAAACGAAATAAGTCATCGCACTCAGAATGAAGCTGCACAAACAGATTTTGAAGAAGTTCAGTGTTAAGCTCGATGCTATATTTTACAAGCGTATGATGAACTTTTTTTAACAGCCCTTTGTCTTGAATGGTTCCGATTCGGTTTAATAGCGCATGAACCGCAAAATAATCTAAGCGCTCTCCTAGTTCTTCTCCGGCAATGTCTTCTAAGTGATGAGCCTCGTCAATAATAACCTGTTTATAATCAGGCAGCAGCTCATGATTACTCATCACATCCATCAACAGCAAGCGATGATTTGTCACTACTATATGGGCATTTTGCGCTCTGTTCTGCGCTCGTTCATAAAAAGAATAAAGTTTCCAGGGATGCTTAAAGTCACTTGGAGACGGATTGCTTTCATTTAGCTGTTCCCAAAAAAGTTTGCCCCCAGAAGGCAGGTTTATTTCATCGCTGTCGCCCGTTTCCGTTTCCGTCAGCCAAATAAGCAGCTTCGCTTTTGTGAGGATCGCATCGTAATTATTATTTCGCTCTTTTAAGAGCTGAATGAATTTTCTTATACTAATGTAATGTTCTCTTCCTTTTAAAACAGCTGCTGTGACAGGAAATGGCACAATCTTTTCTAAAATGGGCACATCTTTTTCGATGATTTGCTGCTGAAGCGTTACCGTGTTAGTTGAGATAATGACTGGGTGGTGATGAACAGAAGCATAAAACACGGCAGGAACTAAATAAGCGTAGGTTTTACCAATACCGGTCCCCGCTTCAATTAAAGCATGCTCGTTGCCTGCAAAGCACTCTTGTACAAAGTTCATCATCTCCCACTGCCCTTTTCGTTCTTCAAACAATGGCAGAGCCTGATGGAACAGCTTTTGCTTTTCAGTTTCAAATATTTCGTAAGTATGAGAGTGCTGCTTTTCATTAGCTGAATGCGGCTGATATTTGTTTAGCGCAATGCCGTGTATAAATTCATAAGAATCATCCTCGGCATAACTTTTATCATCTATAACTTGTTGAATCAGTTCTCCAATTTCACTTTTAAAGTGTAAGCTTAGCGCGTATAGCTGCTTCAAGGTTGTTAAAGGGAGCTTCTTTAATTTTTCAATTAGTAAAAGTAAAATACGTGCCGTTACTTCTGCATCACTATCTGCTTGATGAGGGTTTTCATGTTCAATATGTAAATACTCAGCTAATTGACTAAGTTTGTACCCATCAACTGTAGGCAACAGAATCCGGGCCAGTTCGACGGTATCCACGGTTGAATTATAAAGCGTCTCCATCCCGCACTGATAGAGTTCTTCTTGTAAAAAAGTTAAATCAAATGCCACATTATGTGCAACAAAATAAGCATCATCTAGCAATTCTATAATTTTAGGTGAAATTTCTTCAAATAAAGGCGCATCTTTCACCATATCATTTTGAATGTTAGTTAGTTGTGTAATAAAAGGCGGAATATCCATACCAGGATTTAAAAAACTAGAAAAACGTTCAACAATTTTGCCGTCTTCTACTATGACAGCAGCAAATTGAATCATTTTATCTCCTTGTTTTGGAGAATGTCCCGTCGTTTCAAGATCTACCACAACAAAGCGTTTATTCACGGTCAACACCTCGCAAGTCTGTCTTTTTATAGTATAAAGTGAAAGCCTGCTCTATATGCTTTAAAAGCGCAACTCCTTCTCGTGAAAAACAGAGAGGCTTTCATACATAGAAGTTTTACTTTAGTGTGTATAGAGGTTTATACCGTTCACTTACTAGCGTATGTATTCAAATAAAAATCCCCCTCATAAAGGGGGACTGTTCTTATAGAATTGTACCAGCTGGTTCTTGTTTAAGCAATTGTTGGATTTTATTCTGCTCATTCATAATCGCTACGGTTGGATGATGGTGAGCTACTTCTTCATTTGCTACGAGCGCATAAGAGATAATGATGACGATATCTCCAGGCTGCACGAGTCTTGCAGCAGCTCCATTTAAACAAACTACGCCGCTCCCTCGTTCGCCGGGAATCACGTACGTTTCCAAGCGAGCTCCGTTATTATTGTTTACAATTTGGACTTTTTCGTTTGCTGCAATTCCTACTGCGTCGATAATATCTTCATCAATGGTGATGCTGCCAACATAATTTAAGTTGGCTTCAGTTACATGAGCTCTGTGTATTTTAGCGTTCATCATCGTGCGAAACATTTAGTTATCCCCCTGTACGTCTACAATTACATTATCAATTAAACGAGCTTTAGAGAATTGAACAGCTAAAGCGATAATGATTTTTCCAGCGGCGTTCTTAATTGGTTTTAGCTCTGGATACGTATAAACCTCGATATAATCCACTTTACCGCTCGTATGTTGCTCAATTTCTTTTCGAATGGTCCCTTTAATGATTTCTACTTGCTTCTCTCCACCTTCAAGAAGCTGCAGAGCGCTTTGTAAACTCTTAAATAAAACAGGTGCCTCTTCTCTTTCTTTATCTGTTAAATATACGTTACGAGAACTTTTAGCTAATCCATCTGCTTCTCTCACTGTATCTACTGCTCTAAGCTCCACCGGGAAATTAAAATCTTCAATTAAACCATCTACTACAGCAACTTGCTGCGCATCTTTTTTACCAAAGTATGCACGATCTGGTGTTACAATGTGAAAAAGCTTTGTTAGTACCGTGGCTACTCCGTCAAAATGACCGGGACGCTTCTGTCCACACAATACGTCTACACGATCTCTCACGGTTATAGCAACTGAACGGCTTGACTTATACATTTCCTCTACTGAAGGATAAAATAAATAGTCGACGTTAGCTTCTTTTGCCACGCGCTCATCGCGTTCAAAATCTCTTGGATACGTATCAAAATCTTCATTTGGTCCAAATTGAGTCGGGTTCACAAAAATACTTAGCGCCACTACTTCATTTTCTGTGCGAGCTGCTCCAAGCAGAGTAGCATGACCTTCATGCAAATAGCCCATCGTCGGGACAAATCCAATTGAACGTCCAAGCTGCTTTTCTTTTTTCATCTCCTGCTGCATGTCTTTAATTGTTGTAATGACTTTCATCTTATTTCCCTCCGTACAGTGCCGTTAACTGCTCTTCTTTCATTGAAAAAGTATGTGCTTCTTTCGGAAACTCTCTTTTTTTCACTTCACTTACATACTGAGAAAGCCCTTGTAAAATAGGCTCATTTATTTTCGCAAATGACTGAACAAATTTGGGCACACGCTCTACGCCGTACGTTAATACATCGTGGTATACAAGTACTTGACCATCCGTCTCAGCTCCTGCTCCGATTCCGATTGTTGGAATGCTTAAGCGTTCAGCTACTTGTTTTGCTACTTGTTTAGGAACACACTCCAATACAACAGCAATAGCTCCCGCCTGCTCACACTTGATTGCGTCTTGGATTAGCTGTTTGGCTTCTTTCGCTTCTTTCCCTTGCACTTTATAACCGCCCAGAACACCGACAGACTGAGGTGTTAACCCGAGATGTGCAACAACCGGAATACCAGCTTGCGTCAATTCTGAAATTGTATAGAGAACATCGTTTGCACCTTCTACTTTTAAAGCATGAGCTCCGCTTTCCTGCATAATGCGAGCAGCATTTTTCATCGTGTCTTCTTTCGACACGTGATAGGACATAAACGGCATGTCGGTGACGATAAATGTATCACTAGCCCCTCTTTTAACCGCTTTTGTATGATGAATCATATCATCTACCGTTACAGGAATCGTAGAGTCATATCCTAAAACGACCATTCCTAGAGAGTCGCCTACTAAAATCATGTCTACGCCTGCTTCTTCAGCGTACTTAGCTGACGGATAATCGTACGCAGTCAGCATCACAATTGGTTCATTGTTTTGTTTCATACGTAAAAAATCTAATTTTGTTTTCACTAACTTTCTCCTCCTTCTCAGAGGAGATGAGCGCACGTCTGCACACAAAAAAGCCCTTCTACCTATAAAAGGAAGAAGGACTTTGACAGACTTCATCTATAAAAAGCACACTTTACCTAATGTGCTTACCTACGCGTCATCCCTCTGTCCTAGTCCTTAATGGATCAAGGCAGATTTATTGTCATATTAAAAATAAACAAACGAGTATCAAGTGAAGTTCTTTCGATACTACCTTGATACTCGTATTATAATAAAAATTTCTTTATTTTTCTACTATTTTTTAGCAGAGAGCTCAATATCTGCAGAATGAATTCGGTGTATAACACCTTCATCGTCTTCAATCAATAAAACGCCTTCATCTGTTATACCTTTTGCAAAGCCTTCAATGTTGGCTGTCATCGTCCGTGCTATAATTCGCTTTCCAATGCTGATTGCATACGTTTCCCAAAGAACTTTAATTAAACCAAAGCCATTTTTTAAGTATTCTTCATAAAGGGTTTCTAACTTTAAGAAAAACGCTTGCATCAAAGCGGCACGATTAATTTCTTCACCTTTTTCAATACGTAAAGATGTGGCAATGTGTTTGATTTGTTCATTAAAATCCGTTTCCTGCTGATTCACATTAATGCCGATTCCAATGATGACCGAATGAATCCGGTCAAAATCAGCCTGCATTTCCGTTAAAATCCCAACTAGCTTCTTCCCATTTAATAAAACATCATTCGGCCATTTAATGTCTGGAGAAAGGTTCGTCACTTCTTGAATGGCCTGTACAACAGCCACTGCTGATAGTAAAGTCAGCTGAGGAGCCTGCTGCGGAGGGATAGAAGGACGCAGTATAATACTCATCCAGGCACCAGTATATTTTGGGGAGTACCACGCTCTATCAAGTCTTCCTCTTCCTGCCGTTTGCTCTTCAGCAACTACGACCGTTCCTTCTTTTGCTCCTTCTTGAGCAATTCGATGAGCAATTTTTTGAGTAGAATGCACGCTTTCCTCATAGTGAATATACTGGCCGATTTTTGTTGTTTGAAGCCCTAATAAAAGCTCGTTGCTGCTTACTTTGTTCGGCTTCCCAACAATGCGATAGCCTTTTTTACGAACAGCTTCAAGTTCATAGCCGTCTTTTCGCAGCTCTTCGATATGCTTCCATACAGCTGTTCTTGAACAGCCTAATAAATCGCTGATTTTTTGGCCGGACACATAGTCCCCATCTGCGTTCGTAAACATTTCAAGCAGCGTTCTTCTTATATCTGACTGCAAGACTGCACCCACTTTCTTATTGAAGATTTCGTGTTCATTAACTCATTGTATAGAACTTTCTCCTCAATTTCTTTTAATAGTTGAGACACCCATGGACCACCCTTTTTACCTGTCCATACTAAAAGATCTTGACCATTTATATCTAAATCTTTTAAAGAATGAATAGGCAGCTCGCTATAGATGTAAAGAAGCTCATGTTCATTCATATACTCATTGCTTCGAAGAAGTTGTAAAATACGATTCACGCTCACGCTGGCCTGCTCTCCAATTGTATACATGATGCGTTTTGACCATCCATTTTCCAAAACGTCCCGAAGACCAATAGACTGAAGCTGAATATCTTTAATTTGCTTATTAGATAATTTCCAGCTTTTAAAAAATGCCTGCTTGTCTTGAATGTCGAGCAGATGTACAAGAAGTGTCCATGACTCCGATACTCGCTGAAGCATCATCCAATCGTGTGCACAAACAGATCGGAATTTTTGCGGATCTACATTCAATTCGGGCAAGTAGCGATACAGCTCCGTATCTGCTACAAGTGCTAATGCTAAAGACGGCCGCTTTCCGCTCAGCATTTTTTCGAATTCAACTGTAATGCGTTCAATAGAAACATGCCTCAGTAGTTCACCGTATTGCTGAATGGCTCTTTTAGTTTGATCAGACAGCGAAAACGCCAGCTGACTGACAAAGCGAACGGCTCTCATCATACGAAGAGCATCTTCATGAAAGCGTTCTTTAGCATTTCCGACAGTACGAATTAACTGGTTTCGTAAATCTTCCCTTCCATTAAATGGATCAATAATTTCTCCTTTTGCATTCATAGCCATTGCATTAATTGTAAAATCGCGACGCTGCAAATCTTCTATCAGAGACGAAATAAACGTAACGGACGAGGGACGACGAAAATCATCATATTCTCCCTCAGAGCGAAAAGTGGTCACCTCATAGGTCTCGTTCTCATGAACAACGACAACCGTACCATGCTCAATTCCTACATGAATCGTCTTAGGAAAGAGTTCCATCACTTGTTCCGGCCTAGCTGACGTAGCGATATCAATATCTCCAATCGTCCGATTTAAAATGAAATCCCGGACCGCTCCTCCAACAAAATACGCTTCGTAACCGGCTGTCTCCAGTTTTTCAATAATATAAAGCGGATGAATGAACGGTTCTTTCATAACGTCCTCCATTCTTCAACCCTGTACCAATTTATAATAAAGTTTTTCATATTGACTCACAATCTCTGTTGAATGAAATTTATGATTAACTGCGCTTAGAGACGCTTCCCTCATTTGGTGATGCAGCTGTTCATTTTCAAGTAGCTGAATTGCTTTGCTCGCTGCCTCTTCGACGTCTCCAACTTCGCAAATATATCCTGTTTTTTCGTGTTCAATTACTTCAGGAATTCCGCCTATATTTGTTCCGATGCATGGAACACCACAAGCCATAGCTTCTAAAAGTACAAGCCCAAAGCTTTCTTTTTCAGATAATAACAGTTTTAAATCGCTAATCGAATATAATTCTGCTACATTTTCTTGTTTCCCAAGAAATAACACAGAATCTTGAAGATTTAGCTCTTTTACCAATTGAGACACAACCGTCATTTCAGGGCCGTCTCCTACAAGCAGCAGCTTAGACTGAAGCCTTTCATTAATAATAGCAAATGTTTTGACTATATCTGTAACTCGTTTGACTTGACGAAAGTTTGAAATATGAATAACGACTTTTTCATTTTCTAATATGCCATACTCCGCTTTTAAATACTGAACTTCTTTTTTATGATAAACTCGTTCATCAATAAAATTATACATCGTTTCAATTTCTTTATCTGGACTAATTAAATGGTGAGTTTGATCAACAAGTGACTGAGATACAGCCGTCACTGCATCTGATTTCTCAATTCCAAATTTAATTAAGTCTTTTAACGATGGATCCTCTCCTAGAACCGTAATATCTGTTCCATGAAGAGTCGTCACAATTTTCACTTCGTGCTCTACCATTTGTTTAGCTAAAATCCCGCAAACGGCATGGGGGATTGCATAGTGCGTATGAATAATATCAAGCTTTTCTCTTTTAGCCACTTCAGCCATTTTACTGGATAAAGCGAGATCATACGGAGGGTATTTAAAGACGGAGTATTGATTTACATCTACTTCGTGAAAATAAATATTTGGATATACTTTCGTCAATCTAAAAGGCATGCTAGAGGAAATAAAATGAATTTCGTGCCCCTTTTCAGCCAGCAGCTTCCCTAGCTCCGTTGCTACCACTCCTGAACCTCCAACGGAAGCATAACATGTAATACCAATTTTTAACTTCATTTATTTTCCACCTACTAAATCGTCGTACATCAAAATCGGTTTTTTAGATAAAAAACCTTCACCGTAAGCTATCCCGACTTCTTTGCCAAATAATCGCTCTCTGCTCTCTACCGTTTCAATATATCCGTTTACGAGCGGCGTATCAAACGTATCTGCTGTTTTTATAAATTGACTTTCATAAGCCTCTAGACTAGCTACTTTCTTTTGAAACGTGCTTGATACATCTACGATAAAATCTGGCTTATGAAATCCATTTATCATATAGAAATATAGAGACTCCGCACGATGAGCTTTTTGCTTCTTATCATCTATATAATTTTTAACGCCAGCGGAAAACATGGCCTCTTCTACAAGCTTTGCACAATTTCCATGATCAGGATGACGATCTTCAAAATAAGGAGCAAATATAATCCTTGGTTGATACGTGCGAATGACTGATGCAATTTCAGCTATATATTCTGGCTTTAAAAACAAACCTCTGTCTGGCAAATGCAGATGAATTCGCTCATGAACACCTAAGACTTCAGCTGCTTTAGACGCTTCTTGTTTTCGAATTTCAACCGTTCCATTTGAAGAAAGTTCAGCTTGCGTCAAATCGCAAATAACTACCTTCAAACCTTGTTCACTCATTCTTGCAATGGTTCCACCCATGCCGATTTCTACATCATCGGCATGAGCACCAAAGGCAAGGATATCTATTGTTTCTTTCATTATCTTCACCCTATTTTTTTATAATTGAACGCCAATGCAAATCGCCTCGTTCAAGTCCATGAATTAAAATCTCTGCTGTTCCCATATTCGTTGCAAGAGGAACCGCATAGACGTCACATAGACGCATCAGAGCTGAAATATCAGGTTCATGAGGCTGAGCTGTTAACGGATCGCGGAAAAAAATAACCATATCCATTTCATTTTGAGCAATTAAAGCTCCTATCTCCTGATCTCCTCCAAGCGGTCCTGATTGAAAGCGGTGAACCTGCAAACCTGTTGCTTCTGAAATACGCGTTCCTGTTGTTCCTGTTGCGAACAGCGAATGTTCCTGTAAAATCGCTTGATAGGCTGTTGTGAATTGTACCATATCATTTTTCTTTTTATCATGTGCAATTAAGGCGATTTTCATTTTTCTCGCTCCTTAGTCAATAATATTTTCTAACCCATATACAAGTGTGTCTACGTTCATAACTGTGTCAACAGCTAGCTTCACACCTGACATAAAAGAAGCGCGGTTGTATGAATCATGACGAATTTTTAACGTTTGTCCAAATCCTCCGAACATCACTTCTTGGTGAGCAATCAGTCCTGGCAAACGTACGCTATGTAGGCGGATTCCTTCATAATCTGCACCGCGTGCGCCCTCTAGTAATTCTTTTTCCTCAGGGTGGCCCTGTTTTTTTGCTTCACGAACTTCACTGATCAGCTCCGCTGTTTTTAAGCCTGTTCCTGATGGTGCATCTAACTTTTGATCATGATGCATTTCAATGATTTCTACATCATCAAAGTATTTAGCTGCCATTTGTGAAAACTTCATCATTAAAATAGCGCCAATTGCAAAATTAGGTGCAATGATACAGCCAAGTTCCTTCTCTTCAGCAAGCTGCTTTAATTCTTTTAAATCTTCTTCTGAAAAGCCAGTTGTTCCTACAACAGGTCGTACTCCATATGTTAAAGCTGTTTTAGTATGAACGCGTCCAATTTCAGGTGTTGTCAAATCAACTAAAACATCTGCCTTAACGTCTTGAAAACATTTTTCAATATCCGTGTAGATCGGCGCTTGTACATTTGGCATTCCTTCAATATCACTTATGTATTTTCCTTCATTGATACGATCCACCGCTGCTACTAATTCAAAATGCTCTGTTTCTTCTATTAATAATACAGCTTCTTTTCCCATACGACCTCTTGGTCCTGCAAGTACAATTCGAATTTTGTCCATTCTTTTTCTCTCCTTAGTCTTCTTTTTTCGTCCAGCGATCTTTGTCACGCGTATTAAATTTATTCATAACGCGATCATGCGCTTCTTGTAAATCAATATTTAATGAATTTGCAAAGCAAATTAATACAAATAAAATGTCGCCCATTTCTTCTTCGACCGTACGTTCTGCTTCAGTCGTTTTCTTCGGCTTTTCACCATAATAGTGGTTAATTTCGCGCGATAATTCGCCCACTTCTTCCGACATTCTCGCAAGCATAGCAAGAGGACTAAAATATCCTTCTTTAAATTGGCTAATATATGCATCAACTTCTTGCTGCATTTGCTCCATCGTTTTTTTTGACATCTTTTTATTCCACCTCTTTTAGAAGTACACTCAGCTTACTATTATAACATCTTTACTTCAAATTATTTAGTGTAATTACTTCTTCTTACCACGCCTTTGTCAGATGCTCTTTCACAATATTCCTCACGTTTCCCTTAATTCTCAAAAATCTGTCTATATTTTACGAATTGAGGATACTACTAATACATAGCACTAGAAGAAACATCATCACTTTTTACTATTTTCAAAAATCTTTTCGATAGTTATTTACGAAATGAAATATATTCCTTTATGATAAGGTAGTGCAAAAACGGTCATAGGAGGTTTGTAAGTATGAAAGGTCTCAGATTAAAAAATATTATTTTTATACTGCTTGGTTCTGCTATATTTGCGTTTGGACTTGTTAATTTTAACATGCAAAACAATTTAGCTGAAGGTGGATTCACAGGCATTACCCTGCTTTTATTTTTCTTATTTAACATTGATCCCTCTTATTCTAACTTAGTGTTAAATATTCCTTTGTTTTTTGTAGGGTGGAAACTATTAGGGAGAACAGCATTTATTTATACCATGCTCGGAGTTGTTAGCTTATCGCTATTTTTATGGATATTCCAGCGCTTTCCGGTGAATATGCCCCTGCGCCATGATATGACTCTAGCAGCTCTTTTTGCCGGTGTTTTTATTGGAGTGGGTCTTGGCATTATTTTCAGGTTTGGAGGAACAACAGGAGGAGTCGATATCATTGCCCGTGTTGTTCAAAAATATATCGGGTGGAATATGGGGAAAACGATGTTTCTTTTTGACTTTATTGTAATTAGTGCGTCTCTCATTTATTTATCCTACCGAGAAGCTATGTACACACTTGTTGCAGTCTTTGTCGCTGCACGGGTTATTGACTTTATGCAAGACGGTGCGTATGCGGCCAAAGGCGCAACCATCATTTCGAATCATAACGAAGCCATATCGGATAAAATTATGAAAGAAATGGATCGAGGCGTGACGATTTTAAAAGGACAGGGTTCTTTTTCTAAGCAAGATACCAACGTGCTATACTGCGTTGTTAGTAAAAATGAAATTTTCCGTTTAAAGCAAGTTATTACTTCTGTAGATCCACACGCCTTCGTTGCAGTTACGGATGTTCATGATGTCTTAGGTGAAGGATTTACCCTTGATGAAAATAAAAAACCGCTTGAAAGATAAAAAAATACCGCTAATGCGGTATTTTTTTATTAGTCGTCGTTATTCATTCCTGTATAAATCATGATTAAACGAACCAACTCAAGAACTGCTACTGCTGCGGCTGCTACGTATGTTAAAGCCGCTGCGTTAAGCACTTTGCGCGTCTCGCGCTCTTCGTCATTTCGAATCGCTCCGACTGAGACGATTTGCGTCATCGCTCGGCTTGAAGCGTTAAATTCAACAGGCAGTGTTACAACTTGGAATACGACCGCTGCTGCCATGAAGATAATACCTAACAATAGCAACGGCTTAATCGACGCGATAATTCCAATCATAATTAAAATCCAAGAAGCGTTTGATCCAAGGCTTGCCACCGGCACAAGCGAGTGGCGAAGGCGTAAAAACGAATAGTTTTCTTTGTCTTGAATCGCGTGTCCCACTTCGTGAGCCGCAACGGCAGCGCCTGCGACAGACGTTCCGTAATAGTTGTCTTCTGACAAACGAATGACTTTTGAGCGAGGATCGTAGTGATCGGATAAAAATCCGCCTACAGGCTCTACGTGAACGTTGTACAATCCGTTTTCATCCAAAATTTTTCTTGCTACTTCTGCGCCTGTCATTCCTGATGAGTTGCTTACTTGTGAATATTTTTTGTAAGCACTTCTCACCTTAAACTGTGCCCAAATTGGCACAAGGATAATAATGAGAAAATAAATCAAAAAGCTCATTTACCCACACCTTTCATTATGTGTTTGACTACTCTTTTATTTTAGACAATTCTGCGCTTTTACGTCAATCATTACGCCCTCTGGCTGACTTTCTTTTCTGGTCAGCGAAATATTTTCGCGCTCCTACATAAAAAAGTGTAGCAATAATAATACTTCCGGTGGTAATTGTAACCCAAATAAAAGACGGGTCCGTACGATTTTCTTTTACTTGTTCAAAAAAATCTTTTAAATTTTGTTCCATTTGGTTGAACTGGTCATCGTTAATCTCACTTAGCGTTCCTTCACTTTGTAAAAAGTGAACGTCTGCGCTCACACGCTGTACGTAGGGAGACGACACGTCTACCTGCGCGCTCGGTAAGATCATATCATATTCCTTTAAAAATTGCTTAAGCTGCGCTTCATAAGCCGCCTGTTGTCCTTTTACTGCTTCATTTCGCATCTCTTTAAATGTTGCTAGCATACTGCCTTCGAGTTCAGTCCACATAGGCTGATGCTTGCTGTGCAGCGCATCGACTAATAATCGAAATTGAGTAGCTTTTTGAAGACGTTCTTCATCACTGGAATCAGAAGATAAAAGAGACCTTTCTACCTGTTCATAACAAAGAGTTAAAATACGTATATCTTCGGCCGATACGCCCAAAGAAGCTGTATTGAGACTGGTAAATTCATTCGAAAAATTTCTGAACAAATGTTGGGCTGCTTTATACTCCTTTTGCTCTACAAGCGATAGCGTTTGATCAGATAAGTTATCAAGCTTTTCCCACTGCCCTTCAGCTGCATGTACAGTAGTCGTATATGCAAAGAAAAGTACGAGCAATATTCCTACTATTCTTCCTTTCATTCTCGTCCCTCCTCTAACCTCTACTAAAACTTATGAGAAAGAGGACAAGAGTAGACCTATTTTCAAAAGGAAGTTTTAATCTTACTATTCATTCATCGGAGTGATAAAGTTTTGCGTATAATACTTCTCATATACACCTACACCAAGACGCGTAAACTCTTTATTGAGTAAAGCCTTACGATGTCCCTCACTATTAAGCCACCCTTCAACCGCAGCGATTCCATCCTGATAATTCGAGGCAATATTTTCGCCCGCGATACGGTATACTACATCACCTTTTTGCAGACGGTTGCCTAAATCACCTTGTGCTGGTGAAACGTGAGAGAAATAGTTTAAGTCACTCATTTCTTTGCTGTGTAAATAAGCTACTCCGGCAGTGGCTTCGTCCCAAGCTAAAGGTGACAGCTGAAAACGGTCTCGAATTACATTTGTAATATCGATAATTTGCTGCTCTTCTCCTTCTTGGACACTTTTCCACTCCTCTGCTGTCAATGACGGAGCTGTTGGAAGCTCGCCGCGATAAACAATTTCGTACGGACGCTGTTTTAATAGCGTGTCCATATCCATAATTCGAATACTTGAGATTGTATTAAGGAACTGATCAAAATATAGTTGGACGTATACATCTCCATATTTAATAATGGGACGCATTTTCATATCCTCTTCACTCAGACGAAATCGGTATTCATTTCCGTCTTTTTGAAGCGTGAGTTCGGATGAAAGTGAAACTCTTTTTTCCACTTCTTCTCGCTTCTCACCAATCTCAAAAGGATCTGTATTTGTTCTTGAACCAATGACGTATACGGATACAACTTGATTATTTTCTACTCCTACCTGCGCATACGTTTGACGATTCTTTTTGTAAATCCACCAGTCATAGCCATATGCAGAAGAATCAATACGATCCGGCTCTCCAAGCATTCCAATTAACTGTTCTGAATGATCTCCAATGAGCCTCATCATATTTTCACTTTGTTTTTCATAAGAAGCCACTTCTTGGGTGGGCTGACTTTTGGAATCCGTTTGGTTTTGCTCAATATTTTGACCCGTTAGATATTTTTCTAGCTGAGGTAAATAATCCTCCGCGTATACAAATGCCACTATTAATACGAGAATAAAAATAACTTTTTTCAGCTTTTCTTCCTCTCCTTACACCTGTTTTCTTTACCTGTTTAACTTATTTTTATCTCTATTATACATGCATTCAAAAAAAAATAGCTATCGGTATGAAGGAAACAAAAGAAAAAGCCAACTATTTACGAATATCCTGCAAACAGTTGGCTTTCGCTTTTTAATGCGTATGTTCTGAAATGTCTGAGAGCGCTTCTCCTGCACGTTCATTTGCATAGCGAAACGTTGATAAATCACCTAGCGAAACAATCCCGACTAGCTTTTGATTTTCCACAACAGGAAGACGACGGATTTGATGTTGAGCCATAAGCTTAGAAGCTTCTTCTACAGAGGCTTCCGCTGTAATAGTTATAAGCTCTTCACTCATAACATCCGTTACTTTACTTGAATTTGGCTTCTTTTCTGCAATGCCTTTTATAACTAAGTCTCGATCTGTAATCATTCCTACTAACTGATCTCTATCGACAATTGGAATTGCGCCTACATTCCATTCCTTCATTTTCACTGCCACTTCATATACGTTATCGAGCGTGGTGCATGTTTCCGTATCAGCTGTCATTACCTCTTGTACAGTTTTCATTGTTTTATCCTCCTTTACATAGTGTGTTCGCTTTATAGTGTGACCAACTTTTTAGTAAACTTTCGCATTTAAAACGTTTAAATAAAAATAGATAACGTTTACATTTTTCCTTATTAGATATTGCAAGTTTTATCCATTCAGCTTATGATTTAGTTGGAGTATATCTGTTTTGGGAGGGAGTTCATATGAAATTTGAATATGCAAAGTTTGATTCATTAAAGGTAGATTTAGATTTATTAGATGAGATTATGCATCAATTTGGCCTGGTCCGCGCCGGACAATGGGATTATGAACGCGTCACGTACGATCGAAAATTCGAGTTTCAGCGAGATACCTTCTATTTGCGAGTCCAAGGACATGCTATTTCAGGCGATGTAGGGGGCAGGCATGCTGTTATTCACCTTATGACACCTCTATTAGGCAAACATTATTATCCTCACGGTGTAGAATATGGAGACGGAGAATATTTCCCGCCATCCCTTGTAGAACAGTGTGAAAAGATATTAACACAAATCAAATCACAGCTTGAAACCGTTCAGCTATAGAATTAGAAAAAGCGCAGTAATCAGACTGCGCTTTTTTTAATTCAAAGGAGGAGTAGACGGAAATTCCTTTGGTTTTATATCTTGAGGTTCAGTAAAATCAGGCATGTACGTATCTTTCTCTCGTTCTTTTCGAGCCCACTGAAAAAAAATAAAGCCTAAAACCGTTCCATACACAATTTCTTGAATGATCTTCATAATAACGCCGCCTAGCTGCTGGTCTTCCACGGGAGGCAGCGTATTAAACATCTCAGGAGCAAGCTGCCCTAAACTTGCAATCATAGAAGGCGGTACACAAAGGGAAAGAGCTTGTACCCAAGCGCTTGAATCTGTATACGTCGCATACAAAGAATGGTTTGCAAAAATAATCAGCGCGCACGCTGGAGTAAGAAGTACGCCATCTGCAAAAATGTATCCAAGCTTTTTTAAAGAACTTAGCGTTTGTTCTTCTTCTAGCTGATTAATGAGTGGCCACCACATACAAAATGCAGCGATAAATAATACAACACTCACGATTCCGTGAAGCGTCATATCCGTTTTAATAACATCAAAAAGCAGCGGAATATGATACAAAGAAAATAACCCATTGAATAATAGTAAAGCAATTAAGGGCTTTGTAAAAAATTTAAAAACAGGTTTAACCCCTCTTACATAAATAACAGAACGAGCTAACCACGGTGGAATTCCTAAAATAAAAAGCGGGGGAATCACCAAGTAAACAATTGCCATTTGCGTCATATGAGCACTAAACATAAAGTGCCCTAGTAAATCTACAGGTCCTCCTTTACATATATACAAAAGAACCATGCTGATAACAAAATACGCTTTTGTTTTTCTGTCTACGGCCGCCGCTCCTATAAAATTCCCTCTCCATCTACCAACGATGAAAAAATATAAGACGGTCACCAGACAAATGGTTAAAAAATAGTAAGGACTCCAAAGTGCTTCAAAACCAAACATCTGCAAATTGTTAATCAACGTCTATTCCTCCTTCTACAGATGATGAAAAGGACTGGCGCATGCCAGCCCTTTTCTTTACCACCAAATAATGGTTACAAAAGCTAAAATGGTTAAAAGAGCTACCAATACGCCTGAATACAAGAAAAATGCTGGTATGGTATGTCCTTTGTGGTTCATATGCATGAAATAATAAAGTTGAAAGATGACTTGAACAACCGCCAAGAGCACAATCACCGGCATAATGTACCATCCGCTAAACTCTTGATAAACCGCAAAAAAAGCAATTAGTGTTAAAAACAACATCATTGCAAAAGAGATAACTTGCATCTTCATATCTTCTGCGTTTCTTTTTTTACGATATTCTAAATTGAGTCTTGGGTTATCTGAGTTTGATTGATTTGTCGTCATCAGCTTATCCCACCATTCCCATTAAATATACAACCGTGAAAATAAAGACCCACACAACATCGATAAAGTGCCAGTATAAACTTGCGACATAATATTTAGGAGCGTTATATAAGTTTAGCCCCCGCTTCGCATTTCGAATCATCAAAGAACCAATCCAAAGCAGTCCGAACGTTACGTGAGCTCCGTGTGTCCCAACCAGCGCGTAGAAAGAAGAACCAAATGCGCTGCTTGTAAACGTATGCCCTTCATGAACATAATGCCTGAACTCATAGATTTCTAGCCCTAAAAACGCTAAACCTAAAAGCCACGTAACGCCTAACCATAGCTGCATCTTTTTAAACTCAAAATTTTTCATATGATACATAGCATATACGCTTGTTAGTGAACTTGTTAATAAAATCATGGTTGCTGCAAAAACAAGCTTAATATCAAACAATTCTTCCGGCTTAGGTCCTGACATCGTTGAATTGCGCAAAGCTAAATAAGTAGCAAAAAGTGAAGCAAACAAAACCGTCTCCCCGCCTAAAAAGAGCCAAAAGCCGGTAAATTTATTTTTCCCTTCAAGCGTTGCTTTTTCAGGCGAAGCAGGGAAAGTTTCAGCGGTTAGCTTTTGTTCAGTCTCCATTACATCTTCGCCTCCTTGTCATCATCAACTAAGTCTTCTTTGTGAATATGAAAGCCGTGATCATCAATCCATGAACGGAAGAACATCGATAAAAACATGACGATCATTCCGATAATCCCTACAACATCTCCCCACGCATGATCATTTCGATACAAAAAGCCAATCCCTGCAATAAACATCCCAAGCGATATCATAAATGGAATAAACGATGAGTTTGGCATATGAATATCACCAAGAGGTTCGGCTGGCGTCATTTCTTTATTTCCTGCCATTTTTTCAATCCAATATGCATCTAACCCGCGTACAAGCGGCGTTTGTTTAAAGTTATACTCTGGTGGCGGAGATGAAATAGCCCATTCTAATGTACGTCCGTCTCCCCAAGGATCTCCTCCTACCTTTTGTCCTTTGGCAGTGGTTTTTATAATGTTAACAAGTAAAATGAGCGTAGCAACCGCCATGAAAGCAGCTCCTGATGAACTGATTGCATTCCCAAGGTCGAGACCTTGATTAGGCAAGAACGTCCATACGCGGCGAGGCATCCCCATTAGACCTAAGAAATGCTGAATAAAGAACGTTAAGTGGAAACCAATCAAAAAGAGCCAGAACGTTGCTTTGCTTAACTTTTCATCTAACATCTTGCCAAACATTTTTGGCCACCAGTATGTGACACCTGCTAATATAGCGTATACGACACCGCCTACGATAACGTAATGGAAGTGAGCAACGATAAAATAAGAATCTTGAAATTGATAATCTGCAGGTGCTACAGCTGCCATAACTCCTGTTACTCCCCCGATAACAAATGACGGAATAAAGGCGACAGCGTAAAGCATTGGAGACGTAAACTCAATACTTCCTCCCCAAAGCGTAAACAGCCAGTTAAAAATTTTAATTCCAGTTGGAACGGCGATGGCCATCGTAGCGACAGCAAAAATGGCATTTGCAATCGGACCAAGTCCGGTTGTAAACATGTGGTGAGCCCACACCATGAACCCTAAAAATCCGATTAATACGGTAGCAAAAACCATCGACGAGTATCCGAATAATCTCTTTCTTGAAAAAGTAGGTAAAATTTCCGAGAAAACACCAAACGCTGGAAGAATTAAAATATATACTTCCGGATGACCGAATATCCAGAAAAGATGTTCCCAGATAATCGTATTTCCACCCATTGTGGCGTCAAAAAAGTTTCCACCGAACAAGCGGTCAAAAATCATTAAAAACAATCCAACCGTCAGTGCTGGAAACGCAAACAAAATAAGAGCTGATGCAACAAACGTCGTCCACGTAAACAGCGGCATACGCATATAAGTCATACCTGGCGCCCTCATGTTAATGATTGTTACGAGAAAGTTGATACCTGAAATCAATGTCCCGGCTCCGGAAATCTGCAAACCTATCGCATAAAAATCAATTCCGTGACCAGGCGATGCAATAGACAGCGAAGCATATGATGTCCAACCTGCATCAGGTGCTCCTCCTAAAAACCAGCTTAGATTTAAAAAGAGTCCCCCAAAGGCAAACAACCAAAAACCTAACAAATTTAAAAATGGAAATGCTACATCTCGAGCTCCGATTTGCAGCGGAACAACTGCATTCATCATAGCAAAAAGAAGCGGCATGGCAGCTAAGAAAATCATCGTTGTTCCATGCATTGTTAAAATTTCATTATACGTTCCTGCACTAACAAAGTCATTGCTTGGTATAGCCAGCTGAATACGTATAAATAGCGCTTCCACTCCTCCGACTAGAAAAAAGATACCGCCGGCAATTAAATAAAGAATGGCGATTTTCTTATGATCCACAGTTGTCATAAAGTCCCAAATTGTTCCACCTACACCCTTCTTTTGACTGAGTGTACTCATCGCTAAACCTCCCCTTTTAAAAACGACTGGACGTTTATTTTTCTTTTAAACTCATTAAATAGTCTGCTAGCTCATTTACTTGTTCATCAGTTAAGTCAGGATATGTACCACTCATCTTATTACCCGGCTTAACTTTCTCAGGGTTTTTTAACCATTTTTTGATATTTTCCTTGTTGTGAGGAAGCACTCCGGCTACACGCTCACGTTCAGAAAAACCAGCTAAGTTTGGTGCTTGACGAGCTTGCTCTGGACGATTGTCTTTGACATCAACAGCATGGCATCCGATACAGCTTTCATTAAAGACCTCTTGACCCGCTTTTGCGGATGCTGTTTCTACATCAGGCTTTGCCTTTTTCAAATCTTTTGCCCACGTATCAAATTCATTGCTTGATACAGCCCGTACTTTAAAGTCCATAAGAGAATGAGATGGACCGCAAAGCTCAGCACATTTTCCGTAGAAAACCCCGTTAGCTTCCTTCGATTTTTTAGAATCAAACACTAGCCAAAATTTATTATCATTTTCTGTGTTAGCATCGAGCTTTCCTCCAACTGAAGGAATCCAGAATGAGTGCTTGACGTCAGAAGCTTTAATATTAAAGTAGACTTTTTTATCCGTTGGAACAACTAGATCTTGGGATGTAATAATTTTTTGATTAGGATACTCAAATTCCCACCAGTACAAGTTAGCACGCACATTTACTACGACAGCATCTTTGTCCTTCATTCCTTTTACGTCCGCTAGCTTAAATGTTGAGATGACCGTTGGAACAGTCAAAATAATGAGCAGCAAGATAGGAATCACTGTCCATATAATTTCTAACTTTCTGCTTCCTTCCACTTGCTTTGGAATCACGTTTTCTTCGCCTTTACGACGACGAAAGCGCAGAATAACAAATATAAAGATAATGGTGACCACAATAATAACTAAAACCATGATGGCTGTACTAAGAAGCATAAGCGAATATTGTTCTTCAGCTACCTCACCTGCAGGCTTAAGTGTTGACAAAAACGGTTTTCCACAGGCCGATAACACGAATGCAAGCAGCGTAAATAACGACAAAACACGAAAGTTCAATCGCCATTTTTTCATACCATTCCCCAACCTCTCTTTCATTGACGTGATTTCATCTATGCCCTCTTGAGCATAAAACTTATTCCTTCTATAATGAATTCTACATGTAGAAGAAATCCCCCTTGTGCAGCGTCGCATTCAGTGAAAGATTTTATCTAGGCAAAAAGCGTTGCGACAATCATTGAGACAAATAAAATAGTTAAATAGTTTAGTGAGTAGACAAACATCATGCTAGCCCACTTTGTGTCTTCTTGTTTATTGTATTGAGCAAATCCTAAAAATAGCCATCCTATGTTTAAAACAGTGGCCAAAATTAGAAATGGAATGCCTAATTCGTATAAATAAAGAGGTAATGGCAACAAACAAGCAATCCAAATGAGAATCTGTCGTTTTGTAAGCTCAAAACCATGTACAACAGGCAACATAGGGATTCCCGCTGCTCGATATTCTTCACATCTTCGCATAGCAAGAGCTAGAAAATGAGGCGGCTGCCAAATAAACATGATTAAAAATAATACCCAAGCCACTACGTGTAAATTGGGATCGATAGCGGCCCATCCAATTAATGGCGGGACAGCGCCTGATATACTTCCGATTACTGTATTAATTGTGTATAGTCTTTTGGACCACATGGTGTAAAGAACTACATATGTAAGTATTCCTGCTAATCCGATGAGAGCGGCTACGGAAGAAACAACTAGTAGCATAAGCAAGCCGGTTAACGTCAAACCGATTCCAATCCCAAGGACCGTCAAAGCTGTAAAGCTTCCTGTCACTGTAGGTCGTCCCTTTGTTCGTTCCATTAGAGGGTCAATGTCACGATCTATGTAATTGTTCAAACTGCATGAACCGGCGATGATAAGTGAAGAACCTATTAAAGTAAAAAATGCTTTATCCAGGTTTTCTAAGAAGTGTTGTTCGTTGAAGAAAAGAGCTAGCCAAAAACCAGTAAAGGTGGTGATGAAATTTGAGTTGACTATTCCGATTTTAATCGTAGCTAAAAAATCTGACCAAATGGAACTATTTTCGCTTACATGAGCTGTGTTAGGCGATGCAGAAAGCGTTGAATCTTCCACCATTTTTGAATCTTCCATGGCGCTTCCTCCTTTACTCATCCACAGACTTTTATCTAGTAAATAAAGAGTCTATAAATGAAGGCGTTTTCAACATATTTTTACAAAAATCTCCTCTTTGTTCACAAAGAAGTCATATTCCTCTCACCGAAACTACTTAAAAGCTTCACATGTAAACGATAAAATAGTAGAGAATTATCTATTTCTCATGTTTATTAAACCATATTTTGCCGTTACTTTGTGAAGAATTCATGAAAAAAATATGGATTTTTTTTGTCATGAGCTAAATGCATGTCCCTGTCACTTGTTAAAAGATATTTCTGCAAGTAAAATAGTTTTCTGTACGGTACCTTTTACATATCTGCAGAGTCAAACTCATGAACAACCCTTACACTTTCTACCATTATAACAAATTCAATCAAGTTTATGGAGAATAAATGAAATTTATGTTTAATATACAAAAAGATTAGGATAAAATGTTTAGCTCGTTATATTACTTACTTTGCTTTTAGGATGGTGATTATTGTGCGACTTGGATTAAAGTTTTTATCCGTTGTGACGAGCATAGCCATGTTACTTATTCTACTTGGCGGTGCTCTTGTTACGAAAACTGGTTCAGCAGACGGGTGCGGAGATTCTTGGCCTCTGTGTAACGGACAGCTCATTCCCGACCCTTTAACATTTGAAACCGTTGTTGAATTAAGCCACCGCTTAGTTTCTGGCGTGTCGGGCTTTCTTGTACTCGCTTTATGCGTATGGGCGTGGATTTCACTAGGACATATAAAAGAAGTTAGACCTTTAGCGTTTATCTCTTTTTTCTTCCTAGTACTGCAAGCATTAATTGGGGCCGCTGCCGTTATGTGGGGGCAATCAGATGCGGTGCTTGCTCTTCATTTTGGTATTTCCCTTATTTCGTTTGCTTCTGTACTGCTGTTAACACTTATCATTTTTGAAGTGGATCAAAAGCTCGACACAGCTAATATGCAGCTAGGCTCTAAAATGAAAAAACATATTTACGGGGTTATCTTATACACATATGCCGTTGTGTACACGGGCGCGCTTGTTCGCCATAAAGAAGCTAGCTTAGCCTGTCCAGACGTTCCATTTTGTTCAAACGGAAACGGTTGGCTACCCGTTGATTTGAATCAGTGGATTCAAATGGGACATCGATCCGCTGCTGTTTTAACGTTTGTATGGATTTTAGCTGCCTTTATCCATGCAGTTAAATATTATCGTCATCAAAAAAATATTTTTTACGGATGGTTAGCTGCTCTCATTCTAGTTATTTTTCAGGCGGTTTCCGGTATGCTTGTTGTTGTCACACGTCTGCAGCTAGAGCTCGCGCTTGCTCATTCTTTAATTATCTCTTTCCTATTCGGTGTATTAAGCTACTTGACCTTACTTGCAACGCGTCATACACATAATTAATCAAAAAAGGTACGAGCTCTGAGCTCGTACCTTTTTTGATTAGCTTTCTAATTCAATTAATAAATCTCCCGGCTGGATGCCATCTCCATTCGATACGTGTACTTGTTTAATCACGCCGTCAAATGGTGCTTGCACGGTTGTTTCCATTTTCATTGCTTCTGTGATCATTAAGTGATCACCTTTTGAGACTTTATCGCCTTTTTCTACTACTACTCGAATAACGGTTCCAGGCATTGAAGCGCCAATGTGGGCCGGATTTCCTTGGTCGGCTTTTTGTTTTGCCGTAACGGTTGTTTTGACACTTTCGTCTTTAATCACGACTTCACGAGGCTGACCGTTTAATTCAAAGTATACTGTTCGCGTACCGTCTGCCTGCGGTTCTCCAATGGATACAAGGCGAACGATTAAGGTTTTTCCTTTTTCAATCTCAATTTCAGCCTCTTCTCCTAAACGCATGCCGTATAGGAAAGTCGGTGTATCAAGAACAGAGATGTCTCCGTATTGTTCGACTGCTTTGTGATAATCCATAAATACTTTTGGATACAGCGCATAAGCAATGGCGTCAAAACTCGTCACTTGACGATTTAAGTCTTTAAATAGCTTTTCTTTCACTGCATCGAAATCCACATCTTCTAACAGTTCTCCAGGACGAACTGTAATAGGTTTTCTGCCTTTTAGAATGATGCGCTGAAGCTCTTTAGGGAATCCCCCGTGAGGCTGTCCTAAATACCCTTCAAACAATTCAATAACGGAATCCGGGAAGTCAAGCGTTTCACCGCGCTCAAACAGCGTTTCTTCTGTCAAATTGTTTTGAACCATAAACAATGCCATGTCTCCAACTACTTTTGATGATGGCGTAACTTTTACAATATCACCAAATAACAAATTCACGCGTGAATACATATCTTTTACTTCATCCCAGCGGTTTCCTAAACCAACTGCTTTTGCTTGTTGCTGTAAGTTGCTATATTGACCGCCTGGCATTTCATGCTCGTACACTTCCGTATGAGGAGCATTCATCCCGCTTTCGAAGTCTTGGTAATATTTTCGCACGTCTTCCCAATAGTAAGAAAGCTCTTCTAGATTTTTAATATCCAGATTTGGTCTGCGGTCCGCACCTTCTAATGCGTAATAAAGAGAGTTAGCGCTCGGCTGAGACGTTAAGCCTGCCATTGAGCTTACGGCTACGTCTACAATGTCTACACCTGCTTCAATTGCTTTTGCATACGTGTATACACCGTTTCCGCTTGTATCATGCGTATGAAGGTGAATTGGGATATCAACCGTTTCTTTTAGAGCCGATACTAAATCATAAGCTGCCTGTGGTTTTAAAAGACCCGCCATATCTTTAATGCCTAGGATATGTGCTCCAGACTGCTCAAGCTCTTTTGCTAAGTTCTTGTAGTAATCCAAATCATACTTACGGCGCGTCGGATCTAAAATATCACCTGTATAACACATCGCTGCTTCTGCAATCTTCCCTGTTTGACGAACAGAGTCAATTGCAAGAGTCATTCCTTGCACCCAGTTTAAGCTGTCAAAGATACGGAAAACATCAATACCTGCATAAGCTGATTTTTCAACAAATTCCTTGATTACATTATCAGGATAGTTTTTATATCCAACCGCATTTGACGCGCGAAGAAGCATTTGGAAAAGAACGTTTGGCGCTTGTTGACGTAAAGTAAGCAAGCGATCCCACGGATCTTCTTTTAAGAATCGATAAGCGACATCAAACGTTGCTCCTCCCCACATTTCCATAGAAAATAAATCCGGAAGCAAGCGTGCAGTTGGGTTAGCTACTTGTTTTAAGTCGTTTGTACGAATACGCGTTGCTAAAAGAGACTGATGGCCATCACGGAAGGTTGTATCCGTTAATAGCACTTCCTTGCGTTCTTTCACCCAATTTACTAGCCCTTCAGCGCCTTTTTCATCTAAAATCTGCTTTGTTCCGTTTGGAATTGGTTGTTTTATATCGACATTAGGAACACGCGGTTTCGTAAAGATTGGCTTTTTCTTTTCCGATACACCCGGGAATCCGTTTACCGTAACATTCCCAATGTATGTAAGCATTTTAGTTCCGCGGTCTTTTCGCTTAGGGAAGACGAAAAGTTCAGGCGTTGTATCAATAAAGGATGTATCATAAGCGCCTGTTAAGAACTTATCATGCTTTACTACATTTTCAAGAAATGGAATATTGGTTTTAATTCCACGAATACGAAACTCTTTTAAGTTCCGTACCATTTTTGATGCGGCTTGATCGAATGTTAAGGCCCATGTTGTTACTTTTACTAACAGTGAATCATAATACGGCGTAATGACAGCACCTTGGAAGCTGTTTCCCGTATCTAAACGTACGCCAAAACCGCCACCAGAACGATAAGCCATAATCTTACCCGTATCCGGCATAAAGTTATTTAACGGGTCTTCTGTCGTTACACGAGATTGAATTGCATATCCATGTACGTGAATTTGGTCTTGTGCAGGAATAGACACTTCCTTGCTGTGAAGTGCGTAGCCGTCCGCAATTAAAATTTGCGATTGAACGATATCAATACCTGTAATCATTTCAGTAATTGTGTGCTCTACTTGAACACGTGGATTTACTTCAATAAAATAAAAATCGTTTCCTGATACTAAAAATTCAACTGTACCAGCATTTATGTACTGCACTTTTTCCATCAGCTGCACAGCTGCTTCACAAATGCGGAGACGTAAGTCTTCATCTATAGAAACACTTGGTGCTACTTCTACTACTTTTTGGTGACGACGCTGCACTGAACAGTCGCGTTCGTAAAGGTGCACAACATTTCCTTGTTCATCACCTAAAATTTGCACTTCAATATGTTTTGGATTTTCAACTAGTTTCTCGACGTATACTTCATCATTACCAAAAGCCGCTTTTGCTTCTGATTTGGCACGATCATAAGATTCATTCAGGCTGTCTGCATCGCGAACGATACGCATACCTCGACCGCCTCCGCCCAAAGCTGCTTTGATCATTAGAGGATATCCATGCTGATTAGCAAATTCTTTTGCTTCGTCAATTGAATCAATAGGACCATCTGTACCAGGAATAACGGGAATATCTGCTTGAATAGCCTGATGACGTGCTTTTACTTTATCGCCAAACATATCAAGATGCTTGGATTTTGGGCCAATGAAAATAATGCCTTCTTCTTCGCAACGTTTTGCAAATTGGATATTTTCTGACAAAAAACCATAGCCAGGGTGAATAGCATCTACATCATGAGACTTAGCAATGTCGATGATGCCTTCTATATCTAAATAAGCATCAATCGGCTTTTTCTCCGCTCCTACTAAATAGGCTTCATCCGCTTTGTAACGGTGATAAGAACCTGCGTCTTCCTTCGAATAAATTGCAACAGTCCGAATATTCAGTTCAGTACATGCTCGAAATACACGAATCGCAATTTCTCCTCGGTTTGCTACTAATACTTTTTTGATTTTTTTAGTTACAAAACTCATGTTGCTAATCTCCTCTCAATTTCGTATAAACTTCAATATATAGCAAAATTGGATAAAAGAAAAGCAAAAATCAATGGAAAATAATAAAATTCCAATAAATTTTTGCTTTTTTTACACAATTTTTTTACGAAAATCAATCGCTTGTTGTTGATGTATTGTTCGGATGTAGCACGATATTTTCCGTATTTTTCTGTTTTTTATTTTGATAATTTACGAAAAATGAAATATTTACAATAATTCCCATAGACACCATCAGCGTTAGCAGCGAAGACCCTCCGTAACTGATAAACGGAAGCGTGACGCCGGTAATCGGAATGAGTCCCGTAAGCCCTCCAAGGTTGATGCCTGTTTGAATACCTATCATACTGGCTACTCCAATACAAATCATGCTAGCAAACGGATCCTGAGATTTTTTAGCCAGCATTAAAATCCTGAAAATTAAGAAGCCTAAAAGGCCCAGCACGAGCATAACTCCAAAGAATCCTAATTCTTCTGCAATAATGGCCATAATGAAATCGGTATGGGGCTCGGGAAGATAACCATACTTTTGTACACTTTCTCCTAAACCAAGGCCTTTTAAGCCTCCTGTACCTATTGCTAAATATGAATTAACCAGCTGATAACCGGTTCCTTGAGCATTAGCAAACGGATCTGACGCACCGGTAAAACGGCCGATTCGATTGGCAGTAAACTGACCTGTAAAAAAACCAATCGTAATAATGACCGTAAGCAAAATAATACCTAGTGCTAACATGCGGAAAAAGGTTTTTTTAGAGATTCCCGAACATAGCATAATGGTAACGGAAATCGCAAAAATAATTGATCCCGTTCCAAGGTCAGGCTGAATCGCTACAAAACCTAATATTAGAAATACAAGACCCATAGGTCCAAAAAAAGCTTTTTTGATGTTGTCAATATACTCTTGCCTTTTAGACAAAACATACGATAAGTATAAAATGACAACAAGCTTGGCATACTCAGCCGGCTGCATGTTTGCTCCGCCAAGCTGCAGCCAACTTTGCGCATTGTTACTCGTATGCCCCATTACAAACACAAGCAAAAGCAGTACAAAAATGCCCAGAATCGCATAAGGCAGTATTTTAGGATACAGCTTGTAAGGTGTTAGCATTGTTAAAATGAACAATACAAGCGTAAACGCAAGCCACATTTTTTGTCTGTTGTAAAAGAAATCACTTGACGTATGATATCTTGTAATACTTACAATCATACTTGAACTGTAAACCATAACTAGTCCAACCGCACAAAGAAGCAGCACTGGAATTACAATTGAATAGTCAAAATGCCTAAATATTTTTTTTACCATAACCCTCTTCCTTTAAAAATGACGTGTTTCTGTTTCGTTTCATCTTTTATGTACAAATTTGAGTAAATTAGGAAATTTCAACCACCTGTAATAAAAAACTCAAACTACGTTTGTATATAGTTTGAGTTTCGATCGCGTGATTTTTATTTTTTTGTAAACGCTTCATGCAGTGCAGAAAGTTCACGCTCGAGGCGGTCTAGCAATGTTTTTCCAACACGTTCATCAATTAAACCAAGACGAACTGCAAAATCAATTTCTCTTGATAAACCAAACATTTGTGTATCTAAAACCTCTTCATAGAGAGGACATTGTGGCATTGTTAAGTTATCCATTTGAACTTGAATTAATTGCAAAATCTTATCTGCATCAGCTTTTAACAACGCATACGCTTTTTCACGATGATCTATCATTGTCTCAGGCGTCAAACTCAATCCCTCCGTTCGCGAGCGATTACCTAATCTATCTCTCAATTTTAAAGGCTATGCTCCAAAAAAGCAAGGATAAACATGTCCGTGAGGCTGGCCGTCTTTTTTATACTGTTACTTTCTCAAAACCATTACCATAGATGTAGGAAATTTCGCACTTTCGTTGACTCTTACATTATATCATACGAGAATCACTCTCAACTAAATTTTTTCATCAAAGTGACAAATAAGGAGAAAGCGCTTATACTTTTAGCAAGGGGGCATTTATGATGAATTCAATTATTATGTTAAAAGGAAAAGTAAAATATACGCTGACACTCGACCCAAGCGTGTGGATTTTCGATGACCGCAAGCTCGATATGGACGTTTTCTTTGAACATCCACCGGAGCAAAAAGATGAGACAGAAGCGTACACAAAGGCTGTTTCTAAGCATTGGGACCGTGAAATTCAAGAAGGAGCCGTCTTTCCTCCTACGTTAAAAACCGAAAAGAAATTCAAAAAACAGGAGCTAGTAAATGGAACATTTGGGATTTTATTTGCACCTTTTCTAGCAAACGCTTCACCTACTGAAGACGCTACCAACGTTTCATTTAAAACAAAAGACGCGCTGATTTCTTTTTCATTAGAAGAAGCGCAAAAACTAATCTTTGGTTTCAGCCAAGACGGAAAGCCTCTTAGAGAAGACGGGCCTATCTATGTCTATTTACCGGACGGATCTAACCGAAATAACCCTATTAAATATGTGGAAGAAATCATCGTTACATAATAAAAAAAGTGGGGTTCCAAAAGGGACCCCACTTTTTTTTAAAGAATATCAGCTGCTAATTGTGCTAGCCCGGAGCGCTCTCCTTTGATTAACCGAACGTGGCCCGATACTTTTTGCTCTTTAAACTTTTCAACTACGTACGTTAATCCGTTGTTATACTCATCTAAATAAGGATGATCAATTTGAGCCGGATCTCCCATAAGCACAATTTTACTCTTTTCCCCTACCCTTGTTAAAATTGTTTTAATTTCATGCTTCGTTAAATTTTGTGCTTCATCAATAATAATAAACTGTTCCGGAATACTTCGGCCTCTTATATACGTCAAGGCTTCCACTTCTATTGAACTCAGCCCCGCTAGAATCGCATCCAGTTCTCCAGGTTTTTTAGTGTTGAATAAGTACTCTAGGTTATCATAAATTGGTTGCATCCATGGACGAAGCTTCTCCTGCTTTTCTCCTGGCAAGAATCCAATATCTTTCCCTAAAGGAACAATTGGACGAGCTACAAGCAGCTTTTTAAAACACCCTAGATCTTCCGTCTGCATAAGTCCTGAAGCTAAAGCAAGCAGCGTTTTCCCCGTACCTGCCTTTCCAATTAACGTGACCAGTTGAACGTCGTCTCTAAGAAGAAGTTCTAACGCCATAATTTGCTGAACATTTCGAGGTTTAATTCCCCAGATATGATCATATTCAAATAAAAGTTTTTTTACTTTCGTTGTTGTTTGATCGACAATGCCGATGGCTGATCCGGATCCTCCAAATGCATCTTTCATCACTAAGAATTGATTTGCAAAAAAGGAGTGGTTTGCAATTTGAGACGTTAGCAGCTCTCCTTTTTCGTAAAATTGACTCAGCAGTTCTTTTGCAATATAGACTTCTGAAAAGCCTGTATAAATACTATTGAATTCCACTACTCGATCACTTAAAAAATCTTCTGCTCTTAAACCGATTGCGTCAGCCTTCACACGTACCAACACATCTTTACTCACTAGTATCACTTCACGTCCATCTTCTTTTGTTTCCTCTTCAAGGGATAAATTTTTAGCAACAGCTAAAATCCGATTATCATTTGTTTTTTCCACAAAGATTTCTTGAAGCTGTTGAAAAGAGCGATGATTGAGTTCAATTCGCAAATGGCCCCCATTTTCTAACGGGATTTTCTCATATAACTTTCCATGTTGTCTCAAGTTATCAATGAGTTTGGATACCTGCCTTGCATTTCGTCCGACTTCATCCATATTTCTTTTTTTCGAATCAACTTCTTCTAGTACAACGGCTGGAATCACTACTTCGTTATCATCAAATGAAAAAATTGAATGCGGATCTTGTAATAAAACATTCGTATCTAATACATAAATTTTTCCCAATAATTCAGCCTCCTACTCCGATTGTTTTTCCTGTAAGGAGTGAAACAAGGCACCCATCCATTTATATACTATGTAACGCACATGTGTGAAGTGACCTTAAATGGACGGACCATTTTCTTTAAATATATGAACACGTGTATAAAGATAGAAGAACTATTAGAAACTAAATACAAATTACTACAAAAAATGAGTCATTCATAAGGAGGAGTCTCCCACATGAACAAATTTTTTCTATCCATTAGCTTATGTTTTATTACACTAACCGGCTGCAACAATAATCAAGCAGACGTTGAAGAAGGGCAAAAGACAGATCGAATTGTACAGGTCAAAAATTCATCTCCTGAACGCTCTCACAAGCGTACTGCTAATGAAATATCAGCGCATTTAGTTGAACTGGCTTCAAGCGTTCCGAATGTAAATGATGCTACTGCCATTGTGCTCGGCAAGTATGCAATCGTAGGCATTGACGTCGGCAAAGATATTGATCGTTCAGAAGTAAGTTCAATCAAATATACAGTTGCCGAAGGTCTGAAAGCTGATCCGTACGGCGCTAACTCTGTTGTTATTGCAGATCCTGATACGGTCGCTCGGCTAAAACAAATTGGAAATGAAATTCGCAAAGGTCGGCCGGTTACAGGATTTTTAGATGAATTAGCAGCCATTGTAAACCGAGTGATGCCTGAATTTGCAGAAGAAATCCGCCGAAATCCTAGTTCAACAGATACAAACAATCAAAAATTAAATAATAAACAAGAGCAAAATTTAAAGAATGAGCAGGAAAAACAATCTAATAATCACCTTCAAAAAAATGAATAAGAAAGTCGCTTAGCGGCAGGCCGCTGCTAAGCTTTTTTTATCGCTTCAATTACTTGCTTATCGAGTTTAGCGGCTGCTACTGGATCATAGGTCTTTTCATATGAAGGGTTTACTGAAATCTTAGAGCCATAGAACATGACATCTCTTACTTCATTAATATCTAGTTCAATTAGTGTCAGCTTTAAAGCTACTCCTTCTAACTTTTCCTGCACTACCTCAGCTATTCCGCTGATTGAGTAGCATGATTCATTAGCAAGAATATTTACCACTGCTTTATTCGTATGTTTAATGTTTTCTACAATCCTCGATTTGACATCTACGGCAAATCGAATTTTTTGTTTAGTCGGAGCTACTAACCACGAAATGGCACTAACATTTGGAGCGTTTGTTTCAAAATCAATAGTTGAAATGGTTGCAAATCTCTCTGTCTGTAGCTCATCGTATAATGCATCTACTAATTGAGTCTCGACTTCGTTGGCCATTTTCATCCCTCCTACTGTTTATGTACTTACTAGTTACTATCTTCGAGCTAACAAGCAAAATTACCTGCTTCTTTAGGAATGTTTTCCTATCGTTCCTTTTCTCCCGAGAGATAGCACCGCAAAAAAACTTTATAAAACAAGAATTTTCGGCTAGAATGATGTATAGAGAAGTTGAGGTGATAGAAATGAGAGTACAATGTGTCATGTGCGATAAAATTGAAACAATTGAGGATGAAACGCTCGTGGCAAAACGACTGCGCAACCGTCCTATCCATACATATATGTGCAATGAATGTTCTGAACGGATTGAAAAACGAACAAAAGAACGCATAGCTACTGGTAACTTTAAACTATATGAGTCGAAAAAGACAGAGGAGGATTGGTAAGGTGCTCCGTTTAGGAATAAGTATTGGCATGTTCAGCGGGATTATCCTTGGGCTATGTTTGAAATGGATAGAATGGCTAACCGGCAAACAAGTTTATACCCTTTTATTAAATGTTGATTTTATTCCTATCATTGGCCCTATTCAATGGCCTGAATGGGTGGAGTTTGTTTTTCATTTATTCATTGCCGTTGCAATTGGGATCGTTTTTGTTTACATAGTAGGTAAATTAAACAATATGTCTATTCGAAAAATCGTATTGTGTTCTTTTTTATTAACACTTCCAACCATTCCTTTGTATTTTCCGTTGACGCTGCTTGCGCTTAAGCCTACGCCTGCGGTGGATGATGCAGTAGCAATTTTTTATTGGACAGCTGGCCATTTAATTTTCGCAGCCGCTCTTGTCTTCGGCTATATCATACTAAAAAGACGCTTGTAGCTACAAGCGTCTTTTTATGTAGTCTTTTATGAACCCAACGTGGAGTTTTGCTTTTTAGCCTGATACAGCCGTATTTTATAAATAATTAATACAAGCGCTGCAACCACAAGCCCTTCAGCTACAGGTAAAAAAATGCCTAAAAACGTTAAAATCGTACATCCAAAAGCTAAAAATAGATAAATAACCACAGATTTTAAAAGCGGCAGCTTCTTTGCAAACCCGAGTTTGTACACAAGAACAGATAGCCCTAAAATAGTAAAGTATAACAGCCACATTCCTATTTTTGCATGTTCATCTACTTGATACAAAGCAGCAAAAAATGAAAGGTGTTCTTTTACATCCATCTTCCTTCCCCCTATTCCTTACTTTACATTATTCGATATAAGCCACCTTTTTCCTTTCCAAATCATCTCTTTATAAAACGCTTTCAAAAAATAGAAAATTCTGATATAATTGATAAAAAACAAGCCGCTAGCAAATAAAGCTAACGACTTCCTTTTTTTATTATTTCGTGTCAGCGTATTTTTTCTTTTTCGCTGCTTTTTCACGTTCATTTTTATCAAGAATTTTTTTACGTAGACGAATAGATTCTGGTGTGATTTCACAATATTCATCTTCGTTTAAATATTCAAGTGATTGCTCTAAAGACATAATACGAGGTTTTTTCATACCTGTTGTTTGATCTTTGTTAGCAGAACGCATATTCGTCATTTGCTTCATTTTACAGATGTTAACAACGATATCATTTTCACGAGTGTGTTCTCCTACGATCATACCTTCGTATACTTCTGTACCTGGCTCCACGAAAATTGTACCGCGGTCTTCTACGCCTTGGATTCCATAAGTAGATGATTTACCGCTTTCCATAGAAACAAGCACACCTTGACGGCGACCTCCAACTTGACCTTGCTGCATTGGTTGGTAGCTATCAAATGAATGGTTAATGATACCGAATCCACGAGTTAACGATAAGAACTCAGTTGTATAACCGATTAAACCACGTGCAGGAACCATAAAGATCAGACGAACTTGACCGCTTCCGTTGTTAATCATATCAACCATTTCACCTTTACGAGCACCCATTGATTCCATAATAGAACCCGTATGTTCTTCAGGCACGTCGATTTGCACACGTTCAACTGGCTCACAGCGAACCCCATCAATTTCACGAACGATTACTTCAGGTTTTGATACTTGAATCTCATATCCTTCACGACGCATATTTTCAATTAAAATAGATAAATGAAGTTCTCCACGTCCTGAAACGACCCATACATCCGGTGAATCAGTATTTTCCACGCGTAAACTTACATCTGTCTCAAGTTCAGACATTAAGCGCTCTTCAATTTTACGAGATGTAACAAATTTACCTTCACGACCAGCAAACGGTGAATTGTTTACTAAGAACGTCATTTGTAAAGTAGGTTCATCAATACGTAAAATTGGCAGTGCATCTTGGTGGTCAAACGGACATACTGTTTCACCTACGTTGATGTCTTCCATTCCTGATACAGCGATCAGGTCTCCTGCTTTTGCTTCTTCGATTTCAACACGCTTTAAGCCTAGGAAACCGAATAATTTTGTTACGCGGAATTGTTTTACCGTACCGTCAAGCTTCATTAATGCAACTTGCTGGCCTACTTTCATTGTTCCGCGGAATACGCGCCCTACACCGATACGACCAAGGTAGTCATTGTAGTCAAGCATTGCCACTTGGAATTGAAGCGGTTCGTCGCTGTTGTCTACTGGTGCTGGAATGTGCTCGATGATTGAGTCAAATAGAGATGACATGTTCTCATCTTGCTTTTCTGGGTTCGTGCTAGCCGTTCCGTTGATTGCTGAAGCATAAACAACAGGGAACTCAATTTGTTCCTCACTTGCACCTAGTTCAATAAATAAGTCAATTACTTCATCAACTACTTCAGTTGGACGAGCAAAGTCACGGTCAATTTTGTTAACAACAACAATCGGCGTTAAGTTTTGCTCTAACGCTTTTTTCAATACAAAGCGCGTTTGAGGCATACATCCTTCGTATGCGTCTACTACAAGTAGAACACCGTCTACCATTTTCATAATACGCTCAACTTCTCCACCGAAGTCAGCATGTCCTGGCGTATCCATAATGTTGATACGCGTATCTTTATAATTAATAGCTGTGTTTTTCGCTAAAATTGTAATTCCACGCTCACGCTCAAGGTCATTTGAATCCATCGCACGTTCTTCAACATGCTCATTAGTACGGAATGTTCCGGACTGATGTAATAATTTATCTACTAACGTTGTTTTCCCATGGTCTACATGGGCAATAATGGCAATATTACGTAAATCTTTACGAATGTTCACGCATTTCACTCCTATGCTTGTAATAACTAAGCTATTATATCACACTAACTCTAGAATTGCAGAATGATTTTGTTGTACACTATAAATATCCGTTACAAATGGGAGGAATCAACATGAGAAACATTAAGTGGGTATTTGTTTTATATGCATTCATCGCAACTGCAGCTATTATGTCAATTGGCATATTTATCGGAGAAGGAAGCGCTCTCGGGGTCATTTTAGCTATCGTAGCTTTAATTGTTGTAATGGGTCTTGGCTTTACGACTAAGAAAAAAATGCGAGAAAAAGGGCAGCTGTAATTTTTTTGCGATGATTGAAAGCGTCATGGCCATTTGCAACATCAAAATGGTTCATGACGTTTTTTCATCACAAAATTCTTTGACTACACGTAAGTCTTCACTTCTATTTTATTTATTCCACTTTCCTTCAAGGTACGTACGAAAGATTTCGTCATGTAATGTTGGTTTGCTTACAAATACACTGCTTTTTTCAAGAATCTCTAACGGCTTCCCTTCTAAATCCGTCATGACTCCTCCAACTTCTTCAATCAACACTTTACCGGCAGCAAAGTCCCATGGAGCCAAACGTAAAGTAATGTATCCATCCAAGCGTCCAGCCGCTACGTAAGCAAGCTCAATAGCTGCGGATCCATATGAACGGGTCCCTCTTACTTTACGCACAAGCGGACTTAATACGGAAGGATCAATACGGCGGTTCTCCGTCACCCACGTTGCATTTAAGCTAATAATAGCTTCTTCAACTGGTACAGGTTCAAGTTTCGGCAATTGGATGTCATTCATAAACGCGCCCTGTCCTTTTAAAGCATGATACAGCTCATTATGAATAACATCATAAATATAACCTGCTTGTCCTACACCATTTTCGAATATACCGATGGAAATAGCAAAATTTCGCTGCTGATGAACAAAGTTCATCGTACCGTCGATCGGATCGATAATCCAAATCGTTCCTTCTTCTGATTCAAGCTCTTCCCCATATCCTTCTTCTCCGAGAATATGATGTTCCGGAAAGGTTTCATTGATTTTTGAGATAAAAAACTGTTCAATTTCTTTATCCATATTTGTTACTAAATCATTTGGATTCGATTTCGTTTGAATGAGAAGTTCTTTACTAAACGACTGTTGAATTTTTTGTCCAGCTTCTTTTAGCCACTCTTTAACGTATGTATCAATTTCTTTCCAGCGTTGTGTCATCTCAATTCCCCCTCAAAAATACGTCTCTTATTTTAAGCTTAAAAAAACCTCTGCAAGATGTCAATTAACAGAGCACGTGGGAGAAGAACTGCCGCTTCTTCTCCCACGTGCTCTGTTACCACTTATGAATCTGCTCATTCAGTTTAATCCTTTTTTACAGTTTACCCATATTTGTTCTATTTTATTCCCGTGTCTGCTACTGAAGAGATATCATTTCTTCACGAAGTTTCTCGAGCTTTCGCTTACATTTTTGTTTTTGTTCCTCATTATTCTCCATCATGGCTTCATATAACGTCGCTAACTCGTAATCTAACTCCAACCGAATTACACCTAATCTTTTTTGTCCATCATTCTTCTTATACATATTCACCACTTGTTTCATGTTTCAAACACCCCTCTCAAATTATTGAACCCACTTATAGAAAACTAAATTTTCAGATATTTTGATTGATATAGTCTATGTCGAAACCTAATCTCATGCAACTAAATTGTGTGATTACCTATAAAAAAATGATAGACACGTTTTGACAAGCATATGCGAATTAATTGGTGTTTATGCTTTTCATGTGGTAGAATCTTCGCGTAAATCATACTTACTTGCATAGATGCACAGCAGCTATACATATTCACTAAAAAAACGGAGGTTTCACATGGCATTCTCAGGATTTTCACAAGATGACTTTAACGTATTCCGTATCGAGGGGCTTGATGCACGTATGGAAGCCATCAAGACAACGATACGCCCAAAATTCGAACAATTGAGCAATCATTTTGCTCCTACTCTTTCTTCACTTTGTGGAGATGAAATGTTCGTACACATTGCCAAGCACGCACGAAGAACAGTTAACCCGCCAGCAGATACGTGGGTAGCCTTTGCTAACAGTAAACGCGGGTATAAAAAGCTCCCTCATTTTCAAATTGGCCTTTGGGAAACACACGTCTTTGTGTGGTTCGCCGTCATTTACGAATCACCTATTAAAGAACAATTTGGAAAGCTGCTAAAACAAAACATGGAGGAGATTCGTCAAAATATCCCAGACTCGTTTGTTTGGTCGAAAGATCATACAAAACCTGATAGTAAAAAAATGGGCGACTTATCTTCTGAAGACTTAGAGAGTTTGTTTGAACGTCTAGAGACGGTTAAAAAAGCTGAGATCCTATGCGGCATTACAATTCCAAAAGAAGAAGCGATTGCAATGAGCGGCGAAGAATGGATGGCTCGTATTGAACAAACATTTCATACGGTAACTCCATTATATGAACTAACTAAAAAAGCATATGCATAATTTTAACGAATTGATATAAAAAAAATGAGGGTGACACATAACGAAAGGAAGCTCATCGAAAGACCAACAAATGGGATACATAAGCTGAAACGCTTGTGACACCGCAGTTGATTTCCCTGCAAGGCTTCGCTTTCCGCCGGCGGCCGGTGAGCCTCCTCGTCGCTTGCGCTCCTGCGGGGTCTCACCTGTTCCGCTTTCCCCGCAGGAGTCTTCGCCTTGCCTTCCAATCAACTGCTAGAAGAAACGAAACAGATAAACTCTATGTTTACCGTAACAAAAAAACGAATCATTAATCAAACAATTTGATTAATGATTCGTTTTTTACTTCGGCTAAACTACTTTTGTCCCAGTCTCATTTTTTACATTTTTATGATATCTCCAGAAGAAGCAGCCTTTGCTTTTTGAATCGTTCGATAAGAAGAGTATTTGCTTTGGTCTTCAAAATCGTTACAGATTGTTTTTTCTTCTGCTTTACTTGGCACAATTTCTTTAAATCGGCGATAGACTGCCATTAGGTGATCACGCTCAATACCTTTTTCATAAGCTCGTTCAATGCTTTCAAAAAACTTCACTACATCAATAATTTCTTCTGTACTCCAATCAAGGGAGATAGGGTATTGATATTCCACTTCTCATCACTCCATTTATTTCTTCATTCTATGTATATCTATATTCTTAACTCTATCACAATCTATAATGTACACAAAATTTATTCTCTTTTCACCCAAAAGAATTTCTCCTTTTTTTTCTTTTTATTTTCTCTTTAAAATATCTTTGCAAATAGGTTAATAAGTGCTATAATTCTTTTGTTTTATGGGGATTTTCAAAACATAAAGAACTATAAAATAATAAGTAATAAGCAGTTTACAATTACTTGTATTTTTTTAACTAAAAATTGTATTTATATTATCAAACAGTAGTAAACATACGCGTTTCATTCATTTATATAATGGTTAAAATCAAGAAAACTGCGGAGTAGAATTTCTGTTGAATTTCTTTTATAGAAAAAAGATCTGATATTTTAATATGTATAATTCAACAGCCATTAGTTTTTGGTATATAAAATTGAATGCTGTAATTTGATAAAAAAACAATCAAAGTCCCTCTAAGCTTTGCTTAGAGGGACTGACAATTTATGATAAAAGAGGTGTATAGCAAAGTTGTCTTCTCAATTTTCAACTCCATTATTTACTGGATTAGTTAATCACGCTAAGAAAAACCCAACACAATTCCATATCCCTGGACATAAAAAAGGAAATGGAATGGATCCTGAATTCCGCTCATTTATTGGCGATGATGCTTTATCCATTGATTTAATTAATATCGGTCCCCTTGATGATCTTCACCAGCCAAAAGGCATTATCAAACAAGCGCAGGATTTAGCTGCAGAAGCATTTGGTGCTGATCATACTTTTTTCTCTGTTCAAGGAACGAGCGGAGCAATTATGGCAATGGTTATGGCGACATGTGGACCTGGAGATAAAATTATCGTTCCTAGAAACGTGCATAAATCTGTTATGAGTGCGATTGTTTTTTCAGGAGCTACGCCTATTTTTATTCATCCTGAAATTGACGAAAATCTTGGCATTTCTCACGGTATTACATCGGACTCTGTAGAAAAAGCCTTAAAGCAGCACCCTGAAGCAAAAGCAGTGCTTGTTATCAATCCAACTTACTTTGGAATTTCCGGAGACCTTCGTAAAATCGTAGAAATTGCCCACTCGTATCAAGTGCCTGTACTTGTTGATGAAGCTCACGGCGTTCATATTCACTTCCATGATGATTTGCCTCTGTCTGCTATGCAGGCCGGTGCAGATATGGCAGCAACAAGCGTGCATAAATTAGGCGGTTCTATGACGCAAAGTTCCATTTTAAACATACGCGAAGGCTTAATTTCTCCAAAACGCGTACAGTCTATTTTAAGCATGCTGACAACAACATCAACCTCTTATCTGCTGCTGGCTTCTTTAGATGTTGCACGAAAACGTCTAGCTACAGAAGGAAAAGAGCTGGCTGAACGTGCAATTTCTCTTGCTGAAAAAGCACGAAAAGAAATTAATACAATTGAGCATATCCGATGTATAGGCAGAGAAATTTTAGGCACAAAAGCTACGTATGATTTAGACCCTACTAAATTAATTATTTCTGTTTCAGATTTAGGAATTACGGGCTATGACGTAGAAAAATGGATGCGTGAAGCTCATAATATCGAAGTGGAAATGTCTGACCTTTATAATATTCTATGTATTATCACGCCCGGAGATACAGAAGAAGATCTTTCACGTCTTGTCACAGCTCTGCGTGAGTTATCCGCAAAATTCCATAACCTTTCTGAGACAACGGCAAAACCGGCTATTTTATTACCTGATATTCCTGTATTGGCTTTAACACCTCGTGATGCTTTTTACGCTGAAACCGAAGTGGTACCTTTTCATGAGTCAGCAGGTCGTATTATTGCAGAATTTGTAATGGTCTATCCTCCTGGTATTCCTATTTTTATTCCTGGGGAAATCATCACTGAGGAAAATTTAACCTACATTGAAACAAACTTAGAGGCAGGTTTACCAGTGCAGGGTCCGGAAGATTTTGAATTAAAGACATTTCGTGTCATTAAAGAACATAAAGCAATTCAATAAAAAAAAGGTGCGGAATTCCGCACCTTTTTTTTATTGAATTAATCTAAATCTTCATCTGCTTTTTGACATTCTCCGCTTTTACATGTTGAGTATAATCGCGTCACTTTCTCATCTTCGAAATGATCAATTGTGCAGTTACATGTTTGACATACGATTGTTCCCATTTTGTAAACTCCCCTTTAACCGTCTTTTTTTGTAAGCGTTTTACAACTCTTGATATTATATTATTATGTCACATTAAATATGTCAACAACTAATTAGTATGTCACATTAAAAATATTTTTCTCATAAATGTTATATTTGTTTTTAAAAAACTGACCCCTTAGCATCATCTCTATTTATATAAAAAAACTATGTCTAATTTTATATCTATTTCGGCACTTTAAAATAATTACGAAAAATAAGAATTTGAGATCTTGCCTTTTTTTCTTACCAATAGGGTAGACATTTCATACAAACTTTACTAGAATGTATAACCATGTGGTTTCATGTATAGCTGAAAAGGCTATATGAAACACTATGTTATGTAAAATAGAATAGGAAAGGAGTGTTAATCGATGAAAAAACTGACTCCCGTTTTTATCATTTCGGTTATTATTGCTGCAGTATTTATCGTATGGGGTGTTATTCCCGAATCTGTGCTAGGAAGCGCGGGGCTTACACCTGTCACGTCGGCAATACATAGTTTTATCATCGAGAAATTTGGCTGGTATTACTTACTAGCAGCTACATTATTCTTAGTTTTTACGCTGTACTTAATTTTTTCGAAGTACGGAAACATCAAACTAGGGAAGCCTGACGAAAAACCTCAGTATGGTTATGTCTCATGGTTTGCCATGTTATTTAGTGCTGGTATGGGAATTGGTCTTGTATTTTGGGGTGTCTCAGAACCAATCAATCATTTTCATACTCCACCTTCTGGTGAAGGCGGTACAGCAGAATCAGCTCGTGCAGCTCTACGTTATTCGTTTTTCCACTGGGGTTTACATCCTTGGGCTATTTATTCCGTTCTTGCACTTGCCCTTGCATACTTTCAATTTAGAAAAGGTTACCCGTTCATCATCAGTAATATTTTACGTCCACTACTAGGAAAACGTGTGGATGGACCTCTTGGAACGGTCATAAACGTCATCGCCGTATTTGCAACTGTCTTTGGGGTAGCAACATCTCTAGGACTTGGCGCTATTCAAATTACTGGTGGAGCCTCTTACTTATCGCCAAGTATTGATAATAATTTCACGACTCAATTAATTGTTATTATTATCGTAACGTTCTTGTTCATGCTGTCAGCACAGACAGGTCTGAACAAAGGTATTAAGTATTTGAGTAACATTAATATTGTTTTAGCTATTCTGTTAATGCTATTCTTGTTATTTGCAGGTCCAACCAACTTTATTATGGACTTATTCGTTACAACAATTGGCAGCTACATTCAAAACTTGCCGTCGATGAGTTTTCGATTGAGCCCGTTTGATAACAGCACCTGGGTTCGAGATTGGACAATTTTCTACTGGGCATGGTGGATCGCCTGGGCACCGTTCGTTGGTACGTTTATTGCTCGTATTTCACGAGGTAGAACCATTCGAGAATTTTTAATTGGTGTACTAGCTGTTCCGACCGTATTTGGCGGATTATGGTTTGCTGTATTCGGAGGTTCTGGGGTTTATTTAGACTTTTTTAAGGATCTTCCTGTTATGGATGTTATCAATAATAAAGGAACAGAAGTTGCTTTATTCTACGTACTTGAACAGTTTCCATTTGGTACGTTCATGTCCATTGTTGCTATTTGTTTAATTGCTACATTCTTCATTACATCAGCTGACTCAGCTACATTTGTTTTAGGAATGCAGACAACAAACGGTGATCTAAATCCTTCAGGCTCTATTAAGCTTACGTGGGGCTTAATTCAATCGTTAACAGCAATCATTCTGCTTTGGACAGGTGGTTTGGATGCGCTCCAAACAGCTGCGATTATAGCAGCACTTCCATTCTCAATTGTGCTGGTGCTAACGGTCTTCTCATTAATGAAAGCATTTAAAGAAGAAGGCGCGTTAAAAAGAGAAAACAAATCTGTGTAAGACAAAAAAAGCGTTAGCTTATATAAGCTAACGCTTTTTTTATGCACTCTTATGCCGTGCAAAATAAAATTAGTTGATAACATGTCAAGCAGATAGCTGACGTTGTGCCCGTCATCATAAGCGCCAGTCTTTTAGATTTGACGTTCATTTCTGCTATACCGTAAGCTAAATAAGCAAATACTAAAAATAAAATAATTTTAGATGTCAATTGATCACGTTTTGATAATAATTCAACCAGTGAATACCCCATCCAAATAACAATGTGCAAGCTCCAAACGAAATATGTCTTCATAGCTCCTTCGCCGCCTTTTCATTCGTTATTCAAAGAAGCAATTTTGTATCCAACTATAAGCAAAGCACGTCCCACTTCATATGTATGCATCTAGAGCTCATTTAAGACTGTCTCAGCGCTTTTTACACGTTTCTCCCAAAGGAATACTCATCAGCAACAAAAACTGTCTGACAAGCATCTGATACTTTATGAAAACCGTTTTTTTTCAAAAAAAAGCTGATGCATATGCATCAGCTTTTTAAAAAAATTATTTTACAATGTGAATTGGGCTTCCAATAGCTACTTCAGCAGCTTCCATTGTAATTTCACCTAATGTTGGGTGAGCGTGAATTGTTAATGCGATATCTTCAGCTGTTACGCCAGCTTCGATAGCAAGACCAAGTTCAGCGATCATGTCAGATGCGCTAGGTCCAGCGATTTGAGCACCAACAACTACTCCGTCTTCTTTACGAGTGATAAGCTTCAAGAAGCCTTCTGCAGCGTTAAGTGCAAGCGCACGTCCGTTAGCAGCGAATGGGAATTTAGAAGCTTTAACAGCTAATCCTTCTTCTTTCGCTTGTGCTTCAGTATAACCTACAGATGCAAGCTCAGGCTCAGAGAATACAACTGCTGGAATTCCTAAGTAGTCAATTTCAGCAGGTTCGCCAGCGATTACTTCAGCTGCGATTTTACCTTCGTAAGAAGCTTTGTGTGCAAGTGGTGGTCCAGTTACGATATCACCAATTGCAAAGATGTTGCTTACAGATGTACGAGTTTGGTTATCGATTTCGATAAGACCACGGTCAGTCATTTTAACGCCAACTTGCTCAAGACCAAGCTCATCAGTGTTAGGACGGCGACCTACAGTAACTAATACGTAGTCAGCATCGATTACTTTTGACTCTCCGCCTACTTCAAACGTAACTTGTACGCCGTCAGCAGTTTCTTCAACACCTTTAGCCATTGCTTTTGTATAGATTTCAACGTTTCCTTTTTTCTTAAGGTTACGTTTAACAAGAGAGCTCATTTGTTTTTCAAAACCAGCTAGAATTTCATCAGCAGCTTCTACAAATGTAACTTCTGTACCGAAGTTAGCAAAAGCAGTACCAAGCTCAGTACCGATGTAACCTCCGCCGATTACAACTAATTTTTTAGGAACTTCTTTAAGCGCTAATGCACCTGTAGAGTTGATTACGCGCTCAGAGAATTTGAATCCAGGGATCTCGATTGGACGAGAACCAGTTGCAAGGATTGCATTTTTGAATTTGTACGTTTGTGCTGAATTTTCATCCATTACACGTACAGTTTCGCTGTCAACGAAGTAAGCTTCACCTTTTACGATGTCAACTTTGTTACCTTTAAGAAGGCCTTCAACACCGCCAGTAAGTTTGTTTACAACGCCGTTTTTGAATTCTTGAACTTTAGAGAAATCAACTGTTACGTTCTCAGCGATAATCCCCATGTCTTCAGAATGTTTAGCATGTTCGAAACGGTGACCTGCAGCGATTAATGCTTTTGAAGGAATACAACCAACGTTTAAGCATACGCCTCCAAGATTACCTTTTTCTACGATTGTAACTTTTTGACCTAATTGAGCTGCACGAATTGCTGCAACGTAGCCACCAGGGCCAGCACCAATGACAAGAGTATCAGTTTCGATTGGGAAATCTCCTACTACCATTTATTACGCCTCCATTAATAATAATTCTGGATCATTTAATAAACGCTTGATTTGGTTAAGAGCGTTTTGAGCTGTTGCGCCATCGATAATACGGTGGTCAAAGCTTAGTGATAATGCTAATACTGGAGCAATTACAATTTCACCGTCGCGTACAACTGGTTTTTCAGCGATACGTCCGATACCTAGAATTGCAACTTCTGGGTGGTTGATAACTGGAGTAAACCATTGTCCACCAGCAGAACCGATGTTTGTAATTGTACAAGAAGCGCCTTTCATTTCAGCAGGAGCTAATTTACCATCACGTGCTTTTCCAGCAAGGTCGTTAATTTGATCCGAAATTTCGAATACAGATTTACGATCAGCATTTTTCACAACTGGTACTAAAAGACCTTTTTCAGTGTCAGCAGCGATACCGATGTTGTAGTAATGTTTTTGAATTACTTCATCTGTAGAATCATCAATTGAAGTGTTAAGAGCTGGGAACTTCTTAAGTGCTGAAGTTAACGCTTTTACCACGTAAGGTAAGAATGTTAATTTAATACCTTGATCTGCTGCAACTGTTTTGAATTTTTTACGATGAGCAACAAGAGCTGTTACATCGATTTCATCCATTAATGTTACGTGTGGAGCAGTGTGTTTAGAGTTAACCATAGCTTTTGCGATTGCACGACGGATACCACTCATTTTCTCGCGAGTTTCTGGTAGATCGCCTTCAGGAATAGCTTGTGCTGCTGCTGCTTTTGGTTCAGCTGAAGCAGTTTCCTCTTTAGCTGGAGCTTCAGCAGTTGCTGTAGCTGTAGAGCCACCAGATAAGAAGCTATCGATGTCATCTTTAACAATACGTCCGTTTTTACCTGAACCAGGAACAGCTTTAATGTCTATACCTTTTTCACGAGCATATTTGCGCACTGAAGGCATAGCAATTACTTTACGGTTAGGATCAACATCAGCTTGTGCTGCAGGAGCTGTTGCTTCTTCAGTCACTTCTTCAGTTGAAGCTTCTTCTTTAGCTTCTTCTGCTGGTGCATCATCATGATCGTCACCTTTGAATTTTAAGTCTTCGTATCCAGGAGCATCAAAAGTAACGATAACTTGTCCTACAGTAGCTACTGTACCTTCGTCAACTTTTACTTCTAATACTTTACCTTTTACAGGAGATGGGATTTCAACAACAGCTTTGTCATTTTGTACTTCTGCTAGTACATCATCCTCATCAATTTCATCTCCAGCTTTTACGAACCATTTTACAATTTCACCTTCGTGGATACCTTCACCGATATCCGGCAGTTTAAATTCAAATGCCACGTGTCTTCACCCTCCTAGTTAGTTGCGTTCAATTTGTTAGTGTTTATTTTATCTAAGACAGAAATCAGCACAAAGCTGATTTCTATCACAGTAAAATGCTAATTAAAATTCAAGTACTTTCTTAGCTGTTTCAACGATGTCTTTGTGGTCTGGTAACCATACGCCCTCAGCTTGAGAGAATGGGAACACAGTATCCGGTGCTGTTACACGTAATACTGGTGCTTCTAAGCTTAAGATTGCACGATCGTTAATTTCAGCTACAACGTTAGCTGCGATACCAGCTTGTTTTTGAGCTTCTTGAACTACTACTACGCGACCAGTTTTTTCAACTGATGCAAGAATTGTATCGATATCTAAAGGTTGAACTGTACGTAAGTCCACTACTTCAGCAGAGATACCTTCTTTTTCTAGTTCTTCAGCTGCTTTTAACGATGAGTGTACCATTGCACCGTAAGCGATAAGCGTTACGTCTGTACCTTCACGTTTCACATCAGCTGTACCTAAGTCAATAGTGTATGATTCTTCAGGTACTTCTTGACGGAATGAACGGTAAAGCTTCATGTGCTCTAAGTATACAACCGGATCGTTATCACGGATTGATGAAATTAAAAGACCTTTTGCATCGTATGGAGTTGAAGGAATTACAACTTTTAGACCAGGTTGAGATGCTACGATACCTTCTAAGCTATCAGCGTGAAGTTCTGGTGTATGAACGCCTCCACCAAATGGTGAACGGAATGTGATTGGTGCATTCCAGCGACCGCCAGAACGGTAGCGCATACGTGCAGCTTGACCTGATACAGAATCAAGTACTTCGTATACGAAACCAAAGAATTGAATTTCAGGAACCGGACGGAAACCTTGAGTCGATAGACCCACAGCAAGACCACCGATACCAGATTCAGCTAATGGCGTATCGAATACGCGATCTTCGCCGAATTCTTGTTGAAGACCTTCAGTCGCACGGAATACTCCACCGTTTACGCCAACGTCTTCACCAAAAACTAATACGTTTTCGTCGTTTTTCATTTCTGTGCGTAACGCATCAGTAATCGCTTGAATCATTGTCATTTGCGCCATGGCTTACTTCGACTCCTTCTCTTTGTAGATTTCATATTGCTCTTGTAAGTTTGAAGGCATAGTTTCGTACATAATTTCCATTAAATCTGTAACTTTTTGTTTTGGATAATCGTCAGCCTTCTTAATAGCTTGTTTGATATCTTCTTTAGCTTGCTCGATTACTTTGTTTTCTTCTTCTTCATTCCAGATGCCTTTAGCTTCTAAGAATTTACGGAAGCGAACAAGTGGATCTTTCTTTTCCCACTCAGTGTCAAGCTCAGCTGTACGATAACGAGTTGGATCGTCACCAGCCATTGTATGTGGACCATAACGGTAAGTTAATGTTTCAATTAAAGTTGGACCTTCACCGTTTACTGCACGCTCACGAGCTTCGCTTACTGCAACGTATACTGCTAGTGCATCCATACCGTCTACTTGAACGCCTGGGATACCAACAGCCGCTGCTTTTTGAGCGATTGTACGTGCTGCAGATTGCTTTTCAACTGGTGTTGAAATTGCAAAGCGGTTGTTTTGTACAACAAAGATTGCTGGAGCTTTGAATGCACCTGCGAAGTTCATACCTTCGTAGAAGTCACCTTGTGAAGCTCCACCGTCACCTGTATAAGTGATCGCTACTGCTTTTTTACCGCGCTTTTTAAGACCTAGTGCCACACCAGCAGTTTGCACGATTTGTGCACCGATGATGATTTGTGGAGAAAGTACATCTACACCTTCTGGCGCTTGGTTACCGTGGAAATGACCACGAGAGAATAAGAACGCTTGATATAGTGGAAGACCATGCCAAATTAACTGAGGCACATCACGGTACCCAGGTAAAATGAAGTCTTCTTTTTCTAATGCGAAATGTGAAGCGATTTGAGAAGCTTCTTGCCCAGCAGTTGGTGCATAGAAACCTAAACGACCTTGACGGTTCAATGAAATTGAACGTTGATCAAGAATACGAGTGTATACCATGCGAGTCATTAACTCTTTTAATTTTTCGTCAGATAAATCTGGCAACGCTGATTTATTTACTACTTCGCCCTCTTCATTAAGAATTTGGAACGTTTGGTACTGCTCAGCGATTTTATCAAGTTGCTTTGATACATCAATAATAGCCTTTTTAGTTTTAGCAGCCATCTAAGTCACCTCTTCCTTTCATTTAAGCCGTATAAATTCATTTTACTAATCAAACAAACATACACGCTTTTAGAATGTCCCAAATGGACAAGTAAAAGTCATATTTTGTCGAGTAGCTTTTTGAATTCGCTAATCCTTAACATTTCTATGTATTCCCCAGCGAATTCTGTGCAAACATTTACGTAAAAGGAAAGTTTAAGCGAAACGAGCGTTTCGTTAAACTGTATTAATTATTTTGCAAAAATGATTAATACAACACTTACTACGCTACCTAGTTTACAATACACTAAAACAGTTCGTCAATGCATTTACATCAAGAAATTACGCTTTTTTAGTTTGTGAAATAAAACACATAAAAAAGACATGCTGTACTATTACACAGATACAAACTGTATTATATGTTTTATAATAACCTTCTCTTTTTTTACGTCTGCACATCTCCTATCTTGCCACAAATAAACGATTTTTTAAAACAATAACCTTTTGTAATTTTTACTTGAATCGTGTCGAAACTCTTTCTTTATTTCAGAAAACCTTCCTTTTCAGCCAAAAAAAAAGACCTGTAAACTTCACAGGCCTTCTTATTTATCCTCGCTATTTTTCACCTTTAACTTCGTTTTGTTATAAAAATCTTCTTTGGCTTTGTTATAGTCAGCTGTTAGTGTGTTAAACGTTTCTTTTTTCTTTTCAACTTCTTTATAAGTAGCATTGATCGAAGCGATTTGTGTTTCAAGATTCTCTAATTTCACATTGTCTTTTTCAAAGAGCGTATATAGCTGACGATCTAATTCAATGGAATGAAGATAGGCATCATGTAAGGACTGGTAGGCCTTATAACGCTTCTTCATTAACGAAGATAGTTCAAGCGCCTCTTCTTTTGCTTTGCCGTCCTCTAGCTTTTGGATCTTTGGCTCTGTCGCTTCAAACTGTTTTTGCGAAGCGCTGATGCTTTTTTCTTCTTTTTGTAATTTATTTTCACGCTCATCTAATAACTGCTGCGCTTTTTGTGCTTTATTTTTTATTTTCTTTTTATCTTTAATCCCTAGCTCAATAATTTGGTCGTATATCGCATTTTCTTGCTGTTCTAAATCAGCTAACGGTTTTTGCTGATCAGCAAATTGCTTTTCTTGTGCTACCACTTTTTCTAATCCATTATATACCTCAAGTTCAGGCGATGAGCCCTCTGCACAGCCTGCTAGTGACATAGCAGCAATGCCAATAACTATATATCTTCCGACGCATTTCATATTTGGTAAATCCTCCCTTATTCATGGGTCATTATACAATTTTTGTAGGAAATTAGCAATTTATCTACACCCTTTTTCCACCTTTTAATATATTATACTAACCCAATCGTGAAAAAAAGGGAGTTTATTACTTTTTACCTTGGGATTGATAACTACGGGAGGTTACATTATGTTGGGTTATGGTGGATATGGCTGCGGCGGTTCTAATAAAGGTTTCGTGTTATTAATCGTACTGTTCATTTTATTAGTTATTATCGGCTGCAGCTGTGGCGGCTGGTAATTATACAATAAAAGCGGCTAACTGCCGCTTTTATTTTTTCTTATGCATGTTTTTCCAAATGTTTGATACATATAATTAGTAGAAACATTTATGTGGTCAAGGTCGAGGTAATGACTTTTTTATACGGATTTGGTACACTTTATACCTATAAAATAGCCTAGGGAGATGTGAAAGTTGATTACAATGAACGATATTATCCAAGACGGACACCCAACGCTGCGAGAAGTAGCAAAAGAAGTACCGTTACCTGCTTCTGAAGAAGACAAAAAGATTTTACATAGCTTATTAGAATATGTGAAAAACAGCCAAGACCCTGAAATTGCTGCTAAATATGGACTGCGATCTGGTATCGGACTTGCCGCTCCTCAAATTAATGTATCAAAACGAATGATTGGGGTACACGTTACGGATGAAAAAGGTAAGCTATACAGCTATGCATTATTTAACCCTAAGATCATTAGCCACTCCGTTGAAAAGACATATCTTACAGGCGGCGAAGGCTGCTTGTCTGTCGATCAAGATATCCCAGGATTTGTTCCTCGATATGCACGCATCACAGTAAAAGGCACAACGCTTGAAGGCGAAGAAGTAAAAATTCGTTTGAAAGGCCTTCCTGCTGTCGTATTTCAGCACGAAATTGATCATTTAGACGGAATTATGTTTTATGATTACATTAATAAAGAACATCCATTTCAAGAACCTGAAAATGCTTTTCCATACGAACGCTAAAAAACGCGAGCCAGAGCTCGCGTTTTTTCTTATTTTAATAATCCCACTAGCTCTAATCCGTGGAGAATGCCATCTTCTGCTACATCTTTTGTAACAAGATCAGCCACTTCTTTCACGACTTCTTCCGCATTTCCCATCGCTACGCCATTTCCGACAAATTCAAGCATTTCGATATCGTTTAAGCCGTCTCCGAATGCATATACATCTTTTTTGTCAAAGCCAAGTTTTTCGATCATGGTCTCAATCCCTCGCGCTTTTGATCCACCTTTTGGCAGAATATCAGTTGAAAATTCATGCCAGCGAATAAAATCAAATTTCTTAAATGTTTCTTCATAAGGAGCTTCTTCTCCCGCTGTGCAGAATAAGAGGGATTGATAAATTTCACGCCCTTTGAAATAAGCAGGATCATGGTGAGGGTGGGTAAATCCAATTTTCAGCGTGCTGATGCTGGATTCGATATAGTCATGAAATTCAATGTTTGATTTCATATCTTCATGATCCATGTATACGACAGGGTGATCATGCTCAACAGCAAAAGCTGTTAAATCCTGAAGCTCTTCTTTATTTAACGGGTTTTTGTAAAGAACTTCTCCATTTAAAACAATGTACTGACCATTAAAGCTAATATATGTTTGAATATCCAACTCTTCACGCAGATCTTTAAACATAAAAGGAGCCCTTCCAGTTGCAATTGCCACTTCATGCCCCTGCTCTTTTAACAGCTGGACAGCTTTTTTTGTAGAAGCAGGCAGTTTTTTATCATGATCCAACAACGTTCCATCAATATCAAAAAAAATAATCTTTCGTTCCACGTTTATCACCTTATTTTTTATAATTTTTTATCTCTTTGTTAAGCCTTTCCAATTATATCAAACAAGTACTGATTTCTCTATAAATGGACGCCCCTATTTACAATTTTTCCATATTTAACCACGAGAAACCTCTCGCTTTTCATCATATAATAAAAGTACAGAGAGAGACAGGCAGGTATTGCAAAAAACAAAGGAGCTGAAAAATCATGTTAAAAGATTTTCGAAAAAGGCTGCTAAAACGCTGGAATGAATTATTGCGTAAAAAAACGATGGCATAATCGATTTTTTTAGGGCTTTCTGTTGTAAAATTTGCAGAGTGTGTGTCTGCATCGTACAATGGAATAGCCCTTATTTTTTATACGCCCGGAAAATATAGTCTTGTATCCGTTTCCTATTAATATTATTCTATAATTAATTGACTTGTTATATTTAGATGACTAAAATGTAGTGAAAGCAAGTTTCTTTAGAAAATACATGAAATACATACACATTTTATAATATAATAAAATAAGTTATTTGAATTTCGGAATTAAGGAGAGATTTTTGTTATGATTTTTAAAGTTTATTTTCAAGAAAAAATGAGTGAAGTAGCTGTACGTGAAAATACAAAAACAGTGTATGTGAACGCAGATTCTGAGCGTGACGTTCGTAAAAAGTTAAAAGCGCGTTCAATTAATATTGAGTTTGTTCAAGCAGTGACTGGAGACTATCTAGAATATGAACAACAGCATGAAGATTTTAAAGTATTGGAGATATGATGAAAATGAAATTTGTAAAAAATAATCAAACGGCAGTTTTCGCCCTGGGTGGACTAGGCGAAATCGGTAAAAATACGTATGCCGTACAGTTTCAAGATGAAATTATTCTTATTGATGCAGGAATTAAATTCCCTGAAGATGAGCTTTTAGGAATTGACTACGTTATTCCTGACTACAGTTATTTGGTAAAAAATGCAGATAAAATCCGTGGCCTTTTCGTTACACATGGTCATGAAGATCACATCGGCGGAATTCCTTACTTATTAAGAGAATTAAACATTCCTATTTATGCAGGGAAATTAGCCCTTGGACTTCTTCGCAACAAATTAGACGAGCACGGGTTGCTTCGTACAGCTCAGCTTCATGAAATTACTGAAGATGACGTAATTAAATTCCGTAAAACATCGGTAACGTTCTTCCGTACAACTCACAGTATTCCTGATTCTTACGGAATTGTGGTAAAAACACCAAACGGACAAATCGTACATACAGGAGATTTCAAGTTTGATTTTACACCAGTGGGCGAACCGGCTAACTTAACAAAAATGGCTGAAATCGGTAAAGAAGGCGTTCTATGCTTGCTTTCAGACAGTACAAACAGTGAAATTCCTAACTTTACGATGTCTGAGCGCCGCGTAGGTGACAGCATTCATGACATTTTCCGTAAAGTAGACGGCCGTATTATTTTTGCAACGTTTGCTTCAAATATTCACCGCTTACAGCAAGTAGTGGAAGCAGCCGTATTGCATAACCGCAAAGTTGCTGTATTCGGACGCAGTATGGAAGCAGCTATTGAGATTGGCCAACAGCTTGGATATATTTCATGTCCAAAAGATACGTTCATTGAGCCTTCTCAAATTAACCGAATTCCAGCTAACCGCGTGACTATTTTATGTACAGGCAGCCAAGGTGAACCGATGGCAGCGCTATCTAGAATTGCAAACGGTACTCACCGCCAAATTCAAATTATCCCTGGAGATACGGTTGTGTTCTCATCTTCACCTATTCCAGGAAATACAGTAAGTGTTAGCAAAACAATTGATATGCTATTCCGTGCAGGAGCAGAGGTTATTCACGGTGCTCTAAACGATATCCATACTTCTGGACACGGCGGACAGGAAGAGCAAAAATTAATGCTTCGTTTGATGAAACCAAAATACTTTATGCCAATTCACGGTGAGTATCGCATGCAGAAGATGCACATCAAACTTGCAACAGACTGTGGAGTTCCTGAAGAAAACTGCTTCATTATGGATAATGGAGAGGTGCTAGCTTTAAGCGACAGTGAAGCTTCAGTAGCTGGAAAAATCCCTTCAGGCTCTGTATATATTGACGGAAGCGGAATTGGTGACATTGGAAATATCGTACTTCGTGACCGCCGCATTTTATCTGAAGAAGGACTTGTTATTGTCGTTGTAAGCATCAATATGAAAGACTTCAAGATCGCTGCTGGTCCAGACATTATCTCTCGTGGTTTTGTTTATATGCGCGAATCTGGCGACTTAATTAATGATGCACAGTCCCTCATTACAAAACACTTGAACAAAGTGATGGAACGTCGTACGTCACAATGGTCTGAGATTAAAAATGAAATCACAGACACATTGGCTCCATTCCTTTACGAAAAAACAAAGCGCCGTCCAATGATTTTACCAATCATTATGGAGGTTTAATAAAAGAAAAAGAGCAGATGCAATTGCATCTGCTCTTTTTTATTAGGAACTGGCAAATTTATTTTCGAAGCGGTTGATATCTGCGTCTGCTCCAATAACAATCAACACGTCTCCTTCTTGTATCGTTTCGGACGCCTGAGGAGAAACGATGATATCTCGATCACGCTTAATGGCTACAATGTTAATACCATATTTCGCACGAATGTCTAACTCAATCAGCGTATTGCCAGCCATTCTTTTGCTTGCTACTAATTCGACAATGCTGTGTTCTTCAGATAGCTCCAAATAATCCAGCACGCTGTTTGAAATCATGTTATTGGCAATTCTTCGTCCCATATCTCGTTCGGGATGCACGATAAAATTGGCGCCAATTTTTGATAATACTTTGGCATGATAATCATTTTGCGCTTTTACCGTTATTTTTTCAACCCCCAGCTCTTTTAGTATAAGGGTCGTCAAAATACTTGCCTGAATATTGTCGCCAATAGCTACGATAACGTGATCAAAATTACGAATTCCTAAACTTTTTAGAACCCCTTCATCCATTGAATCGCCTACTACTGCATGCGAAGCAACGTTAGCATACTCATTTACCTTTTCTTCATCAATGTCAATCGCCAGAACTTCCATTCCTTGATCGCTTAATGTTTTACAAATACTTCCACCAAATCTACCTAATCCGATGACTGCAAATTCTTTTTTCATTTGAATTCCTCCATTATGTACAGGAAAAAATCTGAACTACCGTTATTTTACCACAATTCTTTTGTATCAACCTCATTTTCCCGTTAACAACGCTTATATGTCTTTACTATTTCTCATAGAAAAACAGAAGGATTAGCTCCTTCTGTTTTTTAAGCTGTAGCATGGGTTTGAACAAGGTAATAATATACGCCTTTTTGCTGCATAAGTTCCCTGTGATTGCCTGTTTCAATAATGCTTCCGTGGTCTAACACAATGATGTTATCTGCTTCTCGTATAGTCGATAGCCGATGAGCAATCATGATGGCCGTTCTGTTATTTAACAGCGTTTTAAGCGCTTGTTGAATCTTCACTTCTGTTTCTGTATCGATGCTTGCTGTCGCTTCATCTAAAATGATAATACGAGGATCAGCCAACAGCGTTCGAGCAAATGAAATCAATTGACGCTCTCCCACCGATAAAACGTTTCCTCGCTCTTCTACTTCCGTATCATAGCCTTTTTTCAGACGCTTTATAAAATCTGCAGCCCCTACCGCTTCTGCGGCCTTAATCACTTCATCATCGGTAGCATCCGGTTTTCCAAACCGAATATTCTCCGTGATGGTTCCTGAAAAAATAAAGGTTTCTTGCAGCACAATACTAATTTGTGCTCGTAAACTCGCTAACGTAATATCTTGAATAGGCATATTATCAATTAAAATCTGCCCTTTGTTCACATCATAAAAACGTGTGATTAAATTAGCAATGGACGTTTTTCCAGATCCAGTATGCCCCACTAAAGCAACCGTCTGTCCTTCTTTTATTTCAATTGATACGTTGTTTAGAGCTTTACGCTTCCCATCATAAGAAAATGAGACGTGCTTGAACTCAACTTTCCCCTTCATATTCTCTAAAGACGTAGCGGTTTCCAAATCTGCGACGAGAGGTTTTTCATCTAGAAATTCAAAAATGCGCTCGGATGAAGCCATTCCCATTAATAATTGATTGTACACTTGCCCTAAACGAGAAATCGGTTCCCAAAACATCCCGAGATAAAAAGCAAATGATACAAAAATACCAATTGTTAGCCGCTCATCTTGAATAAGTGCAGCACCGAACCAAATTAAAATGGCCGTTCCGACAGCATTTGTGAGTTCTACAAACGGTCGAAACATGGCATTTTTTCGAGTAGCTTGCCTCCAGCTCTCGTAATTTTCACTGTTTATGCGATCAAAAAACAGCATATTTTCTTGTTCTTGAGCAAATGATTGAGTAACGCGAATGCCTTGAATACTCTCATTTAAATGTGAATTTAATACTGACTGCTTCATACGAACAACTTGCCATGACCGGCGGATTCTTCTTCTCAGCTTTGTAGAAATCAAAAACATAATCGGTAAAATGACTAAAACAGCACATGTCAAAGCAGGACTGAGAGAAAATAATATAACCACAATTCCCACTAACAATAAGAGGTCCATAAATAGGTTAACTACCCCGTTGGTAAATAAATCTTGAAGAGAGTTAATATCATTCATAATCCTTACAAGAATAGAGCCTCCTGAACGCGTATCAAAAAACCGGTGCGACAGCCCTTGAACATGCGTAAATAAATGTTTTCTTAAATCATATATCACGTGCTGCCCGAGTTGATTCATCCATTTAATCCGAAAGACATTCGCAATATAAGATAGGATATACAAGCTAAAAATGATGAAAACTAACTGCATGAGCAGCGTGCTATTCTTATCTTTTACAGCATGATCAAGCGTATAGACACCTATCAAAATAGGAATAGCGAGTCTAATGACCGTCGTGATAATGACCATAAGAAACGAGAAAGGAAGCAAGTTTTTTCGATATGGATGAAGATAACGAAACAAGCGGGCCATTTGCTTCCAGTTAAACGTCTTATCAATGATTTGATCTGTTTGATAATAAAAGCGCTCTCGCACAACTTTATTTTTTTCGCCTGCCATTCTATTCCTCCCTTGTTATACGTTCATCACCGACGTACTGCTTTCATATTGAATGTCGTAAATGTTTTTATAAATCCCTTGCTTTTGAATGAGCGTTTCGTGGCTTCCTCTCTCTTTTATACGACCTTGATGTAAGACCAAGATTTCATCGGCATGTCGCAAAGAAGAAAGGCGGTGCGCGATAATAAACGTCGTACGATTTTTCATCACTTCTTTTAAAGCCAATTGAATTTCTCTTTCTGTTTTCATATCAACGGCACTGGTGGCATCATCTAATACTAGAATACTAGGATTTAAGATAAGCGCTCGTGCAATCGCAATACGCTGCTTTTGCCCGCCTGATAACCCCAGTCCTCTCTCTCCCAGCATCGTATCATATCCATCTGGAAGCTCCATAATAAAATCATGCGCCTGCGCTCGTTTTGCAGCATCAATAATGTCTTCTCTAGAAATACCCGGCACGCCATAAGAGATGTTGGTTCCTATGCTGCTTGAGAACAAAAACGTTTCTTGAAGTACAAAGCTAATTTCTTTCCGAAGAACAGAGAGCGGATACTCTTTAATCGGACGATGGTTAACTAAGATCTGTCCTGAAGTCGGTTCATAAAACCTCGTGAGCAGCTGTGTTAAGCTTGTTTTGCCGGCTCCAGTTGCACCGATTAAACCTACTACTTTCCCTTTAGAAGCAGAAAACGATATGTTCTCAAGCGATTTTTTATCCTCGTTTGGATAGGATAAGCTAACATGCTGAAACTCGACCGTTCCATTAATAGAGAAACTTCCGGCATGCTCATGGACTTTTTCTTCTTCTTCTAAAATTTCTAGCAGCCTTTCACCTGAAGCTTTAGACTGTGAAAACATATTGATAACAAACCCTAGATTCATAATCGGCCACATTAAATAAGAGGTTAAGCTAAAGAAAGCAACAAGCTCTCCAGGACGTACGCTTCCGTTCATAACAAGCGCTCCTCCGTAAGCAAGGAGACCAACAATAGATAAATTCCCTATAAACTCCATTAAGGGGAAATAAGTTGCCCACACATTCGCTGTTTCAATGTTTCGATTTTTATAAACTCCGTTGGAATCGTTAAATTTAGAGGTTTGAAATTTTTCTCTTGATAATGATTTGACCGTCTGTATGCCGCTTATATTTTCTTGAACATTTGTATTAAGTTCTCCAAACGATTGGCGAATTAAGCGAAACGCTGGATGAACGCGTTTATCAAAACGATAAACAGCTACCCCCAAAAAAGGCAGCAGGCAAATTGTGACAAGAGTGAGTGAAATAGAGTAATAGAACATAACGGAAAAGCTGGCAGTAAGTAAAATGACGAAGCGAATTAATTCTGAGAAGCCAAAAGATAGAAAAAAACGAAATCCTTCTACATCAGCTGTCAACCTGGACATCAAGTCCCCTGTTTTAGCATTGTCATAATAAGAAAACGGTAAATACTGAAGTTTGCGGTAAAGTTTATTGCGAAGAGTATACACGGACTTAATTCCAAATAAGTCGCCGTAATATTGCTGAATATATGTAAAGATTCCTTTGATGATCATCAGTCCAATAAAAATAAATGCTACATTATCGACTAGCTGATATTGTTTTCCTAACACGATATGATCAATCGTATATTGCAGCACAATAGGGTAAATCACAGTGATGGAGGTTACAAATAACAAGCAAATAGCAGAATAAAAAAAGTACATTCGGTACGGCAAATAAAAATCTTTTAGTTTTTTAAACGTTCCCATATACCCCGTCCTTTCCCTTAGCTAAGATGTGGCACACATATTTAAATATATCGGTTCCCGAAATAAATTACCATAATTTTTAGATATTTTTTCAAAAAAAGGTAAATAGTCATAAAAAAGAGGTTGGGATATAGCTAAATGAATTCCATCTAAAGACGAAACTATTCACTCAAACAAAAAAACGAACCACTAATCAAACATATTGATCAATGGTTCGTTTTTCACTTCGTCTAAAATACTTTTGTCCCAGCTTCTTTTTTTATTGTTTTTCCACTGCATGTCCGCCGAACTCATTGCGAAGAGCGGCAACTACTTTACCTGTAAACGTATCATCTTCAAGTGAGCGATAGCGCATCATTAAAGATAAAGCAATAACTGGCGTTGGCACTTGTAAATCTAAAGCTGATTCAACCGTCCATTTCCCTTCACCGGAAGAATGCATAACTCCTTTAATACTGTCAAGTTTTGCATCTTTTGAAAATGCACGTTCCATTAATTCGATTAACCATGAGCGAATAACAGAGCCATTGTTCCATACGCGGGCTACAGCTTCGTAGTCATAGTCAAATTCACTTTTCTCTAACACATCAAAACCTTCAGCAATTGCTTGCATCATGCCGTACTCAATTCCGTTATGAACCATTTTCAAGAAGTGACCGCTTCCTGCTGCACCTGAATAGAGGTAGCCATTTTCTACGTTGATGTCGCGGAAAATAGGTTCGATTGTAGCAAATGCTTCTTTATCTCCGCCAATCATCATACAAGCGCCGTTTCGGGCACCTTCCATTCCGCCGCTCGTTCCAACATCGAAGTAGTGAATTCCTTTTTCAGCAGAAGCTGCAGCACGTCGTACGGAATCTTTATACTTAGAATTACCGCCTTCGATAATCATATCTCCTTCTTCAAGTAATTCTTGAAGCTCAGAAATTACTTTTTCTGTGAGCTCTCCGGCTGGAACCATTACCCAAGCAATGCGTGGTTTTTCTAATTTGCTTACTAATTCTTGAATGGAAGAAGCGCCTTCTGCTCCCTTTTCTGATACTTTCTGTACGGCTTCGTTGTTCACATCGAATGCTACCACAGAATGGTTATGATCTAGTAAATTCAATACTAAGTTTGCTCCCATTTTCCCTAAGCCAATCATACCTAATTTCATATGTAAATTACCTCCAATAGTAAGTTTCGTATCATGTTGTTAGTGTTAGTATGGTGTAAACTCACAAGAAAAAATCCACATTTTTATATTTCCTTTATCAGTTACTTCCTACACACAAAAAAGAAAAACATTCGATGCAAGTTCTACTAAGCATCGAATGCTTTTCACCTGTTACAACTGCCTGTATTTATTCGTTCTCGCCTAATACACGATTCACGCGCTTTTCAAGCATTTTCATACCGCTTCCACCAGCTTGGAAGTGGCGTAGCTGACCTGTTTTGTCAAATACATAATATGCCGGTACATATTGATTTTCAAATGCATCCGTTAATTTATGTTCACTGTCTACAAAAATTGGCTGCGTAATATCGTGTTCTGCTGCTACTTCTTTAATTTTTGTTAAGTCTAAATCATCTTCAGAGCGCGGCATATGAACGGCTACTACGTTTAGTTGTTCTTTGTATTGGTCGCGAAATTCATTTACTTGAGGCATTGCTTCTTTACATAGATGACAGCTTACTGACCAAAAATGAATAAGCGTTGGCTTTTCGCCAATTAGCTGCTCTTTTGTAACCTCTCCGTTTAACCATTCTGTAGCGCCCGTTAACTCAGGCATTGGCTGACGTAATTTCATGAATAAAAGCCTCCCTTGTTTTCACTATTATTGACTATATGTTCTTTATTATCCGATGAAAAAAAGGCCTAACGTGGACGTTAGACCTTTTAAACGTTGTGCTTACGCGTTTAAAGTAGCTTGACCTGGTTTCCAGTTAGCTGGGCAAAGTCCGCCAGTTTGTAACGCTTGAAGAACACGTAAAGTTTCATCAACGTCACGGCCAATATTGTTGTGGTTTACAACTGAATATTGTAATTCGCCTTCTGGGCTGATGATGAATAAACCGCGAAGTGCTACACCTTCTTCTTCAATTAAAACGCCGTACTCACGAGAAACAACGTGATTTGTATCAGCTGCTAATGGATATTTAAGATCACCTAAACCATTATCTTTACGATCAGTGTTGATCCAAGCTAAGTGTGTATGGATTGTGTCTGTAGAAACACCGATTACTTCTGCGTCAAGATCTTCAAACTCATCATAACGGTCAGAAAGTGCAGTGATTTCTGTTGGACATACAAATGTAAAGTCCATTGGATAGAAGAATAATACTGTCCATTTGTCATTTTTAATATTTTCTTCTAAGCTAACTTTACCGAATTCTTTGTTTGATAATACAGCTTCCATTTCAAAGCGTGGAGCTTGTTTACCTACCATACGTTCTGGCATACATGATCCCTCCAAATAATTATTAAATGAGAAAATGTATAAAACATTCTCACTTATGTACTGTTATAACGGTTTTCATTATAATGGATATTGTTTTTTTAGTCAATATTAATTAAGAATGAATTTAAACAACATCTTATAATGGTAACATAGTTGTTATGCCCGCCTTTAGGGCAAATTAAACCCTGACTTCAGCAAAAAAATGCTATAAAAGGGTTGCATTTATTTACCTTCTCAGTTTAGCATGTCTAATATCGGGAATAAACAAATGTGCTCATACTCTTACAAAATCTTTTCCACAGAATACATTCCCACTTATTAATATTGAAACAGAACATAGGAAGGATGAACAACGAATGTTTAAGATGCAAGACATCAACTGGGAACAGCTTCTTACCAATGCTGGAGTTATTGTGTTAAAACTTATTGCCATTACCATTGTATTTTTACTTGTACGAGCAATTGGTAAAAAAGTTATTGAGCGTTCCTTTGAAAAAATGAGTGAGCGCGAAAATACTACTCGCGGACGCATGCTCACACTCAAAAGTTTAACCGTTAATGTGTTTTCATATGTACTTATTTTTATTTTTGTCGTCATGCTGCTTGAAGCAGTAAATATCCATGCGACAGCTCTATTAGCCGGTGCCGGAGTTGTGGGTCTAGCAATCGGGTTCGGTGCTCAAGGACTAGTTAGCGACGTTGTAACAGGTTTCTTTTTACTTCTTGAAAAACAGCTGGATGTTGACGACTATGTAACAACCGGAAGTTTTTCAGGAATTGTCGAATCAGTAGGTCTGCGTACTACTCAAATTCGCGGATTTGATGGAACTTTACACTATGTGCCTAACCGTGAAATTACAAGCTTAAGCAATCATTCCCGAGGCAATATGCGCGCGTTGATTGATATTGGCATTTCGTATGATGATGATATTGACAAAGCAATTTCCGTACTAGAAAAAGTATGTGAGCGCGTTGCTGCAACAAATGAAAACATTGTAGAAGGACCAAGCGTGATAGGAGTTCAAGGTCTAGGCGCATCGGACGTTGTGCTTCGTGTAGTTGGCAAAGCTAAAAACGGTGAGCAGTGGGGGGTTGAACGTCAGCTTCGCAAAGAGTTTAAAGAAGCATTTGACGCAAACGGTATTGATATTCCGTTCCCTCATCAAGTAAATATTGATAAAAAGCAGCCTGAAGATGCCAAGCAGCCTCAGCATGCATAAAAATAGCCGAAGGATTTATTCCTTCGGCTTTCTTTTATCCTTGTACCTTGTTGCCTACTTGCTGACAAATTTCTTCTGCCGTTAATCCGCTAGCTGTAATAACTGAGCCTTGCGTTACTGCATCAGAAATCCCCATTACGTTTGAATCCTGCCCTGTTACAACACAGCAATCGCACCCTTGTGCATCACTTTCGTTGCGTAATTGTACCACTTCATGTCCGAGCTGCTGAAGTGCAGCCTGTACATCTGTTAAACCGTATTCTACACCAATTCGTGCCATCGTTGCCCACCTCCTCATGGTATTAATTTAGCCATAAGGAAAAATGATTATACGATTTATTGATTGCCTTTATGTTCAAAATATTTTGTAATAAGTGAAATCGCCGTATCTATTGCGCCTTCATGAGGCTGCAGCTTTGCATGATGAAGCCCATATTCAGACTGAACGCCAAGCCAAAACATAAATCCAGGAATATCTTTTAGCATATAGCCAAAATCTTCTCCCGTCATTGCTTCTTTGCATTCAATGACATCCACGTCGGTTTGCGCTTTGGCAAATTCCATAAACTCTCGCGTGACTTCATGGTGATTATATACTTGATGATACATACATCCATAATCAATGGCTGTTTCACACTGATACCCTACTTCTACTCCTTTAACAATCGCTTCAATTCGTTCTTTAACACGCGTCATTGATTCAGGAGATAGCGTGCGAATGGTCCCTTCTATGCGAGCTCGCTCCGCAATAATATTTTGAACCGTCCCCCCTTGAATTTTTCCTACTGTAATTACAGCGCTGTCTAGCGGATCAACGTTGCGAGCAACAATCGTTTGAAGCTGTGAAACGAGCTGACATGCAGCGACTACCATATCATTTGTTGTATGTGGATAAGCAGCATGCCCGCCTTTTCCTTTTAAATCAATAAATAGCTCAGACGTGTTAGCAAATAGTAACCCTTCCTTCAGTGCAATCGACCCAACCGGATATTCAGGAGCTACGTGAAGGGCAAAGATGAAATCTGGAAGCCATTCTTTCATGATATCGCTTTGGAGCATTGGCTGTGCTCCTCCTGGACCTTCTTCTGCCGGCTGAAAGATGAACAGTACGTTATCTTTGATTTCATGCTGAGCAAAGTAAGTCAGTACGCCTAGCCCAATGGCCATATGCATATCATGTCCGCAGGCATGCATGAGTCCTTCATGCTGTGATTGAAAAGAATAATTCGTTTCTTCCGTGATAGGAAGACCGTCAATATCTGCTCGGTAGCCTATTGTTTTAGTTGGGTTTGTACCATGTACTTTAACAAAGAGTCCCGTTTTCCACGTCTTTACTTCTAAGCGCTCTTGCGGAAGAGTGTTAATATAATCAAGCAAAAAACGCTGTGTTTTCACCTCTTGAAACCCTAATTCAGGAATTTTATGTAGCTCTCTTCTTATTTTCACAAATTCATTTTCAGCCATGTGTATGTCCTCCTCACGAAATAAAGAAGAAAGCGTGGTTGCCCACGCTTCCAACTTGTCCATATGATACGTTTAAGGATTCAGTATCCCAATCGCTAAAACCTATTAATTCAGCAAAGAAAAAGCGCAAAATGATCGTTTTTCTTATTCTTCGTTTAATTGACGCAATTCTTGCTTGATTTCTGTTTTAGACTTTGTTTTTTCGTCAATTTCTTTAATAACGCGTGCTGGCGTACCTGCTACTACTGTGTAAGGCGCTACATCTTCGACCACAATTGCACCTGCAGCAACTACGGCACCTTTACCTACTGTTACCCCTTCAAGAACAACAGCATTAGCACCAATTACTACATCATCTTCTACTACAACTGGTTTTGCAGAAGGTGGCTCAATAACACCAGCTAATACAGAACCTGCGCCGATATGACAATTTTTACCTACTGTTGCACGACCACCAAGTACTACGTTCATGTCGATCATTGTTCCTTCACCGATTACAGAACCGATGTTAATCGATGCACCCATCATAATAACAGCGTTGTCGCCGATTTCAACTTGATCGCGAATAATAGCGCCTGGCTCGATACGAGCTTTAATTCCTTTCATATCTAATAAAGGAATCGCAGAGTTGCGGCGATCGTTTTCAATTACGTAGTCTTCAATTTTTCCTTCGTTTGCTTCAATAGCAGCTTTGATTTCTTTCCATTCACCAAATACTACACCTGTGTTGCCCGTTACGAATGTTTTAGAAGATGAACCAAAGTCAATTCCTTCTACTTCACCTTTTACGTAAACTTTTACCGGTGTTGATTTTGTACTGTTTTGAATAAATGAGATAATCTCATTAGCATCCATCATTTTCATTATGTATTCCTCCTAAGTAAGCAATGTCTCATTTAATGTAACAAAATGCTTTCACAATGACAAGCATCATTATCGTTTTAATAAAAAGATAACGATTGCAAATAAAAAAAGCGAGCACCTGAGCTCGCTTTAGACCGTTTCTCTTACGTATTCACGTACAATATCAACAAATGCTCGAACTTGCTTCAGTTTAAACGCTGATTCATATCCAACTAAAGAAGTGTCTCGTGTAATTGGCTCGCCATTTGCTTTTAGAAGCGGCGTCCGATGAATATGGCTTCCAGCTTCTTTGATAGCAATCGATGGTAAAATAGCGAAACCAAGACCATTTAAAGCCATTTGTTTACACGTCTCAATCTGATCCACTACAATCGTACGCTTCGGTGTAGTATGAAACTCTCGATGCCACCATTCTAAAATTTCTTGATAATACGTTGAGTCACTTTTAAATTGAATAAATGGTCGATGAGTATTTACTACTTCCGCTGCCCTTTCAATTTCTGAATCAACTAGGTAAAGAGGATCTGTAAACAAATGTTCTTTGACGCCTTTCCAATCGGGATTTCCGCGTATGATTCCAATATGTACCTCATCTTCGTACAGGTAGCGAAGCATTTCACTGCTCCAGCCGGTTACAAGAGAGATTTTAGCATGTGGGTAACGATCCATATAGCGTTTTAACACCGCCGGCAGCCAGTGCTGTCCAATAATCGAAGCCACCGCTAATTTGAGTGTACCATATACTTCATTATCTAAATGATGCAAGTCCTCGCGAACCCGATCTTCTTTTTCTACTACTTCTTTTGCAAATTGAACAATCTTTTCTCCAGCAGGCGTTAATGACAGTCCTTTTTGCGAACGAATGAAGATTTGTGTATCCCATGCTTTTTCAATGGTTTGCAGCCTCTGTGATAAAGCTGGTTGCGATACAAATAATCTCTCTGCAGCTTTTCTCATATTTAATTCTTGAGCTAATACAACGAGCATTCGACATTCTATTAATTGCATTCAGTTATTCCTTTCAAGCCTCTTTTTACTTTCATTTTACCTTTATCATATAAGAAAAAAACGGAGAAAGATAGGCTGAAACACGATTTCTTAAAAAAATTATTGAAATGACTCTTTCGGGAGAATGATGGACTGCCTTCTTAATGACTTTAACAAATTTCTTCGCGTTAAAATCCCTTCAAAAATACCATCTTCATTCTCTACGCACAAAAAAGGATGGTTAATCATGGCATTTATGACTTTTAATACGGATTTTTTCATGGAGACACGAGGAACATTTTGATTCATAACTTCTTCTACTTTCATGGTTTCTAATCTTTCAAATTCAATGCGCTTTAACCCTAAAATCGAATCTAAAATAAGCGTCATGCTCACGAACCCCTGCAGCTGAAACCTTGGATTTAATACGGGAATGGACGTATAGCCAGTCTTTGTTAACACAAGCAAAGCATGTTCTAAATTATTTCCCACTTGAACATGAGCAACTTTATCAGAAGTGACAAGCAAATCTCGAAGTTCAATTTGATTTAACTGATTGTGATCAATATCAATCATTTATACATTCTCCTTCCATTTCTCATAACTTCCACGTGTGTAAAGAGAAAAAGAACAAGCTACAAAATGAAAATAGCTTGCTTACGTAAATGCGAACCTTTAAGAGGGAATAGAAGCAGACACACTCGATGTTCTCCCTTATATGTTAAGTCTAGATTTTTTTAAAACAAGTGTCAACGAAAGTTCATAATTATCTGAATTTTTTATTTTGCTTTTTTTACAGCATTCGACCCTTTCCTTCCATTTATCAGAAAATCCGCTATCACTTTGTCGGTATTTCCCGGGAAAATAGGACAGAAGCCACCGCAAAAACTCCATACGCAGTAACAAAAAAATGCCGCAAAGTATAAAATCCTTTGCGGCATTCGTTTTGCTTTATCCCTTAATGAATAAGTTCAAAAATTTCAATTGCAATCATATCAACGTTATCAAATTGATAAACAGCTGGCTTTTCACCATCTTGATATACTTCAAGTTCGTATGTTTCAGTTTTTGCATGATATTTCACGCTGCAAATTCTTTTTCCCTCTACTTCGAAGAAGCGTTGTGGCGCTTCACTTCCACTTGCTTGCTCACGGAGATTCACAAGACGAGTTAAAATACCTTGTAATTGTGACATATAATCTCTCCTTTCACCTATTACATCATTACGCATTCGACTTTTCTACAATATCAATTCAAATAAGTACTTTATCTAAACTAATACTTAAAAGACACCATTTCACTATATGCCACATACTAAAAAAACACAAGTACTTTACGTGATTTTTCATAAGAAAATGCCTTATTATAGCGATATATGTCGTTTTTTATTATAATAACATAGCGATATACTATGTATCATCCAAAACTTCATTCTACTTTAACACCATTCATTTTGATATAGGGAGGTGCTTTCATTGAGATCTATAGAGCTGTACACACAACCAGCTTGCCCACCTTGCGAAATTGTTAAACAGTTTTTACAGCATCACCACGTTTCCTATAAAGAATTTGACGTATCTAAAGATGCTTCTGCTCGAAAACGAATGACTACTGAGTTAGAGTCTTATTCCACTCCGACTATTCGTGTTAATCAGGAAATTATCAGAGGGTTTGACCTTCAAGCGCTTGAGAAGCTTCTGAACATTGGGTAACAGAAACACTCAAAATAAGCTTTTCTCGGCTATTTTGAGTGTTTCTTACTATATATAAGCTTTTGTACCTTCCATTTCCCCTGTTTTTTTACTAAAGTGATCATTTCATAATGATCTTGGTATTTTACTCGTTCATTATGCACAGCCGGAAAAAATTGATAGACATAAGCTTTGTTTTGGTCGGAATGAAGAGCTACCTTCGTCTGTTCATCGAAAGAAAAGAAAGGGATGTAGTGTGTTAAATATTCAGGTCCCTCTCCGACATATCCTTGAGCTTTTTGTAAGAGAGCCTCATTAAAAAATACGGATGCATACTCATCATCTAAAAATAATTTCAGCTCACGAGCAGCATCTTGATTAGCATGGGCAGACGCAGCTCTTAGCTGAGCCTGATAAGCGTCCTGCAAATTTATAAAGATTTCATGCCTAATCTCTCCTGACACTTCTGCATAAACAGATTTTCCTGAGTACAAGATCATCATCAAAAAGACAAGTAAGCATATTTTCTTCAAATTAACTCAGCTCCTTCGCTTCTTTTTTATTAGAATTCCGAAATTTCCCCTGCCTATGCATATCTCTATAACCGACTGTCGTTCCCCTCTAAAAAAACATAAAAAACCGGCAACCACTTTTGCTGATTGCCGGTTTAACTTCAACTTATATATTCTCTACAAAACGTCTCTTTCATATAAAAAAGAATATGAAATATCAAGGAATATATAGTGCATATTATCAATCGGATACGAAAAAGTCCGGATATTCTCACCTGTTTCAATATCATTATACAAATCTGATAATATGCCTTTTTTTTCATAGCTCATTCGAATAATATTCTCAAGAAAATATGGGCGCCAGCTCCAATTTTTCTTTACATATTCAGGCTCAAGAATCCAATCCTCGTTTTTCTTTACATAGTTAGAAGACTTTTGAAATCCATTTTCATCGCAGATGTAAAGGCGAAAACACACGTTGGATAGTTCTTCTGCAATAACAGGCAGCATATCGTCATACGTTTCTAGCTTTCTGCACTTTGTCATTACCTGCTGCATTTTATCTTGAAAGCGTTCCGTCAGCTGGTAAACAGCAAGCAGCTTTTTCTTTTCATGAGCGATATACATTTCGAAACGTTCCTTTAGTTTATCCTTTAAGATGTTCGGATCGACAAGTTCAGCAGCCGGCTTATGTAAATAATAACCTTGAAAATATCTGCCTCCGTTTCTCCATGCATACTGCAGCTGATAGGAGGCTTCTATATCTTCATATAGAAGCGTAGCACCCATTTTTCTTGCTAAAAGAGATAAAGAATACAATACGTCTTGATACGACTGCGCCATGTCCGTTTGTCTTAGAATATGTAAATCTACTTTTAAGATATCTGGTGACAGCAACCCAATTCTGTCTAGATTACTACTTTCTTTTCCTATATTATCAATTGCAATCTTAATACCATATGTTTGATAATACTTTAGTAAGTGTTGAAGCGATTCCAAATCTCCACTAAAATTGTGTTCTGTAATTTCGAGAACAATTCGATCAAGCGATAATCCTTTATTTTCGAAAAGTTGCAATAATTCTAGCAAGGATTCTCCATGATCGTTCATTAATAAATTAGGGTTCTGATTAATAAAAATTAAAAATTGTTCTTCCTGGGTCAACATATGCTCGAGCGCTTGTGTTAAAACAGCATAATCAACTTCTATGCGATATTCATCCGGAATCGCATCATCATGAAAGAATGGGCCGAGACTTTCAATTTCCCCTTCATTTTGAAACCTCGCCAACACTTCATAGCCAATTACTCTATGTCCATCTGCACTAAAAATTGCTTGATAATACGGAAGAGTTTTCTCCATGTTTGTTAATACATCTAACGGGTCCACTCAACTCTCCCCTCTCCTTGTTCACTTTACGTTAGTATAATACGAATAGCATAATTTTGCTAGTCCTTCTAGGTTTGCTTTGTACTTTTTAGTGCGTATCCAACCTTAAAAAGGATGCTGATTTAGCCACTGTCCCCCGTCCATTGTGATGCATTCCCCATTGATATAAGATGCTTCATCGGAGAATAAGAAACTAGCTAATCCTGCTATTTCCTCAGGAGTTCCAAGGCGTCCTAATGGTACAGAATTCAATGTACGCGCTTTCATTTTTTCTGACTCAAATAACTTATCGGCTCCTCCTGTTCGCTCGATCGGCCCCGGCGCAATCGCATTCACCCGTATACCGTATTTCTTTCCCCACTCTACTGCGAGCGTGCGCGTCATGGTTAAAACTCCTGACTTGGCACAAGCTGAATGAATAACACCTGCTCCTGCGTTCCACGCATATGTAGCCACAATGTTTGTAATGGCTCCTTTTGTACCTTTATCGATCCAATATTTCCCTACTGCGGAACTGCAATAAAATGTACCATTTAATACAATATTAATTACGCTGTTCCATCCGTTAACGGATAAGTCTTCAGCTGCACATATAAAATTTCCTGCAGCATTATTAACTAAAAAATCAATTTGTCCAAATGCCTTGTCTGTTTCTTGAACCATTCGTTCCACATCTTCTGGATTGCGTACATCCATTACCACGGAAAGTACCTGTCCATCAAACGTTTTAATTTCCTTTTCTGTCTCTTGTAATCGATCGGCTGACCTACCTGTGATTACCACATGAGCACCTTGTTCTGCAAATCGCTTCGCCATATGTTTTCCCATTCCGCTTGAACCGCCAGTAACAATTACGACCTTGTTCTTCAATTTATCTTCCTCCCCAAAACATAAGTGTTTTACAACTATTATTTTACTATTTTTTCTGAATAAAGTGAAACTTTTATCTATTTAACTTAAAAGCAGACTTCTCGTTGTGATGATAAAAAAAACAATGCTATAATGAAAACTTGAAAACTATAAGGAATAGGTTGATTTTGCATGAAAAAGACGTATACAAGACGATCTTTTTTGAAAGGACTAGCGTCTATTTCGTTAGGGTCTTTGCTCACCACGTCTTTTGGGTATACATATGCCAAATATATTGAGCCTAGACGTCTGCAAATTGTTCGTCATACAATTACTTCTAAAAACATTCCGAAAAGCTTTAACGGAATAAAAATTTTACAATTTAGTGATATTCACCTTGGACTCTCTTATGATTTATTACAACTAGAACAGCTTATGGTAACCATAAATAATTTGAAGCCTACTATTATATTATTTACTGGAGATTTAATGGATGTACCTAATGAATACCCGCATCCAGAAAGAATTCCCCCGATTTTACAGAGGCTTCAGGCTCCTCTTGGAAAATACGCAATATATGGAAACCATGATCATGGAGGGTATGGAACAAATATCTACAAACAAGCCATTGAAGACGCAGGATTTAGACTTCTAGTAAATGAAGTTGACACGGTTTCCATGCCCGATAAAAGCTACATTCATATTTGTGGACTCGATGATATTATGCTTGGGAATCCACAATATGAGGGAACGCTAGGACAATTACAGCCGGATATCTTTTCTATTGCTATGATTCATGAACCTGACGTTGCTGTCAAAGCAGCTCCTTTTCCAGTGGATCTTCAGCTCTCCGGCCACAGTCATGGAGGCCAAATTCAAATTCCTTTTTACGGTCCTTTGATTACACCGCCCTTTGGGACGGTTTACCCTGAAGGAATGTACGAAGTTGGAGATTCTAAAATGAAGCTTTATGTGAATAGAGGCTTAGGAACCACGCGCATTCCTTTTCGCTTTTTAGCTACGCCTGAAATTACGCTTTTCACCTTGCAATCAACATAAAAACGCCCTTACAGGGCGTTTTTATGTTTTTTTGTCTTTTTTTAGCTGATCATGACCGCCTAATTCTAGTCTTAAAGAAATAAACCAGGCTCAAAAACTTCCGTTCAGCCATACACTACAAAGACAACTGACAAGGAGGTTAAATTATGTACTATCAATATCCCTATACAGGATATCGTAATATTCCAAATGGTGACGAGCGCTTTTTTGGATTTCCTTTTGTTGCTGGCTTAGCTGGTGGGCTGCTTGGCGGACTAGCTGTTGGCGGCTTTGGAGGCAGACCTGGGTGCTGTCCACCACCTTATCCTTATCCCGTTCCGTTTTATGGCGGTGGATTTCCTGGAGGAGGCTACCCTGGTGCCGGCTTTGGAGGCGTTGGATTTTCTGGAGGAGGCTACCCTGGTGCCGGTTATGGAGGCGGTGCTCCTGTTTATAACACATACTACGGACCTGGATACGGTCCTGGTGGTCCCATTCCTAGATAATAACATGACTAAAAAGCCGAGCACTCGGCTTTTTTTATGTTATTCTTGATCGTCGCAAAGAGCGTATTGACAAAAGATCTCTTGACTATTGATAGAGAGCTCATTTTCTTTTTTTATGACGTAATGATAATTCCCTTCTTGATCTTGTTCTCGTGCTTTTACATTATCAGCAAGCATAACTTCAAGCCACTTCCACACTTTTTTTTTCAAATGTGTATCCAAGACAGGAAATAAAATTTCTACTCGTTTCACCATATTTCTTGTCATCATATCTGCAGATGAAAAGAAAAACTTTTCCTGTTTATTATGATGAAAATAATAGATTCGGCTATGCTCTAAAAATCGTCCGACAATGCTTCTTACTCTGATATTCTCGCTAACGCCTTGAATTTGAGGGCGCAAGCAGCACGCTCCTCTAACAATGAGTTCGATTGTCACACCCGCTATAGAAGCTTCATATAGCTTCATAATTAAAATTTTATCCGTCAATGAGTTCATTTTCCCAATGATTCTTCCATTGCCATACCGTCTGTGATACTGTATTTCCTGATCAATGAGATGCAAAAAATCGTTTCTTATATCAAATGGTGCAACGGATAAATGATGATATACTGGTTTTTGCGTATAGCCACTTAAGTAATTAAAAAAATTGGCCGCATCTATCCCGATGTTTTGGTTGACAGTAAAAAGACTTATATCCGTATAGATCTTTGCCGTCGCATCGTTGTAATTCCCAGTACCAAGATGAACAAATCGCTTAATATGCTCTCCTTCTCTTCTCACCACGAGCGTAATTTTACCATGCGTTTTTAAATGCGTCATTCCATATATCACGTGGCATCCTGCCCGCTCTAACTCTTTAGCCCATTGCACATTATTCTCTTCATCAAACCTTGCTTTTAGTTCAACTAGTACCGTCACTTGTTTACCTTTTGCAGCCGCTCGTTTTAATGCTTTAATAACGGGAGAATCTCCGCTTACCCTATATAACGTTTGCTTAATAGCAAGCACATTTTCATCGTCTGCTGCACAGTTAACAAAGTCAAGCACCGGCTTAAACGATTCATAAGGATGGTGAAGCAAAATGTCTCTTTGAATCATTTGGTCGAAAACATTTTGATCCGGGTGTAACTGTGTTGTAACCTTAGGAATAAAGGCTTTTTCAGCCAGCTCTTCATGGGTAGATTTAAGTAATCTATAAAACGAAAATAAACTGGTTAAATCCAACTGTTCTTTGATCTCATACACATCTTCATCGTCAATTTCAAGGACTGACTTTAAATACGCTAGTACACCCTGATCGTATGGACTCTTAATCTCAAGCCGAACAGCCGCTCCCCATTTTCGCTTCTGCAACTCTTCTTCAATCCCTTTTAATAAATCTTGAGCGTCTTCTTCGTGAATAGTCATATCTGCGTTCCGGGTAATTCGAAATTGAGAAACGGAAGAAACGCAGTATCCCTTAAACAACTTTTTAATAAAATAGGCAATCACATCCTCTAGCAACACAAATAGACGGGTAGAATCTGACGTAGCTATTTCAATATAGCGCGTTAGCATCGAAGGTACTTGAACGATAGCTAGTCTTCCTTTTATCTCGGCAATTTGCTGCTCATCATTTAACTTTTCTGAAAGGACAACTGCTAAGTTCAAGCTTTTATTCATCAACATAGGAAACGGCCGGTATGTATCAATAGCCATAGGAGTTAATACGGGAAAGATTTGCTCGTCAAAATACTGTTCAAGCTTATCTAGATTTGATTTCTCCAGCTTTTCAACCGAAATGATTTCCACACCGTATTTCTGTAATTCGGGCAGAAGTGTGTGAATATACGTATCATACTGCTGCTTGACTAGGTCGTGGTTTTGTTTGGAGATAGAGAATAGCTGCTGTGTAGGAGTTAAGCCTGCTTTGTTTTCGGGTTTGTTAAATCCAGCCTTCACCTGATCTTTTAACCCCGCTACCCGAATCATAAAAAACTCATCCAGATTCGAACTGAAAATCCCTAGAAATTTAAATCGCTCAAGCAAAGGGTTTTTCGTATCTACAGCTTCTTCCAGCACCCGCTTGTTAAAGGCCAGCCAGCTCAATTCACGATTATTGTAATAAGCTGAATCAGCCACTTGTATGGTTTGCTTATAAGCGCGATTACTTTCTAACATTAGCCTCACCTTCCAGGATAATGAATTTAATCTAGTTAGCTATACTGAATATTCTAACCGATCCAGCGTTATTCTAAAGCTTAGTAAATTCAAGAACAATATTTTTTTTTACTACTTTTTCTAGATGCTTTTTCTGTTTTTCAGCCTGATATTGTTCAGGAAGAAAGGTTTTTGTACATAATAGTTTAATCGTCACTGTGTTTTCATCGCTTTTCACATCAATATGTTGAACAACATTTCGCTTTGTTGCATGTAAGCCATCAGCTATTTTTAAAAGTGCACCGAGCAGCTGAACTTTTTTTTGTTCGTCTTTTGTTAACCACTTTTTAAAAGGAGCAACATATTGCCTAAAAGAAGACTTCCCTTTATATGAAGAAACAAGTGCCAGCTTTAAACGTTCTCTATGTGAAATTCCATCTATTGTACGATTAGCAAGCACATAAAACGTATGCTGGCTGCTTGATTCTGCATCAATATACTTTCCTATATCATACACTTGCGCAGCTTTTATAAGAAGCGCTAAGTCATCCTCTTTTAACTCAACCGGTCCCTGCTCCCTAAGATGCTGAAACATCATACTAGCTGTGCGCGTAAGCTGTTTGACGTAATCTTTACTTACTTCAAACTCTTCCATTATTTCTTGAAAACTTTGCTGTATGACATCGGGGTACATTGGCTGGATATTAGCATCAGATGCTTCTTTAAATAACACCCCTTCTCTCAAGCCTTTGCGGCTTAGGATGAAGCGAGTCGCGTTCACTGTTTCATATATTGATTGAAATACTTCAATCGCTGGCAAAATTGTATCTGCACGATCGTTTGACAAGCGGTCTAGCTTTTGAAGATTGTGATAAGACAATGAGCCTATAGCAGATTTCACATGCAATATATCAGCTAAATTCATTTCATATTGATGCAGCCCCGCGAGAGGATAGTGGATAAAACCTTGATGCAGTTGCACCATACTTCTTGCACTTCCTCCAATTGCTACAATCGGCACATGACGATTTAAAAGCCAAGGGACAGCATGGAAATGCCGGATCACGAAATTCCGGATTTTCGCTTTTTCTTCTGCAGTGGGAATATTGCCTTTGACGAACTGCAGACGTAGAGATAAGGCACCGAATGGAAAGCTGTGGTACTGCACTAACTCTCGATTGCGAAAATACGTAACTTCCGTACTCCCCCCGCCAATGTCAATTGTAATGGCTTCTTCGATCGAAGTGGAATGAATAACTGCAACAAAGCCGTAATACGCTTCTTCATATTCAGACAATAGTTGAATAGAAAAGCCCGTTTCTTTTTTTACAAGGGCTAGAACTTCTTTTGCATTAGTCGCTTGACGGATGGTAGCTGTGGCCACACAGGTAACGCGCAGCAGCTGATAATGCTTGGTAATAACTCCAAACGTTTTAAGCGTATCAAGCAAGGTATGTATTCCTTTAGCCGTTAACACGCCTTCTTTATCTAAATAATTTCGAATCCGTGCAGCTACTTTCACGTTTTCAATTTGCTTAAACCCTCTGCCTTTTTTGTATTCATAAATAACAAGGCGTATTGTATTTGAACCTATATCAATCAGTCCATGCTTATAAGTCAATGTAATTTCAACACCTTTTTCAAAATAACTTTAAAAAGTCACTTTTACTTTTTTCAATCGTATACTGTTACAGCATAGTCATATATCAAAGGAGCGAAGTTAATGAGATATATAGTAAAGCGCGGTGAAACCTGGCAAAGCGTTTCAGGTGACTACCGGATTCCGGTTGAAGACCTGTGGATGGCTAATCCTTTTGTAAGCCATCATGCGCTGAAGCCTGGGCAAGTAATCATCATTCCAAACCTCCCCGATAAAGAGCTCATTCCTTACACGATCCACGTGTTTATTGCTGAAAAACAGCTTGAATTACGAAGAAATAATATCATACAAAAAGTCTATCCCATTGCAGCAGGAAAAATGCTGAGCGCAACGCCTACTGGAGACTTTGTTATCGTTAACCGGGAACCAAACCCCGGGGGGCCTTTTGGTACAATGTGGCTAAGCTTGTCTAAAAAGTCATATGGCATTCACGGAACAAATGATCCAAGTTCTATTGGAAAAGCCGTATCCAAAGGATGCATTCGTATGTATAATGCCCAAGTAAATGAGCTAGCTCAAATTTTGCCAAATGGTACTGGTGTTTATATTCGACCCTCTCGACGAATGGCTCAATAGTTCGGGATTTACTAATCAATGATTGTTTAACTGTGCGAGCAGCATTTTTTAAAAATAGAAAGTATGGCGTGCTGTTCCACTTTACTTGTATAAGGAAGCGTAACAAAACAAACCCTATACATAGGAAATTTCATTAATTACCAAAATACTTCTTCGTGTAATTATTTTCAAATGGGACAAGACACGCTATAATGAACGTATCAGCTTTCACCTTATAGGTTGAACAGCTGATATGATAGAAAGGGAGTGAACGTATGTCTCAAGCAAATGGACAAGGCTCTTTGACCCCGTCTGTATCTGAGATTGCACAAGCTATTTTCACTGTAAATCGTCACGCAAAAGCTGCTCCTGATCCTAAGCAGTTATATACGTTAAAGAAAATTGCATTAGATCAACTAATTTTAGAAGGAAAAGCAAAAAAAGAAGGACTTCACTTTTCGCCAAACCCTGGTAAAAGTCAGCAAAAATCAGATGTACTTGTATCAGTTGGAGACTACTTTTTCCATATGCCTCCAAAGAAAGAAGACTTCAAAGAGTTATCACACCTCGGCCATTTAAACCATCAGTATCGAAATCCCAAAACGACTATGTCATTATCTTATGCGAAGCGCTTATTATCTAAATATACGGGTCATCTCGTACAGCCGGCTAAAAGCCCTGTTTCGACTCCAAGAAAACGGCAAGCACCTGTGTTTAAACCGCTGGGTAAAAGTTATTTTTAAAAAAAGTGCCTGAAGTGGAGCAATCTGCTTTCAGGCACTTTTTTGTCTTCCTACAAAATATAGAGATCAATCAACTCAACAAGCTCTCCGATTTCCGGCTTACTTACTTGTCCTTCCGCTCCTACCATTTTTCCCTTGTGACGTAAATCTTCTGTGATAAGAGAAGAGAAAATAATAACTGGAAGGATAGAAAGCTGAGGATTTTCTTTCACTTTTTTAGTTAAATGATGGCCATCCATTTGCGGCATTTCTATATCTGTAATAAGCAGCTGGACTTGATCACTGATTTCCACTCCTTCATCGATCACTGAGCTTAGATAGTTCCATGCTTCCTCACCGTTCTCGAAAAATTCCGTGTTCTCATAACCTGCTTGTGCAAGAGTATCTTCAATCATTCGGCGCAACAGCGGCGAGTCTTCAGCCACGACAATCTTTTTATTAGAACGTTCTCTAGCCCCTAGCTTTTTTATTTTCGACTGATTAATACCCGCATCAGGGTTCACATCAGAAATCAACTTTTCGAAGTCTAACAGCAGAAGCATTTGCCCGTTTAATTTTACCACTCCAGTAATCTGCGTTTCCAAACCTTGATACAAATCTGAAGGCTTCTCAATTTCTTTCCAAGAAATACGGTGAATTTGCGTTACTGCGTGTGTGTGAAAGACTATTTTTTGCTGATTGAACTCTGTGACGATTAACTTATCTTTTTCCGGCGTATTTGAAGGTTCCATTTTTAACGCTTTTGCTATGTCAACGACAGGAAGAACTTCTCCTCTTAGCTCTATAATACCTTCTATGTAAGAATGCGCATTTGGAACAGGTGTAATAGATACAGGATTAATAATCTCTCTAACTTTTACTACATTGATGCCAAATAAAACATTTCCTATCTCAAATTCGACAATTTCCAGTTCGTTTGTACCACTTTCTAACAGTATTCCTTTATCTTGATTCATATCACTTACTCCTCTCATCTCACCCGCTTATCTAATAGTCCATATTTCCTATTATAGTGACCGCCTCTTATATCCGTAAAGAAAAATTTTCTTATTTTATTATCCTTTTTCCCTAAAACATATACATAAAATATTGTTTTACGAATTAACAGAATATTATATACTATATAAAAACATGAGCGTTGATCCCTTTCGCCTTATCCTCTGCTCAGTTTTTTACTTGCTCTACTTTACTTCTCTATACTAGCTTATGAACTTGAGTCAAACGACCACTCCTATTCAAATGAGGTGTAATTTATGAACAGAGGATTACAAAAAGAAGAAACAAAAAAACGCATTCAAAAAGCAGCTATCTCTTTATTCCAACAGCAGGGATATCAAAAAACGACTGTGTCTCAAATTACGCATGAAGCGGGTGTAGCAAAGGGAACATTTTTTAATTACTTCAAAACAAAAGAAGAAGTTCTTCACTACCTTGGAATTAATTTCACAAACCGTATCTCCTATAAATTAGAACAGCTCCTTCAAACCGAAGAATCAACTGCTGCCATTGTTAAACAACTGTTTTTATTACTAGCACAATCAAACGAAGAAGCGAACCCTCACCTAATCCGTTCTTGGTTTCATATTGCTATTACCAACAGTTCCTTTCAACAATCTGAAATTCTTCAAATTGAAAAAATGCGCGCTCATTTTACAAAAGTTTTTCAAACAGGACAAGACCGAGGTGAACTTATAGTCGATATCCCTGCCGAAGAAATGGCTTCTATTGCTATACTTAATTTTTTTGGCACCCTTCTCTACTGGTGTACTAACCAACCCGACTCTGCTACCCTTCAAGAAAGAATAGACAAGTCGGTTACTCTTCTATTTAGAGGGTTTCTTATTCATTCCTAAAAGCCTGTTCACAAATTTTTAACAAGAAATCGAAGATAGCTGTGGACTCTACAGCCAAAACGGTTTATACTACACAAAGTGAATGAATAATCTTAAAAGAAGGTGTTCGTAATATGAAAGGCTCCGTCATTCTTTTTAATGACGATAATGAAATGACCATTATTGAAAACGTAGAAGAAGCTGTATATCAAGATATTAAAGAACAAGAAGGCTCTGATCACTGCGTTGTCACATTGGACGATCATGAAGTTGATTTTGGCTACGTTTCCCCCGTTTATTGGCGTGAAGGCCAAATACACACTGACTAATATACAAGACCTGCATATATATGCAGGTCTTTTTATGCACTTATTTTTTTGAACCTAGAATTGAACGTGAAGCAAGGAACCTCTGATTTCCTAACACATACCTTAGCACATTCGCAGTTAAAAACAGGGTTAACAACTATATAGAAAGGGTACATTTCAAGTAATAGAAGCTGCGTTTTATTTTAAAAAAGGAGGTTTATGTTATGAGTTCTTATCGAAAAAATATGAATCACTATCCTCACTCATCTCAGTACACACCTTACCAACACTATTACGCAAAAGAAGCTGATCGCATTTTAACGGCTATGAGTACAAACTTTAATAAACAGCATTTGAAATCTCTTATCGACGATGCGTTAGATAACAGAGATGAAGAACAATTTTATGAACTAACAACTGCTTATAATAAGCTATATAACACCTAACTTAAAACCACTATTTGCAAAATGCGCAAATAGTGGTTTTTTACCTATTTTCATTGTGATAAAATGAGTTGAAAATACGCGGAAGGATTTGAAACCATGGAGCACTTAATCAATAAACGTGTCAAAGAAATTGAACTATCAGGAATACGTACATTTTATAATATGGTCTCACAATACCAAGATGTTTTATCCCTCACAATTGGACAACCTGACTTCTTAACACCACAGCATGTAAAAGAAGCGGCAAAATCTGCAATTGATGGTAACCAAACTTCTTATACCCACAATGCTGGAACAATCGAACTGCGCGAGGCAGCAGCTCAATTTGTCAAAGAAAAATATGACTTGCACTATAACCCAGCGGATGAAGTGATTGTGACCATTGGAGCTAGTCAAGCAATTGATATTGCTCTTCGCACCATTTTAGAAGAAGATTCCGAAGTTATCTTGCCTGGACCTGTTTATCCAGGATACGAACCGCTTATCCGGTTAAACGGCGCTAAACCTGTACATATTGATACAACCGAAACAGGATTTCGACTAACTGCGGATTTAATCGAACAACATTTGACCTCTAAAACAAGATGCGTCATCTTACCTTATCCGTCTAATCCTACAGGCGTGACGTTGTCACAGCAAGAATTAAAAGAAATTTCTGCTCTTTTAAGCGATAAAAATATTTTTGTACTATCTGATGAAATATACAGCGAGCTCGTTTTTGATAAAAAACATCAGTCCATTGCCTCCATTTCATCTATGAGAGAGAAAACAATTGTTATTAACGGAGTATCAAAGTCTCACTCCATGACGGGCTGGCGAATTGGTCTTTTATTTGCTCCTTCTTATTTAGCCAAACATATTTTGAAAGTTCATCAATACAACGTGAGCTGTGCTTCTTCTGTCTCTCAAGCAGCTGCACTCGAGGCACTGACAGCAGGTAAAAACGATGCGGTGGATATGAAAAAAGAATACGAACAAAGACTGAATTATGTGTATGACCGACTAGTAAACATGGGATTTGACGTAGAAAAGCCGACTGGTGCTTTTTATATCTTCCCTTCTATCCAGAACTTCCACAGTAATTCATTTGATTTTGCCCTGGAGTTAGTCAAAGAAGCGGGTGTTGCACTAGTACCCGGCAGCGCTTTTTCTTCCCACGGTGAAGGATATGTACGCCTGTCGTATGCGTATTCCATGAACACGCTGCGTGAAGCCTGTGATCGAATTGAAGCTTATCTTATTACATCTCGTCAATCACGTTAAACCAGTGGTAAGAAGTGTATGCATTTTTTTGTGAGTGATAGCACATAAGAGCGGGTATACTAGAAGCATATAAATTGACTTCAATAGTGTATCATTATAAAATGTGCATCGATTCACTAAAGAAATACATACTTTTAACGGAGGTTTTTATTATGACAAAAGATTTTTTTGATGTGGTAAATGAACGTACATCGATTCGAGAATATGACTCTTCAGCTAAATTAAGCAAAGAAGAATTAACGGAACTTTTAGAAGCAACAGTGAAGTCACCATCAGCTTGGAACTTACAGCACTGGCATTTCGTTGTTATTACAGACCAAGATGCGAAAGAACGTCTACTTCCAATTGCTTACAACCAAAAACAAATTACAGAAGCAGGCGCTGTAGTAGCTGTGTTAGGTGATTTAGAAGCCAATAAAAATGTAGATGACGTGTACAACCCACTAGTCGAAGCAGGTCACATGACAGAAGACGTAAAAAACATTTTGTCAGGACAAATTAACGGCGCTTATAAAAACGGTGCTTTCGCCCGCGATGCCGCGTTTACAAATGCTTCGCTTGCATCTATGACATTCATGCTTGCAGCAAAAGCAAAAGGATATGACACATGTTCAATGGGCGGATTTAACGCACAAAAATTTGTAGAAGAGTTTAAAATTGAGGATCGATACATTCCAGTTATGCTTATTTCAGTTGGAAAAGCAGCTAAAGAAGCACATGCTAGCGATCGTTTACCATTAGATCAAGTTACAACTTGGATTTAACAAAAAACCCTGCAGCTGCAGGGTTTTTCTATGTAACTAAATGGATTTCACCATGCCTCCGTCGATTAGAAACGACTGGCCTGTCATATATGAATTCGCTCCCGAAACAAAGAAAGCAACGGCTTTAGCAAACTCTTCAGGCTGACCGTAGCGCTTAAGAGGAATTTGGTTTCTCATCTCTTCTTCAACTTCTAAAACGTCTACTCCCATTTTTTCAGCACGAATGGTATCTAGCTCTTTCACTCGGTCTGTTGCAATTCTTCCTGGCGCAACCGTGTTAATTAAGATACCGTCCTCTGCTAGTTCTGAAGCAAGTGTTTTCGTAAGTCCCACGATTCCTGTACGGAAGGTATTTGACAGAATAAGTCCAGCAATTGGCTCTTTAATGGAAGAAGAAGCAATATTGACAATACGTCCTCCGCTCTTTTTCATAAAGGGCACTACCTCACGAATAATACGAATATAGCTGAGGAGATTTAACTCAAATGCCTGCTTCCAATCATCATCTGTTAACGAAAGGAAATTCCCAGCTTTAGGACCTCCTGTATTATTAATTAAAATATCAATAGTTGCAAACGTATCTACTGTATATTGAATAACATCTTGAATGTCCTCTGTTTTTGTAACGTCTGCCGTTTTATGTAACACTTGTCCGCTTCCAAGGTATGAAATCTCTTCTGCTACTTGGGCTAGTTTCTCTTCTGAACGACTTGCAATCATAACGTTTGCGCCTTCTTCTGCGAGTCTAGCAGCAATCGCTTTGCCAAGCCCTTGGCTGGCTGCAAATACAAGCGCTGTTTTTCCTTTTAATTCAACATCCATTTCTTTCACCTCATCTAATAGTTCGAATCTTTTTAACTTTATCACGTTCTCGTCAAATTCTTCAATAAATATGAAATAATTTCTTTTTTCCATATGGTATAATTATCTGAAAATTATTTCTTAAAGGAGGCAAAAAAGCAGTGTATAAAAAGCAATGCTTTGTCTTTCATCAAAATAAGCCTGTAATATGTACGGTACGATCATATACATCGAATGATTTTGATGAGTTGATTCGGATTCAAGAAGAAAGTTTTCCCCCTCCTTTCCCTTCTGAATTATTATGGAGTAAAGATCAGTTAAATAACCATGTTTCCCTTTTTCCGGATGGAGCGCTATGTGTGGAGATAGACGGGACAATATGCGGATCTATCACAAGCGCGATTGTTTCAGTGGAAGGAAATGCGGCTCACACATGGGATGAAGTAACAGGAAGCGGATATATTCATACGCACGACCCTTCTGGTAATACGCTTTATGTAGTGGACGTGTGCGTCACTCCTTCGCATCGATCAATGGGGCTTGGGAAGCTGCTGTTGCAGTCTTTATATGAAGTGGTGATTCATTACAAGTTAGAAAGGCTGCTCGGCGGGTGCCGCATCCCTGGATACGCACCAGTGTCTTCCTTGTACACGCCCGTTGAATATATGAACCTTGTATCAGCCGGAACTCTCTACGACCCCGTTATGACCTTTTTGATGCGCTGTGGCAGAACGCCTATTGGCCTCGCAGCAAACTATATTGAAGATGAAGATTCACACAACTACGCCGTACTAATGGAATGGAAAAATCCATTTTATACGTCTATTCAAAAAGAGGCTGGGACAAAAGCATTTTAGCCCAAGTGAAAAACGAACCATTAATCAACATGTTTGATTAGTGGTTCGTTTTTTTGTGATGGTGAATATAGTTTTATCTGTCTCGTTCCTTCTAGCAGTTGATTGGATTCATTACGTTATGTCTCAACTTCTTTTTAGATTATTGAACTTCTTCAATGCTCCACTCCAGTTCTTTATGAGTCAGAACAAGATGCGCCTGCAATTTACTCATCTCTTTGTGCTCAAACCGATCATTATACATTTCATTCATATCGTCAAAATCACCGATTGTATACAAAGGAATTTTAATATCTTTACGGGATTGAACCATATGTTCAAAATCAATAAACAAACCGTCATTCGTTAAAGTAAGAAGCGTATTTGCTAACACGAGCGGCAAAATCGGATATTCTAACTTCTTCCTTCTAAATACAAATCTTTTTTGCTTAATTGCTGACATTTTTAACGGAATGATTCGACTTAAAATGTGCTTCATATCATACACGTCTCGAAAATAGATTTTGTTATAAAATCCATCATCGTGAGCTAAATAAACAAATTGATTACCGAGTTTATTATTAAATGGCGAATTGAGCGGTTTTTTTAAATGACCTAAATACAGCAGCGCTGCAATATCTTGAGGTTCTAACAAATCCAACGAAGATATATCCTCAAAATCAATCCAACAAAAATCGCCATAATTATAAACATCATCCTCTGCTAAAAGATGAATTTGTTCTTCTTCTACATAGTCCATATGGGTTTGGTAATGGTAATCACTGTCTTCAAAACCGTGCTTTAACAATAATATATTTGCAAGCGGCGTAGGAAGGGAATGATAAAACTCTTTAAATTCAATTCCATATGTAATAAAGCATTTTTTATTTACATGGCCATTAATATAAACGATATCTCTTATTTCATCTGCTTTACTCAACCGTTCTAACCACCTTATTGATTGATTCTGTGATCGATATGTAACCGTTCTACTGATTTATATATTATACTTCTAAAATAAACAATGTGTAAATATATATTGTTAGTAATTTCTTTTGTATTCACTCCCCCTTCTACTGATCATTTTATTGGATAGAACAGAAAGGTATAGAGCTGATCGTGAATGTGGTAGAATGTGTGTATCTTATTAATTAGCATGTATGAACACGGAGGTATACAAAATGGATGTTCGCCATTTGCATTACTTAACAGAAGTGGCTAAACATAAAAATTTCACAAGAGCTTCTGAAGCGCTGCATATTTCTCAACCTTCTCTCAGTAAAATGGTTAAATCATTAGAAGAAGAGCTCGGCACACCTTTGTTTGATCGCGCTGGCAAACAAGTGCAGCTTACCGATGCAGGAATAATTGTGTACGAGCAAGCTGAAAGCATTTTATCTTCTCTCCGAGATTTATCGGATTCCCTCTATGATTTAATGCATTTAAAAAGAGGAACCATCAAAATAGGCATTCCCCCTATTATTGGTACATTGTTTTTTCCTACTATTATTAAAGCATTTCGAGAGCAATACCCTGAGATTGATATTCAATTAGTGGAATATGGCGCTAAAAGAATGCAAAAGTTTGTGGAACAAGGAGAAGTGGACGTAGGGGTAGTTTTACTTCCAGTTGATGAAAATATGTTCTTTACGACTCCTTTAGCTCGAGAAACGCTGCAGCTTGTTGTGCATAAATCTCATCCGTTGGCTCAGCATTCTACGATTTCATTAAAAGAGTTAAAAGACGAAACGCTTATTTCCTTTCATGAAGACTTCACCATGCATGAAATGGTCTATAACGAATGTTTAAAAAATGGATTTACGCCTAATATTGCTTTTAAAAGCTCTCAGTGGGACTTCATTGGAGAGCTGGTAGCTGCTAATCTCGGCATTGCTCTTTTCCCTTATTCATTATGTGAAAAGCTTGATTTGGAGCATATGAAAGTAATTAATCTCGAGAATGCTATTCCATGGGAAATTGCTTTAATCGTTAAAAAAGATCGATATATCTCTTATGCTACGCAGGCTTTTATTGATTATATTAAAAGTACAGTTTAACAAAGCTGAGACAAAAGTAGTTTAATTAAAAATCCGAACGAGCCTGATTCTTGATGGGGAATCAAACTCGTTCGGATTTTTTTCATGGCGGTGTAACAAGTCATTCATACTAAATCATTTATCCCATTGGTTCGTCTTTAGATTGAATGGATGTAGGCATGTCACAATTTCTTTTTTTGATTGCCTTTTATTAAATAATTACACCTTATATTTCACAAACGCTTTTTTGAAAAGGTTACCAACGCATTTGTAAAGAGATTTCTTGCGACTATAACTAAAAAGAATAGTTATCATAGTTATTATATATTTCATATTATAGTCGTTTTTTTGTAAGATAAGTGTGTAGCATTCATTTACTTAAGTTGTATCCCCATTTGCAAAATCCAAATAGTTTCTCTTTTCCCATGATGGAGTCGTCTTTTCAGCATAGACGACTCCATTATTGTCTCAACAAACTAGGAATGAATGAATGAATAAAAACATAAATAAAGGAGGCTAATCATGAAACTGATTATGGTGATTTTACAGATTTTATTACTAACGGCTCTGTTTTTAATAGGAGAAAGTATTTCACAGTGGTTTGACCTCCCAGTGCCAGGTAGTATCATCGGATTTTTCTTACTGTTTTTCTTACTGTACTTTAAAGTAATTAAATTAAGCTGGGTTGAACAAGGTGGAACACTGTTAGTGGGAGAACTATTATTATTTTTCATACCAGCCGTCGTTGGACTCATCAATTATGGAGATGTATTGATGCATTTTGGAATCCAGATTGTGATTATTATCACAATCAGTACGATCATTGTGATGTCTGTAACGGGAATCATTGCAGAACATATTTCAAGAAGAAAGGAAGGTTCGCTAAAATGACATTACTCACATGGATTGCTCTTCCGCTTACACTGCTCGTTTATGTCGGCACAAAAGTGCTCTATAAAAAATATAAGTCTATGCTAGTTTCCCCTATTTTACTAGCCCCCATTCTTTTAATTGGCATCTTATTAGTAACGAATGGCTCTTATGATCATTATAAGCAAGGTGCCAGTGCTATTAGCTTTATGCTTGGACCAGCAACTGTTGCTTTTGCTGTTCCTATGTTTAAATACTTTGATTTACTCAAAAAACATCGTGTTGAAATCAGCTTAAGCGTAGGGCTCGGAACGTTTGCTGCCATGATTTCTTCCATGCTGTTAGCATTAGTGTTTCATTTACAATCAACGCTGGTTCATAGCTTGATTCCAAGATCGGTTACGATTCCTATTGCCGTTAATGTGTCTCAGACGCTAGGAGGAGATCCGAATATTACCATTATGTTTGTGATTATAACCGGTGTAGTAGGATGTATGGTCGCTCCAAAACTGATTAAGCTCCTCGCACTGCACTCTTCTCTAGCAAGAGGTCTTCTTTTAGGAGTAGCTTCCCATGGGACAGGTACAGCAAGAGCTTTTGAATTTGGAAAAATTGAAGGCACTTTTTCTAGCCTTGGCATGATCGTAGCAGCACTTCTTACAATGCTGTTTGCAAATATGCTTTTGCCTACTATTTTCTCTTAAAAGATAAAAAAGGTGTGATCATATATGATCACACCTTTTTATTATCCAATATGAAAAGTTGATTTTACGAACTCAATAACTTCTTCCGTAGAAGACATTGATAGAATTGTATCTAAATGAGGTTCGATATCAGCTTTTGATAATTGACGGATTTGAGAACGAGCTTTCAGAATAGACGTTGCACTCATTGAGAATTCATCTAAGCCTAAGCCTAAAAGAATTGGAATGGCAATCTCATCTCCTGCCATCTCTCCGCACATGCCTACCCATTTACCTTCTTTGTGAGCCGCTTTGATTACCATATTCACTAAGCGAAGAATCGCTGGGTTATACGGTTGGTATAAATAAGACACGCGCTCATTCATGCGGTCAGCAGCAAGCGTGTATTGAATTAAATCGTTTGTTCCGATAGAGAAGAAATCTACTTCTTTAGCAAATAAATCTGCGATTACCGCTGAAGAAGGAATCTCTACCATCATCCCTACTTCGATGTCTTCCGAAACTTGTACGCCTTCTTGTTGAAGTTTTGCTTTTTCTTCTAAAAGAATAGCTTTTGCTTGACGGAACTCATCAACAGTAGCGATCATAGGAAACATAATTTTCAGATTACCGTATACGCTTGCACGTAGAAGCGCACGAAGCTGTGTACGGAACATGTCTTGCATCTCTAGACATAAGCGAATGGCACGGAATCCTAAGAATGGGTTCATTTCTTTTGGTAGATTTAAATAAGGAAGCTCTTTGTCTCCACCGATGTCAAGAGTACGAACAACCACTGGTTTGCCTTCCATACGTTCAAGAACTGTTTTATAAGAAGTAAACTGCTCTTCTTCCGTCGGAAGATCTTCGCGGCCCATATATAAGAATTCTGTACGATAAAGGCCAACGCCTTCGCCGCCGTTTTCTAATACGCCTTTTATATCTTCTGGTGTACCAATGTTAGCTGCAAGTTCAACGTGATGATCATCAGCTGAAACCGTTTTTTCATTTACAAGCTTAGCCCACTCAGCTTTTTGTTCTGCATACTCAGCGGCTTTTTTCTCGTAAGCTTTTACTGTTTCTTCGCTTGGATCAACGATAACTTCGCCATCTAAACCATCAACAATTACTAATACGCCGTTTTGAATATCTTCCATAACTGTTTTTGTACCTACAACAGCTGGGATCTCCATTGAACGCGCCATAATTGCTGAGTGAGAAGTACGTCCGCCAATATCTGTTGTAAATCCTTTTACGAACTTACGATTTAACTGTGCTGTATCAGACGGCGTTAAATCTTCTGCGATAATGACAACTTCTTCTGAGATTAAGCTTGGATTTGAAACGTTTACACCTAAAAGATGAGCTAATACACGTTTTGTTACGTCACGGATATCAGCAGCACGTTCTTTCATATATTCATTGTCCATTGACTCAAACATATTAATAAACATTGCCGCTACTTCATCAAGTGCATGTTCAGCGTTTACATTTTCATTCGTAATTTTATCTTTAATTGGATTAATAAGTTCAGGATCGCTTAGAACTAATAAGTGAGCTTCAAAGATTTCTGCTTTGTCATCTCCAAGTTCTTTACGAGCGTGCTCTCTAATAATTTCAAGTTCTGATTTTGATTTTTCTAGCGCAGCTTCTAGACGTGCTACTTCTGCTTCAACTTCAGTTACTGATTTTTTTTCAACGGTTAATTCTGGATTTTCTAGACGAAATGCTTTAGCAATAGCAATGCCGCTAGAAGCGGCAATGCCTTGAATTTCCTTTGTCATTATTCGCCTAATCCTTCTTTGCTCATTGTATCTTCAAGAGCAGCAAGTGCATCTGCTTCGTCAGAACCTTCTGCAGAGATAGTGATTGTAGCGCCTTTTTGAATACCTAAAGACATAACGCCCATGATTGATTTTAAGTTTACAGTTTTACCGTTGAATTCTAAGTTGATGTCAGAATCAAATTTGCTTGCTGCTTGTACTAAAGTTGTTGCTGGACGTGCGTGAATTCCTGAGTCTGCTGTTACTGTAAATGTTTTTTGTGCCATGTTAAATCAATCTCCTTTTTACTTTGAAATGTTAATAATATTTGCTTCTTGTTGAGAAACTTGGCCCTGCTTTAAGATATCAATTTTTTCATCAGCTTGTAAATTCGTGAAAATGATCGGCGTAATCGTCGATGGCGCATTTTCTTTTACAAAGTCTAAATCAATTTTCAATAGAGGCTGTCCTTTTTTCACTTCATCGCCTTGGGCAACTAAAGCTTCAAAACCTTCGCCTTTTAAATTAACTGTATCAATACCAACGTGAATTAAAATTTCACGTCCAGTCGTTGATTCAATACCTAAAGCATGTTTCGTCGGGAATAAGTTTACTATTTTTCCGTCCACTGGTGCAACTACTGTGCCTGTTTTCGGAATAATCGCAAAACCGTCACCCATTAATTTTTGTGAAAATACCTGATCTGGTACTTCCGATAAAGGTACCAATTCTCCCTCAATCGGTGAAACAATATCATTACCATTATCGCTTCCTACTTCAGATGTTGCAACAGGTTTTTCAATTGTTTTTGTCTCTTCTTTTGTGACAACCGGTGTTTTGCCATTCATAATGTCTTGAATTTGACCTTTTAACGTATCAGATTTCGGACCGAAAATAGCTTGAATATTGTTACCAACTTCAAGAACACCAGCTGCTCCAAGTTTTTTCAAACGGTTTTTATCAACGTTACCCACATCATCTACTGAAACACGTAAACGCGTAATACAAGCATCTAAATGTGTAATGTTTTCTTTACCGCCAAGTGCAGCCAAAATATTTGTCGGAAGCTCTGCTGCTTCTACTTTTACATCTTCTTCTCCTTCTTCTTTATCTTCACGACCCGGTGTTTTTAAGTTAAATTTACGGATTGCAAAGCGGAAACCGAAGTAGTAGATAACTGCTAGAACTAAACCTACTGGAATAACTAGCCACCATGCTGTGCGGTTTTGCATAACTCCAAATAGAACGTAATCGATAACCCCACCTGAGAATGTCATACCGATTTTAACATTTAATAATTGCATAACCATAAACGACAAACCAGCAAATACTGCGTGAATCGCAAATAATACTGGTGCTACGAATAAGAACGAGAACTCAAGCGGCTCTGTAATACCCGTTAAGAAAGATGTTAAAGCAGCTGAACCCATGATACCAGCTACATATTTTTTGTTTTCAGGACGCGCTTCGTGATAAATCGCAAGAGCGGCTGCTGGCAATCCGAACATCATGAACGGGAATTTACCAACTTGGAATGTTCCTGCTGTTAAAGGCACGCCATCTGCTAATTGAGCAAAGAAAATCTTTTGGTCACCATGAATATGTTGACCTGCTTTATTGACATAATCACCAAACTCAAACCAGAACGGAGAGTAGAAGATGTGATGAAGTCCAAATGGAATTAATGAACGTTCAATTAATCCAAATACAAACGCTGATAAAGTTGGGTTTGCATCAATCATGTTGGTAGAGAAAGCATTTAATCCGCTTTGAATTGGCGGCCAAATGAAAATCATAATAACACCTAAAAGAATTGAAAATACCCCAGTAATAATTGGTACAAATCGTTTTCCTGCAAAGAACCCTAAGTAAGATGGTAATTCAATATTGAAATAACGATTATACATGGATGAAGCTAAAATACCTACTATGATACCCCCGAATACACCCGTAGCTAACGTAGGAATTCCTAAGATGCTAGTGTAAGCTGGATTAGCACCCATTTTGTCAGGATCTAGTTGTCCTGTAGCAACTAAGATTGTGCTCATCGTTTTGTTCATAATTAAGTAACCTACGATTGCAGCAATACCTGCTACACCGTCACCACCGGCTAAACCAACGGCAACACCAACGGCAAACAATAGCGATAAGTTGTCAAATACGATTTGACCCGCCTGCGACAAAACATTTGAAACTAATTGAACCCAGTCTGCACCAAGTGCCGGTACTGCATCCAACAATGTAGGGTTTTGAAGCGCTGTCCCTACTCCAAGTAAAATCCCTGCTGCCGGTAAAATCGCAACCGGTAGCATAAGCGCTTTTCCGACTTTTTGTAATACTCCAAAAAGTTTTTTAAACATGGCGCTTACCTCCTTTTATATATTTAGTGTGCAACAAGCTATTTATTTGATACGTGAATCATTAACGCGCTTTCATAAAACGCTTTCTTTAACTAGAAAACTTATTACATCTCCTGGTGTCCTGAAGCCTAAGTTTTAAATGATTGCGCTTTCTTATAACAAAAAAAGGCATGAGGAAAAAGAAACGATAAATGGATACACTCATCCAATTACACATCGCTTCATTTCTCACTCATGCCTGATCGTATCAGTAACACGTATTGAAATGATTTTATAAATCCGTTTTTGTTATAAGTCGCTGCAGATGCATCGTTAAGTAAACTGCTTCTGCTTCATACACAGGTAAATGTAACGCTTGCTGCATTACTTTTATCACTTTCCAAGACACATTGTAACACAGAGGATATTCTTCTTTCAATAGCAAAGCAATTTTTTTTGGCTCTTCTATTTTTTCCCCTGTTTTTACTCGATCAATGGCAAAATGCAAATGACGAATCAATCTCATATAGTGTACAGATTCTTTGTCTACCTGCAGATGAAGCGATTCTTCAATCACATTAATAATCGTTTGAATAAGCTGCGAGTCTTGATTCACTTCTAACAGGTTTTTTTCAGTCAGCGCACTATGGATATGAAGCGCGATAAAACCAATCTCTCCTACCGGAAGCTGCACGCCTATTTTACGACTAATGATCTCTACCACTTCAGATGCGATTGTATATTCCTCTGGATATAAGGCTTTTGTTTCAAGTAAAAATGGATTTTTAAGACCCATCCCCTGCTGAAAACGTTTTATCGCAAAGGCGATATGATCTGTCAATGAAATGTGTATATGCTCATTCAAAGGGATATTAACGCGTTTTTGAATATGCGTTACAATATCATTCATCATTTCAATTACATCTTCATCCACCTGAGCTAAAAGCTGCTTGTACTGTTCTTGCTCTTCTTCACTCTTTAGCAAAAACATTTTTTCCACAGCTTTTGCATCGATTTCATCGTCTTTTTTCTTGTTGAACCCTATTCCTTTCCCAATTAGCACAACTTCATCATAGGTAAGGTGTTTAGCAATTAATACATTATTATTAAGTACCTTTTCTACAAAAAAGGACTCTTTCACGAATCCTTCACTCCCCTGTTTCGGCTTTCTATTATTTGCTTTCCTATCTTACAAATAATACGCATAACCGTCAATTCATTTTTCTTTGTTTCAAATATTATTGAACTAAACTATTTGAGTTACGTATTATCTTAGTAGTTCTTCGCTGGAAACGCAACGTCTTTTTTACTCGTCCCATAACAATTTTTCATAATAAAATGTTGAAGCATAACGCTCAGAATGAATATACCCGCTTGTAAAAGCGTAAAAAGAACAAGTGAAGTGGTAATAGATACCAGTAAAATCCCATAGTGAATTAGTAAAATATCTACTATACGCAGCCCCGCTATAATGATCCCAGCTCCAATAAAAAATTCTTTGACTACACTCCAAACGAGGAGAATCGTAACAATACAAACATAAATCATCGTTGCATTTACGGAATCATGAGTAGCCGACGCAAACCATCCCGTATAAAACCAATTATTATGAAAGTATGCTAACAGCAGAAACATAATAGTAGAAGTAATGGCGAGCATTCCCAGAAAAAATGTAGCGTAATGCACAAATGTCATATACCGTTCTGTTAGCCATACATACCAAATCTTTGAAATACTAAAGCCTATAGTCATTAAAACGCCTGTATAAATTGTTTTCCACCAGTGATGTGTATAGATATCCCAGTGTAAAAATAATTCTTCAATCCCCATAAACATAGCCGAAATGATTAAAATATAGCGAAATTTTAATTGATAAGCAGCTACCACCATAGCCATGATTGGAAAAGCAAACGTTTGAGAAGTTAAGGACCCAAACAAATTATCAAAATATTCATTGGTCATAAAATCAGGATCGTACTCGTAACTTTCAAACAACACAAATACAACATACTCTAGTACATAAGCCATTCCAATGATAAAAAAAAGCAAAACGACTAGCTTTTTATCTTTTTTACGTATGAATACTGTAAGCAAAACGGCTGTGCTGATAATAATCAATGCAAAAAAAGCAGTATAATGAGGCATAGACGTCTCCCTTTTACGACCTAATTATTACTTAGAGTAAGACGTTTTAGCTAAATTATACATAGCTAGCTGCTATTCAAAAGAGATTGAGACATACTACATCAATCCAATCTAAAGGCGAACAAATCGGATACATGAGATAGTATGGATCGCTTGCTGCACTGCAGGTGATTTCCCTGCAAGGCTGCGCTTTCCCTACAGGAGCCTTCGCCCTGCTCTCCACTCAACAGTTAGAAGCCTACATACAGGAAACCTACGTTGTAATGTAACCCTAACCATGAAAAAATCCGAACGATTCATCGTTCGGATCTTCTTTCAACTACCATACTTTTGTTTCAGCCTCTTTTAACTCACAAAAACTGGAACGTCCTCTATTATCCTTCAATCATTTTTGAAAGGTTAGCCATTTCGATAGCTGATGCTGCAGCTTCCCATCCTTTGTTCCCTGCTTTTGTTCCTGCACGTTCAATTGCTTGCTCAATTGTTTCAGTTGTTAATACACCAAAGATAATTGGTACGCCTGTTTGTAAGCTTTGAGATGCAACGCCTTTTGCTACTTCATTACATACAAAATCAAAGTGGGGAGTAGCTCCTCGAATAACCGTTCCTAGCGTAATAACCGCGTCATATTTTTTAGATTCAGCTAATTTTTTAGCGATTAATGGAATTTCATAAGCGCCCGGTACCCAAGCCACGTCTACATCTTCATCAGCTACGCCGTGACGTTTAAGCGCATCTTCTGCTCCACTAAGTAAACGCCCTGTAATAAATTCATTAAAACGCCCTACCACGATTCCGATTTTTAATCCTGTGCCAACTAAATTTCCTTCATATAAATGATTCATCTCTTGTTCCTCCTGCTAGTAGTAATATATAGTTATTTACATTTCTTTTCATGAATTAGCTTCATTTGTTATAACGAAAAAAAGTGTAAACTTATAAATGTAATAAATGACCTAGTTTTTTAGCTTTGGTATCTAAGTATTTTTTATTGGCATCCACTGCCGGCATTTGAAGAGGCACTCTCTCTACCACTTCAAGGTCGTAGCCTTTTAGCCCAGTAATTTTGCGAGGATTGTTCGTTAAAAGCTTCATTTGTTTGACTCCAAGGTCCTTTAAGATTTGAGCACCGATTCCATACTCTCGTAAATCCGCAGCAAACCCGAGTTTTTCATTCGCTTCTACGGTATCGTATCCTTCTTCCTGCAGCTTATATGCTCTTAGCTTATTTAATAAGCCAATACCTCTGCCCTCTTGACGCATATACAGCAGAATGCCGCGTCCTTCTTCTTCAATTTGCGTAAGAGCCGCGTGAAGCTGAGGACCGCAGTCACAGCGCTCAGAGCCAAACACATCTCCAGTCAAGCACTCGGAGTGAACCCGCACGAGAACGGGGCTATTATGATCAATATCACCCTTGATAAGAGCCACATGTTCTTTATTATCAAGTTTATTTGTATATCCTACAGCCTTAAAATCACCAAATGCCGTAGGTAAGCTTACTTCTACTTCACGGCTAATCAGCTGGTCATGTTTACGGCGGTAGGCAATCAAATCTTTTATTGTAATCATTTTTAAATCAAATTGCTCTGCAATCTTTGTTAAATCCGGTACGCGTGCCATTGTTCCATCTTCATTCATGATTTCACAAATAACACCCGCAGGCTTTCCTCCTGCTAACACGGCTAAATCAACAGCGGCCTCTGTATGACCCGCACGCTGCAGAACGCCCCCGTCTTTTGCAATCAACGGAAAAATGTGTCCTGGTCGTTGGAAATCACTTGCTACCGTTGCTTCATTTACAAGAGCCATAACGGTAGCAGAACGTTCGTACGCACTGATACCTGTTGTACTTGAAATATGATCAATACTTACTGTAAATGCTGTTCCATGTACATCCGTATTGTTCACTACCATCGGGTGAAGATTCAATTTATGCGCAATTTCTTCATTAACAGGTGTACAAATTAATCCTCTTCCATGAGTAGCCATAAAGTTAATAACCTCAGGCGTCGTTTTTTCGGCTAATGCAATAAAATCTCCTTCATTTTCTCGATCTTCATCGTCGCATACAATAACCACTTTTCCCTTTTTTAACTCTTCAATGGCTTCTTCTACTTTATGAAACATCTTTTTCACCTCACTGTTAATTTGTAAAACCATGCTGCTGCAATAAATCCTTCATATTACCTGACCGATTCGAGGCGCCAGGAGTTGACTTGTTAGCCATCATCTGATGCATATATTTAGCTAACATATCGCATTCAATATTCACCTTGTCTCCTCGCTGTTTGTCTCCCACGACTGTGTGAAGCACCGTATGAGGAATAAGAGAAATAGTAAATGATTGGTTGCTGACATCAAAAATAGTAAGACTTGTTCCGTCTACAGAAACAGATCCTTTTAACATCATAAATTCACGAAGTTCAGGATCTACTTGAATTTCATAATAAAAGGCATTTCCTTTACGTGTTTTGCTTACAATGGTTCCAATTCCATCAACGTGTCCGCTGACGAAATGCCCTCCAAACCGGCCATTTGCAGCCATCGCCCGTTCTAAGTTAACACGTGATCCAACGGTTAGAAGCTGCAGGGTACTTGCTTTAATCGTCTCCGGCATGACGTCGACCGTAAATTCATTTTGAGAGTAAGCCGTTACGGTTAAACAAACGCCGTTAACTGAAATACTATCCCCTAAGTTCACATCTTCTAACACGGTCTTCGCATCAATCGTAAGAACAATTGCTTCTGTAGCCTTTTGAATACGTTTTATTTTTCCAATTTCTTCAATAATACCTGTGAACATTTTCTTCACCTGCTTTGGCGCTATTCCAACTTCTTATGCCGTTTTGAAATAGCAGCTGCTTTTTTTTCATATTTATCTTTCCCCCAACCACTGAAAATAAAAAAGCCCCTTGAACAAATGTCCAAGGGGTCGGCTGAGCTGAATCAGTTTTATCTATGCAAAATTCCGCTAATTGTATACGAAATAAACAGTTATGTTTTGTGTACAAAAACAAGGGTAGCTTTAAAAAAGGCAAACCTGTCCCTTATTAATACAACACAAAAAAACAACTGTGCTTCCTGATCCTTCTCCCATCCAGACTTTTACTGTCGGCTCTAGATTTCAACTAGATCCACCGCTAACATACATCGTATGAAAACGGGTCACGGGCTTAAAAGCATATGCTTTATCACCGCCGGTTGGGACTTACACCCGACCCCGAAGGATAATATATTCGACTGCTAGAGTCTTATTTGTTTTACATTATAGCAAAGTAAAATCGACTTGTCACATCATTTAACTTCGTTTTTTCACATCTGTTCTGCAAAATCCAGCTTTTAGCTTATTTTTTCTTTTTTAATACATAGCATCCATACAAAAGCTAGTCCAATATAGCCAAATATCGGATACAAAAACTCAAGAAGCTGAGCATATCCAAATTGCCCGATAATAAAGCATGCCAAGATAATAAACGCAAAAGCTTGTTTGTCATTCAGGGGAAGAAATGATTGAAGCTGTTTAGCGATTCCAAATACATTTCCAATCAATGTAGTAAAAATCTCACCTAACACAACTACCGTAAATAAAACATTCACCCCCGCTGAGATATTTTTAACAACGGCACTCATAGGAATATCAAGTTGAAATGAATAAGGCAAATTGGAAAGGGCAAGATGAGTAGAAACAAGCATAAACGTAAGTACACATCCTCCTATTACGGCCCCTTTTTTGATCACGCTCTTATCTTTCACGGAGCTTCCTAATGGAACTAAAACGGCCTGAGCCAAAGCTAGATTTAGGGAAATATATAAAAAGGGACTAACCGCCCACTTCCACTGTGTGACGAGCGTTAAGTCTGGCTTCGTTTGAATCAGTGAGAAATAGCTGACATTTGGCACAAAGATGATAAAAGCAAATGAAAGCATCATAGGCACAACAAGAGAATTAACAATTAAAATACCGTTAATTCCTCTTGCGATAAATATATAAGTTAAAACAATTGTACAAATCATCCCAACAGGAGGCCACAGTCCGAACTGTTCTTTTCCTATTGCCCCCGTACTCGCTAGCATGACTGAAGTTACTCCAAATAAAATGACGATCATTACACCGTTTACCGCTTTTCCAAGTACATCACCAAATAAATATGTATTAAGCTGCTGATAAGAAGAAGCCCCAATTGCGTGCGAAAGCAGCATCATTTTCGAACCTAGCCAAATAAAAAACAAGCCGCTGACCAAAATTCCAACCATTCCAAGTTCCCCGTACTGTGTAAAAAATTGAACAATTTCCTTGCCTGTTGCAAAACCGGCTCCTACAACGGTGCCTACATACGTAGCAGCAACCTGCAGCGTGAGTTTCCACCTTTTCATGCCCATCACCCTTCTACCCTTCATAGTTCACTATATGTAGAAACGGTTAAAAAAAGACGAGCCTTTTATATGTAAATCCTCGCCTCACCCGGTGCTGTTCCTTTTTCGTTTTTTTATTTCCTTCTTGTTTTTTTCATGAAAACCCTTTATCCCTTAACATAACGGCAGTTTTCAAACAAAATATACGGATATTTTCCCTTTAGCTTTTAAATTTTCCTCAATATTTGCTGGAAATTCACAATTTACTGTTGTATAATTTCTAAAAATCAGATAAATTATTAAATAAGTATTCTTTCTATTTAAAAAAATATGTTTCAATTATATACAATTGATTCTTATCATGAGAGGTGGAGGGACTGGCCCTTTGAAACCTCAGCAACCAGTCGTTAGAGACATGGTGCTAAATCCAGCAAGCAATTAATTTATTGCTTGGAAGATAAGAAGGCGAAAAAAGTCTTCTTAAGAAGACTTTTTCTATTTTATCGGCATATTGCATAAAACGAATCACTCGTGAAATAGAAGCGGAACAATTTAAGGAGGTTTTGACATGGGGTTACTTGAAGATTTAAAGTCTAAAATTTTAATTGGGGATGGTGCCACTGGTACCCTCCTTTACTCACACGGTATTGACAGCTGTTTTGAAGAACTAAACATCACCAAACCAGAAGAGGTTTCTCGTATTCACAGAGCCTATGTAGAAGCTGGTGCAAACGTTATTCAAACAAATACGTACGCTGCTAATTATCAAAAACTTGCCCGTTATGGATTAGAAGATTCAGTCAAAGACATCAATGTTGCTGGTGTAAAATTAGCGAAACAAGCTGCAAACGATCAGGCTTACGTGGTTGGTACACTCGGCGGAATTCGTTCTTTCCAAAAAAATGCTATTAGCTTAGAAGAGGTTAAGCGAAGCATTCGTGAACAAATGTTTTGGCTTTTAAATGAAGGCGTGGATGGCCTTTTATTTGAAACATACTATGATTTCGAAGAATTAAAGACCGTTCTTACACTAGCAAGAAAAGAAACGGATAAGCCTATTATTACCCACGTTTCCCTGCATGATATTGGCGTACTGCAAGATGGGCGTCCTTTAGCAGATGCATTAAAAGAATTAGAAGACTTGGGAGCAGATGTTGTCGGGCTAAACTGCCGTTTAGGTCCTTATCATATGATTCAGTCTCTTGAAGAAGTACCGCTTCCTGATCGTGCTTTCTTATCTGCTTACCCTAATGCCAGCCTTCCGGCGTATGTGGAAGGCAAGCTGGAATATGAAACGAATGAAGACTACTTTGTAGAAAGCGCGCGTTTATTCCGCGAACAAGGGGTTCGCTTAATTGGAGGATGCTGCGGTACAACACCAGCTCACGTACGCGCCATGTCGTCTGCCTTAAAAGACCTGCCTCCGATTACAAGCAAAGTCGTTAAAATGAGACCAGCCGTTACGGTTCAAGAGCGTGAGCAGCAGGATAAACCTCATATGCACGAAATTGTGAAGAAGCGCCGCTCGGTTATCGTTGAGCTGGATCCGCCTAAACAGCTTGGTCCGACGAAATTTTTAGAAGGCGCAAAAGCACTTGATAAAGTCGGCGTAGATGCTATTACATTAGCTGATAATTCTCTTGCCTCACCTCGCATCAGCAACTTGGCAATGGCAACACTGATGCAACAAGAAACAAAAGCACGACCGCTTATTCATATTACCTGTCGCGACCGAAATTTAATTGGACTTCAATCTCATTTAATGGGACTTCATACGCTAGGAATGAATCAAGTGCTTGCAATTACCGGTGATCCATCAAAAGTTGGCGATTTCCCTGGCGCCACTTCGGTCTATGATTTATCTTCATTTGACTTGATTAGTTTAATTGCTCAGTTTAATGAAGGACTATCTTATTCCGGCAAACCGCTTGGTCAAAAAACCAATTTTTCCATTGCAGCTGCCTTTAACCCAAACGTGCGTCACTTAGACCGAGCCGTTCAGCGCTTGGAAAAGAAAATCGACTGCGGGGCTCACTATTTCATTACTCAGCCTCTCTATTCAACTAAGCAAATTGAAGAGGTATATGAAGCAACCAAACATTTAACAACACCGGTATACATCGGAATCATGCCGTTAACAAGCGCAAGAAATGCTCGATTTATTCACCATGAAGTACCTGGAATTAAATTATCAGAAGATATTCTAGAACGTATGGACGCAACGGGAAATGACCGGATTCGCGGTGAAGTCGAAGGCCTTGCGATTGCAAAAAACTTAATTGATACAGCATATGAACTATTTGACGGTATTTACTTAATTACGCCGTTTATGCGCTATGAAATGACCGAAATTCTAACACGCTATATTCATGACAAGCAACTCGTTACATCAGAAAGGAAGATATAAATGAGCTCACTTATCGAACAACAACTAAAGAAGCGAATACTCGTCATCGATGGAGCAATGGGAACGATGATTCAAGATGCTGATTTAAGCGCTGAAGATTTTGGCGGCGAAGAATATGAAGGCTGCAACGAATATTTGACCCGAACAGCGCCTCATGTGATTCAGCGCATTCATGAAGAGTACTTTGCAGCGGGTGCTGACATCATTGAAACCAATACGTTTGGCTCAACATCTACCGTACTTGATGAATACGATTTAGGCCACTTGGCGTATGAATTGAATATCGAAGCTGTGAAGCTTGCTTGTGCAGCCCGCGATAAATATTCAACTCCCGAATGGCCTAGGTTCGTAGCTGGAGCTATCGGTCCTACCACTAAAACTCTCTCTGTTACGGGAGGTATTACATTCCCTGAGTTAGTAGAATCGTACGAAGAGCAAGCTCGGGGTTTGTTAGACGGCGGCGTCGACTTACTTCTAGTCGAAACCTGTCAAGACATGCTGAACGTAAAAGCTGCGTTTTTAGGCATTACAGCGGCGTTTGAAAAACTGAAAATAGAAGTTCCAATTATGATTTCAGGAACGATTGAGCCAATGGGAACAACTCTCGCTGGTCAAGATATCGAATCTTTTTACTTATCACTGGAACACATGAAGCCTCTTTCAGTCGGACTTAACTGCGCGACAGGTCCTGAATTTATGACGGATCATATTCGCTCTCTTTCAGACCTAGCCACTTCAGCTGTTAGCTGTTATCCAAACGCTGGACTTCCGGATGAAGAAGGCAATTATCATGAGTCCCCTGAGCTGCTGGCTCAAAAAATTAAAGGATTTGCTGATAAAGGCTGGCTGAACTTTGTAGGCGGATGCTGTGGTACAACGCCTGCTCATATTAAAGCACTTGCTGAAGCGGTAAAAGAGGTTGCTCCTCGTTCGCTTGATCGCTCCGAGCATAATCATGCTGTAACCGGTATTGAACCGCTTGTATATGACGATTCTATGCGCCCTCTTTTTGTGGGAGAACGTACGAATGTAATCGGTTCTCGCAAGTTCAAGCGTCTGATTGCGGAAGGGAAAATTGAAGAAGCATCTGAAATTGCGCGTGCTCAAGTTAAAAATGGTGCTCACGTTATTGATATTTGCTTAGCAGATCCAGACCGTGAAGAAATGGAAGACATGGAGGAATTTATTCAAGAAGTTGTAAAAAAAGTGAAGGTTCCTCTTGTAATCGATTCAACTGACGAGAAAGTTATTGAAAAAGCTTTAACGTACTCGCAAGGTAAGGTCATTATCAACTCCATTAACTTAGAAGATGGTGAAGAGCGTTTTGATGCAATCTTGCCGCTAGTAAAAAAATTCGGTGCAGCTCTGGTTGTCGGTACAATCGATGAAACAGGCATGGCCGTTACTGCAGAAAGAAAAGTAGAGATTGCTAAACGCTCACATGATTTGCTTGTTGAAAAACATGGCTTTAATCCAAAAGATATTATTTTTGACCCTCTTGTGTTTCCTGTAGGGACTGGTGATGAACAATATATTGGTTCTGCTGAAGAAACAGTTAAGGGAATTAAAATGATTAAAGAAGCCCTGCCTGATTGCCTGACCATTCTTGGCGTAAGTAACGTGTCATTCGGTCTTCCTCCAGTCGGACGTGAAGTACTAAATGCGGTTTACCTTTATCACTGTACGCAGGCTGGACTCGATTATGCCATTGTTAATACAGAAAAATTAGAGCGCTATGCTTCTATTCCAGAAGCTGAAATTGAGCTTGCTAATGCGTTATTATTTAACACAACTGATGAAACGCTAAGCACGTTTACGGACTTTTATCGTGATAAAAAGAAAGAAGCAAAAGTAGAAATTTCTACGTTAACACTTGAAGAACGATTGGCAATGTATATTGTCGAAGGTACAAAAGAAGGATTGCTTCCTGATTTAGAACAGGCTTTAGCTCAATATGATGATCCGTTAGATATTATTAACGGACCGCTTATGAAGGGGATGGCGGAAGTCGGACGTTTGTTTAATGACAACCAGCTGATTGTAGCAGAAGTGCTTCAAAGTGCGGAAGTTATGAAAGCATCCGTTGCCTTTTTAGAACCTCATATGGAAGCAACTGAAAATGATTCTGGAAAAGGAAAAGTGATTCTTGCAACGGTTAAAGGCGACGTGCACGATATCGGTAAAAACTTAGTAGACATCATTTTAAGCAACAATGGTTTTAAAGTCATTGATTTAGGAATTAAAGTAACGCCGCAGCAGCTGATTGAAGCAGTAAAAGACGAAAAGCCAGACATCATTGGCCTGTCAGGTCTTTTAGTAAAATCAGCTCAGCAAATGGTTTTAACTGCACAAGATTTAACGCAATCAAGCATTGATGTTCCAATTATGGTAGGAGGCGCTGCCCTTTCCCGTAAATTTACTGACTTTAAAATTGCCCCGGAATATGAAGGTGCCGTCCTCTACGCCAAAGATGCGATGGACGGATTAGCGTTAGCAAATAAGCTGCAGAACAAAGAAGAAGTTATTCAGCTTTTAGCAGATTTAAAAACGCGTCAAGAAAAGAAAGTAACGGTTCGAGAACGCCAGCCTCAAACCGCTCAAGCAGCTACGGCTGTTTTAGAAAGATCCGCCATTTCAACGGATGTTCCTGTTTTTGTACCGGCTGATTTAAAGCGCCACGTTGTCAAACACTACGATTTGGCACAGGTTCTTCCGTATATTAACTGGCAGATGCTTTTAGGCCATCACTTAGGACTAAAAGGAAAAGTGAATAAGCTGCTTGCTGAAAAAGACGAGCGTGCTGTTCAATTAAAAGAAACCGTTGATGACCTTCTCGAACTGGCACTAAAAGAAAACTTAATTAAACCAGCGGTTATTTATCAGTTCTTCCCTGCTCAAGCAGACGGAAATGATTTAATTATTTATGATCCTGCTGATGAAAAAACAGAAATTGAACGCTTTACCTTCCCTCGACAAGCAAAAGGACAGTTCCTGTGCTTATCTGATTTTGCAAAGCCTAAAGAAAAAGAGATGGACTATGTATGTTTCTTCTCTGTAACAGCAGGAACAGGCATTCGCGAACGCGCGGCGAAATTCAAAGAAAACGGCGAGTTTTTAAAGAGTCACGTGTTCCAAGCTCTTGCGCTTGAACTAGCTGAAGGATTAGCAGAACGTGTTCATCAGCAAATTCGTGACCGCTGGGGATTCCCCGATTCGCCTGACTTTACAATGGCGGAGCGTTTTTCAGCCAAATACCAAGGTCAGCGTTTTTCATTCGGATATCCCGCATGTCCAGACCTTGAAGACCAAGCAAAACTGTTTAAATTAATTAAACCTGAAGACATCGGCATTCAGTTAACAGACGGTTTCATGATGGAACCAGAAGCTTCTGTTACAGCCCTTGTTTTTGCACATCCTGAAGCGAAATATTTTAACGTATTGTAAAACATGGCTGCGGTCTTTTAGACCGCGGCTGTTTTTTTACAGTGAACAAACCTAAAAAAAGGCTGCGACAAATGTATTTTTAGCTGAAGAAAGATCCGAACGGTGAATCCAGATTCTTGACTGAGAATCAACTCCATTCGGATTTTTTCATTGTGATCGTGAACTGGATTTCATGTAGCTGTTTCTAGCTGTTTGAAGGGCAAAGCGAACACTCCTGCGGAAAAAATTGATGCAGTTATGTCTTGATCCCTTTGAATTCATCGCCGGTTTGAGCTTTTTTTATGAGTTTCTTGGGAAACACTGATAGAATAAGGAATGTAATAAATTTGTAACGCTCTTATCACAGCAAATTTTTTAGGGAAAGGAATTTTCAAGAGATGATTAAATTATTTGTAAGCGACTTAGATGGCACTCTTTTACACGAAGAAAAATACGTAGAACAGCATAATGCAGACGCACTTAGTGAACTTCAGCGCCAAGGAGTAGAGGTTTGTCTTGCTTCTGGACGAATGGATACGGAAATTTTAAAGATTTCTACTGATATTAATAATACATTTCATCGCATTAGCCAAAACGGAGGATTTGTGTGGACCAAAGAAAATCAAGAACTTCATGGAAAAGTGTTTGAAGATGATTTAGCGGTTCAACTTTATAAAAAAACGATAGATCCTAACCGTATTACGCTTGTCTGTTCAAACGACACGAATTATGTAGAGCAGCGAAATGAAATTATTGAAGCGATTGAAACTCATATGTTTTTCCCTATCGAAGAACAAATTGAAATGACGGATTCATTTGGTCACGCTCTTTCTCCATCTAAAATCACGGTTCTTGGAGATCATGATGAAATGGTAGCTCTGCAAAAAGAAGTGAACGAAGAGTTTGGTGATTATATTGATACATATATTTCTGCCAAGCAGTGTTTGGATATTATGCCTAAACATATCAGCAAAGGAAATGCCATTGAAATTTTATTAAATCATCTTCAGCTAAAACCAGAGGAAATTGCATGTGTGGGGGATTCATTTAACGATATTCCTATGTTTCAATTAACGCCGAACAGTTTCGCTATGGCTACAGCTCCTGAAGCTGTTCAGCGCCACGCCTCTGCTGTTGTGTCATCTGTTAGTGAAGCAGCGCGTATTGTTTTAGAAAAAAATAAGCAAACCATCTAAAAAAAGCGGTCAACGTTTAAATTGACCGCTTTTATCTATTTAATAAGAAAACGGTAGTTATTTTTTCCGTAAAGAACGAAAAAATTCACCTAAGCTTTTTTGCTTCCCATCTGCATGCTCTCCGTGATTAACCAAGCTGCTGATTCTTTCTCGTCGAACAACAACCATAATAAGAGTGGCAAAAAAGATAATGGAAACGGCAATGACAACCAGTGCAAGAACGGATGCTACAATAGCTTCAGAAGTCGTTAGTGACGATAGCATCTGCCTCGTACACCTCCATTTCGTTTGTGGCGAAAAGGAGCCTAGCAATTAGAAATGCAAATAATCTTTTTTCTCAGCTTGATGCATGTTATTATACACCATTTTCATTTTAGAAGCTGTAGCTTTTAAAGACGTAGACGAATCCACATCTTCGGCTAACATAATGTTTACTAAGTCAACCACAGAACGAGACAACAACTCTACATTATTTTGCAACTCTAATTCGTCATAAGTCGTACGGTCTTGAAGACGAAGTCGAATAATTTCATTTGCTAGCTCCCTAACACGCACTAATTGTTGATGTTCTCCCATAGTATCTCCGCCGCAAGAAACTTATAATCAGCCCTTTTATTGGCTTTTATAAGAGCTAGAAATCCCTGCAGCTTACCCCTCCTTATAAAGATGCCTAGCACACCTTTATGTAAATCGCACTTTCACCTTGTTTACATGTATATTCGCTATAGCTGGTTCTTTTTCCTTTTGAAATTAGCAACCATCGTCAACGACCTTCTTGGTTTATCGTTCAGATTTCAAATTTTTAAGGATGTGATATACGAAAATTAAAACGCCAATAGCCGTAAGTGTTGCTCCTACTGCCACTACGGGTGTAAAAGCTTGGTTTTCTAGTACGATCATGAGAAATAAACCAATCATCATGACCGGTAATCCTATATTATGCAACCATACGTGCAGTTTAGCTAATTTACTTTCGCTAAACGCAGGAAACAAATAATAAATAAGTCCCGCTAACGTAAGCGACGTCCATCCTAATAAATTAATGTGCACGTGAACAGGCGTCAAAGCGTAGCTGTGAACAATTGACATATAATACCCCAATATGATGCCAATTCCAAAATAAACGGCTGATATTTTAATTAATTTAATTCCCATCGTTTTCTCCCCCTTATATCCCCTCCGACTTCTGTACTACTCTACGCAGGAAACGCCATTTTAGAAGCGGCTGATTAACCAAAGGACACGAAATACGGAGTATGATATCTAAAAAGAGGATTCTTTACCGCAAACACAAAAAACAGCTGAGCAAAAGTACTCAGCTGTCTATTTTAAGCAATATAATGCAGCACAAAATTCAAGAAAAACAATAGCGCGCTTACATACATAAACATCGATACTTCACGCATTTTACCAAGGAATAATTTAAGCAGTGGATACGCAATGAACCCAAATGCAATTCCATCAGCAATGCTGTACGTAAGAGGAATAAGCGCAATAATTAAAAATGCAGGGAAACCTTCTGTTAAGTCCTGTAAATTGATGTTTTTGATATTTTGAATCATTAGTGCTCCAATCACAATGAGAATAGGTGCAATAGCACTATCTGGAACTAGCTTGATAAATGGAATAAACAGAAGTGAACTTAAAAATAAAACTCCTGTAATCAGCGATGTTAAACCCGTTCGCCCTCCAGCTGCAATACCAGATGCTCCTTCTACAGAAGACACCGTTGGACTTGTTCCAAACACCCCGCTTAGCAAAGCTGAGGCGGCTGTTGCTTGAAAGGCCCGCGGAAATTTGCTATCTTGATTCATCATACCTAGCTGACCATGAAGCAAACCAATATTTTCAAAAATCAATACCATTGTTAATGAAAAGACAGCTGCCCAAAACGCAACGTCTCCAATGGCTCCAAAAGACAATGTGCCAAAGCTGCTAAAGAAGTCGTTCACGCTCGCAGCGGACTGTCCATTTTCTGCACTGCTTCTTACACCAAGTAAGAAGGCAAGGACGGATCCAGCAATCATGCTTAACAAAAAGTTACCCTTCACATTTCGGATAAACAGTACGATTGTGATAATTAACGTCAACAGCGTACTGATAACAAACGGATCTGACAAGTCTCCAAGTGCTACAAAAGTGTTTTCGCTTGGAACTACAAGCTTCCCTTTTTGCAAACCGATAAATGTTAAAAATAAGCCAACACCGACTGTTATCGCTTCTTTTAACGAATGCGGAATCGAAGAAACAATTTTGGCAGACAGTCGTGAAAAAGCTAATGCTATAAAAAGAAAGCCGGATATCACTACTGCTAATAACCCTTCTTGCCAAGATAATCCCATTGATTGAACCATCGTATACGTAAACAATGCGTTAATCCCCATACCTGGCACCAGAATGAGCGGCGCATTTGCCCAAAAAGCCATAATAACACAGCCTACAAAAGCCGAAGCCACTGTTGCGAATATTCCTGCTTCAAGCGGAATACCGGCATCAGACAAAATGGTTGAATTAACAGCAATAATATACACGATGGAAAGAAATGAAATGACCCCAGCTAAGCTTTCTTTTCCGACAGTTGTTTGGTGGTCGTTTAAACGAAACAACTTTTCAAATAATGCGTTCAATCTAATTTCCTTCTTTTCATCTATCCCTCGCCCACCCAGTGACCAAAAATGCCACCGAAGTTATTATAGCAAAATCAACAATTGTTGCAAGGAAAACTTGTCTCCTTTAGCTTAAGCATTCATTCCTTATTTAAAACTGTTATCATTTTCTAAACGTAACGTCTTGCATGCATTCTATACATACCTTGTATTGGACATAATAAAAGAGCGCTTTATCAGCGCTCACTATTTTAATAATAATAATATGGTGGGTACGGCGGATAATATGGTGCTGGATAGCCGTAATAACCTGGACCTCCTAATGCACTTCCAAGAACTAATCCTCCAAGAAATGGAGCTCCAAAGCCCCAACCCCAAGGGCGACCAAAGCCATAACCGAACCCCGGACGGCCGAAGCCAAAACCAGGACGACCGAAACCAAAACCTGGGCGACCGAAACCGAATCCTGGACGGCCAAAGCCTCCAAAACCACCAAATGGTCTTCTTATGTCATTAATATCAAATTCTTGCATGATACATGCCTCCTCAAATTATATTTCATTCTCTTTATTACATATGTTATTCACCTACTTCTTGCATAGGCAATCGCCTCTTTTTTTGTGATTTCTTAAAAAATATTCTTTTTCTATCACCTCGTTAGGATCAAACAAGCGTACAGACATATTTTTTAAGGCTTTGAAACATACTACATGTAAAATAAGAGAGATGAAACGAGGAATGTCCTTTTAGCATTTTCAGCAGCTGCTGCAATGAGAAATAAACATAATATGAACGCATAAAAAGAACGCTCAACAAAGATGTTGACCGTTCTTCTTATGAAAATACATAGCGATTTTTTATTAATTTATCTGACCCTTTGCTTGACCGTATATGCCCTAAAGCTATATAATCCCCTTTTTATACAATGCGCTTTGAACATAAAATCATAGGAGCGTCTCCCCAAACGCTGCTATGTATGTATATCTGTAATCGCTTACAAACCTTTAATAAAAAACCGATATGATTTTCTATCTATTTACATTAAACAATATTTTAGGCTAAATTTCAACACATTTTTTGTTTTTCTTTGTACTCAGCAAGAAAACAGGTGATATAGCACAATGATTTTCCTTTTTTCCTGTCCCTTTTACTTATATCCATAATCGTTTATAGTTTATAACGAAAGGAAGTGACATAATGTCTGATCAACTAGAAGAATACTTAGAACGAGGAATGTACGGAGCAAAGGAAACAAAAAGAGACGAAAGAAGATATTTCTTAACTGCTCTACGTGAGAATATTGAAATTGCGCTAAAAAAAGGGCAAGTCATGAAAAAGGATGCAGCAAAAATAAAGCCTCTTTTAAAAAAAGTGAAAGACGGTCATTTGTTTTTAAATGGCTCTTTGTCTTATTCATACCTCTCCCCTTATATTCAAGCGGCTAACCAACATAAAGTGCCTTTTACCATCGTTCAGAACTTAGAAGCTGATACCGATATTGGTCTAGTTTTAACGGGTTCTGAGGGCAGTTTGGAACGAGATATCTTTTTAGACTAAAAAAAGAGGTTGACACATAACGAAATGAATCCAATCAACTGCTAGAAGGAACGAGACAGATAAAACTATATTCACCATCAAAAAAAAACGAACCATTGATCAACATGTGATCAATGGTTCGTTTTTCACTTCGTCTAAAATACTTTTGTTGCAGCCTCTTTTTTATTTAGCAAACACGTGATGATCAATTGTTTTAATTACAGCACGTGAACGAATCCAGTTATCGGTAGCTGTTTTTGGATTATAAAAGTAAATGGAATCATCTAAACGATCTTTTCTAGTCAATGCTTGCTCTACTGCTTTTTTCGAATCTTCTGAAGCAGGTTTGTTAATTGATCCGTTTTGAACCGGTGAAAAAGCGTATGCTTTTCCGACAACTTGTTTAATAACTCCTGTTACCGTATCTGGAAACTTCGGAGAATTTACACGGTTTAACACCACTGTTGCTACCCCTACTTTTCCTTCATACGATTCGCCTTTTGCTTCGGCTTCTACTAAGCGAGCTAATAAATCTTTTTCACTTGCCGAAATCGAAACTGCAGGTGTTTCCTGGTCTGCAGGTTTGGCTTCTGGTTTTGGTTCTGGCTTAGCCGTATTAGCAGGTGCTGCCGTTGAAGGTTCCGTTGTTTCAGCAGCCAGCACTTTTGTCTTACTCGGAATAGCTAATGTTTCACCAATATAAATCATATCTCCTTGACGATTGTTTAATTTTTTAATATCGTCAATTGTTACACTATATCTTTTACCTAACTTCCAAAGACTATCGCCTTTGACTACTTTATAATTAGTTGCAGCCGTAGCTGTTGCATTAAAACCTATAAATGAAAGAGTAGCTAAACAAGCTACTACCATTGATTTCATATAACTATGTTTCATAGGTAATACCTCCTGAAATTTCGTATGGTATTACTCTATCATAGCTATATGGGGGTTTCACCGAACGATTCAATTACATTTCTTTAAGTTTGATGAACAAAATTACGTTCGGAACACAAATATGACATTGTACCTTATTTTTTGTCATAATCACGGTAATTTTTCTAAAATACAGGTATATTTTCCCGACTTATTTCAGTTTAATCAGAAATTTCTTCATTCGTTTTTCCCTTATAATTCTTATGATAAACATTTAAATTCATCTACTTTTACACAAAAGAGCTGAATGTTGTAATCAACATTCAGCTCTTTTTAATCTTCGATCTCAATTTCTACAACATCATAGAAATCAATCACTAGCTTAGCACCCGTATCATCCATAAACGTAAAAACGTCTTGATCATCTGATAAATGTATCACGTATCCGGTCAACTGCTGTTCACTGTTGTCGTAAACAGTAGTAATTAGAATTTTTTTATGATCTACATATGCTTCTTCTAATAACGAATGGAGGTCATAGTCCCCGTCATCTTCGGGCCGGTTCGTTAACAGCATCCCATAAGTCGTCATTCCATTTTTATCTTTCCATATATGATCTGCAAAATAAAAAGGTGCTGTACTTTTTCGAAACTCATCCATAATATCCCTCCTATAACTAAACACGTTTATTCGCTCTTACTATACGTTACTAAATAAACGCACAAGCACTTGTAACAGTATATTCTCTACTGTACAGGCTCATACATCCATTATATAAGGCATAATCAAATAATGCCATCATTTCGTTTAACTCCTAGGAATTTCTAGATACGTATAGGTAAAATCGCCTCCGCGTCCGGCGATTCCACGAAAATGTTTGAAATCAGGGCGATTTACTAAAAAAGGGCGAAAAGCAAGAAAGTCTTCTTTTTTAACTTTAATTTCGGTTACTTTTCCTTCACTTAACTCATTTAACATATTGATTACTGTTTGTTCATCCATTCAGTTCCACCTCGTTTTTAGCTGTTGAGCCAATTTTGCAGAGACGCAAATTGAGCTTCAGCTTCTTTATATCCTTGGTTATAAAGAGCGTCGAGGCGCTCACGATTCTTCTCAATTCGCCCTACTACAAGAGGGGATTGCGGACGAATCACAAAGATATTCCCCTGTCTTTCCTGCTCTTCAATATATGACAATGTTTCATTATACAATTTATAGCGGTTCTCAAGCGCACGAGTCAGCCCATCATAATGACGATATTTGCGCTTCAATAACCAAAGCATATTTGATTTCTTTTTTCGATATCCTTCGTTTCGCGTTAGCACAACAATATTTTTTCTATATCCATCCTGCACTGCTTTTTTGATTGGAATCGGATCACTGATTCCTCCATCTAACAGCTCTTTTCCTTTATATGTAACGACAGGTGCTAAAAATGGAAGGGAACTAGAAGCGCGAACCGCTGTCAAAATATCCCGATCATACTCATCAAAATAAACGGGTTCTCCCGTCACGCAGTCCGTTGCTCCTACTACAAGCTTCTCTGTACGCTCAGCAAATGCCTCAAAGTCAAATGGAAGAAGCTGATTAGGAATTTCATCAAAAACGAAATCCATTCCAAATATCTCTTTTGTTTTAAAATAATTTTTCCACGACAAGTAGCGAGGATCCTCTAAAAAATCTAAATTAGCTTTGCGACTTCTTCCTATTTGTCTAGATAAATAAGAAGTGGCATGACAAGCGCCGGCTGAAACGCCAATTACATACGGAAGGTAAAGATTTCTTTCCATAAAGTAATCTAAAACTCCGGTTGTATAAAGGCCTCTCATACCGCCTCCTTCGAGCACGAGTCCAGTATCTTTCAATTTCTACACCTTCTAATTCTTATAATTTATGACAAGATTATACCTCGTTTATTATAACGAAAGATGAACAAAGATGGAACTGTGTTGCTTCTCTCTTTCGTTAAAGCTACCAATTCCTTCTATTCCTCAGCACATTTTACTTGTTTTTTCAATTTTATTTTATATTTTTTCAAAAAACCCTTTACTAATTCCCAGTTTTAAGGCAAAATTGTAAAAAAAGAAAACGCTAACTAGTTTTACTATTTTCAAAATTAAAATTATTGAAAAAATTAATAATGAACTAATTTAAAACAAAGGAGCGATGAATGATGAAAATAGCAGAGGTAGGAAACTTGATAGAATTTAAAAATGGCTTACAGGGCATTGTCGAAAAAGTAAATGAAAACTCCGTGATTGTTGATTTGACTTACATGGCAAACTACCGGGATTTAGACTTAGAACAGCGAACTGTTGTCAACCACAAAAACTACACGATTATTAATCCTGCTATGTAAAGGGAAAAAGCAACCGGAACGCAAAAACGGTTGCTTTTTTAGTGGTTTTGAAAGAACTGATTCTTTTGTTCTTCTGTAATAATTCCCAGCTTATACATGAGATAAATATACTGTTGAACCTTAACATCCTTCGAACTTTTTTTCACTGTACTCCCTCTTTTCTAAAATGTTTCTTCATACAATAATATATGGCTAAGATAAAAAAAGTTTCCTTAAAGAAACAAAACCAGGCCCCATTTTTTCTTGAAAGGGTCTTATTTTCGTGTGACAATAAGAACAAGCTACTACTACCTACTTACTGAAAGGAATTACTAGCATGTTTGATACTGTATTGTTTATCGTTGCACTTATTGTCATTCTTTTTTTCATCGTGCAGTTCGTTTTTAAACGCAAGCAAACTTCAAATAAAAAAACATCCGTTGAACCCATGAATTATGCCGAAGAAGATTCTAACTCCTACACAAGCTGGAGTGAATCTGCTTCTAATCACGATCACGATGGTGATGGTGATGGTGATGGGAACGCGGATGCTGACGGAAGATAGAAAAAAGCCTCTTCTTATGAAGAGGCTTTTTTTATTTTGATAACACGCGCTTGCCGTTGGTAAACGAATAATAGCATTCACCTGTATAGATGTCTTGGCTTTCATGTACATGAACACCACATTTATCTTCAAGTGCAGCTTTCATCATGGATTTGGCTACGTTATACGCTTTAATTGGACGATATTTTCTCCACTTTCCTACAAGGCAAAATGAACACGACTTTAACGTGTATCCCCCAAGCTTTTCAAATAGGCGAAACTCTTGGCGCTTGCCTAATAATAACGATGGGCGGAAAAAGTGAGTAGAACGGATATACAAGCTTGCGATATCTTCTTCTACTTGCCCCTTTACTTTACTGTAAAAGAATGGCGAACGAAGATCAGCACCAATTGCTGTAATCGTTAAAAAGTTTTTGCAGCGATATTTTTCTGCACATTTAGCCGCTTTTAAAGGAAATTCGTAGTCAACTTTAATGAATTTCGCTTTTGTTTTTGCTTTTTTCATTGTCGTGCCTAAACAGCAATATACATCATCAACTGCAAAGCATTCTTCGTGCTTATCAAGCTCTGAAAAATCAATTTCAAGCTGACGTAGCTTTGTGTGTTCGATTGGTAGCTTTTTTCGAACAAACACTGTCACATGGTTATATAAGCTGTTGCTTAATAACATTTTTAAAAGTTCTTGACCAACAAGTCCGCTTGCACCTAATACTAATGCTGATCTCTGTGACATTCTTTCACCTTCTCATCTGTTGTTTTTGCAATGGAAAACAGGTTGCATACACAACCTGTTTGTTCGAATTAACGATTATCAATTGTTTCTGGGTATAAATCATGATTCATCAGGCGATAATTAGCCATTTCTTCATACTTCGTACCAGGACGGCCATAGTTTGTATATGGATCAATTGAAATCCCGCCGCGTGGTGTGAATTTCCCCCATACTTCAATATATCTTGGATTCATCAGTTTAATTAAGTCATTCATAATAATATTCATACAGTCTTCATGGAAATCTCCATGGTTACGGAAGCTGAACAAATAAAGCTTTAACGACTTGCTTTCCACCATTTTTTCATCTGGAATGTAACTAATATAAATGGTTGCGAAATCCGGCTGACCCGTTTTTGGACATAAGCTCGTAAATTCCGGACAGTTAAATTTCACAAAATAATCACGATTTGGATGTTTGTTATCAAATGCTTCTAGAATCTCTGGTGAATATTCAAACAAATAGTTTGTTCCTTGATTTCCAAGGAGTGATACACCTTCTAATTCTTCATCTTTTCGACCGCTCATTTGCATTTCCTCTCTTTCTACGATTGTCATTCTAACAGCGTTTTTTTATTTTGTATATATCTGTTTTTATTTTTCTTTGTAAATTTTTTGCTATGCGCTTACACGCCTCGTTTATTTCCCCAAACAAGGGCGTGAACCTGCGGCAGAACTCTTACATCGTTCATGTTTTTAGCTGCCACTGCCTTGTCGATTAACCACTCATACTTTTTAAGCAATTCTTGTGTTAACGACGCATTATCGATTGTCGTTAAGTCCTCGTTGCCTACTTGAACAAAAAATGGAACCTCAGGATAACGTTCATGAACAGACGCTGCATACTCAAAGTCCTCATCATTAAATACAACGACTTTTATGCTTATGTGCGCCATGCGTTTTTCCTTTATTAATGTCTCTATAATATCGTCTAATACGGAGAAATTTGTTGTCATTAATGAACTTGGAGGCTTAGGAGAAATCGTTAAATCATCGATCTTTAGGAACCAATCCTGATAACGGCTTCCCTGTGTTTCAAGAGCTGCTTTTACCCCATGACTGTGCAAAAGCTCTACAAGTGAACCAATCGCCTTGATAAGCGCAGGGTTTCCTCCAGAAATGGTGACGTGATCAAAGCACTCTCCTCCAATTTCTTTAAGCTCCGTCCAAATTTGTTCTGCTGTTAGCTGACGAATATCGTTTTTAGCTGATCCATCCCATGTAAAAGCTGAATCACACCAGCTGCAGGAATAATCACAGCCTGCGGTACGAACAAACATCGTCTTACGTCCTACAACCATTCCTTCCCCTTGAATCGTTGGGCCGAATATTTCAAGTACTGGAATTGTATTAGCCACGTTTTTTCACCTTCTTTGGGCGGTAAACTACGTAACTTGTCGGCGTTTCCCGCACGAATACTTGTACACAAGAAGGCTTATTTGGTAGTGTGTCTAGATATTCTTGAACCAACTCATAAATTTTACGAGCAACAACTTCAGTTGTAGGAAAATCATTTGGATTTTCTTCGTTAAAGATAGAATGATCGTTCAATAATGTATGATCAAATTGACCAGAAACAATTTTTTTCAATAGCGCAAAGTTTACTAAAAAGCCCGCTTCGTCTAATGTATCTCCGGCAACAGTTAAATTTACAAAATACGTATGTCCATGGACTTGACGGCATTTTCCTGCTTCTGTATGAGGAACAAAATGTGCCGCAGCAAACTGCATATCTTTGTTCAATTCATATTCATAGTCATGAAAGACTTGAGGATACATTTGTTGCAGCATTATTTTTCTCCTCCTTCTTTTGTTTGCAAGTATTGATCTAACCCGCGTTTTCGCAATTGACATGCGGGACATTCGCCGCACCCATCAGCAACAATACCGTTGTAGCACGTTAATGTTTTTTCACGCACATATTCAAGCGCTCCTAGCTCATCCGCTAACGCCCACGTTTCTGCTTTATCAATCCACATAAGCGGCGTATGAATCACAAACTCGAAGTCCATTGATAAATTAAGCGTGACGTTTAACGATTTCACAAATACGTCTCGACAGTCTGGATATCCCGAAAAATCAGTTTCACAAACGCCTGTTACGATATGACGGCCTCCGCTGTTTTTAGCCAGTACGGCAGCAAATGATAAAAATAACAGATTGCGGCCATCCACAAACGTTGTAGGCAACTCTCCTTCTTTTTGCTCAATTTCAATATCATCTCGTGTTAAGGCATTTGGTGCTAATTGATTTAAAAGTGACATATCTAGGACGGTATGCTTCACACCTAAATCAGCTGCGATAGCTTTTGCTACCTCTATCTCTTGACTATGACGCTGACCGTATTGAAAAGTAACCGTTTCTACTTCTTTAAAGTTTTTCAAAGCCCAAAATAGACATGTTGTACTATCTTGACCTCCGCTAAATACAACAATAGCTTTTTCATTTTTCATCATTATTGTTCGTCTCCTTTTTGATTGAAATCAAAAGAAGAAGAAACTTTATTGAACCGTTCGTTCCCTTTGTGACTAATTTTATAACACAAAAAAGAGACTGCTCTTTTCCAGCAATCTCCCTAAAAAGCAACTAAGATACACGTCCTCGCCAGCATACACGTCAAAAAGACGTGTTGATAGAAAAGCACGTGAAAGAAGACACGCTAAAACCGTGTCTTTTGTCATCAACGATGATCTTAGTTTTTTATAGAGGGAGTTTTCGAACCTCTCCCGTACATATACAAACGTGTACGGCGTTTCTTCTTGAATTGTCATCGTATACTATACCACATACGTATAAATAATGCTATGTTTGTTGGCTTCTATCACCTTTAGCTGTCTTATTTCTCTTTCTATAAGAAAGCGCAATAAATAACAACGGAAAACAGACGCTTAGTACAAATAAATAAAACGGCCAGTAATATTTTTCAAAATAATTGAAGTATGCTGTATTTGGAATAATGTAATACGCCACGCCTGTAATGATTAGACCTAAAGGAAAGCTCAAAAAATTGCGCACCCGTAAATTACATAATTGAGCGATACTTAACTGAATAGCATAGAACACAATGACAACTTTAAAAAAGATAGATAACATCCAAATAATAGCTACTAATACTTCAACATGCTGTATCGTTGCACCTAACGAAATCATTTTTCCTAATAAATAAACTGGGTAGCTGTGCATTGATGCAATATTCGCGCCAAGAGCTAATATACAAGCCGCAACTGCAATCGTAATCGTCAAGCCCGATGCCACAGTGCCGATAACAATCATTCTTTTTACCTTTTTGCCACCTTTTATATGAGGCGTAATCATTAGCACAAAAATCAATTCCATAAACGGATTTCCTAAGAAATACGTGGTCCCTAACACTAAATCATCCATGCGGAATTCAAACAAAGGGTAAAGACGATCCAGTTTCATCTGAGGAATATTTAACGAAATTAACAATAAAAAAGGGACGACGATCCACGGTAAAAAGATTTCCGCGGTTCTCGCTATCACTTCAATGCCTAAATACCCTCCGTATATAACCGCTAAAATCACAAGAGCATGAATCCACGTAGGCAGCGTTTCAGGGACAATTTGCGTCGTCATAAATGTACTGATATCTCGAAGGGAAAACGTAGATTGAATGAACATAAAAAAAATGTAAATAAGAGACATACACGCTCCGGCGTAAGGACCTAGCGCTTTTTTAGCTATTTCAATGAACGTTTGCTGAGGGTAACGGTGCATCAGCCATAACAGCACCGCAACAATTAAAAGGGCAAAGCCAATAGCAAGCACACTACATACCCAGGCATTTTGTCTATTCGTTTCTAATAACGTAGCCGGAACTGCCAAAATAGCGCTTCCGATACAAAAAAAATAAATGAGAAAAAGAAGTTGTTTCGGAGTAATAAATTCTTTTATTTGCATCATACACCCCTTCTCTCCTACATGCTTACGTAAATAACAGATGATGAACGGTTTTAGTAAGAGGCTTAATGAGTTCCTCTAAAAAGTACAGAGGCGTAGGTACTTCTTTACGGAGTGTAATGGCTCCCCAAAAGAATAAACCCATACCTATAAGACAAAGATAGACAACGATTTCACGGTAATACTTTTCCTTTCGGAAGTTAATCATAATTTTTTTAGTCAAAAAAGCAAGAAGTACCAATAAGGCGATAAATCCCTCCATTTTCTTTCTCCTTAATGCTTCATTTGCTTCATATATGAGTTATTTAACGTGCCTAAGCGACGAATTTGAACTTTGGCATCTAAATCGACGGTTAAATCTTCTGCGTAAATTCTGTTCCAGTCTCTTTTCATTTTGTACCATCTCTTTACATCTTGTCTGTAAAACGTTTCTCCAAAACCGAAGATATCACTTTTATAATCTTTTTGAGCTTTTTCCACTGCGTCATTCATTTTTTCTTTTACGTCCGCTGCTGTTTTTCGTTCGAGCATATTGATTACAGCTGGATCCTGTAAGTTTACTTGACACTCTACATCTGCCACGTTTGCTTCACCTTTTAAATCCACGTGAATATGAGGCTTATGGTTTTTCATAGAAGCCGTTACCTTCACGTTCGTTCGAAGCATTTCTACTCCGATGATATCGTGCTGTTTTTCTTTTCCTTCGCATGGAATAACAATTAACGTACTTTTTACATTTCCTGTAATATAGTTATATCCTTTACTTTCGTCTTCATTGAACCAGCCGATCAGCTTATCATTTTGAAAGACGCCTAATCCTTTAAAATTGAGCAGGGTGGACAGATTGGTCCGGGAAATGCTCGACATATCTCCTGCCTTTTTCACGTCGCCTTTGACCAATACTCCCGATAACACCGCCTGCTTTCCTTCGCTCGTTAAGTTACTGATCAGTTCATTTAACTTTACGCCTCTAGTAGGTGCCCAAATACGCTGAGAGACGTCTAATGAAGCAAACATATGGTTAGCTGGTATTTTTTCAATTGTTGTTAATACGTTCAGAACGCTCGATGCTTTCGTGTTTTTAGCAACAACAACAAAATAATCGGTACGCACTTCATGATCCCGAGCAAAGAAATCAAGCACTTCAGCAATACCCTCTTCCGCCATGCTTTCGCTAATGACTAGCATTCGTAAATGAGAAAGATAAATTTTCCGCGGGGATTTTGTCGTTATTTTTCTTAACCCTTCCATTACAGACGAAGCCTTAATAGAGAATGTGGTAACAGAAGGCCCGTTTGTAGGGGTTTTGGCCTGAATATCACCAGGGTTAATCAGCTGAACTGTAACAATAATGCCATCTTCTGCTTTATCAATTCCGACAGCAACCGTAATGGCTAGCTCATTCAACTCTCGACTGCTCCAGCAGCCGCTTAACAGCAATGAACAGATACATAACATCAGAAATGCTTTCATAGTAACCGGCCACCTTTGCACAGTTTAGTTTTTTTGCGTCTTTTGACGTGAGATATTCTTCTCGTTAATAAGCTTTGGCCTTGTTTTCATTTTTTTGATCGAACGTCTAATTAGAACATCCTTTTGATCACGCTTCACAAAGGGAGCCATAGGTGTCATATAAGGGACTCCAAATGACCTTAAGCTGCATAAATGTAAAATCATTAAAATTAGCCCGAGGATAATACCGAACAAGCCAAAAGTAGCTGCTAAAACCATTAAAATAAAGCGCAGCATCCTTACTGCAATGGCCATATCATACACCGGTGAAACAAAGTTACTAATAGCGGTGATGGATACAACGATAACCATTGCAGGCGATACTAATCCAGCTTGTACGGCGGCTTCTCCTAAAACGAGTGCTCCCACGATTGAAATAGCTGAACCTACTGCTCGAGGCAATCGGACTCCCGCTTCTCGCAAAATTTCAAACGTGATTTCCATAATAAACGCTTCAATAATAGCTGGAAAAGGCACACCTTCCCTTTGAGCTGCAATACTAATTAACAAAGCAAAAGGAAGCATCTCTTGATGAAAAGTAGTTAAAGCAATATAAGCAGAAGGTGTTAAAAGGGCTAAGAAAAATGCCATGTAGCGCATTAAGCGAATCAATGTACTAATATCTGCGCGCTGGTAATAATCTTCGGCCGCCTGAAAAAATTGAATAAATAGGGCAGGAACCATCAATACAAAAGGTGTACCGTCTACTAAAATGGCTATCCGCCCCTCTAAAAGACCTGCTGCCACGGAGTCTGGACGCTCCGTGTTATGCATAGTAGGAAAAGGTGTATAATCTTCATCTTGAATCAACTCTTCGATATATCCGCTCTCCAAAATACCGTCTATATCAATTTTAGAAAGACGCTCTTTTACCTCTTGAATGACCTGTTCATCCGCAATGCCGTCTATATAAACGAGCGCAATATCCGTTTTTGTAAACTCTCCTATTTGCTGAGATTCAATCCAAAGTTTTGGAGATTTTATTCGGCGCCGAATCAATGCGGTATTCGTTCGCAGTGTTTCTGTAAAACTGTCTCGAGGTCCTCTTACAACGGTCTGAGATTGTGGTTCAGAAACAGCCCTGTCTCTCCACCCTCTTGTACTTGCCACAATACACGTTTGATACCCTTCTAAAAACAGCACGGTATCTCCTGATAAAACATGAAGAAGAGCATCATCCAATGTTTTGGCTTCCATAATTTCACCGGCCGCCAAACTATAGCTTTTAATCAACTCGTACATATTAACGACACCGTCATCATGAGTTAAATGCTCATCGTGATAATGCATAATGGAGTCCAGCGCATAGTGTTCAACTTCATCTTTATTTACCAATCCGTCGATGTAAGCAACACCTAAAGTGAATTTTTCTTCAATTGAAATTCGAAACTCTCTTGTCACTAAGTCCGTGCTCTGTCCCAATGCTTTTTTCATGTGGAATATATTATCTCCCACTCTCTCCGACAATTTCTGCTCTTCCTCAGTGGAAGAAGCACTAGTTGCCTTAGAGTCCTTCGATTCACCAGCTTTTTCTTTCCGCTGTTTGGATTTATTCGTTAACTCCGACAGTTTTTTAATACGCATTGTTCATCCTCCACTACATTGAACGAAAAGAAACGGAATTTCTTCTTTTTAGTCTCTATAGTTTTTGTATGAAAAGGAAATTTATACTTGAAGCCATTTTAATAATCTTTATTTTTGACATCATTTGTGCATTTCTATAGGATAGTAATGGATAATTCTTCGTTATTATGAAGAATGTTTATACGGAACATTGAAAGGAGTCTATACATGGCACAATCACTTAAAGGCAAAGTAGCTCTTATTACAGGAGCAGGAAAAGGCATTGGTCGTTCAACTGCAATTGAATTAGCAAAAGAAGGCGTAAATATCGGTTTAATTGCTCGTACAGAGGCAGATTTAAAGGCTGTTGCTTCTGAACTGGAAGCATTTGATGTACAAGTTGCTTATGCAACAGCAGACGTTTCTTCTATGGAAGAAGTAAACGCAGCAGTTGAGCATCTACATACAAAATTAGGGGCGACGGATATCTTAATCAACAATGCGGGAATCGGTAAATTCGGAGGCTTTTTAGAGCTAGACCCAGCTGAGTGGAAACAAATCATTGATGTGAATTTAATGGGCGTTTACTACGTAACGCGCGCCGTTCTACCTCAATTAATCGAAAAAAATGGTGGAGACATCATCAATATTTCATCCACTGCTGGTCAAAAAGGCGCTCCTGTTACAAGTGCTTACAGCGCTTCAAAATTTGGCGTGCTTGGCTTAACTGAATCTTTAGCGCTAGAAGTGCGCAAACACAATATTCGTGTAACAGCTCTAACACCAAGTACAGTAGCAACGGAATTAGCATATAAAGAAAACTTAACGGATGGCAATCCTGATAAAGTGATGCAGCCTGAAGACCTAGCAGAAATTATGGTAGCACAATTAAAGCTGCATCCGCGTATTTTTATCAAATCTGCGGGCATGTGGTCTACAAATCCATAAACAAACATAGAAAAAGGAGAGCTTCAGCTCTCCTTTTTTGTGTCTTCTTTTATATGATGGTTAGCTTATTTACGTTTAGGCGTGATTTCTTCTGATAGTTCTTCAAAAGACTTTACTTTTCCATGCGATGGGTTTTGTGATTGCTTTCGTACGTTCCACTGACGCTCTTTTTGACTTTTAGACTGAGTCATTTTGCTTCATCCCCTTTTTATATGCTTACATGTAGTAGGATAAAACAAGCTGCTCTTTTCCATTCATCAAAACTGCTTCCAATTTCTTTACTGCTTAGCTAAATGTATTTTAAACCATTTATCAATTTCCGCGTTGTATTGATCATAATAAGCAGTTAGCGGATGGTCTCCATTTTTGTACAGTACATATTTGTATTCTTTTCCCTGCTCATCTAGCTGTTTCACAAGTTTTTCAGCCTGAGTGTGGTGAACTTTACGATCATGATCGCCCTGTAAAATCAAAAGAGGTGAATTTACTTTATCGCTCCAGTAGACAACAGAACGACTTTTATACCTCTCTGGATACTGCGCCGGATCTCCTACAATTGTCCGCAGCACTTGTTTCATTTCAGGCCCTCTTTGGTCGTAGAATTGAAACATGTCTGTAATACCTGATTGTACGACAACAGCATCAAATTTAACGCCGTTTTTCATCGTTAAATACGTCATCATACCGCCGCGTGAATATCCTAGCGCTACCTTTTGCTGGTGATTTACGTAAGGAAGCTGTTCTCCCCATTTAACAAGATTTAATACGTCGTCAATATCTTTACCGCCGTACGTCTCTGTTCCTTCACTTCCGCCATTTCCCCTGTATTGAGTCGCAACAACGACGTAGCCTTTACTTGCCCAGTATGACAAATACTGAAGTGTTTTTGCGCGAATCATGCCATGTTCGCGATTTCCTCCGCGATTATATACTAAAAGCGGATAATGTTTGTCTGCAATGTCTTTAGGCTGTACTAAAAACCCTTTTATCTTTAAATTATCACTAGGATACGTAATGCTATATACATCTACTTTATTTGAATAAGGCGATAATAAATTCAATTTTTCTTTATTTACATCATCACTTTCAGCTCGGTTAAAAACCGCTGTCACACCGAGCACAGCTACAGTGATTAATGCAATGATGCCCCATTTTTTCAACAGAAACCCTCTCCTCAATAAATATCTTTTCTCTTTTATAATGAGTGTTTTCATTTGCCTTTACCCTTCTTAAATGTTTGCTAAAAAGGGCATTCATCCCATCGCCAATACAGCTTATCTATCATACCGCAAAACCCAAATTTCTTCATTAATAAAGAAATAAGAATTCATACAAATACATGAACAGGAAAGACGTATAGTAAATTGTATTATTAAATTGTAGATTTGAAAAGTGGAATGATACTTTTTTTGTCGTTTTTTACCTGTCCTTTTTTAAAAAGAAAAAAGCCCAGTTAAGACTGAGCTTTTTTCTTGGCAATACCAATGCCTGTATATGCTAAAATAATTGAAAAAATCGGACATAAAATGCTAAAGAATGTAAATGGAATATAGTCAGCCGCTGGAATATTTAATGCAGTTGAAATAAAAGCTCCGCTGACACCCCACGGAATAATAGCATTAATAACCGTTCCACCGTCTTCAAGCGTTCGTGATAAGTTTTTCGGATCTAAGTTCCACTTTTCATACAGCGGCTTAAACGTTTGCCCAGGCAGAAGAATTGATAAATACTGTTCTCCTGTAATAACGTTCACTCCAATTGAAGATAGAAGCGTAGCAAAAATAACGTCTCCGCTGCGGCGGATTTGTTTTGCTAATCCTTTTAATAAAGCATCAATAATTCCAACCGCTCTCATCAAGCCACCTAGCGACAAGGCAATCATGATAAGAGAAATAGAAAACATCATGGACTGTAATCCGCCTTTGTTTACAATCGCATCGACTACTTTATTTCCTGACTCGATTGCCGGCCCGCTTTGAAGAACCCCTAGCAATTGACTCAGCGTAAATTCATGCTGTGTAATCATTCCTGTAATAATGGCCGTTACAATCCCTAAAACTAACGTTGGCAATACATCGACTCTTCTCATCGAAAAAATAAGAACTAAGAGTGGAGAAAGCAACGTTAACACGTGTAAATTAAACGTATGTTTTAATGCTTCTTGAATTCCTTGAATTTCTCCGTAATTGACGCTTTCATGATTTCCGTTCATTCCGATTACCAATGCAATGATTGCTGTAATAACAATACTTGGAACCGTCGTCCACGTAATATGCTGAATATGTTTAGGGAGCGGCACTTCAACGATACCAGAAGCAAAATTTGTTGTATCAGACAATGGAGACATTTTATCTCCAAACACAGCTCCTGAAACAATCATCCCTGCTGCTAGCCCTGGATGTACACCAATAGCAGTTCCCACGCCAAATAAAGCGACTCCTACCGTACTGACGGTTGTTAATGAACTTCCCGTGAATGTTGAAACTAACACGGTGATAACCAAAGCACTAATTAAAAAGTACTGCGGTGAAATCCAGTGGAAGCCGTAGGATAAAATCGTCGGTATCGTTCCTCCTACCATCCAAATCGCAATGAGCATCCCGATCAGCATTAGAATAAGGATAGGCTTAATGCCAAGTCTAACACCGTCTAAAATGCCTTTCTCCATTTCTGTCCACTTATATTTCAACAAAAAGCCAATCACACTAATAAATGCTACACCAAATATTAGCGGAATATGAGGCGGCAGCTTTAACATAAATAATGAAACAAAAATAATAGCTAATAGCACCAAAACCACCGCTATTGATTGTATAAATGAAATTTCTTTTTTCATGAGGTATTCCCTTTCTATCTTTCTTTTTCACTTAAACGCTTTTATGCTTTTACGCAGTTAAGTGCAAACCTTCTTGAGTATAATTTTTATCCTTCTTGCTGTCAATAACTTATTTTATCCAAGGGCAGGCTCTGCACTCATTTTTCCACTTTTCTTCTTATTAATATTTATTCTCTATCTAAGCAAATCATTGTACAAAATGCTTCTAATGTTTTTATATATATAAAACGGGTACACACAAAACACACGTTTTTTAATGTACTACCTTTTGCACATAAGCGAGGAACTTCCCTCAAAAAATTTTTAAGCAAAAGACTTGAAAGTCAAAAAAGGTCAAAGTATAATGAGATTACGAAAGGTCAAGAAAGGTCAAACGCCTGCTGATCTTCGATTAAAATCATTTAGGGAGGCTAATTAAATGATTTGTCAAAACTGTAATAAACGTGAAGCATCTATTCAATTAAATGTACAAACAAATAATCAAAAATCTCAATATCGTTTATGTCATACATGTTATCAAGCACTAATGAAAGAACATAAAATCCCATCAGGCTTTGGAGGTGGCGGCTTTATGAACATCGATGATTTATTCAAGCAAATGGCGCACGAACAAGCTGCACCGGAGCAGCCACAGCAAGGAAACGGCGGCGGCGGCTTTTTAGATCAATTTGGTCGAAACTTAACTCAAATTGCGAAAACGGGATTAATTGATCCTGTTATTGGCCGCGAAGAAGAAGTAGAGCGCGTCATTGAAATTTTAAATAGAAGAAACAAAAACAACCCGGTACTAATTGGAGAACCCGGTGTTGGTAAAACAGCTGTAGTCGAAGGGTTAGCTTTAAAAATTGCGGAAGGAAAAGTTCCTGCAAAGCTGCTAAATAAAGATGTATATCTGTTAGATGTAGCATCACTCGTAGCTAATACGGGCGTGCGAGGTCAATTTGAAGAGCGTATGAAACAGTTAATTTCTGAGCTTCAACAGCGAAAAAACGTGATTTTATTTATCGATGAAATCCACCTTCTTGTAGGAGCAGGTTCAGCGGAAGGTTCAATGGACGCAAGCAATATTTTAAAACCTGCTCTTGCACGAGGTGAACTTCAAGTAGTCGGAGCTACAACTTTAAAAGAGTACCGTTCCATTGAAAAAGATGCGGCTCTTGAACGACGTTTCCAGCCGGTTATGGTTCACGAACCGTCTGTAGAAGAAGCCGTTGAAATTCTAAAAGGAATTCAAAGTAAATATGAAGATTATCACGGCGTTAGCTATACAGATGAAGCGATTCGTGCTTGTGTAAATTTATCACACCGCTACATTCAAGATCGTTTCTTGCCTGATAAAGCAATTGACTTGCTAGATGAAGCAGGTTCAAAAATGAACTTACAGGCAGGCATTACAAATAAAGACGAAGCAGCCGCTCGCTTAAAAGAAATTACAAAAGAAAAAGAGCAGGCGCTAAAGGATGAAAAATATGAAGTAGCGGCAAAACTGCGCGATGAAGAAGCTGCTCTTGAAAAACAACTAAACGAAGAACAGCAAAAAATGAATGTGGATATTGCTGACATTCAAGCCATTATTGAAAAGAAAACGGGTATCCCTGTTGGTAAACTTCAAGAAAATGAATCAGCAAAAATGAAGCATTTAGCAGAGCACTTAGCTCAAAAAGTAATCGGACAGCAGGAAGCTGTCGAAAAAGTAGCAAAAGCGATTCGACGTTCTCGCGCTGGATTAAAAGCGAAGCATCGCCCAATTGGTTCATTCTTATTTGTTGGTCCAACAGGTGTTGGTAAAACAGAGTTAACCAAAACATTAGCTGAAGAACTATTCGGCTCAAAAGATGCTATGGTTCGTCTAGATATGAGTGAATATATGGAAAAACACGCGGTGTCTAAATTAATCGGTTCACCTCCTGGCTACGTAGGTCACGAAGAGGCAGGACAATTAACAGAGAAAGTACGCCGTAATCCTTATTCCATCATCTTACTAGATGAAATTGAAAAAGCTCATCCAGACGTTCAGCATATGTTTTTGCAAATTTTAGAAGATGGACGTCTAACGGATAGTCAAGGTCGCACAGTGAGCTTCAAAGACACGGTTATCATTATGACAAGTAACGCTGGTGTAGGTGAAAAGAAAATTACGGTTGGGTTTGACGCAGAAAATGATGCGCTTAAGCAGGCATCCGTTTTAGATTCACTTTCATCTTATTTCAAACCAGAGTTTTTAAATCGATTTGATACAATCATTGAATTTAATCACCTTGAAAAAGATAACTTGATTAAAATCGTTGACCTTATGCTTGCTGAATTAAAAGAAACATTACAAGAACAAAACATCACGCTGAGCGTAGCAGATGAGGTAAAAGAAAAACTGGCTGAACTTGGCTATCACCCTGCATTCGGTGCTAGACCACTCCGCCGAGCAATTCAAGAACAGCTTGAAGATCGAATTACAGATTTACTGTTAGATGATGCGGACGTATCAACAGTGAACGTAACGTTAAATGAAGCGAGCGAAATCACCGTACAAAACTAATAGAAAAAGCGACTCTACTTGAGTCGCTTTTTTTATAGAAATACTTTCGTTTATTTACTTTCATCTGTTTTTTCATCTGTTTTTTCGTCCGCACTATCCGTTGATTCTTCTTGATCATCAGCTGCTTCATCCCCAGATGAGTCATCTGCTTCGTCTTGCTTCATTGTTTCCTGTGAATCATCTGTCGTTGTATCCTCCGATTGAGTATCATCCGACTGTTCGGTTTGCTGTTCTGTTGCATCTTTTTCATCCGTTTGTGAGTTGCATGCTGTGATTAACATAATTGCTAGAAGTGATCCAAATAACTTGACTAATAAACTTTTGTTCATTTTACCGTCTCCTTTCGAATCATCTGAGCCTCTATGTAGTCACCATTCATATGGCTCTACTGGCAGTATAGCCTATCCAATTGGAAAAAAGTTCACTTTTACAAGGTTATCACAAAAGCTTTACATCTCCTTCATTTCGTTCATATTCCCCTCATATTTCCTTAATAGTTTATGACCAGCCACATTCTAGATCTATCTTCCTTGGTCTAAGTGCTCAATTCAGCTATTCACATAGTTGTAACTATGCTAATATGAGTGATATATTACTGTATCGTGCGACTAGCTGACTATGAAGTTATTCTCCTATAAAATTATTTACCATTTAAGAAAGGGATTTTTTATGGAATCACACAACCTCATAAAAAAACGTAATTTTATTCTTTTACTTATTTTCTGGCTGCTATATCTTGTCCACATTGTGTTATATCACTTTATTGCAGCTGATCCTAATATGATTGTTTTTATAAGCGGAGGAATTTTATTATTGGTAGTGACGGCTATGTACTACTTTCGTTTTCATCCTGCTATCATTATGTATTCTTTTTTTATATGCTATTATGCCTATATTGCGTACATAACATCTATTGAACCTGCTGTTATTAATTATTTGTTTTTGTTTCTTGGAATAATTGTTAGCTTTATTTACTATAGCTATATCGCTATTGTAACTTCTACATTAATGTCCATAATAATTGTTTTGTACTTTTATGTAAGCAACACTCTTTTTACATCTGTGACTTTCGTGAAATTAGATATCGTTTATTTCATTTTGTTTACGCTGATCACAATGATTATTTTGTTGTATTGTGCTCATTTCTCTAAAAAATTAATTGCTATTACGACGGTCAAAATGAACAAAACCGAAGATGAACTTTACTCAGCTCAAGAGTATTTACAATCTTTTTTCACATACAATCGCGACGCCATTTCCGTGTTCAGTCTAGACGGCAAAGTGATTAAAGTAAACGATGCTTTTGAGCAAATATATGGATGGAAAGCGGAAGAGATTGTCGGAAAAGCCATCCCATTTATTCCTGCTGGCTTAAAAGGCGACGCTGAAAACCGATTAGAAAGGGTTAAAAAAGGAGAAAAGCTGGTAGCCTTTGAAACCCAAGATAAGCGAAAAGACGGAAAAATAATTGACGTAGAAATTACTGTTTCACCTATTTTTAATCGTGATCAGCAAGTCGTTGCGCTTTTTGGTATTTCACGCGATCTTACAGAAGAAAAGGAAACAGAAAAATTTCTTCGCCAAACCGATAAATTATCTTTAGCCGGCGAAATGGCAGCGGGCATCGCTCATGAAATTCGAAATCCGCTTACTTCCCTGAATGGATTTATTCAGCTTATTCATGAAGACAGCAGCCGCTACCATTCTTATACAACCATCATGCTGAGTGAACTGAATCGTATTAACTCAATCGTTGGAGAATTTTTATTGCTCGCTAAACCTCATGATACGGTTATGAAAAAACATGCATTCTCTACTATTTTAAATGACGTTATTCTTCTGTATGAATCAGAATGTGTATTAAAAAACGTCGTAGTTAAAACGCAGGTGGAAGCTCCGCATACATACATCTGCTGTGATGCCAATCAAATTAAGCAAGTACTCATTAATTTATTAAAAAATGCGCTCGAAGCTATGCCTAGCGGAGGAGAAATCCATTTAAACGTTACTCAGCATACTAAAGGCCTTACTATTTTCATTAAAGATACAGGAGTGGGTATTCCCTCAAATTTGCTTGTGCACATTCAAAAGCCCTTTTTTACCACGAAGCCATCAGGCACCGGTCTTGGACTTGTTGTGATTAAAAACATTCTGTATCAGCATAAAGGAACATTTGAGATTAAAAGCACTGTGGGCGAAGGAACCAGCGTTACCCTTACGATTCCTTTATGGGAACAAGGAATGAACCATTAAAAAAAGAGGCTGGAACAAAAGTATGTTAGTTGAAGGAAGATCCGAACGAGTTTGTTTTTTGAATAAGAATCAAACTCATTCGGATTTTTTATTATGAGGGTGAGCGTAGGTTTAATCTAGGTGCTTCTAGCTGTTGATTGGAGGGCAAGGCGAAGACTCCTGCGGGAAAAGCGGAATAGGTGAGACCCCGCAGGAGCATAAGCGCCGAGGAGGCTCACCGGCCGCCCGCGGAAAGCGAAGCCTTGCACGGAAATCAACGGCGGTGTAACAAGCGATTCATATTAGATTGTTTATTCGATTTGTTCGTCTTTAGATTCGATTGATTTTGTTATGTCTCAATCTCTTTTTTTATAGCTTTTTATCATCAATACTATTTAAATAGTTTTCAATTTCATCTACTACAGACTGCACGCAGCCCTCTTCGAATGGAGAGATCAAATTCGCTTCCTCTACTAATTCTAAAAATGGCTTACTTCCGCCAAGCTTACACAAATGAACGTAATCTTGCCATGCTTGTTCATGATTTTCCCGATCTTTTTTCCAAAATTGAAATGCACAAATTTGAGCGAGCGTGTAATCAATATAATAAAACGGAGACGTGTAAATATGAAGCTGACGCTGCCAGAAGCCCCCGCTTTCTAGATAGTGATGGCCGTCATAGTTTTTAGAAGGCATATATTTCTTTTCAATTTCTCGCCACGTTTGTTTTCGTTCCGAAGGCGTCATCTCAGGGCGTTCGTATACAGCATGCTGAAATTCATCAACTGCTACCCCGTAAGGCAAGAAAGTTAAGCCTGAGCTTAAATGAGAAAACTGGTATTTATCTTTGTCCTCTTTAAAGAACAACTCCATCCAAGGCCATGTAAAATACTCCATGCTCATCGAATGAATTTCAGCTCCTTCATGCGTAGGCCAGTGATACTCATTGGTTTCCATATCTCGGCTGGAATACACTTGAAAAGCATGCCCTGCTTCATGCGTTAACACATCAATATCGCCTGATGTTCCATTAAAGTTTGAAAAAATAAACGGCGCTTTGTATTCTTCAATAAACGTACAGTAGCCTCCGCCTGCTTTGCCCTTTTTAGCGACTAAATCCATTAAATTATTTTCAAGCATAAAGGAAAAAAATTCGTCCGTTTCTTTAGAAAGCTCCTTATACATAACCCGTCCATTTTCAATAATCCACTTTTCATCACCTTTTGGCACTGCGTTTCCTGTTTCAAACTGAAACGGTTCATCATAATAAGTTAAGCTCTCTACTTGAATTCTTTCCTGCTGACGCTTTTTTAGTTTTTCAGTAAGGGGAACAATATACTCTTTCACTTGTTGGCGAAAAGCGGCAACCATTTCAGCATCGTACCCTATTCTAGACATACGAGCATAGCCCACTTCTACGAAATTTTTATAACCTAATTTTTCAGCAAGCTTAGTCCGCACTTTTACAAGCTTGTCGTAAATATCATCAAATTCCTCTTCATGATCAGTAAAAAATTGAAACTTCGCTTCTGCTGCTTTTTTTCTCATTTCTCGATCAGGTGACTCCATAAACGGATCGAGCTGAGCTAACGTTCTCTCTTCTCCTTCAAATACAATTTTAGCTGACGCCACTAGCTTCGTATATTTAGATGATAGCTTATTTTCTTCCTGCAGCTCTTTTACTATTTCAGGAGAGAACGTTTTTAACTGCATTTCAGCAAGAGAAAACAGCTGCTTTCCCCACTTTTCTTCTAGTTCCGGTTTAAAGGGTGAAGAGATTAAGGCTTTGTAAAATTTCTCTACGTATCCTTCTAAAAGCGGCTGTGTTTCATCAAAATAGTCTTGTTCTTCTTTATAAAATTCATTGGCTGTGTCGATAGAATGACGAATATAGCAGATGTTCCCCATTGTACTGTACTGAGAATACGCATCGTTTGCTAGACGAATTGCCTCATTTTGCTGACTGACTGACGCTGCTTCCGTAAAATGTGTAATGGCCTTTTCAAACTGCTTTTCAATTTCATTCATATCAGGTCGCGTATATGTATAATTCTCAAATTTCATCATTTGTTCCCCTTCCTCTATTGTCTGTATGTAACCTAATTCGTTTTTATCCAGCTGTATTCCTGTTAATTTCAATTTTTTGTCACTTTTTATTTTTGATGTCGATTGGCCATGAAAGAAGTCATAGAAAAAACTCGTTTGTTCAACAGAAACAAACGAGCTTTCCTTAATTAATTAGTCGATTCCGGCAAAAATTCATCTGCATAGTGCCCTAGTTTCTTAAGCATCGAAATGGCAACTTCCTTTTCTTCGCTAGATAAAACGGATAAAATATCATGAATTCTTTTTTCGTGACTCGGAAACATGCTTTCAATCATTTCCTTGCCTTGCTTGGTGATAGCTGCATAGGTTACGCGACGATCGCTCGGACAAGCAACGCGCTCCAAGAAGCCTTTTTTCTCAAGCTTGTCTACTACATACGTAATACTGCCGCTTGCCAACAGAATTTTTCCGCCAATTTGCTGAAGAGGCTGCTGGCCTTTGTGGTACAATAACTCTAGGACAGCAAATTCGGTTGGATTCATTCCATGCTGTTGAATAAATTTATGCACATGATCATTAATTGAACGATTGGCACGAGATAGTACAATAAATAATTTAAGAGATTGGTCTAACTCTTCTCTAGTTACATCATTCGTCATTTTAATCAGTTCCTTTGATATTATCTTGATATCAAGATAATACTAAAATTTCCCTTCAAAGTCAATCAAAGCAGGCTTATTTCATCGGTTATTCTCTCTGCTTGTACAATTTTTTTGATAAAAAATGTATATAAGTGGATTTATACATATGCTTTTAATACAATAAACATATGAACATTACATAAAAAGGTGAATGATTATGAAACCAACCCATTTATTATTTAATTCCGCGATTGGTTCGCAAAAGCCTGAAACAATCGTTAACCGGCAAAACCCCTGTCCCTTTTGCGACGTAGAATCTCTTACAGGCATCATTGAAAAACAAGGACCTATCATTTGGCTAAAAAATAAGTTTCCCGTTCTGCAAGATGCTTATCAGACGGTTATTATTGAGACCGATGAATGTTCTTCAGAACTATCTATTTATCCAAAAGAACATCTGTATACCTTGCTGAGTTTTGCTACTGAACGATGGATATCGATGATGAACAGCGGAGAATATGCTTCTGTTCTTTTCTTTAAAAACCACGGCCCCATGTCCGGAGGATCATTACGACATCCTCATATGCAAATTATTGGTTTAAATGAGATGGATGTAAATGAAAATGTGAAGCTAGAGCAGTTTGAAGGAGTCACAATTGCCAAAAATGAACACGTCACATTTAATTTATCTGTAAAACCTCGAATGGGCTTTTTTGAATTTAACGTGATAACAGATCAGCTTGACAAAGAGCTGCACACGTTTGCAGATTATCTTCAAACGGCTGCTCACTATTTATTAAATCATTTTCATCGTAGCTGCACGAGCTACAACTTGTTTTTTTATAATCTTAAAAACGGCAAAATTGCAGCGAAAATCATTCCTCGCTTTGCCACATCTCCTTTGTATGTAGGATATGGCATTCCTCAAGTTTCCAATAAGCTTGAGCACATTGCTAATCAAGTTCAGGAGCTGTACTTCACCTAAAAAGTTGAACCTCCACTGGTTCAACTTTTTTGTAAGATTATTGCATAAAACTGTTCATTTTTAAAATAGTCATGCTCATAGAAACAAAAAAAACATACACTAAAAGAACGATGTGAATTGAGGATAAAAAGAAGAATACGTAAAAGGAGACGGTTTATGACTGAGGTATTAATTGGAAGCATTCTTTCTGCGCTATCGACTGGAGTAGGCGCTTTGCCTATTCTATTTTTGAATCAAGAACTCACTCATCGCTGGAAAGATATACTTCTTGCGCTCACTGCAGGCATTATGACAGCAGCTTCTACTATGAGCTTAATTCCAGAATCTCTTCAAAGCGGCGGTTTTTTTTCCTTAGCGATTGGCTTACTGCTTGGCGTGGTAACATTAACACTCTTGGAGCAGAATATTCCTCACATTGATCTTGAGCATTCTAAAACCGGCATACAGTTTGATGAAAAAGCACTTTTAATTGTTTCCGCTATTACGTTGCACAACCTTCCTGAAGGACTGTCTGTTGGTGTGAGCTACGCTTCAAATGTTGAAAATACAGGGAACTTAATTGCCCTTGCAATCGGTCTTCAAAATGCACCTGAAGGACTGTTGGTCGCGCTATTTTTAGCTCAGCAAAATATCAGTAAAATAAAAGCATTTTTAATTGCTACCCTTACAGGATCAGTTGAAATTGTAACGTCTTTACTCGGGTTTTATTTAACTAATTTTGTGGAGTCTCTCGTTTCATATGGATTAGCGTTTGCTGCCGGAGCCATGCTTTTTATTATTTATAAAGAGTTAATTCCGGAAAGTCACGGCGATGGAAACGAAAGATTTGCTACTTATTCGTTTATTTTTGGTATTTTGTTTATGATTTTTTTAATTAACATTTTTTAAAGCTGAAGAGAGGCCACGGGCAGCGTAATTGTTTCACTGCCCGATCCCGAATGCTTGTCCTGCATTACAGCTTTGAAAAAGATAAAAAACGGCTAATCAGTGTGGCAAACGATGTCTTTTCTTCCTCTTCTTTTAAACGCTGCTTTTGATAAACGAGTAAGAGCTGATCAAGCTCTTGACTACAGGTAACGGTTTCTTCATTAGTCAGACCTTTTTCTTCTCCGAGCTGCACCATCTTTTGTCTTTTTTGGACGATTTCCACTAATAATCTCTCTGATTTCGTTCTATTTCTCACTCCAAACACAAAATCCTCTCCTATGACAAAGAAATTAGCTTATAACGCATTATTACAAATTCTACTAAATATGTAAATAGAGTCGCAATAATAGACATTTTTTTCGCAAAAAAATTATTTTGTCGGAATTTATAAACGCTTACATTACTATAGGAATACCGTTTATCTTTTTTTTACAAGTTGTTTTTCGACAAAAGATGCTGCTTGTCGAATAAAAAAGAGGTTGAGACATAACGAAATAAATCCAAACGAAAGACGAACAAATGAGATACATGAGCTGGACTGCTTATGACACCGCAATTGATTTCCGTGCAAGGCTTCGCTTTCTGCGGGGTCTCACCTGTTCCGCTTTTCCCACAGGAGTCTTCTCCTTGCCCTCCAATCAATTGCTAGAAGGAACGAAACAAATAAAACGATGTGCACCATCAAAAAAAAAAGAACCACTCATCAAACAGGTTGATGAATGGTTCTTTTTTTACTTGGACTCAACTACTTTTGTCCCAGCCTCTTTTTTATTCAGCTTTTTGAGCAGCGATTTGTACAGCATCCCATACCGTAGCAAAAGGAGGGGCATACGAAAGATCTAGCATGGTTATTTCATCTGTTGTGAGGCGGCAAGTAATAGCTGTCGCAAATACATCGATTCGTTTTGCAACTCCTTCTTTCCCAATCATTTGAACCCCCAAAATCTCTTTTGTTTCAGGATGATAAACAAGTTTTATCACAATCTTTTCAGCTCCTGGATAGTAAGAAGCATGACTCGGAGCCCCGGCTGTGATGGTTTTGTATAAAAGAGAATTTTCTCTTGCTTCTCTTTCTGAAATGCCGGTTTTTCCAATTTCATAGTCCATCACTTTGACAATGCTTGTACCTAGAACACCCGGAAATTTTCTATTTTCTCCCCCTAATCGGTAACCAAGAACCCTTCCCTGCTTATTGGCAATGGTTCCAAGAGCAATATGAACATCTTTTTTTAATACGCGGTGATAGCTCGTTGCACAATCTCCCGCTGCGTAGATATGAGGCACGTTGGTTTCCAACTTCTCGTTTACTAAAATAGCTCCATTTTCAAGCATTCTTAGTCCGTTTCTTTCTAAGAATTGCGTATTCGGACGAACTCCTACATTTACAATCACTAAATCCGTTTGGTACGTTTGACGGTTTGTTTGAACGTGAGTGACGGAACCATCTGAATGCAGCAATGCTTCCACTTCTTCTTCGAAATGAAATAAAATATCGTCATCTAGCTGCTTTTGTAGATGCTCTGCCATGTCTTGATCTAAAATAGATAGAATCTGCTTTCCCTGTTCAATGACCCGTACTTCTTTTCCCAAAGCCTTCATTGCTTCAGCTACTTCCATTCCGACATATCCTCCACCAATAATAGTGACTTTTTCTACGGAGTGAGCCTGTAGATATGTATAGATTCTTTCGCTGTCTTCTAATGACTTTAATGTGCATACATTCGGCATGTTATCACTCATAAAATTAGGTTTAACAGCCGTTGTTCCAGTTGCAATGATGAGTTCATCATATGTTATCTCTTTTTCAGCGTGCGTTTTGACATCTTGTGCTACTATGTATTTCTTTGTATGGTTTACTTCTTTAACTTCGTGAAAAAGATGGACGGAGATATTTCGCTCTTCAAACTCTTGTTTCGTACGAGCAATCAAATCGTCTTTTTCTTTTACAACACCTGACAGATAGTAAGGCATGCCACATGCGCTGTAAGAAATATCTCCACCTTTTTCAAACACAAGGATTTCCACTTCTTCTTTTTCTTTCATCCGGCGAAGCTGTGAAGCTGCGCTCATTCCGGCGGCTACTCCTCCTATAATGACGACACGTTTCATCTATACTCCCTCTTTCTACATAAATAATAGATTATACTATTGTTTTTCCTTATTCTTCCCGATTTCAAACGAAAAAAAACGGCTGTTTACACAGCCGTAGATGTTTGTTTCGAGCGGTAATACGTTAAAGCCAAGGCTCCTGCTAATACAGCTCCTTTAATAATATCTTGCATATAATACGGAACATTTAGCATCGTTAATCCATTTAACAGCACACCAATTAAAATAGAGCCAATCAGCGTCCCGAATACATTCGGTTTCCCTGCTCCAAATACGGAAAAGCCAATGTATGTCGCAGCTACGGCATCCATTAAAAATGGTGAGCCTGCGTTCACTTCTCCTACTCCAATACGGGCAGCTAAAACGACTCCTCCAATTCCAGCAAGCAAACCTGAAAACATATAGGCATACATACGATAACGATTAACCGGTACACCCGAAAGTCTTGCTGCTTCTATGTTACCTCCTGTTACGTAGAAAAAACGACCAAACTTTGTATAGGAAAAAACGATATGAACAAGCAGCACAGTCAGCAGCATAATGATCACAGGGACGGGAATACCTAGAAAGTGACCTTGCCCAAGCGCAAGGAAAGAAGGAATGAAAATTCCCGGAGCTCTTTCTCCGCTTGGTAAAGGCATATTGGTATAAATAGCTGAGCCTTTTGTATACGTTAATAAAATCCCCTGTACGATAAACATCATGGAAAGCGTGGCTAAAATATCAGGAATCTTTACTTTCACTACTAAAAAAGCATTCACTAACCCAATGAGAAGCGATGCAATAATCGGAACAATGATCGCAACTGCAATTTCTTGTCTGTGTAAAACGAGCATAGAAGCTGATAAAATAGTGGCTAAACCAGCCGTAGATCCTACAGATAAGTCGAGTCCGTTGACGGTTAACGATATCGTTACACCAAGCGCAATTAAGGTAACAATGGAAATAGAGCGCAGAATATCACTAATGTTTTCTCCTGTTAAAAAGTTAGGTGTGGCAATGGAAAAAATAATCATAATAACAAAAATCATTAAGACTGTCCCATATTTGTAAAAAAAGTCGAAAACGCTTATTTTTCTCTTTGGTTTCGCTACAGGTTCTGTTACATACTCCGCACTCATCCTTTTACTCCTCCTGCTGTATAATAAAATAATTTTTCACTAGTTGCTTCTTCTTTGGATAATTCTTTCACGATTTTCCCGTTGTACATAACATAAATTCGATCCGCTACCCCTAGCAGCTCCTCGAATTCACAGGTTGCATAAACAACGCCTTTTTTCTGTGACACAAGCCCTGTAATTAAGTCGAATATCTCTCGCTTAGAGCCCACATCAACCCCTTTAGTTGGCTCATCGAACAACAGTACGTCAGAATCCGTAACAAGCCATTTTCCGATTGCTACTTTCTGCTGATTTCCACCGCTTAACGTTCCAACTGACTGCTCGATAGAATGAGACTTTACGCCAACTTGCCCAGTCGTTTTCTGCGCTTTTTCTTTGATCTTTCCTCGCTTTAGAAACGAATAATTTGTAAAGCGGGACAGACTTGGCAAAACTAAGTTATCGGCAATCGATTCATGAACAAAAATTCCTTCTTTTCTTCGTTCTTCAGGAACAAGAGAAAGACCTTGTGCAATATAATAATACGGCTGCTTATTCAACTTTAGTTTCTTGCCTTTTAACCGAACGCTGCCGCTGACATATTGCTCTAAACCAAATAGACTTCGGCAAAGCTCCGTTTTCCCTGCTCCTACAAGCCCTGCAATACCGACTACCTCTCCTTCTTTTACATGAAAAGAGATATTCGAAAGGCGCCCTGGAAGGGATAATGCTTCTACATGTAAAAGTTCGTTTCCAACTTCTACTGATTCTTTGACCCACTGTTTTACAGAAGACGTTCCTAACATGAGCGTAATGACGTCTTCAATTGATGTATGTGAAGTTTCTTTTGTAGCTACATAGCGTCCGTCCTTTAAAACCGTTAAGCGGTCGCAAATATCAACCACTTCTTGAAGGCGATGTGAAATATAAATAATGCCTACTCCGCTTTTCTTCAGCTCTCTCATCACAGAAAACAATTGTTTCGTCTCTTCCACACTAAGAGGTGCGGTTGGTTCATCCAAAATTAAATAATCAACATTCTGTACAATTGCACGTGCAATAAGCACCTGCTGTTTTTCTGATAGAGTTAGATCAACAACATTTTTTTTAACGGATAAAGAAGAACCAAGTAAAGAAAGAGCTTCTTCCGCTTTCTTATAAATAGATTTCCAGTTTACAAATGTCTTACTTTTCTTAGAAACCTGCACGTCTAACACAATGTTTTCAGCTACTGATAGCGAAGGAATCAGCGCTACATCGACTTCTTGGTGTACAATGCAGATGCCGTGGCTCTTCGCTTCTTTAGGAGAAGAAATAGAGATTTCTCCTCCGTCTTTGTAGATCTTTCCTTCGTACTCGTCGTAAGCTCCGCACAATATTTTCATCAACGTACTTTTACCGGCACCATTGGCTCCCAATAAAGCATGAATTTCCCCTTTTTGAACAGTAAAATCAACTTTGTTCAGCGCTTGAAAAGAACCAAAGTTTTTTGTAATGTTCTTCATTGAAAGCTCGTTCGTCATGTCTGTCCCTCCACTTCTACTCTTTTTTACCCCATTCTTCTACGTACTGACTAAGCTGGTCCATATTAATCGTTTGATTAGGCAAGTCAGTTTGTTTGACTAAAACCGGATCAAAGGAATAATAACGAGGGATCTCTTGACCGGAAATCTTTTTAAGAAGCAGATCAACCTGCTTTTCTCCTACTGAAGCTGGGTTTACAGCAGCTGACGCTTTCCACGGGCTGTTTTTTGCCTGCATCATTTGCAGGTCTTCATCAGATAAGTCCACTCCGTATACCTTAATCTCATCTCGTCCTGCTTCTTTAATCGCTCTTGTGACTCCTTTTGCAAATTCGTCCCAAGGTGCCCAAACGGCTGCAATGTCTTCTTTATTTGGATACTGCTTTAATACAGCCGCCATTTTATTTTGAGTGTCTAGAGAGGTGTTGTCTGTTGCGCTTCCAAACGTGGCAATTTGTTTTACATCTGGATAGCGATTCATCATAATTTTATAAATGCTGTCGCGTTTTTCCATCGGTGCAAAGCCTCCAACAAACGCATATACAATATTTCCTTTTCCGTTAATGTCCTGCATCATTTGCTTTAACCCCTGGAGCGCAAGCATATAATCATCTTGGTCAATCGTTGTAACGCCTTCTACTTTTAATTCTACGTCTGTTGCAATAACGGGAATCCCTTTTGCAATCGCGCGCTTCACGCCAGGTTCAAGGGTTTCAGCCCGGCCGTGGTCAATCATAATACCGTCAACATTTTGGTTAATAGCCGTGTCTAAATACGCAGCCATTTTAGATTGATCATTATTAGAATCAGAAACGGATAGCTGTACTCCGGCTTTTTTAGCCGCTTTTGTCACACCTGTTATGTACTGAGCAGCGTGAGTGCCTGATGTAAATTCAGAAATAAGCGCAATTTTTGTATCTTTCGTAATCTGTTTTCCTTCTTGCTGTACAGGCTTAGCAGAAGCCGCTTGCTGCGCTGGAGCTGCCTGTGCTTTCTCGTTTAGACTTGGCTGTTCTTTCGTGCAGGCAGCCAGCGCAAAAACTAGAAGTACGAGCAAAGTAAGTGGCCACAGCATTTTTTTACTCTTTTTCATGGTGTTCCTCCTATTATACTTATTATTCATATAAAAATAGTTAGTTTTATAATAATCCAAAGAATACCCCGCTTTTAGATGTAAAAGCGGGGTGATCATGACCTATGCTTTACAAGTAGTTGTTATGCGTAAATAGGTACCCATCCTTCAGTTGTCACAAAAATTCGCACAGCGACTACTTTACGATCTTCCATTAGTGTAAAGTAATGAAGAATGTTTTCTGGTACTGAAATTAAATCGCCTGGCTCTAATTCAACATCAAAAAATTCGCCGTCTTTTCCTTGAATAACAAAGATTCCATGACCGCTTACGATAAAGCGAACTTCGTCATCTGTATGAATATGCTTGCGCTGAAAGTTTTTTAACAATTCATCAATGTTTGGTGTAGATTCCGATAACGAGATAACATCTTGAGCTTTATAGCCGCGGCGTTCAGAAATATCTTTAATATCCTCATCAAAAGCGTTTAAAATTTCTTTTTTTTCTTCATCAGTTAAATCATATTTTTCACGAAGATTTTCTGGAAGTTTTGTAATATCCCAGTTTTCATAAATAACTTCATTGTTTGCCAGAAAAGCTGATACTTCCTCTTGAGTTTCAATTCTTTTATTATTTACATGTAAGCGAATTTGCGCCATTTTTATTTCCTCCTTTTATAAATGCACCTTTGGCTTAATGCCTTTAAGTGATAGTAATTTCACATGGTAGCTAAATAGAAATTCATAGGCTTCTAGCGCTTTTTTTGTTTCAAACGCATTTTTTCCCCATACCGTAATCCCGTGGTTACGAATTAAAATCGCGCCTTGATTGCCTTTTATATGGTGAGAAAATTCTTCTGCTAGTGTCGGAATATCCGCGTAATTCGGAATAATCGGAACAGTAATTTCCGCATCTTCCTCCCAAATACCCAGTGCCTTAATAATTTCTTGGCCTTTGAATGAAATAAACCCTTCATCTCCGTACAGTTCAGAGATCACGTTGTTGTCGATTGTATGTACATGAAGGCTGCACCCAGCATTCGTTGACTCGTAAATCTTAACGTGCAAAAGCGTTTCAGCAGAAGGCTTTAAATGCGTTTCTTCTGCAGGTTTCCCGTATTGATCAACTAACAAAAAGTCTTCATTTGTGCGTTTTCTTTTATCTTTTCCACTTGCTGATACAAAGAAAGTTGTCGGATTTTGATCCACTTTAATCGCTAAGTTTCCGCTTGTACCGAAGAACCAATCGCGCTCTGCCAACTCATCTTTTATATCTGCAAGCTCGTGTAATCTTTGCTGAGCCATAATACTCATGCTTTCACCTCTTCTGTTAATTCTTGTAAATGGTGAATCACATCATAAAAAGTAGAAAAAGGACGATACGGTAGAGATAGCTCTTCGCATTTTTTAATTAAAAAGTCACGCGCAATGACAGTGTCAGCTAATTTGGCAGCCTGCAAATCTGTAATTGAATCGCCAATAACAACCGTATGATCTCTTTCATCTGCAAGATGGCGAATAATCGTTGGCTTACAGCAGCCGCAGTCATTTGTACACTGTTTATCACATGTATGAGGCCACGTAATGGAAATATGCTCACCGGAAAAATCAGATCCGTTGCAGTAGAGCATTTCCTCTGCAACTCGATTTCCCAAAAGCGGTTTTACAAAAAAGTCAATTCCTCCGCTTACAATATAAAGCGGAATATGATGCTCTTTTGTATAGGCAATAAAATCATCAAATCCATCTCGAATAGCAGACGTCTCTAAAATATAAGAAATAATATCTTCCTTTAATTCCACGGGAAGCAAGGCAAACATTTGCCCTACTCCTTCTTGAATGGAGACGCGCTGTGCTAGCACGTCGTCTTTAATACTTTCCCACTCCGGAGGAGCAAATTGTTTCATAATAGCAATAATGTTATCGCTATTTGTGATTGTTCCATCAAAGTCACAAAAGATTTTTAACGATGTCATGCTTTCACCTCTACTGTTCCCCATAGTTGCAAAGCTTTTTGCAACTCTTTTGATTCTTCCGCTTTTTCGGCTAGTGTTTGATGAGAGAGTACTCCATCTATCGCCGCACGGAATGCTTTTCCTCCTCCGATAGCGCCGTCTGGATGACCGTGAACTCCGCCTCCTGCATTAATAATGCTGTCGATGCCAAAGTCCTTCACAAGCTGCGGTACCATTCCAGGATGAATTCCTGCTGAAGGAACCGGGAAAGTCTGCTTATATTTGTACACAGGACGCGTTAATTCGTAGGCAATGCCTGTCGTATCTTCAAGAGAAAGCGCTACGCTTCCGTATGGTGATGGAAACAGTGAGAAATCCGCTCCGGCTAAGCGCAATAGTTTTCCAAGCAGTAATGAATTTGAAAAACCGTAAAACTCTGATGGCGTAAGCGCTCCGCTAACAGCTGGGTGTGCCATAATCGGCAAGTTAATTTCATCATCTTCTCGAAGTGCCTGCAGTACGTCTAACCCGTAAGCAAATACGTTGAATAAAAGAGCATCGGCTCCTAGCTCAGCTGCTTTTCTCGCTTTTTCTTTTAATTCAAACGTTCGTCCCGTTAAATTAACAGCATACAGCGTGCGGTGTCCCGTTTTTTCGTATACTTCATTCAGTACTTTTTTTCCTTCTGTAACGCGAGCTTCAAAAGGTGTTCGTTCACTATCAAACAAAATCTCGTCGTCTTTAACCAAATCCACTCCGCCAAGCGCTTGCTCACGAAGCTGAGTTGTTAAGTACGTCATATCTCTTCCAATTACGCCTTTAAAAATACTCATCACAAGCGGACGGTCATAAACGCCTAGTTTCTCTCGGATACCTTCTATTCCAAAGCGCGGTCCTGGGAATTCAGCTAATAATTCATCAGGAAAATCCAAGTCTAATAATTTCACTTTTCCATCAAGTGATAGTTTTCCGAAAACCGTAACTAAAATAGCCGGTAAATCTCTTGAAAAGTTGGCAGTAGGATAAGCAATTTTGACAATAGCCTGCTTAACCTCTCCGCCTAAATATCCGTTAACACGTTCGCAGTCTTGAAGCTCAGTTACGGATACGACGCGCCCTTTATGCTTTTGAAGCTGCTGTTGATCTAAAAGCGGCAGATCTGTCCATGAGCCGACGGTTAGTCCTAAAGCGATTCCTTCCGCTTTTTTATGAAAATTTCCTTTATTGTCATGTAGTAAGTAGCTTGCAACGATTTCACTCATTATGCTAAAAACTCCCTTGCTGTTTAATATCGTTAATAAAAAAAACCTCTTCTGTAATTAAGAAGAGGCTTTCGTTGCTCTTCTTATCTCTCAGCTGCTGCTGCAAGAATTAGCACCGTGCTTAACATGCGTTAAGTCGGTTGCCGGGCTTCATCGGGCTAGTCCCTCCACCTACTCTTAATAAGAAAGTTGCTATTTATTTAAATTGAATTCGTAGATTATATACTAAATAAAAAATACCGCTAGGATTTATCGGTTATTAATCTCGTTAACTTCTTACATATTAAGCCAACTCAAAAAGGATTGTCAATGCGTTTTTAAAATAAATTTAATTTTTTTATTCGAGATACAGCTTCTCTCATGCGCTCTTCATCCGTCAGCAGTCCTACGCGCACATAGCCTTCACCATATGTTCCGAAGCCTACTCCAGGTGCCACTACAACGTGGGCTTTTTCAAGAAGTAAATCTGAAAATTGTTCAGAAGTATATCCTTTAGGAACTTTTAGCCATGCAAAAAAGGAACCCGCTGGAGATGTAACGTCCCAACCAATTTCTTGAAGCCCTTGAATAAAGGTATTGCGTCTAGATTCATAGCGCTTAACTAAATCATTCACACATTGTTGAGATTCTAACAGAGCTGCCGCTGCTGCCTCTTGAACCGCCCCAAAGAGGCTGACATACATATGATCTTGAAGAAGATTAATAGCTTCTACTACACTTTCATTTCCTACAGCAAATCCAACTCGCCATCCCGCCATGTTATACGTTTTAGAAAGAGTATAAATTTCAATTCCCGTCTCTTTTGCACCAGGAGTCTGTAAAAAGCTGATTGGCTTTTTACCATCAAATCCAATGGCTCCGTAGGCAAAGTCGTGTACCACACAAATATCGTGCTTGGCAGCAAACGCCACGGTGTCTTCAAAAAATTCTGCTGTTGCCACTGCACCGGTAGGATTATTCGGATAGTTTAAAAACATGAGCTTTGCCTGTTCTTTAGCACGTTCACCTATCTCTTCGTATACGGGCAGAAAATGATTTTCAGCCGTGAGCGGCATCACTTCCATCTTTGCTTTTGCAAGCTCTACTCCAGACCAGTAATCAGGATATCCAGGATCCGGAACCAGCACCGTATCTCCAGGGTTTAATAAGCACTGCGGAATTTCTACAAGTCCACCCTTCCCGCCAAACAAAATAGCTACTTCTTTTTCAGGATCCACATCAACGCCATATTCTCGTTTATAAAAAGTCGCAACGGCCTCTTTTAAAAACTGGTGCCCCCGAAATGGAGAATATTTATGATGTATAGGATTAGCACTTGCTTTTTGGAGTGTTTCTACAATATGTGAAGGAGTAGGCTGATCAGGATTTCCCTGCCCTAAGTTAATAACGTCGTGCCCTTGGGCCATTACTTTTCCTACCTTGCCTACAAGTGATGCAAAAAATTGTTTTGGTAAACTTTTTAATAGTTCCGATTGCTCAAATTGTTTCATCATCGCACACCTTCTCAAAAAATTCTTGAAATTCTAGTCACAAATAATATATTGTAATACTCAACTTGTAAAGTCATTTTTTTCAACTACTACAAAAAGGACGGATGATAAAGTGAGTGTAAAAATCACGTGTTTGCAGCTTGATATTGCGTTTGGAAACCCAACTAAAAACCGAAAATATATTCAACAAAAAATGACGGAAGCTCTAAAAGAAAACCCTGACATCCTTGTGCTTCCTGAGCTATGGGATACAGCTTATGATTTGACGCGGCTAGACGAAATTGCCGATGATGAAGGACAGCAGGCCAAGCAATTAATCTCTCAATTTGCTAAAACGAACGAAGTAAATATTGTGGCAGGTTCGATCGCGAAAAAAACAGAGCAAGGCGTCACAAATACGATGTATATTTTTGACCGAAAAGGTCGTGAAGTGTCACAATACAGTAAGCTGCACTTATTTAAATTAATGGATGAGCACCTCTATCTAGAAGCAGGAACAGCAAAAAATCTTTTTACACTTGAACAGTCTTTATGCGCAGGAGTTATTTGTTACGATATTCGTTTTCCAGAATGGATTCGCGTGCATACTAGCAGCGGAGCAGAAGTCTTATTTGTTGTTGCTCAGTGGCCGGCTCCAAGACTTGCCCATTGGAAAGCACTGCTCATTAGCCGCGCAATCGAAAATCAATGCTATGTAATCGCGTGTAATCGTGTAGGCCAAGATCCTAATAACACATTTGCCGGACATTCCTTAGTCATCGATCCGTGGGGAGAAATAATCGCTGAAGCTGGCGATAGCGAAGAACTTTTAAGTGCTGACGTTAACCTAGAACTTGTAAAAGAAATTCGCAAACAAATTCCTGTCTTTACAGATCGCCGCACAGAATTTTATTAATTATGTATTGACAGCCGTTTTTTTGCATGATACGATTTTCACCAGATATCATAAAATATTCAAACAAATCAAAATTGAATAAGTAATCGTACTCTTATCAAGAGTTGGCTGAGGGATTTGGCCCTGTGAAGCCCAGCAACCGACCGTCATTCCATCCTAAGGTGGATCACACCCGTAAAACATGTTTTACACAGGCACGGTGCTAATTCCAACAGAAAGTAATTCTTTCTGGCAGATAAGAGGTTTGAACACTACAATCAAGCCTCTTTCCAACGAAAGAGGCTTTTATATTTTCTAAAATTATAAAAGCCTCCATATATTCTTAAACCTATTAACTTAGTAAACAAATCAGTTTAATAAACTATGGAGGGGTTCCGATGTCAACAATAAAAACAGAGAAATATCAGCCATTAACAGAAATTTCAGCAATCAAACTTGTGAAAAAGCTAGGTCTTTTTGATGCCACAGAAGCACTGACTGCCCGTGAAATCGGTGACGGCAACTTAAATCTCGTCTTTCACATCATAAATGATCAAACGAATAAATCCATTATCGTCAAACAAGCACTTCCCTATGCAAAAGTTGTAGGCGAGAGCTGGCCTCTATCCTTGAACCGTGCCACGATTGAAAGCAATGCGCTCAAGCAATTCGGTGCATTTACCCCTGAACTCGTACCAGCTGTGTATTACCACGATGAAACGCTTGCTGTTACGGTCATGGAAAATCTGTCTCATTTAACGATTTCCCGCGCCGGACTTATTCAAGGAGAAAGTTATCCCCTGCTTTCACAGCATATCGGTTCTTTTCTAGGACATATTGCGTTCAAAACGTCGGATTTTGCCTTAAAGCCTCAGGATAAAAAAGAAGAAGTCGTCAAGTACAGCAATCCGGACTTATGCAATATTACGGAAGATTTAGTTTTTACAGATCCTTTTTTTGATATCGATACAAATGAATTTGAAGAAGCGCTGCGTCCTGATGTAGAAGAATTGTGGAACGATGGAGATGTAAAGCTACAAGCAGCAAGATTAAAATATAAATTTTTAACAAATGCCCAAACGCTAATTCACGGTGATTTACATACAGGAAGCATATTTGCTAGCAGTCAAGAAACGAAAGTGATTGATCCAGAGTTTGCTTTTTACGGTCCGTTTGGATTCGATTTAGGCCAATTTGTTGCGAATTTATTTTTAAATGCTCTTTCTCGAAAAACAGATCGCGAACCGTTATTTGCACACATTACGAACACATGGAACGTATTTAAAGATACCTTTACTGCGCTTTGGCATTCTGAAAACACTGAACCTTTCGCTAAAGATGAGCGCTTGTTACATGAAATTTTAACGCAAACGTGGCAAGATGCTGTTGGGTATGCAGGGTGTGAAATCATTCGACGTACGATTGGCTTAGCTCACGTGGCGGACTTAGACGAAATTTCTTCAGAGGAAAGAAAAATTAACGCTAAACGTACTGCGTTAAAAATTGGACGCTATTTACTTCTGCACCAACAAGACGTTTCACCAAATGAATTTGAACATTTACTTCGATAACGAATAATGTACACAATGAAAGGATCGGTATCAGCATGACAAATACACTATCACTTCCGCGCTCAGTGGAATGGAATGAATCATATATTACTTTATTAGATCAGCAGCAGCTTCCTGGCAAAGTTGAATATATTAAGCTGCAAACCATTAAAGACGTATGGGATGCTATCACTACCTTGAAAGTACGCGGAGCCCCTGCAATTGGCATTACGGCGGCTTTTGGTCTTGCTCTTTCTGCGCTTAGCTATGACACGGATTCAGTCAAGGAATTTAACAAAAAGCTAGCTCTAGATCAACAGTATTTAGCTAGTTCACGCCCGACTGCCGTCAATTTATTTTGGGCACTGGAGCGCGTAGCGAAAAGCGCTGAATCCGCTTCGTCCGTTAATGAAGCTAAAACAAAAGTTGTTCATGAAGCGATTCAAATTCAAGTAGAAGATGAAGAAACGTGCTACCGAATTGGAGATCATGCCCTTTCTTTATTTAAAAAGAAAGATAAAATCATGACAATATGTAATGCTGGTTCAATTGCTACAGCTTATTATGGAACAGCATTAGCACCTTTTCACTTGTCTAAGCAGCGCGATATTCCGCTTGAAGTATTTGCTTGTGAAACAAGACCCGTTCTTCAAGGTTCTCGCTTAACAGCATGGGAACTTCAGAAGTCGGGAGTAGACGTTACGCTGATTACGGATAATATGGCTGCTCATACCATTAAAACAAAAGGAATTAATGGGATCATTGTAGGTGCTGACCGCATTGCAGCAAATGGCGATACGGCTAACAAAATTGGAACGTATGGACTTGCTCTTTTAGCGAAAGCATTCGGTATTCCATTTTACGTAGCAGCGCCGCAGTCCACATTTGATTTATCTATTCAAGACGGAAGCAGCATCCCTATTGAAGAACGTTCACCTAAAGAAGTAACGCACATTGGAGATACGCAAATTGCTCCAGACGGAATCTCTGTGTACAATCCAGCTTTTGATGTGACGCCAAGCGAACTGATTACGGCCATTATTACAGAGCATGGAGTTATCCATTCCCCGTCTTTTGAATCCATTCAAAAAGTTTTGCTGCAATCTGCTCAATAACAAGAGGCTGGGACAAAAGTATTTTGTCCCACTGCAAAACGAACCACTAATCAACGTGTTGATTAGTGGTTCGTTTTTTTGTGATGGTAAATATCGTTTTATCTGTTTCGTTCCCTCTAGCAGTTGATTGGAGGGCAAGGTGAAGACTCCTGCAGGAAAAACCGAAGGGGTGAGACCCCGCAGGAGCGCAAGCGACGAGGAGGCTCAGCGGCCGCCCGCGGAAAGCGAAGTCTTGCACGGAAATCAACTGCGGTGTCACAAGCGGTTCAGTTCATGTATACGAGTTGTTCATCTTTAGATGACATTGATTTTGTTATGTCTCAACCTTTTTCATTAAACAGCGCTTTTTGGCTGCATTTGTAACACAATTGTAACAGTACTCTCTGCTTTTTCTACATATATTATAGGGGATTCTTTTTGAATAAGGAGGAGTAAAAATGAGTGCAGAGCAAAAAACGGATAAAAACAAAGCGTTGAATCGTAAGCAGCAATATCAGCTATTCGATTTATCCAAAGATGAAGAACTAAATTCCCTCCCTTCTCCTCAGCAAATTGACGGTGTTTTTGTGCAGGGAGAAGGCTGGAAATTAGACGGTGAATAGTTATTTTAACTCCAGAGCGCCTTTTGCTACATTTCTTTCAAGCATTAATAGTTTTTCTTTTATATGAGTTTGGGAACCTGCATAACCTGTTAAAGCTCCATTTTTACCAATAACACGGTGACAAGGTAAAATAATAGGCAGTGGATTTCGACGATTCGCTTGTCCCACAGCCCTTACGGCTTTAGAGCGATTAACAGACTCCGCTACATCACTATAAGACCACGTTTGTCCATAAGGTATACCTTTAAGCGTTAACCACACTTCTTTTTGAAAGTCTGTTCCTTTTATATCCAAAGGCACATCAAATGTTAGCGTGCGCCCTTCAGCATAATCCTGAAGCTGCCGCTTCGCTTCTTTCACAAGGTGATAATTCTCGTCATGGACAAGTTTTTTAAGCTGCTCGTTGTGATCATCACTATCAAACCAAATATGTTGAACCCCTTTTTCCGAGGCTACAATATAAATTTTCAAATCAGAAAATAAGTTCATTTCTCCATAGTACATACTCGCTTATCCTTTCTAATTAGGCTGGAAGAATAACACGAAAAGCTGTTCCTTCTCCTATTTTGCTTTCCACTTCAATTCGCCCTTTATGTTCTTCGATAATTTTATATGAGACCATCAAACCGAGCCCCGTTCCTTTTTCTTTTGTCGTATAAAATGGCTCTCCTAAGCGCTTGATGCGCTCTTCGGGCATTCCGTCTCCTTGATCTCGAATGGAGACCGTCACGTAGTGCGGCTCTGTAGAATAGACTTCAACAAAAATTCTTCCCCCGTTTGACGTGACTTCAATTGCATTTTTAATTACATTTATTAGTACTTGTTTAATTTGGTTCGGCTCGCAGTATACCATTGGCAGCTGAGGGGACACACTTAGTTCAAACTGAATATTTTCTAAAAGCGCTTGAGCATTTAATAAATCAATCGTTTCTTTAACAACCGCAGCTAGATTTTTCTTTTCGAACTTTACGGCCTGTGGCTTAGCGAGTACTAGAAACTCTGTAATAATAGTTTCGATTCTTTTTAATTCGGATTTAATAATATCAAAATAAAGAGAGTGATCTTCTTGAATGCTGCTTTCTAGCAGCTGAACAAACCCTTTTAAAGCCGTCATCGGGTTGCGGATTTCATGCGCAATCCCAGCTGCTAACTGTCCGACTACTTGAAGCGTATCCGATTTCCGAATCTGCTCCTGCATTTGATTTCGTTCCGTTACGTCTCTTAAAAGCGTCATATATAGACCTGGCAAGATATCTTTTTTCGTAGAGAATTCGATATTTTTAACTTTTTCGTTCCCCGTAACGTACGTAATCTCTCCTTCAGCTTCCCCTTTTTGCTCAATTGTTTCTTTATGCTCAATGACCGCATCTAAATTCGCTGAAGAAATAAAATCCTCCATGGAATGCGCACAAATCTCCTCTTTGCTGAGTTCGAGAATATCACAAAGAGAAGAATTCACATCAATAATATTTCGCTTGCCGTCCCATAAAACTAACCCATCGATCGAACCATTAAAAATCTGTCTGAATTTCTCTTCGTTATTCCGAAGCTCTTGTTCGATTTTTGTACGTTCACTAATGTTTCGAAAAATGGTTAAATGGTCTCCTTCTATAATGCCTTTTTTCCCCGTGAATTCCAACTGTTTGATTTCTCCATTTGGCATGTAAAAAGGAAGCTGATTGCGAATTTCTCCTTCTTTTTGAAATGTTTGCAGCATTTTTAATGCACTAAAGCTTTGCTTATCGATAAACGTATACAAATTACTTCCAATCAATTTGTTCAACGGCAGCTCAAAAGTACGGGACGAAGCAAGATTAGCGTTTAAGATTTCCCCATCGTCTTTCCAAATCAAAATGGCTTCAATCGCATTTTCAAAAATAGCCCTGAAATTTTTTTCGCTTCTCAACAGCTGCTGCTCCATCAGCCGTTTTTCCGTCACGTCTCTCATAATGGACATATAGTATTGACTGTATATATTAGCCGTTGTGGTAAATTCAAAAAAAGTAACGTCTCCATTTTCGAGCTTAATCGGCAGCTCACCGCTTGTCTTTCCTTCTTGATGCAGAGTTCTCCATAATTTTTTCACTTTATAATGATAAGTAGGTTCTACAAGCTCCTCTAACGTTTTGGTTAAAAGCTGTGCTCTTGTATAATTTAATCGCTCGCAAAATGAAGGGTTCGCGTCGATAAGCTGACCAGTTCGATCAAAAATAACAATTCCATCTACCGCTTCATTAAATACATCCATAAACATATGATGACTAATAAACCTTTCATTTTCCATCATCTTGTGCTGCGTAATATCTCGAAATGTACACACAATAATGCCCGACATGTGACTATGTTTGTGTGAAGTAAATTCAACATGTTTCATCATGCCGCTTTGAAGCGTCATCGCGCCTTCATATTTGAAATAGCTTTCTTCTAAAAGCGCTGGATAGTACGCTTCAATCATGTCATACGGAAAATACATGAGAAAATCTTTCATTTGATACGTTAATAGCTCATCCTTTGTTTTTTCAAACAGCCCGCAGGCTGATTCATTGGCATTTATAACTTGAAAATACTCATCAAATACGACAATGGCATCTAATACGTCATTAAAAATAGCTCGTAGCTGCTCTAATTCACCTTGCTGCTTTTGCGCAGCTTCAGATGTTAATTCTCTGTGTGGTGACATGCTCATTGCTCCTTTCTTTTGCACTTCCCATTTCCCCACCTTTTATCTATAGACTTAGTATTCTACAAGATTTGCTTTTTACCTTTTTAAAATTAGTCACGTTTATTCAAAATGCGACATTTCTTCACATTCTCCCGTTATTTAAAAAAGGAGCATGAATAAAAGAGGCTGGGACATAACAAAATGAAACCTATGCTCAACATAACAAAGAAAACGAACCGTGAATCAACATGTTTGATTCACGGTTCGTTTTTCACTTCGGCTAAAATACGTTTTCCCCAGTCTCTATCGATCATTCACTACAATATAAGTGGCTTGAATAGGTCCATGCACGCCAACGACTAGATTCATTTCAATATCAGCTGAATTGCTCGGTCCCGTAATAAAGTTAATGCAAGAAGCAATCGTTTCTCCTCGCTCTACTTTTTCATGAATCATTTCAGCAGCTTGTGTCATGCGAGGGACAATGGAGCTTTGAGGAATGATCGCAATATAAGTGGCCGGCAGCAAACTGACCGATCGTCCTTTTGCAGCGCTGCTGAACAAAACAACTGTGCCGGATTCCGCTAGCGTCAAATCACTGAATGTGATGCCTACATTTGCTTGTTCAGCTAGTTTAATATTCTCATCGCCTTTTGCAGAATTCCATACATGAAGGCTACTGCTTGTTTCCCATTTCTCCATCAGCAGATTCAATCCATATTCGGAAAACCTAGGATCATCCCACGTGCTCACAAGACCATTTCCATAGTTCGCTACGGCTTCCTCAAGGACAGCTGGCAAGTGTTGTGATGATGTTTCTACATAGCGAGTATGAATACGTTCGCAATGGTTTTCAAGCTCTTTCTTTAATTGATCTGGCGAATAGCTGCGGTAGACCTCATGCTGAGGAGCATGCTTCCATTGGGGCTTTACTACGCCGCTTGTTCGCCTGCTTCGCTTAAGATTAGCCGCAATATTGTCTAAAAAACTGTCTCTATTTTGAATGCTTCCGTTCATCATCATCACTCCTTTTATCAAACCAATCTCGTAAGCGCTCTTTTGTAGGCGCCGGAAACTCTCTGCTTTCCGTCCACGCTTTTAATGGACCAGGCCCTTTGGAAATACTGCTTCCTGACATAAAAGGAGTAAGAGCTGCCGGTGCTACTTTAGCGCCCACTGTATATAGAGAAGAAGAAGCTGCTCCCAAGCCAAATGCTTTCATCGCCAGCTTTTCCGAAATAGGTGCTTTTCCTTCTTTCTCGACAATTCGCTGACGGTGCTTGTGTAATAGCTCATGCAGCGGAATTTTGACCGGACAGGCATCCGTACAGGCTGCGCATAGAGTTGAAGCATATGGAAGCTCTTTGTAGTCTTCATAGCCTCCAAGCAAAGGGGATAATACAGCTCCAATCGGACCTGAATAAATAGATCCATATGAATGCCCTCCAATATGGCGATACACGGGACATACATTCACACATGCCGCACAGCGAATACACTGTAAAACAGATTGAAACTCAGTTCCTAAAATCGCAGATCGTCCGTTATCTACAATCACTAGGTGAAATTCTTCCGGTCCGTCTACTTCTCCTGGAAGTCTAGGTCCTGTAAGCGCTGTTACGTAACTTGTAAGCCGCTGACCTACTGCACTTCTAGTTAACAGGCTTACCAACACTTCAAACTCTTCAAACGTTGGCACAATTCGTTCCATTCCCATAACCGTAATTTGCGTTTTAGGAAGGGCAGTTGTTAACCTTGCATTTCCTTCATTGGTTACAAGTGAAATAGACCCAGATTCTGCAATCGCAAAATTACATCCCGTGATACCAATATCAGCTGATAAAAATTCTTTTCGCAGCATTTCCCGGGCGTGAAGAGCTAGTTCTTCAGGTTTTTCCGTTTTTTTATAAGAAAGCTTTTCCTGAAATACATCTCTAATTTGTTCTTTATTTTTATGAAGTGCAGGAGCTACGATATGAGAAGGCGGATCGTGATCATCTACTTGCAGGATATATTCTCCTAAATCCGTTTCAATAACTTCACAGCCCAGTTCTTCTAAAGCAGCGTTCATATGAATTTCTTCTGTAACCATTGACTTGGATTTAACGACTTTCTTTGCCTGCTTTTGCCTCGCTACATTTTTTATGTACTCATTCGCTTCTTCAGCTGTTTGAGCGAAAAAAACGTGGCCTCCGCGTTTAGCTACATTATCCGTGAGCTGCTCTAAATAGTAATCTAAATTTTCAAGCGTATGCTGACGAATTTCTTCGCCAAGCGCTCTCCATTCTTCCCAGTTCCCTAATTCTTCCGCCGCATCTAATCTACGGCTTCTTAAGCGCTCTTGAGCACCTGAAACCGCAAAGCGCATAAACGCATTATTGACTCCGTCATCGACGCGTTTTTTAAACTGATCGTTTCCTATTTTCATAGACATTCGGTATTCTCCTTTCTTTACATTCTGCTATTTAACACTTCAGCGATATGCATCACTTTTACAGGCTGTCCTTTTCGTTCAATTCTTCCTCCAATATTCATAAGACAGCCGCAGTCAGCTCCAATTAAGTACTCCGCGTTTGTTTTAGCTATACAGCCCACTTTTTCATCGACCATTTGTTCAGAGATTTGCCCCATCTTAACCGAAAACGTCCCGCCAAATCCGCAGCAGTTATGACTGTTTTCAAGATTCTCCATTTCAAGACCCTTTACATTGTTTAATAGTGTAAAAGGTTCTTTTTTTACGTTTAGCAAACGCGTCATATGACAGGAAGAATGATAAGTAGCTTTCCCATTTAAGCTGGCTCCCACGTCTTCTACTTTTAAAACGTTTACAATAAAATCCGTTAGCTCATACGTTTTATCAGCAAGCTTCACGGCAGACTCATGCCATGCAGCATCACCTTTAAAAAGATGGGGATACTCTTTAAACATTGTCACACACGAGCCTGATGGAGATACAACGTACTCTGCATGCTCAAACGCTTTTATCATGTTTTTCATTGCTTCTTTTGATTCTTTTACGTAACCGCTGTTATACGCAGGCTGCCCGCAGCATACTTGACTCTTTGGAAAATCCACTTCGCATCCTAATCGTTCTAACAATTCTACCGTCGCTTTTCCTACATTTGTTTGAAACATATCAATCAAACATGTGGCAAATAAAGATACTTTCATCATTTGCTCCCTCCAAGCTGATCATTTTACTTCTTTTAGTTAACAGGTCATCAGATGACTTAATGCTATTATACTCCTATGTTTTTCTAATTTCACTAGTTTTTCAAAAATACATTTCTTTGTTTGATATTTTTCCCACAAAATAATAAGAAATTGAGACACGTGAAACCTACGTTTGCCCTATTATTAAAAAAATCCAAACGAATTTGATTCTCCATCAAGAATCAAAACCGTTCGGATCTTCCTTCAACTAAACTACGTTTGTCTCAGCTTCTTACTTATTTATTTCCAAAAATCATCAAACACTGTGATTGGCAATTGGCGTTTATGCTGCGTTTTTAAGAAGTGACCTTCAATGACGTTACTTGCATGTTCACCTACATCTTTGCCTTCTAAATAATCGTCGATTTGCTCATACGTTACGCCAAGCGCTTCTTCATCCGGAAGCTGTGGACGATCTTCTTCCAAATCAGCCGTTGGTTTTTTCATATATAGATGCTCGGGACAGCCTAATTCTTTTAGCATTTGTTTCCCTTGTCGCTTGTTTAGACGGAAGATAGGCACTAAGTCAGCTCCTCCGTCACCAAATTTTGTATAAAATCCTGTAACAGCTTCAGCGGAGTGATCCGTTCCAAGTACGACTCCACTGTACATGCCTGCTACCGTATATTGCGCAATCATTCGTTCACGTGCTTTTACATTTCCTTTGTTGAAGTCGGAAACTTTATCATCTGCCGCTTCTTCAACAGCAGAAAGCATCGCATCTACTGCTGGTTTTACATTAATAGAAATAGATTTTGTTGGTTGAATAAAAGCAAGTGCATCTTGACAGTCTGCTTCATCTGCCTGCACACCGTATGGAAGACGAACAGCAATAAACTGATAGCGCTCTTCTTCGGCTTCTTCATTCAACTCATTAACCGCTAGCTGCGCCAGCTTTCCAGTTAACGTAGAATCTTGGCCGCCGGAAATACCTAGTACAAACGAACGTAAAAAAGGATATTTGTTCATGTAGGATTTCAGAAAATCAACGCTGCGGCGAATTTCTTCCGCGGGATTAATTTCTTTTTTCACATGCATTTCTTCAATAATTTGCCTTTGTAGCTCTTTCATAAAAAAACTCTCCTCTCATTACTAGCTGACGGAATCTACACAAGTACGGTATCAGATAGTAACTTGCTTCTAGTCTCTTCGATATTTTGCATTTTGTTATCCCAGCAGTTTGTACTTAAGTCTACTGGGTACTCTGTAGGACGAAATACATCTTCGTTCGATTTTGTAATAACTTTGTAGTCATCCCATAGATGCTTTAAGTTTTGTAAGCAGTAGGCTCTCATTTCTTCAATGGTAGGCTGCTCATACACAAGCTTTCCCTGTGCAAAGATTGGCTGGTGAATTTTACGTGCGTTAAAGTTCGTGACAAACTTGCTGACGTGCGTATGAATAGGATGAAACATTTTTAAATGCTGCTCTTCATTCGGCACTTCGTCTTGCATCGTAATATAATCGCCTTCCCATTTGTGATTCACTTGATTTACAATTCGATATACTTCTTTTAGACCAGGAGTTGAAATTTTCTCGGGGTTTTCTGACAGCTTAATCGTATCCACCATGTTTCCATGATCATCTTCAATCGAAACCAGCTTGTACACCGCTCCTAGCGCCGGCTGATCAAAGGACGTCATGAGCTTTGTTCCAACTCCCCATCCATCAATTTTGGCACCTTGCGCTTTCAAATCTAGAATGCTGTACTCATCAAGGTCATTCGAAGCGAAAATTTTCACATCATGATAGCCCGCTTCATCAAGCATTTTTCTTGCCTCTTGAGAAAGATATGGAAGTCTTCCGCTGTCTAATCGAATACCGATAAAATTAATTCGTTCTCCCATTTCTTTTGCTACTTTAATAGCATTTGGAATACCTGATTTTAACGTATTATATGTATCTACTAAAAAGATACAGTTACGGTGTGATTCGGCATATTTTTTAAACGCACTATATTCATCACGATAGACTTGAACAAGCGCGTGGGCGTGAGTGCCGGACACAGGAATTCCAAAAACTTTTCCCGCTCTTACATTACTGGTTGCGTCAAAGCCTCCAATATAAGCAGCTCTTGCCCCGTAAAAAGCAGCATCCAGCTCATGTGCTCTTCTTGAACCAAATTCCATAAGCTGATTTGTACCCGTATGTTCATATAAATTATCTTCTCCCGCGGCTAAGCGAATACGCGATGCTTTTGTGGCAATCAGCGGATGGAAATTTAAAATATTTAAAAGCGGCGTTTCAATAAGCTGCGCTTCTGCTAAAGGAGCGTCAATTTGCAGCATCGGTTCATTAGCAAAAATCATTTCGCCTTCTACGACCGAACGAATATTACCGCTAAATCGAACCTGTTTTAGATAGTCGATAAACTCCGCTTCATAATGTAATTCTTCATATAAATAATCTAAGTCCGTTTCGCTAAATCTGAAATTAGCAATAAAATCAATTACTCTTTCTAGCCCGGCAAACACCGCATAACCGCTTTCAAACGGCATCCGACGAAAGTAAGCTTCAAATACAGAACGACGTTTATGAATCTGGTCTTGAAAATACGTATGCGCCATATTCAGCTCGTATAGATCTGTATGCAAAGCTAGACTATCATCTCTATATTGCTTTTTCATACTTTGTAACCCTCCATTTGACAATCCTAGTTTCTATTATGTAAATCTTTTCACAATAGAGCAAGCATAAATTATCGGAAGGTGCTTGAATTTTAGTTTTTCTGTTGTTTAGAGCGCACTTTTCTGCCTGAAATGGCGTTATTTTTCTTCCGGTATGTATTTCATTAGTACATGTTCAACATTATCAAGGTGACTCATCATAAAATACTGAGCATCTTCTGCATGCTGAGAAAGAATAGCTTCATAAATTTGCTGATGCTCTTTATAAATCCGTTCAGCCGTTTTCTCTTCTGCATAAAGCCAGATGCGTCTTGTCTCTTTCATCGTTTCAATCATCATTTCTGATACGTTATTCATAAGCTTCACTAAAAGAGGGTTTTGTGAGGCTTTGGCAATGGCTAAATGAAAAGCAAAATCTGCTTTCTCTCCCAGTTCTTCATTGCCAAACGCTCCTTTCATTTGTTCCAGACTATTAGACAGCTGTTTAAGGTCCGCATCCGTTCTCTTTTGAGCTGCCGCTCGAACAGCTCCAATTTCCAATACTTTTCTCACTTCAAGCAAATGCTCAATATCGTTTTTATTCATTAATACAGCGCTAGTTACAGGCAAAGACAGCATGTCTGAGTTAAATTCGCGTACAAATGTGCCTTCCCCTTGCTTCATCTCCAGAAGCCCCATCGCTCGCAAAGCGCTAAGAGCTTCACGAATAGCTGAGCGTCCTACCTGAAAGTTTTCCGCCAGCTGCTGCACTGAATCCAAACGGTCTCCAGGCTTCAAGCTGCCTTCTTTTATATTCTCAAGAAGCGTTTCGGCTACTTCTTCGTATATTTTTTTTGGCTTAATTCGCTTATATTCCACGTTTTCCACCTCATTTTTTTCGTTCACCAAGGTTCATATTAACCGAGACTCTTTCTTCTTTTACGTTTCTGTTACATTTTACCGAAATCTTTTCCCCGCCACAACAAAAGTGCAAAGGTATTTATACTTTATTTCTCAAATGTGCTAAAATAGTAAATTGATTTCATATTACGAGTTAAAAGGAGCTTTTTGAATGAACATTGTTGTCAGTACATTGAATGCGAAGTATATTCATACTTCTTTAGCCCTTCGATGTTTAAAAGCCTATGCCGAGCCTGACTATAAAGTGGATATGGCCGAATATACGATTAAAGATCCTGCTATGAACATTGTCACAGATTTATATAAACGCAACCCAGATATTATTGGTTTCAGCTGTTACATTTGGAATATTGAAGAAACGATTAAAGTCGCACAAATGCTTAAAAAGATCAATCCCGAGCTCATCATTATATTCGGTGGACCAGAAGTAACCTATGATGTAACTCACTGGCTAGAGCGTATTCCTGAAGCTGACTTTATCGCTATTGGTGAAGGTGAAGAAACATTTAAGCAGCTGTTAGATGAACTTCACGGCGAGCGTCAGTTTGAAAACGTAAGCGGCGTGGCTTTCCGAAAAGAAGGAAAACCAGTTGTTAACCCACAGCGCAATAAAATTGATCTGCGCGAAATGCCTTCTCCTTTCCGTTTTGAAGAAGACCGCCAAGAACTTTCAAAACGCGTTGTGTATATTGAAACAAGCCGCGGCTGTCCATTTAGCTGTCAGTTCTGTCTCTCTTCTATTGAAGTAGGCGTTCGTTATTTCGACCGAGAAAAAGTAAAGGAAGATATTCGCTATTTGATGGATAACGGAGCGCGCACAATTAAGTTCGTAGACCGCACGTTCAACATCAGCCGCAGCTACGCCATGGAAATGTTCCAATTTTTAATTGATGAACATCGTGAAGGTACCGTATTTCAGTTTGAAATTACTGCCGATATTATGCGCCCAGAAGTTATTCAGTTCTTAAACGATAACGCGCCAAAAGGATTATTCCGCTTTGAAATTGGCGTTCAATCTACCAACGATGCCGTTAATGAACTAGTCAAACGCAAACAAAACTTCAAGAAATTAACGCGCACCGTAACAATGGTAAAAGAAGGTGGAAAGATTGATCAGCATTTGGATTTAATCGCGGGTCTGCCAGACGAAGATTACAACTCATTTAAAAATACGTTTAATGATGTATTTGCACTTCGTCCTGAAGAGCTTCAGCTAGGCTTTTTAAAAATGCTTCGCGGCACTGGCTTACGTTTAAGTGCGCCTCGCTATAATTATCAATACATGGATCAGTCGCCTTATGAAATTTTAAGCAATAACGTCTTGCCATTTTCAGATGTCGTACGCATCAAGCATGTAGAAGATATTTTAGAAAAGTTTTGGAATGACCACCGAATGGATGAAACAATCGAATTTTTAGTAGAACACTGCTATGATACGCCTTTTGATTTCTTCCAAAACTTTGGGACGTATTGGGATGAAATGGGCTGGGTTCGAATTGGTCATCAGCTTGAAGATTTATTCAGACGCCTTAACCAGTATATTCAAACAGAAAGTTTTTCAAATGAAGACGTGATTGAAGGGTTTATGAAAATTGATTATTTACAAAACCAAAAGCATAAACCTCGTAAGCCTTGGTGGGACGATAAAGTAGAAAAACAAGTCCGTTCTCATTACTATCAGCAAATGCTTGCTAATCCTTCTATCATGGGACAGGCTTTTGAAGCTGAACAGCTTGTTGAAAAAGAATTATACAAGCACACTGTTTTAGAGATTCTTCCATTTGATTATATGTATTATAAACAAACGGGACACATCAATGAACAACCATCTGTTCTTCTTGCTTATTATGATCAAAAAGCAAATGATACAAAACTTTATTCAGCACCTGTAGAAGCATTTGGTCTTCCAGTTGTAAGCTAAAACCTCGGATATCCGAGGTTTTTTTTTAGCATTCTTTTTTCTTTTCATGCTCTTTATCAGACTTTGTCTTTCCAAGGGATTCATATATTTTAGCTGCGTTCGGATCGCCCATTTCCGTTCCAAACTCTTCTTGGAGTAATTGTTTTTGTTTTGCTTCGGTGCTCGCGATGTGCTTATTATTTTGTTTATGTTTGCTCATCGTTACTTACCTTGCTTTCCTTTTTTAGAATTGCGATTCGCGCCTTTAGCCGGCTCCTCGCCGCCAGCATATTCAGCAGAAAATTCTGCATCTGAAAGGCTCTCTTTTGGTGTATTGTTGTTAGTTAGTGCTGATTTGTATCCTACTTTACGCTTTGCCATCATGTATCCCTCCTATGCTTGGAAGTCCATTGAACTTCCTTTTCTTAGAATGCGCCTTTTGCTAAGCAATATAAGCAGAAAAAGCTGTAAAAAAGCGGTTGAAACATAACAAAATTACTTTACTCTAAATACGAACAACTAGGATAAATGCCTTGAACCGCTTGTGAGACCGCTGTTGATTTCCGTGCAAGGCTTCGCTTTCCGCGGGCGGTCGATAAGCTTCGCCCTCCCATCAACAGCTAGAAGCAGCTACATGAAACCTACGTTCACCATCATAATAAAAAAACCCGAACGAGTTGGATTCTTAATCAAGAAACAAACTCGTTCAGATCTTCCTTCAACTAACATATTTTTGTCCCAGCCTCTTTTATCCAATAATGATACGTTCTTTCGGATAGTGATAATCCGGTCCAGACGTTGGACGGCGAAGCATTAAGATAAATGAAAACATGCCAATTCGGCCAATGAACATTAAAACCATAATAACGCATTTTCCGATATCAGAAAGCCCTCCTGTAATGCCCATTGATAAACCGGTTGTCCCAAAAGCTGAACACACTTCAAAAATAAGCTCAATGAGAGAAAAATGTTCTGTAATACTTAAAATAAGAAGAGAAATCGAGCAAATGATCACAGCTAACATCGACACGGCTACTGATTTGATAATGTCATCTTCATGAATTTCGCGGCGAAAGATTTTAATCGTCTTATTTCCTCTTACGTAATAAAACAGGAAAAGAATATTTAATGCAAACGTCGTTGTACGAATTCCTCCTCCTACTGAGCTCGGTGAAGCACCGATAAACATCATCGCGCTCATCATAATTAACGTAGGAAGTGAAAACTCATTAATATTCATGGTCGCCACTCCTCCGCTCCTTGTAGCAGCGGATTGGAAAAACGCATAAAAGAACGATTCATCCCAAGACTTATCTGCTAAAAACCCTGAATGCTCTAGCACAAGAATTAAAATTGTTCCCCCTGCTAACAGCAGAAAAAACATAATGGTCGTTAGCTTCGTAAATAGAGAAAATTGAAATTTACGCTTATCTTTAAATGTTAAAAAATAGTGCTTAATCTCAATTAACACAGGGAATCCAATCGCTCCAAGCGTAATTAAAATAACAGTTACCACTTGTACAAAATAATCATGGGCATACGGAATAAATGAAGATCCTGTAATATCGAAGCCGGCATTTGTTGTAGCGCTGACAGAAGCAAAGAAACCATGCAGAAACGCATCTGTCCAGCTCGAATAGTAACGGAGAAAATGTAATCCTAAAATAATGGCGCCAACTAGTTCAATAGCAAAAATAATAAATAAAATGTTTCTCATCAAGTCAACTAATCCTGATAAACGGGATTGGTTATGATCTGTCATAATGAGCTGACGTTCCTTCAAACCAATTTTTTTACCTAAAATCATCCAAATGAATGTACTGAGTGTCATCACGCCAATACCACCGATTTGAAAGATAAAAGCGAGCAAAAAATAGCCCGTCGTACTAAATGTATCCGGAGTAGAAACAGGTGTCAGCCCTGTTACACTTACCGCACTAACGGCAATAAATAAGCGATCAATAAATGCTAACTTCACTCCCGGCTTTAAAGCTTCTGGAATACTAAGCAATAGAAATCCAAGCGTAACAGCCACTATGTAAAATGTAACAATAATTTGAGCTGAAGACATCTGCCTTACTCGTCGTTTCCATGGTTGCGGCATAATCTGACATTCCTTTTTTTGTTATAATACTAATAGTTTTCTTCTTTCTTCCCAAAGCATACTCATTGTTACACGAATCGCAATATCCATGTAAAAAATCCCATGTTCAAGAAGGTGACTACATTAGTATAAAAGAAGTCACCTCACTTGTCATTAGATATCATAAATCCAAGCAGCCGCATAAAGAACCTTCACTCAATATTGTCTGTTTATACAAAAAAACGAGGTCGAGACATAATTAAATTAATCTAATCTAATCTAAAGACAAATAAATGGGCTACATGAGCTCGTATGGACACTGGAGACACCGCTGTTGATTTTCGTGCAAGACTTCGCTTTCCGCGGGCGACCGCTGAGCCTCCTCGTCGCTTACGCTCCTGCGGGGTCTCACCTGTTCCGCTTTCCCCGCAGGAGTCTTCGCCTTGCCCTCCAATCACCAGCTAGAAGCAACTGCATACTTGAATCCTGCGTTCACCATAACAAAAAAACGAACCACTGATATCAATGGTTCGTTTTTCACTTCGGCTGAAATACTTTTGTCCCAGCCTCGTCTCTATTTTATTTAGAGCGCTTTTCTAGCCAATCGCCGATTGAAGGATATGTTTCCTTCACTGCTTTTGGACCAAATACAACAGATACGTGACCTGTTTGCAGCAATTTGTACTCTTTATCTTCACTTGAAACAGCGTCCATTAAAGCTGCCACTTGATGCGGCATCGCAATATGATCACGGCTAGCAGCAATGTTTAAAATATTAGCTTTAATATTTTTCAAATCTACTTTTCGGCCGCGAACTTCAAGTTCACCATTGATTAATTTGTTTTGTTGATAGAAGTCGCGAATCCACTGACGATAAGCTTCACCAGCAAATGGGATTCCGTCAGCAACCCACTTTTGCATTAGCTTCCAGCTTTCAACAAAACGCTGATTTTCCGAACGATCCACCAGCGTTACATACGGACCGTAAAAATTTGTGATTGGCTTTAGCATCTTGTTTCCAAAGTCAATCATCTCTGGAGGGATGTTTCCGAATGTATCTACTGCTTTATCTAAATTAAAGTAGCGGTCGTCTAGGAATGCTCCGTATAAACCTGTATCCGAGAAATCAAATGGACTTGTCATAAAAATTAAGTTTTTAATCGGCAAGTCTTCATTTAATGCAGCAAAAATAGATGTCATAGTTCCGCCCATGCAGTAACCAAGAACAGACAAATCAGGAGATTTAGAAGTGCGCAGCACCTTTTTCGCCGCTTTTGGAATATAATCCACAATATAATCATCTAGCTTCATATTGCTGTCTTCAAGTCCAGGAGTTCCCCAGTCAAGTAAATACACGTCAAAACCGCGGTTTAATAAGTATTCAACAAGGCTGTTTCCAGGTGTTAAATCCAAAATATACGGTTTATTGATCAGTGCATATACGAGTAGAATTGGTGTTTTGTGAAGGTTATCTTTTACTGGCGTATAGCGATATAATTTCGCTTTGTTCTTTTTCCAAATAACCTCTTTTGGTGTTAATCCAACTTCCGGTTCCGCTTCTGTTGTCATAATTTCATATGCACGCTTAAAACGTCTTGCAGAACTTTTATATTCACTTGGCATTGATTTGATTAGTTTTTCCCACTCTTGCACGTAAGGAATTGCCACGAATATACACACCCTTTCATTTCATTAGTAGTTAGTTAACAAGCACAGCCCCGACAAAAGTCAGGGCCAGCATCTATTACATGTATAAGCCGCCGTTAATGTTTAACTGTTGTCCTGTAATGTACGCGCCGTCTTTTGCTAAGTAAACAACTCCGCGTGCAATTTCTTCAGCGTGCCCTAAGCGACGAGTTGGAATTTTCGCAACAACTTTTGCACGAACTTCTTCCGGCATTGCCATTACCATTTCCGTTTCAATAAATCCTGGGCAAATTGCATTAACTGTTACGCCTGACTTAGCAAGTTCAAGAGCTAATGATTTAGTGAATCCTAGCATACCTGCTTTAGCAGCTGAGTAGTTTGTTTGACCAAATCCGCCCGCTTGACCAATAATTGATGAAATATTGATAACACGACCGCCTTCAGATTCTAAAAGATGCGTTAGCGCAGCTGATGTTGTGTTGTATACGCTATGTAAGTTTACATCAATTACTTTTTTCCAATCTTCTTCACCTAACTTCTTGAATGAACGGTCGCGCGTAATTCCAGCATTGTTTACTAGAATGTCCAATTGACCAAACGCAGCTTTTGTTTCTTCAATTAGGTGTTTTGCTTGATCTACATAAGACACGTCAGCTTGAACCGCAATAGCTTCTCCGCCGTTGTCTTTAATTTCTTTTACAATTGCTTCTGCAGATTCTTTACTGCTGTTATAGTTTACTGCTACTTTTACTCCATTAGAAGCAAGCTCACGTGTAATTGCTGCCCCAATACCTTTAGATCCGCCTGTTACGATTGCTACTTTACCTTGTAATGTTGTCATGAAAAATTTCCCCCTTGCTTCTTCAGCGATGATTTTTACTGTAAATACAGCAGTTAATGTTGTTTTAAAATCCCCTATGCCCTACTTGCGAGCCGGCTGCTCAGTTTTTTGAGCGTTTGATGGTTTTGCTTCAGCTTTAGCTTCTGCCTTTGGCTTTTCAGCTAATTTTTCTTGTTTTTCTAACAGCTGAGCCTGAAGCTGCTCACCTTGAGTTTTAATTTGTTGTTGAATCGTTTCTTTTAACTCGTCTTGTGTTTTTTGCTGCCCTTCAAGAAGAGATAAAACCTTGTCGAGTTTTTTGTCTAATGATTTGACATCAGATTTCAGCTTAGTTACATCTTTTTTCAAAGCGGATGCACTTTCTTGCTGTGCTTCTAATTCATCAAAACGATCATCAAATTGCTCTTCTAATAATTCTACTTTTTCTTCCACATTGATGACTAATGACGCAACGTTTGCTACATCTTCTTTTGTGGGTACATTTACTTGGTGCAGATAGCGCCCCGTTACTTCATTTACTGCTTGTTGATATTGAAGGTTCATATTTAGCACATTTCCCATGAGCTGGGAAAATTCTTCACGATTCATATTGTCCCCAATAACTTTACCCCAGTAAGATTCGGTTTTGTCATATACGTCTTTCCATGCTTGAAACGGATCAAATACTTTTTGCTGTTCCAAAACTCCATCTCCTTTCTTGTGTACGTTAAAAGTGATGGCTTTCAATATGGACACTTAATGTGACAAGCGACATATTAGAAGCTCTAAGTAAACGCAACCAATTTTGCGTTTATTTATTGGATAATGTAAATCTTTTCACAATTCACTTACCAACAAATTATAAATGTTATAAAAATTACCTACATGTACTATTATAAATTCGTTTTCCAAAATAAACAATTCTAAATCTTTGTTTATTTTTGAATTTTTTTGACGCTTTTTGTCGAAATTCAAAAAATCGTTCTTTTTTCCTGTATTTGAAAGACCTGTTTTAAAGTGTTGACAATTTTTTCATCTAGGTGTAAATTACACATATAGAAAACAAATTCTCTTTTTTCGAAGGGGTGATTACCTTGGGATCAAGTGAAAAAGATAACACCTCTAATTCAAACAACTTAGAAAAATCGATTAGCGGTGCACCAAAAAACTTGATGGTTCCTTTTCTTCTTTTAAGTTTAAGAGGTTGGAATCTACATGGTTACAAGCTCATTCAGCAACTAATGAGCTTTGGATTCACATCAGTTGATCAAGGAAATGTCTACCGCACGCTGAGACAGCTTGAAAAAGACAACTTGATTACATCGCAATGGGATACGTCAGCTGAAGGACCTGCACGCCGGATTTACTCATTAACAGATGCCGGTGAACAATATTTAAGCATGTGGGCTAATTCACTTGAACAGTATCAAAACATGTTAGATTCATTTTTTCACATGTATACCGACATGTTGTTCCCTTTTAGCTCTTCTTCTTCTAAAAAGTCAAAAGAATCAAAAGAGGAAGAAAACGATTAAAGGGATTCACGCAGTACATCTGCGTTTCCTAATATAATGTTAAATAAATTTCACGGTCAACCAGCGAGCGCGGAATGTTAGGTTTATTACACAACTACGAATTTCTTCTTTAACGTTTTGTTCATTACGATAACTGTTCGCCAGACCAAATTATTCAAGGAGGAATTTGATTATGTCAACAGTAAAGTATGATACAGTAATTGATGCAATGTGGGAACAATGGACAAAGGGGTTACAAAACATTGCAGACGGAAACAAACAAATTGAGCAATGGACGTTAAAAGCACTTGAGCAACAGCAAGAATTTGTAACAAAAGCAGTTGAACAACTTCAAGCAACAGACAAACAGTGGAAAGCTGAATTAGAAGATCTTCAACAAAAAACAGTTGAAAACTTACGTAAAACAGCTGGTAACGCTGTTGCCGATTCTTATGAAGAATGGACAAACCGCACGCATGAAGCATTAAATAAATTACAAGAGCTTTCTCTTAACCAAAGCAAATCAAGCTATTCTTTAGTAAAGCAAGCTCAAGAACAATATCATCAAGTAGTAACACAATTAGTAGAAGAGCAAAAGAAAACGCGTCAAGAGTTCCAACACGTATCTGATGCATACGTAGAGCAAGTAAAATCTCTTCAAAAATCATTTGCTCAGTCTCTTGAGCAATATGCAGTTGTAAAATAATATATAAAAAAGCCCAGCTTCTTTGAAAGCTGGGCTTTTTTATACTTTCTTGCAAACCATTACCAGTATGCAAAATAGTAAACAGCAAATAATACAGGTACAGCAGTGAACTGCTGTACAACTAAAAAAGGAGATGACTAATCATGGCTAGAACAAATAAACTATTAACACCAGGCGTAGAACAATTTTTAGATCAATATAAATACGAAATCGCTCAAGAATTCGGGGTAACTCTAGGTTCTGACACTGCTGCACGCAGCAACGGTTCAGTAGGCGGAGAAATCACAAAACGCTTGGTGCAACAAGCTCAAGCTCACTTAAGCGGCAGCACACAAAAATAAAACATAACTTCATAACATGGCTAAAAAAGGCACCTGCGTGTGCCTTTTTCTTACATAATATAATCTTTCAAATACACGTAGTCCCCCGCTAATATAATAACCATCGCGATGATATATTTGCGGTTTCTTTCAATTGTTTTCCGGCTCACTTTGACGTGCTTTTCAATCAAGCGAATGGGAAGCTGCCGCTTTAAAAACAGCTTATCTCTTAATTCTTTTTCATTGACGATAAAAGATGCAACTTCCACTGCATTTCCCCTTGCATCCTTATGTTTAGGAGACGTGTTAATAATATCTTCAAGAGTTAATTTAAACAGTTCCAGCGTCTGACAAAAATAAGTCATTTCCTCTTGAATATATGAAGTTTCACTTTGCCTTTTATAGTTAGAAAGCGATATATCCCTTTCTACCTTACCTTGCATAAAACCTTCATTTTCAATTCGGCTATAGAGCAGCGTTTGGTTTCGCTTTTCTTTTCGAATATAGTCGATGACTCTTCTTTTAATAATCAGTTCCGCAAATGCAAGAAGGGATCGACCTTTTTGGATTGTGTAATTTTCAATGGCTTCATTAAACGCAATCAGACCAATGCTAAATTCATCGTCAGCTTCACTTATATAACGTTTACATACAGCTGAAACAACTTTAGCAATAAACGGTTTATATTGTTGAATCATTTCGTTATGTAATTGTTTATCCCCTTGCTGAATCGTCAGTACAAGCGTTTCAAGCGATGGAGGCGTTTGAACTTTTGTGAGCATTGGCTTCACCTCTTTTACTATACTCAGTTGCTTTATACCATGTTAATATCCATTCTTTTGATGACGAACAGGGTAAAGAAGCGCTCTGCTCCTTTTAATTCTCTTTATTATAACCCATAATAGCTCAATTTTACCAATTAACATACATTTGAAATATATGTTTATGAACTGAAATAAACTTCATTGAACTGAATTATCCAACGCTGATTCTGTTCTTTACAGAATATGAACGAAAAAGCAAAACATTCGGATATACAGTAATTAAACATCAGTTAGTTCTTTTACCCTTTCCCAAAACAATTTAAACTAGGTATTTTATCTTAATACAAAAAAACGCGCATTAAAAGCGCGTTTTTTTGTATTATTGATTTTCAATTTTCTTTAATGAGTCTTTTTCTTTCTCTGAACCTTCAAGATCAGTTTGTTCTTTGTTTTTAGATAAGAACCAGCCTGAAGCTGCTATGCCAAGTAACACAACCCAAAACGTAATTTTCCATACTTTTGATTCAGGGAAGTGTTCATTAATAATACCTAACTCCGGATGAGCAAGAGTGTAAACTGCTAGCTTAACCCCTACCCAGCCTACGATAGCAAAAGCCGCCGTTTCTAGCCCCGGGCGCGTATTTAATAGCTTGACGAACCAAGTTGCAGCAAAACGCATAATGATTAGTCCCATAATTCCTCCGGCAAAGATCACCAAGAATTGTCCGCCATCGAGTCCGCCAATTTTAGGAAGATTGGTTGTTGGCAACGTAACGGCAAGAGCCACAGCAGCCAAAATTGAATCAACCGCAAAAGCAATGTCCGCTACTTCTACTTTCAAGACCGTCATCCAGAAACCTGAGCCCTTTTTTCCGTCCGCTTCTTTTACTTTTTCATGATCACCTTTTTTCACATATCGCTTCACAATATGATTAATGGAAATGAACAATAAGTAAATGGCTCCTATTGCTTGAAGCTGCCATACATCTACCAAAAATGAAATCAAAAACAATGAACCGAATCTAAAAATAAAGGCACCGGCTAATCCGTAAAACAATGCCTTCTTGCGTTTTTCTTCCGGTAAATGTTTGACCATAATGGCCATTACAAGAGCATTATCCGCCGCCAAAATTCCTTCTAATGCAACTAGCACCAGCAATACCCATCCATATTCTAACAAAAGCGATGCATCCATAAAAATCCCCTCTCGTTTCTTTGTATAAGTTGATTTATTCTCATTACCGGAATAAAACACAAAAAGACCTTTGCCAAATATGGCAAAGGTCTTGCTAAGCATAATCATTATGCCAACAAAGCCGATGGAATACTCCATGTAATGACGACTTTGTTTCAGGTTTCCCTGACGCTACTCCCCTTTACTCCGTAAGAAGTAAATGTATTAAGTTGTTTTTATTTTACAAAAGGTCCACTAATAAGTCAATGAAAAGCCCTCTAAACTTTTGTTAAGCTTTTGTTAAGCGTTTTAATACGTTTAAAAACGTGGCAATATGAATAGGCTTTGTTACATATTCACTAAAGCCGACTAAAAAAGCTTGATCGATATCGCTTTGCATCGCGCTTGCACTCAAGGCGACTCGCGGAATATGCTTCAACTCTTTTTCCAGCTGAAGCTGTGTGCATACCTCAAAACCATTCATATCAGGCAGATCAATATCAATTAAAACAATATCCGGTGAAATGGACTTGATTAGCCCGATGCCGTTTTCTCCTGTTTTGGCAACTAAGAGCTTAACGTTTTTATATGGAGAAAGAATAGATTGCATAAGCTCAATATTTGTATCGTTATCCTCAATATACACAATTGAGATCGGCATGGAAAAACCTAAAAATGACTCGGCTTCCCCTTCATTGGATAAGCGTTTAGGAACAGGTGGATGTACTAAGGGAAAACGAACCCAAAATGTACTGCCTTTTCCTTCTTCACTTCGCACTCCGCACGTTCCATTCATTAAGACAACAAGCTGCTTTACAAGCGCCAGCCCAATCCCTGTTCCGTCTTTTTCTAATCTATTCACACGATAGAAAGGCTCAAAAATCCGATTTAATTCTGAAGCTGGAATTCCAAAGCCCCTATCTTCAATCAATATGGTTACGTGATGCTGAGTAATATCGGTATAGATAATGATATCGCGATAAGCGGGCGAATATTTAATGGCGTTTGTAAGCAGATTTAATAAGATCTGCTGAAAACGAAGTTCATCTACTTCAACAAAGACTTCTTGGTATGCGTGAAAGCGAGTATAAAATATACTATGCTTATCTTTTGCTAATGGTTTCATAATTTTAAGCGCGTCTTCAATTGCTTCTTTTACCGACACTGGTTCAAGGTTAATCACTAAATGACCTGATTCAATTTTCGATAAATCAAGCGTTTCATTTATTAAATAAAGAAGATGATTACCTGCTTTTAAAATTTTTCGTATACGATTCAATTGTTTTTCTGTTAAATCTTTTTCTCCTTGCTCTTCCAATATCTGTGCATAGCCTAAAATACTGTTTAAAGGCGTTCGAAGTTCATGGCTTACTTTTGATAAAAATTCTGACTTAGCCTGATTTGCTTTTTCGGCTTCTTCTTTGGCTATAATCATTTGCTGATTGGAATGAAGCAGGTCTTGTTCTTGTTCCTGCTGCTTTGTAATATCATAAAATGTGACAACTACGCCTTTATAATATTTGCTTTCTTGCAGAGGTTCAGCATTCACCGAAAGCCAAGTCAACTTTTTCTCATTTAAATAAATGCCCATGACTGTATTTCGCACAGGCTCTTTTGTATGAAGACAGCGGACAGATGGAATATCTTCGAGTGCAAAAGCTGTGCCATCAGGATGAATAATTTCCCAGTCTAAACCAAACGGGTTAACCGATAACATTTGGTCATAAGGCACGTTTAGAATCTTAGCAGCGTATGCATTGGCAGCAATTAAGTTACCTTCAAGGTCATGAAACACCACGCCTTCTGACATTGTAGAAAGAACGGATCGATACATGCTTTCACTTTTAGCCAGCTTTTCTCTTGCTTCGTGAAGATCAGTAATATCTACTATAGAACCAATAACTTCTTGTACTTCTCCTTTGTAGATATGAGGTGTTAATTTCGTATAGTAAGCAAAGTCGTTCAAAAGTACTTCATACGACACTTTCTCTCCCGCCCATGCTTTATCATAGTAACTCCTATTATCCCTTGCGTAGGATTCAGGTAAAAATTCCTCAGGTGTTTTTCCGACAACATCTATTTCCTCATATCCCATTTCACGAATCATTTTGCCTTCGCACATCGTATAGACATACCCTTTACTGTTCTTCACAAATTTAAAAATAGTACCATCTTGCTGTGAAAGCGTGCGTTTTAAATCTTTTTGTAAATCCAGAAGCTGCTGTTGAGCCTTTTTTCGGTCTGTTACATCTTTGGCGATGACGTAACTGCCTTTAATTTGACCATGAACAATAATAGGCATTTGCGTTACTTCAACATATACAGGCTGATTATCTTTGCGAATGAGCGTTGCCTCATAATAAACAGAGTCTCCACTCAGGGATTTCCACATATATTCTTCAGCTTTTTCAGCTTCTCTAAACATATAGGGAAACGGAATTTTCTCCATTTTATTTAACGTGTATCCTGTCAGCTCGATTCCTTTTGGATTAATCGTTTGAATATTGCCGTACAAATCAACTGCACACACAATATTGGGATTGTAGTTAAAAAGAGATTGATAATACTCTTCTTTTAATTGACTGTCCCTCACTTCTTCCTGACGCTTAAAAGCAGCAACAAGCAGGAAGACAATAAGTAGCGTAATCGTGATACTTGCAATCATATTGGAAAATGGCGCTTGATACGGCAGCCACTGTCCCCATCTTCTAACAACTGAGTGTTCAATATGGAGCTTCATTCCATACATACTGATAAAATGCATAGCTGAAATGCCAATGCCCAGTAAAATAGAGCTAACAAGTTTAAGGAATGGATTAGCTTTTACATTTTTTGACCGAAAAAACAAGTGCATCGCATAAAATGCAACGACCAGAGCGATGATGATAGAAAGCAAAACAGATAGCACGGCATAATGAATGTGTGCTTCTGTTTCGATTGCTGCCATGGCAATATAATGTGTACCCAGAATACTGCTTCCTAAAATGAGCCCTGACCATACCGACGTGCGCCATTTCCAGAATGTCCAAAACGCAACTAATGATCCGCTAATCGCTATTATTAAAGCAAGGACAGAAAGTACAGCATCAAAATGAAAGCTAACAGGAACATAATAAGCAAGCATCGCAATATAGTGCATCGCCCCCACTCCAAGCCCCATTGAAGTTGCTGACAGTATGAGCCACAAATAATTGTTCCGCTGTTTTTTCATCATTTTGCTCACAATATCAAGTGCTGTATAAGAGGCAAGAATCCCTACAATGACAGCAAGAAATACGGTAAATTCATTATAGTGACCAGTAATTGAAATCATTTTCTTTCCTTTCACTTTAACGTTACTTCTTCTATCTAACTCTCCTTATAAGAACTATATTACGATCATTTATTCCGAAAGCAGACACATGAAATAGACGAAACTTACATAAGCTTCGTCCTCTCATCAGCATAACTATTTTAGAAGAAGCAGCATCTCTTAATTTGTCATTAACTGATGCAACTGTTTTTGAACGTCTTGGATTTTTAATTTTGAGATATGAGCATATTCATCAATTTCTAAGAAATAAACAAGATATGTTTCGTTTTTTGGTGTGATGTGCGAAACTTTCTGCAAATTTACGATATAAGACCGATGTGTTTGACTGAATACAGAAGGGTTCAAATACATATAGATATCACTAATATTTTCATATGTCTCATAGACACGTGATTGAGTATAGATTAAGCATTTTTTTCCGGACTTTTCAATAAAAATAATTTGATCAATTGGAATGTAATAAGTAGATCCGTTAAATTTTACAGGCAGTCTTTTTAATTGCTCTCCTGGCTTTTTTGACTGGTTTTTATCAATTCCAATGGAGTTTTTTGCCCGCTCTAGCGCCATATAAAGTCTGGTTTTTTCAATTGGTTTTACAATGTAATCCAGTGCCGACAACTCAAATGCCTTCACAGCAAATTCATCATAACCGGTGATAAAAATGAAGTTTAAATTCGGCTTAATGCGCAGGCACTTTTTTATGGCATCTACACCGTTAATCGTAGGCATATTAATGTCTACGAGCAAAAGGTCTGGACTCTTGGCCATCACTTCCTGTACAAGCTGCTCTCCGTCTTTACAGATGCTAATCACTTCAAATTCCGGAAGCTGTTCTATAAAATAATCTAAAATTTCAACCGAATCTTCGTTATCATCGGCAATAATTAAGTTGATTTTGTTCATCCTGACTCCCCCTAGGATACAATGTTAAAGTATAGTACGAACTATTGCCCATTCTGTTTTATGCATGTCTACACATCTTTATAGTGTTTTTATGTTGAGATGAATGATCTACACGGACGCTAATCGTTAATGGAACGCACAACGATTGTTCATGGGGAATATTGCAATAATTGTAGGTTTCTAGAAGAAGAAATAAAACCGTTTATCTATTATCATTTATTTTCCTAACAATGATTTAATACCCTTTTTATAATCTGTAAATCAGCATGCCAGAATCTTTATTTAATATTTTTAACAAAGGCGACACGCTATTTTCAATCATTTTGTCTTCTCTTACTATTAAAACATGTTCTACGTTCTTCCACCCATACTTTTATTCATTTTTTTACTTTTTATTCAAGGTAATTACTTACATGCAACCCTTAATAACCCTGTATTTTTAATTTCACTTGAAGAAATTTATGTATTTTTTATTCATTTTATTATAAAAATTCTAGCATATAACGTTATGAACTTACATATGTATTCCGAACTAGTTCCTTTTAGAACTATGATTATTATACCATTTCATAGTATAAATCACATATATTTAAAGGTGAAGACTTTCCATTCCTTTAAGAGTTCAAAGCTATTTATTTGTAAAATAAATCAATTCATTCCTCTCTAAAGGCTAATACATCTAATTATCCATCTATTATCTGTAAAAAAACAGGCCTAAAGTTATACTTCGGCCTGTTTTACATTCATTTCTTATTTTGCATTTTTTACAATTTGCTGTGCCTGTTTCGATACAAAGAAGCGACCTTTTTTATCTTGTACCACCACACTGTCCATCCGCATCTCTTTTCCATTTACAATCGCAATATTTTTATTTACCGGAAAACGTACCGTTCGCTTATTGTTTGTAACAACGAGCACAGGGTTGTTTTTATCTTTTGAGTCCACCGCTACATTTGAGCCTTTAAAAGCTTTATTTGCTTCAATAAATAATTCATTTGTTAACTCGTTTAAGTTAATATTCATTGACTTAGCCATATGTTTGGCAATATCCGTATTATCAAAGTGCCCCGTTGGTCGATTGACGCCGTATGAATACAGAAATACATCCTCACCCGTATGACCGCCCGTTGTGAATCCAAGGTTTGCTCGGGTGGCTAATAGCTTTGATAGTGTAGCACTCATTTCTTTTTTATCTCTTGCTTTAGTCAGCTGCGCTTTTTCCTCTGAAGTTAGGTTTGATAAACCATACAAAGCAGCTACTTCTTCTTTATTTGATAAATCTTCTTTTAAGTTAGACGTAGCACCTTCTAACGTCATTTTTGCTTTTTTTAATGGATCAATATAAGCAGAAACAGGTGTGGTATCATATCCTTTTGTTGTATTTGCATTACCGATTGAAAGACCGCTGTTTCCGTGATCAGCAATCGCAATAACCATCGTATTTCCATCTTTTTTAGCGAACTCTACTGCCTTGCCCACTGCTTCATCAAACGCTAATACATCGCTAATCATGCCTACTGGATCATTCGCATGAGCTGCCCAATCCGTTTTGCTTCCTTCAACAAATAAGAAGAAACCGTCTTTATCTTTGGAGAGTGTTGTTATTGCTTTATTTGTCATCTGAGACAGCTTTGGCTGTTCTGCTTTTGTCTGCGGTCGGTCCATATCATACGCTAAGTCTCGGTCAGCGAAGCTCCCCCAGATTTTTTTGGCGCGCGACTGCTCTAATTCCTTTTTATTTTCTACAAAGTCATATCCTCTTTTGTTTAATACATTGACTAAGTTTTCACCGTCTTTTCGGCTTTTTTCTTCTTTTCCTGGTAGAAGAGATTGCTTACCTCCTCCAAGTACTACATCAATGTTTTGATACACTTGCTGCTCCGCTAGCGTTTGAAAATCATCACGGCTGTAGTTGTGGGCTGAAAAACCAGCTGGTGTGGCGTGCTGGATTTCAGAAGTAGCCACAATTCCTGTCGCGCGCCCCGAAAGCTTTGCTCCTTCTAGAACGTTTGCTACGGGACGAAACTGATCTTCTTTTTCTACGGGTTTAACCCCAGGTGTATTCACTACTGAAGGGAGCACACCTACATAACCAGAATTTGATTTATTTCCTGTTGCTAAAGCAGTAGCTGCCGGAGCGGAATCTGTAATAGCAGATTCTGCCGAATACGCACGTACTCCCCCGGCCATCAGCTGATCCATATGTAACGGTTTTCCTTTGTACCATCTTGCAAGTGTAGTAGCATTTGAGCTCGTCCCGTCCATTACCATCATAATGACATTTTGAGGTTTCTTAGCTGACTTATGCTCCACTTTTGCTTCCGTTTGAATAAGAGAGTTTCCTAAACCAAACGAGGCCAATGCTACTGCTCCTGCCAGTGTAATACCTGCTAATTTTTTCTTCATATAAATGTACCCGCTCCTTTATTTCATTATCTTCGACATGTCTAAAGTTACCATTCAAACGTAAATCTACTGTTTATCTACTGTAAAAGAGTGTAAAGTTTGTCTTTATATTCTTCCTTTCTTCTTGAGAAAAAATAGTCGAATAAAAAGGAAGTACATGAACAAACTACCAGTAATAGAAAGTCATGCGAGGGGCACGGTTATGTTTAAACATTTATTTAAAAAAAAGAATGCAGACGATCAGCCCAAAAAAACATTGGACGAACTGATTGAACAATTTAAAAAATCAAGTGATTTTACAACATTAGCTATTGGCTCGCAGCATCGAAAATACATCATTACGTATTTTAAGCAACTTGTAAACATGCAAAGTGTTGAAGATAAAATACTTGAGCCTTTTCAAAAACTAGACTTCACGTTAAGCAGTGTATATGAAGTTGAAAACGTTCTGCCGATTGAAGATATTTCCGTTACAAAAGATACAAAAGAAATTTTAGAAAAGATGCTGCGCGGCTATGTAATGTTTCAATTGCATAAAGACGATAAGCTAGTAGCGCTTATTAAAGTTCAAAGCTTTGATACGGGGTTTCGAAAAGAAAATGAAACGGAAAATGAGTTCAGCGTCGTTGGTCCTAAAATTGGTTTTGTAGAGGATTTAGATGTCAATCTCTATTTAATGAGAAAAACGGTCATTTCCGAAAACCTTATTTTTAAAGAACTCACCGTAGGAAATAAATCGAAAACGCGCGTCGTTCTTGTTTATTTAGAAGGCGTAACGAACCCTCAGCACGTGGACACTATGACGCAGCGCCTGGAAGATATAGATTTCGACGTCATTTTTGATAGTACAATGCTTGATCAATTAATTTCCGATAATTCTTCTACGGCGTTTCCGCTTTTTTTAACAACAGAGCGGATTGATCGAGTCTTGTTTAGTCTGTTAAACGGGCAAGCTGCCTTCTTTTCGAGCGGTTCACCCTACGCGGTTACGGGACCGTCAACGCTGCTTGATTTTTTTATTTCACCCGAAGATTACTATTTACCGTGGGTTCTAGGGTCATTTTTCCGAGTTATTCGTATTTTAGGCGTCTTTTTCTCTATTTTTGCTACACCTCTTTATGTAGCCATTGTTACGTATCATTATGAGATGCTTCCAAAAGATTTGCTCGGACCTATTATCTTTTCAAGGACCAACGTTCCTTTTCCACCGGTCATTGAAGTACTTTTTTTAGAAATCACCATTGAACTGCTTCGAGAGGCCGGAGCCAGACTTCCAACAAAAGTAGGTCAAACACTGGGAATCGTAGGCGGGATTGTTATTGGGCAAGCAACCGTAGAAGCTGCATTAACAAGCAATATTTTGCTTATTATTGTTTCACTGACAGCTTTAGCTTCTTTTACAACGCCTATTTTTAAAATGTCTAATACCATCCGGTTATTACGTTTTCCGTTTATTTTGTTTGCCACTGCGTTTGGCTTAGTCGGCATCACCTTTGGTTTTTGTTTTTTACTGGTTCATTTGCTTCGTTTAAAATCTTTGGGCATGCCTTATCTTGTTCCGCTTTTTCCGTTTCGTCCAACAGAGTATAGGGATACCTTTCTGCGATTGCCCTATAGTCATACAGCAAAGCGTCCAAGCTACTTGCGTCCTTTAGAACGCTTTCGCTATAACCCTAATAAAGCGAATAAGACTAAACGAAAAAGTAATTTAGATAATGAGTAAAGCGGGGAAACGTTATGAAGAGAATACTTATTTTATGCACTTGCCTTACTTTCTTAACGAGCTGTGCAGACCGTGAAACAATTGACGAAATTCAAGTAGTTAACTCCATAGGATATGATTATATTCCTCAAAGCAATAAAGTCAGAGGAACCATTTTATACCCTATCTATAAGTACGGGCCAACGGAAGAACCTAGTATTATTGCGGCTGCTGCTAATTCATCATTTGATATTCCACTTCGCTTAAACAATAAATCATCTCTTCCAGTTGCTTTTGGGCAGCTACGGAGCATCGTCATGGGAAAAGAATTTGCAACACACGGCGTGGATGAATTAGTAAATACAATTGCTAGAAATCCAGACCTTGGACGTAATATTAAATTAAGCATTGCAGATGGCAACGCACATGAATTATTGAGCTCCGTTACAAAAAAGAAAATTAAAGACTATCAGTTTATTTCTAATTTGATTGAACAAAATATCCGAACAGAAAACTTGCCTAACACCAATTTACAAATTTTTTTATTCAGTTTTTTTAGCGACGACCGCGACCCTTATCTTCCTGTTTTATCCCAAGAAAAGGATGCTATTAAATTAAAGGGGCTGGCGCTTTTTAAAGAACAAAAAGTCGTTACAACCATCGGAATGAAAGAAACATTTTTATTTAAGCTGCTAACGAGCGGAACAAAGCACGGCCGCTACTCAGTAAAAATTAAAGAAAGTGACCGTAAAGGCGAAATTATACTGCAAAACTTGCGCACCAAAACAAAGTATGAAATTAAAGGAAATCATCAGCATCCAAGTATTGTTGCGCACTTAACTGTTGACGGCCTTGTAAAAGAATTTCCTGGATGGATAGATTTAACAGACCCGACTCGTATTAAAATGGTTGAAAAAACGCTTCAAAAAGATATTGAAAAAGACGGGGATGCCTTTATTAAGAAGCTTCAGCGGCACAAAATCGACCCCATTTGTTTTACAGATTATGTTCGAAGTAAAACGCGAGGGTTTAACAGTGGAAAATTCAAAGCGCAATATCCGGATATGAATATTGAAGTAAAAGCTCGCGTTCATCTTATTCAAACCGGTATTAGCAACTAGGAGGAAGAAAAGATGCACAATACAATTAAAGAAGAAAATCAAGTTTCCCCTTCTTTTCTTTTTTTCTTAGTTCACTCTACTCAGATTGGCGTTGGAATACTAGGGTTTCAGCGTTACATTATTAAAGGAGCTGGATATGAAGCGTGGATATCTATCTTCCTTGCTGCAATCAGCGTCTGTATTTTATTAGCGATGATTTTTAATATCTTAACTCGTGAAAACAGCGATATTGTTGATATTCACCGGTTATATTTCGGTAAATACCTTGGAGGAGCTTTAACTCTTGCGGCATCGGCTTATTATTTTATTTTTGCGTTAACCATTTACCGAACGTACGTAGAAATTTTACAAATATGGATGTTTCCACAGCTGGAAACATGGATTGTATCCCTTGTTTACTTACCTATTATTTACTATACAGTTTCCGGTGGGTTTCGTGTGATCACTGGAATTGCTTTTTTTGGGGTTATGCTTCCCTTGCCGCTTGCACTTGCATTGATTTATCCGCTGAAATACGGGCACCTTAATAATTTATTTCCTTTATTTGACCACACGATATGGGAATTTTTAATTTCAACTAAAATGATGACTTTTGAGAATTTGGGATTTGAATCCGTGCTTTTTTTCTATCCTTTTATAAAAAATGGCGCTACTAGTCAGAAGTGGGGGCAACTTGGCATTTTGTTCAGCACTTTTTTATATTTTTGCACAGCATTAGTGTCATTTGCTTACTTTAGTCAAGGACAGTTAGCTCATACCATATGGCCAACTTTAACGATGGCCAAAATTATTGAAATTCCATTTTTACAGCGTTTTGAATATATTTTAATTGCTCTGTGGCTCTTAGTTGTTCTGCCTACTATTGCTGTTAGCTTGTGGTGTACAATTCGCGGATTTAGTAAAACATTTAATAAACCGCCTACTATTTTTCTCATATTAGCCTTAATTGCACTCCTTGGCTTTTCTATTTTCTTTGATGACCGAGAAACGATTGATCAACTTAATACACGACTATCTATGACCGGCTTTTACTTTATTTATGGCTATATTCCTTTCCTTTTTCTATATAGCTTCATTCGGGCCAAAGTAAAACAAAAGAAAAAACAAAAAGAAGAGCGTGAGCCAACTTTAAGTTGAATCACGCTCTTTTTTCATATTATTTTATTTGTTAAATAAAACAGCGTATTCCCCGTATCCTTCTTTTTCTAAATCTTCTTTCGGAACAAAGCGAAGAGCCGCTGAGTTGATGCAGTAACGCAAGCCGCCTGCATCTTGCGGACCATCATCAAATAAATGACCTAAATGAGAGTTAGCCGTTTTGCTTCGTACTTCTGTACGAACCATATTATGACTAACGTCCATGTTTTCTTTTACTTCATCTTTATTAATCGCTTTTGTGAAAGACGGCCATCCGCATCCGGCATCATATTTATCCGTTGAACTAAACAACGGCTCTCCTGATACGATATCTACATAAATACCATCTTCTGTATGATCCCAAAATTCATTGCGAAACGGGGGTTCCGTTGCGTCATTTTGAGTAACTTCATATTGAATAGGCGTTAATGTCGTTTTTAGCTGCTCGTCGCGGCCAAAGTCTTTCCAGTTTTCTTTAATAAAACGATCACGTCCAGATCCTCGTCGATACATAGCATAGCGGAATTTATTTTTCTTATAATAACCTTGATGGTATTCTTCCGCTTCGTAAAACGGTTTTGCCGGTAGAATTTGTGTAGCAATTGGTTCAGAAAAACGACCGCTTGCTTCTAATTGTTGCTTGGATTCTTCAGCTAGTTCCTTTTGGTGTTCGTTGTGGTAAAAGATAGCTGTTCGATACGAGTCGCCTCGATCCGCAAATTGTCCGCCTGCATCCGTTGGATCAATTTGAGGCCAGTATAGTTCTAAAAGCTTTTCATATGGAAAAACTTCTGGGTCAAATGTAATTTGGACCGCTTCATAGTGGCCCGTTGTTTCTGAGCATACTTCTTTGTACGTCGGGTTCTCTTTGTGACCGCCTGTATAACCAGATACAACTTTTATAATGCCTGGCTGTTCATCAAAGGGCTTCACCATACACCAAAAACAGCCGCCGGCAAAAGTTGCTACTTCATATTGTTCTGTCAAAAAGATGACCTCCTTCATGTATTCTTTCTATTATTATACGCTGATTTGATGTTCTCACCAACTAACTTGCTTCTTGTACTCTTTCCGTTTTAAGACAAAAAAATAATCAGTGAAGCTCGTCTTCACTGATTATTCTTCCGCATTTAAAGCGCTTTATTTTTGATCGACTTTAATTTTGTGAAACAGTTTATTCATTGTTTCAATTTCTTTATCTGTAAAGTGCTCAAACCGCTCGAGGAAATACGCTCGTTTTTTTTCTTGAATCACATTAAAAATATCTTGCCCTTCTTTGGTCAGTTCAATATCAATAATACGTCGATCATTTTCAGACCGTTTGCGTGCAATGTAGCCTTTTGACAAAAGCAAGTCGGTTACCGCCGTAATGTGGCTTGCTGACACTTGAAGATACTTTGATAAATCAGTTGATCGCTGCCTGCCGGAATCAACTAGCATACGAAGCACCATAAATTCATTTGTTGATAGCTCTGAATTGTATACTTCATTAATTTCTTGGCGAAGCTGTCTGAACACAAAGCGAAACAGCGTCTCCATTTCTTGAACGAGCTCTTCTCTTTTTTTCACTTGTCACTCTCCTTAACGCTATCACATGATAACGAATATGTATTTACGAAAGTATTTCACTTTCTTAACTTAATTAGTTTTATCAAATTACTAAGCGTTTCGTCAACTATTATTGAGATTTTTTTCCACAAGTCTGTACGAATTGATGTATTTTTCGTAAAATTCCATAAAAAAAGCGATTTACCGTTATGGTAAATCGCTGCTAGTAGCTAAAAATACCGGTTAAAAAGCTTCTCCATCTCGGAACAGGCTTTTTACCTTTTAAGCTGTCTTCACTTTTTAACTGACTTTCAAGTTCTACTACTCGATTTTCTAATTTTGTAATAACTTTATTTAATCGATCAATTTCTGAACGATGCTCTAAAATTTGAAAGGTCACTACTTCTCCCGCTTTTTCTTCTGTACGCTTTTCATTTTCAATCAGCCTTAAAAAAAGCTGATCAAGCTGCTTTTGCATGTCTTGTGCACGTTCATCAGATATAACGACTTCCTCTTTTTCCACTACTTTTTCTACCACTTTGACGACGGCTTGACGACTGCGGTTTTTTTGAAAGTTTCTAAGTGTTTCAACATTTTCTTCCGTAAACTCACAGTGTCCCGATTCATTTCTCTCTAGCTGGATATCCGCCATTTTGACCCACTTTAATACCGTACTTGGATGTATTCCCAGCGCTTTTGCCACATCTACCGTTTTCATCGTCATGTTCCATCCCTCCATTTTTTTCATTTATTAGCCATTTCGAGAGAAATTTTTAAATCCCTTCATACATGACAAAACTAGTATGAATTCGTCAAAGAAAGTGGACGTTCAACAAATGAAGAAAATGATGTCATTATTGCTTAGAAAAACTCGTACAAACCTTCTGCAAAATAACAAAATTCGTGCTGTGAAATCTGCTTGCCATATCCCTTAAAAAAAGACGCGCGCTCTTTACCTGTAAAAATTCCGTCTTCAAAGCGAACAGCAAGAGCCATATCATAACGAGCGTCTCCTAAAGTTCCTCCGCTCCAGTCAATAACAGCTGTTATCTGACCGTCTTGTACAAGTACATTATCAATCGTGTAGTCTCCGTGAATAAGTACCTCTTGTTTGCATATCATGTTTTGCTTCTGCAGTTGTTTTAGTAGCCGTTGATTCCCGTCTACCTCATAGTGGGTTAAATTGTACTCTGCCTCTTGCAGCATTCGGTGGATCCACGGCTGCTTACTCACTAATCGTTCTGGACACTCAGCATTGTGAATACGAGCAAGAAGACGCCCCATTTCATAGACAACGTGCTCACGCTTTTTTTCATTATCTTCCTTCTCTAAATACTCTCTTACCGTCTTTCCTTCAAAAAATTCTAGCAGCAGCCAGCTCTCCTCTGCTGTTTGAACAAACTTGTAAGCGCTCGGGCTTTGAAAGTCCGCCAGTGCCTGTATATTTTTTAATACATAATATTCCTTATATAACCATTTTCTGTACTTTTCCCTTTTTGCCCGTTTTAAAACATATCTCCCTCTAGCCGTATGAAGGATACCAACATCTGAGGTACACCCTTGCCTCGGAAACGTCACTTTTTCGATTTGCTTTACATACTTTTTTATCGAATGAGGAATTTCTTCTATTATAATAGGATGCAACTGTCTCACTCCCCTTTCTTTCTACATTCTCTTTTTGTTGCTCTTTCCCTACAAAAAAGTTGAGACATAACGAAATCACTTCAATTTAATACAAACAAATGGGTTGAATGAGCTATTATGAAGCGCTTGTGACACCGCTGTTGATTTCCGTGCAAGACTTCGCTTTCCGCGGGCGGCCGGTGAGCCTCCGTCTTTCCCTCCAATCAACAGCTAGAAGCAACTAACTGCATACTTGAAACCTACGTTCACCATTCTAATAAAAAAATCCGAACGATTACTCGTTCGGACCTTCCTTCAACTAAACTACTTTTGCCCAATCTCTTACCCTTTACCAAGCACCCAGCGGCTTTTGGTAAATATCGTATAGCCAATCGTAAATAAAACAATAATGCAAACCGACAAGCTGCCTATTGTATACCCAAGACTTTGCATATCATAGACGCCGTAGAGAAGCTGTTTCATGAGTGCAAATACGTTATAAATAGGAATTAAAAAGACATTGGACTGCATCTCGTTTACCGATTTTCCCATTAGTAAAAAGCATGGCAGTATCGCTACTGTAACAATTTGCGATGTATAGCTTTGCGCTTCTTTAACGGAACTTGCTAAGAGACTAAAGATACAAAGAATCAGCCCTGCTAATAAGGCAAACAAAGTGATTGCCACTAGTAATGAAGCGCTAAAAGCAATGAGGTGATTATTTAGGTTCAAGGCATCATTTAAAGTCACGGTAAAGTAGCGTACAAAAAGCACAAATGAAATAGTAGAAAGCACTCCGCTTAAGACCCCAAATGTAGAAATAGTGAACCACTTCCCTATTAGTAAATGTAGTCTTTTAATAGGAGCCATGAGTAGAGCTTCCATCGTTTTTCGCTCTTTTTCTCCTGCAAAAATATCATTAGCAGAAGGTACAATACCCCCTAACACCCCTAAAGCAATAATCATAGGAGCATAAATTGCCACCATAATTAATGAACTATTATCTTTATTTGAAAGGCTTTGTTCCTTGACATAGAAGGGCTGAATCGTTTGATCATTAATATTTAATTGTGTTAAACGTTCTTTTATAATACCGTCCCTCTGTTTATTTAATATAGCTGTAACGTACTCTTTTGTACGTGAAGATTCTACACTATCTGGACTTGTATAAATCATTACGTCCGGCGATTGCATATGGAGAATTTTATCAGAAAATTCCTTATCAACCTTTAAAGCTACTGATGCTTTGCCTTTTTCTACTGTTTGAAGTGGATCTTCGCTTTCCACAACTTGAAGGTTTCTATCTTCCTTTAACCATTCCACTACACTTGTATCTGAGCCTTTCTCAACAGCTATGGACATACCATCAGGTTGATTATTGGACATCATTCTATCTACAAAAAACAGCATCCCTACATTTAACAGAATCGGAATCAACACGCTAAAGATAATCGTTTTGCGATCTCTCAAACAATCAATCAACTCTTTTTTATAAATATGCCAAATCATATTAAGCCCCCCTCACGATACGCGACATAAAGATGTAATTTAAGTCTGTGCTTTCTTCTTCTTTATACAGCTGTTCGTTTGTTCCTTGATAAATCATTTTTCCTTTATGAATCATGATGATAGACTGACACAGCATCTCCACTTCTTCCATAATGTGACTGGAAAAAACAATCGTTTTTCCTTCTCTTTGCAGACTTTTAATAAGCTCGCGAAACATGTTTGCTGATGTAATGTCTAATCCTGTAGTCGGTTCATCAAATAGGATAACGTCTGGGTTATGAAGAATAGTGCGTGCAATGGCTACTTTTTGACGCATTCCTTTTGAAAAGCCTCCGACGCGGCGATCCAAGTAGTCTTTCATTCCAAAACGTTTGGCCAGTTCCTCAATCCTTATCTTTGTTTCATGTTTGCTCATTCCATAAAACTTAGCAAAATAAGCTAAGTTCTCACGAGCTGTCAAACGGTCGTATAAACCTGTTTCACCGCCAAAAAGCACGCCGATTTTTTGCTTTATTTTATTGGGCTGTTTATGAATGTTAATTCCGTGAATGAACATATGGCCTTCCGATGGTTCAAGTACAGTCGACAGCATACGTAAAAGAGTTGTTTTCCCCGCTCCATTTTCCCCTAATAGTCCTACAATTTCTCCTTGTGCGATGGTTACATGAATATCTTGAACAGCTGCAATTGTTTGCTTTTTCTCTTTAAAATATTTCGTCACACCTTTGATTTCAATCATATCCGCTCTCCCCTTTTACTGTGATTGACTCTATCTTAGCTTATTTTTTATACAGCATCTTCCATCTTGTCATAAAGAGGGTTTTTTATGTCGCGAAACGTCCTTTCCATCTTGTAAATCATGGTAAAATAGTGTGGTAATATCCAATAGAATAAAACAAAGAGGGTTTTTATTTATGAAGGTAGGATTAGTGGATGATCATTCATATGATTTAGAAAAATTGAGGATTTCTTTAGAAAGAGAAGATGATATAGACATACTTTTTTCGACTAGCAGCGCGGAGGAAGCTTATAACGAAATTAAAAAAAATGAAATTGATTTATTAATTACAGATATTGAAATGCCAAAGCTATCAGGTTATGAGCTTGCAGACTTCATCAATGCTTACGCACTTGATATTCAAGTCATCTTTGTCACTGGGCACAGCGGCTTTGCCGTTCATGCATTTGAACTCAACGTTTTAGACTACATTATGAAGCCTTATTCTAAAGAGCGTCTGTTAAAAGGCATTCAGCGTTTTCATCAAAAAAAACAATCAGCTGATACAAGAGATAAGCTGATTTTAAAACAAAAAACCGAAATGCAAGTGCTGAACAAACAAGATATTATATTTGCAGAGCGAACGGGTCGCTCTACCACCATCATAACGACAAATGGAGAATTTAGTACCTATCAATCATTAAACGAAATTGAAAAAGAATTAACAGCGAGTCATTTTCTAAGGTCGCATCGAGCTTTTATTATCAACATTTCCTATATTCAAAATTTCTCCCTGTATACTAAGCACTCCTACTCCGTGATGTTTCAAAGCACCGAAAAAACAGCTTTAATCACGAAAACAAATTTAGACATCTTGCAAAAAGAGTACTTTTAAAGGAGGCACTATTTAAAATGAAACTATTTTACACACTAGTTTTACTAACTGTTTTCGTGCTCCTCTTTTTTAAAGACCTGCCTGTTAGTTTACATCTCCTACTTAGTTCTTTTATAATTGGTTCATTTTTTATATGGAGAAAGAAATATCAAACGGCTCCTTCACTAACGATAAAAAAAGCAATCGTGCTGACGTCTTTTTTCCTGCTTTTATTTAGCCTATCTTCACCTCTTAGTATTGGCCTAACCGTTATCGCAATGATTGGTTACATGACCGACATGTTTTCGTCTTATCAACAATACATATTCGTAACCAACCGGGAAAGCAGTGCTTCACGTGAAATTCAAAAAAACAATGAGCTTTTTCAAGCGTTAAGAGCTGAAAGACATGATTTTATTAAACATGTCAGCGCCGTATCCTATCTTCTAGAAACAAACCAAAGACAGCAGGCACAAGAGTATATTCAAGATTACGTTGAAGCTTTGAATGATACCCATTCATATATTCAAGGTGAACATTCGCACGTTGCTTCTGTTGTACATCAAAGCAAGAATCAAGCACATACGTGGGGAATACATATGAATGTTCAATTAGATTCACCGTTATCACAGCTGCCTTTAAAGCACCTTGACCAAATGAATCTCATCATGAATTTACTGCATAATGCTTTAGAAGCCGCTCATTCTTCTGAGAAAAAAGAGATAACCGTTTCGAGTATGATTCGAAGTGGCATTTACATTTTAGAAATCAGCAATTCTACCGCTCCTTTATCACGAGAACGTCAAGATCACTTGTTTACTTCTTTTCATGTTACAGAAAAGAAAGAACGCCACGAAGGCCTTGGTACGTGGATCATTTCTGAACTTGTTTCCAACTACCACGGACGCTTGGAGTATACGTATCACGATTTAACTCTTTCCATTAAAATAAAATTTCCGATAGTCGTTTCCTCAAAACAAGCAACATAGCCGCTATAGCCCAAGCGGCTTTTTTTCGTATGAGCCTCTTCTATACGTACACACTATAAAAAGCACCGAAAAAAAGAAATATTTCACACTTGTTTTAGCTCTTTTATCGTCACTTTTTTAGTTTTTGATTTTTTATATGCAAATCTATTGCATTTCAAGTAAAAAACGAATATTATATATCATGTTGCTTTTAATGTTCGTTATTTTTGGAGGTTACTTATGTTTAAGTTAAAAGAATATAACACGGATGCTAAAACGGAGATTTTAGCTGGTATTACAACGTTTTTAACCATGATTTATATCGTCATTGTGAACCCAGTTATTTTGTCCAGCGCCGGCGTTCCTTTTGATCAAGTATTTACAGCTACTATTATTTCAGCAGTCGTAGCTACGCTATGGATGGCTCTTGCAGCTAACTATCCAATCGCTATTGCTCCCGGCATGGGAATGAACGCATACTTTGCTGCTTTAGTTGTCGGTTCAAATGGAAGTATCGACTATGCTACTGCTTTTTCAGCTGTATTCGTAGCAGGTATTATCTTTATCATCCTATCGTTAACATCGTTTCGTGAAAAATTAATTGAAGCTATTCCAAACAATTTAAAGCACGCGATCAGTGCTGGTATCGGTTTATTTATTGCTTTTATCGGGCTTCGTTCAGCCGGTATTATTGTTGCAAATAAATCAAATTTAATTGGACTTGGTGATTTGCAGTCTGAGAAAGTAGTTTTAACACTGATTGGACTTGCGATTACAATCATTTTATATACGCTAAATGTAAACGGCGCTTTATTCTTCGGTATGATTATTACCGGATTAATTGCTTTCTTTAGAGGACAGCTTTCATTTGATAAAGGTTTGTTTGCTTCCCCTCACCTCCCAGATGGTTTAATGATTTCAAATCCTTTTGCTGCTTTTGGAGATGTTATTCATCATGATTTGTACACAGTTGTTTTTTCTTTCTTACTTGTGACGATTTTTGATACAACAGGTACAATGGTAGGCGTAGCTCAACAGGCCGGTCTTATGAAAGGTAATAAGATGCCTCGCGTGCGTCAAGCATTGCTTGCTGACTCATTTGGTACAACGATTGGCGCTTTATTTGGTACAAGCCCAACAACCGCTTACGTTGAATCTTCATCTGGTGTAGCAGCAGGCGGACGTACAGGTCTAACAGGCGTGACGGTAGCCATTCTATTTATCGTGGCAGCATTCTTTAGCCCGGTTGTAAGCTCGGTTTCTGGCGTAGCAGCTATTACTTCACCTGCATTAATTATTGTCGGAAGCTTGATGATGGGTGCTGTAGCTAAAATTAATTGGAATGACTTTGATGAAGCGTTCCCTGCCTTTTTAGTTGTTCTAGCAATGCCTCTTACATCAAGTATTGCAACAGGAATTGCGCTTGGCTTCATTTCTTATCCGTTAATGAAGCTGGTAAAAGGAAAAGGCAAACAAGTTCATCCGCTTGTGTATGTCTTTGCTGTTTTATTTCTCTATCAGCTCATCTTTTTACCTCATTAAAAAAGCTTGGAGATTTCTCTCCAAGCTTTTTTTATTGAAAGTGATTGTTATTTTCTTTTGTTTGATAAAGATAATTTTCTACATAGATTTGTTCTGCCTCAGAAGCGTTCTTTATCCCTTCTTCTGGATCTAGCTCGATACTTCTCTTTTTAGCTATATAATCCACTAGCGCCCCAAATCCTAAAAGACCGCCTATGATCCCAGCAAATACAAGCCATATTGGCAATTGCTTCACGTCCCTTTTCTTTTAATTGTATCAGCTTCAGCGCAACAGGTAAATATTAACATGTTTTCTTCACTTATAAATAAAGCGTTTTTTACCAAATATACGTAAAAAACGTATTTGTATTTGGTATACTAAACTCACGGCATGTTCTACAGAGAAAGGGGCTTAATTGCATATGAACAAACAGCTTGGAACGTTAATGTTTGTTATTTTTATGGTATTTGTCGGCTTTGGAGTGATCATCCCCATCGTACCTGAAGTTATTCGTGCCACGGGTGCAAGCACGGTCAATTTAGGGATACTAATGGCTAGCTATTCGATTGCATCTTTTATTACCGCACCTTTTTGGGGGAAGCTTTCCGATATAAAAGGCCGCCGTCCCATCTTACTTTGGGGCTTACTTGGCTTTAGCGCAAGCTTTTTTCTTTTTTCGGTGGCAGAAAACTCTCTGACTCTGATGTATACGTCACGCATCATCGGAGGTTTGTTTGCAGGAGCTGTTATTCCTTGTGCTTTTGCATACGCTTCTGATAGTACAGATGAAGAAAACCGCACGAAAGCAATGGGACTGTTAGGGATGTCAATTGGCTTAGGCTTTATTTTTGGACCGGCATTAGGCGGTGTCCTTTCGTCTTTCGGCTTGTTTGTTCCCTTCGTTATCTCTGGTATCTTGTCACTGATTATGACAGCGTTCTCATTCTTTACGTTAAAAGAATCGTTACGAAAAGAACCTGCTGCCAAAGTACAGACATCCAGATGGCATGACTTCACGTCAGATTTTCAAGGAGCTATGAAGTATTTATATGTTCTTTCATTTTTAGCTACTTTTACGCTCGCTGGTTTAGAAGCTACTTTTCAATTTTTTCAAATAGCGAAAATCAATGCTACTCCCACGACAATCGGATGGATGTTTATGGCGAGCGGTTTAACTCAAGCCCTGATTCAAGGCGGTGTACTGCAGCGATTTAAAAAAGGAAATGAAAAAAAACTGATGGCTATTGGCTTATTGGTTTCAGCAATAGGATTTACGTCTATTTTGTTATCTTCTAGTGCCGTTAATGCTACCTTATTTCTGTGCATATTTACAGCAGGAAATGCCCTTATTCGTCCTTGTGTCCTCTCATTAATTACGATGAGAACCAAAGTAGGATATGGCTCTGCTTCAGGGTTAACTGCCTCAATGGATAGCTTAGGGCGTATTTTTGGCCCTCTGCTTGGTGCATTTGCCTTTAAACTCAATATGACGCTACCTTTTATTATCGGAGCAGTTGTCACTTTAGCTGCTTTACTGCTGATTCAGCGTCATACAGCTCTAGATTATTCTGAGCAAACACTATCATCATAGAGGCTGAGACAAAAGTATTTTAGCTGAAGGAAGATCCGAACGATGATTCGAGATTCTTGATGGAGAATCCAATGCGTTCGGATTTTTTTACTGCTATGGTAAACGTAAGTTTCATGTATGTAGGTACTTCTAGCTGGTGATTGGAGGGCAAGGCGAAGACTCCTACGGAAAGCGAAGCCTTGTAGGGAAAGCAACAGCCGATTCCTACTAGCTCATGTAGCCAATTTGTTAGTCTTTGGATTAATTTAGCTATGGCTCAATCTCTTTTCATCGTTACTAACACAAGATTATCCGCAGCTGCAGTGTGTTTTATAATTGAAAACCGATGAGCTTCGTATAGCTTAATCGCAGGTGTATTTTTTTCGGCTGTGGAAACCATACACTCACATTCTGAATATCTTTGAAGTACATATGTTAAAAGACGGCTTCCAATTCCTTTTCGAAAGTACTGAGGACGCACAACGAGGCGGCAAATCGTTAATCGCTCATTTTCTTTTTCAAACGACAGCACGCCTGCTAGCTTACCTTCAATCATTTCTCCGATAAACACTTCCTTGCTTTTCATAACATCTTCTTTGCTTTCTGTAAGCTGAGGAATATTCGAAAAACCAATGAGCCTTGCTTCTTCTTGATAAGCTTCTACTTGCACAGCTACTATTTGAAGAGCGATATCCACTCTTTGATGTTCGAGGATTTGAAGCATGAAAACCACTCCATTTCTTTCACAAATTTAGACAAATTCCATGTTTTCACTATATCCAAACGCCTTCCTTGTACATATTGTATTATGTACCGAATTAGCCAGGAGGTGTTTATATGCATATCACTGCTGAAAGAATTAGAGAAGCAACAGAAGCGATTGCTTCTACTGAGCTTGAAACATTTATGTACCAAGAGCCAACTGCCCGTCGCGGCCGTTCTACTCGTCGTTCTACTCGCCGTTCTACTCGCCGCACTACTCGTCGTTCTACTCGCCGCACTACTCGTCGTTCTACTCGTCGCACTACTCGTCGCACTACTCGTCGTTCTACTCGTCGCACTACTCGTCGTTCTACTCGCCGTTCTAGCCGTCGCCGCTGTCGCTGCGGTTCACCTTGCTGCTCATACCCATGGTTTAATAAATCATTTGGCTGCTGCTTTAAAGGGCATGGCTATCGCCGCTAACTAAATCTATAGCAAGTCGTGTTTAAAACATACGCGGCTTGCTTTTTTATAGATTTTTATTTTACATAATCATTCGTTTTACTCTTCTTAAAAAAGAAAACGACGTATAATAGTAAAAAAGAATCTCTCTTAAAAGGAGGCCTATCCATGCACTTATCGTTTGATCATCTTGTGCATTTTTCACCTGATCCTATTAAAGCTCAGAAAGAACTAAACGGATACGGAATAAATGTTATTAAAGGCGGTATCCATGAAAAATGGGGCACTTTTAACACGTTGGCTTATTTTCACCTCAGCTATATTGAATGGCTTGGGCTTACAGATATCGCATTAGCTCAAACAGTTACAGATAATGATCTTATTCAGCAGCTTGTTAACGAACATACGTCACTTGGTCATTTTGGTCGATTTGCACTCCGTACAGATGATATGGATTTGCTGATAAAAGAGCTAGAAAGCAAGAACGTCACTGTAAAAGGTCCTGTAGCGGGGTCTCGTCAAACTAATGATGGAGAAAGACTTCAATGGAGAATGTGTTTTATTGAAGCTGACCACGATTCCTTGCCTCTTCCTTTTTTTATTGAGTGGGGTGAACCAGAAGAAAAACGCAAGCCAAAGCTAGCTGCTCTTTCTTCCCATCAAGCCGGTCAGCTGCAGCTAAAAAACATTTACTGTGCTGTACATAACCTTGAAGAATCCATCAGCAAATGGACAAAACTGCTGGACGTTCAGGCTGGCGAAAGCTACAAAGACTCTTTACTTGATGCACGTTGTCAAAAACTATATGTCAATGAAGGAAACCTTATTTTTTGCAGCGGAACACAAGGTGTTGTCCATGATACATTAAAAAAAGTTGGAGAGCGTCCATTTTTGGTTGAATTGGACCACGCTCTAACACCGCAACAAATTACCGTACAAGGAGCTTCTTTTAAATTCAACAAATAAACATCCGCGGGCGGATGTTTATTTCTGTGCTTCTTTTATAGCTTGATAAATGAAGTGAGGCAAAATCTCAAAGGAATACTGAACGTCTAATCTTTCGGTCCATTGATGCGCATCTCTTCCCAGCGGTCCAATGTTCAGCACCGGCATCTTGAGCTCCTCTAGCTCTTCTAGCGGGATATGATATCCTTTATTCCATAGAGGCATATTGGCTACTAACGTGTTAAATGTATGAAGCGGGTGCTGCAGGCTGGCATAGCTTAAATCCGAAATTCCACCAAAATAACTTTGTTCAACTAGCTCCACTTGGAATTGCTCTTTGGCAGTTGCCTGTACGTTTGACAAAATCTTTTGTACAAAGAGATCATCATGTGAACAAACGGCCGGGTAAAAAGGCGGCGTAAAAAATAAGACTATCATCGGAGCTGCTTCTTTACATAAACCAGCTAAAGAGTTTACTAATTTAATGGTTTTATTTCTGTCATCATCTTCTTGTGCCAAAAGTGCCGCTTCCATTTCTTGCACATATTTTTCACCGTGCTGTTTGACTGCATGAGTATAAAGTTCTTCATACGTCCATACGTTCACGTCAAGAGATGAACCCTCCATTCCCACAGCGTACTGCCGAGCAGCTTTGTTATAATGTTTTTTTACATTCAAAGCCGCTTTGTCAGCCGATTTCAACAGCAGATCTGTTACTTCTTTAAGAGAGCGGTTTAACATAAATAAATTAAATAATACAACGGCAGAGTGCGGAACTTGAACGGAATACTCTTCTTTTAAATCTTTTTGTATCAGCACAGTAGGAGGTGGACTCGTTTCATCTCTTACTTTTTCGCAAAAATCAACGTTTAATTCTATTTCTTTTGTTAAATAAGAAGCTAGTAAATTAGCATTCAAACCAGCTAGCGGTTCCCCTACATGAGTTTCTTTTCCATAACACAAAAAGCTTGGCATGATCTTCCCAATCGATCCTGAGTACACATAGTTCGTTTGATCACCAGGATAGCGGCTGAATACTGGTTCTGCATTTAGCATGAGAGAAAAATCCAGCTGATGTTTGCACGCAAGTTCTAAAAGAACAGGCACTGCTTTTCTCATTCCGAGCGAATTTACTTCTTCATCCGGTACCGACAGAAGCAGGATGTTTCCGTCAAACTCTCCGTTGCATGCTCGTTCAATCATACTGATATGCAGAGCAATACCTGCTTTCATGTCCATCGTTCCTCGGCCAAAAAGCCAGTCTCCTTTTATCATATCTTTTTGTACGTGCGCCGGAACTTGTTCCATATCATTATAAAAAGTACTCGTTAACGTATCAGCGTGAAAAGCATCCTTTTTCCACTGTCCATAATCTTGTACATCCACTACATCGTAATGACTGACTAATACAACTGTTTTATTCGTATTTTTCCCTTCAACAAAAGCTGTGACAATCGATCGCCCGTCTCCTGTTGAATGAAGCTCAACTTGCTCGTTTTTTTGGAAGTAAGGCAGCTTCAATAAATACGACGCTATCGATTCAGCCATTTCCACTTCTGCCATCGTTCCTGTCACGCTAGGTATAGAAACCAATTCGCTTACAAGCTTCTTTAACTGTTCTTTTGTTTGATACAAAGATGTTTTGTTCGACATACCCTTCATCTCTTTCCTTTTTCTAAATTTTCCATCAAACAAAACGATTCGTCAATCCCTTTGACAGAGACCCTTTCATTCTATCCCTATGTATCATAGTATGCGCCGCCTTGACGCACATGATAAAAAAAGAGTGCGCGGCTAGGGCTAGCACCGCACACTCTTTTTTTTTACTTTTCGTCATCTTCTAAAAAGTCTAGGATACGATCAATAAGCTGTTCGCTTCCTGCATCGTTTCCATGTTCAAGAGACATTTCCATTTCAATGCTCCTTTCATAAAATATTCTTGTTTTATAACATACCACAATTCATTTCGAATGTAACCTTTAATTTGTGTAAAAATTTCGACAATTTATGATTAATTTTAAAACCTAGTGAGTAATGATTATACCCACCAGATTCTTCAATTGTCAAAAAACATGCTTTCTATTTAAAAACACTTTAAAAATAGAGGCGCGAGCAGACTTCTATAAAAGACAGCCTACTCGCTCAAGCTTGGAACAGCATGATGAATAAATTTCTAGTTCATTTGCTTTTTGTACATCTTTAATATCTATGCCTACAGCATATGTACGAACATGGTTTTCGACCACAATTTCATAAAATGTTTCTAATTCACGATATGCTACTTGATAATGCTTTCCTAATAATTTTACGGCTTCCTTTAATGCTTTCTCTCCTGTATGTGCTGCAACTGCTGTATGACTCATAAAACCCTCTCCTTTTAGAAAAATAAAAAAAACTCATTTTGCTTAGATGCAAAATGAGTTTTTCACCCGTTTTATCACCCAAAGCACATGCTTTGCTGGTAGGAGCACCTTACATTCGTAGGTTGCTGTGGAGTCAAAGAGCCAGATCTCTCGTCCACTCGTGATAACTTTTTTAATTTAAAATTTATTTTATCAAACAATTCCATCCGCGTAAATAGAAAAATAAAAATATTTTAATTTTTTTGGTAATGGAATGAATTCAAAAAGTCAAAGCTTAGATTAGCAAAATAAGAAGCTGCTACAAGTAATGCCTCTTCATTTAATGAAAAAGAAGGATGGTGCCATTCATATTCTCCAGCCGTACCCATCCATACAAAAAATCCTGGTACACGCTGCTGATATACGGCAAAATCTTCTCCTCCAGGCGATTGTTCAGCTTCTACCACTTGATAACTAAGATTCTCTGCAGCGTTAATAACCAATTTTTCCAGCGTATCATCATTGTTTACTACAGGAAGATACGGATACCATTTAACGTCTACTGAAGCGCCGAAAGCTGCTCCAATCCCTTCAGCAGTTCGTTTCATAAGAGCCGGTATTTTTTCTCTCGCTTCTTCTTGAAAGGTACGCACTGTTCCTTCAAGCGTTACTTTGTCAGGAATGACGTTCCACGAGCTCCCTCCGTGGATTCGAGTTATGCTGACAACAACATTTTGAAATGGGCTGAGATTACGGCTGACAATGGTTTGTAAACTAGTAACAATTTGACCAGCAGCAGCAATCGGATCTACTGTTTTTTCTGGAATACCTGCGTGACCGCCTACTCCTTTGACGTCAATTTCAAAACGATCAACGCTTGCCATTAAAGGTCCCGATTTGACACCAATGGTTCCTACAGGAAGATTCGGTTTGTTATGCATTCCAAATATCGCTTCTACTCCTTCGAGCACACCTTTTTCAACGAGCATTTTTGCCCCAGAAGCCGTTTCTTCGGCCGGTTGAAAGATAAATCGAACCGTACCGCAAAGCTCCTGCTGACGCTCTTTGAGAAGAATGGCTGCTCCGATTATAGAAGCCGTATGAAAATCATGTCCGCATGCGTGCATAACACCGTTCACTTCAGAAGCAAATGGCAGATTGGTTTTTTCTTCAATTGGCAGCGCATCAATATCAGCTCGAATAGCGATAGTAGGTCCCGGCTTTCCTCCCACAATTTCCGCTACTGCTCCCACGTCTAAATGGAATGCATCCGCTATAGAAATATCGTAGTGCTTTAACCACTTTTTAATACGTTTAGTTGTTTCATATTCTTTCATTGAAAGCTCTGGAAACCGGTGCAGCTCACGGCGTATGTCTATTAGCGTATTTAGTAGTAATTGATCTGTCATATTTATCACTCTTTCACATTTCTTAATTTAGACCACTTCTCTATCTTTTACGACAAAGAGTGTACCTCATTGAATTTTTTATAAAGAAATACGGTCGTATAGCCTTGTGCAAGGTGCTTTTCTTTAGCTTGAACATATCCTTTTCGTTCATACATCTCAACTAACCAAGGATGTTCTTTTGCTGTTCCTAAAGACACACCTGGCGATTTAAACGTATTCTTTATTACCTCTTCCTCTACTAGATGAAGCAGCTTAGATCCAACGCCTTTCCTGGCAAACGACGGGTCCACTGCAAACCACCAAAAGTGCGGAACAGCAAAAGGACCTGGATGTTCTCCCCAAGGCATTCGTATAGATACAGTGGCAGCGATTCTTTTATCTTCTTCATATACATAGCAAAGGTTTTGAGAAATATTTTTCTTAACGAGGGCAAGATCAGCAGTAGCTGCTAAGAAAGGAATGCCTAGCTCTCGAATAGGCTTATATGCTTGTAGAGTTAAGTTCAATAAGTTATCCGCGTCGTCATTTGTTGCCAAACGGAATTCATTTTTCATCTCTTTGTCTCCTTATATAGTACTTAAATATTTTATTTAACTTATAAGTTTACTAAGAATTAAAAAAGGCAGACTGCCGCCTTGCGTACTCACTATACAACTGCTTTTATAGAGTGTCAATTCTATTTATCGTTTTCTATAAAAGATATAAATAAAACGAATACACGCAGAAAACTGCGCGTATTACGTACATATCAAGATAGACTTCAGGACTCACTTACCGTAGCTTTTAAATTAGCGGCCAACATCACAAGTTCTTCTATAGATGCTAACTCTTCTTGTGAAGCCGCAGCTACTTCTTCAGCGTAAGCAGCTGCTTGTTTAGCAACCTCCGAAAGGGTCATGACGGACTCCATTACTTTGAACGAATACCCATCAATCTCTCCTGTTGCTTTTGTCATTTTGTTCATTTGTTCTTGAGCGGCAAAGACATCTTCCATAATTGTGGAAAACTGCTGTGTTACATCTTCGACAGTGGCAATACCAAGCGTGACTTCTTCCGTATTCACTTCCATGTTTTGATAAGCCCGCTTTGCCTGTACTTCAATTTCTTTTAACAAATGACTGATTTGTATAGCGGACGTTTTAGATTCTTCCGCTAGCTTACGTACTTCCCCTGCCACTACAGCAAAACCTTTTCCATGTTCTCCAGCCCTTGCAGCTTCAATAGCAGCATTAAGTGCAAGAAGATTTGTTTGTTCAGCAATTCTTGTAATTGTATTAATAATGCGGCCAATCTCTGCGGAACGATCTTCGAGTCCCTTTACTTCACTGGTCGATATCTTAACGGTTTCATAGATTTTATTCATTTGATTCGTCACATCTTTCACCACAACATTTCCGGTAGAAGCATGTTCAGAGGCTCTGTTCATCGATTGTTGTACCTTTGAAGAATGATCAGTGATTTTCTGAAGCAGCTTGGCCATATCCACCATAGCTTGCTCGGTTTCAACCACACTTAGCAACTGCTTATCAGAACCCGCAGCAATTTCTTGAATAGACATCGTAACTTCTGTCACAGCTGTTTTTGTTTCCTCCATGCTTACAAGCAATTGCTCTGAGGAATGACTGACCGTGCTCTTTGTTTTACTTATTTTCTGACGCAGCATTCTCATGTGAGTCATCATTTCATTAAATGAAGATATGAGTGTACTAATCTCATTTTTCCCTTTCAAAGGAACAACATCTACAGATAAATCGCCGTTTGAAATCCCTTTCATTGTTTTTGACAAATTTTCAACCGCAATTATGTAGCGACGTATGATAAAATAGAACACGGTAGTTGTAAAAGAAACAAACAGAAATGTAATCACTAGCGTAATCGAAGCTGCTTGCTCTTGTTTCACAATAAGATAATAATTGGTTACTTCAATTACAGTAGATGTTATGGCCATCATGGCTGCAATCATACATAGCATTTTCATGCGTAAACTTTGAAAAGCTTTTTTCATTTTTTCATTCCCTATACAATCTAAAGACATAGAATGTCTAATCTATATTAGTAGTATCGGCATATTTTTATATTTTTTTGTAAAAACTAAAGAAGAATTGAAACAATTATTATTGGCGCTTTCCCACTAAATATTGGAATACATATCTTCCTGCAAGGCGCTGCAACAGCAGTTGATAACTGTCTGATTATTCTTTCATTTGACCAAACTCTACCTTTGCTTATAAAATGAAGATTTGTAGAAAGGAGTACGAAAAATTTTATGTATACGTATCAAACAGGCAATCAAACAATTGACTACAAAATTGAAGTCGTTCCAAATAGAACCGATATCACGGTGCAAATTTGTGACAAAGAAGGGGTAAAAGTTATTATCCCAAGAGGTCTTAATGAAAACAATGTGCGTTCAATCATCGCACGCAAAGCAACATGGATTTTAAAACAACTAAACGGTTCACAACCAGCTGAGGAAAAGCCAGCTGCTCCAAAGAAAGAAGCAGTAAAAAAAGAAACAGCTAAAAAAGAGGCTCCTAAAGCAGCAGCTTCTGCAGCTAAAACTGGTTCTTTTGAAGAGGGAGACAAATTCCCTTACCTAGGGCGTCAATACCGCTTAAACATCGTTCGTGGAGATGTAGCAAAAGCTGAAATGACATTCCGTGCAAAATTCATTGCTACAGTACCTGAAAGCTGGAACGAGCAGCAAACAAATGAAGGTATTGGACAACTATTAACAGAATGGTACCAAGGCCGCGCAGGTGAAAAATTCCAAGAAGCTTTGAAATCTGTTAAAAAAGCAGCTGACAATGCTCCTGAATCTGTTAAGTGGGACGAGTTGGGTGAAGAATACGCTACGACTCAAGATAATACAATCGTATTAAACTGGCGTTTGCTAACAGCTCCTCTTGCAACAATTGAATATGTCATTGCTTCTCAATTTACAAATGCAGATGAGTTATTCGAAGATGCAGCTGAACGCAAACAGTGGTTAAGCGATAACACCCTAAACGCATTTTAAGTTTATACATAAAAAAAGCACGCGGCGAACGCGTGCTTTTTTTATTTTGATACAAGAGTCTTACTGCTCAAAAATTAGTTAACCTGATAGGTTCATTCAAACTCATTTTATAAACCAATATATAATATACATGTTTAAAGTTTTATTAATCTAATTTTAAAAGCAGTAAGTAAGACTAAACTGATTCTATAAAAAACTGCTTTTTATCCTTTTAGTACTCTAAACGCTTCTCTTACTTTTCGTGCAAAATCTAACGGTGGTTCTACGGATTCAAAGTGCATATACATTGCTCTCGGTTCTTCAAATAGCCAATGGTTGTGAACGGCCGTAACCTTAATATCTCTTTTTCTAAGCTCCGTTAATAATGGATTTACCTCTTCTTGCAAAAGCACGGTTTCACCTAGATTTAGCGCTCTTCCTTTGCTATCTAAATCTTCAAAAGTGAAAAATTGAGGGGTAACTAATGGAGAGCGTGTTGGACGCCCTAAAATTTTAAAACGAATCGTACGAAACTTTTGTACTAAACAAACGCCATTTTCATCTAAACTGCCTTGTCCACCTAGAATTCTCGCAAACTCCTGACATAGACTCTTTTTATTTTCCCAACTCATTATGCTGACTTCCTCTCTTATAATAACTTGTCCTTTCTTAATAAATATATGTGAAAGTTATTAAATAGAAACGGCAAACGCACAAGAAAACTACCCATTTGATAAATCCTTATTAGCAAAAGTCATATTTATTTTTCTTTGTTCATATCAATAGCATGTATTTTTGAATTTAACTAAAAAGAGAAATTCAGATGCCCATTTAAATAATTTACTTAAACAGTTTTTTAAAAATTGAATTTATAGGAGGAAGTAAAATGAAAAAAATAGGCAAAGATGATTTTATTTCAGGGTTTGTTCCTCATCATAATCATGGCTCAGTGGACTACACTTCTGTTGCGTCAGGACATGTCCATCAGTGTCTCGATGTAACGTCTCCTCCAATTCAAAGCGAGGATGGAAGCCACATTCACTATACAGAGGGCTACGTTGTGTTTGAAGACGGACATACACATCATTACAAAGCCTACTCTGGTCCAGCTATTCCAATTGGCAACGGTATGCATGTTCACTATTATGACTTTTATACCAGCGAAGACAACCAGCATCGGCATCATGTCAAAGGTGTAGACCACCCTGCTCCGGGTGATAGATAATGAAATAATTTAATGCCATTAAGCCAAAGCCTCAGCTTGAGTTCATATAACCGCTTTAATAAAAGTGAGGCTGGGACAAAAGGGTCTTAGCCCAAGTAAAAAACGAGTCATTGATCAACATGTTTGATGAGTGGTTCGTTTTTTTGTTACTTGAATAAAGCTTCATCTGTTTCGTTCCTTCTAGCAGTCGACTGAAGGGCAAGGCGAAGACTCCTGCGGGAAAAGCGGAACAGGTGAGACCCGGCAGGAGCGTGCGCGACGAGGAGGCTCATCGGCCGCCCGCGGAAAGCGAAGCCTTGCACGGAAATCAACTCCGGTGTCATAAGGGATTCAGTTCATGTATCTCATTTGTTCATCTTTAGGTTGAATTCATTTGGTTATGTCACAGCTTCTTTGTACATATATGATTTAAATGAAAGTCTCTCCCCCTGCTTAAGCAAAAAAGGATAAGCGAGCTCTTTATTCCAAAAATTCGACATACCAGGTCTTTGGACATGTCAAAGTTTCTACATCAATCGATATATTGTGTTTTAAAAGAAAGATATATATAATCAAGAAAATGTTTGATTTTGTTTAAATGTGGATACGTATACCTATAAGCAAGATAGCAAACACTTAAAATGAGTGGTTACGCTATAAAAGTTGTAATGACCATGTAAAGAAAGGAAGTGCAGCTTATGAAAGGACAGAGCTTTTTTATTTTAGGACTTATATTTGCTCTTATCATTGCTGTTTTAGCTGTAATTAACAACGATCCTGTACAATTTAACTATGTATTTGGTTCACAAAAATGGCCTCTTATTTTAATAATCTTAACAACGGCCGTGTTTGGAGGAGTTGTTGCTGCTTCATTGAGCTTTGTAAAAATTGTGCAACTAAGAGGACAAGTGAAACAGAAAAACAAGCGAATTGCTGAACTGGAAGAAGAAATCAAACAGCATAAGCCTGTTGAGCCTGTTGTGGAAGAAGAGCCAAATCAACCAGCTACTCGAACTGAGCGCGCTCAGTTATAATAAAGAAAAGCCGTTATTCTCTAGAATAACGGCTTTTTTCATTTTTTGTTCCGCCAAGCATATTTTCGAGATACACGCATAACCAGATAGATATGGAAAACTTTAGTTCTGAATGGTACAATCAACACTGTTATATCTCTATGAAAAACTTAAATTGACAGTCTTACCGTTAAGAAGGTGTTCATCCATTATGATCAATAAAAAAATAAAGCGTGAAATTCTTACATACACAAGTGTCATCCTCGGCACCGTTTTGCTTTCTGTTGTCGTTCAGCACTATTGGTTTCAGCCCTATACTGTAAAAGGCGATTCTATGAAGCCTATTTTGCACGAAGGCAATCGAATTATTATTAACAAACACAGCAAGCTGGAGCGCTTTGATATTGTCGTGTTACAAGCTCCCTATAGCAGTGATTTTCTAGTAAAGCGGATTGTGGGCTTACCTGGAGAAACGGTCGAATACAAAGATGATGTTCTGTATATAAATAACAAGGTCAAAAAAGAGCCGCATCTCCATAAATACTTATCCAAAGTGCCCGCTTACGAGCGATTTACTGAAAACTTTTCCACGTACGAACTGTCTCCAGACGGCACGATACCGGATGGATACGTATTAGTGCTAGGTGACAACAGACGCATAAGCCGGGACGGAAGACATTTTGGCCTCACCCCCATTTCTTCAATCATGGGAGAAGTCAACATGAAATATTGGCCTTTAAACGAAATGACTTTTATGCATTAACATATAAAAAGAAAGCTCAAAATTGAGCTTTCTTTTTATTTTGGATTTTCCTTATTTTCTACATGCTGTTCTTCTGCAAATTCTGTGTCATACGCTAGTTTTCGCTTAAAAGCCGGACGCGTTCTCGCTGTATGTTTTGTTTCAATATGGTTGAATAGGTAGCGGTGAACAAAAACTTCAGCAAATGTAATAATAGCTGCAGAAATAATGCTTCCCCACGCAATTTGAACGTAGCTGTCTAATAACAATGTGCCAAAAATCCATACGCTCATATATGTTAGAACAAATTCAACAATAATGGCATCGCGATTGCCCACTCGAGGCAGTACAATTCGATCCACTACTAGATATGTCACAACTGTTGTTAGCAAGCTAAAGGAAATAATGTCTCCGATGGTTGCATCAAAAAACAAATCAAGGCCTATACCAAACGCAATAAGTGCCGCTGCAAATTTAATGAGCAATAATGTTGCATGATTCATATTTGAACCCTCCTTTTTCTATATTAATTTGAACAAAAATAGGGAAATTAATACCTTTTTTGCCAAGAAGGGTATAATATAAGCAAAGCCAGTACGTTTGAGACAGCTCTAGCGTACAACAATGATTTGGGAGATGTTGTAATGATTGTACTAGAAAATAGCGAAATGAAAGTCAGCATTGAAGAAAAAGGAGCGGAAGTTGTAGAAGTATTTCATAAAGAAAAAGGCCTGCAGTTTATGTGGAGCGGAGACCCCGCTTATTGGGGACGAGTATCGCCCGTCTTGTTTCCAATCGTAGGCCGATTAAAAAATGATCAGTATACCGTTGATCAGCGCGAATACTCTTTGCCTCAGCATGGCTTTTTACGTGATTCTACTTTCACCGTGATTGAGCAAACAAACGAAACAGCACGACTGAAATTTGCCACAAACGGCCGGTTTAAAGACGTATATCCATTTGAATGTTCAGTTGAAATTAGCTACCGTCTGGAAAACAATCGATTAACGTTTCAGTGGAAAGTAGTAAATGAAGATAAAGAGGATATGTATTTTTCAATTGGAGCCCACCCTGCTTTTCGTATTCCGCTACGTGAAAACGAGCAGATTTCTGATTACTTTTTAGAAATAGAGCCTTCTGAAACTACGCCGAAGGAATTTGTATTAAAAGACGCTCTTATTCATGAAAAAGGGGCTGCAGAAAATTTACACCAGCTGCCGCTAAGCGCAGATTTATTTGCAAATGATGCGTTAATTTTTAGCCATATTGACGGAATTACAATTAAATCGCCGGTTAATGAAAATCAAATTAACGTTCAGTTTAATGATTTCCCGTATGTCGGTATTTGGTCAAAGTATGATGCAGAAAATCATACAATCGCTCCTTTTCTTTGCATCGAACCTTGGTTTGGAATTGCAGATACGCATGACCATAACGGAAATTTCAAAGAAAAATTAGGCATCAACCGTTTATCAAAAGACGGTGTATTTCAAACAGAATTCTCTGTTTCCTTTAGCTAATGCAACAGAGAACATAACAAAATCAATCCAACCTTGAGACGAACAAATGGGATCAATGATCTGGACTGCGTTCACCATAACAATGAAAAGCTCCGAACGATTACTCGTTCGGAGCTTTCTTCAGCTAAACTACTTTTGTCTCTGCGTCTTTTTATATTAATTATTTACAACATCGCTATTTTTTAGCGCATGTACTTGCTCTATTAGCTTCTGAACGTATTCTTCGCTGAGTACACCTGTTGCTCCTCGAATAATTTCAGTCGAATAGTGATCCGGAGGTGCGACTTCTTTTTCTTTATTTAACACAAAAAAAGTAAGAACATGATCCACCACCTTACCTTCATGCTCGACAGAAATAATAGCAGGACGATAGCCGTTATTATCTACCCCTTCTCTGCCATACAAATACGTAATTGCTTCGGGCGGCACACGGTACAGTTTGCCTTCAACAACTCCGCCTTCTTCAACCATGTCTGCACGTCCTCCGTCATGAATAACGTGGTTATATCGAAGCGTATAGCCTTTAAAAACAGCTCTGCCAAGACAGTCTTGGAAATGCTGATCAACGCCGTGCTTAATAAAACGATCGTTATCCATACATGAACCGTAAGCAAAATACAGCATGCCTTCTAATAAATCTTCTTTCCATACGCGCCAGTTTCCGCCTGGGATAAATTCTTGCAGCAGAGAACGGTCTCTTGCTACATATACAACGGCTTCAAATTCACCTTGGTCCGTTTCAACCGTTTGCACAACTTTATCATATTCATTGTCTTTATGACCTTCATGAATGTACCCTTCTAATTCATCAAGCGCCTTCCACATAAGCTGATTGGTCACTTCATATACTTCTCCGTATACAATGTGTTCACTGTCGATATCAAGCATCGGATAGCCTTGCTTAGTATCATATAATTTTCCTTTCGTTTTTGCCTGCTTGGCAATTGAGCGCGCATGATGCAGCAACCCGTGATTACCTTCTCCTTCAAGAAGCGTTCCGTATACGAATAAATAATTGCACATACTCCTTATTCCCCCTCTTTCTCTTCATAAAGCTCTAGCGGTAACCCGTCCGGATCAGCAAAAAATGTGAATTTTTTTCCCGTTAGTTCATCTACCCTAATAGGTTCCACATCAATCCCTTGCTGCTCTAGTTCACGCTTGGAATCCTCTACGCTTTCAACCGCAAAAGCTAAATGGCGTAAGCCGCACGCTTCAGGTCTTGAAGGACGCTGTGGCGGATTTGGAAACGAGAACAACTCAATTTGATAGCCAGGAGCTACTTCTAAATCTAGCTTATATGAATCTCTTTCTTTTCTATATGTTTCTTCTATAATCTTGCATCCTAACACATTTACATAAAAAGCTTTTGAACGTTCATAATTACTTCCTATAATGGCTACGTGGTGCATTCGTTTTAAATTCATTTCATTCTCCCATAAAAACCCTTTTCTAATCATCCTACACAAAATGCCGGCAAACATCAAATAATTACGTTATCACCTTTGACTAGAGTGATAAAAGTCACGGACATAGTGTCTCATAACAAGTAATATAACAACGAGGTGAATAACATGATTTCGTTAACATTTAAATCTAGAATTGACAGAACTCAAAATTTAGATTCGTTAAAAGAAGAAGCTGCTATTATGCACCGTATTGCTGATCAGCTATCTCCAATGAGCTCTGAGTTCATAGAATATACTGAACGTATTCAATATGTGTATGAACGCATGCACATTATCGTACGTCATCCTACTAAAAAACTCGCTTAATATAAGCGAGTTTTTTTTATAAAATCTTTGTCAAACTACCTTATTTTGAGATATACTGAATGCTAATAAAAAAATGAAACTTTTTGATCTTACGCGCGTATACTTAATTACGATAGGATAAAAGATAAATAGTTGCGTAGATAAAAACCATCACGTGATGGTTGACATAGTTAAAGGAGGTGGTATTCTGATGGGGTTGCGACATACAAAATTGGCGAACTTGCAGAGATGGCACATGTAACGAAGCGCACGGTTGACTATTATACTAACATTGGGTTGTTAAAAGCAGAACGCTCTGCTTCTAACTATCGCTTTTATAACGAAGCAGCGCTGAAACGTCTTTACTTAATTGAAAAATTAAAAAGCGAAGGCCGTTCTCTTGAAGAGATTTCTTCTCTCTTTTCTGTAGAGCAATCCGAGAATAGCCACTCCAAAGACGAATTAGCATCCAAATTTTACGTACTAAACGACAGTTTAAAAGAAGTTGCACCGCTTATGGAAAAGCTTAACGAAGAAGATCGAAAAGTAATGATGAATCGGCTTTCACCAGAAAGCGTCACTCTTTTGCACTCTTTACTGCTGCTGCTGTCGTAAATTTATTATTTACAGGAGGTGTTTACTTACTTTATAGCACTATAAAGTAAGTATATTCATTGATAACCATTAACTTAATTATTTTTGCGATTTTAATTGTACTCACTGCTTTTTTCGTTGCTTCAGAGTTTGCAATTGTGAAGCTTCGTAGTTCACGGGTAGATCAACTTGTTGCTGAAGGCAAAAAAGGAGCGAATGCGGTTAAAACCGTAACGACACACTTAGATGAGTATTTATCTGCGTGTCAGCTTGGTATTACGATTACTGCTTTAGGACTCGGTTGGTTAGGAGAACCGACTGTTGCGAAGATTTTGGAACCTCTGTTTGAAGAACTGGGTGTTGCTGCATCTTTAACACATATTCTTTCATTCATTATCGCATTTGCGCTTGTAACGTTTGTTCACGTAGTCGTTGGTGAATTAGCGCCAAAAACATTTGCGATTCAAAAAGCTGAAACAGTTACATTATTGTTTGCTCGTCCGTTAATTTTATTCTATAAAATCATGTTCCCTTTCATTTGGTTACTAAATGGTTCTGCCCGTTTGTTAACTGGCATGTTTGGATTAAAGCCAGCTTCAGAGCATGAACTTGCGCACAGTGAAGAAGAGCTGCGCATTATTTTATCAGAAAGTTTTAAAGGCGGGGAAATTAACCAGTCTGAATATAAGTACGTGAACAACATTTTTGAATTCGATAACCGTGTTGCTCGCGAAATCATGGTACCAAGAACAGAAATTTCAGCTGTTTCTGAAGACGACAGCATTGAAGATTTCTTAAAGCTTGCTGTAGAAGACCGCTACACCCGTTACCCTGTTACCGTTGACGGAGATAAAGATAACATTATCGGCTTAGTCAACGTCAAAGAGATTCTAAACGATGTCGTAATTAACGATGCGTTAAAAAAGCAAAGTGTGAAGCTTTATATGAATCCTATTATTCAAGTAATTGAAACCGTAGCGATTCAAGACCTACTGCGCTCGATGCAGAAGAAACGGACGCATATGGCCGTGTTGATTGACGAGTACGGCGGTACGGCTGGTATCGTTACCGTTGAAGATATTTTAGAAGAAATCGTTGGAGAAATTCGAGATGAGTTTGATACAGATGAAAAGCCGCTTGTTCAAAAAATCAGCGATCAGCACTTTGTCTTTAACTCAAAAGTACTGCTTGAAGAAGTCAACGAAGTGCTTCATATCGAAATTGAAAACGATGATATCGATACAATCGGCGGCTGGATGCTGATGCAAAATATCGATATTCAAGAAGGCGAATCGTTCAAACTTTTTGGATACGAGTTTATTGCAAAAGAAATGGACGGTCACCAAATGAAAGAAGTGGAAGTACGTGCCCTTCCTGAGGAAGAACGCGTGCAGCCTGAAAGCCATTCACCAGAACAAGAAGTTACACAAGCATAATAGAAAGAGCCGCTTCTTCACGAAGCGGCTCTTTTTTTATGATTGTTTACTCTTAATCATGCAGCAGCTTATACACAACGTTCTCTTCTGCGTCTTCCCCAGTCTTTTCCTTCGCTTGGTCCATTGTGCCGACAAACTCCAGCTTTCCTTCCTTTAAGACGGCAAACCGATCACACACGCCTAAAATTTCATTCAAATCATGGGTAATATAGATAATCGTCTTTCCTTTTGCCGCCAGCTGTTTAATATAACGAATGATCTCAAGCTTGGACTGCAAATCAATTCCGACTGTCGGCTCGTCCATTAACAAAACGGACGGTTCATGAATAAGTGAAACGGCTATATTCAGCTTTCGCTTCATGCCTCCTGATAAATTTTTCACTTTATCCTTCCATCTTCCTTCGAGCTGTACAGCTGAGCAAAGAGACTGAAGCTGTTCATTCGACAAAGAGCGTGAAGTCATTTTGCTCCACATTTTCATGTTTTCTTTTACGCTAAGCTCTTCCCACAGCGCTATGTCTTGTGGAACGTAGCCAATGACTTCTCGTATCGCTTTTTGATTTTTCTTAAGCGATAAGCCTCCAATCGTGACATTCCCGCTTGAAGGAGCCGTAATGGTAGACAAAATAGACAGAAGCGTTGACTTACCAGCGCCGTTTGGTCCTAAAAGACCAATGACTTCTCCACTTTCTACGGTCAGCGTAACATTTGCTAACGATTGTTTTTTTCCGTATGTTTTGCTAACATTGTTAATTTCAATCATTTAATGCTCCTCACATTCCACACTATTTTAAACGTGCACAAACATATGCATCCAATGGAAACAGCTATCTCTTTCCAAATGAACGTAAGCGGCAGTGTATGCTGATACAGAAGCAGATGCTGCGGAAGCCACTGACTTATTCTTTCAATCGTTGCAGAAAGCTCTCCTACCGGGAAAAAGCTCCCTCCTATTATGCTGAGTCCTGTGACTGTGACGACGCTGATCATATAATAAGAGCCAACTCGCTGACTTTCACTTGCAAGCCACGTGCTAAAAGCAACGCATGTGATCACATAGATACACATATACAGCAGCACACCGTAAGACTCTGCTCCATACAGCCATTTAAATAGAGCAAAACTGATGAGAGCTTGAAGCACGTATAGCACAGCATAAGCGGCGCTGACGCTTCGAATATAACCATAAAGTCCTTTTTGCATCGTCTTCATTCGTTTAAAAAGATGACTCCGCTCTTTAATCATCCAATCTGATGTAATGCAGCAAAGTAAAAGCGTAAAAAATCCCCATAGCGGCACGTATCCGGTCATTTGAACGCTCCCTTGCTTCTTATGCTTCTTCGTTCCTTGCGCCTCGTAATCAATTGTCATCAGCGGCTTTGGTTTCCATTGGTTATCGGTATAGTGATACGCTTCTTTCCATAAATCCGGTCCTGCATGAATGTGATAGACTTTATATAAAAAACGCACTTCATTTGCGGCTTTAACATTTGTCGTTAACCGTGTCACTTCACTGGCCACGACTTCTCGAACCGCTTCTGTCGCAACAGAAGAAGGCAGCGTAAGCAAATCAATGACTCCTTGATAATTCCCCGCTTCTACTTCTTGCTGAAATCCGTTAGGAAACACAAAAATGCTGTCAATTTTATTTTTTGCCAGCTGCTTTCTCGCTTGTTCTTCATTCATAGAAAGAAACTGAATTTCTGTTGTTTTCTGTAGTCGATCCAGCACTTGTTTAGACATGTTGCTGTGGTCTTGATCGACAAGAGCAACGGGTATTTTTGAATCACTTTGTACTTTTGCTAAAAATGAGCTGCTGATGACCGTTCCTATTAAAGGTAAAAAGAAGATCATGACAATAAGCATAGGACGCTTCAGCAGCTGCTTTATTTTTTCACTCATCATTTTCTCCACCGCCTTTGCAAAATCATCACGTAGCCAACAGCAAGAACAAAACTTCCTGCTGCCGTAATGAGAATAGGCTTAAGGTAAAGAAAAGCTTCGTTTGTGTTATATCCATCAAATTCATAAAATAACAGCTCCAAGACGCGGGTGTTGAGTGACCATTTCTGAAAACCAATCGCCCAGTCTGGTAAATAGACGACCGGCACAACATGTCCGCTTAAAATCGCACTCAGCAAAATAAACAGCATGCCGGTTAGTTGATAAGCTTTTTGTGATAAAAAAAGAACCCGAAGAAGTAAAAACAAACATAAAAAAGCAAACAAACTTCCGCTTATCCCTAGAAAAAGCTCTCCGTACGTACCGGTTACAGGCAGTTTCAGTCCTTTAATGAGGCTTCCAAACAAAACGACAGATACCGGTAGCAAAAGAACAAACAGAGCCATCAGCTGCGCTAAATAAATGCGAAGAAACGATACACCTCTTGTTTTCATTCGATCCAGCACGGGAGAAGTCTGCGTTTCACTAGCAAGCAGCCATCCGCCGTAGCTCCAAATCATAAGCAGCAAAGCAGCAAAAGACAGGACATAATATTGCTTCATATCCTGCTGAAAGAAACTCGTTTCTACTTGTTCATCAAATAAACTTCCTCTATCTAATACATGAAGCCCAAACGTTACTAAGCTCTTCTTAAATTCTGCGCGTCTCTTTTCATCGGAAACATTTTCTCTTTCTAAAAAGGCATCAACCGTATTAATACCGCTTTGAGCGGCTGACGTGTAGTCGGCTGCACTTTCCATCACGTAGCGAAACAGCTGTGACTGAAGCGGCTTATTGCTGTTTCCAATAACGTGTAAAGGCTGATTTTTCCCATGAGCAATATCGTGACTAAAACCTTTTGGCAGCGTTACAATGGCTGCCACTTTATTTTCTCGCAGCAGCTGTTTAGTTTTCTCTTCATTCGTATAAAGCGGCTTCATGATCTTGCGAAGCTTACCTTCAGTCAGCTGTTCGATGACGTACTTCGTCTGTGCAGTATCATCTTTATCCACAATGGCCACGGGAAACCGATTGACTTTCTCCTCACCTTGCATGGTCTGACTAATAATGATCCCTGCTCCAAGTAAAAACAGAGCAGGGATCATTATTAGCAGTATGAGAGATTTTATATTTTTCAATAGAGCTTTACATGTAAAAAGAGTCAAAGAGAAATATATCTTCATCTGCTTTGCACCTTTTAGTAACCAGCGGTTCCCATATTCATCATGAGACCTTGAACATTTTTAGCGAAGTTTTCTTGAATCGACAGCATACCTTCAGGCGTTACATCTTTTACGTTTGTCGCATTAGATGCGTCAAGCTCTGGAATAGAGGCTGATTTTTTTAATTGAGAAGCAGAGTCAATTTTTAAAGTAACGTTTGCAGGATCTGCTTTTGGTCCTATTTTTGTACGAATATCAAACGAATAATCTGCTTTTCCTTTTGAAGCACTTATTGCTTGATTCTGCTTTACTTCTCCGTTTATTACTAGATCTTCTTGATCACCTAAGTCTAAAGAGAAAGTACGGTCAGCCGTCTGTTTTGCATCGGTTTTACCGTTGATTACTGAATTCATTTTAAACGTCATATTCGTGTCTTCATCTTTTGAATCTTTTGTTAACAAATGAATAGACATGTTTTCTTTTCTCTTTTCACTTTCCGTTGTTACGTCATTTTTCATATCAAACGTAAATGCATCATCGGTAGTGCTATCGGTTAGGGCTGCTTTGAACTGCTTAGCCGTTTTGTTATCTTCATACGGAATATTTTTAGTTACGACGTTAAGTTTTCCTTTATCGTTAGAAGCATTTTTTACGCCCATGTTCATATCGCGAGCTACAACAACATCATCTTGAACGTACACGGTTGATTTAACACCGCCAGGGTAAGTCGTATCTTTTGCTTCTTTTTGGAAGTCTTGAAGACTTTCTTTTACTGATTTTTTCAATTCTTTTGGATCTGCCATATCTTTTAATTCTGGATTTGTCGCTGCTGAAGATTTAAACAGCTTAGACACGTGATTTGCATAGATAGTATGAAGCTTGTCATCTTTTGCTACCTTCGCAATAAGCTTATCCATAAATTGTTTTGTTTCTTTGTCAGACATGTTAAGCGTCACGCTTGTTAACTGAAGCGTTTTGCCATTTGTTTTATAATCTACATTTTTTTCTTTTGTAAAATAATCGCTGTCTAGCTGATCATAAATGAACGTTCCGTACTCTTTTGCAATGTAGGTTTTTTCTTTTTCCGTTAACTTTAAATCTTCTAAACTTACGTTGCTCGTGTTAATATCAAGCGTTTCAGGACCTGAATACGAAGGATCGAACTTACGCGCTACCTGTCCATATTCGTCTAAGTTTAAATAGAAATATTCATTTGCTAGAATCGGAGCTTTAAAGCCTATTCTTTCTTTCGTTTGAAAACCTTCTAGGTCAAGCGCTTTTGAACCGCCAATATTAAGAGCCAGTGAACCGTATGCTTCACTTTTTTTCGGATCTTGTTCCGCTTTAATTTTAATTTCAGCTTTACTGATAAGATCTTGAATCATTTTAAAGCTTGGATCATACGAAAGTGAATCCATGTTAAAGCCGCCTTTGACAGTAGCATTTGTGGTAGAAGGCTGCTTCATCGCTTTTTCCTGATAAGCCATCGTTTCACTGTACTTCGTTTCTAATTCATCTGCTGCTTTTTGATACGTATTTACTTCAGAAATTAAATATAACTGCTTAGGAGATTTTTTAAATACCGTAGCAAATGTAATTACTCCTCCAATAATCACAATTAAAGCTGCCAAAATGATAATCCATTTAGCCGGCGCTTTTTTGGGAGCGGGCGCTGTTTCTAGCGAAGCCGCTGTTTCGTCTGTTGTTCTGTTTTGATCTTTCTCACTCATCTACACCAGAACCTCCTATGTATTTTGTTAGTCACTTTGTACATGATAAGGAATGGTTTCCATAAATTCTACTACTTCGACAAAATAAGACAATAATTAGTCCGATAAACCGATGTCTTTCGGTGCAATATCGTGTGCAAAGTACTCTACTTAAGTACCCAATATATTGAAAATAAAACCAATTATTCAAAACTATCTCAATAACTATTAAAATAGGTAAATGACTTATCTTCTTATATTTTTACAATATATTCCTATAATTAAGCATTTACACCTAAGAATTACAAAGCACAGTTTTTCTATAGCTGATCTCTTTTTTCTATAATCACATACAGGTGATATGTATGTACGTCTTTATGAAAACATGATAAAAACATCAGCGTTTTGTTCCGTTTTGAAAGGGAAATAATAATGGTAAGAAAGCTTTTTTCTTGCCCGTGACATAAAAATCGAATAAAGTATTCCTAAATACATTTCACACAATTTAATTTGAGAATAGAAAAAGGAGGATATCACTATGAATATACGCGTCACTCCTTCTGCAAAAGAAGCGTTGCAGAAAGTAGAACAAAATCAAATTATTCAGCTTTCTTTTGATCGGGGGAGCTGCGATATTGTTAATACAATTTATGAAATGAAGATCATCTCAAAGCGCAGCCTTCAACCTTATGAAAAAGTTGTAACGGTTGAAGACCTAGAATTTATTGTTGATGATGACATGGAAGAAGTGTACGACAATGAGCTGGTGATCGATCATGCAGCAGGTGCTTTTGTCTTCAAAAATCATAACCAAATTTTTAATAACCGCGTAGGATTGCGTTATATCAATTCATAAAAAAAGCAGGGAGCTCCCTGCTTTTTTTCTTGCATATGTTAGGTTAATCGTTTTTATCGATTGACCTTCAACCGCTCTTGGATAAATAACAAAACGTTCACAAGGCTATTTTCTTCATAGACATTCACCTGCTGACGCTTAAATTCTCCTTGTTCATGGTAGTAAACAATATCTCCCGTCCCTTTGTCTTCATTCATATGTAAATGAAAACTGAGCGGCGTTGCCAAAATAGATCCGTCTTCATCTCGCTGAAGAATTTGACAAAGCGTTTGATTCCCTTGTTTTTCAGATAAAAAGTCATAGCCAAATTGGTGTGCTAACTTCTCCACTTGTGCAACAATAAGAGCTGTAATCGGTTGATTGTCTTTCATAAGCAGTATTTCTCCTTACTTCATCTCATTAGGGTTTTATTATTAGTATACTATACCTTAAACTTCTGGAGCTAACGACTTAACCTGTACAAATCATGACCACATGTCCATCTGGATCTTTTATCGTAAAAAACGAAAAATCATCAAAAAAAGTAATCGGAGAATCAATCGTATAGTCCAGCTCTTTAACAAATTCATACGCTTCTTTAATATCTTCCGTATGGAAATTAAAAATTGGATGGAGACTAGCCACTATTTGTTTTTCTGTTCCTTCTGGGCCAGCATCCAGCGTTAACCCTGTTTCTCCATCAATTTTGAGATTATAAACAGGGTTCTTCACCTGGCTCATCTTGTATTCTTGACTCAATAGCTCGCTATACCATTTTACTGAAGACTTTAAATTGGATACGTGAATAAATACCGTATTCATTTTGTTGAAAACAGGACTCGGCATTTTTAATCCTCCTTTTTGTTTTTCTGTTCATTCTATACCATTATCCACGTATCACTTTATACCTGCTACTTCCTTAACTTTTGCTCATATATACAGAAAAGCTTGCGAATACTATTCACAAGCTTTTTCTTCATAAAAAATATGTATGCTGTACAACTACAATCACAACCGCAATTAAAATCGAAGGCAGTAAATTAGCAACTTTAATTTTAATAATTTCTAATAAATTAATTCCAATTGCTAAAATTAACACGCCGCCTACTCCTGTGACTTCGGCAATGATACTATTCATTAAATCTTGCGGCACAACCGCATTAATTTGCGTAGCAAATAACGCAATGATACCTTCGTACAGAAATACGGGCACCGCTGAGAAAATGACGCCTATTCCAAGCGTAGTCGTTAATAACAATGAGATAAACCCATCCATCACCGCTTTCGTAAACAATACGCTGTGATCGCCTCGTATTCCGCTGTCTAATGCCCCTACAATCGCCATCGCTCCAATAACAAAAATTAGCGTTCCTGTCACAAAGCCCTGTGACATACTAAATGTTTGCTTGTCATTTTGCTGTGATTGAAATTTTCGTTCAATCATATTGCCTAAAAGGTTTAGCTTTTCATCTAAATCAATGAACTCACCAATAACCGCTCCAATGGCTAAACTCAAAATTACAATTAAAAACTGATGACTTTTAAAACCCATTTGCAGACCGAGCGTGATAACGGATAAACCCATCACTTGCATCACCGTCACGCTTACTTTTTCAGGAATGCGGTGAGCAAGCTTGCCCATTAATGTTCCTACAACAATTGCTAATCCATTGACTAATGCTCCTATAATAAACATGCTGTCACCTTTACTTTGAATAATGCCGTTTCTTTTTTCACTTGTTCTACTCCCTCTCTGCTCCGCACTAGCTGTATCAAACACCCTAAATTTTAACACAAAATTCTTTCAATTATGAAGAAAAGAAAAAAGAGATTGAAACGTAACTAGATTACCCCATATAAAAACGAACAAATAGGATACATGAGCTGATTGCTTGCAACAACGCTGTTGATTTCCGTGCAAGGCTTCGCTTTCCGCGGGCGGCCGGTAAGCCTCCTCGTCGCTTATGCTCCTGCGGGGTCTCACCTGTTCCGCTTTTCCCGCAGGAGTCTTCGCCTTGCCCTCCAATCAACAGCCAGAAGCAACTAAATAGATTAAATCTACGTTCACCATCACAATAAAAAGATCCGAACTATGAATCGTTCGGATCTTCTTTTAACTAGAACAGGTTTGTTCCAGACTTTTTATTAAAATGTAATAACGTCTTTTGTACCTTGCTTTTGGTAGCCTGTTTTTAACAGCTTCACTTCTTTATCCGCTGGCAAGTTGGTAAATACAACCGGTGTCACAATCGACGTTGCATTCTTTTTAACATACTCTAAATCCACTTGTAAAAGAGGTGTTCCTTGTTGAACGCTGTCACCTTCTTGAACAAGCGCTTGAAATCCTTCTCCTTTTAAATTCACAGTATCTAACCCAACGTGAATCAGGATTTCAATTCCTTCTACTGTTTTTAAGCCAATCGCATGTTTTGTTGGGAACACGGTCATGACTTCACCGTTAATCGGTGATACGAGCGTTCCTTCAATCGGTTCAATCGCAAAGCCGTCACCCATCATCTTTTGTGAAAACACTTGATCTTCCACTTCACTAAGCGGCTTTACAACGCCTTCAAACGGTAACACAAACTCTGTGTGTGCATCTGCTTGAACAGCCTGTTGTTCAACAGGTGCAGCGGTTGACGCTGTGCCGTATTTAACTAATTGATTCATTGCGTCTGCAACAAACTCTACTTCTGTTCCGACAATGACTTGAACATTTGTTTTATTGAGCTTCATGATTCCTCTCGCTCCGTGGCGCTTTAAGGCAGCTTCATTAATATTGCTAGCATCAGCTACTTGTAAGCGAAGACGAGTCGCACAGTTATCAATTACGGTTAAGTTTTCTTTTCCGCCTAAATCTTCAATAAAATACGATGCCATATCCACATATTTATCGCCTGTTGCTACAACCGTTTCGTTTGGTGTGTCTACTTCTTCATCATCTTCACGTCCCGGTGTTTTTAAATTTAATGCTTTGATCAGCGTGTAGAAAATGACAAAGTAAATGACCGCATATACAATTCCAATTCCCGCTAACAGCAGCGGTTTTTGTGAAATTCCGTAGTTTAAGAAGAAATCAATGGCCCCTGCTGAAAATCCAAATCCAGCGTGAATGCCAAGAGCAACGGCTAAAGCCATCGAAATTCCCGTTAAAACGGCATGAATAACGTATAATAGCGGTGCTACGAACATAAATAGAAATTCAATTGGTTCCGTAATTCCTGTTAAAAAAGAAGTAACCGCAAGTCCGATTAACATACCGCTGACTTGTTTGCGTTTTTCTTTTTTAGCTGCTGCAACCATCGCAAGCGCAGCTGCCGGTAAACCAAACATCATAACCGGGAAGAATCCAGACATGAACGTTCCTGCCGTTGGATCTCCTTTAAAGAAGCGATTCAAGTCTCCCGTTACGCCGTGATAGTCTCCGAATACAAACCACACTAAGCTGTTCAACACGTGATGCAGTCCAATTGGAATTAACAGACGGTTTAAAAATCCGTATATACCTGCACCAAGCGCTCCTGCTCCTGTAATCCACGTTCCTAAGTTGTTAATTTGATCTTGAATCGGCGGCCAAATAACCCCGAAAATTCCTGCAAGCGCAAGCATAACGACTGACGTAATAATCGGTACGAACCGCTTTCCTGCAAAGAAGCCAAGCCACTCGGGCAGCTTAATCGCTGAGAAACGATTGTATAGTAAACCGGCCGTTACCCCTGAGACAATCCCGCCGAGTACACCCATGTTAATATCTTTATCAATAGCTACAGTTCCTTTTGTTAATACAAAATAACCAACGACTCCGGCAAGTGCTGCTGCACCGCTTCCATCTTTTGAAAGCCCTACAGCAATTCCGAGTGCAAACAGTAGTGCTAAATTCGCAAAAATCGCATCTCCGGCTTGAGCCATAAATGGAATATCCAATAAGTCCTTTTGACCCAAACGAAGAAGCAATGCCGCAGCAGGTAATACTGCGATTGGCAGCATAAGCGATTTACCAATACGTTGTAAAAAATTCAGCATGTTTCTATCCCCTTTGTATAACGTATTTAACCCGATGTTACGAGCAAGGATTTTCGTAACAATATTTATCGGATGACAAGTTACCGCATTTACCCCGGCCTATGATTACATCATCAGCTGAAATAAAGGCGGTTTTACTGCATGGACTCATACTAGCACACAAAATATATAGTTGTCTATACCAATTTTCTTTTTAAAAACCTTTCTATATCAACGTTAAAAGCCCTTACAAAACTTTCTAGTTCACAAAAAAGAGTTAACTGGTCTAGACAACTATTCCAAAAAGCGTTACACTTAAATCAATACAACGAGCAAAGGAGTGTATGTATGGATACACATTCATCCATCATTATTTATAATGTAACCGTTTATAGTGAAAATCAGACATTAAAAAACGGGTATATTAAACTAACGAACCAGAAAATTACTGAAATCGGAGAGATCCATCAATACGTACGTCAGCCGAAAGACCATGTAATTGAGCTTTCTCCTTCCTATAAAGTGATTCCTGGTGCCATTGACGTGCATATTCATGGCGTTAACAATGCCGATGCGATGGACGGTACGGCAGAAGCATTAAAAACAATGGCGCGCACGCTTCCAAAAGAAGGTACAACGAGCTTTTTAGCAACTACTATGACGCAGTCGAATGAAGCGGTTGAAAAAGCACTTCGCAACGCGGGCGCTTATATCGAAGAGCAAACAGATGCGGATGCTGAAGTAGTTGGTATTCACTTAGAAGGTCCGTTTATTTCACCGAAACGTGCGGGCGCGCAGCCTCCTACTCACATTCAAGATCCGAATGTGGGACTATTTCAAGAGTGGCAAAAAGCAGCCGGAGGACATATTAAACTTGTTACATTAGCTCCGGAGCAGCCAAACGGCTTAGCGCTTACTTCTTATTTAAAAGAAACAAACGTTGTCGCTTCTATTGGCCACTCCGACAGCACATATGATCAAGTTGATGAAGCCATTGAAGCAGGAGCTTCTCATATTACGCATTTATATAACGGCATGCGCGGTCTTCACCATAGAGAGCCCGGCGTATTAGGCGCCGCTTATTTGAGAGATGAATTATTTGTAGAGCTGATTACAGACGGCATCCACTGCCGACCTGAAATGGTCAAGCTTGCGTACGATCAAATTACAAGTGAACGCATGATTCTTATCACGGATTCTCTTCGTGCCAAATGGCTAAAAAACGGTACGTATGATTTAGGCGGACAGCCTGTTCACGTAAACGACACAACGGCTACCCTTGCAGATGGAACGTTAGCAGGAAGCATCTTAAAGATGAACGATGCAATTAAAAACACGATGAGCTTTACGAACTGCTCATTAGAAGACATCGTAAAGATGACCGCTGAAAACCCAGCAAAACAGCTTAACCTGTTTGATACAAAAGGAAGCCTTAAAGTTGGAAAAGATGCGGATATCGTGGTGTTAAATGAAAACTTAGATGTTGAAATGACATTTTGCCGAGGCACATTGAGCTTTCAAAAGGAGGACTAACAATGAATATCATCCAAGTGAAAAACTACAGTGAAATGAGTGCAACAGCAGCTGATATGCTGATTAGCAAACTTTATGAAAAGCCAAATATGAATCTGGGACTTGCAACGGGAGGCACGCCGAAAGGATTATATGATCGTTTAATTCAAGATCATAAAGAGCACGGTACGTCTTACAAACACGTTACTTCCTTTAACTTAGATGAATATGTCGGAATGAAGCCGCAAGATCCAAACAGCTACCACTACTATATGGCAGATGCGTTATTTAATCACATTGATATTGACGTAAGCAACACACACGTTCCTAACGGCCTAGCTGATACGCCTGAAGAAGAATGCCGCCGCTACGATGAAATGATTCAAAATCACGGAGGCATTGACCTTCAGATTCTTGGAATCGGTCAAAACGGACACATTGGCTTTAACGAACCTGGTACGTCATTCAACTCTCCTACTCATATTGTGACGTTAGAAGAGTCAACGCGAAAAGCCAATGCGCGCTACTTTAATTCTCTTGACGAAGTGCCTACTCAGGCTATTACAATGGGAATTGAATCGATTATGAAAAGCAAAGAAATTTTACTGCTTATCTCCGGGGAAGCCAAAGCAGAAGCGATGTATCAGCTGCTTAACGGAGAAATCACAGAAGACTTCCCTGCTTCTATTTTAAAGAAGCATCACTGTGTTACAATTATTGCGGACCAAGAAGCTTTAGCTAAAGTATCGACTACGGTTTAATTTATAGCCTCCTCGTCTTTTTTAGATGAGGAGGTTTACATAAAGGAGAGAACTTAAGTGATTGATAAAAGCTCACCTCTTCCGATTTATTATCAAATTGAAGAACAGTTAAAAAAACAAATTGAAAACGGAGAGTTAAAACCAAATGATTCGCTTCCTTCTGAACGAGAGTTTGCAGAACGATTTGAAATCAGTAGAATGACCGTTCGCCAAGCGATTAACAATTTAGTAAACGACGGTTATTTATATCGTCAAAAAGGCCGCGGGACCTTTGTATCTGAAAAAAAACTGGAGCAGCAGCTCGTTGGATTAACGAGTTTTACAGAAGATATGAAAGCGCGCGGAATGGTGCCAAGCAGTAAATTGCTGAGCTTTGAAATCATTGCGGCTTCAGAAAAAATTGCCGAGCAGCTGCACATTTCTCTTCATGCACCTGTTTATGAAATCAAGCGTATTCGTTTAGCTGACGACGTGCCAATGGCGCTTGAAAGCGTATATGTATCCGCTAACTTAGTCAAAGGGTTAACAGAATCCATTGTTAACGACTCTCTTTACCGCTATATAGAAGAAGAGTTGGGCCTAAATATTGGCGAAGCCAATCAAACGTTAGAATCCATTTTAGCTTCTGAAACCGAAGTGAAGCATCTTGGAATCAACTCATATTCACCCGTTCTACTGATTCAACGAAATACGTATTTGCAAGACGGCACGCCGCTTGAAGTGGTGAAATCTTCGTACCGAGCAGACCGCTATAAGTTTACGATTAACATGACACGATCTTAAAACTAAGGAGTTTTTTTTATGTCTAGTTTATATCTACAGGAACTAACAAAACTGCTTGCTAAAGTGGAGACGCATGAACAGCAGGCAATAGAATCCGCAGCCGAGAAAATCTCACAGCAATTAGCTTCTCATCACCTCATTCATTTATTTGGGTGCGGTCATTCTCATATTTTAACGGAAGAAGTGTTTTACCGTTCTGGAGGGCTTGCGCCGATTCATCCTATTTTTGTAGAAGAACTGATGCTTCATAAAGGAGCTTCGCGCTCTTCACAGCTAGAGCGTAAAAACGACTATGCCTCCACCTTTATGGAAAAAGAAGATATCGTACCAGGCGATATCATGATTGTCATTTCTACATCGGGCGTAAATCCCGTTCCGATTGATGTAGCTTTGATTGCAAAAGAAAAAGGCGCCTTTGTTATCGGGCTTACCTCTCCTTCTTATGCCACGAGCCGGGCTTCGCGACATAAAAGCGGAAAATACCTTCATGATGTCGTGGATCTTGTTATTAATAATCATATTCCAAAAGGAGACGTTCTTCTTCATCAGCAAGACATTTCCTTCGCTTCTGGTTCTACTGTAATTGGAGGCGCTATCCTAAATGATGTCCTATCTAAAGCCATACAAAAACTGCTCAGCCGCGGCATCACGCCTCCTGTCTTTTTAAGCGGAAACATGGAAGGTTCAGATGAACATAACCAGCGGTTGATTGATGCTTACAAAGGAAGAATTACTGCCCTATAACAGCCCCTGCGGCTGTTTTTTTGCACAAAAAAAAGATGCTTGAAAGCATCTCATCAAAGTCGGACTGTACGATTTGGACTAGATCTCCTCTTTATCAGTAGAAGTCTTGTTCACAGCACCATAACCTACTTATCCGACATAATTACTATGTTTAACATAAGTATACTCTTTTATACCTTAGGTGTCAAATAAGTTATAAGAAATTTCGTAGTGCATTCATTTAAAGATTTTTTTTCAGTAATGTTCTAGCTGGGTTTTAGCTTCTTTCATAATTATCGTATGTATGATTTCATCCGTAATGTTAAAATAATTTACCATACTTAACTTATAGATTTTACATATAAATTCCTGCCAAAGTTTTGTATAAGATTTCTTGCCGCATCTCACAAAAAAGAACCTGCATCAAAACTGATGCAGGTTCTTCCCTTCATATCATGCTAATTATTTCATGTTCATTTGCCCTTGTAGGGCCCTTTCGCTACGTATATCGGTTCATAACGAGAGTGCCAATTGTCAGATCAGAATATCTGCTTTTCATGTGAGGTAATACGTTTGCTGAAGTTGCTGTTAAGTATTCCAAAACTAAACCAGTCCCTTCATGAAGCTAAGTATTTACCTTTCACAGTAGCCTTAGAAAAATTTCTATCGGCTCTGTACTATCTGTATACCACGTTTCAATTGAACTAAACGAAAAAATTCATTTTAATCAAAAAATTCTTACCACGGGGATACAACCATTAACAGCCAATTACAAATGGAGCTTTAATCCTTCATGAGAAACTGTGAATCCAAGCTTTTGATAGAAACGCAAAGCCTCCGATCGTTCCTTGTCCGTTGTTAATTGTACTAACTGACAATTACGTTCTTTCGCTCGTTCAATCGCCCATGTAATCAGCTGATAGCCAACCCCTTTTCCGCGCTGTGACGAAGCGGTTCGAACTCCTTCAATCGTGGCTCTCCACCCGCCTTGTCTTGCAATGTGGGGCGTAAAGGTTATTTGTTGAACACCTATTACTTCACTATCTTTACATGCGACAATCAGCTCATTGTTTGGATCCGCATCAATTGCCTGAAATGCTTGGACATAACAGTCTGGAAGCGGTAATTCATAGCGTTCTCGTTTACTTCCGAGCATATCATCCGCGAGCATTTCAACAATTTGATCCAAATCTTCTCGCACTGCTTCTCTAAAGGTTATCTCTCCCATTTTATACAGCACCTTTCCCTCGTCCATTTATGATATTAAAAAGAACGCTGACGAACAAGCTCAGAACCGACGCCAAAAACAAAGCAGCCGCTAAAGCACCAAGACTCATTCCTTCAAAGCCGCTAACTCCAAATATGCTATATAGAAATAGAAATATGCTTATTAGCATGCTGCTAAGTGAAATTCCGTACTGGACGGGCGAGTTTCTTCTATAGAAGAAATACGACGCACCAAAAAGCAGCACGAAGAAAGCACCCATTAATCCAAATAAAGAAATCATTTACACCCTCCTCCTTCTCTAAAAAAAGGAATTTATATCCATTATATACTATCATTTTTATTTATTCTATCTATATTAATAGTCCTGCAGCCACAACTAAATAGACATGACCAAAACGGCCATGTCTATTTTTCTACTATATTATTAAAAAGAAAGTTCTTTGAACCAAAAAGAATAAGGGGCTAAGCAAGCTTCATCAATTTCATTCATACGTTTTTTGCATCGCTGCAGCACCTCAGCAGGAATGTGTCTCTCTAAGTATGCAGATTCTCCGTTCGCTTGAATCGTTTCTTCTACTAGCTCTTCAAACACATCTAAGCATGCTAAAAACTGCGGAAAAGTTGTATTCACGAAACGCTCGCAGTCATCGTTGGACGTATCGAGCAGCACAACCGAACCGTTTTTTTGATGAAGACAAATTGGATCTCCAGCCCCTGTTGTTCCTAAAAACCAATAGTGCTGGTAGCGAGATGATAACTCAAATGTTTCGCATAATGTTGTTAGCTTTCCTTTGGATGAAACGAACTCTAGAAATGGTGAAGCTTCTTTGGGCAATCCTTTTTCTGTTAGCAACTTCTTTGTCTCTTTATCAATATCAAGGGGTGCAAGCTGTTCGGCATCAAACTTCATTCGTTTTTCCTGTCGTTGCATCACATTTGACAACTTCTTTCACTCCTTTTCACCATTTGCTCTTTCTTTGCTTTTGTTTATTATAAAAGAAATCCAGCTCGTATTATATGCTACAAATGAACTTAATTAGACTGAAAATTTTTCCAATCTTTATTTATATAGCCCGATTTCCCCTTTATAAACACAGGTAAAAAGAAACCGATCAGATTTTCTCCAACAGATTCTGCTTTTAAAAATAATTCTCATTCCCTTCTTCCCTTGTCAGCGTACTTTCGCCTCTTACAAATAGGCTCAATCTTTATTATTCCAATTTTTTCTACTTTTTGCAACTAGGACTTATCTCACCATTTTTTATGCGAGATTAATAACTTGACAAAATACTAAAATAAGCAACAGTAATTATTTACAAGTTTTTAAACTTTATGGTTTAATAGGTATGTAATTCCTGTTTTTTACTATATTTTTTTGGAGGTTTAACATGAAAAAAGGGTCAATTTATCGTTTTATTGCTTTTGCTTTAATGTTCACCTTGTGTTTTAGCCAATTAGGCTTACTGAAAACACAAGCAGCAGGCAATCCTCCTGCTAATGAAAAAACATTAAGCATTGGTAAAGCAGCAAAAGGAACATTTACAGAACCAGAACAAACGCATTGGTACAAAATTAATCCTTCTAAGCAAGAGGTAGCAAAATTTTCACACTACCGAATTAAGCTTCAAAGTGATGATGAAGTAAACATCACGGTTTACTCTAGCCTTGAAAATGCCAAAAACAACGTGGCATTTGACCGTTATATGGGATACTCTTACAAAGACGAGCCTGCTCAGCTTGATTTTCCAATCGCCTGGACTGGCCCTTATTATGTGAAAGTTGATTATTATGGAGATGAAGATATCATCATCGAAGACGATACAGAAGAAGAGGGAAAAACACCTTCTGAACCTCAACCGGAATTAAAAACAGAAGTTCCTTACACAATCAGCTATGAAGGCGCTTCACTTCCTCCTTCTCAAATGATGGAAGAAGAATGCCCGGCTGAATTAAGTACAAGCCAAAAAGAAAACGGAAAAGGTATTTTAAAAGATTTGCGTACGATTCGTGACGCTGTGCTTTCAAAAACAGCAAGCGGAAAAGACCTTTCTTCTCTTTACTACAAAGCCGCTCCGTTTATCAGCTCTAAAATGATTATCGATAAATCAATGCGCGAACAAGTATACAAAGATTTAGTTCAGCTAAAAGGTTTATTTACAGATGTAGCGAAAAACGGCGCATCAAGCACATATATGATTACAAGTGCTGATCAAAAAGCAATCAATGATTTATACAGCATCGCTTATAAATCCGTTCCGGCTGCTTTAAAGAAAGACTTAGAAAAAATAGCAGCACAGACAAAATTAAAAGACGTAACGGACTTAAACGTATCGTCTGTATTAGTAAGAGCTAAGTTAGTCAGCGCAAACAGCGTTTCAACAAAAGCGGAAACTCGCTATATTGTTAAATTAAAAGATGGTGCAAATGCAAAGTCATTTAAAACAAAAGCACAGTCAAAATCAGCAAGCATTGAATCTATTAATCCATTAAAACAATCAGCTGCTTCTTTTGATAATATGTTTGTTATTCAATTAGATGACAGCAATGGAAAAAGCTTCAGCACGTCGTCTGCTCAAGGTAAAATGACGGCAAAACAAATTCAGGCACTTCCTGAAACTGAATTTATCGAGCCGGTTCAAGAGTACCACGCTCTTTCAATGGATTCACAATATCCGTATCAATGGTCATTAAACAACACGGGTAAAAATGACGGTACTCAGCATGCCGATATTCAATACGAATCACTTGAAAAATTACTAAACGGGCAAAAATTAAAAGATACGGTTATTGCCGTTGCGGATACGGGCGTCGATTCATCACTAGCTGATTTAAAAGGCGTAGTGGATACAAAGACTGGATACAACTACGTGGATCGTTCGTCGAATGCAACTGATGACAACGGACACGGAACTCACGTAGCAGGTATTATCGCAGCCTCTGCAAACAATAACTATTCAATGGCCGGCATTAATTCTCACGCAAAAATTTTACCGGTTAAAATTTTAGACGCATCTGGAAGCGGAGATACAGAACAAATTGCGTATGGTATTAAATACGCGGTCGATCACGGTGCAAGAGTTATTAACTTAAGCCTTGGCGGATCTTACAGCCGCGTGCTTGAATATTCATTAAAATATGCATACGACCATAACGTAACGGTTGTAGCAGCAAGCGGAAATGACGGTATGGAAGAGCTCTCTTACCCAGCTTCATCTGCCTATGCGATTTCAGTAGGCGCGTCAAACCGTTTAGATATCGTATCTGACTACTCAAACTATGGAAAAGGATTAGATATTACAGCTCCAGGCTCTGATATTCCAAGTCTTATTCCAGACGGAAACGTTACTTACTTAAGCGGAACATCAATGGCAACACCTCACGTGGCAGCCGTTGCGGGATTATTACTGTCCCAAAACCCAGGCTTAAAGCCAAAAGACGTTGAAAAACGCCTAACGGACACAGCTAAAGATATTAAGTTTGACGAGAAAGATGCTCCTGTATACGATGATGAAGAAAGTCCAGCAGAACCTCCTGCTCCAGGCTACGATTACGTATCAGGATGGGGACGTTTAAATGCGTACAGCGCGGTAAGTGCACAGCAGCTGCAAGCGCAGGTAAATACATTTGTCAGCACGCAAAAAGTTGTTACAGGTAAAGCTCAAAGCGGTTCAACTGTTAAAGTAATGAACGGCTCAAAAACACTTGGCACTGCCAAAGCTGATGCAAAAAATACGTTCTCTGTGAACATTCCAGCTCAAAAAGCTGATACCGTTTTACAAGTGGTTGTCACAAACGGAAAAGCAAGCACAAGCATTCGTGCAGTTGTTCAAAAAGCACCTGCCAAACCAGCGGTAAAAGCCGTGACGAATAAAGATGAATACGTAACAGGAACGTCTAAAGCGAATTTTACGGTAAATGTTAAAAACAGCGCTAAAAAAGTGATTGCTTCGGCAAAAGCTGATGCAAAAGGCGCGTTCAAAGTGAAGATTCCAAAACAAAAAGAAAACACAGTCTTGTATATCACGGCTACAAACAGCCAAAAACAAGAAAGTGAAGAAGTAAAAGTAACGGTGCGTGACGTTATTGCTCCAAATGCACCTAAAGTGAATCCAGTCAGCGACGCGGATACAGCTATTAAAGGAACAGCAGAAGCAAATGCATCTGTTGTAGCCAAAGTGAACAACAAAGAAATCGGCAAAGCAAAAGCTAACGCAAAAGGTCAGTACAGCATAACGATTAAAAAACAAAAAGCGGGTACAGCAATCAGCGTAACAGCAGCAGACGCAGCTAACAACACAAGTAAAGCTACGACTGTAAAAGTGAGCGATAAAACTCCTCCTGCTGCACCAAGCGTAAATGCTGTCACAACAAAAAGCACGGCTGTAACGGGTAAAGCAGAAGCAAATGCTACCGTAACAGTAACCGTAAACAAAAAAAGCATTGGCTCTGCTGCTGCTAACAGCAAAGGACAATACTCAGTAAAAATTAAAAAGCAAAAAGAAAAAACAGTCTTAAGCGTAACCGCAAAAGACAAAGCGAACAATACGAGTAAAGCAACAACAAAAACGGTGACAAAATAAAGAAAAAAGGCGCTTGGCTTATGGCCAAGTGCCTTTTTGTTATAACAGCTGTTTGTTTTTAAAGTATTTCCACATTCCCCACGTTAACACAATTAACATAACAATAATAACAGCAGTAGCCCAGTGGGAATTTTGATATGGAATCGGTACGTTCATTCCAAAAAATCCGGTTACGAACGTTAGCGGAAGCATAATTGTTGAAATTAACGTTAAGACATTTAGCTTTTCAGATGAAGTTGCATTGGTAATAGAATAATACGTATCAAGCGCACTGTTTACGAGGTCTCTAAATGTTTCAGCAGAGTCTACAATACGCTCCAAGTGGTCAAGCAGGTCAATGTAGAAAGGAACATTTTCTTCTCGTATGTCGAATTTCCACTTTCCATTAACCGTTAAGAAAATTCGGCGCTGAGGCAGAATAACGCGACGGATTAAGATAATCGTTCTTTTTAACGCCAAGAACTCTTCCGTCACTCCGCGGACTTCTTTGTTGTAGATTTCATCTTCTAATTCATCAATACGCATGTCAATTCGGTCTAAAATCGGAAAATATTCGTCCGTGATGCCATCAATCAAAGCATATAGCAAAAAGTCGGCGCCGCGGTTCATAAACTTTGGATAGCGTGAGCACACAGCATCCATTTTGCGAAGCCAGCCCATTTTATGTTTATGAATCGTCACTACGTAATTTGATCCGACAAAGGCATTTAACTCAAGCGTGGTAATCTCGTCATCACTTTCTTCGTTATAGCGAAGGGCGTGAAAAACGAAAAATTTATAGTCTTCGTAATCATCCATTTTAGCGCGAGGACTGTCGTGTAAGCAGTCTTCGATCGCCAATGGGTGAAAATCGAATAATTTAGCAATTTGAGCAAGCTCTTGTCCGTGGACATCATACAGATCAATCCACAGCAAATTATCAGGATTGCGCAATTTCTCATGCACGTCTCCTAAATCAAGATTCGTTACCATTTCTTTTGTTTCATCATCATATAAGTATGTTTTAATCATTGATTTTTCACCTCACATCATTGAGGCATTAAGGAGTATTTTCCTTCGTTGAAATGAGAGGAACACATACACCTTTGTTGCCCCTATCTTGTTTTGCAGTAACCTTCATCGAAATGGGGTCATCAGTGCCCATTCATCTCACCTCCTAATTAGTTGAAGGAACGCTGACTTGTAATACAGCTACTTCACAAAGTTTAATTTTAACATACAATCCAACTCTAGCGTAGCGCTTTTTTCAAAACCTTTCCCTCACCATTTAAAGTTTCAAACAAAACTTCCGATACTATAAAAGCAAGTTATTATGCCCTTATTTTACAAAAGCCCTACTAGTATACCCGCTAGTTAATAATACGATAGTACTTACAAACAGCAAGCACTACCCCAGACCTCTCGAACCCTCCCACAAAGGTCTACCTAAGCGGAGGCCACCAACCCCGCAAGGGGGGTGACCTCCGCTTAGGTCTAGAATCTCTACCATGGCCGGTCTGTGGCCATGGTAGAGATTCTACATCGATAAACATTATATGGGGGATGGGGAAAAACGTGTAGGAATTTTTAGACTTTCATCGAATACTTACTTAACAAACTTAGATTACGAAAAGGACTGATGATACATGCATTTTAAACGTGAAGAACCGTTTCGCTTTTTATTTGAGACTCCCATTGTTGGAACGTTTTCCATTGCTAAATACGACAACAAAGAAATCGATTCTAAGCCAGGTCCTTTGTCCGTTATCGACCTTTCACCAAAAGGAATCAAAATAATCACGCCGCTTGATTTACCTATTTTCAACCATCAAATTCAGCTAAAAATCAGCTTTTATTTAAATGAAAAACCGATCCATATTACCGGGCTTTGCGTGTGGAAAGAAAAACGGCACACCGAATACCTTTATGGCATCGAAGCGTTTAACGATGTGGAAGAACAAGCGATTTTAATTACAGAACTCAAAACCTACGCCAAGAAAAAGCAAGATAAGCAATAAAAATAGCGCTCATTTGTTTTACTCCCCTTTTAAGATGGCAATACTACGAACGACTTCGATAGAAAAAGGTGAGACGATGAGCAGCAAAGCAAAAAAAGAGTGGATTGGCGGTCTCGTACTATTTTTACTCGTCAGTTTTGTCAGCATCACATTTGCAGGCTATCATACGGTGAAAGCTGCCGTTGATCAAACGTATGTACCGCTTGAGCATGGTAACAAAACACACGTCAATTTAAAAAAAGGGCAACCGTTTTCCCTGCTTTTAATTCAAGAAAACCATCAAAATACGTCATTTGTGTATATGACTGTTAATAAACAGCATGAATCAATAAAGATGACCCACTTGCCAGGGTCAACTCAGCTCGGCAATGAAACCCTGCGAACTATTTATCACCAAGGAAATATGAATGCTGTTATAAAGAAAGTTGAAGCATATGCAAAGCTTCCTGTTGATTATTATGTCAAAATGGATCAGCAGTCAGTCGTCGATGCTGTAGATAAATTAGGCGGCATTATCGTCACAAACAAACGTGCTTTTGAACACAGCAACATTGTTTTTCCAAAAGGATCGATTCGCCTTAACGGAAAAGAAGCACTTGTTTATTTAAAGGAGCGGAATGAACAAGACGTCTTTACGGCGCATGAAAGACAGCTGTCCGTCGCGAAAGCCATTTTCAGCCAAGCAGCTACGATTCCCAATGTTACAAAGCTGCATTCTCTTGTATTTACGCTGGCTGATCACATTGAAACCAACGCAACGTTTAATGATATCAAACGGATTCAAAAAACCTATAAGCCGGCCGTTGCTCACGTAGACAAGCAGCAGTTTCCGCAAAACGAATGGAATCAAAAACAAGTCACAACCCGTCTACACAAGCACTTAGAACGTGAGGAGCTGTTTTTATAAAAGACGCCTCACGAAAATGAGGCTGGGACATAACAAAATGAAACCAATCTAAAGACGACCAAAGGAGATACATAAGCTGAACTGCTTGTGACACCGCAGTTGATTTCCGTGCAAGACTTCGCTTTCCGCGGGCGGCCGCTGAGCCTCCTCGTCGCTTGCGCTCCTGCGGGGTCTCATCTGTTCCGCTTTTCCCGCAGGAGTCTTCGCCTTGCCCTCCAATCAACTGCTAGAAGGAATGAAACAAATGAAATCTACGTTCACTATAACAGGAAAACGAACCGTGAATTAAAGATTCATGGTTCGTTTTTCACTTCGCCTAAAAGGCTTTTATCCCAGCCTCTTTTTTTGCTACTTATCTTCAGCAGGCACTACTTTTTCATTTATCTTAACCACAATTCGTTCATCCCGTTCATCTTTGAGATAGCTCTTTTGATAAAAAGAATGATTAGGCGGCCCAATGATAACCGTATCGGTAATCGGAGCAACGGCTTCTGCTACTTCGCTTGCACTTACTCCATACGCTTTCTGAAACACAATAGGAGGCGTTAAGCGGAGCACGTCGGATCCTTCTGTAGACTCAAATTGATCGTTGTTAAAAAAAAGATGCAGGTGCGCTTCTTCCGATAGCGGTTCGATCCAGTGCCACCAGCCCATCGGTATAAAAACAACTTCGCCTTCTTTTATCCGGTAATTGTGCATGCTGCTTGTATCAGGGTCTAAGATAGACACCTGCACTTCACCTGAAACGACGACATCTAATTCCCACGCATTTGGATGCCAGTGCGGCTCTCTCATATGCCCTTTCGTCATATATAAATCAACAAACGCACCTCCGAGCATGGCAGGCAGCTGAGTTGAGGTTAGCTGATACGCTATATTTTGGTCGTTTCGTTTGAACAGGACGTTTTGCTTATAATTCACTGACAGATTAGGCGTTCCTGAGCTTTTTTTAATATTTGAATTATCCGGCACAAATCCAGATTTGCTCATAGTGTCATACCCTCTTTTCATTAAAAAGTTATATGCACTATCCTATTAAAACTCTTTGCTAAGGGTGTTTTAATTAGAAAAAATAAAAAACGAGCGTTTCCGCTCGTTTTTTATCCGACAAGGCGTTCAATTTTCTTTTTCTTCCATACAAATTGATAATAGCTGTACTGCAGGATTAAGCTGACCACAAACGCCGCTGGATATCCGATCCAAATCCCTTTGATTTCAAGAGACGTGAACTGCGATAACACGTAGGCTACGGGCACTTCCACACACCAAATCGCCATAATGCTAAATACCGTAGGCCAAAGCACCGTACCGCTTGCTCGCATCGTAGCGGTAATAATTTGCGCATGACCGAAAATCAAATAGCTCCAAAGCGTTATCACTAACAGCTCTTCGGCAATATGGAGCGTGTGCTGATTTGTTAAAAACAGTGCTAATATTTGATTGGAAAAGAGATAAATAAGTAAAATCAACACGCTGCCAATAACATAATTCAGCATAATTCCAGAGCGAATCACTTCTTTTAAACGCTCAAATTTATTGGCACCAATCGACTGCGCCGCAAAAATAGAAACCGCAATTCCTAAGCTGATTGCCGGCATTTGTACATAGCTTGCTACTTGGTTCACCGCTCCGTACGCTGCTGTAGCGTCTGAGCCAAATCCGTTTACAAACGTAATGACCGCAATTTCAGAAAGAGAAACTAAAATCATATTGATACTAGCGGGAATCCCTAAACGCATAAGCAGCTTTAACAGCGTTCCGTCCATTTTTAATGAAATGGATGAGTCAAACTTTAACGGATGATTTTTCCTACGCAAATAGATAATCATAATAATGAACGTTAATACGGTTGAAAACACCGTTGCGTACGCAGCGCCGTACACGCCAAGCTTTGGCACTCCAATCCATCCGAAAATTAAAATCGGAAGAAAAATCAGGTTTAAGACCGTACTCACAACTAAAAAGTAGAAAGGCGTTTTAGAGTCTCCGGTTCCGCGCATAAACGTCGTATAAACAAAGTATAAAAACAAAACAGTAATCGCCACAAACAAAATGCGCGCATAGTGAACCGTTACGTCAATAATATTAGCCGGCGTTCCCATAATCCGAAGAATCTCCGGAGCAAATATGCTTCCCAAAACAGCAAGCACAATTCCGACCAAAAAGGTAAACGTGAGCGTGGTACCGATAATTTCTTTCACTCGTTTTTCATTTTGTGCCCCGTACGCTTGCCCGATTAAAATGGAACTTCCTGACCCAATTCCAATTGAAAACGACACGAGCAGGAAAAACAGAGGAAAAAACGCGGAAATAGCGGCTAACGCATCAACTCCAAGCGCTCTTCCGACAATAATACTCCCTGCCAGCTGCCCAACGGACTGCATGGCATTACTTAACATAAGCGGAATCAAAAACACAAGCATCAGCTTACTGACGGATTTTTCTGATTCCACTACTTCACTTTTCACATCTTGATTCTTCACACCTATTTCTCCTTTGTATCAGCTTTCGGCGAATGATAGCCTTTTTCGCCGTAAGGCTGCAGCTTCTCTAACCATTTCGCTTCTAGTTTTAGCAAATCCTTTTTTGAAAGTGCTTTTTCTTCTTCTCTTTTAATCGTTTCCAGCATCTCAATTGAAAAAGCATCCGCACCATACGTATTCCACTCATCTTGAAGCTCTTTATTTTGATGAGTGTTCGTCTTTAACGTGAACTTTACGCCGTTTAACGTTTTAACGTTAGGCGTAGAGCCAATATAAATCTTATCGTTGTGAAGGTTTTTAATTTGATACACGCCGCCTTCTGTTTTTACTTCTTTCGCTAGCTGCTTCATTTGTTTTTTGTAGTCTTTTGAGTCCATACTCATCTCTGTCTCTCCTTTTCTCCAGTAGCTGCTTCCGTCTGCGCTGCGCTCTAAGAACCCGTACTCAATTAAATAGCGTCGCAGCACCGCATAGTCGTCATAAAAAGGTGTTAACCTATCATTTACTTCTTTTTCGGTATACGTTGCGCCAAACTCAAAATGCCCGCTTAATTCTTCAAGAACAACAAGACGGTGTTTTTCTTGCAAATGAAAAGTACGAAGCGGTCCGTTTAAACCTTGCGGAAAATTCTTCGCTAAAATCTTTTCACGCTCTTCATCACTGACGCTGTAGCGCTGACTTCTTCTAGGCACCGTATTTGTTACGGGTACCGCCTTCTCTTCTTCCCCTTCATTTAACAGTTCCATCAGCGTTAAAAACACTTTTGCCTGACGCTCTTTTTTCTTTAATGTAAAGCGGTGATTCCGAATGGTGGATGAACTGCCGATTCCCATTTCTTTTTGAATATCACTATCACTTTTTCCTTCTTTAAAAAACTTCACTAAATTTTTTTGATGATCAGAAAGACCGGTTACCTCTTTATCTAGCCCTATTAAATGATGAAATACAGATCCGTGCTGCTGTTCAATATGAAGCTTCATATAACGTTTTGCTTCATAAAAAACACCTTCCACCGGATAAATAATGCCTTTTTCAATACTTTCACCGCACAGTAAGCAGTGGTAGTGATCTTCGCTTTCCCCGTATCCTTTTTTCATATCTTCAAAAGATGATTCCCAAAACAAGTCGTTTACCATTTAAATAGACACCTTTCTATTTTGTTTATTAATTTATAAACAAATATATTATATGTTTATTATTATGTCAATTCTACGTTTATGATACATAAAAAAAGTTGAGACATAACGAAATCAACCCAACCTAAAGACGAACAAATGAGATACACGAGCTCATATAAATCGCTTATGACACCGCAGTTAATTTCCGTGCAAGGCTTTGCTTTCCGCGGGCGGCCGGTAAGCCTCCTCGTCGCTTATGCTCCTGCGGGGTCTCACCTATTCCGCTTTTCCCGCAGGAGTCTTCGCCTTGCCCTCCAATCAACTGCTAGAAAGACCTACACATATGAAACCTACGTTTACCATAACTAAAAAAACGAACCGCTAATCAAACACGTTGATCAGTGGTTCGTTTTTCACTTGTGCTAAAATAATTTCGTCCCGATCTCTTTATTCCATTCACTTAAATACGGAAAATCCTTAGATACAACGGGCTCATCATTCAAAAGCGTAATTAACTCCAAGCTGTTACCGTCAGGGTCATTAAAGTACACGCACGCTGCCGGCATCCACGTATGAACAATTGGCTCTGTCTGCGGCTTTCCAAACGACGTTTCTTCAGGTTCAATACCTTTTGAACGCAGCCACGTTAACGCTTCATGAATATCTGCGGCTTCAATTCCAAAAGCAAAGTGACTTCTTTTCAACTCTTTTTCGTCTGTTTCCCAAAGACCAAGCATTTGCTTTTGTTCCCCAACAAAGAAAAAAGCACAGCGCCGCTCTTCAATTTTATGAACAAACGTCAGCCCAAGATGTCTATAAAACTCAATCGAATCCTCCAAACTCCGAACCTGTACATGCGTCTCATAAATACTCTTAATCATAGCCTCTCCCCCATCCTTTCCTACTATTATAAGCCATTTCACACCAAACAGCTTCCTAACAAAGAATGAAAAACAATCATACTTAAGAACGAGAAACACTCACACAAACGTACAGCTTGGAAATCTCCAAGAGCACTATGGATTTGACTTTACCTAAGGTTTTGAGGCTACCCCGCAAGGGGTGCCTCAAAACCTTAGGTCTAGAAAAACCCCCATGGCTGCACTCTAGCCATGGGGGTTTTTCTACATCGATATATTAAGCGTGGGCTTTTGCGAGGCCTATGCAGATACCGCCTGAAATAATCAGTACACTCGCAAGAGATACATAAAACAATTGACGCTTTGTTTTCTTTTCTCCCAAGAAGACAATACCGCCAAAGATAGAAATAACGATACCCATTTGCGATAATGAAAAGCTTGTTGCTACGCCTAGTCTTGATTGAGATAAGAATAAGAACATGTTTCCAGATGCCCAGATTAGACCTGGTAAGATATTACGAATCGTATATTTGTTAAATGGCTTATGTTTGTATGTAATGATTAAACCGCCAATTAACATACCAATTGCTTGCGGGAATAGTGCTGCCCATGCGTCTACGTTGAAAATACGTGCGATAACTACGTAAACTAAGAATCCAAGACTTGAAATGATAAGAGTGATAACTCCTTTTTTCGTTTGTCCTGGAGTCCCTTGTGCTCCTTCTTTTTTACCGTCTAATGAAGAAAGCACAACGCCTGCTAGTATTAAAAGAATCGCAATAGATCCAAGCACAATCGTTTGAAGCGTTGACCATTCTTTAAATACAATAACACCAAAAAGAGCTGTTGATACTAATTGCATACCCGTTGAAATCGGCATTGACTTTGAAACACCAAGGTATGGAACACTTTTAAACTGATTACTTTGACCTACTGACCAGAACAAACCTGAAACAATTCCGACAATAACAAGCGTTGGCGTTAACACCGGCTGAACAATCATAAACTGAACAAATGAAAGGATCAAAGCTCCAATAATTGTTCCAAGCGTTTGACTGTAAGGTCCACCGCCCATCTTCATACTAACTAAAATCATGCTTCCCCACGCAACGGAAGGAAGAACACCTAGCAAAATATCCATCTTTCTCTTAACCTACTTTCCTATTTCTAATCTATGTACATCGTATGTAACGACCTGCTGCTTTTCTTTTACCAAGGGCTACAGACTTGTTGCCTCTTGAATATTCCCCCAAAGGTTCACCTAAGCGTCTGATGCCTACCCCGCAAGGGGGGCAACAGACGCTTAGGTCTAGAAAATTTAATAGGATCGCTCTTTAATCCTATTAAATTTTCTACATCGATAAATATATAACGTTTTCATAAATGGTGGTAAAACTGCTATTTCTTGCTGCTCGTATTATACTAACACGAACATTTATTATTTAGCTAGAAATTTTTTTGATTATTTTTTAAAAACAGAAAAATTTTTTTTCTTCTTGCTCCGCAGCTCGCTTTTTCCTCTTATGTGATCTGCAATCAGCAGAAACGGACGCCTCTGCTGATTGAAAATAAGAAGAGATAAAGCCTTTTCATTTTAGTTAGCTACAGGCTTGCAAAATTGCTCGACTACTTCTTTGGCTGGAATGGAACTGATCGCACCTTTTCCAATTGTCGTTAAGGCACCGCTTGCATTGGCAAAGCGCAAAATAGCATCGTGGTCTGAGTCAAGAATAGCCGTTAAGTTTTCTTGTGACACATCGCGGCTTAATAGCTGATAAAGGAATCCGCCAATAAACGCATCTCCTGCACCTGTTGTATCAACAACCGCTACTTTGTAACCGTTTGATTCATAGACAGCTTCTTTTGTATAAAGCGTTGCGCCTTCTGCACCTTTTGTGAACACAACTACTTGAACGTCACCTGTAAATAGAGACTGAATCGCTTGCTGTTCATCTTCAATGCCTGTGATAAACGTTAGCTCGTCGTCTGAAATTTTGACAATGTGCGCTTGAGGAATAAATTCTAAAATCGTTTGACGGCATAGCTCATGGTCTTTCCACAGTGGAAGACGTACATTTGGATCAAAGCTGATAACTCCACCTTTTTCTTTCATGCTTTTAATCGCTTTCATATGAGCGTATTTCATAGGACTTTCAACTAAATCAACCGAACAGAAATGAAGAAGATCGTTGCTTGCAAACCAATCAGGGTTAATTTCGTCTTCCGTTAACAATAAATCTGCTGAAGGATTACGATAGAAGCTGAAATCTCTTTCTCCGTCTTCACGCAGAGAAACGAAAGCTAAAGCTGTGTTTGCTTCTTCTGTACGATAGACCATATCAGTACCTACTCCTACTTCACGAAGCGTATCTACTAGAAAGTCTCCAAACGCATCTTCTCCAACTTTTGTAATAAGCGCTGACTCATTACCGTATGTAGCAACAACTGCCGCAACGTTTGCCGGCGCTCCGCCTGGCACACGCGTAAACGATTCCACTTCTTTCAATTGAAGACCTTTTTGAGCTGGAATCATATCAATTAATACTTCACCGATACTAAATAACTTACCCATTCTATTCACCTTACTTTTCTTTTTTGTCATATTGTCATACTATGTTCCAAAAAATCCTTAAATCAAATTATACGTCCCAAACATCTTTTTCGTAAAGAGAAATTTCCAATTTATTTTAAAAAAATCGCAAATTATCGTTTTTTTCTCACAATCTTTTATTCATTAAACCTTTTCCATCCCTTGTCAAATCTGGGATTTAAATGACCTTGTTAAACAAAAATCACAAAATAAAAAAAGTTAATTTCCAGTTTAAACTGTTTATCTATTCACTTTTCGTTCGACATCTCTTTCCTTATTTCCTGTTTATTCGCCGTGAATATGCAAATAATGATAAAAATTCGTGTTTTTACCCCTATTTAAGAAGGAATAGCTTAAAACGTGTCGAATAGACTTAGGTAGGTATATGACATTATGTATGTTACACTAAATACAAGGCAAGGAAGGGAGAATCAGTCATGAAAATCAATGTTTTTCTAGACGACTATCGCAAATGCCCTGACGGTCATGTTTTAGCCGAAACGATTGACGAATGTATTGATCTTTTAAGATCATTCGATGTTGAACATTTGTCACTCGATCACGATTTACTCAGCAAGACACGGAATGGATTAATGCTCGTGCATTTTATGGTAAAACACCATTTATATGCCGATCGAATCACGATTCACTCCGCTAATCATTTAGGCAGCAAAGCAATGTACAACTGCTTTAAAGAAGCTCAAAAAGAGCATAAAATGCCAAACAACATTAAAATTCTAAGATGCCCTCTGCCTCTTCGATGATATCTGCACCCTCACACATTCATTTCAACAGAATCTGTTCGGATTCAATTCTCACAGACATCCTGTTTCTATAAAATGAAGAACAATACTGCTTGTTCGATACGTATAGATGTGAATACGCTTTAAGCAGTTTATATTATATAGAAGAAAACCGCTCTAAAATACCGTTATGATAGCTTTAAAAGCAGACTATATGGTACAAAGAGCGGTTTTTGCTATTTAGACAGTTTAGCAGAATCCAAATCAGCTGAGAGAGCAGCCGGCTGTTTTTTAACTTCTTTTAGCTGCCTAGCATTCACTAACCAGTAAATGCTTCCTACAAACAGTCCTCCCCCTACGATGTTTCCGAGCGTAACAGGAATTAAATTATGAAATAGGCCAGCAGCCGAAATCGTATCTGGATGCGGAAGCAGTAAAGCCAGGCCAAGAAACGTCATATTTGCCACGCTGTGCTCGTATCCTGAAGCAACAAATGCAAACAGCATCCAAAAAATAAGCATGATCTTTGCTGCATCGCTTTTAGTGCGCGAAGCCGTCCAAATCGCCAGACAAACAAGCCAGTTGCAAAGGATGCCGCGAAAAAACAATTCACTGACCGGCAAATTCATTTTTTTAGCTGCCAGCGTCATGAGTAAATGATTGAGTTCAATTCCTTTAAACAAACCGGTTCCGGTAATTAACAAACAAAGCCCAAACGCTCCTATCGCATTTCCGATAAAACACCACGTCCAGTTTTTGAACGTATCTTTCCATGTCGTGACTCTCGATAGCGTACTGACCGTATAAACCATATGATTCCCCGTAAACAATTCAGCTCCTGCAAATACGACAAGCAGGAGAGCAACAGCAAATGATAACCCCATCACAAGAGAAACGACCGGTAAAGAAGCAGAAGCTAAAGGCGCTCCTACTGATAGAGCTAATATAACGCCAAGTCCCACGTAAGCACCCGCTAGCACAGCTAACAGCAAATAACTCGGTAAATGATCATTCACAAGCTTCGTTTTTTCGCGGGCTAACTCATTCATTGACTGCAGTGAATTCTTAAACAAAAGCGTTTCCTCCTTTTATTCATACTAGACGCATACTTTTTCTTCTGTTTTTTCCAAAAACCACGAAAGAACAGAAGCTTGCTTCACCACTTCACCAATCACAATCATCGCGGGATTGCTGACTTTCTGCTCTGCAGCCGTATCTACGATTGTGCCAAGCGTGCCTGTAACCGTGCGTTGATAAACCGACGTGCCTTCTTCAATAAGAGCGACCGGCGTATCCGCGCTTTTTCCGGCGTCTAAAAGCTGACGGCAAATATAAGGCAAGTTTTTAACGCCCATATAAATCGCAAGCGTATCAACTCCTTTTGCTAAATGCTCCCAGCGAATACTTTCCGGCTTGCCGCTCAAGCAGTGTCCCGTCACAATCGCAAACGAACGGCTGAGCTCCCGATGCGTCACAGGAATTCCAGCATAGGCCGGTGCCGCTATGCCTGCTGTAATTCCTGGAACGACTTCAAACGAAATTCCGTTTTGAACGAGTACTTCTGCTTCTTCTCCGCCTCTTCCGAAAATAAACGGATCTCCGCCTTTTAACCGGACGACGGTGTTTCCTTTTCTTGCGTAGCATACAAGCAAATCATGAATATCATCTTGAGAAACGCAGTGATCACCAGGCTTTTTCCCGCAGTAGACAAGTTCGGCTCCTTCTTTTGCATACTGAAGAAGAACAGGGTTCACTAATCGGTCATATAAAATAACGTCTGCTTTTTCTAAACATTTGGCTGCTTTTATCGTTAGCAAATCTGGATCTCCTGGTCCGGCTCCTACAATGTACACTTTTCCTGTTCTCATTTTTGCTTCGCTCCTTTTAGTGTGTCCCCTTGAATTTTTGTGGCGCGTTGAAAGTCAACGCGCCACGTTACTTATTCTTCAATTAAAAGATACAGCAAATCTCCTTCAACAGATGCTTCGTACGTGTCTACACAGCCACTGTCAGGCTCTTGCACGTTACCGTCATGCAAGCAAATTTTCCAGTCGTGCATCGGACAAAACACCGAGTCGCCGCTCACGATCCCTTCACTTAGCACCCCGCCTTTATGCGGACAACGATTTTCAATTGCCCGTATTTTTCCGCTTGATAGCTTAAACACCGCAATTTCTTTTCCGTTTACTTTCACTGTTTTACCCAGGCTTACTGGAAAATCATGAATTGACCCTACGCATACTTTTGTAATGTTTTTATTCACCATCTTTATTTCCCCCCAGCATTATGATGTGACAACTGTTTCGAACAGCTCTTTTTTCGTCTTTTTGCTTTCGACGATTTCTTTCCAAGGATCACGGTACGTAGATAACGCTTCGTCCATACGCATATTCAGCTCTCTTCTTGTCTCAGCGTCATCAAGCACGGACTGAATGTGCGAAAGTCCCATGCGCTCAATCCATGCAGACGTACGCTCTAAGTAATTAGCCGTTTCTCGGTAATACTGCAAATAAGCTCCTGTAATGTCCATCAATTCTTCGTCTGTTTTTACTTTATATAACAAATCTCCGCCGCGAAGATGCGTACCTCCATTTCCGCCCACGTAAATTTCCCAGCCGCCGTCAATTCCAATAAAGCCAATATCTTTAATACCTGACTCAGCGCAGCTTCTCGGACAAGCAGATACAGCCATTTTCACTTTATGAGGCGTCCATAGTCCTTCAAATTTTTTCTCAAGCGCAATTCCAACGCCCATTGAATCCTGCGTGCCAAAACGGCAAAACTGTTCGCCGACGCATGTTTTCACGGTCCGCAGCGACTTACCGTACGCGTAGCCAGAAGGCATATCTAACTCTTCCCATACGCTAGGCAAATCTTCTTTTTTAACACCAAACAAATCAAGACGCTGACCACCCGTCACTTTTACGAGCGGAATTTCATATTTATCAACAACATCTGCAATTTTTCGTAAATCTTCTGCATTTGTGACGCCTCCGTATATGCGAGGAACAACAGAATACGTGCCGTCTTTTTGAATATTTGCGTGCATGCGTTCATTCACAAATCGTGATTCGCGTTCATCAACGTATCCGGTCGGATTTACCATACCTAAATAATAATTCAGCGCCGGACGGCATTTCGAACAGCCTTCTTCATTATTCCATCCGAGCACATTCATCACTTCACGCGTATGCGAAAGACCTTTTGCTTTGATTTCTTCGACCACTTCATCTCGTGATAGAGTCGTACAGCCGCAAATCGCTTCTTTTTGAGCCGTAGCGTCAAAGTCAGCGCCAAGCGTATGCTGAAGCACTTCCGCTACAAGCGGTTTACATCCTCCGCAGGAGCGAGAGGCACTTGTACAAGCTTTGATTTCATCAACCGATGAGCATCCTTGTTTTTGGATAGCTTCCACAATCGTACCTTTTGTTACGCCGTTACAGCCGCAAATAATATCATCCGCACTCATGCTTGCTACTAAGCTTTCACCCGCGTTACCGCCAGATGGCTGTAAAATCGACACTTTTGCGACATCGGATACATCTTCTTGCTTTTGAATCATTGAAAACAGTCGATTTCCGTCGCTGCTGTCTCCAAAAAGAACGGCTCCTACAATTTGATTGCCTCGCAAAACAAGCTTTTTATAAATGCCGTCTTGTTCATCGAACACTTTGATTGCTTTTTTCTCTTCATCTTCCGTGAAGTCTCCTGCCGAAAACACTTCAACACCTGATACTTTTAGCTGCGTGGATAAAACCGATCCTTCATAAGGCACTTTTTCTGCCCCGCAAACCGCTTTTGCTAATGCTTTTCCTTGTTCATACAAAGGTGCCACTAATCCGTATACCATTCCTCTATGCTCTGCACATTCTCCAACCGCGTAGATGTTTGGAATATCCGTTTGCATATAATCATCCACGATAATTCCTCGGTTTACATTAAGTCCCGCTGCTTTTGCAAGCTGGACATTTGGTTTAATTCCGACTGCCATCACGACCAAATCAGCTTCTAAAAACGTCCCGTCTTTAAAAGATAATCCTTCAACTCGCTCATCTCCGACAATTTCCGCCGTTTGCTTTTCAAGCAAAAACTTCATGCCTTGTTTTTCTAATTCGTTTTGAAGCAATTTGCCCGCTGTTGGATCGAGCTGACGTTCCATTAAATACGGAGCTAAATGAATCACAGATACATCCATCCCTAGATTTAACAGCCCGCGCGCCGCTTCTAATCCAAGCAGTCCGCCTCCAATAACCGCTGCTTTTTTATACTGCTGAGATGCCTGCAGCATTTCATCCGTGTCTTTTATATCTCGAAAAGCCGTAACTCCTTTTTTATCAGACCCTGGAATCGGAAGAATAAAAGGAAGAGAGCCCGTTGCTAAAATCAACTCATCATACGATTCTACTCTGCCGCTGTTTGTCGCTACTTCTTTTTTTACTGAATCGATACTCGTAACCGTTTCGTTCGTATATAATGTAATATTGTTTTCTTGATACCAGTTCCAATCGTTTAACGTAATGTCTTCAACATTTGTATCCCCTTGCAGCACTTTTGACAGTAAAATACGATTATAGTTCGTATGCGGCTCGCTTCCAAAAATCGTAATTTCAAACGCTTCGCTTGAAACCTTCAATACTTCTTCAATCGCTCGAACTCCAGCCATTCCATTTCCAATCAATACGAGTTTCTTTTTTTGCATCTTCCATTCCTCCCCTGGCGTCTATACCTGCTTGTTTCAAAGATATATTTTATATGCATCTTTAAAGATATATTTAAGATATATGAATTTTCTGAATCGTTCAACTTATGTGTCAGGTTATCTAACACTGTTATGATATGTATACGATTCCATTGCTTTAACAGCAAGCAAAAAAAAATAAGTGCTCTAATTACGTTTTAATTTGGATCATCCTTTGCATTTTATTTTGTGATGTTTTTCACAACGTTAATGTAACAAAAAGAAATAACCTGAGCTATGATAAAAATCACTCCTAAATGTTGATAAGTAAAAAATAAAAATCTCAAAAGTTCTTTATAAAGAATTTTAAAAAAATAAACTGTTCTTTATAGTATTTACTATCTCCCTTATATTCTTTATAATGAATAAGAAAAACCTTTATTAAGAACAGAACGGAGAATGAGCATGCCACTCGTAAACATCAAGAAGGTTTGGACTCCTTTAGAGTTTATTGGATTTAAGCTTTATAAGTGTAAAGATACAAAAAGCTACTACTATAAAACGAGAAAAAGCCACAATCTAGCAAAATTGTAAAAAAACAAGCCCTATTTCTTTTGAAACAGGGCTTGTCTTTTATTTTCCTGTAAACCAATTCACAACATACTCTCCCCACACTTCATTTCCTTTTTTCGTTAAATTCCCGCTGTCTTTATTGATATACTCTCCTAAATGAAACGGCCAAATGAGCGAGTGATTCATATAATATACCCAGTTTGCTTCAGATACTCCCCTGATCGCTTCTACCCCTTCTTCATAGGACTCGGTTTGTGAAATATATGGCTGTGAAGGCTGAACCATAAGGGTCTTTTTCAAGTCTTTGAGCTGATGAATGAGCTTGTCTGTATTTTCAAGCGTCTCATCTAGCGTAAGGTGCTGATAGTCATTTTTAAGAGGTGCTTCAAACAGAATAATGTTTGGCTGAAGTTGATCAATTTGATCGGCAATATGTGAGGATAAAAGCTCATCCGTTGTCCCGTTACCATATGAAAGGGTTTTAACCGTAAATACATCACGTCCATATGTAGCTGCTAGCTCTTTTTTTAACTGCTGAGGCCACCCTGCTTTCTTTGCAGATGTGGCAATTACAAGAGTCAAAGGTTTTTTATTTGCGATAGATGATTGGATTTGCTTTGTGATAAAGTCTGGAAGATTTTTTGTATAAGCAGATACGTCGGAAAACTGTTTTTCTTTATGTACAACAGCAGTTTTTACTTCACTTGCCTGCGCTTCCGTTTGCTCCTGCCAGTGCTGCGTCCCCGCATACATCACCGCCCCGCACAAAACAGCCGCCGCCACATTTACCCCAACCATCGCCTTCATTCAATCTCCCCTTTACCCACTTTTTAAAAACCAACTATATTCTGCCCACCCAACTTACATTCAATAGAAAACACAAAAGGACAACCACAAAAATACTTCACTGAATTTGCCCAAAAAGGTTCACATATGCGGCAGGCGCAAACCCGCAAGGGAGGGTGACTGCCGCTTAGGTCTAGCAACTCTACCATCACCGCTCTTCCGTGATGGTAGAGTTGCTACATCGATATATAAATAGTATAGATTAGTAGAATTTGGAATGGGGGACCTTTCGTACGTAAAATCTCTACAAATACACGTATACTTCGCATATTTCCTAGCGAAACGTGAAGTTTCCGGGGAAATTACGTCACGTTTCTTAAAAAGAAAACATAATGTACGCTCATTCGCACATGTGATCTTCCCCTTGTACAGTAGAGATACCGGCGGAATACAGCAAAAGCGCGTTTTTGAAAAAGGAATGCTACATGCAAAAAAGCTCGTTTGATCAAATCGCTTCATCTTTTCATCCATTAATTGTGTCGATGATTAAAAAATTTCATATTTACAAAGACTACGACGAATATTATCAAATTGCGTTAATTGGTTTATGGAGAGCGTATCAAAAATTTGACGAAAGCAAAGGCTCTTTTTCCGCTTATGCCTACACAACCGTGCGCGGTACGATCCTATCTCATTTAAAAGGCACCATTTTATACGAAGAACGGGAAACACCAGCTGAGCAGAACCTACTTTCACTAAACGAAGATCACGCTCTTCCCGTTCCGCTAGAAAGTGAAATCATCAAGCAGCATATCGAACATTTAACGGGAAGAGAAAAAATCTATGTACTCGAACATCTGTTAGAAGGCTACTCGTATAAAGATATTGCCTACAAATACGGAGTCTCCACGGGAGCCGTTAAAAACTGGGGAAAAGCAGCCCGCAAAAAGCTAAAGGCCTCGCTTCTTCAGGAGTAAGAAAAGGAGGAAGCTTATCATAAGCTTCCTCCTTTCATTCATATGTGTAGTCCAAACGATTGTTCATATGTAGGACAAGTTTATTCGATAAATCGAACGATCATGCCAAGACAACCGGACTTTCTAAACAGTAATTACGAATAACAGCCGCTCTGGCCAGCTTTTTTTCTAAACTATAATAAGAAAGTTTCACTGGAATGAACGTTCCATCTTTGAAGTGAATTAGCATGGAGGTTGGATCAACTGTAGCAAGCGTGTGTGAAGTATGAACATGAGAGGCAAAAATCCAGGCGCAGCCATAGTCATTTGGCGAAGATGTCGGAAACGCAATGATGGCTTGTGAACGATTAATAACAAGCGGCGTAAGCTGTTTGTACGGAAACATTTTTCGAACGGCGGCAATCGATCCCTTAAACGTACTTAATTCCCGAATGCACGCTTCTTCTAATAATTGCTTACACGTCTTTCTTAGCATGTATTCTCCTGCTTCATCCAGCACCTTTGTGCAGTGTATAGGGTCGTTCACTGGAATCAATGCTTTTGTCGTCAAACCAATTTGATAGTTTTCATTATTTGTCATACATCTACCCCCTTTGCTACTTTATAACTATTCTATACTATCGAAACGGGAAAAATCTAGTCTTTTTTTCTCATTATTTGAAATGTTTTGAATATATTTAATATCCAAAGAAAAAAGCGCTGAAGCCAGCGCCTTTCTTTTAAATAAAAATGTCTAAAATAAGAACCATTGCAAACGCCGCAAATGATAGAATCGTTTCCATCACTGTCCACGTTTTTAACGTTTGAGCCACTGACATGTTGAAGAATTCTTTGATTAACCAGAAGCCAGAATCGTTTACGTGCGATAGCATTACAGAACCTGCGCCTGTTGCCAGTACTAGCAGCTCTGGGCTTACGTTTGGCATGGTTGCTGCAATTGGGGCGACAATACCTGCTGCTGTTGTCATTGCTACTGTTGCTGAACCAACTGCTGCACGAATTAACCCTGCAATCACAAACGCTAGTACGATAGGAGAAAGATGGGCATCTTGAGCAAATCCTGCAATCGCGTCACCTACACCGCTTGCTGTTAAAATTTTGTTAAAACCGCCGCCTGCACCGATGATTAAAATGATCGAAGCAACGGGTCCAAGACATTCATTTGTGAATTTTAATAAATCATCTTTGTTGTACCCTCTTGCAAAACCGAACGAATAAAAAGCAAATACCAATGAAATTAAAAGCGCAACGATTGGACTTCCGATAAAGTTTGTTACATAGCGAATCGTACTTGTTTCTGGATAAACAAACCCAGTAATTGTTGCTAAAAGCATTAATAGTACCGGTAGTAAAATCGTGAATAACGTAATGCCGAAACCAGGAAGATCTTTATGCTTTGACTCTGTGAACTGCTCCATAATTTCACCCGTTGGCTCTACGTGAACACGGCGTGAAATGAACGATCCGTAAATAGGACCTGCCACTGCGGCAGCTGGGAATGCCACAACTAATGAATACAAAATCGTTTTACCTAAATCTGCTTTGAAGATATCCACCGCTAGCATCGCTGCTGGATGTGGAGGTACTAAACTGTGAACAACGGCTAAACCGGCAATTAATGATAAACCAATTTTAATAAGTGACGTACCCGTATGCTTGGCAATTACAAATACAAGCGGAATTAATAACACAACCCCTACTTGGAAAAAGACTGGAATACCACAAATAACGGCTACAACCATCATTGCCCAGTGTACGTTCTTTTCACCGAATACTTTAATTAACGTGCGGGCAATACGCTCAGCTCCGCCTGACTCTGCCATCATTTTACCTAACATCGTTCCAAGACCAAGAACAATCGCGATAAATCCTAAGACGCTCGCTACTCCTTCTTGGAAAGCCGTTACGATATCAGGCAGCTTCATTCCTGAAATAAGACCCATAAACAAAGCCGCAACAATCAGTGCTACGAACGGATTTGTTTTAAACTTAGCAATTAAAAAGATAAGTCCAACAATCGATACAATCGCATACAGCAAAAGACTTGCTTCATGACTTAATCCGAATACTGAATTCATATGTTCATCCCCTTAGTGTGACCATTTTTCATGTACGTACATCCAAATAATGTATACGCTTTCAAATATTTTCTAAAGTGAACGCACATCGTACGTTCACTTCTTTCTATTTACTTAGTAATTCAACTGTTTCACGAAGCGTTGTTTTGGCTCCGACGTTTCCAGGGAAAATGATGTACGCAATGCCTGGAAACTTGCTTTCCTCTCCCGTTACCCATACCGGAATGCCGGGTTTGATTTGTCCAGCAACCGTCGCGCGCTTTACGGATAAGCCGTTTACGCCGATATCGCTTGACGTAATGCCGCCTTTTGCAACGATAAAGTTTGGACGAACGTTCAAGCGGCGAACAATACTTGTAACGGCATCTGAAATTTTCACCGATAATTTAAGCTCTTCTTCTTTTTTCCCTTCGCCAAGATCTAAGCGCTCGCGTCTTGTATACACAGCTACCGTTTGACCTTGTGAAATAAGCTTCTCTGCTTCATTGATAATACGATTCACTTCTTCTTCAAATTTTTCAGGTTCTAAGACAAGATGACAATCAAATTCAACAAATTCAATGAAGCTGCATTTCTTTAATTCTTCTAACTGCTCCGTTGTTTTTTTAACATGCGAACCAACCATAATTAATCCGCCGTTTGACGACTTTTCTTTAATGAGCTCTTCTTTTGTTAAAAGGTCTTTATCGCTCACGCCGCCCATTACTTTTGTTAGAGCCGCAGCGCTGCGATACATAAAATGCTTTCCGAGCTTCATCGCGCGAAGAAGCGCAATCGTCACAACTTTCACGTCTACATAATCCACTGCGTTCACAATCACTTTGTTAAAGTCTTTCACTTCCATTAACTGATTTGTAATCGTTACTAAATCAAGTGCACGAATGCTCCTAAGCGAAATATACGTCGTATGACTTGCTTTGAATTTCCCTTCTGACTTTTCTTCTACCCATTCGCCTAAATGAGACTTACTGTAGCCAAACGTACGGTCTTTTGCAAATTCTGTTTCTCCTGCCGGCACTAAGTAGTCTTCATCTTGCACGTAGTGAATGTTATCAACTGTGAATCGTCCGCCTTCTTTAAAGAAAGGAAAAATCACTTCGCCGTCGAGCACTTGATTTGAGTGCTGTTCAACGGTTTTCTTTAATACTTCTGTTTCTAAAGGGTAGTGACCGCGAAGAGTCGAATCACCTCTGCTGATAATTAAAAACTCTTTATCTACTTCAGCCGCTACCTCTGTAATAACAGCAGCAATGTCCGCGTGGGCTTTTTCCGTTTCAGAAGTGGTAAATCCGCGTGAATTTGTTAGAATAAAAAACATGGAGTTTTCTTCTAAAAATCCTTGCTTGATGCTGTCTTTGCTCCAGTCTGTGTACACGGAAATGCCATTAACGGTTTGAACACCCGTTGGATCATCATCAAGCACAATGATTTTTTGGTTGAACGTCAGAAGCTCATCGTCGAGCATTTTTTGGACAAGTGCTTCATCGACCGCTGGAATGTTTTTAAACACATCGCTTACAAGACGTTTTTCTTGTTGTTTAATCATGCTTCCACCTTCTTTTTCACTTTAACGTTTGCTAACTTTTCATAGTACTGCACAATTCCGCCGTGATCATCGCTTGCTTTTCCGTCTACTTTTAACGCGTGGAATATTTCTACAAGCTGACTTGAAAGCGGAAGCGGTACGCCAATGTCATGAGCCGTTTCCATCACGTTTGTCATATCTTTTAAGTTAATATCAATGCGTCCGCCTGCTACAAAGTTGCGGTCTAAAATAAGCGGTACTTTTGCATCTAATACAGCGCTTCCTGCTAATCCGCCGCGAATCGCTTGATACATTTTTTCAACGTCAATGCCTGCTTTGGCTGCTAATACAAGTGCTTCAGACATTGCTGCAATGTTTAAGTTTACAATCACTTGGTTTGCAAGCTTCGCCGTTACGCCGCTTCCATTGTCTCCAACAAGCGTTACTTCTGCTCCCATCGCATGAAGAATGGATGAAACGCTTTCAAAGATGTGTTCGTTTCCTCCGACCATAATCGCAAGCGTGCCGTCAATTGCTTTTGGCTCTCCTCCGCTGACCGGAGCGTCTAGCATATGAATTCCTTTTTGTGCAAGTTCAGCCGCAATTTCTTTTGATGCTACCGGTGAAATGGAACTCATATCGATGATAACGCTTCCTTCTTTTGCGCTATGAATTAACCCTTCTTCTCCAAGAACTACGCTTTTTACATGATGTGAAGCTGGAAGCATCGTGATCATCACGTCGCTGTTCACTGCAACTTCAGCAAGACTTTCTGCTCCAAATCCTCCTGCTGCTTTCACTTCTTCTACTGCTGCTTTATTAATATCGTAAACCGTTACCTCAAAGCCTGCTTTTAATAAATTGAGTGTCATCGGTTTTCCCATAATTCCAAGTCCAATAAATCCAACGCGTTTTGTCATTTTCGTTTCCTCCCCTTGTTGTATACGTTTTCAAATACGTTTTAAAAAAATAATGTATACGTTAAAATATTTTTTGTGTACATTTCTGATAATTTTGTATACACTCATCATATTCGCATTTTATTTATTTGTCTAGCCTTTTTTTAAATGAAATTTATTTCTAAAAGCGAAACTTTCCGTCCCACCTTTTCACAAGTTATAGTATGATTTGGGTATACGCGTACAAAATGATAAAAAATAAAGAGAGAAAGAGACGAGATTTTCTCGTGTCGAATGCTAGAGGTGAAGTAGAGTATGTTAAGAAATCAAGGATCTCGTTCGTCTCATCACCCTTCTTATGAGATGATTCGAGATAAAATTTTAAACGGTGAGCTTGAAGGCGGTACAAAAATCGTCGAAGAAAAATTAGCGAGCGAGCTTGGATTCAGCCGAACGCCGATTCGTGACTCCATTAGACGCTTAGAATATGAAGGACTGATTGTTCGAAAAAAAGTGGTGTCGCCGACAGAAAAAGATTTACGCAACTTGTTTGAAGTGCGAATGCTGCTAGAAGGCTCAGCTTCTAAAGCTGCGGCAACTTTTTTATCTGATAACGAATTAGAAGAGTTAAAGGAATGCGTAGACATCGGAAGAAACGGCTCGTTTGAAGAAATCATGAGCGCAAATGAACGTTTTCACGCCATCATTGTGAACGCAAGCAACAATGACGTCATGATTAATATTATCGACCGCATGCAGTCGATCATTTACTTATTCCGTCATACGGTCGTATTTTACAACCGCCCGTTTTTAATTGACGAACATGAAGACATTTATAAAGCGATTAAAGAACGCAATGCTGAAAAAGCAGAAGCGTTAATGCAAGAGCATCTTCAAAAAGACTTAGAGTTTTGCCTGCATTTGCTTCAAAGAAGACAATAAAAAAGCTGCCAACCGGCAGCTTTTTTATACGTACATCTTTTCTTTTACAGAAATATCAGCTAACTGTCCACTGCTGTTTTTGAACACCACGTGTTTTTTTGAAAACTTCGTTGGCGAATCAATACCGGCTGCTGCTGCTAAATTAAACAACCCTTCACGTAATGACAGCACGTAGTTGCACACCCGATATGATTTTTCTTCAATAATAAGCGCTTTTTGCAGCTTTGGATCTGTTGTCGCTACGCCCACGGGACAACGGTTATTGTGACAAACTTGCGCTTGAATACAGCCAACGGAAAACATAAAGCCTCTGGCAATATTTACGCAGTCGGCACCCAGTGATAAAGCAGTCGCAATTTTATCAGCCGTTAGCAGCTTGCCCGATGCAAAAAGCTTTACTTCATCACGAACGCCATACTTTTTAAGCAGTTCATCCACAAAAGGAAGTCCTGAAAACAGCGGCACACCCGCTCCATCCGCTAATTCTTGAAACGATGCGCCCGTTCCGCCTTCTGCTCCGTCTATCGTAATAAAATCAGGTCCGCTTCCCGTTTCTTTCATATACGCCGCCATTTCTTCAAGATCATTTGTGTTTCCGACCACCATTTTAATGCCTACTGGCTTGCCGCCCACATCTCGAAGCTTTTCAATAAACTGAAACATTTCAGGATACGACGCGAACTCTTTAAAACGATTTGGACTGTCTACCGATTCTCCCGGCTTTAAGTTGCGGATTTCAGCAATTTCTTCCGTTACTTTTGAACCGTCTACGTGACCGCCTCGCGTTTTGGCTCCTTGCGCCAGCTTGATTTCAAACGCTTTGATTTGCTTCATTTCACTTTTCTTTTTAAACTCTTCCCATGAAAACTCGCCTTCTTTTGTCCGAACGCCAAAAAGCCCTGGACCAATTTGAAAAATGATATCGACGTTTCCTTTTAAATGATACGGTGACAGTCCGCCTTCTCCCGTGTTCATCCACGTGCCGCCTGCTCGACCTAACCCTAGGGATAAAGCGGTAATCGCATGGTCACCAAGCGCTCCAAAGCTCATGCCGGATTGACCGATTAATCCTTTTACAACAAAGGGATTTTTGCATGAAGGCCCTATAACGACCGCCTCTTCATCTCGTAAATAAAACGGATCCGCTTCTTTTTCTTCTCGGTGCTCTCTTCGGCTAAATAAGTTATCCGCGTCCATTTTATATACTTTTGTTTTAATTTTTGTCGTATTATCCGCTTTCATTTCATCGCGCTGCTTTGGAAACACCGCGTTTCGAATATAGTAGCCCGGTTCGTTAAAATCACGCTCTGAGCCAAACCCCATCATCCGGTTCAAGTATTTACCTGACTTAACGGTTTGCTCGTATTGATTTCGAGAAAACGGCTTGCCTTCGTTATTATTTAAAAATAAATACTGACGCAGTTCAGGCCCCATTTTCTCAAAAATATAGCGCATTTTTCCTAGCAGCGGATAGTTTCTAAGCACCGAATGCTCTTCTTGTTTTTCATCTTTCATCCAAAGGATAACCGCAACAATAACCGGCACGATAATGACAAGCATCATGACCGCACCAAAAATAAGTAAAATGACTTCAAACACTCCCATGATATCCCTCCTAAAAAGACTCTCCTGTAAGGAGAGTCACTGATTAAAGCATTCTGCTTAGTCCTTTGCGAAGCGGCGGCATTTCGAGCTCATGTTCTTTAAAGAACTTTTTCATGATATGCTTCGAGTAATTTGCCGCTTGTCCAAATGAAATTTTGCCTGGAAGCGGCGGTTCATCCGCGACAACGACATCAATTACCACAGGAACATTCGCAAGCGCTGCTTTTTCAAATGCTGTTTCGAGCTCCTCGTATTTTTCAACACGATAGCCAATGCCTCCGCACGATTCAGCGAACTTCGCAAAGTTCATTTCACCAAGCTGCGTTTGATAATCCAAGTGACCTTGAATGGCTTGTTCATATTTAATCATCCCGATTTCGCTGTTATTAAGGACGACAACAACAATCGGCAGCTTGTACTTCACGGCCGTCACAAAGTCTTGCATGACCATCGTAAAGCCTCCGTCACCGCATACGGCTACCGATTGTTTTTCAGGATGAGCAAGCTTTCCTGCAATCGCAGCCGGAAGTCCGCAGCCCATCGTTGCCAGCCAGCTTGAAATCACAAATTTTTGATTTGTCATGCGGAAATGTCTTGCCATCCATACCGTTACGTTCCCGACATCAACAGATACAATCGCATCATCATCAACGATTTTTTGCAGCTTAGGGATGACTTGCTGCGGCTTGATTGGCGTACTCACTTCGTTTTCTTCTTTTTCTACATGCTTCCACCAGTTTTCCATATTAACTTGACACTCTTCTAAGAAACGACGGTTTTCTTGATAATCTAAATTATGCACAAGCTGGGACAGCGTCGTTTTCGAGTCTCCGACTAAGCCAATCGATACAGGATAGCGTCTGCCAATTTGTGTGGCGTCAGAGTCCAGTTGAATCGCTTCAACCCCGTCCGGTAAAAACTCACGGTACGGAAACGATGTTCCCACCATAATCAATAAGTCGGTTTCTTCCATCGCTTCATACGCCGGCTTTGTCCCAATTTGACCGAGCTGCCCTAGGTTATAAGGATGATGATCAGGCAGTATTCCTTTACCCGGAAGCGTAAAGATAATTGGTGCCGCAATTTTTTCCGCAAACTGCGCTAATTCAAGCTTGGCGTGCTTGGCGCCTGTTCCTGCTAAAATAACCGGTTTTTTTGCGTATTTAATCGCTAGAAGCGCTTTAGCTACATCTTCCGGGTCACTGTGAGAAATGCTTTTTGATACATTAGCAATTGGCGTTTTTTCATCAATTTTAATTGTTGAAGACGGAATATCATCTGGAATAACTAGAACCGCTACACCTTTTTTAGCGTAAGCCGTTCGAATCGCTTGCTGCAGAAGATTCGGAAATGATTCAGGTGAATCTACTCGGTGATTAAACACCGACACATCGTCAAAAACACGTTCTAAATTCACTTCTTGAAACGATTCATTGCCAAGCTTCGCGCGTGGCACCTGTCCCGCTAGCACTAGCACTGGTGCACCGTCTGCTTTCGCATCATACAAACCGTTTAACAAATGAATCGCACCCGGTCCTCCGATCGACAGACATACGCCGATTTTACCCGTGATTTTAGCGTAAGAAGATGCGGCAAGTGCGCCTACTTCCTCGTGACGGACTTGAATAAACTCAATTTCATCTTTTTCACTCCGCAGATTGTCCATAAAATGATTGATTGAATCTCCCGGCATACCGAAAATGTGATCGATCTTCCATTCTTTTAATACCGACATAGCTGCTTTTCCAGCTGTAGTTTTTATCATATTCAGCCTTCCTTTCTTTAACTTTGTTTCTATTCCATACCACAATGAAAGAAAGACAAAACAAGGGACTTTCCCGTTTTTATGGAAAAGTCCCTTGTTTTCAGCTAAATAATTTAAATAAACTAAATTTTTTCATCGGCTCAGGCTCTAATTGATGCACCGGACGACCGTCGATAATTGCTTCTGCATTTTCGATAAAAAAATAAAGTTCTGACGCACCGTACATATCGGAAATATAATCATACGCTTTTGAAAGTGAATAGTCGTGGTAATTGCGAGCATGAACGCCAGAGGCAATCACGTGGGCTAAGCGGTATTTAATAAACATACAGGCCGCTTTTCTTTCTTTTTTTCCGTTTAAACCGAGAATACTAGCAGCGCTTAGCTGAACGAGCACGCCTTTTTTAACAAGCCCATACAAACGCTCAGGGTGATCTCGGAAAATCGGATGACATTCTGGTGAACGTAGAATAGGCACAACGCCTTTTGTGAGAAGATCATACAGCGTTTTTTCAAAATAAGGTGAGATATCATAGTCAGGCAGTGAAAGAAACAAATATTTATCGGTGTGATTAAGCGTAAGAAGCTGATTTCGCTCATAGTTTCGCAGAAGTTGAGGCGATAAAGGGACAAGCTGACCTGGTAATACTTGTAGAGGAACACATGAATTTGTAAGCCATTCATTAGCTGCATTTACATAGAGAAATAAATGGTGTTTCATAAACTCTTGATCGCTATCATAAAGCGGCGTCGCCACAACGGACTGAACGCCTTGATCCGCTAAGGAGCGTGCCATCTTCAAAAAACCGTCTACTTCCTCAGGTCCGCTATCGATATTAGGCAATATGTACGTATGAATATCAATCACTTTATTTCCCTCCCTGCGTTTTGTATAGCTCTATTCTACGACGATTTCAAATGTGAAACTATGTATTCTTCTCGACATTTACCACCACGAACCCCGGAAAACCGCGTACTTTCCTGTCATCTACTTAACTAACAATATTTTACTATCACTCTATGTGAAAACGCAAACATAATTTGTAAAATAACTCCAAATATTGATGATAAAAGAAGGGATTTAAATAGGTCTTTGTATGCAAATACCCTGATTAAACAGAAGTTAATCAGGGTACAAAGGGAAAAGTTAAAAAATTCCTAGAAATTTTGTTTTTTTGATGCGCTCAGGCTCTTGTTTATAAACAGCCTTCCCGCTCGCAATAGCCTCAGCATTTTCCATAAAATGATAGAGCTTGCTGTTGCCGTATTTTTTAGAAACGGCTGAATAAGCTTTTTGCAGGCCGTACTGCTGGTAATTTTCACGATTCACGCCAGATGCAATAACGTGTGCTAATCCGTGATCAATGAACTGATAAGCTGCTTTTTTAGCTTTACTGCCGTTGCCGCCCAGCACACTTTGTGCAGACAGCTGAACGACTGCTCCATTTTTTACGAGCTTGTACAAGTGCGGAGGGTTTTCCACAAATAATGAATGGCACTCAGGCTCATTTAAAACCGGTACAATACCTTTTAGCTGAAGCTCGTAAGCAATATTTTCTAACACTTCAATTTCCACGTCTTGTGGAATGTGTAAAAACATATATTTTTCATTTTCATTTATTGTCATCGTGTAATACTCTTCATTTGATACAATCATATTGGTAGAGGCAATTACTTTTTGACCTGGTAAAACGCTTAACGAAATAGAAGATTTTCTTAACCATTCATTCGCAAGATCAACACTTTCTCTACAGCTGGAATCTTTTCCATCATAAAGAGGTGCTGCTACGACTTCTGTTACTCCTTGTTTCACTAATACATTTGCCATTTCTAAAAATTCTTCTACACTTTTGGGACCACTGTTCACATTTGGCAAGATATTGGTATATATATCTATCATTTTTTTCTCCTCTTTCTATGCCTCAGATCATGGATAGTATTCCATGAGTTATATTATAGCACACTACTTTTTTTCTTTCTTCCAATATAAGTATAAATCTTCCTTTATGCTCTATTTACGTAGTGATAGACCTTTGTTTTGTAATGAAATGTCTCAGACAGTTTTTTCTTCTTGATTAAAGGAATAAATAACAATGATTTTCTAAGCTTTCATTCTAGTAAAAAGGAAATAGATGAATGAAAATATACCTATTTTACATTGACATCATTATCCTTATTCGTATATATTTTTTATATGTGTTTAAAAATAGGACAGGTTTACACTGAATAGGAGTTGTTAATTGATTTGAATAAAAAGATAGATATTCTAGGAAGCTGCGTTTCTAGAGATCCGTTTGCTATGTTTGATCATGATTATGAAATAAATAGTTATTTTGCTAGAACTAATATTATATCGCTAGCATCGAATTCCATGAATATGTCCATACATCGAATTTCTTTAGAGTCAAACTTTCAAAAAAGATGTGTGTATAACGATTTAAATAAATTGTTTTTTAAAAACGTAAGAGAAACCGAAGCGCAAGTCTTAATCATTGACTTGTTATCTGAACGTTTAAGAATTATGAAACGTGGAGAAAGTTATTTTACTTATTCTGATGAATTCACTCGATCAAATTTAGTGACAGATTTAAAAGGAAAACAATTTGTAGACAAGACAGATGAGCTTTGGAAAAGCTCTGCTGACAAGTTTATAGAAGAAATTAACAACAGTAGCATCGAACAAGTTATTATACATAAAGCTCTATGGCAAGAAAAATATGTGGATAAAGACGGCATCATTCAATCTTTTGATAATATTGAAGAAATTCATTTCAATAATGAGAAGCTTGAATACATGTATTCTTATTTAGCTGATAACATTCATAATGCTTGTTATTTAGAAATTGAAGGTGAAGTGTTGGCGGATGAAAATCACAAGTGGGGTTTATCTCCTAGACATTATGAATCTTCCTACTACCAAAAGTTTCTTCATGAACTAAATAATCTTACCCAAAAAAACAAGATCTTTTCATAAAAGATCTTGTTTTTTCATTACCTGTATTTAATTATTAGTAAAGTAATGGATTAAAAAGTCTGCCCATACTTGTTCACCTTTTTCATTAGGCTGACCTGGTACATCGGTTAAGTATTCTGTAATTTCCTTTGAATTGTAATCAGGCCAAGATTTCCAATGGTTAATAAATTCGTACCCGTTTTCTTTTGAAAAATCCTCTAGAGCTTTTACATCATTGGGGTAATTTTTTGCCTGATAAACTGGTGCTGAAGGCTGAAAAATCGTTACTAAGTTTTTGTTTTCAGCTTCAATGTGCTTCATGACAACATCTAAATTCTCAAGCGTGTTGTCAATTCCTACTACTCCATTATCATTTAATAAAAATGGTTCAAAGAGCAAGATATCAGGCTTTGCTTTTGTAATTTCTTCATACGTTTTTGTTTTCACAAATTGTAATGTATTCATTTGTTTATATTCATACAACTCTACATTTATCAAATCCGTTCCATATGTATCTTCCACTTTTTCTTTTAATAAAGCTCCCCACGTCTTTACGTCTTTCTCAGGAGCAGACCCCACAATTACAAGTTTTACAGGATTTCCTGTTTCCTTTGCCTTTTCTAATTTCTTCATAATTGATTCCGGCAAGTTCTTAGTCTCAGTTTGCATATCTTTTTCTGTTTCTGCTGCGCTTACTCTCGTAGGCTTTGATTCAAACTGCTTGTCTAATTGATGATTCCAATACATCTTTCCTGCTACTAAAGATGAGATAAAGATGAGAATAGCAAATACGTTAATTAAAATTTTCATAAAATGTCTCCCTTACTATATCTTTCTTTTTTTCTTTTATTATAATATAATTTTAAAGTACATGAAGAAATTTGATTAAATTTGTCATTTTTTTAATCATTTTGACGTGTTTTCTGATGAAAAAGATAAGAATAATGGCTTACATAGAAGACATTTATTTTATCAATACATAAGGAAAAGGAAGAGAGGTTCCACATGGAAGAACAAGTACAACCTTCAAATGCGCGCAGACGCAAACGAAAAAAACCGAAAAAGAAACGCGCGTTCAAAATTATTCTTGGTATTATTTTAGTATTAATTCTAGGTGTAGCAGGCTATGCATATAGCATATGGCATTCTGTTGAAAAGACATTCACACAAACTCACGAACCGTTAAAACGTGATGTATCTGAAAAGCGCTCAACTAAAGTGAGCTTAGCAAATGGCGATCCTATTTCTATTTTACTATTGGGAGTAGATCAGCGTGCCGGTGACCGAGGACGTTCAGATTCTACTATTTTAATGACGGTAAACCCAAAGACACAGTCTATGAAGATGGTAAGTATTCCACGTGATACGCGAACTGAAATTGTCGGAAAAGGAACACAAGATAAAATTAACCACGCTTACGCATTTGGTGGCGTAGATATGGCTGTAAATACGGTAGAAAAATTCTTAGACATTCCTGTAGACTATTATGTTCAAGTGAATATGGAAAGCTTTAAAGACATTGTAGACGCTGTTGGCGGCGTAACTGTAAACAATAACCTTGCGTTTAATTATGACGGCTACAGCTTCCAAAAAGGACCTTTGAAATTAGATGGTAAAGAAGCATTGGCTTTCACTCGTATGCGTAAACAAGACCCTCGCGGTGACTTTGGACGTCAGCAGCGTCAGCGTCAAGTAATTGAAGGCGTTATTGACGAAGGAGCTAGCGTTCAGTCTTTAACAAACTACGGTACGATTTTAGATGCAATTGGTCAAAATGTAAAAACAAACCTTACATTTGATGATATGAAACAGATTCAATCAAACTATAAAGACGCACGCAAAAATTCAGAGCAGCTTCAAATAGATGGAAAAGGCGAAAAAATCAACGGTATCTACTATTATGCGGTATCTGATGACACTCGCAATCAGCTGTCTACTGAATTAAAAGAAAGTTTAAATTTAAAATAAATAAAAAAAGTGTAGCAGAAGCTACACTTTTTTTATTTACTTATCTTTTTTATCTTTATCATCTATTACTACATTAACAGCGTTCGTACTTTTAACTACTTTTTTATCGTCAGATCCTTTTGCAAATACACGTACTTTGTAACGACCAGACTCTTTTAAAGGAAACTTCAATGAACTATCCTTAGAATAGGAAATCTTTTTAAATGCCTTATTATCTTTGTGAATATAATAAGCATATTTTACATCCGTTCCCTTAGCTTTTGTTGTTACCTCTAAACGTTTATTGCCGAAGTTTTTAAGTGAAACCGCTGTAAGTTCTGTTTTAACTTCTGATTGTTCAGATGCTTTCTTAGGAGATGCAGCTTCTTCTTTGTTGCTGCAACCTGCAAATAATAACATACCCGCTACAACCGGAATAAATAACTTTGCTTTCATTTTTAGTCACCTCGTATGTTTTAGTGAAACTTACACACTTCTCTAGTTCATAAAGCTTTTATAAAAACATAAAAACAGCTAGTAAAACAGAAAGTGTACATAATAAGCTTAGCTGAACCCTTAATTGAATTCTTCGCTTCTTATTCATTTTTTGACTCTGATATCTTTGAAAACGCTGATCAGCAGTTGTGAGAATAGGTTCTCTATGTTCTTTCACCTGAGAAATTGCAGCTTGCTGCTGATTTAGCATTTTCGTTTTGTATAACTTTTTATCTTCATCACTTAGCTTGTTAAACCATTCTATAAATTTCTTATAGCTGGCCAGCACAGCTCTTGTACGTCCAAATTTTCGTAACTGACCAAAATGCATCCAAATTACCTTATCACAAATATTTCTAATTTGAGATACGGAGTGACTAATGAAAAAAATTGTTTTTCCATCTTCTTTAAATTCATTAATTTTTGTTAAACACTTATCATAAAATGTTTGATCTCCAACGGACAAGGCTTCATCAACTACTAAAATGTCAGGATTTGTATGAACGGATATCGCAAAGCCCAGTCTGGATTTCATTCCACTAGAATAATTTTTAACAGGCTGATTAATAAATTTACCTATATCTGCAAACTCAATAATTTTCGGGGTAATTTGCTTGATTTCTTCTTTTGTTAATCCATGCATCAAGCATTTTAATTCTATATTTTCATAGCCGCTTAAATTATTGTTGAGACCTGCAGATATGGCAATTAATGACGTTTCACCATTAATCGTTAATTCTCCAGAAGTAGGAGGAACCACTTGAGATAGGATATTAGAAAGGGTTGATTTTCCTGAACCGTTTACCCCAACAATTCCAATCACTTCTCCCTCGTACACAGAAAAGGAAACATCTCTTAATGCATAAAAGCTTTCATTCTGCTTCTTCGGAAAAAACACTTCTCGTATTTTATCAGATCGCTTTTGGTAAAGTACGTACTTTTTACTTACATTTTCAAATTGAACCTTTAGCTTCATAAATTTAAGCTCCTAGATTACAAGTAATCGATAAACTTTTTCCTGAATTTTATATGTAGAACGGATCCTACTAACAGTATTAATAACGTAACAACCCAAAAATACAGTGTATATATCCAATCATCATAGAACCAAGCGTACCCTAGAAAACTATTACGAAACCCTTCTATTAAATAATAGATAGGATTTAGCTTCAAAACAGTTTGGAATACGTGTGGAAGTCTAGATTGATCCCACAGGATAGGTAATAAATACACCATCATTCTCATAATGGCTTGTAAGGCTTGTTGAAAATCTCTTACAATTGTTGAGATTGTAGAACCTAACAACGTAACGGCAAACAAGAAAACAAATAATGACACCAAATAATAAGGCAATTGCAAGATATGTAGTCCAGGATTAATTCCATATACTATAAAAATAAACGCTAATACAACTAACATGACAATTAATTGAAAAGAGTTACTAATGATAGTGACTGTAGGTAAAATACTTACCGGGAACTTCATTTTGGATACGAGACTTACTCTTGCATATACACTGTTAGAACCTTGAAGAATTGATGGACTAATAAAAAACCAAGGAATTAGCCCTACCATTAACCATGCAAAAAATGGTACACCGTGAACAGGTGCTCCTCCTCGAATGCCAATTCCAAACACCAGCCAATATAGAAGAACCTGTATAACAGGAGTTAAAAACTGCCATACAGCTCCTAAATAATGCAATTGGTATTTGCCTTTCATATCGTAACGAGCTAGCCTTAAAATCAAATGAAAATTCGAGGATTGTTCTTTCAAAATCCTCCCTACAAGATTCATGCCATTACTTCTTCCTTCTTAAGGAATGCATGTAGGTTGCCATAGTTAATGTAACTGAAATCGTCAGAACGGTTAGCTACCACGTTTTTCGTATCGAAAATACGTTTTGTTGCCATACCTTCTAATTCACTCCAGTTTAATTCTTTGAATTCATTATGGTCTGTTAACACAAGAACTAGGTCAGAGTTGCGTACAGCTTCCTTGATATCTTGCTCAACCCAATCTTGTTCCACGTGAGGATCAAATGCGCGAATTTCGTATTTGCCCTCTGCTTTTAATAAATCATAGATTTCCATTGCCGGACTTTCACGGATATCGTCTACGTTTCCTTTATACGTTAAACCGAATACTGTCACAACGCGGCCGTCTACTTTTTCCATTAGAGCATTTGTGTTGTCTACTACGTATTGAGGCATAGACGTGTTAATTGTTCTTGCTAGATTAATAAGCTGAGCTGTTTTAGGCGCTTTCGCAACGATGAAATATGGATCTACAGCCAAGCAGTGTCCGCCTACACCTGGTCCTGGTGTATGAAGATTTACACGCGGATGCTTGTTAGCCATTTGAACAACTTCTAGCGCATCGATTTCTAATTCGTTACATACTTTTGTTAATTCGTTTGCTAGCGCGATGTTTACGTCACGGAATGTGTTTTCCATTAGTTTTGACATTTCTGCTGTTTTTGCATCTGTCTTAATGATTTCACCTTGTACAAATGTGCTGTATACCATTGCACCAGCTTCTGTACAATTTGGCGTAAGTCCTCCAACAATACGGTTGTTGTGGATTAGTTCGTGAAGAATTTGTCCTGGAAGTACACGTTCTGGACAATGTACTAAGAACACGTCTTTTCCAACTTCAAAGCCAGCTGCTTCTACTAGCGGTTTTACATGGTCATCCATGCTACGCGGTGCGATTGTAGATTCTACGATTAATACGTTTCCTTTTTCTAAGTAAGGAATGACGTTGCTTACAGCGCTTAATACATATGATAGATCACAAGATTTGTGTTGGTCATCATGGTTTGGTGTTGGTACAGCTACGATGAATGCATCTGCTTTTTCCGGCTGTAATGCTGCGCGGAATGTACCTTTTTCAATTACTTCATTTAATGCTTCCTGCAAACCAGGCTCTTCTAAATGGATTTTTCCATTGTTTAATGATTCAATTACGCGTTGACTTACGTCGACACCTACAACATCCACATCATGTTTTGCAAACATAATAGACGTTGGTAATCCAATATATCCTAATCCTACTGTACAAAGTTTCATTTTATTTCCTCCTGAGTACTACTAAAATATAAATTTATAAATACAAACATACATACCACGTCATGCATTAAACAGCAGTATCTATATGTATATAACTACTTAACAACGGTTGCACTTAATTCATCTATCAGTTGACTCCACTGGTTGGTGATTTGTTCTACCCCAAAATTTGCTCTTACATAATCTTTGGCGTTAGAAAAGTCGTTTGGTAATGCAGAAGAATTTAGCAACGTAATACGTTCTACAGCTTCTTCTACATCTGCAAATAAATATTCCTTAGGGTAAATAGTGTCGCTGCCATCCCATTTCAAGATGATTGGATATGAACCGGAAGCCATACCCTCACTTGGAGAAAGATGAAAACTCTCAAAATCACTCGTAGATAGTACAAAACCTACTTTCGATAACCATTCAGAAATATCTCCAAACCCTTCAAAGACAACAGAATTCTTCCAAGGAGCATTTTCGATACGAGCAAATATGCCTTCGTAGTATTCTCTTTCTTCTTCTTTGTTCCATAACCAAGAATACTCCTGAGGCATTTTCCCCTTCACATATAGTTTATATCTATTATCTTCAAGCCATAGTTTCTCAAACATATCTACAGCTAGATCTAGTCTTTTTCGCTGCGGACATATTCCAATAATACCAAGGTGGAATCTAGCATCATTCACTTTAGGCTTATCTAATCTGTTGGCATCAACAATATTATAAATCATTGTCATTTTCTCGCGCGGAAACTTGAAGATGCGATAAAATTCTTCATATACATAAGGAGAAATGGCAATAATCCTATCGATTTTTTCCATATTAAACTGCAATGGATAGACTGTATCTCTTTCTTGAAGGTGCATCCGAACGATTAGACGTTGATGAGGCTTCTTGTGGTTTGAGTACCATACAGCATTTCCTAAACCCCATTCGCAAACAATAACGTCTGCCCATTCCAAACATAATTTGCTTTGTGCTTCATCGTGAGCATTGTGTCCGGTCCACTCATCCGTTTTAATTTCATATTCTGCTCTATTTGAGAGATCATTCATAATAATACCCGCAAATTTTAAATCATGCCCTGCAAATAACACTTTTGTTTTTCTCATTATTAAAACCTCATAACTCTACTTGTTTTAGAATAGAATCTAGTTTTTTATCAGTATGGTTTTTAATTTTTAAGTAGTTAAATTTATCATTACTAAAAAATTGCTTTCCATATCTCGCATAAGATGCTAAGCGTTGATTCTGTTCGAACATTTCAATTACTTTTTCAAGTGAAACATTACTGTATACAGTTGTTTTGGCAACGGTACGCTCTGGAGACAAATCTGTTACGTATTCGTACTCTCTACCTTCATTTTGCTCTTTCACTTGCTCTTGATCTAACGTGTAGTAAGTAGCTTTTCCAATAAAATCGCTATCAGTAAACGTTGTACTTAACATTAAATCCAATAAGTAATTGGATCCATAGTAGCTTTCCTTATCAAAGTATGTCACATAAGGACTAGAAATCCAATCACGAATATTTAAGTAATTATGCATATAACTGCGCACAAACGTATGAATAGTAGCCGTATTGTATTTGTTATAAAGATTTAAATATCCATCAAACGTGTCAACTAATATATATAATTGCTTATTTTCGTAGGTTTGACGATCAAATTGCTCAACAATTTCTTCATACTCTTTCAAACTGTTAGCACATGCCACAACCGTAACAGCTGGTGAAGTAGCAACGAAATTCAAGCCAACCTTTTCAATAATGTACTTCAACCGGTGTGTATACGTGTGCTTTGTCAATACATCTCGAATACCCGTTAGAGCCTTTTGTTCATAATACCTTTCATCTTCTAGCAGCTTTTTGAATTCTTCATACAAACTTTCAGGATTCTCGGACATGTATACCAAATCACCAAAAATTTCTTCAATACCTTGAGCATAGGTACTAATAACCGGTGTACCACAAGCTAAGCCTTCGTATACTCGACGTGAAAACATTGTAGGAGATTCTTTTACCGTGTTTACGTTAATCATTACTTGATAGCCTTTATAAGCTTTATCGATTTCATAATATTTTAAATTTCCTTTGATAAACGGTTGAAAACGATCAGGGAATTGATGATTAGGCATTAATCCTTTTAGGTTTTGTACATAATTTCGGTCGTAAATATCTAAACCTACTTTTGCAGCCGCATCCAATAAACGGTCCATATCAATACATCTTTCTTCATGACGACGATAATAAGAACCTGCAAAACAAGCTTTGTTCTCTCGCTTATCGACTATTTTTGTCGGGTTGTGAATAGCAGGCTGTGCAGCAAAAGGCAATGAAAATGCATTTTGATGTCCTGCATGCTCTTGATAGAACGGAACCATATTCTCATCTGTCGTGAAGATATAATCAAAGCGTTTAGCCGTTTCAATAAAACGATTAAAGTGAACAGGATCTTCTTTATTCCAAAATACTGTAGGAACATTATGTTCTTTACACCATTGCAACATAGAGAAAAGGGGCTTCATGTTTTCTTCGCCGTAATAGCCAACTTGCTTATCCCAAACACCACCGTTACCTCGCCATGCGGATTCTACCATTAATAAATCTGGCTGTTCCTTTGTCATGACCTCAAGCCAATTATCCGGCGTCATCTTAATCAATGTACATTCGTGCTCATAAGATGCAGTAGTAAATTCATCGAAAATAACGGCCATTTTCATTTCTCTAATTGATTTAGAAGGCAATGTTTTGAAAGCATCTACTTCTGCTTTATCCATATAATTAATTGGAAATTGCGCCTCAATTGTTTTCATCTCATTCACATCAAACGTATCTACTAAAAAATCACCTTTTCCTGAGATACGTAAAGCAACTCTAAATTGTTTTACATCAGGATGGGGTTGAATTCTTGTCAGTGAGTTAAATTTCAACTGTAAAACTTGAACTTTCTCATTATCAGAGTAGCCGATAAACATTGGAATAACCGTAACGCCTTCTTCTACTTTTCCTTTTACAAAAAATTCGTACTCAAAGCCATTCTGCATAGTCATTAAATGATGGGTAGGCAACATTTTGAAACTATTATTTGTTTCTTTGTAAGACATGTACACGTTTTTTCCATCTTCAATATCTGCATGTCCTTCTAGCGACTTTTCTTGTGCTGACAATTGTAAAGCTTTTTTTGAACCTATAAACCAATTAGAATCTTTTAAATCTAATTCAAGCTGGTTTGTAATTTCAATGGGCTCTTCATTGTAACAAAGCTTTAGTCCTTTAAAGAACCCTTGGCCTGTCACTCGAACTAAGAATTCCACATACTCCGTGTCTTTTTGAAAACGAAGTGGAGATTGGTTATTAAGTGCTAGTTGATGGAACTCTACTTTCTTTCCATTCTTATAGCCAACAGCTAATACTGAAACTTCTACATCTCCATCGGTTTGTCCGACAGGAATTATCGTATAGTTATAATCTTTTTTAGGCGTTAAGCGGTATGTGCTATTTTCATTTGCGCCAAGGCAATGTAAATGAATAAATTCATTTCCTTGGAGCTTTGATTCAAATACTCGGTTCCAAGGAGAATAAACAACTTGATTATTTGACTCTTCCCATCCAACCAATGTTTTTTGATTTAATAACAACTTATAAGAAGTATCACTTAACGGATATTGTGCATTCCATTTAATATCCTTATTCCACCAATATGACACATTATTTATAATAAGATTATGGATAGAAAATTCACCTTGTCCAGCGGCTCTAATAGCCAGGCGCATCGAATCAGCCTTTTCGGGAACAACTATTAGTTTTTGAGTAGCTAATTTAAGTTCAGTGGTTTCAACTTTTTGTCCATTTCTATAGAAAATAAATGCCAATCTAAGGTCAACTGCTGAATCTTTTTCTCCATTAAATACTACTGAAAGCTTGTCTACATTCAAAGGAATAGCCAGTTTAGATTCTGTTGAAAATGAGGCATTCCCTTCTCGGTGAGTAAGATAAGCAAACTGCTTTTCTGGAAAATTTATATGGAATGTTTTTTCCCAAGGATTGTAATAGAGCTTATTTGATTTAGGAATATACCATTGGTTTTGCTCTAGTACAATATAATTTCCTGCTGTTGAAAGTTCATTTTGATTCCAATAATTTTCTTCTCCAATTGAAAGCTGTTCAATTTTAAAGCTTCCGCTTCCTTTTACTCGAATCGCTAATCGTATTTGTTGAACTTCTTCAGAAAAAGTCAGCGTTTGTTCACCATTCATTTCAACTCTGTGCGTACTGAGCTTACCGTCCTCGCCATACTCAATAATAAATAACTCAATTACAGCACCGTTACTACTCCCCTTAAAGACAATCGTTTCTGTAGGAGAGGCTGGCTTAATTATTTCTTCTTCAGGCCCTTTTTGAAAATCTAAATTTTGTTCTCGATAAGTTAGATAGGTATATTCAGTAGAATTTAAAGCAGACGTAAAAGTTCTTGACTCCGTATCAAATGAAACAGACGCTTCACTTTTTCTAAACCAACCGCTATTAAATTCAACTTCTACAAATTCTATGTTTTGAACACGCGGAGCGGTTACCCATTTTCTCTTTTGATTAATCAATTTCATCCGTTCTTGAACATCGATTATCATTTAGCATTCCCCTTTGATACGTTTTTATTGCTCAGTTTTCTTCTCAGTTTCCAATACTTTAACGTTACTTTTCCCAAAAAAGATCGAGTAATTGCAGCATAACGTTTCTCTAACATTACGTAACGCTTTTGCAGATCGTTATATTCTTTGAGCTCTTTTTCTCTCATATTTAATTGCACGATTAGCTCTTTTTTGACCAAAGCCAGTTCTTTTTCTAACACATCTGCAGGTACATGATTTTTTAATTCTACGGCCATGCCTTTAAATAACTCCTTTCTACTTTATATTGCTTGATAGACTTTCAGAAATTGAAGCTGTTCATTTTCCCAATTATATTTAAATTTAGCTGTTTTACAGTTGTTACTCATGGTTGCACGCAGCACAGGATCTCTTAACAATTGATTGACAGCACTAGCAATCTCTTCGTAATCATGCGAGTCTACACACAATCCTATGTGCTCGCCTTCTACTACTTTTTTAATCTCCGGGAAATCACATGCTACCACAGGCACATCGCTCATGATATATTCAAATAATTTATTTGAAGAAGCTGAGTAATGATTGAAACAAACATTATTTAATACTTGAAAACCTAAGTACGCATTTTTTGTATACTTAGGTAAATCTTGTAGCGGTACCTTCGGAATGAATTTCACTTTATCTTCTAACTTCATTTCCGCTACCATACGCTCTAGCTCTGGCTTAATACGTCCATCTCCAATAAAGACTAGTGTCCCCTCTTTAAATAACGGCGCTGCTTGAACTAGCTTTTCAAGGCCTCTTCCCGTTTGAATACCACCTTGATACAACAGAATCTTTTCATTTTCAGGAAGCCCTAAACGTTCATGTAAGTCAATTGTTCCTTGATGACGCTTTTTGGGTTGAAATGGATAGTTGTAGACGACGTTTGGATAAAAACCATATAAATCTTCATTGTATTTGGCACGTGTATGATTTTCTACAATCATGGAGTCAATCTTATTGATAAAGAAAGATTCCATTTTTGCATATACGCCGCTGTCATAACCCGTTCGACTCGTTTGTACCTCATGAGAATCATACACAAGATACTTGCGCTTCAGCCGAAGCTTTGAACAGATGAATCCTTGAGGAAGCGTATTTAAATCATTCGAATGATAAATATCATAATTCTTCTTCCTGCCTTTTAAAATCATCCTTAAGATAATACTTCCTCTTACCCAGACCACTTGCAGCTTCGTTTTTAATAATAGAGCAGCTACAATTGTAACAGGAAGGACTACGTAAGGAGCTACGTACGCTGCTCCTAACCACAGCAAAAAAGCGATCAGAGCGAGCACTTTATATTTTAGAAGTGCACGATACGCTTTTTTCATAAATAGTAGAGAAGACGGATAGCGCTTCACGCGATGAACATGAAAATGTTCATTTACTTCTTCATATTGTTTTAAATCTGAATTCTTCGTATCATGAATACAGATCAAATCAACAGAGTAGCCATTTTTAGATAGCGCAGTGCACTCACGTAGTACACGCGCATCATTTGTAAAATGATTCCATACAAACATACAGACATTTTTTCTCATAATACTTCAACCTTATCAACTGATTCTGACTGTTCTACTTGCAGAGGTTCAGAACCTTTATTCTCAATCAACTGTAATAACACTTGTATATTTTTCTCCCAATAGAAATGCTTTTTTACATAATTCAAGCTGTTGCGAGACATTTCACTGCGCTTAGAAGGATGCTGATACAAATGTAAAATATGTCTTAGCATTTCATCTGCTGTATTCGTATCCGACACAATTCCAGCTTCGTGTGACAAAATAATCTCTTTTGCATAACCAGAAACAGATGCAACAATTGGAATTCCACATGTCATATAATCAATAATCTTACCAGGCAATACCGTTTCAAACACTTGCTTTCCGTTTAATGTAACAAGACCAATATGGTGCTCTGAAATAATATGTAAACATTTTTGACGAGTTGTAGGCTTAATAAATTGAACATTCGTTAACTTATTCTCTTTCGCAAACCGAACAAATTCTTTCTTTTTAAACCCATACCCCATAACCGTCAATTCAATATTATACTCATGCAATTCTTTTGCAAGATCCATTAGAACCGTTACATCTTGCGCTAACCCAATATTACCTGCATACATGACTTTAAACGTATCGCTTCCAGACTCAACCATAGAAATTTCAGTCTCATTAGCAGCATTGGGCATAAAATGAATTTTGCTTGATGGAATTGAATATTTCTTTGTCATAAAGTGGATAAATCCTTGGCTATTGACAATAATGTGATTGGCTTTGACATAAAGTACTTTCTCAAGCCAGCTGAAAACAGAAATGACAATTGGATAATTGAATACGCCTACGCCTTTTAATGACTCCGGCCATAGATCCCGAATGTCCAATATAAGAGGTCTCCGGTAACGATACTTTGCAAGCAATCCAACTACTGCAATAAAAATAGGTGGCGATGTAACAAAAATCACATCGTACTTTTTTCTGTCAGTTAAAATGAAGAACATCATTTTAAAAGCAATCTCTAAATAATACATTAAGCGATTGATAATACTTCTAGAATACTTGCGATTTTTCACACCGATGCGCGTTACATCATTTTCTTCATCAATTGAATGATCATCCCAAAACTGTTCATCATCATATATCTTTTTATTTGGATATGTAGGCTCAGTCGTCAGTACATTTACGTCATAATTTTCATCTTTTAAGAGTTTGTATATATTTTTTATACGATTTCCTGCACTACCGATTTCAGGATAAAAATGTTGAGAAATCACAAGTACCCTTTTTGTCAAAACAACTTCACTCCAATACAATTTCACTAGCTCACCAAGTGAACTAGTGAAATATCAATTAAGCTTTTACGTTTTCTCTCTGTAACAGCTCATCCATAAATGTAAGTAAATCTTCACGTAAATCTTCATGCTGAAGAGCAAATTCTAGCGACGTTTGAATAAATCCTAGCTTTTCACCCACGTCGTAGCGCTTGCCTTCAAAGTCGTAAGCAAATACACGCTGAATCTCGTTAAGCTTTTGAATCGCATCCGTTAATTGGATTTCTCCACCTGCGCCAACTTCCTGCTGTTCTAAAAACTTGAAGATTTCAGGTGTGAAGATATAGCGTCCCATAATAGCTAGATTAGAAGGCGCTGTTCCTAATGCTGGCTTTTCAACAAATGTATCCACTTGATAACGGCGGCCATTGCTTGAAATAGGATCTACAATTCCGTAACGATTCGTTTCGTTTTCTGGAACCGTCTGCACACCAATCACAGAAGATAACGTTTCGTCATACTGATTCATTAACTGACGCAAGCAAGGCGTTTCTGCTTGAACAATGTCGTCTCCTAACAGTACAGCAAACGGCTCATCTCCAATAAATTTGCGCGCACACCAAACCGCATGCCCTAATCCTTTTGGCTCTTTTTGACGGATATAGTGAATTTCTACATTTGCTGATTGACGCACTTTTTCTAGAAGTTCGAACTTTTCCTTTTCTACAAGGTTTTGTTCTAATTCGGGTGCGTTATCGAAATGATCTTCAATCGCACGCTTTCCTTTACCCGTTACAATAATAATGTCTTCAATACCAGACTCAATTGCTTCTTCGATAATGTATTGAATGGTCGGTTTATCTACAATTGGCAGCATTTCTTTTGGCATTGCTTTTGTTGCCGGTAAGAAACGTGTACCTAATCCAGCAGCTGGAATAATTGCTTTTTTCACTTTTGACATGATTAAACTTCCCCCATCTACTAATTACTTATTTTGAGCGCTGAAATATTCGCTAATTGCATCAGCAATACGTTTTGAAGCAAATCCGTCACCGTACGGATTCGACGCTTTAGACATACGTGCATATTCTTCTTCATTTGTTAGAAGCTCTTTAGCAAGTGAATAAATCGTTTCTTCTTCTACACCTGCAAGCTTTAACGTTCCAGCTTCAATGCCTTCAGGACGTTCGGTTGTATCACGAAGTACTAATACCGGCACACCTAATGAAGGAGCTTCTTCTTGCACGCCGCCTGAATCCGTTAAAATGATATGAGCACGCGAAGCGAAATTATGGAAATCTACTACTTCTAGAGGTTCAATTAATTGAATGCGAGGATCATTTCCTAACACTTCATCTGCCAATTCACGAACAACAGGATTTAAATGTACAGGGTAGACTACTTGTACGTCATCATGTTCCTCTACAATTCGCTTAATCGCACGGAACATATTGCGCATTGGTTCACCAAGATTTTCACGGCGGTGAGCAGTTAACAGAATTAAACGGTCATTTCCTACACGATCTAATACCGGATGAGAATATTCTTCTAATACAGTTGTTTTTAGTGCATCGATTGCCGTGTTTCCTGTAATAAATAACGTTTCTTCTTTTTTGTTTTCCTGCAATAAGTTATGCGCAGATTTGGTAGTAGGAGCAAAATGAAGGTCCGCTAATACACCTGTTAACTGGCGGTTCATTTCTTCCGGGTACGGAGAATATTTATTCCATGTACGAAGACCCGCTTCTACATGGCCTACTTTGATTTGATTATAAAAAGCCGCAAGACCTGCGATGAAGGTTGTTGTTGTATCGCCGTGAACAAGTACGATGTCAGGCTGAACTTCTTTCATGACTTGATCTAGTCCTTGAAGTCCGCGTGTTGTGACATCCATAAGCGTTTGACGGTCTTTCATAATGTTCAAGTCGTGATCCGGTGTAATATCAAACACACGCAGCACTTGGTCTAGCATTTCACGATGCTGAGCTGTTACTGTTACGATAGATTCAAATTCTTCTGAACGTTTGTTTAATTCTAATACAAGAGGAGCCATTTTAATAGCCTCTGGACGTGTTCCAAAAATCGTCATTACTTTAATACGGTTTTTCATAGAGTCACCTGATTTCATGTAAGTATGTATGTATAAGAAATACTAGCTTCTAGTTTACTAGAAGCTTAGTTATTTCGTTTATAAAATTCCTGCTCTTTTTTGTCAATCGCTTCCATCAAATACCTTTTTAAAACAAGAAGCTGATCATAAGAAGCGTCTTGTCTAATGTACCGGACGGTCTTTTTTACTGTTTTAGGTAATGTATCAAAAGTTTTCATTTCTCTCACCTATCTGACTTCTAAAAAATCCCTAAAATTTTTTTCCTCTTTACTCTTTCTGGAGGCTCTTTAAAACAAATTTGCCCTTTTATGACGTACTCAGCATTTTCTAAAAAAGCGTAAATTATTTCTCTTCCATTTTCTTTTTCAATGCTCTCTAAAGCTTCCTGCATATGAAAAGAACGTCCATCAAGATTATGTGCATCTGATGAAACAAAATGAACAAGATGAGCGTCTATTAACTGATGAGAAAATTTCTTTATTTTTTTTCCAAATCGTCCCGTTACACTAGAAGCCGTTACTTGAGCCAATGCACCTTTACTGATTAAATTATAAAGAAGCTCTGGCTCTTCTATCAATCGGCTGTTTCGCTCAGGATGAACAATGATGGGAACAATTCCTTTGGACTGAATATCAAATAAAAGTCGCTCGGTGTAATAAGGGACTTGGCTAGAAGGAAATTCTATAAATATATATTTGCCAGTATCATTTAAAGTTAATATTTTGGAATCTTGATAATCTTCCAAAATTTCGCCATAAATTCTATTTTCCTGACCTGGTAATACGGTTAAAGGGACATCTTCTCTAACGAGTAATTCATTTAGGTCCTTCACTTTTTTCACAATAAGGTCTTTCTCATTTACATATCGGCCGTTTTGATGATGGGGTGTGGCCACAATTTGGGTGATTCCTTCCGAAACAGCTTTTCTAGCCATAGCTACGCTCATTTCATCACTTCGAGAACCATCATCAATATTAGCTAAAATATGACAATGTAAGTCAATCATTAACTTTCACCCTATCCTTCTTAAGACCTAATAAAAGCAATACTTATGTTAGCATATTATGACATGTATTTCTATGTCTTTTTTTGTCGAATTTCCCTCTCCAGAGTCTATTGTCATTTTTTTAGAATATTATAAACAAATCTATCTATTTCAATCTACCCACTTTTCAAGGCTTAAAAAGCACTTTTTAAGCCTCGTTAGACTACATTTTAACAACAAGGTTAAAAGTGACTCTTTTATTCAACGTTTTAATTTACCATAAAATACTTATGTCTTTTTACATATTTTCACCTGAGAAACTATATCTTTTCTCCTTATTATGAATAAATCTGATAGTACTTATTGACATATCTTATTCAACTGCTCAATGAATGCTTGATAATATTTTTCCTCGTAATGAAACGGAGAAAGCCCCCACTTGTTAGATTCATCAGCATGATACTGATCATTTAAATCGATTACTTGAATGCCTGGAAAATTCTCTTGGAAAAATTTATAGTAACCATCTATTTTGTCGTTGTTCCGCTTGATCCAGTAATGTTCTTTAAACGTTTGCTCTTCTCCATCTTTGTCAATGTAAGAATATCGCCAGAGAGCTTTGTGCAGGATGATTTGTTCCGGATTAAACCTGCTTTTTAAATCTTCAATCAGCTGCAAAGCACTTTTTTTCCACAGTTCGTTGATTTCTTCTTTAGTTAATTCACTTTCCTCATATTGGATCTGTTCGTTTACATTCGAATGAACAAATTCATTAGAGCGCGTTACATAACTGCCGTTTCTCTCAAGCACTTCCATTCGCTCATCAATAAAATCAATGAGAAGATAATCAGCTTCATTTTCTTTTATATAACGCGGAAAATATTTGATAAGATCATAATAGACCATTTTTTTTTGAAAGTTTGAAGCTAACTGAATGTCTGCTCTTTTAATCTTTACTTTAGTTGAATAGAGACTAATGAGAGAAGAACGGGCAAAATACATTTCTAACGAATACTGACTGTTTTCTGTGAACTCTAGAGCATCTCTAGTCACACAGCTCCCTAAAATAACAATTTTCTTCGTAATAATCCCCTCTTTATCAATACATGATTTCAGCTAATTCTTGATCAATGATTTTATCAATACTGCACTGTTCTCTCATGCGCTGAGCTGCGTTTGCTGACTTTCTCGTAAACTCTTTTGGGTGATGATAAAGATAATCAATGCTCTCAGCAAGTCCTTCACCATCTTCTCGTGCTGCTAGAAATCCACAATCGTCATTCACAAACTCAGGAATGGCAGTGACACCGTTCGTTATCGGAATTAATCCACTTGACATCGATTCACACATAGAAACACCTTGCGCATCCAACCGAGTTGGACATAGAAATAAACCATGTTCTTTATGAATAGTTGCTATTTCTCCTTGAGGAAGAAAGTGGTTATGGATATGGACATTGCTAAAAGAACGAACAGGTGCTAAGATTTCGTCAAACAATGCTCCTTGACCGTAAATATTAAACTCTAGCTCATTAAAATAAGGTTTTGTAGATAAGCTTAAAATAGCCTTCACTGAAAGGTCGTTTGCATATTTATGAGATGCAAATGGTCGAATGCTTAGTATTTTTTTACGCTGCTCGGGATCTTTTTTCACATAGTTAAATAGCTGATCATCCACTACGTTATGAATAATAGAATAGTTTTTAACAAATGCGTTTGTATCACTTTCCGCAACTGCTTCTTTAAACCATTTTGAAACAAAGATGAATTTAATATTTAATTCCGTACTCTCATAGATAGATTTCATAAAATCTGTTCGTTTTTTATTCTCTTTAATAGAAGCAAGTGCTTTTTCCAGACTGCTTGAATCATTGGTAAAGTTAAACCATCTTCTATACCATTTCTCTGTTTCCACTCCATGAATCCAAACAAGAATCGGCGTCTGTTTTACATGGCTGGCTTCAATTGCTTCCATCATATCCTCATTCACAAAATGAATTAAAATTTTCTTATACTTTTTTTTATTTAATACCTTAGTTAACTCTTTTTGACCACCTGTTAAGACAGAAATATTTTCGAAATGATAATAGCCTAATGCTTTTTCTTTTATGTTTAATCTGAATACATCCACGTTCAAATTGTGCTGTTCATATAATTCCGCTCTTCTATGAACAAACATATTTCGATAGAGGTTGTTTTTTTCAGGATAAACGTTCGTTAAAACGAGATATTCTGCTTCTTGATTACTACGATAAATAGCTTGCTCCACTTCCACTAGCTCTTCAGAGAAAGCAGACAGGCTGATTTCTCTAATTTTTGCTTGTCCGCTCCCGCTTACGCGTAATTTTACTTTTGCTTTTTCCGTACCTTCAGGGAACGTAATCGTTTTACTAATATCCAACCCAATTTGCTCAGTTAGTACACTTTTTCCATTGACTAGACCTGATACAATAAGCTGAACATCCAAGCTATCTGACGTATCTCCTTGAATAGTAGCGATATACGTATTGTCAGCACGAACGTCCACTTCTACATCTTCACCATAAGAAATAAACGTATAACTAGCCTCTTCTTTTATTTTTTGCACATTAATAATCAGCTCTTGCTCTATACGTTTTGAATCAAACGTATAGCTAGTTTGTTTGCCGTACACCCACTGATCTTCAAATTTCAAAACCTCGATAGGTGTTAAAGAAAATGTCTTCATTATATAACTCCCGTCTTAAATATTCACCAAGTCATGTAATTGCTTTTTAGCCTGTTTAGGAACTTTTTTGAGATTTCGAACAAAGTTATAGCTATCTATAGAAAAAAGTCGGTATCCTTTTGCAAATAGAAAATCAACTGAACCTTTCAAACGGAAAAGCTCTACTAATTCATTCATACTTACTTCACGTAAAACCTCTGATTTTAGCATACAAGAATCAATATTTAACTCACTTGTGTAGACATGTCTCTTATCTGCGTATGATAATGTAAACTGCTGATTTTCAAACGTGTAATAGCTTCCTTTCCCGATAGCTTCACTCGTTGTGTATTTTGTAGCTAATGCTAAATCCACTAGATAATGTTCTCCATAAAAGTTAGAGGAATCAAAATAAGCAACATAGCCTGTCTTGTCTTGAAGCGATAACTGCTTAAATTCATCTTCTGTTACACATACAGCATTCATTTTCTCCAAATCTGCTTTCAGCTGTTCGTAAGGGAAAGACTTTGTTTGAATAAACGTTAGCTTTTTGTAATCATATGACTGCTGAGTAAACATATCTAAAACGCGTCTCATCTCACTGCTATTTTCTACTAAGCTATATACATGAATCATGACAGACGTCGCTTCTAAGTCAAAGCCGGCTTGATTGAACACATACTCTAAGCGATTCTCATAGGTATGGTGCTGCAGTACGTTTCGTAAACCTTGATGCGCTCGGCGTCTGTAATAAGCCTCATCATGTAACAGCTTGTCAAATTCTTTTTCAAACTCTTGCTCCGTCGTTCCCATAAACACAATATCTTTAAAAATATTTTCAATTCCCGTTGAATAGGTACTTACAACTGGTGTATTTGAGGCTAAGCATTCAAATACACGTCGTGAAAACATTGTTGGTGAATCTACAACACTATTTACGTTCAAAGCAACTTTATAGCCTTTATACGCTTTGTCAATTTCAGACGGCTTTAAGCTGTTTGTTGTATACTGTCGCAAGTGCTCCGGAAAATAAAATTCAATTAAATTCTTTCCGTAATTTCGGTCATAGATTGTTAAATTATAATGTGCAGCCGATTCTAACAGCATATTCATATCTCGTTGACGCTCGAGATATTTAACAGCGTAATAAGAACCTGCAAAGCTAATTCCATTTTCACGTTTATATAACTCCACCGGATTATGGATAGAAGGCTGAGCCGCGAATGGAAGAGCAGCTACGTTCTTATGGTTAGCTCTCTTTTGATAATTCTCCACTGAATTTTGATCCGTTGTAAAAATATAATCAAAATGCTTTGCGATATCGACAAATGCATTAAAATGAACAGGGTCTTCTTTATTCCAGAAAATTGTTGGAATTTCGTTTTCTTTACACCAATTAATGAGTTCAAAAAGATCTAAATTACTTTTACCGTTCCCTTTGGCTACTTTCCTCGTCCATCTTCCTCCGTTGCCGTGCCATGCAGATTCCACAAAAAGAGCGTGAGGTCGATTAATCGTAAACTGTGCTTTCCAATCATCTGGTCCAAACGTAATCAAGTCACATTCCGGCTTCAAGCACTGCATCGTGAAATCATCACAAATCACAGCTAATTTCACATCTTTTAATTTTTTAGGGGTATCAAATCCTAGCTGACGAAGATGTGTATGAGACAAGAAGTTATTTTCTCGCTTTCTCTTAATCTCAATTTCTTCAACCTGTGCAAAACCTTTGCCAAAAAATTTAACCGCAAGACGACAAGACACAACCGAAGAATCAAGCTGAATCGACTTTGTTTCATTTAAGTTTAATACTTCGACCTGCTCTTTTGTTCCTTTTTCTGAATAGAAAATAAGGAAGAAGTGAACACCTGCTGTATCTTGTTTATTTCCTTTTACCGTTGCTTCATATCGATATTCAGAATTAACTTCTATTGGAAACTTCATTGACTTTTGGCTGAAGTTAATATTTTGTTCCCTGTACGAAATATACTGATACTCATCTTCTTCAAAATCGAAATCCGCATGAATACCGTTAGAAGAAAACGTAACTTTTGCTGTATTTTTTGCTTTAGGAACAAACCACTTTTCATTAAACATTTCATTAGAATTAATAACATGCTGCCACTTGTATTCTTCTAAGTTAATCGATTCTTTTTTCGGCTGTACAGAAGGTGAAACCGTCTCTAAAATTGTATTTAATTCAACAAATTGAACTTGTTGAATCACAGAACTTCCTTTTCCGATAAAACGAATGGCTATCCGAAATGAATCGGCATCTTTTTCGGTTTCAATCGTTTGGCTGCGATTCAAATGAACCGACTGGATATTCACTTTCTTTTGATTTTTGTACGAAATCACAAATAAATCGATTTTCACATGCTCATCTGTGAGCCCGTTAAAATTAACAAGGTATTTTTGATCAGGCTCTAATTGACAGTCATACATTGGACCCGTACTAAAGTTTGTATTCTCTTCTAAATACGCAATATAAAAAGAATCTCTCTTACTCATCGTATGATCTACATACAGTGAGTTTGCTTCATTCGCCACTGTTACGTTTTCCGTATGTATGCTCCAATTTTCTTTATTCAAACTAAGGATATCTTTTGGATAGCTTTGTTTGGCTTTTAACAAGAAGTCCAAACTTTTCATTTCTACTCTATACTGGTTATATAAAGGCAAAAAACGATTACTCATGTGTTCCTCCACTCATACTGATTAAATAGACTTTGCTATTCATTCGTTTTTACTTATTTTTCATTTTCCAATATGAAACCGTAATTTTTCCCAACGTCGAGTTTTCTAAACTATATACGCGCTGCTCTAATTTTTCTTTTTGATCTTGAAGCTCGGCTACTTGATTATTTATTTGCTGCTTTTCTTGCATCATTTCGTTGATTTGTGCGTTAGCATTCGTTAACTGCTTTCTTAACTCCTCTAACTCACTTTCCATATTCTTATTAGCAGCTTCTAACGTAAGAACTTCTGTCTTCAAACGATCTTTTTCTTTTATCATCACTTTCATTTCTTCATTTTGCTGCTGAATCTCTTTTACTAGTGATTCATTTTGCTTCAAAGCTTCTTGCTTCGCTTGCTTTAACGACGTTACTTCCTTCATCACGTTCTGTTTCTCTTCATTAACTGAAGCAAGCGTATGATTTAGTTGCTGTTTTTCTTCACTAACTGCTACTAACTTATGGTTCATTTGCTGCTTTTCTTTTTGTAATTGAACTGCTCGCTGCTGTTCTTTTTTCTCATTTTCTTTTAACACCGCGATCAGTTTATCCGTTTCTTTTTTCATCGCATGCACATGCTTTAAGTCAGCTGCTGCTTTTTCATATTTCTGTTTGTACAGAGAATCATGATTCAAGTGCATCAATAATCCTTTGTTTTTTTCAGAGAATAAGTCTTCTTGATTTTTCATATCGTTCAAAATAAATTCAAGGATTTCTGTGAATTCTTGCTCTAATGCTTCTTTTTCGTTAATTAATTTTTGAATAATAAGATCTTTTTCTTCATCCCTATGTAAATAAGCTGCTGAATGGTCAGCTTCTTTTGCTTTATTCATTGTCTTGGTGGACATGTTGAATAACTCCTCCTCTATTAGCCAGTAAACATCATAGAAAATAATAGTTTTTCTTCTAATTATCTACAAATATACTACGTAAATTCTATCATGAAACGTGAAGGCTATAAATATATTTTACTAATAAACCTTTTGTTCGTGGTTCAAAACACCTATAACACATAAAAATAAACGCAAAAAAAGCGCCTCTCTAGTTCGAACTAGAGAGGCGCTGGTTACTAACTAGTTTTGACCGTAGTAGTAATAATAATTACCATCTTCTACTTTGCGGTTATTTAACACAACCCCAAGCAGCTTGCCTTTTGCATTACTTAGCAACTCTTTCGATTTTAACGCAGCGTCTTTCTCTGTTTTACCGCTGCTGACTACTAAAATCGTACCGTCTACTTGATTCGCTAAAATCTGCGCATCAGCTACAGCTAAAATCGGAGGCGTATCAAAAATGATCATATCAAACTGCTTCTTCATTTCTTTTAACAACTCGGCCATCTGAGCAGATGCTAACAGTTCAGATGGATTCGGCGGAATCGGACCGCTTGTTAGAACAGAAAGGTGAGGAATTTCTGACTCTTGGACCGCTTGCGCTAGCGTAGACTGACGAGTTAATACATTCGTCAGGCCAATGTGATTTTCTAACCGAAACGTGTAATGACCCGTTGGTTTACGTAAATCAGCGTCAATGAGTAATACCTTTAAACCTTGCTGTGCGTAAACCGTTGCTAGATTAGAAGAAGTAGTAGACTTTCCTTCTTCTGCTCCGCTTGATGTTAAGACAATTGTTTTTATATCTTGATCAACGTTTGAAAATTGAATATTCGTACGAATCGTACGGTACTGTTCCGCTACCGGATCTTTTGGACTGTTATGAGCAAGCAAACGTCTTTTTAACGTTAGCATTTTATCATTTTTTTGAGCTTTGTTTTTACGAGCCATACGTTTCACCTCTTTGCGGTACGCGAGCAGCTACATCTGGTCGCGATACGTTTGATGGCTTAGGCACATCTTTAATATTCGTCACGACTCCAATCACAGGAAGTCCTAGAATATTTTCAATATCTTGCTCTGTTTTTAACGTATTGTCTAAGTATTCAAGTAAGAATGACAACCCGATACCTACCATTAAACCAACTACGATTGCAATCGCAATGTTTAAAAGCGGCTGAGGTTTAATCGGACTAGCACTTTCACCCACCGTTGCTTTTGACAGCACTTTAACATTGTCTACATTCATAAGTTTAGGCACTTGCTTTTGGAAAACAGAAGCCGTTGTATTTGCAATTTGAGCCGCACGTTTTGCACTTGTATCTTGTACGACAATCTGTGCTACCTGAGAGTTCTGTGCGCTTGTCACTTGAATTTGACCGCTTAAAGATTGAGCGGACTCATCCATTTTTAACTCTTTGACCACTTTATCTAAGATAGCCGGACTTGTAATAATGTCATTATACGTATTAATAAGCTGCACGTTTGTTTGGACAGCTTGATTACTATATAACTGCTGATCATTTTTCGCTTGATTGACTAAAATTTGTGTTTTTGATTCATACACAGGCGTTAGCATAAAAAAGCTAATCACTCCACTTACGGTTGCAGCGATAATTGTAATCAGTACAATAAGCCAAAGACGCTTACGAAGCACTGCAAACAACTCTCGCAAACTAATTGTCTCTTCCATAGTTGACCTCCGAACTTAGTAACTTCTAAAAATTCAATATACTGTTCATTATAGTTGACAAAAGATTCTTTTACTATATTCTTTTGTAAATTAAATGAAAGCTTTACATTTCCTAGTCTTATATCGGAATTAATGCAGAAGTTTTAATAAAAAAGTTAATTATTTTTCAAAAAGCTGCTTAATGCTTCTCTCCAATGTCTAATTGAAGTAAAGTTGTTTAACTTTATAGACATGTGTTCAAAGACAGAATTAGCTGGTCTAGCGGCTGGGCGTGGAAAATCAGCCGTTGTACATGGGTTTACTTGTACTTCCATATCAGATACCTTAAAAATTTCTTTTGCGAATTCGTACCAAGAACAACTTCCACTATTAGAGATGTGATACACACCGTATTTCTGAGTATCTACTAACTCTAAAATAGCATGAGCTAAATCTAATGTGTAAGTTGGACATCCTATTTGATCAGCCACTACGGAAAGTTCTTTTCTTTCTTGTCCTAATTTCAACATAGTTTTAACAAAGTTAGCTCCATACTTGCCGTATACCCAAGAAGTTCGAACAATAAAAAAGTTAGAGTGTAAATCACGGACAAATTGTTCACCTGCTAACTTAGATTTTCCATATACACCTAAAGGAGAAGTGGGAGAAAATTCATTATAAGGTTCATCAGTTGTACCATCAAATACATAATCTGTACTTACATATACAAGCTTTGCTCCTACTGCTTCTGCCGCTACAGCAACATTCCGTGTACCGTATGCATTAATAGAGAATGCTTGTTCAGGCTCTGACTCTGCTAAATCTACTTGTGTATGAGCAGCTGAATGAAGTACGATATTTGGTTTCAAGGTACTAATTACTTCTTGAACCTGTGCTTGGTTTGTAATATCCATCTTATCTCGACCGAATCCATATACTTCAAAACCTTTGGCAGTAAAAAGCTCAACTAACTCCTTACCAAGCTGTCCATTGGCTCCTGTAATTAAAACTTTTTGACTCATTATTTATCACCATATTGTTTGTTGTAGTAGTTTACATAGTCGCCTGATTTAATGTTTTTCCACCAGTCTTGATTATCCAAATACCATTGAATCGTTTCAACAATTCCTGTATCAAACGTGTATTTTGGCTTCCATCCAAGCTCCGTTGTTAATTTAGTAGGATCGATTGCATAACGACGATCGTGTCCAAGTCGGTCTTCTACAAATTTAATTAATTCTTGTGGAGCATTAAGTTTTTCTACAATTAAATGTACAATCTCATTATTTGTGCGTTCGTTGTGGCCGCCTACATTATAAATTTCTCCCGGCTCTCCTTTATGAATAACCAAATCAATAGCAGCGCAATGATCTTTTACATGTAACCAATCACGAACGTTTTTACCATCTCCATAGATAGGAAGTTCTTTTCCTTCTAGAGCATTCGTCACCATTAATGGAATCAATTTCTCTGGAAAATGGTAAGGACCATAGTTATTTGAACATCTTGTAATGTTAACATTCATACCGAATGTCTCGTAATACGCACTAACAAGCATATCGGCCCCTGCTTTACTTGCAGAGTAAGGACTGTTTGGAGCAAGAGGGGTTTCTTCTGTAAAATAGCCAGTTTCGCCTAGTGAACCATATACTTCATCGGTTGATACTTGTACATATTTCTTTAGGTTATTAGCTCTTGTTACATCTAAAAGTGCCTGTGTGCCTAACACATTACTCTTAATAAAAATATTTGGCTCTGTAATACTACGATCAACATGTGATTCTGCTGCAAAATTCACAATTACATCAATATTATGATATTTAACTAAGTGATCTACAAGTTCTCTATTGTTAATATCACCTTTTACAAACGTATAGTTTTCATGACTTTCAATATCTTTTAAGTTTTCAAGATTTCCTGCGTATGTAAGCAAATCATAGTTTACAATGCCATAACTAGGATAGGTTTCTACCATATGACGTACAAAGTTACTTCCAATAAAACCTGCTCCACCCGTTACTAAAATATTCATGCTTGAATCACTCCCAAGTAAAATTATTATCTGCTTTTGCTAAAGTTGGATGTTTTGTATCTTTGTCAGAGAGAACTGGATTATTAAACGGCCAATCAATATTTAAAGCCGGATCGTTCCAAGCAATACCTCTATCATGCTCTAGGGAATACAGCTCGTCTACTTTATATTGCACCTCAGTATTTTCTACAATCGTACAAAAACCGTGTGCAAAACCTTTTGGTACTAAAAGCTGACGTTTGTTATCTGCTGATAAGATAAAACCTTGCCATTCTCCATATGTAGGTGAACCCTTTCGGATATCTACAATAACATCATAAATTGCACCTCTTGTTACACGTACAAGTTTTGTTTGTGCTCTGTCATTCAGCTGATAATGCATACCTCGCAACGTGCCTGGTTGCTGAGATAATGAATGGTTATCTTGAATAAAATCCATATCAATTCCATTTTGTTGAAACATTTCTTTGTTATAGCTTTCTGTAAAGAAACCTCTATGATCACCAAAAACCTTTGGTTCAATCAAGATCGCATCTTCAAATTTTGTTTTTATAATATTCATGCTTTTCCACCCACCAATATTTTTTCTAATGCACTTTGATTCGCTAAACGTAGCATGTATCGGCCATATTCATTTTTCTTCAATGGCTCAGCTAATTGAACAAGTTGCTCTTTTGTAATATATCCTTTTCTAAATGCTATTTCCTCTAAGCATGCTACTTTTAAGCTTTGACGCTTCTCTACCGTTTCAATAAACGTAGACGCTTCTAATAATGATTCATGAGTACCTGTATCAAGCCATGCAAAACCACGCCCTAACAACTCTACTTGGAGCTTGCCACGACGTAAATATTCTTCATTAACTGAAGTAATTTCTAATTCCCCACGCTCTGATGGTTTAATAGATTTTGCAATTTCTACTACATCATTGTCATAGAAATAAAGACCTGTTACGGCATATGTCGACTTGGGCTGAACAGGCTTTTCTTCAATAGAAATGGCTTTACCCTTTTCATCAAATTCTACTACACCAAAACGTTCAGGGTCTTTAACATTATACCCAAACACTGTAGCGCCTTCAGAACGGTTTGCTGCCCGCTCTAATGTTTTCGTAAATCCGTGACCATAGAAAATATTATCTCCTAAAATAAGTGCCACTGATTCATTTCCAATAAATCCTTCACCAATGATAAATGCCTGTGCTAGCCCATCAGGCGATTCTTGTACTTCGTAGCTTAAATTAATACCTAAATCCTTCCCATCTCCAAGCAACTGTTCAAAACGAGGAGTATCTGTAGGGGTGGAGATAATTAATATATCTTTTATACCAGCTAACATCAATACAGATAGTGGATAATAAATCATCGGTTTGTCATAAATCGGAATTAATTGTTTCGAAATCGATCGTGTAATAGGATACAATCTAGTACCACTGCCACCTGCTAATATTATGCCTTTCATATTTCCAGCCCCTTTATTAATTCTTTAAGAATAACGTCTCATATTCATGAATAATTTTCTCCCATGAATATTCACTAAGAATACGCTGTTTAGCTTTCTTTGACATTAAGTTAATTGTATCGATGTTGTATAAATCTGCTGAATCTACTAAGTTTGCTAAATTACCTTTATCTTTATTAAAGTAGACTGCACCTTCAGCGCCTACTTCTTTGTTAAAGACAACATCTAGTAGTAAATTGAGTCTAGTAGATGCAAGTGCTTCAAGTAGAGAAGGATTTGTTCCTCCTACTTCATGGCCATGAAAATAGCCATATGCTTGTTCACGAATTTTTTGAAGCAATTCTTGATCATATACTGTTCCAACAAACTTGATACGTGAATCTTGGTTAAATTTTGTACGTTTTAAAAGTTCTTCATAAAAGCTATTTTGCTCTACATTTGAAATAATAACTAAGTCTTTTTTCGAGTTAGATGCCATAAACTCTCTAATCATTAGTTCATAATTGTTTTCAGGTACGAAGCGACCAACAATTAAATAGTACTCAAATGCTCCAACGCCGTGTTTTTGATACCATTCAGTTAATTTGCTAGAAGTACTGCTTAATGGTGCCTCCTCTACTGTCGCGCCATACGCAATAAAAGTGGTTTTTGGAGAATAGCGTTGATAATCTTTTTGTATGTAATCTTCTATTCCTCTAGAGTCGCATACTAATAAATCTGCATGTTTAACCATGAGACGTTCAGAAAGTTTCCAATACTGTCTAATATAATAATTCCATTTACTTCGCTTCCACTCATGTCCGTCAGGATTCACAAATACTCGGACGCCTATTTTTTCAAGAGCTCTTTTGTATTGAGCGAAGAAAGGACCGATTCGGCAAGCCAGTACATATACTATTGAATTAGCAAGTTTTTTTTCTTTTATATAGTTCAAACATTCTTTCAAGCTCAAAATATCATACAAAACAGCTTTAGCACTTCCAATATTGGGAACTTTCACATTAAAGCAGCGAACATTGTTATGATAAAATTCTTTGTTATCTTCAGCCATACAGGAAACATGATAAGCTATTTCTTCACTAACTTTCATTTTTGTTAAATATTCAACAAATGTTTCAAAGCCTCCATATTTAGCTGGAATCCCTTTAGAGCCAATAATAAATACATTTTTCATCTTATTTTTCTCCTACAATTTTTTCATATAGTACTTCTAATGATCGACTGTGGTCTTTCATAATAGAATTAAATGTTCCTGTGCAAATATTTTTATTCCAAACAGCCAGCTTATCTCGGTTATGGATAGCATATTTAATTCCTTTACCGATTTCTTCTTCGTTTGGTTCCACTACTAATCCAGTATTATAATTTTCCACAAGATCTTTAAAACCTACGTATGTTGTCACAATTGTAGGAACACCATTAGATAAAGCTTCCAAACCAATGAAACCAAATGTTTCTTTCCATAGGCTTGGCAAAATTAAAATATCTATTTTCTCAAAGATATTTGGAAGCTCTTTATGTTCATAACGTCCATGAAAAGAGATGTAATCTCGATCTTCATCTAATTGTACAACTCTATCATTACCGTATACATGCAGATGCCAATTCATTTCTTTTTCTTTTAAGAGGTTTTTTAAAGCCTTTCTTAATAAAGGAAAACCTTTATATTTTTCTATAGGTCCTAAAAACCCAATCTGTAATGGCTGATCGCTGTTATATTTTTTAATTTTTCTTTGGTCTTTAATATCTTTATGAGTAACTGAAATAATTTCATTTTCAACATCCAAATACTTTCCATACTCGATTTTTGTTACCTCACTATTAAAATGAACCATATCCATCATACCTAGCATGTTCATATAATAATTTCTAAGCTGTTGAAATTCTTCTGCAAGCGCCAAATCTTTTTCCACTTCAATGCGCTCATTATTAATAGACTGTTGCTCTTCCACGTCTTTGATATTACTTTTTTTCAAAGCTCTTAATTTCTTAATGGAAGAACTATTTTTAAAATTTTTATAAAGATGTGATTGCATAACGGTAATTAGTGACTTGCTGTAGCTATTGACATTACATGAAATACATTTTTGTCCACTTTCAAAGTCTTCACAAATTTCGCCTTTGACGTCTAATAAGTTTACTTTTGGACATATCCCATAGTAGTCGTGAGTACTAAATACTAATTTAATACCAATTGCTTTCGCACTTTCTATAAACTCTCTATGTATCCCCATCAAGGTATGCAAATGTATAATGTCAGGCTTTAAAGATAGCAGAAAATCATAATACAAAGAACTTACTTTTAGCTTTTCCATAAAATGCGCAGGTTCAAAAACCCCTCCTAACAATGGTACTGGGAGAGGGTTTAACAATTCATATACTTCAATTTTCAAATAAGGTTTATTTTTTTTAACTCTTTGTTTTTGAAAAGGGTTAATTTGACCAGGATATAATAGATATACTTGATGACCTTGTAGAGTTTGCATAGACATTAAATCTATTGAATACTTAGTTAACCCTCCACTTCGATACGGTGGTAACCCTAAGCTATAATGTAATATTCTCATCCTTTTTTTAAATTCTCCGATCCTTCACAATTTTCACCGGATTTCCTACCGCTACGCTATAAGGAGGAATATTCTTATTTACTAAAGTATTTGCCCCTATAACACAACCTCTTCCAATAGTGACACCATCTAGAAAAACTACTCCTGAGCCAATCCAACAATCATTATCAATCTTTATCCCTTTATTAGTAACTCCTTGTTGCTTTATCGGAATGTCGATACGATCAAATTTATGATTTTCAGAGTGAAACCTTACATTTTGCCCCATAATTACATGGTTGCCTATCTTAATACCACCAGCAGCTCCAAAAAAACAGTAATCTCCGACGCCACTATTGGCGCCAATATCCACACCCACACCTATATTTTCCAAACTTCCAGTACAAGAGATGATGGTGTGAGAACCAATTTTCACATTATCACCTAACTTTATTCCATTTTTAGATAATGCATTCAACTCAACATAATCTTCGATTGTTACAGCATTCCCAGTTGAAATATAGTGCTTATATTTCAACTTGACTTTTTTTCCTATAAATGTATTTTTACCCCTTATTTTAAATCCTTGTTTCCTTATAGTTCCTCTAATTAGTAAAATTGTTTTATTAATAGACAAAATAAATATATCTTTTAACTTGATTTCCTTATCTAATTCATAATCTTGCTTTTTTATTTTTTTCACAAATTTATTTAGAACTTTTTGCATCGTTATCCACCTGTATAAACATCATTTTTTTATAGTTAGTAATAAATAAGATAAGCAAACTTAAATACCACCAAAAGAATAGCAATGTATGTGTAGGAGTAAAATTAAACACAAACAACAAGGAAATTAAACCTGCTGTTAAACCAGTGATATATGCACTATATTGTGGACTAGATAATTTACTAGCCAAATGTGATACTTTAATACTTTTGAATAAAACCCATGCTAAAGGGCAGAAAAATAGTAGAGCCCCTATTATTCCACTATCGTCCAAAAGTAGCAAAAAGATATTAGATATCCATTTTGTTTCCCCAAATGCTTTTATACTTAAATAACCGTTACCGAAAAAGGGGCTATGAGACCACTGATTGATTGCCACCTGAAATTCATTCATACGATAAACTGCTGTATCACTTTGAGGGTCAAAAATTTCGCTAATCTTGGTGTAGAACAGACCATTATTACCACTAAGCTTGTCAAATATGGGGCTGATATAATTAATAATGAGCACAATAGAACCTGCTATAAAGATAAGTAGCAGAAAATTCTTAAGCTTAATTATTTGTGATTTATTAATTAATAGTATAAATAACACGCCTAATAACGTTCCTAACCATGCTGATCTTGTCCAACTTAATATTATTGCTCCAAAATTAATGATTAAAAGGATTATTAATATCCAATTTTTCTTTTTATAATAACCATTTATTAACAAGGATAATATCAACAATATTACAATACTATTAAATGCTCCAAAAATGTTAGCTTCTTCAAAAGTACCTTTTACTGATATACTTAATCCTTGCTGTCCATGCATTAAACCTCCTATATCAGTACCATTTGTTAAGTACACAACATAGGAAACTATTCCATAAACTGCTTCTATTGTACCTAATACTAGAAAAGCTATAGTAGAAAGTTTAACTAACGATTGATTATCTAAAGATATAGTTGAAATAGTTGTTATAAAAGTAAAAATCAAAAGGGTTAATGTTAGAAGCCCTTTAATAGAATCCATTAAAACAGGACTTAAAAAGACAGAGACCATCCAATTCAAACATATAAAACAAACATAAAAAAGACTTAATTTGCTTACATTTATTCTATCTGTAATAGCCATAACATAAAAAAGCATTCCTATTATGAATATCGGACTGATCAAATTCTCTGGACGAACAGTTACTGAACTTTTTAAAATAAACATTCCACTTAAAAGGGAAGAAATATAAAGAATCAGCAAACAATTTATTTGATACCTATTGAAAGCTTTATTATAATTCATAGATTAACACCATACTTCTTACACTAATTTTTATTTATTTGATTTATTTTATTCCTTTTCATGTAATTTATGGCGTCAGGATAAGACTGGGATACAATAATAAGATCCTTCCATCCATAGTTTTTTTTAAAGGTCAAAGTTACTAATTTTTTAAATATCCTATAAATCAAATACATTCTAGCCTTAAATATAGATTGTGGATTATTCCTAAATACGAAAATAAATGCATTCCTAAAATTATAATAGTATACTTTCGATGAAAGATTATCTTCTCCGCCTGAAGACAGCGAAACTTTATGATATATAACGGATTGGGGGCAAAACACAATTTTAAAACCCGCTTTCCTAACTCTAGTGTTCCAATCAGTTTCTTCGTAGTATAAAAAGTAATCCTCATTCATATATCCAACTTTGTCCAAAACTTCGCGTTTAAAAGCTAGACTACACCCATTGATAAAATCTACTTGTTTTGTAGTATCGTACAGTCCATTATCTTCTTCTCTTAACCCAATGTGTTTAACTCTTCCCATACTTAAATCTACTTTTCCACCTGCAAACCATATTTTTGAAGTATCATAATAATAAATTTTCGAACCCGTGATTCCAACTTCTGGGTTATTAATCAAATAATTTATTAATGGATCAAGTGCATTGGCCTCCACGATAGTATCGTTATTTAAAAGCCAGAAATATTCATATCCTTGCTCATATGCTTTTTTGATTGCAACATTATTTCCTCCTGCAAATCCTAAATTTGCACCTGTCTGAATAAATACAATGTCTATACTAAATACCTTCCTCTGGTAATCTTTTTGCAGCATTGAAAAGGAATTGTCCTGAGAGTTATTATCAGCCAAAAAAACGGTAAAATTCTTCTTTTTAATATCTTCTAAAGATTTCAGGCATTCATAGGTGTCGGTATAAGAATTCCAATTCAAGATTATTATTGCAACTTTTTCATTAATATTATTTTCCAAGAAAATCACTCTACCTCTAAGACTTTTATATAACAAATGACAGTTAATGAATTTAATAATTTAAATTCTATAGAATATTAATAATCCTCACTAAACTGTATATACATAGCTTCTAATCTACTAATAGATAGATTTATTGCCATCCTAATGTATCATGAGACAACTTTGTTTTTTTTTATAAGCTCAAATAAATGGCCACTATCCAACTTCAAACTTTCCTCATCATAAAATACCTTTCTTACTGCTTGTCGATCCTCTTCAAATGCATCTGCTTTTTTTATTTCAAATAAAGCCTTTAATAAATCACTCCTCTTCTCTATATGAAATCCAGGAGTAATATCTTTATAATTAAAATAAAATTCTCTATCGCTTAATTCATAATCTTTTTTATCATAAGCATAAAAAATAATAGGTCTATTCAACAATAAGTAGTCAATGAAACAACTAGAATAATCTGTAATTAGGATATCGGCGTATTTTAACAATACTTGAGTATCAATATTGATGTTGTTATAGTTTTTTATATTACTATATTCTGAAACATCGACATTCTCTTTGTGATGGTAATAATGTTGCTTGATAATGAAGTTAAAATTATATTTTTCACAAAATTCGTTAACTCCATTTAAATCTAGAATTTTATCTATATCTTGTTTTTCTTTTCCTTCTTTCCGATGAGTGGGCATATATAAAATAGTCTTTCTTTCCAATAATTCATTCGGGATATCTACATATTTATTATATTTATCTGTATAGAAAATGTTATTTCTCGGCTGTGCCATAATTGGTATATTTTCTTTCGGGATACGAAATGCCGATTCATAAATACCTTGAATCGTTTTACTAGTGGCAAGAACACTATTTAGTTTATTTTTTCTTCTTGAAAAAAATTTAACAAGAAAAACAACTATTCTATTATGTTTCTCCCCAGAATTAAAATTAATTAAATCATCAAACATTATTTTCTTTATCGGTATACCGTGCCATAAATTAAAATGTAAAGCTCCACCTAATAAGAATTCATCCAAATCATATTCACCTGTACTAGTAAAAAAAACTTTGCATCTTAGTTGAGCCCAAATTCCTTTGAATGAGTTATTTAATAATACATTTAACCCTTCCTGTTTCATTTCTTTATATACAGTAGGGTTTTTAGTAATCCAGATAGCATTTATATTTTTAAATTCCATTGCTTCTAAATATAGATATTTAGTATTGTCAGCAAATTTATTCCCAAACCATGATCCAAATAAATATAGATCTTGATTTTTGGGTACTATTTTCGAAATATTATAAATAAACAGTTTAATGATTTTTTTTATACCTTTATATAAATAACTCATAGTAATTATTCCCTTTCTAAAAAAGTCACAAATTATATTCATGTTTATTTTCTTAAAAATCTCTTATATAAAAAATTAAACCAAATATATAGCATATAGCTTATAGTATAAAAAATTAATCATGGGATTAAGTTTTTATACTTTTTTCAAATCTTTTTTTATTATTGAAGTTGATATATTTTTAGTGCGGTGTAAGTAGGTGACCTCACAATAAGGCGATAAGAAGTCAAACTTCCCTTGCCAATCGTCCCCCATTACAAAAATATCAATATCGTACTTTTCAATATCCTGCTTTTTTTGTTCCCAATGAGTTTCAGGAACTACGAGATCCACATAACGAATCGCTTCTAAAATAGTCTTTCTATGTTGATAATGATAATAAGATTTTTTATTTTTTAACTGGTTAAATTCGTCTGTTGATAATGCTACTGTTAAATGATCGCCCATTTCTTTTGCTCTTTTCAACAGATTGATGTGTCCCCAATGTAACAAATCGAACGTCCCATATGTAATTACTTTTTTCATAAATAAATCCACCGCCTTTTTTTATAATGACTATATTCCATCAAAAAATTTATATTTTTTCACTCCGAACCATCTGTAAAGAAATACTAAGATTTCTGTAACGACAATATAATAAGCAACTTTTTCTACTGATAGTATAGGAAGCGAGGCTATTAACAACAAAATATGGATTATTGATGGATATATAACGCTTTTATTGACATAGTTAACCTTACCTAAGGCACCTAATAGCGGATAGCCCATTAAAACACTAGGCATCATAAATAATGCTGCAAAAAACATTATTTTCAGCAGATATGCACTTTCATTAAATCCAATTCCAAAAATTAAAGAAATAATAAAATCCGATGCCACAAAGCCAATTATGCAAATAATAATATTACTAGCAACAGCAAACCTAAATATCTTTCTATACAATTTAATATCTTTGCTATACGCAACATACGGATAAAGTACGTTATTTAAAGGGTTATATAAACTAACAAATCCTCTGAAAATTTTATCAGCTGAGCCAAATATACCTGCCGCTGTTGGCCCTAAAACAATACCTATTATAAAAGTATTACTAGTTGTATAAAGAGAGACAGCAACTCTGGACCAAAAGAACTGGATACTGTTTACAAATTGATTCTTTATCTCTTCATAAGATGGTTTCTGTAATTGAATACGAAATAACTTCAACATAGTAACTAAAGATATAGCCCCTACAAGTATATATCCTACAGAATTAAGTAGTGGCACCATAAATAAATCCTCAGAATCTTTAACTAGGAAAAATATGGATACAGTAAATATAATTTTAACACTTGAATTGAATATAGTTATGAATTTCATTCTTTCAATACCCTGGTAAAAAAAGATGGAAAATAGCATATTCCCAATTATCATTCCAAAAGTTAATATATGGATGTACCAATATTCTCTTAATTGAGGAATAAAAGTGATTGCTAAAATTAAAATACTCAATGAAATAATTAATAGTATTAATTTAATTACTAATATTGAACTGACTATTTTACTAAGTTTTTCTTTACTATCACGATAAATTGATACTTCTCTAGTGGCAGATAAATCAAATCCAAAATCCACTATTAATATAAAGTATTGTATAAACGCCTGTGAAAAGATATAAACTCCATATTCTGTTGGCCCTAACACACGAGCTAAGTATGGAAAGGTTATAAATGGTAGGGCATAATTCAAAAGTTGCATAATTGCTAAAGCCGAAAAATTTTCAAGTAGTCTCTTTTTATGTGTCATAATTTTCATCTTTTCTAGTAATTTTAATAATATTTTAATAACCAGCAAATTCTTAACATTAACGACTATTCTAATAAATAATTTACGCTCTCCTTAGAAGAGGTTGTTCCTATGCAAGATGTAAATCAATATGCCCCTTGATCTGTTATAAAAATTATTTTAATAGTTTTTAACATTATCTTAATATCCATTTTACAATTTCGTGTTTTAATATACAGTATATCTAGCTCTACCATTTCTTCAAACCCAATTTCGCTTCTGCCACTTATCTGCCAAAGACCTGTGCAACCTGGAGTAACAAGTAAGCGTTGCATTTGGTAATTTGTATATTCTTTTACTTCTCTCGGAAGAGGGGGTCTTGGTCCAACTAGACTCATATCACCTTTTAGGACATTAATTAATTGTGGAAGTTCATCGATGCTTGTTTTACGAATAAATTTCCCGATTTTTGTAACTCTTGGATCATCTCTCATTTTAAACATTGCACCTGTTGTTTCATTTTTTTGTAGCAACTGATCTAGTCTTGCTTCTGCATCTGATACCATGGAACGAAACTTATACATACTAAACTCTTTACCATTTTTACCTACCCTTTTTTGCGAGAAAAAAATTGAACCCTTTGGATCTTCCATTTTTATTAAAAGTCCAATGATTAGAAAAACGACTAATAATATAACTAGTCCTGCAACAGATCCAACAATATCAATACACCTTTTAGTAAAAAGATAACCTCGTTTATTATTTGGATTAACTTTTTTCTCAATTGGGGGTGCTTGGACCACAGTTTTAGTTTTTGGTTCAGCGATTACTGGCAACTTAATCCACCCCTTTTCAATTATTCAACAGCTATTTTAGTTTTCAATTCTTGCTTTACTAAACAATTCATAATTTCTAACAAATCATCTTTTAAATCCGTATGCTGAAGAGCAAATTCAATGGTTGTCTGAATAAATCCTAGCTTCTCTCCTACATCATAGCGCTTACCTTCAAAGTCATACGCAAACACACGCTGAATTTCATTTAGCTTTTGAATAGCATCGGTTAATTGAATTTCACCGCCTGCTCCGACTTCTTGTTCTTCTAAAAATTTAAAGATTTCAGGAGTGAAGACGTAGCGCCCCATAATTGCTAGATTCGAAGGAGCTGTACCCGCGGCTGGTTTTTCTACAAATGTATTCACTTGGTGACGGCGGCCGTCGTTTGAAATCGGATCTACGATGCCATAGCGATGCGTTTGGTTGTCAGGGACCGTTTGCACGCCTATTACGGACGAAAGCGTTTGTTCATATTCGTTCATTAACTGACGAAGACAAGGTGTTTCCGCTTGAACAATATCATCGCCTAACAATACGGCAAATGGTTCATCGCCGATAAAGTTACGAGCACACCATACTGCGTGCCCTAACCCTTTTGGTTCTTTTTGACGAATATAGTGAATATCTACGTTTGAAGATTGACGCACTTTTTCTAAAATATCGAATTTTTCTTTTTCGACTAAATTATTTTCAAGTTCTGAAGCATAATCAAAATGATCTTCAATCGCGCGTTTTCCTTTTCCCGTTACAATGATGATATCTTCAATACCCGATTGAACTGCTTCTTCGACGATATATTGAATAGTCGGTTTATCAACGATTGGAAGCATTTCTTTTGGCATTGCTTTCGTTGCGGGTAAAAACCGCGTGCCGAGTCCAGCAGCTGGAATAATAGCTTTTTTAATTTTTTTCATCGTCATTCACTCCTTGTTTCTTCCTATTTATATATACTTTTTGTAAGCACTTACGAACAAGCTGCAGCAGCAACACATTCGTAAATGCTTATAAATTAATAGGGGCATTTAACCCCGCCTCACACCACACTCCTGACAACAAACGTGTCTAAGGTAGTTTTCTACCCACAGTGCAGCCGAGTGCCTCCTTTGATAGTGGCTGAGGAGACATCACCATACATATTGTGCTTTATATTACTATTTTTGAATATTCATCCTTTATTAGATAAAAATTAAAAACTTGTCTTTAATTTCAACAAGTTTTTCTAAGGGCTCCACAAATGATTCAAGAGGATTTTTATAGTTCATTTATCTTATCTATTCTCAATTATTTCTATAGTTTTTTTCAAACAGTCATTAGACCTATAACTTATGACACAATCGTAAAATTAATGTTATCACAAAAACAGGAAAAGAGGGATAACATTTTTTGTCGAAATTTGCGATATAACAAGGTTTTTGAATGAAAAGATAATATTTTCGCTTCAAAGGACCTTTTTATGTCGTTAAATGTTGATAGTCTTATATTTTTCTATATTTAGTAAGTTGTTAGAACTTCTGTCATATGTAGAGAAAATCATAATATTTCTATATGAAAATATCTTAATGTATTATGTGTAAAGAAAGGTGCTCAAGGATATTTCTTGCATTTCCCCTGCTTTTCTCTTACGATATGGAGATAAATCTAAAAATAAAAGGAATTTTTTGTATGATACTAAAAAGAATTTGTGTTGTTGCAATGATACTCGCTATTTCTCATTTTTCCCACACGCCGCATCTTCAAGTGACGGATCCAAGCTCTTGGAGCAATGCTTCAGTCTGGAATCATAAAGCTACTCTTTGGTCCGTGTTACATCCTGGCAGTGAATTTTATACGTCTTATACATACGGCTTTAATTTAGAGTTTATCTTACGTAAAATTGCTCATATCTCTTTCTTCGGCTTATTAGCCCTATTAATTTACTGGAATTTTAAAAAAAATTCTTGGAGATATATAAAAGCGTGGTTTTTACTCGCTTGTTTTGCTTTTTTAGACGAACTGCATCAAGCTTTTATTATTGGACGTGACGGGCGAATTATCGATGTGGCTATTGATTCATTTGGTGGGGCGCTATTTTTATTTTTGCTTTATAGATACAAAAAGATCTCTAGAATTTAGAGATCTTTTTTACATATATATTTATGATTGCTTCTTTTCTTAACCCTATATTTTTCTCCGCAGAACTATATATTTTTTTAAAAACAATCATGTGGATAGACTACAATTTTCGGATTAAATCTTTTATCTCTTTTACAAACCACAAGAAGGCCGTTATTAGCCTTCTTTTATGTAGTTTAGCGTCTTAAATAGACTGTATCCTATACCCGTCCCTAAAGTGTTCAAGAGAACATCATCAATATCTGTCCACCGATTTGGCATAAATAGTTGAACTATTTCAATGAGTACAGAGAAGAACATTCCCACGAGGAAACTTTTTGGCAAATTATCTATTTTCCTAAATCTCATAGATAAGAAAAAACCAAACGGTAAAAACAAAATAATGTTTCCTATATTATTTAGGATAAAATCGCCAAATGAATGATGAAATAATAAATCCCTCATTGTGTAAAATGGCACAAGATTGATACCACCTTTTCCTTCACCGATTCCTAACGAACTTTCCGTGAACATGGTTAACCTAATAATAAATAGAATAGAAGCTAAAAATAAAACATTAGTCCAATTATTCTTTGACATTAAAGGCATCTCCTAGAATTTTTAATAAAAAGACATTCCACTCTATCATCCCCCCATCTGAAAAATAAGTTTTCTTTTCAAAGAAACACAACGACTTACGTAGCAAAAAGAGGACTAGTTCATTCCCCTTTTTATTATAGCTATATAGAATTACTTCTCTTCAATAGATGCTTAGAATAATTAATAACTAATTTAGCTTATTACCTACCTTTACGCCTCTTTTAAAGATAAAAATATTCGTTTTTCTTATACTATCCTTCTCTTCCTTTTTTTACAATATGATAAGTTTACCTACACATTCGAAATTCCCCTATTTAAGTTAAGTTTATACTGGAGTATGTAGCTTACTAATTTCTACTTACTGTAGCAGACAAAGTGATTATCTTTTTGTAAAAAACGTTTAAACTCTCTTTTATAGAATGAACGTAGCGGGAATTTATTCTTAAAAATATAAGAACACTAGATAAAACTTCTAAAAACCAGAAAATAAAAAACGTTTAAAAACCGTTCACCAATTTACCCGTGAACGGTTTTTTGAATTATTTCTTTTAATATAGATATGCTTCTTCTTTCACAACAAAAAACTTAATTTCCCTTATTTCACCAAAGTCCATGCATATGGGCTATAGAATCCATCAGCTTTTATCACCACGTATATTTTTGTACCTGCTGACTGAGTTGGAATAGTCACATTGTATACGCCTGAAGCATTTGTGTTGCCTCTAGCTAGAATAGCTGCTGAGCTAGATCCTGCTTTCACATAAACTAATGACCCTGGTACGGCTGTTCCGGAAATAGCTGTAGAAGTTGTAGTAACAGCAGAGATACTAGGTGCTTTAGGCGCTGATTGAGCTTTAACAATAGTTGAAGTATACGGACTGTATTTCACTGCATTTTTTACAATAACATAGATTTTCTTTCCTGCATTTTGCTTTGCAATAGAAATCGAAAAGCTTCCTTTTGCATTTGTTTTTCCTCTAAAAGCAATGCTATTTTTACTAGAATCTAATTTTACATATACCGCTGTATTTGCTTCTGCTTTTCCGGTTAACACGGTATCATACTCTGTAACTGGATCAATCACAGGTGCGGCTGGTGCAGAATAGGTTTTAACAGTAACACCCGTATACTTGCTGTATTTCACAGCATTTTTGGCAATAACATATACTTTTGTTCCCGCTGCCTGAGCTGGGATTGCAACAGTAAAGTTTCCTTTTGCATCCGCTTTTGCTCTGGCTTCAATCTGTCCGGAAGTAGAGCCAAACTTCACATACACAAGTGCATTTGCTTCTGTTGTTCCTTTTACGGCTGTATCTGTTTCTTTTAATTCATTTACGGCCGGATTTTTAGGTGCAGCTATTGCTTTTACTACAGTTGAAGCATAGGGACTATAATTCACATCATTTTTTAAAATGACATATATTTTTGTTCCCGCTGCTTGTTTTGGAATAGAAACAGAGAAGTTTCCTTCGCTGTCCGCTTTCCCTCTGGCAGCAATCGCAGAACTCGTGGAGTTAAATTTTACGTAGACGAGTGTATTTGCTTCTGCTTTTCCTGTTATTTTCGTACCCATTTCATTAACTGAATTTAAGGCAGCTGCATACGGAGCTGTTTTATAAGAACGTTCTGCTTTTGTGCTGTAATATTCAGTAAGGGCTGTACCTGGATAATAAAATGCTAAAATCTCTTTATAATCCAGCCCTTGATTTGCCATTACGTTCGATCCCTGCTGACTCATTCCTACGCCATGTCCAAAACCTTTTCCATGAATAGTAAACGACGTATCATCTTCATCAATCGAAGTTACGTACAGGTTTAGCATAGATGAACCTTCAATGAGGTCTTTAACGGTCTTAGCACTTTCTCCTATATAGTCCCAATCGTGAATAAGAATTTTACCGTCTTTATCTACATCATCTTTCTTAATATAACGAACGCTTAGATCTCCTTTTGTAACACGCTGACCCGACGCACGGTCATAAAAATCTATTTTTGTAATGTCAGTAATCTTGATGTCTTTCGTGTCTAATCCGTTAGCTTTCATTTTGTTTTTGATATTATCCGCCATTTTTAAGTCTTTTTCGTTCGTTTGACTCCACCACGTATCGGATGCAGCTAAATCTTTTGTTGATAAATCAATTTGCTGCTTATTTACGACCTTTTTCCACGGCATTTGAGGATCGTACGGATCGTTTTTCACTTGAAAGTAAGGTAGTGGAGCACTATTAGTCCAGTAGTTAGAATTGGACTCAATAATTCCGCCATTACTTGAAGAAAAAAGGGTTTCTACTACTCTTCCATTGTACGTAACTGCTTCACCAAACGTCTCTTCAACGGCTTGATCAGTAAGAGGTGTAATAGATAACTCTTGTTTTCCTCCGTAAACTTGCCTGCTCTGTGTATCTGTAAGGTTTGAATCATTCAAATGCTTTAACGCATATGAACGAGCTGCTACTGCTTGAGCTTTAAATGTATTTAAAGAAGTCCAATTTTTTAAGGATTCTTCCGGAACTACACCTTTTAGGTAGTCTTCTATCGGCAATGTATTAATGGGGCGAACGTATTTTTGACTTTCATTTGTGAATGCTACATCACCTAAGTACTTTCTCCCTTGGATACTCAATGTCGCATCATATGTAGAAGGAGTTACTTCAAAGCTAGGAAATTCCGCAAGCTTCTCTGTTCCTTTATAAATAGCTATGCCACTAGATGTCACTTTCACTTCATAATCTTTTTTAGCGCTTAAGATTAAATTAGTACCTTTAATGCGATAAATTTCTGATGGCTGAATCGTAATCGAGCTTTTATTACCTAGATAGTTTGATAGCTTTACTGAAATTAATGGTTCTGTTTCAGCTGCTTCTGCTTTGTTCACGACGTTCAAAGCAATAAGCATAACGATGACTGCAAAGAAAATTTTTCCTATTTTTTTCATTAATTTTTTTACTCCTTTTTCGTTTTTAATAGTCCTCCTCGGAAATCTCTTATTTACTATCGGTACGAAATTGAAAATAATAACAAAAATAAGCATATTAATCTATAAATATACAAATAGCTTGTCACTTAATGTGACAAGCTATGATCAAAACTCTATTATTTTACAGTCAGTTTAAGATTTTTAGGAATAACAAAAAGATTATTTGATTTATCCAATAAAGATATTTTCTTATTTATTTTCCATATTTTAATGACTTATCCCATCTATCCATGTTATTATATTAAAGATATCTTTATATCTTGCTTGATAATAAAACCGAAAAAAAGTCTGTTTCTCATATGAGGAACAGACTTTTTTTCATATAAATAATTATTTACTTACTAGCTTTATTTTGGTTTTTGCTAAATTTTTAATGAACGCATCTACTTTTATTCTTGCCTGTTGCTACTATAGAAGCTTCCATCAATACCTTTCCATTTCTAAACCCTCTTAAACTCTAAACCTCGAAACCAATTCCTGCAGTCCCTCCGACATATTGGCTAAATCCATTGCCGATGAAGCAATTTCCTCCATGGAGGCAAGCTGTTCTTCCGTTGTAGCTGATACGTTTTGCGCTCCCGCTGCCGCTTCTTCAGCGATACCGTTGACTTCGTGAATCGCCTGCTGGACTTCATGTGTATCTTTGGCTAAATTGTGAATAGCGCTTCCGATCTGCTGAATTTGATTCACTACGTGCTGCACGGCTTCGTTAATTTGCATAAATGACGTACCTGCTTGTTCAACTACTGCTAGGCCTTCTTTTACTTCTTTGGTTGTGGCTGTCATCGACTGCAGCGTTCGAGCTGTTTCGCTTTGAATTAAGCTAACTAGATCTTTAATTTGATTTGCTGAGTTGGATGAGCCTTCTGCTAGTTTTCGTACTTCACTTGCCACAACAGCAAAGCCTTTTCCGTGATCTCCTGCTCTTGCGGCTTCAATAGCTGCATTCAAAGCAAGCAGATTCGTTTGATCGGCAATGGTTGTAATGACATCGTTAATTTGACTAATTTTCGCTGAGTGTTCGCTAAGACCTTGAAAAACAGATGAGAGTTCAGTGACATTGTCGTTGATTGATTTCATTTGTTGGGCTGCTGTTTCAACGGTCGCTGTTCCGCTATTTGAGATCGCAGCCGTGTCGAGTGCTCGCTTAGTGATTTGCTCGACGTTTTCAACAACTTCTGACGTTTGGTTCGTAATACGGCGAATAATGGTGGAGCTTTCTTGAATTTGATTCACTTGATGGTTGGATCCTGAGGCTAGTTTTTCAGTGATGCTTGAAATATGTTCAATCGCACTATTATTTTGTTCTGCGCTGGCGCTTAGTTCTTCTGAAGAAGCGGCAACCGTTGATGAAATGCTTCCAACAGACATAATCATTTCTTTTAATCCGCCAATCATTTTATTAAATGATGCTGTAAGTAAGCCAATTTCATCTTGAGATTCATACGTGCCTTGCACTTGAAAATCCCCGTCTTTTGCTGTTTCCATAAGATTTTTAATATCGTTTAAAGGCTTTGTAATCATGCGTGCAATTAGAAGTCCAACGGCTATCGTAAGCAGGATAACCAATGCGCTAACGAGTAATAGGGTGGTAACGGCTGATTTTACGCTTTGCTTATTTTTTTGGTAAATGCTTTTTGCTTCCTCGTTGTTTATCGTTTGAAGATCATCTAACGTGTTGTTTATGGTTGTACGCAGGGTGACGATTTGTTTAGAAAAAACGTTATAGGCTTCGTCTCCTTTTTCATCTTGAGCAAGCTGTATGGCTTCACTTCTTGCTTGTGTTAAGTTACCTATATTTTCTTCGTATAGAGCCAGTTTTTCTTTTTCACTATCTAGCAAAAATGTCTTTTTATACTGTTCGATAAGCTTGTTATTTTCAGCTTCTTTTTCTTGAATTTCATCGAGACGCTTACGCTGATAGTTTTCGTCTTTTGATAAAATCATTTCAAGCGTATTGGCATCAATCGCTCGGTTATTCGTACGAATTTGCCCTAACTGCCTGATTGGCTGCAGGCGGTCATTGTACATAGACTCCGAGCTGTCAGCAATTCGCTGTGTGTAAAAATAGCTAATCACGGCGACTGCAATAAGTGAAATTGTTGAAATTATAACCATGACTAGCAGCTTTCGATAGATACTCAGATTTCGTAATGCCCCCATAACATTTCCCCTTTTCACTGATGTATTCTTCTGCTTTCATTTTCACACTTCGTTATATCTATCGGTCATAGGGGGTGTTCTATCCATAGTACGCTCGTGACTTTTTATCGGCATAAAAAATAGCTTCTTATAAAAAGAAGCTGGTTTAAAAATAATTTCTCTACTTAGATTTTTGTCCCTGATACTTTCCCTGTGTTATCAATACTTAGCTTCCAGCTTTGTCCGTCAGGAGATTTAAGGATCAGGCTGTTTCCTTGCTGAAACTCAAGGTTTCCATACATTTTGCTTCCGGACGTTGCAACCCAAGAGGAACCTGGCATTATAGAAGACGTACCGAAGATGCGGTTAATTCGAAAACGCTTGTGGTCTTTTGTGTATTCACTTAGCGTAAGTCTCATTTTATACAGCGTATTGGCGCGCACTTCTGCCGTTACCGTGTTTCCTAAGTTGTTTTTTACGTCTTTTGCTGTTATCCACGCGCCGTCTAGTACTGTTAGATATTCAAATTTAATATTTTTAGGTGACTCACCCCATCCAAATGAAACGCCGGCCATATTCAGCATTTTAATTGGATTTGCAGTAAAGTCCATTTCAATCACAACGGGAGCTGAAGCCGGCACATCAAGGTAGTTCATGCTTTGTTCATCAACTAAGCTGAAGCAGTTGCTGATGCTACCTCCGTACGGGGCTTTTCCAGCGATTTGTTTGACGGTGTATTTTTTATCAGCTTGTACGAAAATATCGTCTTGATTGCCGATGATATCAGGTTTTCCTGGAAGACCTGGAGCAAATATATTTCGGGTTTGTTCAAAAGGAGACGTAATGTCATTATACTGTCCGTTGTTTAAAATCGATGTGGATAAAAGGTTAGAGGCAAGCTGATTTCGATGCGAGATACTCGTAAATTCTACGGGCGGTTCTCCTCCGTTCATCAAATACGTATCCCAAATATGCCCTTCAAACGTATTGTAAGCACCTGAACATTTAATTGCTCGTTTCGTTTGGCTGCGGCACTGCATTTGAAAATGAACAAAGCTGTTTCCCGACGTTTCATACGGCACGTCACTGATGCCGGCTACGTCAATTCCATACTGACAGCCGTCAATGGATAAATAGCTAAAGTTATTCGCGTTGATCCATGCAGGCGTATTGATGTTGGTGATTTTTTCAGTTTGCAGCAGCACGCCCCTTTCAAAGTTGCGAAGGTGTACAAATGATACGTTCACAAAGCTGATAAAATCCCACGCTTTTTGGCAGTAAAAATAAATGCCTTTTCCACTGTAAGCGCCTGACGTATTAATCATGCTGATGTTGCTTATCGTCGTTTTGTTTCCTGTTTCTAATTGCTGCGATCCGTGAAGGTAAATGACTGAAGAGGTAAATGATGGGTCGATTACTTCAACCGTTCCACCTGAAATGGACGCATCTTTTTGAAGGGTAAATACATGATAATTTCCCGTTACTTTGAGTTTGGTTCCGCTGTCCATTTCAAATGAAATAGACGGTTTAATCACAATGGGTGATGCGATGGCATACGTATAGTCTCCTGTTAGGAGCACTCGTGATAACTTGTTAGCCTCTGCGTAATCAATTGCTTGCTGTATCGCAGGTGCATCATCCGTAACGCCGTCTCTTTTCACACCGAAACAAGCGGCGTCGACTATTCTTTCTTCACTGCAGTTTTCCATTAAACTCATCTCGCTTTCTCAGCAGCTGTAAAGCATGTACTGCTTCTATTACTTTATGCGTGTTGACTACCTGTGGTTCACTGTTTCCATAGAAAAAAAGCTTCCGGGTTAGAAGCTTTTTCCGCTCACGTTTACGTATTGATTAGCAGTGGACGCAATCATTTGACTCGACGTAAAGTGCTGTTCGACTTTTTTTCTTGCGCCTTTAGCAAAACGCTGCTTTTGCTCTTGCTCGGCGTACAGCACCGTAATTTTTTCTGCGAATGCTTGAGGTGAATATGCAGGGATTAAATAGCCCGTGTCTCCGTCTGCTATCGCTTCTTTCACGCCTCCTACATCAATTGAAATCATCGGTGTACCAACAGCCATTGCTTCTAAAACAACCATTGGAAAGACTTCACGATGAGAAGTTAACAGAAGCATATCCATTTTCGTAATAAATGCTTCAGGGTCTTCTACTTCTCCCCATATCTTTATCTTTTCGGATAAGCCCTGCTGGTGAATAAGCTCTTGAATTCGCTGAAGGTCAGGTCCTCCTCCTCCGATATGAAACTTCATGTGGTCGTTACCTTTCAGCAGTGAGGCGATTTCGATAAACAGCTCGTGATTTTTTTCTTTTGAAGCTCGTGCCAACAGACCGATATGACAATCGAGTGAAGCAGATTTTTCTTTAAATACAAATTGATCTAAATCCACTCCGTTATAGATTGTTGTCACTTTGTTGCTGTTTACGCCGAGATTCATTAGCTGCTCCTGTTCAAAGCGGCTGACCGTAATCACTCCATGCACATAAGAGTTTACGAGTTTACAAAAAAAGCTTTTTGCCTTTTGTTCCAGCACCGTTACATTATGCTTTGTATAAAGTATTTTTACTTTTTTCCTCAGCACTCGATTCACGCATACTGCATACATCACCATACGCAGACTGTTGGCATGAATAATGTCAATTTTACACGTTCGAACCTTTTTCCAAAGTACATAAAGATTGTGAAGATGATTTTTTCTGCTTAAAGGCGTGAACCGTTTTTTATATTGAATTTTACTGTACAGTTCTCCCATTGCAGCTGCTGTATACACGGTGATATCCGGATGATTCAACTGATTTTCTAGCTTACAAAAATACGTTTCTGCTCCGCCTGTAATCAATTTATCCGTGATTAAAAGTACGTTTTTCAAGACTCCACATCCTTTACGATTTTGAGAGGTTTTTACTTTTAGCGTACGCATTCACGCTGTACTGTACAAAATAAGTGGCGCTTTTCCATAACGGCAGCCTTTCTTGCTTGCGCAGAAGCTTCCAATACCTCGTCGCTGCTTTCAGCTTGTTGCTAGAAACCGAGTGAGATACAAGACGGTAATAAGCAAGTGACTCTTGAAGGCCGTATGCTGTATAGCCTTTTCTCAGCAGTGACAGCCACAGCGCCGTGTCTTCTGGCTGAATGTTTGGCATTAAAATCCCGGAAATTTGTTTTTTATCAAGCATGACTGTCAAACAGCCGATAATGGTGTTACCCGCTAGCATTCTATAGTCAACACTTTTCGGAACGTTTACTTCAACACCTGTTTTTTCACCTTTTTCATTGATAATGCTATAGCCCGTATAGGAAAAAGCACAGTTTTTTTCAAGCATAAAAGCCACTTGTTTTGCAAGTTTTCCCCTATGCCATAGATCATCACTGTCTAAAAAAGCAAGGAATCGTCCGCTTGCTGCGCTTATACCTTCGTTGCGTGCGGCTGCGGCTCCTGAATTTTTTGTAAGCTGAAGCAGCTGAATGCGTTGATCTTTGCTACTGAACTCCCTTACTACTTCAGCCGTTTTATCTGTCGAACAGTCGTCAATTACAAGCAGCTCCCAGTTGAGGTACGTTTGCTGCTGAACGGATTTTATGGTGGATGAAATAAAGGCTGCGCAGTTATAAGCAGGTGTAACGATTGAAACGAGGGGCTGATCCGGTTGAGATTTGAAGTTATTCATCTTGCACTCTCCTCACTTTGATGATTTCGTAAATAGCCTGACAGCAGCGCTAAGTATAAAAAGAACAGCTCATTTACAATTAACGAAAGTGACATCATTTGAAGCAAAAAACCAATAAACGTTAAAAATAAGTAAGGTTCTTGTTTATGAATTTTTTGTTTTAAAAGCTGAAGCAACACAAGAAGTAAAAAGCTAAAATATAGGCAAAAGCCAATCATACCCGTCTCTGATAAAATTTCTAAAAACGTGTTATGAACGTACAGCGCTTCGCCGTAGTAGAACAAGTTGTACTCTGAAAAGTTAAAAGCACCGATTCCAGTAAACGGATGCGATGAAAAAAACTCAAATGCCCGGCTCCACAGCGAAAACCTTCCGCTTCCTCCATCATGTAAAAAATCATCGGCTCGTTCGGTTAAAATGGTGAATACGTTAAAACTTGTCATAAAATGTGCAATAAGAGAAAGCACTCCAAAGGCAAATACAAATGACAGCACCGTTTTGAGGCTATTAAGCGAGCGATTCGTTACTAGGTAAAGAATAACAATAAGTACCATGGCAATTAATCCGCCTCGCGAGAACGTTAAAACGCTTGCTAATGTGCTAAGTAAAAGTCCGACTTTATTTTTAGTACTATAGCTGTTCGTTAAAAAGTAAGTGAAAAACAGCGTATTGTAAAATACATAAATATTAGGATCATCCAGTACGCCAATCAAACGCGGATAGCTGCGGTCAATCATCACGCCCCATTTGATAATTTCTACATCGGAGGCAAATTGAAAATGAACGGCTTGAAGACCTGCAATATAGAGCAGTAAACTCACGCCGTTAAAAAGAATGCCCGCTCCGGTTAACGCACGTTTGATACTGCCGCTATGAAACTCTGCTATCACATATTTCATTAAAAAGTAGCAGGCAAGGATAAGCAAAACGCCTAGCATAATACGAAGACTCGCTTCTGGGTACAGAGAAAACGCTCCGGTCATACAGTAAAAAAGATAAAATAAAAGCAGCAGCACTTCATACGCCTGGAGCTTATAGACGTAAAAAGAAGCAAAGCTCAGCAGCAAAAGCGCAAATAAAAAAATCATGTACGGCTTTAATGAAAAGCCAATATTGACGTTATATTTACTTAATGTAACAAGAACAAAAAGGCAAAACAAAACGGTCGGTTTTCGATTTTGCACGTATACACTATTCATTTTGCGCCTCCTTTCTGTTCTCTACGTTTACTGGTTTGTTTTTTTGCAGGTATCCTAACGCTTGATTTCGAATCTTTTTATCTAGCAGCGTTAACAAAAACACAAGCAGCATGTTTACACACAGCGCAATAAACGGGTGCTGTGAAAATAGCAGCGTGGTAAGCACAAGCGTACTGCCAAATAAATAAACAAAAATGGGAAAAGTTTTACGCATGATGATGACTCTTTCCGGATTACATAACCAGCAGCCAATAAATAAAATTGCTTCAATTAAAAGCGCAGCATACACGGCTCCTATCACAGAATAAGCAGAGCTTAAAAAATAGTAAAAAGCAATTCCCGATACAACAGCAACTAGCTGAACGCCCGTTCTTCTTCCTTGAAGTCCTTTTGTTGTTAAACCATCTGCTAGCGCTACGCTTAAGCCTTGGAAAATCAGCATGAGCGACAGCCACTTTAACGCATCTCCGGCTGCAGCCCATTTATCTCCGAACAATAACGACACGGCAAGATCGGATAAATGGTAAAAAGGAAGAGCAGTCAGCATCCCTACTAAACTCATAAGCTTCACTTGAAGAATGTTTAATTCTAAATGTTTGTCTGTCTGCTGATGATTATAGTGGCGAAATAACACGGGGTAAAAAGCACCTGCCACAATTCCTGGAACTTGATAAAGCGCCGATGGAATGCGGTACGCAACGGCAAACACGCCGACGGCTGCAAGCGGAATCGTATTTTCTAATACGATTGGACCAAGCTGCGGCAGCAGCATAATCAGCAGGCCGCTTACAATAAATGAGCCGATATTTTTTAGCAGCCCGCGTTGAATTTTCTTTTTCAAATTAAACGATACTCTTTTCCCCACCATCCACAGTCCGTACACTCCTGCTAAAAGATAGGAAAAGCCAAACAAAAACGAAATAAAAAACGGGCTTGTATGCATCAGCATTCCAATCGTCAGCAGAACCACCAACAAAAGAGCTGAATAGATTCGAATTGCTCCTAAGTGATGCATTTGCTCAGTAAGCTGAAAATACGTAATCCCGATGCTTTGCATCGCAAGTCCTGTTACCATCGGTATAATCAAGTAGTACATCATCTTTACAAGTGATGCTTCATGATAAAACAAGGAAATTACTATATACGCCCCTGCAAACGTCGCAAGTAAAAGCAAAATTCTCATCTTCACATACGAGGATAAAAGCTGATCCACGTCAGCTTGTTTTTTAGATCCCTCGCGAAGCACCGTGTTACTTAAGCCAACGTCTGTAAAGTAGCCTAATATCATCGCAAAAGCTAGCGCTACGCTGAACCTGCCGTAACTAGCTGCGCTTAAATACTGTGCCAGCACGATAAGCGCAGCTGCATTTAACAAACGTGATACAACCGTACTAATAAATAAGTGAACAATGTTTTTCCAAATGGAATTTTTCTTCATACATCCCTCTTACTCCATCGTTTTAGCAAATTGCTGAGCTAGCGTTTCATGGTAGTAGTCATACGTTTTAGCTAATCCTTTTTCAAGCGTAAAAGCAGGCGACCACTTCAATAATTTGATGCTTTCTTTATTGCACAGCCTGCTGTCTGCAATATCACCTTCACGCACGCTGTGGTAAGCAGGTGTTAATTGACTGCCTGATATGCTTTTCATCGTGAAAAAAAGTTCGTTAATGCTGATGCTGCTGTTATTGGAAATATTAAACGTGCCGCACCCTGCATACTGAATAGCATGTAAGCACGCCTGACTCACGTCTTCTACGTAAATAAAGTCTCTTGTTTGACGGCCGCTTCCGTAAATAATCGGCTGCTGGTTCGTAACAAATCGGTCAAAAAAGATCGAGATTACGCCGCCTTCACCCTGTGAATTTTGCCGCGGGCCATATACGTTGCTGTAGCGAAGAATGACGTAGTCAATATCATACAGCTGTTTAGCAAGCTTTAAATATTCTTCAGACGTAAACTTTGACAGTCCGTACGGTGAAGCTGGACTCGTTGGATGAGTAAGTGAAATTGGAGTGACGTTCGTATTTCCGTACACGGCCGCTGATGAAGCAAAAATGATTTTTTCGGTACCGTGCTTTTTGCATGCATTAATAATGTTGATTGTTCCTTGAATATTAACATTGGCATCAAGATGAAAATTAGTAACGGAATGAGCCACGCTCACTTGAGCCGCTTGGTGAACAACATAATGAGGTTTAAACTCAGCAAATACTTTATCTAATTCTTCACTCACAATATCTCCGTAGTGAAAAGAAATGCCTCGATTTTCTAAGTTTGCTATTTTCCCCGTTGAGAGATTGTCAATGACCTTTACTTCAAATCCGTTTTGATAAAGAAGCTCTGCCATATGTGATCCAATAAAACCGCATCCGCCTGTAACTAATACTCTTTTCATGTTATCCCTCTCCTATCTTGATCCGTCTCCTGTTACGATGACTCTTAGCGTTTTTATCATAATCTTCACGTCAAACCGTATATTCGTATGGTGAATGTAGTAAAGATCGAGCTCCAGCTTTTCTGCTGGCGTTAGCTCATATCCTCCGTTAATTTGTGCCCAGCCTGTCAGGCCCGGCTTAACGGCAAGCCGCTGACTAAACGAAGGAAGTGTTTTTTGGAATTCTTCTATAAATACGGCTCTTTCAGGCCTTGGTCCGACAATGGACATATCGCCTTTTAATACATTCCACAGCTGAGGCAGTTCATCAATTCGCGTTTGGCGAATCAGCTTTCCTACTCTGGTGACCCGGCTGTCATTTTTAACCGCCCACTGCGCTCCGTTTTTTTCAGCGTCACTGTACATCGAACGCAGCTTCATAATCGTAAATGGTCTGCGGCTTTGACCTAGACGCTCTTGAAGAAAGAAAGGTGAACCCGGTGTTTCAATCATCACAATGAGCGCAAACAGCAAAATAACAGGCAGCAAAACCACAAGAGCCACAAACGAAATCACGATATCAACCATGCGTTTACACAGCGAATAAAAAAGCGGAAATTCTTTTTTTAGCACATCGGAATCACCGGTCGTTTTCGAGACAATTTGATTCATCGTTTCACTTCCTTCTATATAAAATGAGGAGCTAGTGAGACGGACTCCAAATAACGCCTAGCACATGAATACGCGCTTTTTCCAGCATATTTTTCGTTTTGACAACGGCATCTGCTTTTGTTTTACGTTCTTCCACCATGAGCATGGTCGCATCACATTTTGCTGCAAGAATATGAGAATCCGTCTCTTCTAAAAACTGAGGCGTTTCAAAAAGAATTAAATCGTATTCTTCTTTCCATCTTTTTATGAGCTCATCAAAATACTTGGAAACAAATAGTGTTGAGGCGTTTCGAAAATGAGATCCGGCCGTAAGCACGTCAAGTCCTTTATATGATGTTTGTTTAATGGGTACGTGCCGGCCTTTCCCGTTTACTAACACATCCGTTAATCCTTCTGAACTTCCAAGGTCAAAGAGCTGATGAAGAGAAGGACAGTGTACGTTTCCGTCAATAAGAAGAACGTTTTTCCCTTGTTCGGCAAATGAAATACCTAGCTTTGCCGTTATAAGAGGCTTTTTGTCATTCAATTCCGCTGATGTGATTGTCAGGCATTTGACTTCACTATTCAGCAGCACCTCAACATTTTTTCGAATCATATTTGTTTGGTTGATGGTTTTGGCATCTTGATACAATGAAAATGGATACTTTTTTTGTTTAAAACTCAAGGTTCTCCCTCCTTGCCTTTTCCTGATCACTGCCTTGCTTTTGGTTTCGCTTCATTTTTCGAGGTTGGAGTTCGATATGCCCAATGACAGGGAGACCGATAAGCTTCTCAATTTCATCTTCATTTCGAAGTGAGTCATCTGCGTATTCACGAAGAACAGCAATCGCTACTCCAAGCATGAAGCCTACGACAATTGCTATAGCTGCTACAGGAAGCGGTTTCGGAAAGATTTGTTCACTATCAGAAGGATCTGTTAGCACTTGAATATTGCTTCCTTTCATTAGCTTCTCAGCTTGCTTTTTTGATAGAAAAGCGACTCTGTTTACAATTTCACTTACTTGTTTAGAATCGTGATCTCTGACTGTAATATTAATAAACTGAGAGTTTTCATTGTGCTGAACGGTGATTTCATCACTTAAATCTTTTATTGAGCTTTTTAAGTTCAATTCATCTTTTACTCCTTTTAATACAATAGGATTTTTAATAAAATCGATGTAAGAAGAAATCAATTGTGTGTTCAGCTGTGTAATATTTGCGATTTCATCTACATTTTTAGAAGTTGCTTGATTTACCAGCACTTGAGCTGACGCTTGATATGTTGGCTTTAACACATAGAAACTTACCGCAGCAATACTTGTGCTGGCTAACAGCATAGTGGCTAAAACAGCCAGCCACCTTTTTTTTAAGATGTAAAAGAAGTCCTTAAGCTGAAGCTTATCTTGCATAATAATGTCCCTCCAACTAATCATTTATGGCTCAAAATGCCTTAATAGCGGCTAATTGTACGTCTATTATTTTTTAAAGCTATATTCTTATTTTTAACTAACATCTTTCCAAATTTGTATGAAGGTTTTTCAACAAAACGATTAACTCCAATAGCCAAACAAAATGATGCAAAGAAACAAAGACATAAAATTATTTCATACGGCAACCGTCCATGCAGAAGATAAATAAACGAAAATAAGACAATTAAATGGACTAAATATAAGCTATATGAAATTTCCCCCAACAAGATCAGTGGCTTCTTTTTTAACACTCTAGAAGCAGCTGGCGATGCTAACGCAAGGACCATTAGAATACAGCTTCCTGCCATTGCTAATACATTTCGGCATAAAAAGTTATTTGTAATATCATAGTTTGCTAGTAGACCTTCAGAAAGATAGAGTGCAAAGCCAATAGAGATAATTCCGACTTTTTGCATCCAGCTTCTTGTACGGTATACATGAATTAGAGTGTCTCTGTACTTAGCTGTTATGGCACCAGCCATAAAAAGAAGCAAATAATGAAATGAAAGTAAATAACTCGTAGGTGTTAATGAAGATTGATTTACCAATAACAACAGAGATGACACTGCAAAAATAAAAAAGAAAAGCCTCATTACTTTTTGACCAGATAGCTTGACTAATACCAACAAAATTAAAGGAAACAAAAGAGAAATTCTCATTTCATGAACAAGTGACCAAATCACATTGTTGTAGGCATCAGTATTGTATGTCCCGATTAAAAAGAAATGTTCAATTAGTAATCTTGGCGATTCTCTCATGTTCCAAGAATTGTTAAACCATAGACTTAATTCATTGATCCCTCCTTGAGCGAAAAGTAATTTACACCCAATCGCAAGACAAACAGAAAACAGATATGGAAGATAGATCCGGCACACTCGCCTAATTACATATTCTCCGTAACGAAAAGAACTGCTTTCATAAAACGGAAGAGCTAATACAAAACCGCTTAAAACAAAAAACAAAACAACCGACTCGTTGCCGCTACTAAAAAATAAACGTAGCGGACTTTCTTTTAACACGTTCATCAGGAAAGAAGATTGAATTTGATAGCTGTATTCACTGAAACTTGGGAAAATCATGAGGTAATGATTAATCACAACAAATAAAGCGGCCAATCCCCTTACAGAGTCAAGTTCTACGTAACGCTTTTTCATACAATCCCCTGTCTAAAATGTAGTAGCACAACGCGATTACTCTTTTAAATTAAGTAATTCGGCTCGTTCATTCTCTTTCTGTACACTCGGCAAAACGTTCATTATAATGAATTTAAAATACGATAAATCGACAAATATTCTCAATAAAGAACAATTTGTAAGTGTAGTATAGCATAATATACCCGTATCAAGAATAGGTATTTTAACCTATTTTATTCTTTATAAAGAACAAAATATTATTTATTTTATATTTTTATGTACACAAGATACACAAATATGCGTTATAATGAACAAAAACCCACAAGAAGAGGATGAACTGAATGTGATAGGAGAAAAGATTAAAAATTTGCGACTAAAAAAAGGCTATTCTATTACACGCTTGGCTGAAGAAGCCAATATTTCAAAATCGTATTTGTCTCATTTAGAAAAAGGGTTGAACAATAATCCTTCTCTTCAAATGCTTGATAAAATTGCGTCTTCTCTTCATACAACAATTGATGACTTAATTGAAGGAGACATCAGTTGTCCAGCTTTAACTTCAAAACCAGTCCTCAATCTAGAGTGGCTGCATTTAATTGAACGAGCCATTCAAGACGGCATGACCAAAGAAGAATTTATCGAATTTCAGTATTATTTAAAGTTCCGTAAAACAAACTGATACATCCATTCACTAGCTTTTAATTTTTTTATGACAATCGACCTATTTCGACATCTTTTACAAATATTATCTTGTAAAATAACTGTATACTAAGAATACTATTACAAATTATCCAGATAAGGGCAAAACTATTGAAAAATAGTGACGCAAAGCTTCAGGTCTAAGGCCTCTTTCGGCTATGATAGCTGGGTTCCCTGGCAAAGGGTGGATGAATCGTAATGAAAAAAGAAAATGTACTGTCAATCGATCAAGAGTGGGTAAGCCTTATGGAATCAGCCCGCAAGCTGGGTCTGACCATCGAAGAAGTCCGGAGGTTTTTATCGGAGCTTAAGCAGAACTAAATTAAAAAAGCACGCTCTAATTTGAGCGTGCTTTTTACAGTTATTATTATTCTAGAAGAAAGTATACTCCACTTCTATTAAATACGAATTCCTTTTGGCAGACGCTCATCAAATGTATAAATCTCCTTAAACCCACACTGTTTTGCCATTTCAACTGCTTCTTTCATATGTGCTCCTACGGTTTCAGCGAAGTGTGAATCAGAGCCAATCGTTAAGATTTCTCCGCCTAAATCGCGGTACAGCCCAACAACTTCCAGTGCCGGCAGCGCTTCGCCCAGCTTCCCTCTTATACCTGAAGTATTAATTTCAATTCCGATATTGCGATCAATGGCTTTTTTCAAAATATCCGCAAGAATATCTTTGAATTGATGAAAGTCGTAAATGCCGTATTGCTCAAACGCATAGCGCTTCATTAAATCTAAATGAGCCAATACATCAATATCCGCTTCACTTACTAGCTTATACATTTCGTTAAAATAAGCGCGGTAAATTGCTTCTTTGTCATTCAGCTCCAAATGTTTACGAAGCTTGATGTTATTAATGTTATGAACTGATCCTAAAATAAAATCAAAGTTCTCCTGCTGCATAGTTTTTTGATACTTCTCTTTTAAATAGTGAGGCTCACAAATTTCAATTCCTTTTTTAATCACTAGCTGGTCTTGGAATTGATCTCTGCATTCCGCTAGTTCTCGTTCATATTTATCGAAATCCATATGACCGTACGTTGGCGCTAATGGATTTAATGAAAAGTGCTCGGTAAAACAAATTTCGTTTATGCCGTTTTTTACAGCTTGTTCGCACACTTCTTTCATGACTGCCTGTGAGTCAAATGAATTGTTCGTGTGATGATGGTAGTCTACTAGATACATAATTTAGTCACCTCTAGATCTATTATACATTTCTCTTTCCCTCACTGCACATAGAGACCCTTTTCCCTTCTATCACGCCTTTTTTCGTCCACCAAAAGTATTTCCAATAAAAAAAGTCGTTTTTCCTCTTTCAGTAATCCTTCTTTTCTTATAAACTAACTTATTATAGCAGATGTTCTGACATACAACTTGACATATAACTTTTACACAAAAGAAAGGAAATAAGAAATGGAATTTGAAAAAAGTTTTTCTCAAAGCAAAAGCCCCTTTCTGTCTTACTTAAGCTCTTATGCTAAAAAGATGAAAGGAGAACTAAAAGAAGAACCGAAAATCAATTATAGAGACGCAGTCGTTTCTTCTATTGGAGGCTTAATTGCGATTATCATCAGCAGCGCGATTGCACTAGCGCTTGGTTATCCAATGGCTCTCGCTCCGATTGGCGCAAGCTGCGTGCTTGTTTTTGGGGCGCACAAAGGTCCTTTATCACAGCCGCGCCACGTGCTTGGAGGGCACTTGCTCGCAACCGTTTCTGCACTTATTATTTGGAGCTTATTTCATCGAAGTCTAATCACCATAGCGATTGTGCTTGCTTTTGTTCTTATTTTAATGATTCTTACAAAAACCGTTCATCCTCCCGCTGCAGCTAGCGCGATTGTCGCAATTAATACGCAATCAGGCTGGGGATACTTAGGTATTATTATGATTTGTGCTTGTGTAGTTGTGCTGATTTCTACCGTGTATAATAATTTATTTCAAGATCGGCAGTATCCCAGGTATTGGGTTTGATATTAGGGCTCATACATAAAAAAGACGTCTTCTCATGGAAGACGCCTTTTTTATTTGTTATTTCCTACTACGTTTTTTGCTTTTTCAGGGTCTATTTATCAGCTTTTACTTTACTTCCGTTGAACTAATAAGCTGATAAACTCCCAAACTTCCATCAGATGATGCTTTTACTTTATGAATACTGTTGAATTTTTTGTATTTAACAGACCCGTCTCCGTACGAAATATCATACTCTTCTGTTGTATATACTTTATACATAGAGTCATCTAGTTTTGTTACTCTATTTACGTTAAAACTCAATAAATCCTCTGTTATGCCTTTTTTGATTAGGTAAGCTGTATAATCTTTTTGTTCCTTGTATTTTGGTCCGTTAGTATCGATATAAGGCTCTGCAATAGAGAAGTCTCCACTGTTAATTGAGGAAATTGTAGCGTACATATATTGTTCAATAAAACTAGAAACTTCACTAGTAGATACTCCAGAATTGACTTCCGAACCTTTGTCCGTCGTCTCTTGATTCTTAGAAGGAGCCGATGCTTTTGCCGTAGCTTCTGTCGTATTTTCTTCATCAAAATTAAGCGCAACATCTTCCATACCTTTTTTAATTGATACTTCTTCCGTTTTCTTTTCTCCGCGTTTTGCATATAGTTTTATAGAACCATCCATTGGCAGCGGACCTAAATAATCAATATCGCTAATTTCTGTTTTTATGTCTTTACCATTAACGAACAGCGTCGCGTCATCATAATCTGAAGAGATGTATACTGCATGATCTGACCAATCAAACTCTACATTTACATCTTCTCCGTTGGTGGCTTCAATCTCTTGTTCGTTTTCAACTTTTCCGTAATCATTTTGCACTTCACCTTTTAATGTATGTGTACCAGGTAAAAACGGACCAATCTTTTTAGAAGAGTCACTGCTTACCGTTCCAGCTTTTTGACCGTCAATATATACTACTGTCGCATCTTCTGTAGACTGAGCTTTTGCATATACAGGGTTTACTTGAACCGTGTAGTGATCAAAGATTCCCCATTTCTTTCCGTCTTGTTCTAGCTTAGCGTATGAAGAGTGGTCTTCGCTTGGAACTCCTGCTTCAAGCGCTCTGCTATCTGCCGCTAACCCTTCAGACATTGACTTCATTACATCCGGATTTTCGTGCAGATATGTAATAAATGATTTTGTTTGCTCATCGTTGGCTTCTAGTTGAATTTGACCATCATTTACATATTTTTTTACTTTATCAACATCATTACCCTTTACTGAAGCAATAAATTTTTCTGACACGGCTTTAGGCGCCATCATTGTTTTATCTATTCCGTAATAAGCACCGCCGAGTATAGCAGCTGCCGCTATAACTGAAATCGCAATAATCTTTGTTTTTTTATTCGGAGGTTTTACCGATTCTCTCTCTTCCTCTACTGAAGCTGATGCGGGTTCTACGTAACGCTGTGTTTTTGCTCCTTCACTAGAAGCCGCTTTCCTTTCGACGGGATGTCCACACTCCGGACAAAATTCATGCTCACTTGTTAACTGATGACCACACTCTCTGCAATATCCCAATTTCTACACTCCTTTTTTATAATGGTATGAAAAAGCACCGCTGTACACGATGCTTTCTGTCGACTTAAAATAGATCATTCAATTCACTGCTGTTTCCCATTCTTGTAATAATGGTTTTGGCTTCTTCTCCTAAACCATTCGCAATGAACGTCAGTACAATCGTAATGATTACATATACAATAAGAGTGCTATAGATACGATCAAGTCCATTTGTTCCGCTTTGCTTAAAGCTAGCAATCGTAAATGGAACCACAAAGAAGATGCTCAGCAAACCAAAATTCATAAAATAAGAGAAGTATTCAACATGGAGAAATGCAAGCACAAGTCCAATTAAAAGAAGAGCTGTTGGAATAATTAAAAACGTGCCAAAGCGTGAGAAAAATTCTTTAAAGGAAACGTCTACCTTTCCAAACTTTGCTGCAACATATGTTGTTCCAATAATAATTGCGAGTCCAATAAAAATGAAAATCCCTTGTTTAAAGACAAAATCGGTAAAATTGAAGTGAATGATGCTGTTGATATCTGTGGCTTTTATCAAATCAGCGCCTGTATTAAAATCCTCCATGTCAGATGGAGCCAGCTCTTCACTGATAATAGGAAGCTTGAACATGCTTCGAACAAATTGAATCAACAATAGCTTCCAGCCTACATACAGCATAATAGGTATACTAAGAGCATAAAGAATGACTGTGATAAGTGCATTAACGAATTGGCTTTCGCCTGCTGCTTGTGCTGTAGCTGTTGGATTTTTAATTCCTTCTGCAAAATAACTAAAAAATGATTTTGACACTTTTTTCGCCTGACGGACACGCTGATTAGGCTGTTGAGGCGCATACGCAGTTTGCGGCTCAGGATGAGACTGATATTCGGATGCTGCTGCCGTCTGGCTTACAGCTGCCTCTTCTTGTAATTTATGACCGCATTTCACGCAAAACTTCCCGCCCTCATTAAAATGGCCGCAATTTGAACAATTCAAATACTCCTCCCCCTTCAATAAATTGTTTAAAATATAGTTATATAGATTCATTTAGTTAAAATCTATATAATTCTATATTCATACCTTTTAGCATTATACACCATTTTTGGTATTTTAGGAGAAATGTTTTCAACAGATTATCTAAAAAAATCACTACCCAAATCCCCTGGCAGAATTCTTTCTTTTATTTCTGAATCCATGCACATTATATAAATCTTCTTTCTATAATTTTATTTCACCAATAAAACTATTTTATGCCTTAAGCATCTTGTTTTAATTTTCAGAATTGTTTATACTCAAAACATCTTTGTTTTTCTAGAAAAACAAAGGAGGTGAATTTGCAGCACGGTCTATACATAATCAAGGGGGATTTTTATGTTGAAATTAATTGGGGTTTTGCTAGTGGCAGTAGGGTTTTTATTTCGTTTAAACACACTGCTTGTGGTAACTGTTGCAGGCATCGTGACGGGCCTTGTATCAGGCTTGTCACTGCATGAGGTAATCACGATGTTTGGACAGTTCTTTGTCGATAACCGCTATATGTCTATGGCTATTTTACTTACTCTTCCTATCTTTGGCGTGTTAGAAAAATACGGATTAAAGGAACAAGCGGAAGTATTGATCAAAAAAGCCAAAAACGCTTCTTCTGGAAATGTTTTACTTATATATCTTTTTATCCGTGAAATCTCAGCCGCAGTCGGCTTAAATATTGGGGGGCATGCTCAATCCGTGCGTCCGTTAGTAGCACCTATGTCTGAAGGCGCAGCTCGTGCCAAATATGGAGAGCTTCCGCCTAAAATCAAAGAAGATATTCGCGCTCACGCAGCCGCGGCTGAAAATACAGGCTGGTTTTTCGGAGAAGATATCTTTATCGCAACGGGTGGAATTCTTTTAATGAAAGGGTTCTTTGACTCCGTAGGCATTCACGTTGACGTCTGGAATATGGCGCTTTGGGGGATTCCAACAGCTATCGCAGCACTGCTGATCAGCGCCATTCGCTTCCGTCAATTAGACCGAAGAATTCACAAAAAGATGACGAAACACAAACCAACATCATCTTCAAAGACGGAGGCGAGTTAAATGAAAAGTATCCTGACGCTTGATACGATCTACTATTTACTCGGTATTATTGTCGCTTTTATCGCAATTCGAATTGCACGCGATCACAACCATCCTAACCGTTTAGGATCTTCTCTGTTTTGGGCGCTGTTTTCCGTTACGTTTTTATTTGGCAACGTAATTCCGCCTTTTTATGTAGGGTGTTTAGTCATTATTATGGTGCTGCTTGCTTCATTTAACCGCGTGACTAAATCGAATGAAGCGGAAACACCTGCTGAAAAACGAGTAGCCCACGCGCAAAGGTTAAAAAACAAAATCTTTTTACCGGCTTTATTTATTCCTATTTTTACGATTATCGGCACCCTTCTTTTTGGCAAAATTAAGTTTGGAAACTGGGCATTGATTGACCCAGAAAAAGTCACGTTAATTTCACTGGCAATCGCAGCCGTCATTGCATTTGTTGCTTCAATGGGCGTCACTAAAGCAAAAATGGACGTGCCTGTTAAAGAAGGAAGCCGCTTGCTTCAAGCAGTTGGCTGGGCAGTTATTTTACCGCAAATGCTGGCAGCGCTTGGCGGCATCTTTTCCAAATCAGGGGTTGGAACAGTAGTATCAGATATTGTAAGTGATGTGCTTCCGACTAACTATGCGTTTGTTGCTGTGCTTGCTTATTGTCTAGGAATGCTGCTATTTACGATTGTCATGGGAAATGCCTTTGCGGCATTTGCCGTTATTACAGGAGGTATTGGACTTCCCTTGATTGTACATATGCACGGAGGAAATCCAGCCATTATGGCGGCACTTGGCATGTTTGCTGGCTACTGCGGCACGCTTCTTACGCCAATGGCAGCTAACTTTAACATTGTGCCTGCCATGCTGCTTGAATTAAAAGACAAAAACGCCGTGATTAAAGCGCAAGTGCCGATCGCTTTATCCGTTTTTGTTGTGAATATGTTATTAATGTACTACCTTGTATATCACTTTTAAAGGAGAGTAATAGAATGACAACTGTATTACTGACTGGCTTTGAACCATTTGAAGGTGAAAGTATTAACCCGTCCTTAGAAGCTGTAAAAGCTTTAGACGGCGTAGCTGTTGAAGACTATCATATTATCGCTAAACCTCTTCCTACTGTGTTTGGTGAATCAATCGCAAAGCTTCATACGTATATAGAAGAAATTAGCCCTTCTATCGTCATTTGCGTTGGACAAGCAGGCGGCCGAGAAGGAATTACGGTAGAACGCGTGGCCATTAACGTAGACGACGCGCGGATTCCTGATAACATCGGCCAGCAGCCTATTGATCGTCCTATTATCCAAAACGGACCTGCCGCATACTTTTCGACACTGCCAATTAAAGCCGCTGTCGAAAACTTATGCCAAACAGGCATTCCAAGCAGCGTCTCCCAAACCGCTGGAACCTTTGTCTGTAACCACGTGTTTTACGGGCTGATGAACATGATTCAAAACTGCTGTATTAAAGGCGGGTTTGTGCATATTCCTTATCTTCCTGAACAAGCTGTGAACCATCCAGGGAAAGCGAGTATGTCGCTGGATTTGATTGTGCAGGGGTTGTTGAGTTTGGTGAAGACGACGATTTTGGTTGAAGAGGATGTTGTGGTTTCGGGTGGGGCTACGCATTAAAAATAATATTTAAACGATACCATTATATTATAAAAAAATGACCTTACTCTACTTGGTAAGGTCATTTTGCATAGTAAGACATTATATTCGATGCCCTTATATTTCATTTATCTAGCAGTAATGAAACTATAATTTCAAATCAATATTTCCGCCTAGATGCGGTTGCGCGGCCTGTTGAAGTGCTTTTACATTGGAAGTGCTGATTAATTCCTTAACAGCTTCTCCTTGCTGTTCAGCGTTTCCCATTGCTATTTTCATGACTGATAGAGAAGCTTGCTGCTGGACTTTTCCTTGACTTAGTGACATTGACGTAAGTGCGATATCCATAGGGCACTTCCTTTCTTTTTTCTTATAAACAAACTATATCTTTTAATTATTTAACGTTATAATTTATAATAAGAACATACATCCTTATTATAAAACGAGGTGAACGAAATGGATTTGTATCAGTTATCTTCCATTCAACAAAATGTTTTAATAGCTAGTATTATGGGTGACGGTGAAATAACAAAAATTTACAAAAATAGTCGACGTAAAAATAATAGCTACCGTGAACATTATGGACAAGCTCAAGAAAAGTATCGTGAATGGAAACAGTTATTTCTTCCTGATTTGTTATATTTCAATAAAAAAAGTCATAGCCTTTGCTCTAGATCACTTCCTCTTTTCACACAACTATATCCACACTTTTACAATAGTAAAAATCAAAAACAAGTTCCTAAAAAGTTATTACCAATATGTACTCTACCTCACTTTTTGGCTGTCTTGTATATGGATGATGGTACGCTATCAATTACAAAACGAATTAATCATACAAAAAAACGAATCTACCTTACACCCTCTATTATGTTAGCACTTCAATGTTATCCTGTACGTGAGCTCAACTTACTACAAAAACACATCCACAATACTTTCAATTATTCTTTTAAGCTATGCTCTACTCCATCTGGATATGGTCATATGTTAAGGTTTACATCTGTACAACATACCTTTTCATTTTTAGAATTTATTTCTCCTGTGACCAACACCTGTCCAAGCATGTTTTACAAAAACAATTGGGAGTGGCGCTATAATAAGGAAAAACAATTGCTACTGGAGCAATATCCTAACTATGAAATTGTTGCTTCGAGTTCCAATCGCTACAGATCGTACTCTCCAGAAGAAATTAATTGTATTATCATATTGTATAAAAAGAGAGAATCAATCTCTAATATAGCTAGAGCAATTAATCGAACGTATTGGTCAGTTGTTTATAAGATTAGAGAACTAAAAGAGAAAAAACTTTTGTAAAGTAAATATTGCACGACTCTTTTAATTTCTTTGTATCAAATATAAAAAGGAATTCTAGTAAGACTAGAATTCCTTAAAATTTTATTAACGAAGAAGTTGTAATACTCCTTGTGGTTGTTGGTTCGCTTGCTTTGCGACTATATCTTTCGATGACAGAATAGACTATATCTTCATCCATGTTTTTCATGGAGCTGGGCACTTCGAACAGTTTTCACTGCCCTACGAGATTCATAGTCATAGTTTTCACCTTAGACCGTATCCTCTAGTCGTTGAACCTTCTCCAGAGTTTCCTCACAGGAGCTTGGCTGCTGATTATCCATTGTAGCATATTTATCATTTTTAAACCGTCACGCTTGTCGTTTCCAACTACGTTGTGGTTGACAAAGCTTTAGGAAGTTCCAGCAGTTCACCCAGTTATCCTCTAGCTCGTTACCAAGCTAGACGCCCTTTAATCATTATCTCAAAAGTTGTAATACTCCTTGAGGCATCTGATTAGATTGAGCCAACATTGCTTGTGATGCTTGAGAAAGAATTGAATTCTTCGTTTGTTCCATCATTTCTTTCGCCATCGTGCGAACATTTACTTTCATAAATGACTAGACTATATCTTCACCCTCTTATATAAGTAGGGGCCGGGCACTTCGGATTCACAATACTGATGGTTATTGTTTCACCTATGGATTTCATCATCTTGAGCATGGCTTTTAGATGGTCTATCCTAGTCGTTGAACCTTCTCCAGAGTTTCCTCACAGGAGCTTGGCTGCTGATTGCCCAATCTTTTCTTTTTTCATACCATCACGCTTGTCGTTTCCAACTACGTTGTGGCAAGAAAAGCTCTAAGGGGTTCCCAGCAATTCACCCGATAATAATCGCTAGCCGTTACTGGCTAGGACGACTGTGCTTGTTACTGCTTATGCAGCTAAAGCATAATCAACGTCACGGATACGAGATTCCGCAGCAGTTAGGTTTTCAGAAGATGTATTCAAATTGTTAATAGTGTGATCTAAACGATTTTGAGTAGCACCAAGATTAGAACGTTCGGTAGATACCTTTTTAATTGCTTCATCAATAACCTTGATTGCTACGTTTGCTTGACCTTGGTTTCCTACTTTTAGGTCTTTTACCCCTAATGCAGAAGCTCCCATGTCTTTGATAGCTAAGTTGATATTTTGACCCGTGTTTGCACCAATTTGAAATGTAGAGGACCCATCGGAATGAACATCAGTAGCTTGTTGAGTTTCAGCAAAACTAGAAAGCGCGTTTGTTGCTCCTGTTCTTACATTACCACTAGAATCTTTAACTGTAATAGTGAACCCATGAATAGCTCCTGCTTCACCAGTAGTTGATGCTGTTGCATTTAAACTACCCTTTGCATCAACAGTAAGAGCAAAGTTAGTATCATCAGTAGCTCCAGCACCGTCTGTTGTTTCTAAATCAGCAACAGTTAATGATGAAGGTGTACCTAAACCATCAGTATTAGCAAACTTATTAGTTATTGTTTGACCATTTTTCACATAAGACACTTCAATAGTATCTCCTAGTTGTATACCTAAATTATTACCATCTTTATCAGTTAAAGCATCCAGTTTAGTACCTGTTGTTACTGGAGCGCTCGTACCTGCTTTAAGTGCAGCATTTCCTTGAATATTAGCTTGAGCAGTTGTTGTTTTATCCATAGAACCATCTAGTAGATTTTTTGTATTGAACTGAGTTGTTTCAGCAATACGATCAATTTCTTTCCCCAACTGATTCATTTCATCTTGAATATTTTGACGATCTTGATCAGTGTTTGTATCAGTGGCTGCTTGGGTAGCCAATTCACGTTGACGTTGTAAAATATCATGCGTTTCATTTAATGCACCTTCAGCTGTTTGAATCAGTGAAGTTGCATCCTGAGCATTTTTAGAAGCCATATCCAACCCACGAATTTGTCCGCGCATTTTTTCAGAAATTGCAAGACCTGCAGCATCATCCGCCGCACTGTTAATACGAAGACCCGATGATAACTTCTCCATTGATTTTGATTGTGCATTATTAGCATTGTTAAACTGACGATACGTGTTCAATGCTGCAATATTGTGATTAATTCTCATTTTCCTTTACCTCCATATAATTGGTTTTACTTCTTGGTTACATCCTTGTATTCAAGAAGTTTCCTGCTTAATTCATAGTTAAGCAGGATCTGACAGTAATCAAACATATAACTCTAGGAAATATGTTCATACTATATATCGACAGAGCTACTAAGTTGTTTACATTATGAATTCATTTTCATTTAATTTTTTCTATTTATTAGCTAAAAGTTTACACACTGTTAACTTTTTTTGGAGGTTATGTACATTGCTGAACGAATTTTAAAATTCGTTCAATCCATTAATAAATCTTTCGTTAATTAAAATTGAATAAAAAGGAAAATAAAAGTTACTTTTATACTGATTATAAGGTACTATATTAATTGTATTCTAACTTTTTATGAACAGGAGATTTTGCTGTAAAAATTAGAAATAACCCTATGAATCACTGTTATTTTATTTAGTCTATTAACTATAATTAAAAAGGAGTATTATATGAAAAGAAATTGGAAAAGTTTTGTGATAACATGTTTCGTTGCTTCCTCATTACTTGTATCTATGTCAGCTTCAGTGAGCCCTGCTTATGCAGCGGCAAACGCTAAAAGTTCATCTGTACAGGTAGCGGCTGCAAAAAAAATTAGTATCTTTAAGAGGGTTAGTTCCAACTCTCAAACTGTCGGTATAGCAGATAAACTAATGAGGGACGAACTTTACGTTAACACTATTTGGCCTACGTATAAATTCAATGGTAAATTAACATGGAAAGAAAACCCTTATAAAGATGACAGCTGGTCTTTTTATTTCCAAAGCTTAGATATGGTAGGTTATTTGACAAATGCCTACGAGCAAACTCATTCTCAAAAATATTTAGAAAAAGCTCAGTGGTACATAGAAAGCTGGATGAATGCTAATCCATCTCCTACAAAACAAGCAAGCCGCTTTGCTTGGAAAGATCACAGTACAGCAAACAGAGTCGTGACCATGATTCAATTTTGGGAACAATACAAGGATTCAGCTATTTATGATAAAGATTTTGAAAACAAATTAATTGAAATGTTAGAAAAGCACGGTGATTTTTTAATGGATGATAAAAATTACTCTGCCGGGAGTAATCATGGAATTTTCCAAGATCGTTCTTTAATCGAATTAGCACTAATCTTTCCAGATATGTCTCACAGTGAGCAATGGTATAAAAAAGGAATGGGTCGTTTAATTACACATGTAGAAGGTGACGTTACAAAAAGCGGTGTTCATAAAGAGCACAGTCCTTCTTATCACCTGCTTGTTCTTAACCTATTTAAAAGCATCAATGGCTTTATCAAACAATTTAACGTGAACGAGCCTAAGCTAAAAGATGGCATTTCAAAAATGGAGGATTATTTAGCTTTTATTGGCAACCAATCTGGTGACTTACCGATGTTAGGTGATTCACAGCCTGAAAGCCTTTATTCCTTAAATCCTAAATCTATAACAAGTCAAAAGCTTTTATATGTTGTCACAAAAGGAAAACAAGGAAAAAAACCTGGTCAAGAAATGGTATACGCAGACGGTGGTACGGCTGTTTTTAAAAATGATTTGAATAATGAAAGACCTTTATACCTTTTATTCACATCTGCCTTCCACTCCACTACTCATAAACATGCGGATGATTTGTCCTTTATCTTAAACTATGGAAAAACTGACTTCTTTGTAGACTCAGGGAAATATAATTACAGTTACACAGATCCTTACAGAGAATACTTTAAAGGTACCTTAGCTCATAATACCGTAACCGTAGATAAAAAATCCTTTCCTGTAACCAAGGATCAAGTCAACAAATCTAAAATTAGTTCTTCTGAAATAAATAAAACGTACAGTTATGTAACTGGTAGCCATGAGCTATATAAAGGAGTAAAAGTAAGCAGAACGCTTGTTTATCTAAAAAACACAAACAGCATTCTTGTGCGTGATGTAATGGAATCAAACAAAAATCACACATACACGGATATATTTAATATCGGAAAAGACGTAGATGTAAAAAAATCTGCAAGCAGAGTGTTTACTCTTACCAGCAAACTTGATCAACAGCAAATTGAACTGATTCAGCTTACAAAAATGAGCACCATCAAAAATTACAAAGGTTCTGCTTCTCCTATCGCTGGATGGCAATCATTAGAATTTAATAAAAAACTGCCAATTACTCAGCTTCAGTTTATGAATAGCAATCAAAAAAATGCTGAATATAAGTTCATTATTAACACTAATACTAACAATGGGGTTCAAAATTATACCGTTAAGAGTACTCCTTCAGCTGACATTTATACGATTGTTTTAAAAAACGGAAAGCGAACGAGCGTACAAGTTAAAAAATAATCAAGCTTTTTTACTAAACTTAAACAAAAAAGCGAAATGCCGAAGCATTTCGCTTTTTTGCTTAGTTATCTTTCAGCACTATAGCTAACCGCTGTTCGTATGCTTTCACTCATACCTGAATTGGTGATTGTCACGTATACTTTTCCCGCTTTTGAGCCAAGCTGCTTAATTGATAATACTGTTGATGATCCCTCTGACTGCTTGCTTGCAAGCAGCGTTCCTTTTGAAATCGCATTATATACTTGGATAACATCACCTTTAGCAATTTTACTTACAGTTACACTATCTGCTTTTCCTTTATTGTTGATTACTTTCACTTGTGATGATTGCAACGCATTGGATTGTTCCCCAGCGAATGACACCGTCGTGCGTGCACTTTCCGTCATACCTGAACGTGTGATGCTCACATACACTTTCCCTGCCTTTTGACCAACTTGCTTCGTTGTAAGTGTAAGCGACGTTCCTGTTGATGTTTTAGATGCAAGAACTGTTCCTTTTGAGCTTAAACTATATACTTTGATCATGTCACCTTTAGTAATTCCACTCACTGCAATTACATCATCTTTTCCTTTATTGTTCGTTACTTTCACTTGTGATGACTGTAATGAATTAGACTGCTCTCCTGAGAATGAGGCTGCTACGCGATCACTTTCACCCATTCCTGGGCGCATAACTGTTACATACACTTTTCCTGCTTTTTGACCGATTTGCTTCGCTGTAAGCGTAACCGATGTTCCTGTTGATGTTTTAGATGCAAGAATCGTTCCTTTTGAGTTCTCATTGTACACTCTAACGATATCACCTTTAGCAATGCCCGAAACTGCAATTACGTCATCTTTTCCTTTATTGTTTGTGACTTTAATTTGAGATGATTTTAAAGCAGAGGATTTCATAGATGTAATAAATTGATAAGGCTTATGTTCTGCATTGCCATAATAATCTGTAATAACAACAAAGTAAGTTCCTTTTTTCAACCAGGTTTGAACTGAGGCATTTCCTGAAACTAATTCGTCGTTATTTGTTACAAGCTCTTTATATACATACCCACCACTGTTTTGAATTTTAGCTTGCCAGCTTGCCCCCTCTTGCTGTTTCATTGCTAATGTCACATTTCCATCGTTGGGTACTACTACTTTATAAACATCAGTATCCCCATAAGAATTGATTGTACCTTTATATAACTGGCTAAGACTAATAGAATTAGCTGTAGTTAAGCTATTATTAAATTCTTTTTCATAGTTATTACTTGACGAAAATGATGTTTTTATTTCATAGGGTTCATCTGTTGCATAGCTATAACGTTCTACCGCAATATAGTATGACCCTTTTGGTAAACCTACTTGCATAGTTTCGTATCCTTCAACAAGTTCGCTATCATCTGTAACAAAACTATCAAACTCTTGAGATTTTGAATTTAAAATACTAACTTGCCACTTAAATCCAGCTTTTTGTTTCAAAGAAACAGTAATATTTCCATTGCTAGGAATATCAACTTTATAGACATCTTTATCATCGTCGTTATTTAATGTTCCTTTATAACTTTGATTTAGCTTCATTGAATTTGCCGTTGTCAAGCTGTTATTAAATTCTTTTTCATAGTTATCACTTTTTTCAAAACCTGCTTTTATCTCATAAGGTTCATCTACTCCGTAGCTATAATATTCTACTGTAATATAGTACAACCCTTTCGGTAAGCCTACTTGCCTCGTTTCATAACCATCAATCAATTCGCTATCATCTGTAGTCAAATCTTCGATAACTTTGCCACTGCTAGTTTGAATAGCTGCCTGCCAACGGACCCCCGGTTGTTGTTTCATAGATAAAGTAATGTTTCCGTCACTAGGAACTGTTATTTTATAGACATCTACATCCTCACTGTCGCTTAAATTTCCTTTATATGTTTGGTTTACGTTCATTATGTTTGCAGTAGCTAAGCTATTATTAAACTCTTTTTCATAATTATTGCTTGATGCAAAGCCAACTTTAAATTCATAGCGTTCGTCATAAGATGAATAATCATATGAACTAATTTCTATGTAGTATGTTCCTTTTGGAAGTCCTACTTCTGCTGAAGCATTACCCTCAATTAACTCACTATCATCTGTTTGGAATGATTGAAATACTTCTCCCTTGCTGTTCAAAATCTTTGCTTCCCAAGTAAATCCATCCCTTTGCTTGACTGACAACGTCACATTTCCGTCGCTCGGCAAAGAAAATTTATAAAAATCATCTTCGTTTTTCCCTTGTTGTAATTTACCATTATAAGCTTTATTTAATTCTACTTGTACAGCATTTGAAATCGCAGCATGTGTGAAAATTGGTTTCACTCCAAAAAAACCAAAACTCACGATAACTAATAGCAAAATTGTTTTTCGTATGGATAAAATCATACTATTCCTCCTTTTATTATTAAATACCTATTAATATTACAATATTTATATAAATATGGATATAAAAACCTATATTTTTACCATTTTATTTTTTTGTAAACTGACAACCAAAATTCTTATCAACTTAATACGATAATTTATTAACATTTTCACTCAACCTATAAACCATCATCGAAATTTGTCGAATCTTTTTTAGGGTAATTCAACCTATTTTTATGGTAAAATCTAAAAAAGATATTCGTTATATAGTATCTTTTTAGGTATTTCGTTCTTTAAAGAAAACAAAGAGTAGTGAACTTAACTTGTTCAGTTAAAGGCAAACCAGTCGAAAGGCTGGGACGCAAAACCTCAGGTCTAAGGTCTTTAGGACTAGGATAGCTGGGTTTCCTGATATATCAGGGGGTAAAGGAAAACATGAACAATCAGCGTGTCGTTACTGGAAGCATTGGAGCTTCATATATGAGGCCGCGCATTGTGGCATTCATTCCGGCGCACAATGAAGAAAAATCAATTCGCGACTGCTTGGCCGGGTTAGGCGATCAGCTTCTTCCGAATAATGTGGAGCTTGATGTATTTGTGATTGCAGATAACTGTACGGACCGCACAAAAGAAAAAGCGGAGCTGGCCGCAGATGAATTTGATTTAAATGTAAAAGTGCTGGTCACTGAAGGCAATAAACAACGAAAAGTCGGCGCGTTAAATACGGCTTGGAAAAAGATATATGGAGATACGCTCGATTTATATAATACGACGCTGACGAAATATCAGCAGCTGTATAAAGAGTCGATTAAAGCGATTTTAGGGATGGATGCAGACAGTCGCTTGGCTCCAAAAGCACTCATTCATTTATGGGAAGATTTAATGACGTCTCGAAACATCGGGGGCGTGATGGCAAAATATACGATGAGAATGCCCAAAAAGAAGAGCTCGCTGTCAAAAGATGACGTACGTTATGAAGAAAAGCTTGCAAGCGGCGAGTATGGCGGACCGATAGCCCGGTGGTGGACACATCAGCAAAAGCAGGATATGGCGAGCTGGTTGCTAGATCTTCAGTACCACGGCGGAAGCACGTACGTACTCGGTGGTCAGGCTACGCTGTTTCGCCCGGAAGCGCTTCAAAATATAGTGGAAGAAAATAAGCTTGACGGTCCTTGGCAAAATGACAGCGACGTTGAAGATATGCTGCTGACGTGGCAGCTGCAAAAATCCAACTGGAAAACGTTAATCAGTCCAGGTGCTCGCTGCTTTGTAGACTCGATGAGAAGCTATCACACGTACCGTGAACAGCGTAATAAATGGAAGTCCGGAACCGTTGATTTACTGACAAACGGAAACTTGGACGTCAGAACCAAGCATAAAGGAAAGCTGTGGCGTTCACAGATCAAAACGCTGTGTGATTTGCTCATTCGCCTGCTGTTTATTGTATTGTTATCGGCTGCGCTTGCGACTGATCAATTTTACTGGTCGTGGCTTTGGATCATTCCCATTGCGTTAGCTTCTGTGTTAAATATTATGCTTGCTGTGAAAACGCCAATGCACAGGCCAATTGATGTGATACTGGCCGGTCTTTTGATTAGTCCGGAAATTTATCTGTGGGTGAATTTAATTACGTTTGGTCAAGTGTGGCTAGAGAGGCTTGCCGCGAATAAAAAAGACGGCTGGGCGAATCAATACAACGCAGAAAATGGGAAAACGCGGAGTAAATTAGGGCAAGGGATTTTAACAGGATTTTCCTTTACAGGAATGATTGTTGTACTATGCATTTATTTCCGTGATTATTTAACGAGCCCTCCCGTACAGCAAGTCATTTATCCGTACTTAATGAACGGCTGGATCTTGCTGACATATTTGACCATCTATCAGTCTCTTTATATGTTTTACCAAATTTGGACGCTTCGAAAACCTATTCAAGCGTAAAAAAGTGATGTCTCTGTTGAGACATCACTTTTTTATAGAAATCGTTTCTTTAAATATTTTGCGATTTTTTGAGACGCAGCTGGCTGACTCACAATATAGCCTTGGATAAATGAACATTTATGCTTTTGTAAAAAGGCGAGCTGCTCGTTTGTTTCAACGCCTTCTGCGATCACTTTCATGTTAAGAGCATGAGCTAAATACAAAATGCTTTTTGTAATCGCCTGCTGCTTTCCTTTATCAGTCGCGTGTTGAATAAACGTTTTATCGATTTTTAACGTGTTAAATTCGAAGTCTTTTAAATGTGATAGCGAAGAAAAGCCGGTGCCAAAATCATCTAATGCAAACGTTACGCCACTTTTCTTTAATTCGTCCATCACTTTTTTTACGTGTTCTTCATACTGAATAATGGAGCTTTCCGTCACTTCAAATTCAATAAATGAAGGGTCGATGTTGTAATGAGCTAACGTTTGTTGAACGTGCTCTACAAATCCGCGTTTCAGCAAATGTTTAGACGAGACGTTAATCGAAACGGGCACGGTTTGTAATCCTTGATTCTTCCACTGCTGCAGCTGCTTGCAGACGTTCTCGATCACCCAGTCGCCGAGTTCAATAATTAAATGTGTTTCTTCTGCTAATGGAATAAAGTTTTCTGGTGATACGCGCCCCCACTCTGGGTGATTCCAGCGAATTAACGCTTCCATACTATCAATCTCTCTGCTGTTTGTATGAACTTTTGGCTGATATTCAATAAAAAACTCATTTTGAAGAAGTGCGTTGCGCAGTCCTTTTTCCAAGTGATAGCTTTTATACGTCTCGCTGTCCATTAACGGAGAATACAGCTGCCAGTCGCTTCGCCCGACTTCTTTGGCACGACGCATAGCAAGGTTGGCATTCGTCAATAAACTTTTCACATCTTCACCGTCATGCGGATAGATGCTGATTCCGATAGTGGCTGTGACGTAGAGAGAAAAGTCGTCAATGGTAATTTCTTTTTCGATTTCTTGAAAAAGTGCTGCGGCTAGCTTTTGACATTCATTTATATGTGCAAGAGATAAAAAACAAATCGCAAGCTCGTCTTCTCCTACTCTAGCTAGCATTACATCTGGCGTTACGAACTTTTTTAACCGACTGGCGATAGACTGCAGCAAGCGATCGCCTACGTCGTGTCCTAATGTATCATTAATATGCTTGAAGCGATTCAATCCTAGATAAAAGACCGCTAATGAATCTCTTTCTTTTTTCATTTGCCGAATGAAATTTTTTAATTCTCTTTCAAACTTTCTTCGATTCGGCAAGTTTGTCACATGATCATGAGTCGCCAGATATTCAACTTGATCCACGTACTTTTTTTCTGCGGTGATATCTTCAATAATCCCGTCTATGCGCACCAGCTTACCGTTCTCATCAAGGGTTGGAATGCATCGATCTTTTACCCACTTCATTTCTCCCGTTTGTGTGTAAATCCGATACTGATGACGAATTGTTTTTCCTTTTTGCAGCTGATGCTGCGCTTTTTCCACAGCTGGTTTATCGTCAGGGTGAATAAAGCTTTTCCACAGATCTCTATCTTCTAAAAATTTAATCGCATCTTCTCCGTAAATGCTGCTAACACCGTTTGAACATACAATCATTTTATTGCGCTGCACATCAACGGACCATATTCCGGCATCCAAATTGTTATAAATTGTTTGAAACTGCTGTTCTTTTTGCTTTAATTCATTCGTAATCACTTTCGATTCGGTAATATCATGAACTACGCCAATCAGCTGTATGACGTTTCCTTGCTCATCTGCTACTGCGTCCGCTTGCTCAAACACCGTACGTTCTTCACCGTTTGGCCGCATGAGCGCGTATTCAATTTTATAGCTTTCTCCCGTTGAAAGTGCCTCTGTAACTGCTTTTTGTAATCTTTTTTGGTCACATTCTTTAATAAATTGAAGAACATCTTTAAAAGAAGGAGTAAAGAGCTGACCAGGATTTAATCCGTAAATATTGTACAGCTGAGGTGACCAATAGCTTTTATCTTCCGCCACATCGTAATACCAGCTTCCTACATTCGCAAGCTTTTGCTCCATTTTCAAATGTGTTTCTAATTGAGAAATATGATTGGAACGCTCTTGCTCTTTTGAATCATCTCGGCATACGGCATAAACACCAGCTACTTGTTCATTTACGATAATAGGAATAAGAGTGATATATAAATAAAGTTCTTTTTTTGTTTTGTGATGAATTATCGTCGAAAACTGAACTTTTTCTCCTTTTAAAGCAAGTTGAAAGCGATCTTGTGCCTGTTGTTGTTTTGATTTATGTATAAGAGCCGTCAGCTGCTGGCTTTTTTCTTTATGCTCGTTTCCTGTTAGCTTGAAGGCTGCTTCGTTGCTAAACATGATATCGCCTTCACAGTTGATTAAAAAAATACCTTCACTGTATTCTTTTAAAAGCTGTGTATTCAAACGATCAAGATGTTTCATGATTATGATCGACTGGTCCTTCTTCGTGTTTTTATCTGGCAAGGTCTCATGCTGCCTCCTTTTATCTCTTTATCTATTTCTTCTATACTAGTAAAATAAGCTACATTTGACATATATTTTACTCTACTTTCCCCAAATGAGGAACATCTCAGGTAAAGATAGCCGAAAAGGTTTTTAAAGTCTTTTTTTATTTGGTAAAATAAAACATATAAAGGAGGGACAGCGTGACGCAAAGTGCTAAAAAACATGCTTTATTTTCTAGGGGTTCCTTTCAAACCGCTGCTTTTTTACTTCTTTTCTCGCCTCTTTTTACTCGTTTGTTTCAGCAGAACGTCTGGACGTATATAACAGTCGCTTCTATCATCGTTCTTTTTAATTTCATTACCGAATGTATTTTAGTAAAAAGAATCAGCGCTGCTCCGAAAAACTACATTGCTTTTTTCCAAACGATTTGTCTGCCTGTGAACGTACTTCTTCTATGTTTCTTTTACTATGTTACGTAAAAAAGCATCTATCGATTTGATAGATGCTTTTTGATATTATGACTTTTTCAAAAGGCTCGATACATGCTTGGCTACAATCGCTCCTTGACCGGCTGAAGAGCTGATACTAGAAAACAAGGGAGTCGTGCATGCGTCTCCAATGGCGTAAATAGATGGATTGCTGCTTTGATGCACTTCATTAATGACGATGAGCCCGCTTTGTGTAGTCGTGACTTTTTGTTTAATAAGTTCAACATTGGGCGCTACGCCTAATCTGATTAGCACTGCGTCTACTAATAAATTCTCGGACTCACCGTTTTTACTTTTTAAATCGATTGATGTGACGTGATGCTTTCCGTGGATAGCCGTCACTTCGGTATCTGTCATCACTTTAACACCGGGGTCGGAAAGAACTTTTTCAACGTATTGTTCTCTTGCTTTAAAATGCGTAGAACGATGAATCAAATATACTTGTTTTGCTTTTGATGCTAAAAGATGTGCTCCTTCAAACGCCCGGTCTCCTCCGCCAATGAGAGCAACCCTTTTACCTGTTAACCGTTCACCGTCTGCTGAAGCTGAATATACTTCTCCTCGGTCAATCATTTGCTGCTCACCCGGCACTCCGAGCTTTCGCTGACTAGAGCCCGTTGCTAAAATAAGATACGTATAGCCAATTTCTTTTTCTGTTTCTTGCTGCTTTACTTTTACTGTTTTAGAACGTTCATCAATGGAAATTACTTTTGTATTCGCTTCATATAAGCAGTCCATATCAATAAAATGCTGAACCATTTTACGCTGCATCTCAATTCCATTTTCCGCTTGTATTCCGGGATAATCAATAATCTCATTATAAATCGTAAACAGCTGTCCGCCTAACTGTGCCTGCTCTTCAAGAAGCAAGCACTCAACGCCTAGCCTTTTACACCACACGGCAGCAGAGATACCAGCGGGTCCTCCGCCAATAATCAGTACGTCAACATGTTGCATACAGCTCACCTCGCTTCTGCTTCTTAGCTTATATGGCTTTTTATTTCTTTACATTTGTCGCTGTAAAAGAGATAAAAATTCTCCTCGAACCTCTGGTTTTTCCATAAATGTTCCCCGAACGGATGAAGTGGCTGTAGAAGCTGAAGATTTTTTAATTCCTCTTCCGCACATGCACATATGCTTTGCTTCAATAATTACCATAACTCCTTTTGGCTCTAACACTTCTTCGATTGCATCTGCAATTTCATTTGTTAGACGTTCTTGAACTTGAAATCTTTTTGCATATCCTTCTACCGTACGAGCGATTTTAGATAAACCTGTGATTTTTTTATCCGGTATATACCCAACGTGGGCAACGCCAAAGAACGGCGCAAAGTGATGTTCACACATTGAGTGAAATTCAATATCTCGTATCAATACCAGTTCATTGTGATTCACATCGAATGTTTTTTCCAAATGAGCTTTCGGATCTTCACGGTAGCCTTCCGTGTATTCTAAAAATGCTTTTAACACGCGGTACGGCGTTTCTTCAAGGCCGTCTCTTTCCGGATCATCTCCGCATAAATCTATCAGTTCTTTCACCGCATTCATAAATGTGTCAGCTTGACCTATTTTTTTATCTATTTCAGTTGAATTTGTTCCTACTGTTTCTAAAAATTTTTGAGCAATTAAATTTTGTGTACTAAGTGCCATCTTTTTATGTCCTCTTCCCTTTTCTTAGTAAGTTTATTTTTAAATGATGGTTTTGCTTCAGCTATTTAAAAACGCTGCTTCAAAATCTTTTGCAGCAAGAGGCTTGCTAAACAAGTACCCCTGCATGTGATCACAGCCGTTTTCCATTAAAAACGCTTTTTGATATTCTTCTTCCACACCTTCTGCGATTACTTCAAGCTTTAAGCTTTGAGATAAGCTGATAATCGCCTGCGCAATTTCACTGTTGCTGTAATCTTCTTGAATATCCTGGATAAAAGACCGGTCGATTTTCAAACAATCGATTGGTAATTTTTTTAAATAGCTCAATGAAGAATATCCGGTTCCAAAATCATCGATAGAAATTGATATACCATATTTCTTTAACAGATGTAAAGCTTTAATCGTTTCTTCCGCGTTCATCAGCAATGTACTTTCCGTAATTTCCATTTCAAACCATGCGGGATCAAATCTATGAAGCGAAAGAAATTGCTGTATTTCATTAACTAACACAATCGGATCTTGAAACTGCCGCGGAGAAAAGTTAACCGCTAGCGTCATTTTTTCGTTTCGATCCTTGTTCCATTTGCTGACTTGAGAACAAGCTTTTTTCATGACAACTTCCCATAGAGACTGAATCAAACCAGTTTCTTCTGCGATAGGGATAAATACTTCCGGAGAAACAAATCCAAGTTCTGCGTCATTCCAGCGAACTAATGCTTCTACGCCGGTGATTACATTGCGCTTTGCTTCTATTTTAGGCTGATAGTAAACGTCAATGTCACCTTTTTGAATTGCTTTTCGCAAGCGCGTTTCGATGTGAACTTTTTCAGCTTGTTTTTGATTTAACGAATCATGATAAATACTTACTTTATTGCCGCCCTGTCTTTTTGAAGCATACATGGCGACATCTGCATACGTAATAAGCGTGTCCAAATTCGTAGAGTGCTCCGGATAAAAGCTTAACCCACTGCTGATACTGACGAAAACTTCATCATTGTCAATGTAGCAGGGCTGTTGAACATATGCAATGATCTTCTCGGTGATACCTTTAACTTCTTCCGGTGTAAAATCACTGAATAAAATGACAAACTCGTCTCCTCCTTGCCTTGTAAGAAAGCTGTTAGCAGGAGGCAGACATTCTTTAATACGGTTGGCGATCAGCTGTATAAGCTGATCTCCTTTTGAATGCCCTAGCGTATCATTAATATCTTTAAACCGGTCTATATCCATAAATAACACGGCTACGTGACGAATGGATTTTTCCTTCGACTCAACTAAGCGCCTGTTTAATTCTTCTTTAAAATATCTTCTGTTCGGCAATCCTGTCAAAAAGTCGTGGTACGCATGGTACTCACTTTCTTCCTGACTTTTCTTTAAATCGGCCACATATGTTTTTAAAAAATGAGAAAGGTGGTTGATATTTGCTACAAGTCCTCCCAGCTCATCTTTTCTTCTTACATTCAGCACCTTGCCAAAATTGCCTTTGGCGATTTGATTTACGTGCTCCATAATATGTTTAATCGGCCGCGTAATGGATGTAGAGAAAACAAAGCTGATAATAAGGACAATAAAGATAAACGGAAGAGACAGCAGTAAATGTTTGATTAATTCTTGCTGCAGCTCTTTTTTAATAAGTCCATAGTCATACACTACACCTATCACGTAAGCTGGAGAGTTTTTTTCTTTAATCGGTACCAATGTTTTTAATACTTTTTTATCGTTAATTTCAGCAGTATAGCTTTGTGATTTTCCCGTTTTTAAGGCCTTTTGAATGGACTTTTTATCACGTTCGGTATTTCGATACGTGTATGTACCGTACCAAATCGGCTGATCTTTTATTCTAATATATTTATTGCCGTTTAAATATACGTTTTGATTTCTTTTCCCGAAGTTTTTCGGGTTAAAAGCCGTTAGTTCAAGAACGCCTTCAAGATTTTCCGTAAAGCGGTTCATCACGTTCGTAGGGCCAAACCTTTTTTCAAAATCGAGGACGTGCTGATCTCGAAAATAAGGATCAATAATGTAATTAGTAGACCCGTCGTAATAATAACCCCATTTGTCAATGTGATTAGGGTTGCTAGAAGCTACTTCAATCGGCCCGCTCCAATAGTGAGGTAACGTCAATCCTTTTGTTGTCGTGACCGGCTGCTGAGAAAGAAGCTGCTGAAAGGAGGTATACCAATAGCCCCACTCTTTTGTAGACATATTGATTTCCTTAGGGTCAGAAGATTTCACGCCTATAATATCACCTGCTACGGGTGCTAATAATGTAATGTGAGATACCATCAGTTTTTTAGCCAATTGTTTTAACTCGTCATTGCTGACGTCATGATAATCAGCAGGCAAAGACTGTTGAATTGCAATTGAAGCCGTTCGTAATTCCTGTGCCATCCGATCTTCCATATAGGAGGCACTATTTTTAGAATTTTCGACTTCGTACGCAATTTCTTCTGTGACCAGCGTGATTTCCCTTTGATTAAACTCTGTTAATCTATTTTTTGATCTAATGTAGTGCAAGGTGTTATTTGCTAGTAGAATACACAATACCAGCAAAGTAAAGAATACGGACAACTTTTTCTTTATCGACACTAGTGATGGCCTCCTGTTTAAAGAACTGATCCGACAGTTTTAAAACCTGCCTATATGCTCTAGCTTTACATCGGATACTATTCTTCAATTTCCACAAAAAAAGAATGAACTCATACAAAAAACCAACCGCTTTGGTTGGCTCTATTCTTAACTAATCATCAAATATATTAAATACATACTTTTATTTACATGGGTAGAACAAATTTGTATTACTATAATATTTTAACTTCTTTTTTCAAAATATCAAAGGGGGAAAATTTAACTTTCTTTATCCCTGCCGCTACTTCTTAAACTTCTTCAACATTCGGTGATACCAATAGATTCCCACGCCCGTGAATAAAATAATCGTTCCCCACTGATGAGGTAAAAACTTCAGCATCCATATGGACATGATAATAGTCGCTACCGTTAAGTTACTCAGCCACTGTTCTCGGCTTAGCTTTTTCTTATTCATCACCACTGCCACATAACCAATGGGTGGCGTAAAAAAGCACAGCAGCAGCAAAAATTTTTCTGAACGGTGCCAAGGCTGTTTATTCATTTTTCCTCACTTTTTCTTTTTAAAATGAACTGATAGCCAAACGTCACAATGATCCCTGTCCAAAACATAGAAAATGACGACACTAACTCGGCACCTTTATAGGTATACATTATTACGTTCACAAACAGCAGCAATAAAAGGATATAAAAACCTGCCGACACAGCTTTATTCCAATTTTGATGCTCTCGTTTAGACGCATCTTTAAACAACTTCATCAAAACTCTCCTTTTACATCTCATACATGACTTATCCATTTAAGGGTTCTATCTTTATGTTAGCATACTGGGTAGTTTTGGAAAATAGACAAAGGAAATTATATGGAAAATCCATAATCAATAACAATAGAACTATAAAAAGATAATAAATGTAAATAAATAATTCTTTTTAACTATTATTTTGCACACAAAACGTCCATATTAGTATACAATAATTTCAAAATATGTTTTTTAAGGAGATAAAAGGATGACAGCAACTCATAATCAGCTAACAAACGCTTTTCACCGTACGCCGCACGATCAAAACACATTTCATTTTCTTGATGAAAAAGTAACGCTTCTTGTATCAGGTGAAGACACAAACGGAGCTTACGCCGTAGCACACGTAGTGAAACCAGCAAACCAAGGTCCCCCGCTTCACCTTCACGAACATGAGGACGAAACGTTTTACGTAAAGCGCGGCTCCATGATTTTCTACATAGGAGAAGAAATAATTGAAGCAAAAGCAGGCGATTATGTTTTTGCTCCTCGGGGTATTCAGCACCGCTTTGTGACCGGACCAGAAGAAACAGAATTTATCCTTACTGCTTCTCCAGCAGGCTTTGATTCATTCGTTAAAGAACTCGGTACTTCCGTTCCCGAAAATGCTCCTCTGCCGCAAGTGGGACCACCTGCTGAAGAAGAAATTATGAGTTTAGTTACCGTCTCTAAAAAATACGGCATTACCTACCCTGAAATTGAAAAAGCATTCAATAAAAAATAAACGCTTTACATAAAGATCTGCTTTTTGCCGGGCAGGTCTTTTTTCTATTTTTATCCTTCTTTACTCATGGAATAATTTAACACACCCTTGTCCACACTATGCTTATCTGTTTTTTATAAATACGTACCATTTTTATAGATAGGAGGAAAGCCTATTGAACGCAGAAAGCAAGCGTTTGACTTCGCCGGAGATAACGAGTCTATGCGCGCAGTATCAGCAGGATACGCTGGCGGTTTGTGTAGCAAAACACGTTCTTGTAACGGTCACGGATGCAGAGATTCGGGCGCTGTTTGCCTTTTCGCTAGAGCTATCAAAAAAGCATATTGAGCTGCTGACTGCCATTTTTCATGCCGAGCATTTTCCGTTGCCAAAAGGATTTACAGATGAAGATGTGGACTTGCACGCACCTCCGCTTTTTACAGACTCGTTTTGGCTGAAATATCTTCATGACATGACGATTCACGGCTTGGCAGGATACGGCATTTCATTTAGCGTGTCCGTTCGCCGAGATCTTCGAGATTATTATCATCAGTGTAATTTGGACGTGATGGAAGTATATAATCGGTCGCTCGACCTGCTTTTAGCAAAAAATCTTTATGTGCCGGCTCCTTATTTTTCAAATCCGAAACAACAAGAGCACATCACAGATTTGACTTACGCTCTTGATTTTGTAGGAAAGCAGCGCCTTTTAAACGCAACGGAAGCCGGAAATATTTATTTTAATTTGCGCAAAAGCATGGCAACCAAAGCGCTTTTAATTGCCTTTAAACAAGTGAGCAAACGAAAAGACGTGCGGAAAGTCATGGAGACGGGGCTTGATGTAGCCCACAAGCATATTGAGCTTTATTCTTCCATCATGCACGAGGAAAACCTTCATACGCCTCCGCTTTTGGATAATGAAATCACAACGTCTACGCACGCGCCTTTTTCAGAAAAGCTGATGACGTTTCACGCAGGAGCGATGTTTAAAGTAGCCATTACTTATTACGCAACGGCAATGACTACCAGCATGAGGCTTGATATTGTAGGACACTGTGAAGCGTGTATTTTACGAGATTTAAAAGTAGCGGGGCGCTGCAGCGAAGTGATGATTAAAAACGGGTGGATTGAAAAGCCCCCTGAAGCAAGCGACCGTAAAGAAATGTAAGTTTTTTTATAGCAGCTCTTGACCTGAAACGCGTTTCATACTTTATGCTGTATTTATTCTCATCAGCCGGCGTGACACGAACGGTGGCGTTACGGCTGATATGTTATCCATAAAAAAATCCGGTGTGTTCACCGGATTTTTTGGTATGCTTACATATTCATTTCTTTTTTATACGCCAAGTACGAATACAGATAAGGAATTGCCACGCACAGAACGATACTCCCCCACATGATAACTGACTTGTATCCATCAGGTAAAAAAGCGCTAATAAGAATTAGCAGTCCGCCGATAAAAAAGATCTTTCCAGATAAACGATGCGTCTTTTTCCATACGTTTTCATTGCTCAATGTCCACGGTGTACGAATCCCCATAAAATAGTTCGAGCGCACGCGCTGCAAGTAGTTTCCGATAATGATAAAAACGAGTCCAGCCATAATCGGAGCAATGTACGACATCGGCACGTTATAGCCAAGCCCCTGTAAAATAGTGCTCATATTTACAAAAAAGAATAATAGCAGTACGGCGTTTAACAGGATATTATACGTTTTTGAAAAGTACTTATAGTTTTCTTTACGCGGATCAATTCGCGGAACAAATGCGATGATAAAATAAATAAGTACCATGATTCCTACTGTTAAGATCATTGCATTTATCTTCGTTGCAAATCCATCTGCTTCTCCATTTGCTCCCCAGTGAATGGGCATCGTAGCTGGAAGATGCGGCAGTGCAACCAGCCATGCAATTAGTGTGAAAAGAGTAATGCTTAAAGGAAATACGTGTTTTTTCATTTAACTCTCTCCTTTCTGAAAGCTGAAAAACCAGCCAATTAAATCTTGAAAAACGGTTGTATTTAATGAATAAATCACAAACTGCCCTCTTTTTTCATCTTGAACGAGGTCCGCTTGCTTCAAGATTTTCAAATGATTTGAGATGCTTGGTTTGGTCATATTAAAATACTCGGAAATTTCTCCTGCGGTTAAATCCCGCTCTTTTAGCAGCTCTAAAATCTTTCTGCGAGTAGGATCCGCTAAGGCTTTAAACGTTTCATTCAATTGAAGTTCATCTCCATCATATTTAAGTATTTAGATAATTATCTAAATATTAAACTATAAAATATAATATGTCAATATTTTGAAAAGAGAACACCGCATTTGACTCATTTTTTTGTTTTTTCAAAGCAGTCCATACATACAAACTGCGCCTCTTGATGTAAAAAAGCTTTGATTTCGGTCATTCCTCTTCTACTCGGATACTTCATTCTCATCCATACTTCTTCATTCGGCTGAATTTCTTTTTGACAAACGGAACATCGCTCTTTTATTCGAAACATACTACCCCTCCATTTCTTTATCTAACTATACGTTTGACTAGTCAAAAAGTTTCATAAAAAAGAGGCTGGAACGTAACCAAATCAATTCCAGCTAAAGACAAAAAAATGAGAGAATGAGCTGAGCCGCTTGTGACACCGCAGTTGATTTCCGTGCAAGGCTTCGCTTTCCGCGGGCGGCCGCTGAGCCTCCTCGTCGCATATGCTCCTGGGGGGTCTCACCTGTTCCGCTTTTCCCGCAGGAGTCTTCGCCTTGCCCTCCAATCACCTGCTAGAAAGACTTACACACATAAAACCTATGTTTACCCTAACAAAAAAAACAAACCACGAATCAAACATCTTGATCAATGGTTCGTTTTTCACTTTTTCTAAAATCCTTTTGTTCAGCCTCTTCCTTCAACTAAATTACTTATGTCCTAACCTCTTTTAAACATTATAGCGGCGTTACGTCTTCCTGCTGTTTTTGCTGTATTCTTTGCTTTTTCGATTTTCTGAAATGAAGCAGTTCATATACAACTGGAATGACTACAAGGGTAAGAAGAGTTGCAACAGCCAATCCTCCGATTACAACGACTGCTAGACTTTGAGAAACGAGGCTTCCGCTTTCGCTTTGTTTAAATAAAAGCGGCAGCATTGCACAAATCGTAGCAGCAGACGTCATAACAATTGGACGCATACGCGTAGCGGCTGCTTCAACAATGGCATCGCGCATAATCATTTTCTTTTCATTTTGCTTCACGCGGTCTAATAGTACAATGGCGTTGGTTACAACAATACCAATCAGCATCAGTGCTCCAAGTAAAGCCGTTACGTCTACTGGAATGCGGCTGATTAATAATCCTAAAATGGCACCAATCGCAGCAAGCGGAAGTGAGAATAAAATCGCAAACGGCGTGCGGATCGTTTTAAACGTAATCACCATAATTAAGAACACAATACCGATCGACACGAGCATCGTAATAAACAAGTCAGAGAAATCTTCTCCTTGCTGCGTGCTTGCTCCGCCGATTACAACGTCAACATCTTTTGAAATCGACAGTCCTTTATTCTTACCGTCTCCAAAAATCGCTGTTTGAATGTCTTTATTAATTTCTGAAAGCTTTTCTGGATTGACATCCGCTGTTACTTGAATATACGGGTCTCCGTTTTTATGAAACTGATTTGTCGGCTTTTCAGCTTGCGTTAGCGAAGCCACTTTTGAAACAGGCGACGGTCCTGTCTCTGTCATAATAGAAATATCTTTTAACTCTTTTGGTGACGTTGGATTTAAGACAGATTCAAGAAGTACGTTTGCTTGCTTGCCTTCTAAATCTATCGCTCCAATCGGCGTTTTATTCAGCATAACGCCAAGCTGCTGCGCTACTTGCTGCGTGTTTGCTTTTGTTGGATCTACGTCTAAAGAGTAAATCGTTTTCTTTTCGTCTTGGTTCGTAGAAACTTTGTCTACTCCTTTTATATCACTTATTTCTTTCTTAATGCTGCTTGCCGTCTTTTCTAACTTGTTCATGTCATTTCCAATTACATCAACGGTAATCGAAGTAGTAGACGCTCCCATTAGTGAAGCAGCACTTACGCTAAGATCCCCTCCGTCATAGAGTTTCTTTTGATTTTGGATTCGTTTCATTAGCGAATCTGTGTTTCCACTGTCTTTTACGGTAATCGTATACGTAGCTTCAGTAGGTGAACCAACGTCTCCCCACTTGGCTCCTTCGTCCGTATTACCAAGCTGCATGTATACTTCTTTTACTTCTTTTTGAGCTAAAATGTAGCGTTCAAGCTGCAGTGATTTTTCTTCTACGGTTTTAATTGGCGTATTATTTGGATAGCTTAACGTTGTGCCTACAAAGTCAGATGAAGAGTTATCAACCGCTCCTTTAGGCATCATCGTGTACGCGCCAATAGATCCGACAAATAAAAGCAGCGAAAGCAGCAGTACAACCCATTTATGATTAAGCGACCACGTAATAACCTTTGTAAAACGAACCGGCTGCTTGTGCTTGCGAAGTTTTTCATTTTTTAATAGCCCGGCACTCATTAACGGTACAACCGTAAGCGCCACAATTAATGAAGACAGCAGTGAATATGTCAGCGTTAGAGCGAACGGAAGCATAAAGTCCTGAAGCCCTCCGTTTACAAGGCCGATTGGTAAAAAGACAGCTACTGTCGTTAACGTAGAAGCAGTAATAGCAGAGCCTACTTCTTTTGTGGCATCAATAATCAGTCCAAGCGAAAACTCTTCTTTTTGCATTTTGCGGAAGATGTTTTCAATGACAACGATACTATCATCTACCAATCTCCCAATCGCTACCGCTACTCCTCCAAGTGTTAAAATATTAAGCGTGACGCCTGATTTGGATAATAAAAAAAGCGTAAAGCAAAGCGATAACGGAATGGATACAATTGTGATAAACGTAGAGCGAGCGCTGCGTAAAAACAGCATGATGACAACAGTCGCAAAAAGTGCGCCTAGCAACACTTCTTTCATCATGGAATGAACAGAGTTTTGTACGCTATCCCCTGTTGCAAAAAATACAGAAGCATTCACATCGTTATAGTCTTTGTTAATTTGCTGAGAAAGTTTTTTTACTTCTTTTGTAATGCTAACGGCGTTTGAGTGACTGTCTTTTGTCACAATAAGTAAAAGTGCATCTTTTCCGTTAATATGCGTCACGACGCCTTCAGGCTTTTTGACCTCTACTTTTGCAAGGTCGCCTAGCGTTACACCCTGTGCAACCGGCAGCTTTTTCACTTTGTCCAAGCTGTCAACTTTACCTGTTACGTTGATATTGCTCGACTTGTTATTAATGACTTTTTCTCCAACTGCAAGCGACGTGTTTTTTCCTTCTAACACGCTGATGACTTTATCAATCGTCACGTTCTTTTGTGACAATTTTTTATTATCAACTTTAATAGACACGTAGGAATCCGCTGTTCCATATGTTTGAACACTGGCAATGCCTTTAATGTCTTTATATTTAGGGATCAGTTTTTTCTCTGCAAAATCCAGATTGTCTCTTGTTAATCCTTCTTTAAATGTGAGTGAAATATCTGCGATGGGAATCATAGAGGTGTTTAATTGAATAACATTAGGCTTTGATACGCTGGCTGGAAGCTGCACCGAAGACAGCGCTTCTTGGACGTTTGTTTTTGCTTCTTTCATATCCGTTTTGGATTCAAATGAAATATCGATTTTGGAATAGCCGTCTCCCGTCGTTGAATACACGTTGCTTTTTCCTTTAACACCGGCTACCGCTTCTTCAATCGGTGACGTCACTTGTTTTTCCATCGAGTCTGCATCCGTTCCTTGCCCCATAACTACTACTGACACTTGAGGCTGATCAGCGGTCGGCAGGAACTCCATCGGAAGTGTAAAATAACTAATGACTCCTAAAGCTAAAATTAAAATAGACATAATGGTAATAGCCGCTTTATTTTTGAACGACCATTTGGTGAGCCAAGACATGAAATATCCCCTTTCACTTTTTCGTACAAACTTAGTCAAACATTTCTAAAATATGCTAAATGACTACTAAATTATACCTAATGTTTTTTGCCATTTAAAGACTTATTTTTGTAAAAAGTCCCATTATTTGAACAAAATTATTTATGAATAATATAAGCAGCTCCTTTACGGCACAAAAAAAAGACGCCGATCCCCGGCGTCCCACATGTAGTAAGTGAAAGAAGAAGAAGAATATGCCTACGATTTCTCAGGCAATTCTATGACCTTATTTGGTTTCTTCCCGTTTTTTTTATGAAATAAACATATTTAGCATAAATCCCCTCAACTAGCAGCTCGACTGTGCTTTGTTTCCGTATCGTTTTGAATTTTTAACGACGTTAATAACGCCACGATGCTTCCAGCAAAGCCAAATAAAAACAAGTGATGAATGCCTGCCATAAAGCTTCCGCCTGAAGTCAGCAACGCACCCATAATGGTAACGCCGATTGCTGTTCCCATGTTTCGGCAAAACATAAAAAATGATGTTGAAATACCTCTTTCATGTCCTCCTACTAATTGCTGTACACCAATGACTCCAACCGTAGAAAGCAGACCAAACGACAGTCCTTGTACAATCATGACGCAAAACACATAAAAGAAGCCGTGACTTTCATTTAGCATCAGCAGAAGCGTTCCCGAACCAACCAGCAGCACATTCCCGATTAACAACAGCTTTCTGTAGCCATATTTTAAAATCCATTTACCTGCAGGCACGGACACAGACATCCATCCAACCGCTGTTCCTAACAGCGCCACTCCGCTCATAAACAGTGACAAATGCGCTACTCGCTGTAAAAATAACGGAATGTAGCTTGACGTTCCGAATAAAGCCACCGTTCCAATAAACGCATTGATGTTAATCCATGACAGCGTTTTGTTTTGGAACATAGACAACGGTACAATCGGAGAAGCATGTTTTCGTTCATGCAAATAAAAGATCACTAATAAAATAAGTCCAACGACTGCATACACAATTCGGTTTTGTTCCACTACTGTCACAAGCAGCAGTGAGGTAACGCCCGCTCCAAACAAAATAGCGCCGATGTAATCGACTTTTGCTCGTTTCGGCTCATAGCTTTCTTGATACGGCATTAACGTCAGAAATGAAACGATACACACCGGTAAATTAATAAAGAAAATCCATCTCCACGTTAAATAATCCACAAAAAAAGCGCCTAAAAGCGGTGCTAACACAGCTGATAATCCCCACATCGTTGTAAAGAGCGCCTGAATTTTCCCTCGTTTCTCCACTGGAAATAAGTCTCCGGCAATAATAGCGGGAAAGGCCACCATAAACCCGGCTCCTATTCCTTGAACCGCACGGAAAAGAACAAGCTGAATCATCGTATTTGCCACGCCGCAAAGCATTGAACCAATTAAAAAAGCAATAATTCCAAACCCAAATACTTTTTTGCGGCCAAATAAATCCGATAATCTTCCCGCTACCGGAGATAAAATCGTACTTGCAATCATGTACGAAGCAAACGACCACGCGTACAAATCAAATCTTCCAAGCTCTTTTGCAATAACAGGCATCGTCGTATTCATAATTGTTGAATCAAGCGAAGCCACTAGCATCGCCAGCACAATACTAACCATTACGGACGTTCTGCTTTTCATGTACCAATCTCCTTATCTCTATAATCTGAGCGTCTAGTGTACTCCTCCTTGCCGTTCGTTGTCTATACTTATGCATACAAAATGCTAAAAAGCTTCTCACTTTACTATGAGAAGCTTTCCCCCCCCTTATTCACATATCTTCTTGAACCTTTTCTTGATCAGACAGTTCTTTGTTTCGAGCCATAACCGCAAATCCAGCCATTACAATGATGCTGCTTGAAATGCCGTATAGAATTGGCGTAGTAGAAGAAAGTCCTTCAATCAATAGACCTCCAAGCACTACTAGCGTACTAACAACAATCGCTGAAACTCCGGCTTTTGGATGAATGTCTTTCCAAAACAGCGAGACAACAAACGGAACAAAGATCGCTCCTGATAAAATGGCATAAGCAACGTCTAAAGCAACAAGCACGTCTTGAATCCAAAGAGCAAAAATAATAGCAAGCACGCCGACAATAAGTGTATTCACACGGGTTAAAACTAAATAGTTTTTCTCTGAAATATTTTTAAGCCATACTTTTTTAATGATATCGTTACTAATCAGCGTAGAAGACGCAAGCAGCGTTCCTGAAGCAGTTGACATCAGCGCCGAACAAACGCCTGCAAGTACGAGACCTAATAACCCTTGAGGCAGAATTTGAATCGCAAGCGTCGCAAAAATGCTTTGACTGCTTTCTGCGTTTGGCAGCAGCAAATACGCACACATTCCAATTACACTTCCCGCAATTGCGTAGGCAATGCTGTACACCCCTGCAAAAATAGAGCCGTTTCGCGCAATTTTTTCTGTTCGCGCCGTAAATACTCGCTGCCAAATATCTTGAGAAACTGCCATACCAAGCGTATATAGAAGGAAATACTGAAAAATTTGACCGTATCCAATCGATGAAAAATCAAAATACGATGATGGTAAATCTCCGGTAAGGGCTTTGAAACCTCCTGCTTCTGATACACTCATCGGAAGCATAAATCCAAAAATCGCCACCGTCATCACAACAAATTGAATAATATCAGTAACCGTTACGCTCCACATTCCGCCTAAAATCGTATAGAACAAAACAATCGAACCGCCAATTAGCATCGAGGCCGTCATGTTCCATCCAAGCAACGCATGAATGATTGTTCCCATTCCAATCACTTGAGTGACCGATACCATGAGTGTATAAATAGCGGCAACAACGGCGCTGATAATTTGCGCTTGAGCGTTATATCTTTTTCCTAGCAGCTCACTAATAGTAGTCACTTTCAACGACGAAATCCGCTTAATAAAAATCGTGCCAAGCGTAATGATTCCAAGTCCAATCATCGTCACAAACCAAATGCCAGACAGCCCGTGCTCATAGCCAAGCTGAGCCGTTCCAATCGTTGACGCTCCGCCTAAAATAACGGCTGATAAACATCCTAAATACATAAACATCCCTAAGTTTCGCCCGGCTAAAATAAAATCTTCTGATGACTTTGCTTTTAACGAGCCAATGATACCCGCTACAACCAATACGCCAAAATAGACAAACATAACCGTCATATCTAGTCCGTTCATAACAGATTCCTCCTTATTATGGGTCAATCTATCTTTCATTGAAGCAAAGAGCTTCTTAAAGCTTTAGATCACGTGAAGACTTGTGATTTCTGTCAATGCTTCGTCTAACACGCGAAGCCCGGCATCAATTTCTTCCTTTGTAATCGTTAAAGGAGGAATCATTCGAATCACTTCTCCGCTATTTCCGCAAAGGTAAAACAGCACCCCTTTTTCCAAACATTTGTCTAAAATCTCAAGAAGAAGATTTCCGTCACCTTGCTTTGTTTTCGGATTAATAATTTCAATTCCAATCATTAGTCCTACTGAACGAATGCTTCCGATCCCTTCATGCTTCGCTTTTAAATGCTGAAGCTGATCCGCTGCATATTTCCCCATTGCTTTTGAGTTTTCAATCAGCTTTTCTTCTTTTAGTACGTCTATGGTCGCAAGTGCTGCTGAACAAGCGATGGGGTTGCCTCCAAAAGTTGTTCCGTGTGTACCAATCGGCCACTTTTCCATGAGCTGCTTGGAAGCTACGGTAGCACTTAGCGGAAGTCCTGATGCTATGCCTTTTGCGATTGCCATAATGTCAGGCGTCACGTCAAACGTTTGAGCTGCAAACCACTCGCCGGTACGTCCAAAGCCGGTTTGCACTTCGTCAAAAATAAGCAGAATGCCGTGTCTATCACACACTTCTCTTATTTTTTGCAGCCATGCTTTCGGCGGGATCACGTAGCCGCCTTCTCCAAGAACCGGCTCTACAATCATGCACGCCACTTCTTCCGGCGTTACTTGATGCTTAAACAACGTGTCAAAATCTTTTTCCAGCTTTTCCACGCAGTAGATTTCCGGATCTTCTCCTTTTGGACACTGAGTCACGTCTGCATAAGGCACTTGATACGTTAAGCCCGATGGCTGAAGAAATTTCCGGTATTTGCTTTTTGATGTTGTCACGCTAAGCGCTCCGAGAGAACGCCCGTGAAAGCAGCCCATAAACGAAACCGTATAAGGTCTTTGCGTCACGTATTTTGCCAGTTTTAACGCTCCTTCTATTGCTTCAGTTCCGCTGTTAGCAAAGAAAAAGCAGTCCAGGCCTCTTGGCAATACTGTTTTTAATTCTTCAGCAAGCTGTAAAATAGATTCGTACATAATCACACCTGACGGGCCGTGCATAAGATGATCAACGCTATCTTTAATCGCTTGTACAACTTTAGGGTGACGATGACCTGTATTCGCTGTTGCAATACCCGATGTAAAATCTAAATACGTTTTTCCGTCCGCTCCGTAGTAGTAGCAGCCCTCTGCTTTTACCACCGGTAAATTAGGATGATCTTTCGCCATGCTTGGTGCTAGTAAATCCGGTAAACTGTTCATTAACTGTGTAAGTGATGCCTGCGTCATCTGACTTCCTCCTCGCAATCTATCAAGTAATGTGTTTGTACTTGTTTTACATGCAAAGAGCGTGCCAAAGACGTTAAAAAACAGAATGTTTTTTTAATTTTCTAACAACTGAAGGCTGACTGATTCCGAGTGCTTCACCTATTTCTGTTGTCGTTTTATACTGTTTTTTTGCTCTTACTAATATCTCTTTTTCCAGCTCGTTTAACGCGTCATTAAGCTTCATTTCCCCATGTTCTTCAACGTGTTGAATCCGTTTTTTCCTATGCAGAGAATGCGGCAAATGCTCCATTGTAATCAGCGTTTGTGAAGACACAACCACCGCGTGTTCAATCACATTGATTAACTCTCGTACGTTTCCTTTCCACTCATGTGCAAGCAGTGCGTGAATAACCGCATTATCAAACGTTCTTTTTCGGTTGTATTTCTTTTCAAACTGCTCGGCAAAATGTGTGAGCAGCGGAAAAATATCTTCAGGACGCTCGTTCAAAGATGGAATGGTAATCGGTACAACGCTTAAACGAAAATACAAATCTTCTCGAAATTCTTTTTCAGCGACGGCTTTTTCTAAATCTTTGTTCGTCGCTGCAATTAAGCGAAAGTCCACGGTTTTGGGCTTTCTTCCTCCAACGGAATAAAACTGTTTTTCTTGAATGAGCTTTAAAATTTTCACTTGATGCGCCGGTGACAGCTCTCCCACTTCATCTAAAAAAAGCGTGCCCCCGTCTGCTAATTCGACCAGTCCCACTTTTCCGTTTTTCGATGCACCCGTAAAAGCCCCTGCTTCATATCCAAACAGTTCCGCTTCAAATAAATGGTCTGGAATCGCCCCGCAGTTCACTTCAATAAACGGCCCTTTGCTTCTTGTACTTTTGTTATGTATCAGCTTGGCTAAATGCGTTTTTCCTACTCCGGACTGCCCTAAAAGCAAAATATTTACGTCCACGTTCGAAACGTGAACGGCCGTACGAAGAACGTGCTGCATCTTATCGCTGTTGCATACAATTCCTTCTGTTGATAGATTTTGGTTCCGCAGCAGCATAAGCTCGCTCTTTACGCGCTGCATTTCGCCTTCCATCGCATCAAGATATGTTTTCATTTCCATCAGCTCCGTCACATCGTGAGAATAGCTGACGATTCTTTTAATCTCGCCTTTTTCATCTTTGACCGGAATGCCCGTAACGAGCACTTGCTTGCCTTGTTTAGTTGTTTGTACAAGCGTAATTTTCTTCTTTGTTTCAAGCACAATTGGGGTAACAATTGGGGTAAACAGTCCTTGTTTTTCAAGTTCATACACAGACTTTCCCAGCAGTTTTTCAGCTTTTACATCGTAAATGTTTCCCGTTCCTTCATGTATTCGGACAATGATGCCTTTTTCATCCGTCACAAGCAAATCATCTTTTAATGAATGAAGGATCCACTGATTTTCATTCCATTCTGAATTCATGTATGCTCCCCGCTTTCTATTCATTTTTGAATAAAATACAATTCGTTTTTGAATAATGGCATTTATTTTTGAATAATCAATTTATTATATCACGAGGGCTTCTTTTTATTTTGAAACAGTAATTGAAATGAAGCTAAAAATGCATTAATATATTTTTATGAAGTTATAACTTCTTTTTTTAGGAGGCTATATGAATCCATCATTTCAAGAATTAATTAAACATAAATTCCCTGACCTTTCTCGCGGTCAAAAAAAAGTGGCGGAGTTTCTCGTCAATTTTATGGAAAAAGGCTCGCTGTACACGGCTGGACAAATTGGCAAAGAAGTAGGTGTCAGTGAAACAACCGTTATTCGTCTAGCTTACGCACTTGGGTTAAATGGTTTTTCAGATCTGCAGGAGCTAATGCGAAAAGAATGGCTTTCTTCTGCCGAATCAAAAGAATCAGCTAGCAAGCCTGCAGCTTATTCCGCAGCGGAAGAAAAGAAAATTTTCGATGAATGGCTTTCCCCCGTTGACGAAAAGGATTTATCTCAAGCTGTAGATACGCTTATCAAAAGTGATCAAGTGTATATTGCAGGTTTCCGTGAATCTCATACGGCAGCCTACTGGCTGTATTATAAAATGAATCAGCTTCGCAATCATGTTCTTTTATCTTTTCCAACTGGATTCTTGCTTGAAACGCTATGCAATCTCACGAGCGCATCAACCGTTGTGGTATTTTCACTGCCGCGCTATACAAAAGAAGCGCTTGAAGTAGCTCAGCAGGCTAAAAAACAAGGAGCAAAAGTCATTGCCATTACAGACCGCCGTCTGTCTCCGGTAGGTCAAATCGCTGATATCACGCTTTTAGCCGGCACAACCGAACATATTTTATCGCTTCTTGCCCTATCTCAAATTGTCATTAGCAGCATGCAAAAAAGAGATGAAAAAACGGCTGGAAAAAGACAAGAACACTTGGAAAAGCTCTATACCGAGAAAGGCATCTTTTTAGAATAAATGATTAAAAGAAAGGAAGTAAACATATGACTGAAGCTTTAACGATTCGTTCACTTACAACAACCACTGAACTAGAAGACGTACGCGCATTAGAAAGCCGCGTCTGGGGAGAAGAAGAAGCAACGCCTGTCCATCAAACTTTGACCGCTGTTAAAAACGGAGGTCTTGTGCTCGGTGCGTTTCTAAATGAAAAGCTGATTGGCTTTCAATATAGTTTCCCCGGGTTTGACGGAACGTGCGTCTACTTATGTTCTCATATATTAGCAGTTGACCCTGCCTATCGCAGCATGGGTATCGGAGCTAAGCTTAAGCATGCGCAGCGCCAGGAAAGTAAAAAAAAGGGTTATTCATATATCAGCTGGACGTACGATCCGTTAGAAAGCGCCAACGGGTATTTAAATATTGGAAAGCTTGGAGCCGTTTGTTCTACATATATTGAAAACTGCTACGGAGACATGAATGATCCGTTAAATGCTGACTTGCCTTCTGATCGATTCGTTGTAGAATGGGCATCCGCAGAAGATACAACACGAGCTCAGCCTCCCTATACGCCAGATCAAATAATGGAGGCATCGCTTACTCAATGGACGTTAACGGATGAAGGGTTTCCTTCTGTTACAAATATTGATGAAAAACTGTTAAATGATGAGGTTGTAGCTGTAGCTATTCCAGCTGCTTTTCAGCAAATGAAAGAAGGCTCTCCTTCTCTTGCATTGGACTGGCGGATGCGTACAAGATACGTATTTCAAACGTGTTTTGCAAAAGGATTCCAAGTAACAGGTTTTATGAAGCATCCAGAAAGCAGCGCGCCCGTTCATTTTTACATCTTAACGAAAAAAGAGGTGCAAAAATGAAGATCAAACGCGTCATTTTACGCCATTTAAAAATGGATTTACTTCATCCGTTTACCACAAGTCTTGGAAAAGAAGTGGATCGAGATTTTATTTTAGTAGAAATTCAAGACGAAGACGGACGATCGGGCTGGGCTGAATCCGTAGCGTGCGCGGACCCTTTTTATAAAGAAGAAACGCTCAAAACAAATTGGCACATTATGGAGGATTTTTTAATTCCTTTGCTTCAACAGAAAGACATTCAGCATCCTGATGAAGTATCTCAACGCTTTGCTCATATTCGAGGCAATTACATGGCAAAAGCGGCGTTAGAAGGCGCTGTTTGGGATTTGTATGCGCGCAGGCAAAACCTCTCTCTATCTAAAGCGTTAGGAGGCATTAAAAATCAAATTGAAGTTGGGCTCAGCGTTGGCATTCAGCCTACGATTGACGAAACGCTTCGCAAAATTGAAGCCGGCTTGAATGAAGGATATAAGCGGATCAAAATTAAGATTAAGCCGAGCTGGGATCTTAACTTGACGCGCGCGATTCGAAACGCGTTCCCTTCTATTCCGCTGATGGTTGATGCGAACTCTGCTTATACGCTTGCAGATGCTGATCACCTTGCTCAGCTTGACGAGTTTGATTTAATGATGATTGAACAGCCGTTGGCTCATGATGATTTAATTGATCACGCTGAACTGCAGGCCCGCATGCGCACGCCCATTTGCTTGGATGAAAGCATTCATTCAGCTGAAGACGTTCGAAAAGCTATTAAACTTGGAAGCACGCAAATTATTAATATTAAAATTGGACGCGTAGGCGGACTAACCGAAGCCAAAAAAATTCATGACCTTTGCCAAGCTCACGGTATTCCCGTATGGTGCGGCGGCATGCTCGAATCAGGTATCGGACGAGCACATAATATTGCCATTACCACACTTGCCAATTTTACGCTTCCCGGAGATACGGCCGCATCATCTAAATACTGGCCGCGTGATATTGTTCACCCGGAAATCACGGTCGACAACGGCATTATTTCCGTTCCTGATACACCGGGAATTGGCTATGAACCTGATTACGATCAGATACAAGCGCTAACTTTACATCAAAAAATCTATACTTGCTAACCTTGAAGATCCTGGTCCAAAAGTATGTTAGTTGAAGAAAGATCCGAACGATGAATCGTTCGGACCTTTTTATTGTGATGATAAATATGAACGTAGGTTTCATGTATGTAGTGGCTTCTAGCTGTGGATTGGAGGGCCAGGCTCTACCGCCCGCGGAAAGCGGAGTCTTGCACGGAAATCAACAGCGGTGTAAAAAGCAACGCATACTAGCTCCTTTATTCAATTGATTTCTTTTTAGATTGGATGGATTTAGTTATGTCCCAGCCCCTTTTTTATAGGCTCCTCTCCCGAGATGATACGTGCCTTGGCAAGATAAACAAACATATTAGCAAAAATGGTCTTATGCACAATCCTTCTAGTAATAAATGAATATAAATAGAGTGTAAGGGACATGCAAGGGTATATTCATTACAAATTTTAGAAGAAAGGAGCATACTGATGAATATTGAAATTGGAATTGCCATTTTCGTGTTTACAATGACAATGCTCGTCATTTTTTGGAGGCCAAACGGCATCAACGAAGCATGGCCGGCAGCCATAGGAGCATCCATTATCCTGCTTACAGGGATTGTATCCAAATCAGACATTGTTGATATTTTTGCAAAGATAAGCGGCGCTTCTATCACCATTATTGCCACCATTGTCATGGCCGTCATATTAGAAAGTTTTGGATTCTTCCACTGGGCAGCTGCACGACTAGTGAGTTTATCCAAAGGCTCAGGGTACCGATTATATTGGTACATTCAACTGCTTTGCTTTTTAATGACTTTACTATTTAATAATGACGGCAGTATTTTAATTACCACTCCAATTTTAATTCTACTTTTGAAAAACCTTCAGCTAAAACCCCACCAGCAGATCCCCTACCTTTTAAGTGGAGCGCTTATTGCTACCGCTTCCAGCGCGCCTATAGGTGTAAGTAATATTGTCAATTTGATTGCCTTAAAAATTGTTCATATGTCGCTTTATATGCACACGGCGATGATGTTTGTACCGGCGACACTTGGTTTATTATTTATGTCTTGGCTCATGTATACGGTCGTAAAACGCCATTTGCCAAAAAAACTGCCGCATGCTTCAAAAGATATAGAAGAGAGTTTCTTTACGAAACAGTTTCACCCCTTAAAAGGAAGCATTTCTGTTGAAACAAAACGTAAACGCACACAATTTATGCTGAAAGTTTTATTATTTGTGTTTGTTATGCGATGTCTCCTATTTGTCGCCTCTTATTTCGGCATACCAATCGAATTGGTTGCTGTACTAGGCTCACTGATCTTGCTTATTTGGAGATGGTATCACTTACGTACAAACCCGATTGATATTTTAAAGAAAACGCCGTGGCACATTTTCGTATTTGCCTTTTCGATGTATGTTATTATTTACGGACTGCATAACGTAGGATTGACAGAGCTACTTGTAAAAATTTGCGAACCAATCGTAAATCGAGGACTTTTTGAAGCAAGCTTTATCATGGGAGGACTTGTTTCTATTCTCTCTAACTTGTTTAACAATCACCCTGCCCTGATGGTCGGAACCATTACCTTGACTGAAATGGGGCTCGATCCTATTACTCTTAAAACCATTTATCTTGCTAATATTATTGGAAGTGATATGGGCTCGCTTTTATTGCCGATTGGAACACTGGCTTCTCTTATTTGGATGCATATTTTAAAAGAAAATCATATCAAAATAAAATGGAAAGATTATTTAAAAGTATCACTTATCGTTATCCCGCTTACCACCATCGTTACGCTTTTCCTCCTATTCTACTGGGTTCAGCTCATTTTTTCTTAATACTGATTTACAGGACGGATTGTACTCTTTTGAAGCTTACAGTCCGTCAGAAATAAACAAATGTTTCTCATAAAAACCCACTAGATTTTTCTATTGTTTTTTCATAGATACACATTCACCCAATAAAAACATTTTTTTACATTCACTAATTATTTAGAACAATTTAAAAAGAAAATCAATAAATATATTGAATCGAATTTCCTTCATGTGATAAGATATGGTTATATTGTTACTTTAACAATACATAGAGCGAATGAAGTAGAAAATATGCAGTTGCATAGAACTTTCTAAACCCCACACGCAACATTTAGAGAGTGACATTCATTTTCTCAGTAACACCCATACCTTTCTGAAAAGAGTGAGTACATTAGACTTGCTCTTTTTGTCTGTTTACTAGCAAGGTGCACTTCTTATGTAAGGCCTTGTTTTGCAATAAGACGACAAAAAACAGGTAACTAAGCATGCCGCTTCTTACCTGTTTTTATATGCTAAAATGATAAAATCAAATTCTATCGCGCGAACGCTCTTTACGAAATTGATTTTAATTCTTCAATTAATTGAAAAAATTTCTCTTTGTTTCTTTCTTCTAATGTTTGATCGACTTCACGTAAAATTTGATCTCTTCTAAAATCTCGGATAGCCTTATTTAATACCATTTTAGCAAATATAGAATCGAGGATATCCATACGGATGGGCTGCGAGTCTGTCGGGTGCTTTTCGATATAAATCAACTCCTATCCTTTCCTCTATTATAACAAATTCTAGCAATGTATCAAAATTTCATTGAGATATGCGCTGCTGTGAAACAGCTTCGTATTCTGATTCTAGCTCTTGAAGCGTAAGCTCGTATAGCTGCTTGTTTCCTTTTTTATAAACTCCTGCATCCAGCAATAAATCAATCATTGATGTTTTTTTACATTGTATGTGAGAGTAAGCTTGTTTCGTCATCGTTACACCGCCTATTTTACGCTTAAAAATGAAATGATTTCTCTATCTTTCACGACCTTTCTTTATGATACGGCCCGTCCTTTAGCTTACTGTGAAGAAAGTGTTAAATTTATGTAATAATGCATAAAAAGAGGCCGGGACAGATGAAGCTGTATTCACCATAAAAAAAAAAACGAACCACTAATCAAACTTGTTGATCAATGGTTCGTTTTTCACTTGGGCTAAAATACGTTTCTCCCAGCCTCTTAGTTCTTCTATTAAAAATCAAAGTTGTCCGGATCTGGACCTACTCGGTGATTTTGGTTTAATTCATTAATTTTACTTACGTCTTCAGTATCCAATTCAAAATCGAATAGCGATGAATTTTCAACAATACGATGTTCTTTTGTGGATTTTGGAATCGTTACAACTCCGTTTTGCAGATCCCATCGCAGAATAATTTGAGCAACTGATTTGCCGTGTTTTTCAGCAATTTCTTTTAACACATCGTTATCTAACAATTCTCCTTGCATAAGCGGAGACCATGCTTCTAGCTGAATATCGTGCTTTTGACAAAAAGCATGCAGCTCTTTTTGCGTCAAACGAGGATGATATTCCACTTGGTTAATAACAGGCTTAACCTCTCCATCTTTCATTAAGTCTTCTAAATGATGAATTTGAAAATTACTTACGCCTACAGCTCTTACTTTTTCTTCTTTATACAGCGTTTCTAATGCTTTCCACGCTGCTTTATACTTGCCTTCTACCGGCCAGTGAATTAAGTATAGATCCAAATATTCTAAGCCAAGCTTTTGTAAGCTTGTTTCGTAAGCAGCTAGCGTCTCTTCATAGCCTAAATCTGCGTTCCAAACTTTTGATGTAACAAAAATGTCTTCGCGTGAAAGACCTGCTTCTTTCAGACCTTGGCGAATTCCTTCTCCTACACCTTCTTCATTTCCATAAATAGCTGCCGTATCAATGCTGCGATAGCCTTTGACGATAGCTGTTTTCACGGCGCTCACTAATTCAGGCCCTTCTTCTACTTTAAATACACCTAATCCAAACCAAGGCATTTTGACTCCGTTATGAAGTGTTACTGTATCTTGCAAATGATTACTCATTATAAAAAACCCCCTGCTAATTTCTTTACATTTGTTATTATGAAACAGAAAAAAAGAAAAAGATAGAACCCACTTTAAAGTAAGTTAGGCACTTCAAAGTTCTAAGGTAACCTTTTAGTAACCTTCTATCCCACTTAAAAATCACTAAAAAAAAGAATCCTCCGCAGAGAATTCTTTTTTGTTTTTATTTAACATTTATATTGACTGCTGAACTTGTGTTTCCAGCTGCATCTTTTGCTGTAACAGCCAGTTTTACGCCTGCTTTTTGTTTTGGAATCGTTACTTTAAACTGGCCTTTGCTATCTGCTTTGCCTGATCCGATTACTTTTGTACCGCTTTTAATCGTAATCACAGCATTCGCTTCCGTTTTTCCAGAGAGAAACGTGGACAAAGACGTAACGGCATTCACTGCAGGAAGTGCCGGCGGGGTTGTGTCTTGTACTTTTACAATTTTATACGGACTGTATCCTACTTTATTTTGCAGAACTGCCGTCACTTCCGTTCCTGCTTTTTGAGCAGGAATTTTCACGTTGAACTTGCCGTTTCCATCAATTTTTCCACTCGCAATAATCTTTCCGCCTACTTTAATATAAATAGACGCATTTTTTTCTCCTGTTCCCGTTACCGCTGTACTTTTTTCAGTAAGCGTATTAACAGTTGGAAGCGCTGGTTTTGTCTGTACGGCACTAACCGTTACAAACGTGTTGGAGCTGTAGTTATTAGCTGCATCTTTTGCTGTAACAGCCAGTTTTACGCCTGCTGTTTGTTTTGGAATCGTTACTTTAAACTGCCCTTTAGTATCTGCTTTGCCCGATGCGATCAGCTTTGTGCCGCTTTTAATCGTAATCACGGCATTTGCTTCTGTTTTTCCCGAGATAAATGTAGACAAAGACGTAACGGCATCAACCACCGGAGGTGCCGGCGGCGTTGTATCTTGCACTTTTACAATTTTATACGGACTGTATCCTACTTTATTTTGCAGCACGGCCGTCACTTCTGTTCCTGCTTTTTGAGCAGGAATTTTCACGCTGAACTTGCCGTTTCCATCAATTTTTCCACTCGCAATAATTTTTCCGCCTACTTTAATATAAATAGACGCATTTTTTTCTCCTGTTCCCGTTACCGCTGTACTTTTTTCAGTAAGCGTATTAACGGTTGGAAGCGCTGGTTTTGTCTGTACGGCACTAACCGTTACAAACGCATTGGAGCTATAGTTATTAGCTGCATCTTTTGCAATAACAGCTAATTTTGTAGCAGCAGGCTGCTTTGGAATGGTGATGCTAAACGTTCCATCCGATTTCGCATTTCCTTTGCCAATTACTTTTTTATCAATTTTCACATGCACTTCCGCGCCCGCTTCTGTGCTTCCCGTTACGACTGTATCTTGATTGCTTACAGCGTTCACTTTTGGTGTAACGGGTGCTGTTTTATCCTGCACAGTTACAGTTACAGCTGGACTCACGCCCGCTGTGTTTCCAGCCGTCACAGACAGGGTGCTCCCTGCTTTTTGTTTCGCAATCGAGATGCTGTAATTTCCTTTAGCATCTGCTTTACCAGCTGCAAGCTGAAGACTTCCGTTTTTAATGACAACCGCCGCATTTGCTTCTGCGGTACCCGTAACGGCTGTACTTCGATCACTCACTTCATTAACTGTTGGTTTTACCGGAGCTTTTTGCTTTGCCGTAACAGTTACAGTCGATACAGTGCTGCTATTTCCTGCTGCATCTTTTGCTTGTACGCTTAGCTTTGTATTCGCTTTTTGATGAGAAATGGAAGCAGAAAACGCTCCATTTGCACCTGCTTTAGCCGTTCCTACAGTTGTAGTTCCTACTTTTACCGTAACTGTAGAATTTGCTTCTGCTGCACCTGTAACTTTTGTATCTTGATCACTTACTGCATTTACTTTTGGCGCAGCTGGTGCCGTTTTATCCTGTACGGTCACCGCAGCGGCTGAACTTGTTCCACCTGCATTTTGAACCGTCACGTACAGCGTGCTTCCTGCTTTTTGTTTCGCAATCGAGATGCTGTAATTTCCTTTGGCATCTGCGTTGCTTGCTGCAAGCTGAAGACTTCCGTTTTTAACGATGACCGTCGCATTTGCTTCAGCCGTTCCTTTGATCATTGTGTCTTGATCACTTACTTCATTTACTTTGGGTGCAAGCGGTGCTTTTAACGTAGATTTAACCGCAAAAGAAGGGGCTTGGCTTTCGTTTCCTGCTTTATCTTTTGCACTTACCGCTATTGTTGTTCCGCCTATTTGTACTGGAATTGAAACAGTAAATGTACCGTTACCATCCGCTACTGCAGAGAATGTTGCATCGCCTGCTTTTACCGTCACGACAGCGTTTGCTTCTGTTACGCCTGTTACGGTCGTATCTTCGTCACTTACTTCATTTACAATTGGAACAGAAGGCGGCGTTTGATCCGTTACGCTCACTACTGTAGCCGTGCTTTCATTTTCAGCTGCATCTTTAGACGTTACAGACACTTTTGTATCTGCTGGCTGCTTGGCAATCGTAATTGCAAATTTTCCAGCTTCGTCAGCAAGACCCGTTCCAATTACTTCATTTTCCACTTTTGCAATAACAGAAGCATTTGGTTCTGTCACGCCCGTAAGCGATGTTTGGTTATCTCCTAACGCATTAACTGAAGGTGCATCAGGTGCAACCGTATCTTTCGGTGGTTCTTGCTCCTGCTCTTTCCGCGGATATTTTGTTGTATAAAAACTTAAAAGAGTAGTCGTTGGATAATAAAAATCTAAAATTTCACGATAGTCTTTTCCTAGGCTTGCCATTTTTTGAGCACCGTATTGACTCATTCCAACACCGTGTCCATTTCCTTTACCATTAAAAGTCGTTGATGTGCTTGTTTCATTTGTTTCCGTTACAAGCAGACTAAGCATCGCACGGCTGTTTAACATTGATTTTAGCTTCGTCGATGTTAAATCTTTTAATTCCAAATGATGAACCACTAGTTTTTGCGAACTGTCTACATCTCCTTTAACGAGGTAGTCCACTGTAATTGCACCTTTAGTCACACGACCTCCTGATGAAGGAGCATAAAAACTCACCTTTGGAATAGACGTAATTTTAATCGTTTTACCAGGATGCTTATTGGCTACTAACCATGACTTCAAATTATCTGTAACGGTTTTATCTTTTTCAGAAACCGTATTCCACCAAGCGCTATAGTTAGCTAAATCTTTTCCTGTTAAATCAATTTGCGTTTTTTGAATAGCTAACGTCCACGGCGTCTGCTTATCGTATGGATCTTCTTTCACCGGGAAATAAGAAAGCTGAGTCCCTCCCCAAGCGTTGCTGTTTGATTCGGTTCTTCCCCCGTTGCTTGATGAGAAAACGGCGTTGATTAATTTATTATTGTAGGTAACTACTTGTCCGAATGTCTGATCTACTGCTTGGTTTGTACTGTCATACCACGTATAGCCACCGTATACTTGATAGCTTACCGTGTCATTGATTACTTTTCCTGCATAGCTCATTGCGTATGTTCTTGCTGCTACCGCCTGAGTTTTTAAAGCTTGCAGATTCCAAGATGTATAGACTTCATTTGGCACAACGCCTTTTAAATAGTCTTCAATCGGGAGCGTATTAACAGGTCTGACATACGTTCCCTTTTCATTTGTAAACGCCACGTCCCCTAAATACTGTCTGCCGTTAATAGATACGGGATTTTTATAAAGAGACGGTGTAATTTCAAAGCTTGTAAATTCACCTAAGACAGTGCTTCCTTGTTTTAAAGTGACACCTTGAGCTGTTGCGGTTACCGTATACTCTGTATTTGCATTTAAGACCAAATCCGAGTTTTTAATAGTGTATAAATAAGACGGCTTAATTGTAATTGCATGCTGATTTCCTAAATAGTTTACTAATTTTACAGACACAACTGGTTCTACCGTTTCAGCTTTCACGCTAGCAAGCGGCGTGAATTGAAACAGCAGTACGCTTAGTACTAAAGCTAATGCCGTTAACTTTCTCATCTTGTTCCCCCATTTTCATGTACTGTCTAACGCATTTTAATATCTCTCGTTATATCGACACAGTTCTATAAAAATTAAAGCATTTTACCTAGTTTTCTTTTCTGCTCGTCCATTTTTTTGTCGAAAAAACGCTTTTTTATATCATATGAACGACAAAAAAAACGTGTGACATAAATCAATTGATTTAGTCACACGCTTTTATAGGTCTTTCCACCTTTTATTTTGTCATTCCTTCATATGCCACGATACCGTCTGCAACATGATTCATCAGCTTTGTAAGGTAAGCCTGATCAGACAGGTTCCGGTCTTCTTCTGAATTCGTCATATACCCAAGCTCTACTAGCGTTACGGGTACAGTCGACCAGTTAAATCCTGAAAGATCACTGCGATAGCGAATGCCGTCCACTTCGACAAACTGATCTTTTTCCACCTCTGTCAGAATAGCTTGAGATGCTTGTAAACTGCTTTGATAAATAGACTTTGTATAGGAATTATCTTCTGCAGGAGTGAGCACAGAAAATCCTTTTACAGAAGTATTTTCAGAACCATCTGCATGGATACGTACGTGTAAGTCAGCTTTTGAATTATTCGCAAGCTCCGCTCGTTCCCGGTTGCTGATATTCACATCGTGAGAACTGCGAGTAAGCTTTACGGTTATGCCTTTTTCTTCGAGAAGCTGTTTTAATATCATAGAGGCTTCCAACGTCAGCTTGTATTCCGGCTTCTTGGTCACCACACCTGATGTGCCTCCGGAAACTTTTATTTTTGTTTCTGCTGCTCCCGGCCCGATTGGCTCTTTCTCTAGATTAGCCTGAGCTTGATGACCAGGGTCAATGTAGACTAAAAATGGAGGAGGATCCGCTTTTTCAGGCATGTTGTTTTTTACATTTTTCACTTCATTACCTGCTTCATGAGGCTGTACTGCTTGGAACTGTGAGATGGGCTGCTTCACTCTTTCTCCCTGCGCATGAACTTTTGGTACATCTCCGCTAACGACGGCTTTCTCTGTTTGACCTTTCATCATAAAGAAAAATGAGAGTACTGCTACTATTGCAACAATACCTATTCCATAACTCCATACTAAGCGCTTCATCTTCGCTCACCAAACTTTCGAATAGAGTGGGATATTCCTTATGTTAAAGTACAAAATGTATTAACGCTATTATCTCACAGAATATGGGTTTTTTTGTATAAAACGTTAAAAATAATATCGGCAATATGTTATGTATATGCAAACAAAAACAACACTACATAATGTAGTGTTGTTTTCCAAAAAAATGACGGATGGTTAAATCCGTTTTGCACCAATATAACGTGCTTTCCAGTAGCTGTTGCTAAGAGATGTAATTGTCACGCCTTTAGACGTAGAAGCTTGAAGAAACTGATTGTTCCCTAAGTACACGCCTACATGTGAAGGACCTTTTTTATACGTTTGAAAGAAAACTAAATCTCCTTTTTGAAGCTTTGCTTTTGAAACGCTTGTCCCTACTCGATACATTTGTTCCGTTGTGCGCGGAAGTGTTTTTCCAGCTTTTTTGAAAATGTATTGAATAAATCCAGAGCAGTCAAAACCTTTTGTTGTTGTGCCTCCCCATTTATAAGGAACACCTATTAATTTTTTACCAGTAGCAATAGCCGTATCTTTGTATGAATATGACGCTGCTTCTACTGTTTGAGCAGGTGCAATAAACGGACTGGCTCCGCTAAATAAAACTGCAGCTGCCGTTATAGACCCAATGATGGCTTTTTTCATTTTTTTCCTCCATTATGTAACCGAACGTTACGTTTCTATGAATCTATTTTTCAATGTGTTCGGTTTAATTATAATGAAAAAAGCCTCAAAAACTATTACGCTATGATTAAATAATGTTACAAAATGGTTACTTAGGAATTTTTATCTTTAGTTGTTTATCAAAAAGAGAATGGGACAAAAGCATTTTTCACTTAGGGAAAAACGAACCACTAATCAGCATGTCTGATTAGTGGTTCGTTTTTTTGTGATTGTGAACATAGTATTATTTGTTTCGTTCCTTCTAGCAGTTGATTGGAGGATAAGGCGAAGACTCCTGCGGGAAAAGCGGAGCAGGTGAGACCCCGCAGGAGCGCAAGCGACGAGAAGGCTCAGCGCCCGCCCGCGGAAAGCGAAGCCTTGCACGGAAATCAACTGCGGTGTCACAAGCAGTCCAGGTCATGTATCTCATTTATTCGTCTTTAGACTGGATTCATTTCATTATGTCTCAGCTTTTTTTCTTTTACTTTTCTTTTTGCTGTTTCAAAATTAAGTCCTGTTTCGCTTTAGCATCATGATGCTGCGCTAACTCGCGTGAAAATTCTTCATTTGCTTGATCCGGAGCAATTTTTAACTCTTTTGGTGTTTGAGGCAGTGACCCTTTGTTGTTATGTGATGATTTGTGATTATTTGCTCTTCCCATGTTGTGACCTCCTTGTATCAATCATTTGTTTTTCATCTTTAGTTACTATTCCCAACTTTTCAAAGCAAATTCAAACGAAAAAATCCGAACGATTACTCGTTCGGATCTTCCTTCAACTAAAATACGTTTGTAATTACGATACTTTTTTCGTTACTTCGTTAATATAAGCTTCCTTGTCTTTATCGTTAAATTGACCTTCCCACTTTGAAATGACGATTGCACCAAGTGAGTTTCCAATTACGTTTACCGCTGTACGTCCCATATCTAACAAACGGTCAATTCCAGCGATAAAAGCAAGCCCTTCTACCGGAAGTCCTACAGATCCAAGCGTTGCAAGCAGTACAACAAACGATACGCCCGGAACTCCTGCAATTCCTTTAGATGTAACCATTAAAATTAATATCAGTGAAATTTGCTGTGTGATGCTCATATCAATACCGTACATTTGCGCAATAAAGATCGCAGCAAGCGCTTGATAAAGAGTAGATCCGTCTAAGTTAAACGAATATCCCGTCGGAATAACAAAAGATGTAATTGCTTTAGGACATCCGAACTTTTCCATTTTTGCAATAATACGCGGTAATACTGTTTCTGAACTTGCAGTTGAAAATGCTAGCAGCAATTCATCTTTTAGCACTTTTAATAAATGGAAGATGTTAACGCCTGCCCATTTAGCTACAAGTCCTAGTACCACTAATACAAAGAAAATCATTGTGCCGTAAGCAACAATTACAAGCTTACTAAGCGGAATCAGAGACGCTAGTCCAAATTTTGATACGGTTACACCGATTAATGCAAATACGCCAAACGGTGCAAACTTCATAACTAAATTCGTTACCCAAAACATCGCTTCTGCCGTGCCTTCAAAAAATCTTAGAACCGGCTTTCCTTTTTCACCGATTGATGCAATTCCAAGTCCAAATAGGACCGAGAAGAAAATAATTGGCAGCATGTCGCCTGCAGCAATTGATTCAAATACATTCGTTGGAACGATGTGAACAAATGTTTCTACAAATCCTTTTTGCTCTGTAGCTTCTGCCGTTGATGTGTAGCTGCTGATATCTGATTTTTCAAGACCGCTGCGGTCCACACCAGTACCAGGGTGAAGCAAGTTAGCTGCCAATAAGCCTACAACAATGGCAACCGTTGTAATGATTTCAAAGTAAAGAATTGTTTTTCCGCCTAATTTACCAAGCTTCTTAATATCACCAACACCCGCAACGCCCACAATGATACTAGATATAACAATCGGCACCACGATCATTTTAATTAAATGAATGAATACGTCTCCAATTGGCTGCAGTACTTCAACTGCTTTAGGATTTCCGTAAAAAATGGCCCCTACAATAATACCTGCAATCAAACCAATTAGAATTTGTCCTGCTAATCCAAGCTTTTTGAACATATCTTTGCACCTTCCTTCTTTTTTCTAACAGCTCGAAGCTGTTTATTTGCACTTACTGTATTCAACAGATACAATTCCATTAAGAACTGTTTATTAAGTAGTTCTTTTATTCATAAGATTACATTATCATAGGCATCACAAAATCTAACACAAACCTACTGAAACTAACAAAAAAGTTTTTAGAAAATTACAAAATGAAAACGCTGTAGTTTTTTTGCTACAGCGTTTGTTTGACTTCATAATAGAGCATTTGAATAAATTTCTTTACATTTATACGACTTGGCGTACTGCTTTTGCCCGTTCCTTTTTCTATATCTCTCATGCGCTGATGCACCATTGAAAAATCGAAAAACTTAGAAGCGTAATTTTCAAATTTAGGATTAAAGAAATCCACCATTCCAAGAGAAGTCAAATGATTTAAAGACTGATAAATGGCTCTTCTGACTCGCTGTTCGGCTGCTTTCATTTCTTTTTGCAGGACGTCTTCTGAAAAAGGTGAACCAAGCTTTCTCACGGTAATTTTCTCAAAAATCTCTTTGAGAGAAGGAAAATGCTGTTCATACATCGTGCTTTTTTCCGTTTGATGCAGGTAATTGATGATTTCGATTAAATCTTTACTTCCGCTTTCTCCTAAAATCCCAAGTTCTCTTAAAAGAAACCTGCACGCTTCTGCCGGATCGCTTTCTTTTTTACCAGAAGCAGGCGTTTTTTGCTGGTTTCCTATATTAAGTACGGTATTTAACGATTCTTGGATTTTTTCCATTGATTGTTGAACATGAATTCGTTCAATTACTTTTTGAATGACCATGAGCACTTCCATACGATTAAGCGGCTTCGTGATATAGTATTCAATGCCAAGCGAGTAGGCTTTTCCAATCAAATCTTTTGTTTCTACCTGTGACATCATAATGATTTTCCCTTTAAAACTATCCTTTATTTTGCGCACGGTTTCGATTCCGTCTTGAATCGGCATCAATAAATCAATAAATAAAATATCGATCTGCTGCAATAAAGAAACTTGATCATTTAACACGATCCCGTCTTCTCCTTCTCCTATAACCTCCCCCAGATCATTATCTTCAATAATTTCGGCTAACATTGAACGAAAGACTTCGTCATCATCTATGATATAAAATCGCATATTAGTCCTTATCCCCCATTAACGTAGAAATAGGTAAATCTATAGTAAATTGAACACCGGGGCTTGGAGACAGATTAATAAATTGAATACTCCCGCCCAGCTGCTCGGTCATTTGCTTAACGTAGACAAGCCCAAGACCTGTAGAAGGCGTCCCGTCCTTTGCGTATTTGGATGTAAATCCCGCTTTAAAAATGAGACGTTCATGCCTTTTTTTTACACCGGGACCGCTGTCTCTTACATATAGTAAAATGCGGTCTTCCTCTCGGCATACGTCGATAATAATCGCGCCTTCTTTTTCAATTGCTTCGACTGCATTCGTTACTAAGTTATTAATTAATGATAAAAACAAGTACACGTGATAGCGAGGATGCTCCCCTAGAACCGAATATGAAAAATGAATATCTTTTGCTAACATCGCCGCGTACTTTTCATTGCTGCGCATGACGATTTGAAGCAGACTTTCGATTTCCATATACTCAGAAAATTCCTCTTTTGTAATGACCTTGGACAGTCCTGCTGATATCCGCTGATTGTCTTTTTTAATATCATGTACTTCTCCTGCAATTTGTAATGCTTTTTGGCTAAATTCGTGCAGCGAAGTAAGCTGGTGGATATCTGCTTCGTGTAGTTCTTCATATAAATCATACGACTTTTTCGTAATTCTCTCAGCGTCTTGCAGCGTTTTTTTCAAATGAATGGATTCTTCATACAAATTTGAAAGCACAACAAGCAGCTGATCATTTTTTTGAGAGATTTGCCGTTCTCTCAGCTGCCCTTCGTAAAGCTTGATCATGCTAAACAGACATAAAACAAAGAAACTTCGAAAGACGCCTACAATAAAAATTTGCATGAACTCCGGAAACACAATATGATGGTGAACCATCACATACATACAAAGCAGTTCCATGCCGCCTGAAACCGTTTCGATGATGATGCTCCATATGCCAATAATCCACGGCTTTGAATGAAAATCGTTAATCTTAAACCAAGAAAAAGCAATGGCATAAACAAGATAATAAATCCCTGCTGAGCATCGAATCTGCAAAGAATGCAGAAAATCAAATGATTCGTAATTATACCAATCAAGGTACATTCGAAAGCCCACTATAGCACTCGCAACTAAAATACCTGGTATTACAGGAGATACCTTTCTTAAAAGCAGCAGTGAAAAGAAAAAAATGGGCACAGCAAAGCTGACTCTATACGTATCATGAAAAGGATAATATTTAAGCTCTCCTGCTAGCGGCACAACAACTATCATCACCAAAATGAGTAAAACATCTTTTTTTACTACCGTATCAACTTTCATCGTTCACGTCCTGCACTTTTTGAACATAAGTATATAGTTTAGCAATCTAAAAGACAATCGCTCTTCCTATATTTTTTACACTCTCACTTCCATTTATAAATATAGCCCATATATAAACGGTTATTTATTCTCTTTCATTATTCTTTGTAGTTTTTTAGATTTTCTTGTTTTATTTTGTAATTTTTGTTGTATAGTAGAAGTACCTTTTAAAATGTGAGGCTGTATCACAACTATTCAATTATTATTACATCACCTGATAGCTACACTAAAAAGGAAAACTATTATTTTACAGGGGGAGCTTATTTTACAATGTGGATCATTACCGTTTACTCGAAAAACCAAAGTCCGACTATGTTTGAATTTGAATCAGAGGTAGAGGCGAAAAAGACATTTCAGGAGATTAAAGGGTGTAAGATCCTATCGGAAGTTATTTACTATAACGACCGAGTTCCCGCTTTAGCGTAAATTAGTTGATGTAGGAAATTTTACAAATTATCGGTTAAAAGCCACGTAAAGAGCCAAAGGATGATCCTATTCCTTTGGCTCTTTGCTGTTTGATTAGAAAAAACGAGGCTGAGACATAATGAGATGAATCTAATTTAAAGACGAACAAACGGTAGACATGAGCTGAACCGCTTGTGACACCGCAGTTGATTTCCGTGCAAGACGTCGCTTTCCGCGGGCGGCCGCTGAGCCTCCTCGTCGCTTGCGCTCCTGTGGGGTCTCACTTGTTCCGCTTTTCAAGCAGGAGTCTTCGTCTTGCCCTCCAATCAACTGCTAGAAGGGTCTACCGTTGACCCTAACAAAAAAACGAACCACTAATCAAATGTGTTGATCAATGGTTCGTTTTTCACTTCGTCTAATATACTTTTGTCCCAGCTTCGTTTTGCTTTGTGAGCATACTGACTCCCCACATTACGATAAAGTTGATAAGCAGCGCAATAAATCCGACGTTGATATCCTTCATTTGCTGAGGCAGGGATGGAAATAACGTACCAATCGTAGAGCCGCTGATTGTAATATAGGCCACTACAATAATTCCAGCAACAATCCCCCATGCTGCTCCTTGTTTCGTTACAAAGTTATTTTTCTTCAAACTGAAAAGCAGAGATGGAAACAGCTGTGTCATTAGACTATAGCCCATCAAAATAATTGTTGATAGCGTCGTTCCCCCGTTTAGCGTAAAGTAAACGGAAATGAGAGCCACAATTGGTACAAAGCTTTTCGCTAAACGAGCAATACGCGCTTCGCTTGCTTGAGGCGCAAACGGTTTGTATATGTTTTTAGCCAGCAGCGTTGACGCACTCATTAACAGCATCGATCCCGGCACAAGCGCTGTCAGCAAACCCGCTCCTCCTATAATTCCAATAAACCAAGGATCAAACGTTTGGATTGAGATCCGTAATAGCGCAAGATCCACGTCTCCTCCGCTTAAACCAGGAACTTTTAAAATAGCTGCAAACCCAACAAAAAACACAAAGAGCAGCATTAAGGTATAAAGAGGACTAATGATTGCATTTTTACGAAATACCTTTGCATTTTTCGCTGTATAGCTTGAGCTAAACACCTGCGGCCACATATAAAAACCAAGTACTAGTAAAATAACGGTCGAAATAAACCACGAGACGCTTAATCCTTGCTCAGGAAACTTTAAAAATCCTGGCTTCGCTGTATTCACCGCTTCAAACATTGGACCGTATCCTCCGTAATAATGAAAAGGTAAATAAATACCTAAAAATCCAATCACAGCAAGCATCATAATGTCTTTAATAACGGCCGTCCATGCAGAACCGTGGATACCGGATATCATCACATACAGCGTTAAACTGATAGCTCCCATCCAAATGGCTGCCGGCATTGAAATGGCGCCGTATGATGCTTGTGATACAATAATTCCCAATCCTTTTAACTGCACAACAATAACAGGAATGACCGCAATCACTCCTACAGCAGCTACAAGCACACCAAGGTAAGGGCTTTTATATTTGCTTACAAAAAAATCAGGCTGCGAGACGAGCTTATGATCTCTTGCATACTTCCAAATAACAGGAAGAAGCCAGTATGATAAGACATATGATAAGCTAATATAAATTAAGACATAAAGTGCAGGAGCTCCTTTTCCATAAGCCCATCCGCTTCCGCCTAGAAACGAAAACGTTGTATAGATTTCTCCGGCCATCAGCACAAATACTAAAACCGCCCCGAAACCGCGTCCGCCTACCGTCCACTGCTCCAAGTTCATATCCTTGCCTTTAGTTGATCGTATGCCAAGAAAAATAGCTGCCACTAAAAATAGTAAAATAATAATAAGTGCACTATTCATTCTTCTTCCCCTTCCCGATTTCTGGGATCAAGCTTATACATAACCCCTAAAATAATGGACGTAAGCACCACCCATATCACCATCCAAAACATATTGAACGGCATACCGAGAACAAACGGAGTGACTTCATTAACAAAGGGAAGAAACCCTAATATGCCTACGAACGGAAGGACAGACAAAATATAGATAAATTTCATGACTAAACTCCTCCGACTTTCTAAAACTAACTTCTTTATATTACCACATATTCTGTCCATTCAATGAAGGAATGCTTGCATTTAAACTGAAATAATCTCCAAAAGATAAAATATTCTGTACTATTTTACAAAAATACTGTTTTCATTTTTCTGAATAAATAGTATAATTTCTTCTTATAGTTCGCAGGAGGTATCGTACAGATGAAAACAATAGAGAAAATCAGTACATTTGCAGGAAAAACATTTACGCTTTGGGTTATTTTAATTTCCGTTATTGCCTATTCATTCCCAGAGCACTTTGTATGGATTGGAAAGTATATCGTTCCGCTTTTAGGAATTGTCATGTTTGGAATGGGGTTAACGCTGTCAGCGTCTGATTTCAGCGAAGTATTTCGAAGACCGAAAGAAGTAGCACTAGGCGTGGTAGGACATTTTATCATTATGCCGCTTCTCGCATTCGGTTTGGCGATTGGCTTAGATTTACCAAAAGAAATAGCAGTGGGCGTTATTTTAGTAGGCTGCTGTCCAAGCGGCACATCATCAAACGTAATGGTCTTTTTGGCTCGAGGAAACGTTGCGCTCGCAGTTGCTATCGCTTCTGTTTCAACCATTTTAGCACCGATTGTTACACCGCTTCTTATTTTATTATTTGCAAGCAAGTGGGTCGATATTGATATCATGTCTCTTATTATTTCCATTATACAAGTTGTCATCATTCCGCTTGCTCTTGGATTTACGATCAAAAAGTTTTTTGGAAAAGCTGCAGAAGCGAGTTCCAAAGCTCTTCCCCTTGTTTCAGTAGTCGCAATTGTTTTGATTGTATCTGCCGTTGTGGCAGGAAGCCAAGCGCAGCTTGCTAAAACGGGTGGTATCATTTTTGCCGTAGTCGTGCTTCACAACATTCTTGGTTTTACAATCGGCTTCTTCTTTGCCCGCTTATGCGGAATGGATTTAGCCAAACAAAAAGCGGTCGCAATGGAAGTTGGCATGCAAAACTCAGGGCTCGGTGTCACTATCGCTTCCACTCACTTTTCGCCGCTAGCCGCTGTCCCAAGCGCCATCTTCAGCGTCTGGCACAACATCTCAGGCTCAGTGCTAGCCTTTATCTTCAGCAAACTAAAAGACAAAAACCAGCCATCGTCTAACAAAAAAATGGCTGGCTAATACAATAAACTTATAAGGGAAGCACAAAAAGCTCCCTTGAACCTTTCTAAAAAGGTTTTAAAAAGTTCTTAAAAGCTTTTACCTAGGAGAATTTCACCAACCCCGAAAGGGGGGTGAAATTCTCTTAGGTATAGAAAAAAAAAGACATGGCGCTTTTTGCCATGTCTCTTTTTTCTACATCGATTCTAAACTATATTAGCCTCTTCCTGCTTGGAAAGAAGGATATTTCGTCATACCACCATCAGCAAATAATGTAATACCTGTTACATAGCTTGCTTGTGATGATGCTAAGAATGCTGCAACTGATGCTACTTCTTCTGGTTTACCGATGTAACCCATTGGAATCATGCTTTCTACGTCTGCACGTTGTACAGGATCTGCGAATTTTTCAGCGTTGATTGGTGTGTTCATCGCACCTGGTCCAATGTTATTTACGCGGATACCTTTTGGCGCATATTCAAGAGCCAATGTTTCCGTCATTAGTTTCATACCGCCTTTACTTGCTGCGTAGTGAACAAATAATGGCCAAGGAATCATTTCGTGAACACTAGACATGTTAATAACGTTTCCTTTAATGTCGTTTTCAACGAAATATTTAATTGCTTCACGGCTTCCTAAGAATGCACCTGTTAAGTTTGTATCAATAACTTTGTTCCAGTTGTCTAAAGATAGCTCATGAGAAGGAACTGGGTTTTCAACACCAGCGTTGTTAATCATAACGTCTAATGTACCGAATTCTTTAATAGCTGTTTGAACAAGATTTACAACGTCTTCTTCTTTTGTTACGTCGCCTTGAACGATGATTGCCTGTCCGCCTGCTTCTTCTACTTCTTTTTTCGCATCTAAAGCTTCTTCTTCATTGTTGTAATAGTTAATAACAACTTTTGCTTCTTCTTGACCGAAACGAACAGCCATTGCGCGACCTAAACCTGTTGATCCACCTGTAATTACAACTACTTTATCTTTTAAATCTGTATACATAATAAAATCCTCCTAGTGTTTTCATTCATTCATACATACTATCATTAACTTTTACGTAAACGTTAACTTTTAGCCATTCCGAGGAATACGCCACCTAAAATGATGAGCACAATACCAATCGTAATTGAAATAAGCTGACGCTTTGTTTTCTTTTCTCCAAGTAAGAAGATACCGCCAAGCGTTGAAATAACGATTCCCATTTGTGATAATGAGAAGCTTGTTGCAACCCCTACTTTAGGTTGAGAAATAAATAAGAACATGTTACCAGCTGCCCAAATAAGGCCTGGAATAATGTTGCGAATTGCATATTTATTAAACGGTTTGTGTTTATAAGTAAGTATAAGTCCACCAATTAACATACCAATTGCTTGTGGGAATAGTGCCGACCAGCCGTCTACATTAAATAAACGAGCGACAACTACATACACTAAGTATCCAATTGTTGAAACAATAAGGGTAATAATCCCTTTTTTGAATTGTCCAGATTGCTCTGGGTTTTTTTCGCTTTCTAGTGATGTTAGCACGATACCAATAACAATAAAAATAAGAGCTAACACGCCTAAAATAACGGTTGTTGTTGTTGACCACTCGTGAAACACGATAACACCAAACAGTGATGTTGTCACAAGCTGCATACCAGTTGAAATTGGCATGGTTTTTGAAACACCAATATAATCAATCGTTTTCAACTGATTACTTTGCCCAACTGCCCAAAATAATCCTGAAACGATTCCGACAATAAAAATAAGCGGCGTCAACACTGGATGAACTACGAAATAAATAACGGCTGAAAAGATCAGCGCACCAATTGTAGTTCCAAGCGTTTGACTGTAAGGACCTCCGCCCAATTTAACGTTGAACAGGACAATACTTCCCCAGAAAATCGCAGGAAGAATAGCCAAAAGGATATCCATTTGATACTAACCTTCTTTCTCAAACTCTTGATGTAATTGTAAATTTAAAGTACCTTTTATTTAACTAGGTAACTTTATGTAACCAATCTTAGACCTTTTTTCTTGATACGTCAATAATAATATGTCGATTCTGTGACTTTTTTTAAAAACTTTACAATACAGCGTTTCCAAGCTACTGAAAGTTTTGAAAATAAAAAAAGATAGCCTTTTCATTATCCAAATGCTAGTATATAATAACATTATAAGGGTTACTTTTAATATCCTATATACAATAAAGTAGGTGGCATGAATGAATGAATTTGATGAGTTATGTCCAAAAGTGTGGAAAACGTTTGATATAATAGGAAAAAGATGGAATGGATTAATTATTTATGTCCTGATGAGCGGTCCTAAACGCTTTAGTGAAATTCACAGCAGCATTCCCTCTTTAAGTAAACGAATGTTAACCGAACGAATGAAAGAGTTAGAAGAAGAAGGAATTGTAATCCGGCACGTTATTCCTGAACGTCCGGTTCGTATTGAATATATCTTAACTAAAAAAGGATCAGAGCTTGGTATGATCTTAGGACCCGTCAGCAAGTGGGCAAAAACATGGATAAAGTAAAAAAGCCTCTTTGGAGGCTTTTTTTACGTTTGATAGAGGATATAATTATTTTTCCCTTCTCTTTTTCCTTTATATAACGCATCATCTGCATTTTTTAATAATGAAGCAGTCGATTCCCCGTCTTCTGGATAAATAGAGACGCCGATGGTAGTTGTGGTGCGCAAACAATAGCCCCGTACATTCCAGCTTTGCTGAAGAGATACGTGAATTCGCTTAGCAATTTGTTCAATTTCTCGTCGGTTTGTTACGTTTAAAATAATGATAAACTCGTCTCCGCCCAAACGATAAATACGATCGCCTTTCCTCACACAGCTCTTTAATCTCTTCGTGTATGCTTTTAGAAATTCGTCGCCTATATGATGACCATATTCATCGTTAATCTGCTTAAAATTATCACAGTCAAGAAACAAAAGCGCAAAAAACTCATCGCTTTTTTGCTGCCCTTTTTCAATTACTTTGTTTAACTCTTTTAATAACATTGCCCGGTTGGGAAGACCTGTTAAACTATCGTGAGTGGCTTCAAAATGAAGTTTATTTTCTAGCGCTTTTTGTTCAGTAATATCATTATGAATGGATACATAATGAGTAACATTTCCGTCTATATCTTTTAACGGCACAATTGTTTTCGATACCCAGTATGACTGATGATGCTTCGTCCCCATTTCAAGCTGTCCTCGCCATACTTTTCCGCTTTTTATTGTTTCAAGCAGCTCATGATGATCATGATTAAGCCCTGCATCTCGATAATACTTCCCTACTAAATCTTCTTTTTCATAACCTGAATACTGTACATACATATCATTTGCATAGGTAATAGTCCCACTTGCATTTATAATCATAACGCTAGCTGATTCATCAAGCGCATATTTTATATTTTCAAGTTCTTTCAGCGTATACGCCAACTGTTCTTCTGCTTCTTTTTGAGGCGTAATATCGTGTAAGATTGCATAGGCGCCAACCGTTTGATTATTTACTTTGACAGGAATCGTTGTAATATACACATGTTGTATAGAATGTTGGCTTCTTCGGAATGTTAGCTCTGTGCAATAGCTGATTTCTTCATATACATTCCAGCGTTTGTAATTACAGGCTCCCAGTCTTTTAGCAATGTCTCGGTAATTTTTATGCAGCACATCGCTTGCAGAAAGCTGCAACGTTTCTAAGAATGCGCTGTTGATATTTAAAATTGTGCCGTCCAAATTCAGCATACAAACTGCGTGGTGGTGGTTTGTAAATAGCGATTTGTACCACTGTTTGCTTTTTATGAGCTCTAATTCTAATCTTTTAATAGCTGTGATATCTCGGTAAATCACTGAATAGGCGACCAGTTGATTTTGATAGTCATAAATCGGTGAACAGCTAACAGATACACACACCCTTTCGCCGCTCTTTGTGTACCTGACTGTTTCATAAGGAGACAGCGTCTTGCCATTTTTCAATTCTGCTATTAATTTAAGGCTTTCTTGTTCCTCTTTCTTTGACACGATGTTCATCTCTTGACGGCTTTTTCCTATAGCTTCTTCTTTTCTCCACTGAAATAGCTTTTCAAACGCTCCATTGACTGTTAAGACCTTCTCATCACAATCAGCAATTAGAATGGCGTCTACCGTGTTTTCTAGAAATGCATCGAGCAAGCGCGTGCTCTCTTCCTGTGTTTTTTTATAATGAATTTCTTGAGCCATGACAAGGACATGTGAAGGGTTTGTCGCTTGATTAAAAAGAGGAGTAAAAGTTACTTCATATGCATGCCGGTCGGGCTGAAAAAGCTGTATGTATTGATATTGAATCGGTTCTTTCGTGGCAATGGCTTTTTCACAAAGTGTGTAAAAAAGCAGATTTTTTTCTTTGTTGATTATCTTGTCTTCCATTTTGTCAAAGAATTGCTGAGCTGCCTTGTTACATTCTTTATAATACAGCTGATGTTTTTCTTGCTGAATTAAAATAACAGGCTGCGGCATATTCATAAAATAAAATTGGAATACCCCTTCACTATACATACTAAATATCCTCCATCTGCCTTTGGAATTTCACTAAACGTCTTGTTTTGATATGCCATTCACTCATTCTCCCAAACCAACACGTCTTCTTTATCTCTTAAAATATTTTAACAATCGTACAAAATCACATAATTTTATAAAAATTCAAGATATCTGCGTTGCATGTAAGTCTAATTACCCGTTCTCATATTACGATAAATTATCTATTCCGTGAAGTTTATGGTTTAAGAGTTCAATAGCCTTTCTCGTCTGAATAAACTGCGGTACTTATTATAAGTTAAGTAGGAAGAGATTGACTGCGGCATTCCCAGTAAATAGCCTTGAGCAGCATGTAGGTTTAACGAAATCGCTGCGGCTAAATCTTTATCTCGTTCAACGCCTTCTAAAATGAGATTCGTATGCGGATAATAATTAACAAGCAAATCAATCAGATCTTTCTTTTGCTTGCAGTCGGCTAGTCCTTCAGCATAGCTTCGGTCCAATTTCATATAGTGAGGCTCATACATGCTTACCTGCCTCATCGCTGCGGCCCCTGCTCCAAAATCATCAATCGCAATTTTGAAACCGGCCTCTTTCAAACTCATTACTCGGGCAAAAAGAGCAGGCGATTCCCATAATTTTTTTTCATGAAGCGTTTCATTTAACTCCCATACAATACGATGTTTCGCATTTTTATAGGTGTTCAACAGATATGCTAAAAACCGTTGGAAATGCGGGTGGAGAAGAGTAGATGGAAACACGTTGATAAATAAATTCTCAGATTTCAATACCTCAAACGGAAAGTTCTTTATAGCCCCTTCAATTGCCATCGTATCAAGCTTGTACAAATAATTATGGCGTCTTGCCAGTGAAAACAACTCTTCAATTTGCCCTTTTGCGAAAGCTGTGCGCAGCAAAGCCTCAAAACCCAGCGTCTCCCACGAATCCAGCGCATAAATAGGCTGATATACAAACTGAAAGTCTTCATACGTCAGTTCCTTTAAAACATGAGCATCCATTCTTTCGTTTAATCACCTTTCGTTTTCAATATACTATTTCTTCCATAACCTAAACTTATAAAAATATATCCTAAAAACAGATAATTGTCCATTAAAAGTAAGAGATTCCATTAAGTGATTTAGTATTTTTGGAATTGCTGGAGGCTTACGATAGCAACAAAGAAGTGTTTTAGAGACTTTTATGCTTTTGATAGATAGGCTGTAAAGGATGTTTCAAACAAGAGATTGAGACATAAGCAGCTCAGCACCATCTAAAGATGAGCAAATTAAATAAAGGGACTAGTATAGATTGCTTGGGACACCGCGTTTGATTTCCGTGCATGGCTTCGCTTTCCGCGGGCGGCCGCTGAGCCTCCTTGTCTTGCCCTCCAATCAACCGCTAGAAACACCTAATATGTGAAATTTACGTTTACTATATACTTAGCGCAATAACCTGTTATCGTTGGCTTGTAATCATAGACAAATTGCTCATGTTGATAAATAGATGCTAGTTGGAAAACCAAGGATAACAGCCCATTCAAGACATTACAAAAAATATTGCACCTACAGCTAAGCAAATCCTATAACTTTCTTCATCTAACTTGTTACCTCTTCTTCTCTATAAATTCTCTACTATTTCCCCTCATTAAAACGAATATTTTTCAGCATTTTTAAAAACCATTCTTGTCTTTTGTCTTCATCACCACTTTTATATTTATCGCTGCTATCGAAGGAAATCTGTACTATTTTATTAGAATGCTTATCTGCTACATATGCCAAGTATGTATTAGGAATATGTTTCTTCTCATCTACTATTACACGCTTTTCTGTTCCTTTGAAATAAATATAAGCTGATTGATAGTAAATCCTCGTCTGTGAATTTTCAATCTTATTAGTAACACTTAATCCAAATCTTCTTTTAAATAAAGCCTCAACGTGAATACTCTCATCTGCAGGATTACTGGTTAAAAACTCAGTTTTTATATAATTCGCTTGTGTTTTACCTTCAACTTCTTCATTGTAGACAGCCCACCAGCTCTCGTAGGAATCATTATTTACAGCATAATCCTCTCTCTTTTTATGTAAAACTTGATACTCTTCTGGAAACCACATCGTATACTGCCCGGTCTTTGACTTAAACTCATAAAACCCATCATCGGCTTTTTTATCTTTGTTTAAGAACTTGCGCGTAAAGTGATCATCAAAAGCTGGAACGTTGGGGTAGCGGCTTTCGTTTATCAGCCATATTGCTCCTATTAAAATAGCGGCTCCTGTGATAACTATCATGATAACTTTCGAACGTTTTTTCATCGGCGTCCCCTCTACTTTATCGTTTGGAACAAACTTTAATCCTTATATATTGAATAGTCTTTAGCATTTTGATTTGTTGCGCTTATGCTAAAAAAAGCTTTTGCTTATAATTAATTTCCCTTAACAAATTTAATACTTTGCAACATTTTTAAAAACCATTTCTTTCTATCCATTTTATTTGTTTCTGTATTTTCCCCTACACTATCATATATTAATTTGATTACCTTATCAGAGCTTTTATCTGCTACATATGCTACATAAAGGTTGGGCGGATTTTCTTTACTGTCATGTACTATATGTTGGTTAGTACCACGAAAATATGTATAGGCATAATCATAATAAATTCTTGTATGAGAGGTTTCTAACTGTTTAGTTTTTTTACTGTCTAATTGTTCTTTAAATAAACTCTCTACATAAATTAATTCTGATTTCGTGTCGTTCTCGGAAAATTCAGCCTTGATAGCGTACGTTTGTTGTTCATTTTCGTAGGGTTTAATATAAGAGGCTGACCAATTTTCATATGATTCGCCATTTCTAGTGTAATCCTCGCGATATTTATGTAAAACTTGATACTCCTCTGGAAACCACATCGCATACTGCCCAGTTTTTGACTTAAACTCATAAAGACCATCATCCACTTTTTTATCTTTGTTCAAGAACTTACGCGTGAAGTGATCATTAAAAGCAGGGACATTGGGATAGCGGCTTTCGTTTATCAGCCATATTCCTGCTGTTAAAATAACCGTTCCTGCAAGGACTGCAATAATGGTCTTCATCCTTTTTTTCATATCTGCACATCCTCTTTATTTTTACTAGATAGGTTTTGGTATTTAAGCTAAATTGATTTATTTCTTAAATTATCGTTCAACATGAGCTTTATTAAGCTTCATTTCCCTCACGGAACTTAATATTTTTTAATATTGTTAGGAACCATTTTTTCTCTTCTACTTCATCATTCTTTCTGCTTTTTTCACTTTTATCAAACCACAGTTCAATTGCATTATTAGAATGTTTATCCGCTACATATGCTATATATGTATTTGGAGCATGTTCTTTATTAGGATGCATAATTACTTCTTGTGTTCCTTTAAAATATGTATAAGCTGAATCATAGTAGATTCTTGTACTAGAAGTTTCAAACGTATTAGGCTTAGTAACATTTAGCTGTTCTTTAAACATATTGTCTACAGTAAAGGATTCATTTTCAGCCTTTCTTGCGTTTGAAAATGTCATTTCCATATAACTTCCCCCAGCATTTCCAGCTTTGTTATTCACCTCTTTCGCTATCCACCTTTCATAAGAATTACCGTTTATTACGTAATCTTCTCCGTTCTCCTTTATAAGCTGATAGCCTTTAGGAAACCACATCGTATACTGGCCAGTCTTGGACTTAAACTCATAAAAACCATCATCTACTTTTTTATCTTTGTTCAAGAACTTACGGGTGAAGTGATCATCAAAAGCTGGGACATTTGGATAGCGGCTTTCGTTTATTAGCCATATTCCTCCTGTTAAAATAACCGTTCCTGCAAGGACTGCAATAATAGTCTTCGTACGTTTCTTCATCCTCTGACATCTCCGTTGTTTTCTGGTCTAAAATGAATACTTTTTAACATTTTTAAAAATTGCTTATTTGTTTTGTCACCTTCATTTTTTGATAAGTTATTACCTATAGAGTCATAAGATATTTCAATTGTCTTATTTGAATGTTCATCAACTACGTAGGCAACATATGTATTGGGTATGTAACTACTTTTATCCTCAATTACTTTCTCCTCCGTACCCTTGAAGTAAGTATAGGCATTATCATAGTAGATTTTTTTATCTTTCGTTTCTATTACCTTTGGTTTATTGGCGTGAAATCTTCTTTTAAAAGTAGACTCTACAAACACAGCTTCATCTTTGATACTCCGCTCAAAAAATTTCAAGTTCAGTTGACCAATTAGATTCTCCCCTTTGTATTTTTTAGTCGATAAGGCTCTCCAATCTTCATAATTTTGTCCGTTCTTTGAATAGCCTTGACCATCGTCATTCGCTATTACAAATTCTTCTGGAAACCACATCGTATACTGTCCTGTCCTTGATTTAAACTCATAAAACCCATCGTCTACTTTTTTATCTTTATTCAAAAACTCACGAGTGAAATGATCTTTAAAAGCTGGAACATTTGGGTAGCGGCTTTCGTTTATCAGCCATATTCCTCCTATTAAAATAGCGACTCCTGTAATGATTGCGGGAAGGGTCTTCGTACGTTTTTTTATTGTCCTACACTCCCTTTATTACTCTTTTGAAATAAACGGGACTTAATGTAAATTGTTCAACATATAAAAATCCCTCAGACCACTGTCTGAGGAATAGCAGTATCCCTTATGTTAATTCACTTTCATCCATTGATTCTTTATATCGAATTTCGTACTCTCTCTTATGCATATCTTTAATAGAATGCATAAAACTCATAATATGCTGAAATGCTCCAGTATCATACTGCTGAGCTCGTAGCGTATATCCCCGCTCTGCTGCTTCTAATTTACTTTTAACCGCATCCGCAAACTCACCCGTTTGGTTTTCTAAATAGCTTTTAGCATGCCAAAGCTTTTCATTTACTTCTTGATCCTTTTTGATTAACTCTTTAATCCTTTTTGCCTGCTCGTCTTTGAAGTCGTCACCATCAAATTCAAACATGTATTTACCGCTCGTTGTTCCTGTGTGTGTAAAATCAAACAATTAAATCCCCCCTACTACTTCTTTCATGCTTTTAATATCTGAAGCTACCGATTCGTCAGCTTCCATCATCTTCTCGAAATTTTGGAAGAACGCTTCAAGAAACTTTTGATAGTATGTAACTTCCTCTTGAATAGAAGAAATAATTTCTTCAACAGGGGTAAATACACTATCGTCTAGCGGGTCAAACGTTTTGTCAAACGTCACTTTTTCAGCCACACGCTTTTGTCCAAACCAAGCGAGAGTAGCGCCGTCTTTATCTGCCTTTTCCATAAATGACTGGGGAGAAGCTTCTTCTCTGGATATCTTCATTTTTAACTTTTTCTTCTTAGCTTCGAAGACTTCGTTAATTTCACTATGTAAATACTGCTTTAGTGCATTTAAGTTTGCTTCTTTATCTTTAATGGCATTAGCACAGTAATAAACAAACTTCTTCATTTGTTCATAATCTAGTAAGATTTCTTCCTGAGATCCTGAATCAAAAACCTGATAATACGTCTTCATAGCATTAGCTTCTGTGTATTTGACAACATAATTAATTCCGTGGAGTTTTGCTTGTTTACTTTGAGATATTCCTTTAACAAGCTGAAATGTTGCTCCAGGGCTAGTAAATGTATTTACCATTACTACTGCTCCTACTCCTATACCTGCTTTAATCTCTCCAAAATGAAGAAAAGGATATCTTTTTACACTCTCAAGGTATTGATCACGTGTTTCTGGCAAGTTAAGCAACGTTTCTTGTTTCACATGATCATTAACAAACCCTAAACCGCCTAATGTTGTCTTTACTCCAAGGTTATAACGGAATTGGTCTATCATATACACTGGGTTCCATTTTGCTTCTTTCTGAAAAGGATATTTCCCAATGTTAATCATTTCTTCTGTATCTAAATCTCCAAGCATCGTCACTTTGTTACCTGCATACCAGCTGTTTGGAAAAGATTGAGCATGCATAGGTTCACCTTTTACCCAGGTATGGCTGATGGTAGCTTTTTGTTTTTCGTAGTAGGTGTTGGCTAGTTCTGTTAATTTCTTTGAAGATATTCCATCTTTTTTCCCAGTCTGGTGAAACACATACAATTCAAATTCTTTATCTAAAGCTTCTAATTGTTTTAAATTAACTGGTGCATCATTCAATGCCCTTATATCTTTAAAACTTTTTGTTATTAAGCTCAAAGTTACTATTAAATGTCCTCCTAAGGAGTGTCCATCACCATACCTTTTAAGTTTTTCATCAGAACTTTTAATCTTTGTTTCAACTTGCTGATACATTTTTTTTGCATCATTGATTTGTTGAGTACTTTTACCTGCTCCAATCCCTAAAGCATCATATACAACATCTCCAAAATCTTTAGAAGGTTCTGTTCCTCTAAAAACATAATAAACCTCATTGATATTATGTTTTTTATCATGGAAATGAATAGCTGCCCCATCAAACCCAGATTTGTTACCTATTCCCATTTCAACGCTGCTATATATTTTAAAATTAGGTGGATTTTCACCTGTAGCCTCTTTATAAATCCTTGTAATCTCTTTTTCTTTTCCTGATAATCCACTGTACTCAAGCTGAGTTATTTTATTTCTTATATCGTTACTTAATAAAGGTTTTTCACTCACGACTTTTACCCTCGCTAAAATTAATACTTTTTAATATTGTCAAAAACCATAACTTCCTTTTTTCTTGGCTAGTTTCTGTACCTTCACCTATACTATCGTATGAAAATTCTATAACCTTATTAGAGTTTTTATCTGCTACATAAGCAGTATAAGTATTAGGTAAATGGATTTTACTGTTATGTACTACATGCCTTTCAGTTCCCTTGAAATATGCATAAGCATAGTCATAATATATGCGAGTATGTGAAGTTTCTATTTCTTTAGGATTGTTGTTCTTTAATTGCTCTTCAAATAATCCCTTCACATAAACAGGTTCAGATTTCTTATCATTCTTTGAAAATTCAGCTTTAATATAGTATATTGATTTATTTTTTTCATCGATATTCCTATATGAAGCAGACCAATTTTCATATGATTTTCCATTTATAGAGTAATACTCTGAAGCATCATGCAACATTTGATACTCCTCCGGAAACCACATCGTATACTGCCCTGTCTTCGACTTAAACTCATAAAACCCGTCATCCACTTTTTTATCTTTGTTTAAGAATTCACGCGTAAAGTGATCATCAAAAGCAGGGACGTTTGGGTATCGGCTTTCGTTTATCATCCATATTCCTCCTATTAAAATAGCAGCTCCTGCAATGACTGCAATAATGGTCTTCGTACGTTTTTTCATTGTCGCACACCCTTTTAGTTATGTTATAACCTATGTTTTATACATGTTCGATACTATCATACTTATAATGGGAGAGTCATAAGCAGAACGAATCAAAGAACCATAATTAGGAAGTGGTTATTTTTCACTATCACTTACCCTTTCTTTTAAATAAATAATCGTTTCTTGTTTTATTATTGTTACCTTTATTAATAATTTCTCTCAATAAAGAAAACCCCACTTTAAAAAAAGTGAGGTTGATTACATAATATAAGCCATTTACTGAACGCTTCGCTCTCCTTGCGCCAGCACATCAATTTCAGCATCAATCTTTACGCTGTGGGTTTTTCCATCAAGTCCAAGAATCACAATTTCGTATTGCTTGTTAGTGAGAACAACCGATTCGATAATACCTTTATGCTGTCTTAACGCATATGCTTTTGCACGGCTTTTAGTTAAAGGAATCGTTTTTTCTTTCAAAATACTCCCGGTTTGGGCGTTAATTTTTACTTTGTGCTCTTCTCCGTTTAACGTAAGGATGTCTACTGTATAAATAGGAAGAGTGAGTATTTTACTCAGCGATATGGATTTGACAATGCCTTTATATTCTTTTAATGCGAGAAGCTTTGCTTGTTCTTTCAACAAAAGAGATCGTTTTTCAGAAATCATTTGACGCCATCCTTTCTAGTTTATAAAACGGACTGCTGTTTCAATTTCTTAACGTACCATATCCTATGTATACGTCTACTAACTAGTATAGCGGGCTTGTCTTAAATTTCTCTTAATATTACATGAAAGATAGCTGAAGAAAGCTGTTATTCACTGAAAAAACTAGACCTGGTTAGATCTAGCTTCTTATTGGTGAATGTGAATTCTACATTTTTTTCGTTTCGAATCGTTCTACGGCTCTCATTTGTTTGATTGACGGGGATTTGTGGACGCACATGCCTAGATGGACTTTTTGAAGCAAATAGGGATCAATGTAAAAACCATTTTGAAAGATGTTTTCTTTTTCCTGTTCGTCATGAAATTTGGAGCATCTTACACAGTAATACATATCATAACCTCCTTGCGGACTATTTTATAAACGGAGATAGTTGTGAGTGGTATATTTACCTATAGCATATGGAAAAGAATAAAAGTCGTGCTTGTTTAGCGAAAATGTCCGAAAAGAAGAAGGCTTGTTCGTGGGCTAAAACACTGGATTTTAAAAATGATTATTTAGAACATAAATCAGTTTAATCGTAATAAAAAAGCCTCTTCTAAAGAAAAAAGAGGCACTTTTTATTAATTTGTTACTTTTGCGCTGTTTTGATGCCATTTCCAAGCTGATGCGATGATTTTTTCTAATGAAATTTGCGCTTTCCAGCCTAATTCTGCGTGAATTTTATCAGAAGATGCGACTAAGCGTGCCGGATCTCCAGCGCGGCGGTCTGCCATTACGACATTCGCTTTTTTACCCGTTACTTTTTCGCACGTTTCGATCACTTCTTTTACAGAGTAGCCAAGGCCGTTTCCAAGGTTGTACGTTGCTGTTTTCTTCGTGCCGTCTAACAGTGCCTGAAGCGCTGAAATGTGAGCATTCGCTAGGTCCGTTACGTGAATGTAGTCACGGATGCACGTTCCGTCTGCAGTATCGTAGTCTGAGCCGAATACAGAGATGTTTTCACGTTCACCGAGCAGGTGCTGAAGAATAATTGGAATTAAGTGCGTTTCAGGATCATGGCACTCGCCAATTTCTGCTGTTTCGTAAGCACCCGCTGCGTTGAAGTAACGAAGCACAACATATTCCATATCGTAAGCATTTGCAAAGTCAGCTAAAATCTGTTCAATCATTAACTTTGAACGTCCGTACGGATTAATTGGGTTTGTTGCCGTATCTTCTGTAATGATATCTACAGAAGGAATCCCATATGTAGCAGCAGTAGATGAAAAAATAAACTTTTTCACATTGTGCTTCATCATCGTTTGTAAAAGGGTTAACGTCGCAGCTACGTTGTTTTGATAATATTTAAGAGGATCTGTTACTGACTCCCCTACTAAACTATTAGCAGCAAAATGCATGACAGCATCAATTTTATGATTTGTGAATACGCTTTCTAAATCTTTCTCATTACCTAGATTTCCTTCTACGAATACCGCTTTCTCATCGATTGCCCAGCGATGACCCGTTGATAGATTATCAAGTACCACAACTTCATTTGTTTTCACTAATTCTTTTACTAGGTGGCTTCCGATATAGCCTGCTCCTCCGATGACTAAAATCATACTGTCAGTCAGCTCCTTTTTATTAAGTGTCGCTACAGATATCGTACCCGTTTCTTTTCCATTTGTAAATATTTCATTTTTCAGTATCCTGCAGCGATACGGTTATATTTTTTATTAGTATAGACAATCAATATGAACTCATTATGAAGAAAAGGGAAGGAAATTTTTATTGCTCTTTTTCACAGAGAATTAGATAATATACCAGGAACTAATTTACTTATTAAAGGAATGAAAGCTTAATGAGCAAACACCATTCATGGCTAGATGCGCTAAAAGGATTATGTATTCTTACAGTAGTGGCAGGGCATTCTGGCAGCCCTTTTTTTCATCATTATTTCTTTTGGTTTCACATGCCTCTCTTTTTTATGATTAGCGGCTATCTGTTTCACCCACGTTCTAGAATACAAGAAGTACGAGAATGGATTTTGAAAAAATGGATGCGTTTACTTATCCCTTATTTTTCATTTGGCCTGTTAATAGTAGCCCTTATTTTTGTTCAAACATTTAACGTTCGGGAAGTGTTACTAAACATCTACCATTTATGTATTGGCGGGAGAACTCTCGGATACTATTACGGTGTTTTTTGGTTTGTCACTTGTTTATTCTTAACTCACCTTATTTTTGCCTATGCAGCTCTACTGATTAAAAGAAAAAGCTCAATGGTTCTTTTCTTAGCTCTATGCTATCTTATCGCTCATATTTATGTCAGCTTTCCATTTCTTCAGCAAAAAAACATTATATGGAGCGCCAATTCTGTTTTGCTATCCATTTGTTATTACGCAATTGGATACTACAGCAGACAAGCTTTTTCGTTTGTTGAGAGAAAAAGCACCGTAATTCTGAGCAGCTTAATCATTTTATTGATTGTAGTTTTAGAAAAGCTCAGCGTTCTTTCTTATACATTAGATATTAAAGCAAACGTTTATACATGGCTGCTTGATTTGATTATTCCTCTTTGCGCGGCAAGCATTCTTGTATATATAAGCAAAAAAATGAGCTTAACAAAGTGGAGTAAGCCTTTTGAATACGTGGGGAAATCCTCGTTTACCATTATGTTTTTGCACGTACCGGTTACTATTTTAATAGAAAAATACACCGGCATATCTACCGTCTTTTTATACATAGTAATGGGAACATTGATTCCTTTAATATGTCATATATTGTTGAAACAATTTCTTCTTACAAACGCATTATTTTTAGGTGCGTTTCCTATTCCGAAAAAGGACAGTGGACAAACACTTCCAGTTTCGAAATAAACAGTCATGTAACCCCTGTTCTTTACAGGGGTTATTTACTAGATTTGCTGAGGCACTTTCTTCATGTCTTTCACTTTATTTTTTAATGGAAGCATGCCTTCAATATGGCATTCAATACAGTCCCCGTTTTCAATAACAGCGGGTCCCGGCGTTCCGGTTAAGATGATATCTCCCGGGTGCAGCGTCATGACTTTTGAGAAAAATGAAACACAGTATGCGATGTCGTAAATCATATTAGACACGGTATTTTCATGCTGCATGTCTCCGTTTAGCAATGTGCGCACTTGAAGTGATTTCACGTTTGATATGCTTTCTTTTGTGATAAACTCTGAGCCTATACTGCAAAATGTATCAAAGCTTTTTGCTCGCATTAAGTAGCGATGATTCGCCGCATGAATATCAGCTGCGGTTACGTCAATGGCTGACGTATAGCCAGCAATTACGTTCATGGCTTCATCTGGCTCTATATCCTTACACGTTTCGCCGATTACCACCGCTAGTTCCGCTTCAGCCGTTGTTTTGTAGGACTGCTTTGGAATACGAATGCTGTCATCTGGTCCAATAATGGCGGTTGCGGGTTTTAAAAAACTAACTGGATCAATGGCACGGTCGTAGTCTTTTAGTTTTTCTTCAGAAGCTGCATAATTAAATCCAATGCCTAACAATTTTGACGGATTACTAATGATAGGAGCTGTTTTTCTGCCCTGCAAGTGCAGTGCGGGAAAAGAGCTGTTCATACCAAATTTATTATGGGCGTACCATGTTTCAAGGTGGCGAAGTTCTTTATATTGAATAAGATCCCAAATTGTTGTAGACCAGTTTGTTAAATATTTAGCATTAATATCTTCTATAAGCAGAATGCTGTCATTGTCTAAAATAGCTGCTTGTTCTTTCCCTTGCTCTATTATATTTACTAACTTCATGATACGCTCCTTACCGATGCTTGAATGATATGATCGCTGTTTTCTTTTACCCAATTTAATAATTTTTCATCTTGGTTGTATCCTGCAATAAAAGATAAGCCGATTGGCAAACCGTCTAGTTCTCCTGCAGGTATCGTAACTTGCGGAAGTCCGCTTAGTCCGGCAATACACGTCATTTGAAGTGTTCGCAATCTTCTGTTTTCTAACTCCGGTCCTTTTGCATCTTTTACAGGCGCGGGTCCTGGAGCTGTAGGAAGCACTAATATTCCGTCTTCTCCAAGCTGTGAGTACATAAAATAGCGAAGTTCACGACGCTTTTCTTCTATATAATTCATATTTAATAAGGTAAGAGTGCTCGCCCATTGAAAGCGGCTTCCGATATCGTCTCCAAACGTTGGGTTTTCTTTTTGAATCCATTCTCCGTGCGTTTGCCAAATTTCTTTTCCTTGCAGCAAACGAAAAGTTTCCATATATGTAGAAAAACCCTGGGGGGCCATTACTATTTCTTCTGTAGTAGAAAAAGACTTCATTACGTGCTTAATAGGTGGTGCAAGAGCTTGCATGCTTTGTTCATCCACAAGTTCCATAACGTCTGTTGCTACATAAAGTCTTGTAAAACCGCTAGCACGCGACGTTGAGTTCAATAAAACTGCTCCTATTTTTTGCAGAGTGTGGCCGTCTCTAGCCATTACACCAACTGTATCAAAGCTTGGAGCAAGTGGAATTAGACCATTTGTAGAAATGCGTCCGTGAGAAGGACGATACCCAAAAATACCGCAGTAGCTTGACGGAATTCGAACCGATCCTCCCGTATCTGTTCCAATCGCAAAATCAGTTATTCCCGCTGCGACAGCAACCGCTGATCCGCTCGAAGAGCCTCCCGGAATTCGATCTGCGCCTTTTGGGTTTACCGGTGTTCCATAATGCGCGTTTTCTCCATTTAGTCCGTACATAAGCTCGTCCGTGTGCGTAACTCCCTTCAGTGCAGCTCCTTCTTTTAAAAGAGCAGCTACTACATCTGCATGTTCGCTTGCAGGCTGATGCGTGGCGAGCCAATCCGGATTTCCTGCACTTGATATATGTCCTTGTACATCAAATACGTCTTTTAACGCAAAACTCAAGTTATTTAACATCCCCGTTCCCGTTGGAGGTACGTAAAGATCACTGTCTACAAATGCGTTCCACGTATCTTTCATTCAACCATCTCCTCATTTCTTATATCTGTTTAGAATATAAAATTTGGAATAAGTTGGTCAATGAATGTGTCAGGTCTGTTTACACTAATATTATGTAAGTCTCCCAACTTCTCTTTTCCTAGAGAAACTAGCCGTTTCATTTCCCTTTTAGCACGTTTGCGAGTAAAGTAGAAACATATCATTTTACGAAAAGGACTATCGCGATGGAACAATCTACTACGCTTTTCTTATTTATTTTATTAGCTTTTGTGCTAACAAGAGGCATTCCATTTATAGGTTCATTTGCTCCTAGCATTAATACACTGCTTAGGCATATTGGACGTTATTTTTCAAATTTAAATACGATGTTTCATGAAGATGGCCACGCGTTAATGGGGCTTATTGTCGGAAAAGGCGTCAATCGCATTGAGCTTTACACCAATAATGAAGGTGTAGCTGTGACTGCCACCTACGCGGGATCCCGTGGATGGCTGCCGCGCGTCATTATTGCCTTAGCCGGCTACCCGTTCAGCTCAGCAATGGCTTATTTGTTTTTCTACCTGCTCGTTCACAACCACTACGACTGGCTTTTTTACGGGTTAGGAAGTGTTGTTGTTATTAATTTACTGCTTTGGGTACGTAACGGATACGGAATTGTATGGCTATTTTCTATCGGTTTGATCCTCGGAGGCATCTATTATCTGCAAGATCCACAGCTTATGCGCTACAGCATGATGTTTGTTGGTGCACTGTTACTTGTAGAATCTCTATTTTCCGCCTTTATTATTTTTATGTTAAGCATCAAATACCCAAACGATGCGGGTGACGCTACAAGTTTAAAGCAGCTTACCCATCTTTCAGCACGCTTTTGGGGATTTTTATTTTTCGCACAGGCCGTGTATGTGGCTTATTTGATTTTTCACCTGATTTATTAAAGACAACATTCTGTAATCCCCCGAGAAAACTTTGGGAATTTTATAATTTAAAGGAATAATTTACTTTTATACACTAAATAATGGTTTACGAGTTCCCTAAATGAGGTATATATTGGGTACTATGAAGTCGTAAAGAGGTGTGGGATACTTGTCATTATTTTTAAAGTGGAAGCAAAAGAAGCAGGAAAAAGAAGTAGAGCGTGTTCTTGAGGAATCAGTCTCAAAAAGAAAAGACTACTGGAACACAATTGGACATGTAGACGGAGACGTATTAACTCATTTGTTAAATCCCATGTTTTTTGGCGGGCCTGCTTGGCCGTCTGGACGTCAAACTTTTATTCGTGTTCAAAAAACAGAGACGGTTATTTTAGCAAGCGACGGCTTGTCCGATCCGTTTCAACTACCTGAAGAAAAGAGCCAAAGACAAGGAAAGGGATTAGAATTCTATATCGAATGCGATGATGAATCTCTTCGCGGACCTTTATCGGATATCCAGGATCACTGGGCATTTGACCTTCTTTATCAAATGAGTCAAAATGCTGCCGCTCACCCTAATATGCTAGAACTATTCATGAAACATGATGTTCTTTCAATTGAATTTACGGATTTGGACGTACCGCCTCATTTTGTAAATAAAAATGGAGATATTGGTGTATTGCTAGGAGTTCAGTCTCCTTCTGTTTCAGCTAGCCTCTCTTTACCTTACGAATCTATTAAACTGATTAGCATGAAGCTTCTTACACCAAACGAATTAGATTATGTGCGCGAACAAGGAGCGCAAGGACGCAGGCAGCTCGCTGAAACATTTCAGCTGTCAAAAAGCTATCATATTACCATGACTAAAAGAGAGTCTCTTATTTAAAAGAGGTTCTTTTTTTATTTCTGCTATTGAAATAGAGCCACGTAGAATATACTCCTTATTTACGTGTAACTCAAGTTCACATACTTTTTTAAAGCTGCTTTTCATATGAGCGTACTATTTTTGATTCGTGGTATATTTTGCTATAGTAAAAAAGAAGATATAAAAAAGGAGATGGACGTTAGACATGGCAGAAAAAGTGCAGATTGGAAAATCCGAATTATATGTTAATCCTATTGGACTTGGAACAAACGCTGTAGGAGGACATAACTTATATCCTAACCTAAACGAAGAAGTAGGCAAAGACCTTGTTCATAAGGCGCTAGATAATGGCATAAACCTACTTGATACAGCGTTCATTTATGGTCCTAAACGTTCTGAAGAATTAATTGGCGAAGTGCTAAAAGAACGCGGGAATCGTGAAGAAGCGGTGATCGCTACAAAAGGAGCACATAAAATTGTTGGAGATGAAGTACTGCTAGACAATTCTCCTGCATTTTTAAAACAGTCGGTTGAAGATAGCTTAAAACGCCTTCAAACAGATTATATCGATTTATATTATATTCACTTTCCAGATAAGAACACACCTAAAGACGAAGCGGTTGGTGCGTTAAAAGAATTAAAAGATGAAGGTAAGATCCGTTCTATTGGCGTATCAAACTTCTCGTTAGATCAGTTAAAAGAAGCAAATAAAGATGGTTATGTAGACGTGGTCCAAGGCCAATATAACTTAATTCAGCGAGAAGCAGAAAGCGATATTTTACCTTATACGGCTGCAAACCGCATTTCATTTATTCCATACTTCCCGCTAGCTGCTGGCTTACTTGCTGGGAAATATGATAAGAATACAAAATTTAATGACCTGCGCGAAGATATGCCTCATTTTATCGGGGAAGCATTTCAGCAAAATCTAGAAAAAGTAGAGCGTCTTCGTCAAATCTCTAACGCGAAAGGCGTAGAAGTAGCTCACCTTGTTCTGGCTTGGTACTTAACGCGCGATTCAATTGATGTGTTAATTCCAGGGGCAAAACGCGCTGATCAAGTACTTGATAACTTAAAAACATTAGATGTTCAGCTCACTTCTTCTGAAATTAAAGACATTGATCATATTTTTAAATAATACAAAAAGAGCTTTGCCATAGGTAAAGCTCTTTTTTCTATACAATTCCGCTGACTAATAGAACAAAAGCTGTAAAGAAGAATCCCATCTGTACAAAGCTTGTTACGTACTCTTTCGTTTCTTGTTTGTATTTCCATTCATCTATACTTTTTAACAAAATATTCACGACTAAAAATAGGAAAGATACGATATAAGGCTCTACAAACATAAAGATCATATCAAGTAACAGACAAAGAACAAAAGCTATCGTCACATATTTATCCCATCGGCCTAAAGCTAGACTTTCATACTCATATTTTCCCCAAAATTTGCTGCGAGGGATATCAAGGACTTTTCTTAAAATAAAGTCTGCTAAGACCGCTGCTGCTACAAGTATTATTAATATATACATTGCCATCCCCCCTTCCTTTTTATGGTATCATTTCAACTCGTTTCTGTTAAGGTCTCAGCTACAAAGTGCTTAAACTGCTTTGTTTCTTCCGTTTCACCTTTTGTTACGATATACGTATGTGAAGAAGGCCGGATAATTTTTTGCTGTGAAATGACGCTTAACGTTTGATTTTCAACTTCCTTTTTCACCATAGAAAATGGCAAATAAGATACGCCTAAACCTTCTTCAATAAAGCGCTTTGTAATTTCTACTTGCGTCACAGGAAGCAGCTGAATGTGAGGATAACAAGCCTTGATTTGAAGGAGTAAATCTTCCCAATAGACAGGATGATTATTCGTAAGCAGCCGGTAGGAAGATAACAGCTCCTGTTCCGTACGTGCCTCTGCAGAAAACGGGGCAACTAAGACTGCTTTTTCTTTATGAATTAACTCATAAAAAACGTCTGCCTGACCCGGAAGCATCCTTGTTAATCCAATATCTGACCTTCTGTCGCTGATGTCTTTTCCCACTTGAAACGAATTTGTGATATTAACCGTTACTTCAATATGGGGATATCTCTCTACAAATTGTTTGATGAGGCTTGGTAAAACAGATGCTGCTATTTGAGGAGCAGCGGATATAGCCAGTTTTCGGTTATATCCTTGCTTCCATAACTTAAAATTTCCTACTCCTTCTTCATATGCCCTCACCATTTTTTGAGCATGAGGCAAAAAAAAGCGTCCTGCCTCAGTCAGCGTGATGTATTTACCTTTTTTTTCAAAAAGCTCAGCACCTAACTCTTGCTGCAGTCGCTGAATATGCTTTGATACAGCAGGCTGTGTTAAAAATAAATCTTCAGACGCTTGCCTGAAATTTTCATAAGAAGCCGCTATGATGAATGTTTTTAACCATTTGATCTCCATTTTCTTCTCTCCATCTCTTTCTATTCATAACAAACTGGAATCAATACTGCTTATTTTTGTTTATTTTCTTTTCTACCAAACTTCTATACGATATATGTATCTCAATATTACCAAATAAAGGAGCTGTAAAAATGAAAAATAACGTTAAAGAAAAATTTAATGCTCATGCTTCTCAGTATGATGAGCAGCGCCGCAAACTTATTCCTTGTTTTTTTGATTTTTATTCCATTCCCGTTTCTCTTCTTCACTTTTCAAATAAGCCGCTTCGCGTACTTGATATCGGAGCAGGTACAGGATTGTTTTCTTCTTTTGTCAAAGAAAAATACCCAGATGCTCATTTCACGTTGATTGACGTGTCAGATCAAATGCTTGAAAAAGCCAAGGAGCGCTTTAAAAACGAACAGAATATGGAATTTATTGTATCAGATATAACAAGCTACGAATTTGAACACTCATTCGACATTGTGATTTCTTCACTTGCTATTCATCATTTAGAAGACGAACAAAAGCAAAAGCTGTATGGTCAAATTTATCATTTACTGCATACAGGAGGAATATTTATTAATGCCGATCAAGTATTAGGCCATTCTTCTATTATTGAAGAGTTATATAAAAAAGACTGGAGTGAAAGAATTGCCGCAAGCGGATTAACGCATGAGCAAATTAAGGCTGCTCATGAACGTACGAAGTTAGATAAAATGGCAACTTTACATGACCAGTTAAATTGGCTAACAGCAAGTGGGTTTAGCACGGTGGATTGCATCTATAAATTTTTTAATTTTGTTGTAATGTATGCTCAAAAATAACGGTTTAAAAACTACTTGTCTCTTTGCAAGTAGTTTTTTTACTCTGTTCCTCCCTATATTCGAATAAGAATATTTATCTATTTCCATAAAACTACGCATACTTCTTTTCCAGTTTCGTATATCTAATAATAGCTTCGTTCTCCTGAACTTTTGAATTTTTTGTACATAAAACCCATATAAAGTATTTTTATACTATTTTATGTCTTTTTATGGTATAAAAAATACAACTATGTTACAATATGATTACAAAACAATCTATATAACGCTTTCATTTCTTTACACGAAAATGAAGAACTGGAAAGGATGTGCTGCTTATGTAAATGTGAATCCGCTAGATTAGTAAACTTATATTCTTAAAGTTGTACAAATCATCAAGAAAAACTTAGTTATTCTTATTATTATAAATTCCCGCTAGTAAAGTCTTTCTACTTAATGATTTCCTTATTAAGCGCATACATACAGGTATAGAAAATGCAGCTATTCGTCTTTTATTTTATTAGTGAAGAATTTATAGCACTGCTCAAAGCACCATAAGTTTTTCATTAATGCAGCCTAAGGAGGCGCAGCACATGGCAAATAGAATATCAAGAACAACAATCGTACTCATAGCGGCTATTCTAGCTCTAGCCTGCTTGTTTGTAGGCGTTCCAAAAACAGAAGCTGCTTCAACACCATCTCATTTAATTATCATTAACAAAGCAACAAATAAACTGGCTTATTACCAAAATGGTTCACTTGTCCGAACGTTTTCAGTCGCAACAGGACGCACGCAGTCTCTTACACCAGAAGGGCATTTCAAAGTAGTGAATAAAATTGTCAATCGCCCTTATTACTCAGGGAACATTCCTGGTGGAGACCCTAGAAATCCTCTTGGCAACCGCTGGCTGGGTCTAAATGCGAGAGGTACATACGGCACGACGTATGCTATTCATGGAAATAATAATCCTGCTTCCATTGGCAAATATGTAAGCAGCGGATGCGTTCGTATGTACGATGAAGAAGTGGCATGGTTATTTAGTAAAGTGACCGTCGGTACACCGGTTGTGATTACAACTTCTTCTAAATCATTTAATGACATTGCAGCAGCAAACGGGTACAATGTTTCTGGAAACTCAGGTTCTACTCCAGCTCCTTCTACAGGAACTGTTTTAAAGAAAGGCAGTAAAGGAAATGCAGTTAAAGAACTTCAGCAGAAGCTAACTTCACTTGGCTATAACACAAAAGGTACGGACGGTGTGTTCGGTGCCAATACAGATTCAGCTGTGCGTAAGTTCCAAAAAGACCACGGCTTAACGGCTGACGGTATTGTTGGTCCATCAACGTATAAAGCTTTAGGAAACCCTGGAACCAACCCGACACCAACAAATCCGACAAATCCAAAGCCAACAAACCCACCAGCGGATACAACAATTAACACAAAACAAACGCTTAAAAAAGGCAGCAAAGGCAGCAATGTTCAAGCTCTTCAAAAGAAATTAACGGCGCTTGGCTATGATACAAAAGGCACGGACGGTATTTTCGGCGCCAATACTGAAGCTGCTGTGCGTAAGTTTCAAAAAGACAATAAGCTAGCAGTGGACGGCGTTGCCGGACCTAATACGTTAACTGCTATTTCCAAACGCTAATAGAGCCTGAAATCAGGCTCTGTTTTTTTTATTTATAAACCTCTTTTTACACGGACTCCTTAATGAACCATTACGCCGTCTTTCTTTTCTACCACATACTTAATCAATTGATAAACCGTTCTCATAAGAATTTGCTGCTGATAGATATCGTTTTTGGCAGGAATCACACTTTCTATGACCCTGCTATATTTATACGGCTGATCGTCTTCTTTTTCTTTATAAAGAGCGCGCCAGTCATTACGGGGATTTTCAAGCAGCTGTTCGTTGAAATAGGAATAAACGACGGTTGCGAACTCACCTGCCAACTCTTGAATAACCTGCTGTCGGTCGGTGACCGAATGATAAGTACTTGACCATCCAGACGGCTGACTTAAAAAATGCTCATACACAGATGAAATAACGGCGGACGCAATAGCTGGTACCGGTCCTTCATTCTCTCCTAAGGAAATGTTTAAACACGTTTCTCTGTCCATATAAGGAATGTTCAGCGACTCCATTGCTTCATAAAAAGCCTGCGAGACAGTCAAGTTTAAATAAATAGGATGCAGCTCTTGCTGCTTTTTTCTCGTTTCTGATACTAAAGCTGTCTTTAAGTCTTTATACAGAAAGTGACTCTCTTCGGATTCCTCGTGTACACATTCTAAAATAGACGTATTCCCTACTGTTAAATAGTAGTGAAGCTGCTTTCTCATAAGAGATGAAACGCTTTTAAGCGCACCATCTATCATTTTAGCCATGGCATGTTTTTTAGCATAACCCGTACGGCAGCTTGGAGAGGTAAGCAAATCTCCGTGTGTAACACAAACGTTTACCTTAGCACCGTGCCCATGTACGATGAGCTGCTGAAGAAATTGAATATCTAATTCTTTAAGCCCATGATGTACGTATAAAATAGAAGCTGCTTGTTTAAAAGAATCGTGGATGGTGCCCGTATATTCAACAGATGGATGCTCGCAAATCGCTACCCCTTTTTTAAAAGAAAAAGGGCCGGAAACTTCAATTCTACGAAACAATGGATAAATAAGGCGTCCGTTATTTTCTTCTTCTTCATTTGTTAGCGGATCAAAGAAAGACAGCTCTTTTGCTGTGAGACGGCAGGATATTGGCCAGTCGTCTTCCCCTATTTCCCACGTTCCTTCCTTGTATTCTCTCAACCGAGATTCAATTGCCAGAAGCATTTGCTCAGTGATCTTCCTACATTCAAGCCGCTTATGCCATACCTCTGCAAAATCTCTTCCTTCTTGATCAACAGCGTCTTTTACTATTTCACTTTCTCGTTTAATTGTATCTACAAATTGTTTGAATGAACTATTTTCGTCGCTCATTCTTAAAGGAACATCATCATTAAAATAACGGGCTTTGTATGGAATATCTCCCAAAAGAGCGCGCAGATTAAAAGAGGAATCTCCGTGTAATAACTCAAAGACCAAGTCATAATCCGTGCCTCCTTCAGCATACACTTCAGCGCTTCTTAGTAGGATATTCTCCACTTTCCTTTGCACTTCACTTCGCGTAAAAAAAGAGACGGCAGCTTCATAGTGTTGAGAATCCTTCACCTTATACGTAGCAGAATAAGCGCCTTTACTGCCTATTCCTAGAAAGCCGCACTCCTTTTTTATACCAAGAAGCTGGCGGATTAAAGATGTTTTGCCGCTTCCTTGTTCTCCTATTACATGAACGTACTCATACTCGCTGTCAATTTGTTCGCTTGTCTTTTTTTCAATATCGTTATAAAAAGCATTCACTACTCGTTCATCATACCTTGCTTTTGCTCTTCCTTTTGCAGTACTTGTCCAAAAATCCTGCACTCTCAGCAGTTCATTCATCTCTTCAACCAACATGTCAATTTCATCGTGTTGCTCTGTATACATAAACCGTTTAACAAACGGGTGCGATCTTCCTCTTTCATCTTTTTTAAACGGATGCTGAAACATAATTGACCAGCCTTTTCGCGTAGGAGACTGACAGGCTTTTGCACGAAAAACTTTCATTCATTTCCCCTTCTTTCCCTAACATTGTCCTATTTGAAATGTATGGCTTTTAAAGGGGGGATATGTCTATCATTTTCCTCTTTTTAGAAGGATTTTTCCTGCATTTATCGAAGTAATTAATTGAGGTGATGGGAGAATGTTGACAAAAATTGTGAAATGCAGCATACCGACTGATAAAAAAGCATCTTTTTCATATACGCAACAGCATTGGGCTGCTCTTGCACACGTGAATGGTTTCATTGGCCAATTAGGGGGTTGGAACGTGGAAGATGAAACAGATGCTTGTATTCTAGCTCTGTGGGAAGATGGAACAACTTATCAAGAATTCATGAAGCATACTCATGATTCTATTTTTTATAAAAGCAAGCAGGATCAAACATATACGAATTTGGACGTTTCAACATCAGATCCGTCCTACTTCATCGGAGCACGCTACAATTATTATAGAAGCAGCGCCATTGAAAGCCGTTATTTAGTAAAGACGGAAATTGAAGTCGATTTTTACGACAAAGAAGATATTCATGAGATGGTAAAAAGCTTGATAAATCCTTCTTATCGTTGTTTATCTCACGTTGTATCACCAATCGAGCATAGCAAGCTTGTCATTTTTTCATTATACGGATCTGCTTGTCCGCAAAAAACAATTGATACTTTCGTTCATCCAAATGTACTGAACGCGTCTCAATACATATACCAATTAGAGAAAAATTGGAACGTTCTTTCCAATTAAAAAATAGAAGCCTAGGCCCGACGCCAAAGCTTCTATTTTTTTATGATATGAACCTCTTGATTTTGTACGGTAATGACTTCCTCCGTCATTCCTACAAACAAACCGCTTTCTACTACGCCTGGAATCATTGTAAGCTGTTTTTCCAGCACAGCAGGATTTTCAATTTCTGAAAAATGGCAGTCTAGAATATAATTTCCGTTATCAGTGATAAACGGCGTATGATCATCTAAAAGCCTAAGCTGCGGTACACAACCTGCACTGCGAATATGCTTCGCCGTCATTTCCCAGCCAAAACGTATAACTTCAACAGGAAGAGGAAAAGCTCCTAGCGTCTTCACTATTTTCTTAGAATCCGCAATCACGATAAACCGCTTCGCTGCGTACGCAATCATTTTTTCTCGAAGCAGCGCGCCGCCTCCTCCTTTAATTAAAGAAAGTTCGCTATCCACTTCATCCGCTCCGTCAATTGCTATATCAATATATTCAACATCCGCTAAGGTAACAATAGGAATACCTAGTTTCCTTGCCAGTTCTTCTGTTTTTTGAGAAGTAGGAACCGCTTTGATGTTTAATCCATTTTTTACTCGTTCACCTAGTTTGACAATTGTATAATAAGCTGTTGAACCTGTTCCTAGCCCTACAATCATTCCATCTTCAACAAATTGTGCTGCTTTTTCACCAACTGCTTGTTTTTCAATCATACGAAGGCCTCCTTACTCATATTGTACCCGTTTACATAAAAAAGCAAAAGCATTATGAATCCTTTCAAAAAAACTCAGCTGACTATTCAGCTGAGTTTTTTTGAAACTGTGTATTTAGAAGAATTTTTTCTACCCAATACTGCTGTTTTGTACTGTTTGTCTGTTCGCTGCTTCTGAGTTCAAACGTATAGTAAATATACTTGCTTGAATAATCATCATTCACATAAGCATGATAAATGCTATGCTTTCCATCTCTTGTTTGTTTTTTCACATAAATCGTTGCATTTTTACCTTTTAACATGTAATCAGGCTGAAACGCATCCATTTTTTTTTGAGCTGCTTTGCTTTTTTTCTTAGAAAATAAAGCCGTTATTTTCCCAGCATTGTATGAATCATTTTCCTTCGTTGATGCTGTCCATACTTCACTTTCATCTTCACTGCTTTTATAAGAAGATTTATGAATAACATACTGAAGCGGAAACCACATGCTATATTGATTGGTATCCGAAGTAAATAATTCAAATCCATTGTCTGTTTGTTCATGATCGACCAAAAACGTACTCGTAAACTTATCTGCCTGGGCTTCACTTTTAAATTTCCCGCTTTGAAACAGCCAAATTCCTACGGCAATGACCAATGCTCCAGCTACTGATGCGGCTTTTTTTCGATCCATTGTTTCCACACACCTTTTAATACCCCTTTAACTTTCGATAATACCATATTCATGTTTACATCGTCATAAGGAGAAATAACCAAAGGATTATCAAAGCGCACATGCTAATTTAACTAGAGAAAATAAACTTTTTTACAATAGTAAATTTGATAACAGACGCTGAGCTAACAGCCGGTTAGCTTTGCCGGGCTCTATCGTATACGTTAGTAGTTCCTGTTTTTCAGCTTTCGCTTTTATCAAACATTCACCCGTTGGAGAAAGAAGAGAAGTCGTGCTTTTTTGGCTCTCTAAGGCATAATTCACGCTTGCAAAGTAAATACCATTCTCCGTACTTCTTGCAATCATTGCATAATCATAAAACTTCGGATCTGGTACTTCACCAGTAAACTGTGGATGAAACACAATGCTTGCTCCTCTTACAGCAGCCCATCGAACAGTTTCAGGATAGCGCCATCCCTCGTGGCAAATAACAATACCGAATTTCACGCCGTTTATTTCAAACAACTGGCGGCCATTTCCAGGCTTATAACCAAATTGATCTTCTGCTGGATCGATTTGATTTTTAGTTTGATACCCTAATTCTTTTCCATTTTCATCAATTACAAAAGCAGTTAAATGCATTCCAAGTTCGTCGCGCCATTCCAGTGGTAAAATTACGTTGAGCTTTAACTGTTTGGCAAGAAACTTAACTTTATAAAGCGCATTTTGTTGAATTTCGTGATTGTATGTCTCAACTTCAAAACCAACTCCTCTAAGTCCCGGCACAATTGATTCTGGAAAACATACAAGGTTACATCCTTCTTCTGCTGCTTGTTTCATACAATTTTCTACCGTTGCTACACCCTCTGCGGCTGACTTTGGAAATCTCACTTGCGCTAACCCAATTTTCATTCATTGCTCCTCCACTTCCAACATCATAAAAAACTCATGCTACTAGCGTAACATGAGTTTTTTATCTTTACGTAAATAATTTAATTTGCTGGCGGCTTAATCTTTAATCTGCTGTTCCTTTGCTTCTCCAATCGCTTTTTTTAAATGTCCGTCATGTTTATCAAGCAGCCGGTGCACTTCATCACCTTCTATAGAAGTAAGAAGCGCAAGGATAGCGGCTTTTGGCGTTTTGTATGTTTGTAAACTTTCCGCTGCCTCTTCTGATGAGACGCCTGTTAGTTCTGCAATAATATTTTTAGCACGCTGTACGAGTTTATCATTAGTCGGCTGTACGTCTACCATTAGATTGCTGTAGACTTTACCGATTTGAATCATAGAAGCGGTCGTCAGCATATTAAGAACAAGCTTTTGAGCAGTTCCGGCTTTCATTCTTGTAGAACCTGTTACAACTTCCGGCCCTGATTCTGCTACTATTGCATATTTTGCTTCTTGTTCCATAGCTGATTGAGGAGAATTTACAACGCAGCCCGTTACTGCCCCCAGGCTGTTTGCATACGCAAGCGCTGAGAGTGTATAAGGAGTTCTTCCACTTGCAGCTATCCCTACAAGAATATCTTTATTTGATAAATTAATCGCTTTCAAATCTTCTATCGCTTGTTTCTTATTATCTTCTGCTCCTTCTAACGCATGCCGGAGCGCCTTGTCTCCCCCGGCTATGATCCCAATTACTTGTTCGGCAGGTGTACCGAATGTTGGTACACATTCAGATGCATCTAACACGCCTAGCCGCCCGCTTGTACCTGCTCCGATATAAATCAGACGTCCTCCTTGTTTAAAAGCACTGACAATTTCATCTACTAACAGAGCAATAACAGGCAGCACCTTATTGATTGCCTGAGGCACTTGGTGATCTTCTTCATTAATTTTTTTTACAATTTCCAGGCTTGATAATTCATCAATGTTTAACGTTTGCGGATTGCGTTTTTCTGTTAAGATATGATTTAAGTTCACTGTGATCCCCTGCCTTTTCCACGATCATTTTTTCTCTATTGATACTCTTTCATGAACAGCTGATAAGCTCCTTTAGCAGATGATACTCGCTGTGTTGCCCACTGGATATAGTTTATTTCTTTTTCACATGTTTTTTTATAAACATTAAACACTTCTGGAACTTCCGTTAAAATGCTGCCTTTGCATGCCAGCAAGCAGCTCCCTTCAAACCGCTGTTTCTTATACAAATGAAGCGTCATGTTTGCAAGGTTCTTTCCAGCCCGTTGAAGAATGTCACTTGCTTCTTGTTTATGATTTCTTGCTTGCTGTACAACAACCGGAGTGAGTGAAGCAACTTCTGATTTAGGAGATGAATAGACAAGCTTTTTTATATCGTGTATGGTATCTGCTTTTACATGTTGCAAGATTGTCTGACTAAGGCTGCCGTACGGACGGTTTTGATCATGCTCTTTCGTCAGCAATATCAGTGCTTGAAGACCAATCCAATATCCGCTTCCTTCATCTCCAAGAAGGTGTCCCCACCCTCCACCGTATTCATACACTCCATCTTTTTTACCAATGCTGACGGCTCCAGTTCCTGCAATGGTTAAAATCCCTTCTTTTCCATGCAGTAGTGCTTCATGTGCAATCATGGCGTCATCATATAAACCTACTTCTACGTGATAACGATTATAAAAATATCTTTTTATTTCTTCTTTGGATAATGCTTTACTTCCAGCAAGTCCTAGTGAAATGCCTTTGCATGTATGACCAGCAAGCTCAGTTTTGCACGCCATAATACATTCATCAATATGAGTAATAGCCGTATTGTAATTAATGAGTAAATTGCCGTAACCGCTTTTTGAAGCAGCGAGCTGTTGGCCGTCTAAGCTGTACGCAACGGCTTCTGTTTTTGTTCCCCCGCCGTCAATACCAATAATATAGTCCATTTCATCACCGCTCACAAAAAGCAAATTTATCCCATGGCTGCAGTTCATTTAATAAGAAAATTTCCTCTTCCGCAATGCGGCCTACTACGTTTGTTTTACCTGAGTTCTCCATGTCTAACAGCGCAATTTGCAGCTCTCCTTTGTACTGACCGTAGAGTTCATTTTCTATTAAAATATCGCCTCTTCGAATGGAAGGAGTATGCGTAGGCTTGAATTCTTCTTTTTTATATTTTACTCGGCTTTGCGTAGAGCGAATTAAATAATCCGATACGTCTCCGCGGTAAAAATGAAACTCTTCTAGCACAATTTTTTTCTCAAGCTCGGTAATCGTATCATACAGGTTCACATTAAAGGTAAAGCGCTCTTGCTGAACAACATCACGCAGCGCCTTCATTTCTTCTTCCGATGCATAAGCATTCGCAATGATTGCACAATCAATTAATCCCGTTTTAAAAAGATGCTTAGCCTGCACGTCGATCGGAAGCGTGCGATGCATTTCAAGCGTACAAAGCCCTTCAGTAACAGGCCACGGTCCAAAAGTAGCGCTTGGTGAATTAATAAACGCTGCTGTTTCAAGGTTATGTTCTTTAAACAACGCTGAACACTTCATAAAGTGATCATACGACAATCCCGCATATCGATGAGGATAGAAGTTGTGCGACCCCAATAGCTGTTTTCGATTCGGCTGGTAACTTAAAATATTATCAACATACTTTGTTGCATTACTCATATTAATTTCAATTTTTAAGCCGTATGGATTAAAGGTCATAATGGACTCTTCATTTCCCGTATAGCCTAGATCAAGACGAATAGCATAAGCCCCTAATTCTTGAAAAAAAGATAGATCATCATAAGAAATGCCAAGCGCTCCAAATACGCGAGGAGCGATATCCACTACTACTTCCATCTCTAGCTCATTGGCAAACTCAATGATTTCTTTAAAATTTGCCATTACTTTTTTCTGATCGCCTTCAACAGAAAGCAAGCACGTAAAAATGCGGGTAAATCCGTATTGATGCGCAAGTGCTATATACGCTTTATCTTTTTCCACAGTCGAATGTTCCGGATAAATCGCAATACCTAGCTTTTTCATTGATTTTCGCCTTCTTTTTTAAATTTTTTAATAAGCTTAATCATATGTTCAATTAATTTTTGCTCTGAAATAGCCGTCATTAAATGATCTTGTGCGTGAATTAAAAGCAGCGACTTTTCAATTGTTTTTCCGTTCAATTCACGTTGAATAAGCGCAGTTTGCGTTTTATGAGCATGACTGAGCTCTTCTTGAGACTGCTTTAAAAGTTCGTCAGCTTTATTAAAATCATAATCTTCAGCTGCTTCTAACGCTTCATATGCCAGTGACCTAGCATTTCCTCCGTATGCAATAAGTTCAAAAATTTCATTTTCCATATTTGCTGCTTCTGTCATTTCTTCCATCCCCTTTTTTATAGTGGTGCAGGCGTAATGTTTCCTAATATTACAGGAGACAAAGCACCGGTTGCACTTGGTACATTGCTTGGATAACCTGCAAGTGTTTCATTTGCGAGCACCGCAAAAGCTACGGCTTCTTTTGCTTCTGAAGACATCCCTATTTCTTCTTGTGTATACACGCTGCAGCGCTTCCCTAGCTTGGCTTTAATCATATTCATCAGCGTATTGTTATAACTTCCGCCTCCTCCAATAATCACTTCGTCAATAGAATAGGCGGGAAAAATAAATGTTTCATAGTGATGTACAATGGATGATGCCGTGAACATGGTAATCGTAGCTAGCAAATCTTCTTTTTTATGGTTGCTATATTTCTCTAGCAGTCTCCTTGTGTACTGTATACCGAACAGCTCTCTTCCCGTCGATTTAGGAGGAGAAAGATTCATGTAATCATGGTTCATACAGTCTTCTAAAAGCTCTGAAATAATAGTTCCTCCAGCTGCTAAACGTCCATTTTCATCAAATGAAACATGAAAAAGCTGCTGACACGCTTCATCTATCATCATATTTCCCGGCCCCGTATCAAAAGCTACTACGGGTATAGGAGAGTGTTTTGGCGGAATCAACGTTACATTCCCAATACCTCCAATGTTTTGAAGCAGCCTTGTACGGTCAGCGTGGCTGTACAAAATTCGTTCGGTGTGAGGAACTAACGGAGCACCTTGCCCGCCCGCTGCCATGTCCATCACTCTGAAGTTTGCCACTACCTTCGTTTTAGTTTCATAGGCAATAACAGCGGGCTCTCCAATTTGGAGTGTAGACATCGCTGTATTTCCTGAAGCATACGGCTGATGGTAAATGGTTTGACCATGCGATCCGATGACATCTACTTGTTCAAGAGAAAACCCGGCTTCTTGGCACACTCTTTTCACTGCATCTGCAAACGCGTAGCCAAGTTTAAAATTCAAGCTGCAGATCAGCTGTACATTTGAATGTTCGAGAGAAAGCGCCTGTTCAATTTCTTTTTTTAACGGCGGTGAAAACGGCATGGTAATGAACTGAAGAAGTTTAACTTTACTTCCATAGCCGCTTCCTTCAATCTCCACAAGAGCTGCATCAATTCCGTCCAGTGACGTTCCTGACATAAGTCCAACAGCATACATACTACGCATTCACTTCCTTAAAAAAAGCGGGTAAATACTTGCGATGAGCTTGAAGCAGTTCGTCTAACACTGACTTAGCCAGTTCGTCACTTGGAACAAGCGGATTAATGGTCAGGGCAACCAGCGCTTTTTCGTAAGATCCTGTAACCGCGGCTTCTGCTCCTACTCGTTCAAACGATTTAATTTGCTGTACGAGTCCATTCACTTCTACCGGAAGTTCACCGACAGCGAGTGGTACTGGTCCTTGCTTTGTTACCACACAGTTTACTTCAACCGCAGATTCGTTTGGCAGTGAAGAAATGGCGCCATTATTTCTTACATTTAATGTTTGAATATCACCTTTATCGTTATAAATGGATGAAATTAAATTACATGCGGCATCGCTGTAGTAAGCGCCTCCTCGTTTTTCCAGCTGCGGAGGCTTACTTTCTAGATTTGGGTTTTTGTAGAGTTCAAAAAGCTCGGCTTCTAATGCTTTGACCACTTCAGCGCGCGTAGTACCTGACTGAAAGGCCAGAAGCTCTTCTGCTACTATTTCTTTTGTTTTATAGTAGTAGCGGTGATAAGGACATAAAATCACGCCAAGAGCTTCCAAAAAATCCGGTTGCCACGGAATAGGAGCTATGTTTCTCATTGTTACTTGAGACTTTGGATCACTTAAAAGTTGAATGACTTCTTGCGTTACTTCCTTTCCTTTTGCATACACATGCAGCCCATATACCAAGTGATTTAACCCTGCAAATTCAATGTGCACATCTTCTTTTTCGATTTGAAGCAAGCTGGCGATTGAGTTTGTCATATGTACAGGCAGGTTACAAACTCCTACTACTTTAGAATGCTTTCCGTAGCGAAGCAGCGCCTCCGTTACCATACCGGCAGGGTTTGTAAAATTAATAAGCCAGGCGTTTGGACAAATTTCGTGTATTTCCTCGGCAATCTTCAACAAAACCGGGATTGTTCGCAAGCCCTTAAATAATCCTCCCGCCCCGTTTGTCTCTTGACCAACCATTCCGTACTTAAGAGGGATGCGTTCATCTTGAATACGCGCATCAAGCTGGCCTACTCTAAGCTGTGTCGTTACAAAATCAGCATTCATTAACGCTTTTTTTCGATCAAGCGTTAAATGAATTTCCATATCAACACCTGCTTTTTTGACCATTCTTCTAGCAAGTGCTCCTACAATTTCAAGCTTCTCTTTTCCTTCTTCAACATCTACAAGCCATAGCTCTCGAATTGGAAGCTCATTATATCGTTTAATAAACCCTTCGACCAATTCCGGTGTATAGCTTGATCCTCCCCCTATTGTCACTACTTTCATTTTTTGACCCTCCTTGTTAAAAAACGGCTAAATATGTAACGGCTGTGCACCCTGCCCCGAGCAAAATAAAGCGTATACAAACAGCGGTTTTAGATAAAGCTGCTGTCGAAAGCCGAATAGAAATAAATGTTGTAAGCAAAGCTGCTGACAGACTTGTAATGGCAAATAAACTATGCTGCGCTGACAAACCAGCATACTGCAGCAAAGGTGTAAAAATAACGTTACAAAGAACCATGGTCAACAGAAATAAAAACACGGTTTTATATCGAAATCGAACAAACATTGATCTTCACTCCTATTAAAGAGATAGAAGCCAAACAAGTTGGCTTCTCTTTCTTTACATTTGAACTGAGCTATCGGATGGTGTAACCGTTGCTTCATCGCTTCTTTCCATTTCAACCATCTTTCGGTCGTACATTTTAAAGAACGGAAGATAAATCACAACAGAAATAGCAATATTGACAACGACCAGTACAACCGCCCGCCAGTCTCCTCCGGTCGATAGATATGCCCCAATCGGCGCCGGGAGCGTCCAAGGAACCATTACGTATGTTGGAGTAATAAGGCCTGTCGCCGTTGCTGCGTATGAAATGATCGTTGTAATAATCGGGATGATAATAAAAGGAATAATTAAAATAGGATTTAAGACAATTGGCAAACCGAAAATAATTGGTTCGTTAATATTAAAAACCGCTGGAATAAAAGATGTTCTAGAAAGCGCTTTCGAATATTTAGATTTTGAGAAAAACAGCATTGCTAAAGCAAGGCCTAGCGTGGCTCCAGATCCTCCGATCCAAACAAACCATTGAAAGAACGTTTCGGGTGCAATATACGGGAGCGTTGAAGCTCCGTCTGCTACCGCTTCAGCATTTTTCGCTAAATATACTTCCCATACAGGCCGTGCCACTGTCCCAACAACTGAGACGCCGTGAATACCAAATGACCAGAAAAACGTAATTAAGAAAACCGGTATTAATACTCCTGCTAAACTATCTCCTGCCTCTACAAGCGGAGCAACTAGTTTATCAACTAAATGATGAAGATCGATACCTAAAACAATTGTAATAATGGTCATAAGTACAACAACAATCGCAACTGGAATTAGCGCTTCAAAAGACCTCGATACCGAAGGTGGCACTTGCTCCGGCATTTTAATGGTGACATTTTTCGCTTTACAAAACCTGAGAATCTCGACTGATAAAATCGATACAATCATCGTCACAAATAAACCATGTCCTCCAAGGTTGGTCATTGGAAGCATAAACCCTTCTTCTTCAATCAGCTTTGGAGTCACCGTAAGAAGTAGTGCAGCAACTGCAATTTGTGCTCCTGACAGCGGATCGAGATTATAGCTTTTGGACAAGTTATACCCTATCCCAAAGGCTATATATAAAGACATAATAAACATCGTTACGCGATACGGTATTAAAATGTTGGCGCTGTTATCAGCTGCCCATTTCGCAATTGTGCTATCTTGCGGCACAGGCGGAAATGCTAAAATTAAGAAAAAACTTCCGATAATGATAAATGGCAAAGCGGAAATAACACCATCACGAATGGCTTGAAGATGCCGCTGTTCTGATAACCTGGCCATAGGTCCCGATAAATTGTTCTCTAAAAACGACACAAATTTGCTCATATACCCTTTCCCCCTCTATATTCTCCCCTTGTGTAATAAACCCCTTATTTATTTAAAAAGCAGGAAGAAACCTGCTTTCCTTAGCTAACGAGCTGTTGAACCGTTTTATAAAGCGTCGGACCTCCAAGCGGCGTATAAGCCTGCGGCGGAATGGGCCCGCATGGAACAGAAGCTTTATCCGCTTCCGCTTTCACTGCGTTAAACCGGTGACGAATCTGCGGTGCAACCATTACAACGTCCCAGCCCTTTTGAATTTCCTCTGCCACTTCATTTGTCCCAATTGCCAGCACTTCCATATCCGTTCCGTGCTTTTGTGCTTCTGTTTTTAATGCTTTCACCACAATCGCACTTGACATTCCTCCAGAACATACAAACAATACCTTCATTTTCTCATTTCCCCCTACCTCTTAATTTTTTGAATTACATTATGTGTATCGATTATGCGTTCAAACACTTGATTGCCTTTTTGAATACATAACCGTATAAACATCGCATCTACAATGGCTAGCTGAGCAATACGAGCGCTCATCGTTCCAATTCGAATATGCTGCTCTTCTACTGAAATAGTCAGCAGAATATCAGCTAATCTAGAAGCTGGAGATGATCCGTGCTGCGTTAGCAAAATAACCGCTGCCCCTTTATCTTTGGCTATTTGCATCAGCTCCACCACTTCTTTTGTTTGACCGGAAGTCGATACTACAAACAGCACGTCATCTTTTGTCATATTCGTAGCCATCACCATTTGAACATGACTATCTAATGAAAACAGCGCTGAAATATCAATTCGAAGCAGTTTATACTGCGCATCGAGCGCAACTACAGATGATCCCCCTGCTCCGTATAAAAACACTCGTTTCGCTCTATGAATAGCTTCCGCAGCTGCATCAATTGCAGAAGAGCTCACTAAACGACTCGTGTTCATAAGTGCGCTCATACTTTTGCTCATGACTTTTTCAAGCACGGCTTCGGTCTCATCTTCAAAATTAACTGGAAGATTCGGCAGCTGCTCGTTATTCACCTTATGGGCATCTTTTGCTAATTCAATCTTTAATTCTTTAAAACTATTAATCCCTACACGCTGACAAAAGCGGATAATCGTAGCTTCGCTGCACTGACACTGCTTAGCTAGCTGTTTGGTCGTTAAGTTCAACGTGGTCGTAGGATTTTCTAACACGTAATCAGCTACTCTTCCTTCAGCAGGACTGTAATGATTCATTTGTGCATCGATTAAAGTAAGTACGGAAAATTGGCGCATGAATTCCTCCATCGTTAAGTAACGTATTTCTAAAATATTCTTTAAATTACCATTATTATATTTTTTCTGAAGTTTAATTTCAATATTTTTCTGATATTTTTAAAACTTTATTTTATTTTTCAGAATATTTTATCAAAACCTATTGTGAATATAACGACCGCATGCTATATTATGAAAGAAATTTTATCTCAACCAAAAAAAGAAGGAGGAACGAACATGCATATAAAAAAATGGATTGGAGGCATCTTGTTTTTGCTGCTGTTTTGTTCGAGCACATTACCTGCTAAAGCAGACGTACCTACTACGTATCAAAAACGGGAGCTTCGAGCGGCTTGGATTGCAAGCGTATACAATATTGACTGGCCTTCTCAGCCTGGTCTTCCGGTTGAGCAGCAAAAAAAAGAGTTTACCTATTTGCTAGATGAAGTACAAAAGATGGGAATGAATGCTGTGGTCGTTCAAATTAAACCTACCGCTGATTCCTTTTATCCGTCGAAATATGGCCCGTGGTCAGAATATTTAACGGGTACACAAGGTAAAGATCCCGGCTACGATCCTCTAGCTTTTATGGTGGAGGAAGCACATAAGCGCAACTTAGAATTCCACGCATGGTTTAACCCTTACCGCATTACCATGAATCATACTGATTTAAACAAACTTGCCGATAATCATCCTGCCAAACAACATCCTGATTGGGTCGTCTCCTATGGAAAACAACTCTACTACAACCCAGGTATTCCCGAAGTAAAAAACTTTATTATTGAAGAAGTGCTCGAAGTCGTAAGAAACTATGATATTGATGCTGTTCATATGGATGACTATTTTTATCCTTACAAAATTGCAGGTCAAATGTTTCCGGATCAAAAAACATATGAAACCTACGGTGCTCAAACGTTTTCGAATATTGAAGACTGGCGCCGAGACAATGTTAATCAGCTTGTTCGAGATTTAAATACGGCTATTAAAAAAACAAAATCATACGTGAAGTTTGGCATCAGTCCGTTCGGCGTGTGGAGAAACATCGCTAATGATCCAACTGGCTCTGAGACGACTGCTGGACAAACAAACTACGATGATTTGTATGCTGATACGCGTACGTGGATTCAAAATGGATATATTGATTACATCACTCCGCAAATTTATTGGAATATTGGATTTGAACCCGCTGCTTACGATACGCTGCTCAACTGGTGGAGAGATGAAGTTCGCGGAAAGCCAGTTCACCTTTATATTGGACAAGCTGCTTATAAAATTAATAACAACGCGGTGGAAGCATGGTCTGATCCCGATGAGTATCCAAGGCAAATTGCTCTGAATCATCAATTTCCAGAAGTACACGGGAGCATGCATTTTAGCCTGAAAGATTTGAACCGAAACCCGCTAGGAATAAAAGATAAGCTGCAAAACAATATTTATAAACATCCTGCTCTTATTCCGGCAATGCCTTGGCTTGATGATACGGCTCCAAAAGCACCAAAATTAAAAAACGCGGGCCCTCATACGAAAGAAGCGGCGTTTGAAATTCGAGATCATCAACAGAATGATTCCGCCTATTATGCCATTTATCGCTTCCAAGGCAATAAACGAGGTGACATCAACAACGCAGAAAACTTACTGACAACCGTTCGGAAAACAGGAGAAACACAATTATTTGTAGATCAAAGCGCACTCAAAAATCAAACATACACATATGTTGTAACCTCTGTTGACCGTTTGCATAACGAAAGTGCTGTTTCCCGTACGCTTACTGTAAAAGCACCTCATTAAAAAAGGTTCTATAACAAAATGTATGGTAGGATAAAGAAATCAAATGATGCTTTACCAAGCCATTCTGTTATAGAAAGTAGTGAAAAAAGATGGAACCAAACTATGATCGCGCCTTTGGCGTATATGGAATTTGTATGCGAGATGACAAGCTGCTTGTTATTCGAAAAAATAGAGGGCCGTATATTCATCGCTTTGATTTGCCAGGCGGACAGCTAGAACACGGTGAAACATTAACAGATGCGATGAAAAGAGAATTTAGTGAAGAAACTGGCTTTGAAATTACTATTATTTCTCAAGCAGGTACAACGGATTTTCAGTATCCCTGTAAGTGGAAAGAATTTACTCATGTACATCACATTGCTGTTTTTTATTACGTAGACATTGCCGGCGGTGAGCTTCTTTCCAACCCCGTCCAGTTTGAAGGACAAGATTCTTTGGAAGCATTGTGGATTGCACCGCAAGATCTTAACATCGATAATGCTTCTCCTCTTGTTCTAAAAGCAGTGGAATCTTTAAGCTTATTATCATGGCCTTATGAATCTCAGATTTATGATGAGTGGGAACTTAAAACCTCCGAATGATGATAGTGACTAAACAGTACTTCTAAATATCGCAGGCTTAGCTTCTGTTTAGGCCAAAATCAGAAAATATGTTTAATTTCTTTCTAACGGTGGAATAGACAAGTAACACTACTTAATCACTAATAGAAAGGAAGATTAAAATGAGTAAAGGTTTAGGAGATAAAGTTAAAGGAAATGTATCAAAAGCTAAAGGTGAAGTAAAAGATCAAGTCGGAAATGCAACGAATAACCGCGATCTTCAGCGTGAAGGAAAAGCTGAGAAAGCAAAAGGAAATGCTCAAAAAGCAGTAGGCGAAACAAAAGATACATTTAGCAATAAATAAAAAAGGACGAGCTTAATGCTCGTTCTTTTTTTATTTAATAAGCTGATTTAAGCTTTTAATGATTACGTTTGGCTGCAACTCTTTATGCTCAGCTACATTTCCTTTTCGGTTAACCCAAGCCGTTGCGAACCCGTAGTTTTTAGCACCGGCAATATCCCATGTATTCGATGACAGAAACAATACTTCTTCTCTTTTTGCATTCATTTTATTTTTTGCATAATGATAGCTTGCCATTGTAGGCTTGTACTGTTTGATTTCGTCTATGGAAATAACGTCTTCAAATAAATGATTCATATTGTGATAAGAAACAAGCGGATCAATCATATGCTTAGGACCATTCGTAAAAATAGCCAGACGATATCCTTTTTCTTTTAAATAGGCGAGCACCTCTTTGACCTCATCGTAGACATTCAGCTTCATGTAAGCACTCATCAGCATTTTTTCTTCATGTTCCGTTAAATCAATATCATTTGCTTCTGCTGCATATTTCAGGGATTGATTTGTTAATGTATAAAAGTCAACGTATCGTCCCATCAGCTGATATTGCATTGCATATTCAATTTGCTTCAAACGCCATAAATGGCTAATACTTTCTCCTCGTTCCGGATACAGCTTATCACACGTTTCAATAACGGTATGTACATCAAACAGTGTTCCATATGCATCAAATAAAATCGTTTTAAATTTCATCTGTGTTCGCCTCCTTCTTTCATTTTACCCACTCGTAAAAAAACATAACGTTTTTTCTGTTAAAAAAGAGGCATATTACCAGCTGAAGTATGCTCATTTCTTATGAAGATAAAAAAACAGCAGGCTCTCCTACTGTTTATAATCCCACACGACTTTCCATTCTCCTTTTTCACGAACAGCATACACTTTCTGCACCAAATCAAAGTTTCCATATTTCCCTTTATACGTTTGGATAACGGTCATTTCGTAAACAACAGGAAACGCTTTACGATCATTTTCCATCTTCCAGCTCTTTCTTTTTTCAACATCTTCAATGGAATACGTAAAAGTGTCTACTCCGAAATGATTGAGAAATACGTGTGCTCGATCTTGTATGTATGCACCTTTTGTCCACTTCTTTTTCATGGACGAATGAAAAAGGTTCCATGATTCCGAAAAGTTCCCTTCCTGTTCTAGCGTATAAAATTCTTTTACAGCAGATTTGGCTTGATGACTCGGAGAAAAGAATGTAAATTGAAACATCCAAATTCCCAGCGCAATCAAAGCAAGAAACACAGCTACTCCTAAACTTCGCTTCAAAAGCAGTGTTTTTTTTCGATACAAGTAAAAAGCCCCTTTATCAAAAATGCAGTATACAACAGCTTATTCGATATCAGGGCTTTTTAGTATTGCCGAACTAAACTTATCGGACATATCCTCAAAAAAGAGATTGAGACATAACTACGCACATGAAATCTACGTTCACCTTAACCATAAAAGATCCGAACAATTCATCGTTCGGATCTTCCTTCAACTAAACTACGTTTGTCCCAGCCTCTTTCTGCGCTATACAATGTGAAAAGCCATTTGCATGGCTGCTAAAAAGCCCACGAACACAAGGCCCGTCACGAGACCCTCTTTCCAATCTGGCCGGTCTCCTCGAACAAATTTAGCAATATCATACGATAGCATGGCTGCTAAAAAAATCGTTAAAACAATATACAGCGGCTCCATCTTCTATCACCCACTATTTCTTTTCTTCAGTGTAACAACTTTTTCATAAGTATGCATGTAAAAAAAGCAGCTTAAAATTCTTGACGAATGTGTGAAATTTCTCTTTTTTATGCATAAACTACTTAAAAGCGTGAAAGGAAGATGCCCTTTGTCTGCTTTTAATCCTCAGCAATTTAGCGTCACATACCGGCAAGGAAGCACGCCCACCTTTCCTTTTATTGGGCGCCGCTATACGCTCACCCATTCTGAACAAACAGACGATTTATTTCTTTGGATCGACGAAAAGTTTGCTGTTGATCAATTAAATGAGCAGCGAAATGAGCTTTTTGCCGAATGGCTCCACAAAGACGGTGTTGATACGCTGTATGTATACGTATTTATTGGAAATGAACACACGGAAAAGTCTGTTCAAGCCATACGGTATGCTATTTTCAAACAAGAAATGCCTTACTTACTAAAAGCATTGCGTTACGGTGATGCCACGTTTTTCAACGCTCACCCTGCTTTAGATCGTTCCCCCATTTACGTACATTTTCATTCCAGTGACAAAGAATTTCATTCCATTCGATATTTTCAAACGCCTTCTCACTATGCCTAAGCATATGAGAAGGGATCTTTACTTCGTTAATCTCCTGTTTTCCAAACTCCATTTCTTCTAGGGTCTCCCGCCCCTTCCATTTGTTTATCTTGAAAATTAATGGTTAACGCTTGGATACCTCCATAAAAGACGTCGCTTTCCTTTGTTTCTATCCGAAACGCAGAAGGGATATTTTTTGTATCTAAATCAGGCTCTATATAAATAGTCGAATCGTCAAAAATAAATCGCGGTTCATTTACAGCTTCTTGAAGCGGTTCATTTCCTTCAAGATTTTTAGAAAGTACCTGAGTTAAAATTTGAGGAATCCGCGTTCCGCCAGGAGAACCTATTCCCATCGCCCACTCGCCTTTTTCTCTTATAATAGTTGGAGCTGTAAAGGTTCTTGCTCTTTTTCCTGGCTCACGATTATTCGGTTCTTTGCTTCCAAACGTATCAGCATTGTTATTAAGAAAAAAACCGTCAACTTGTTCGCCTGTACCAAAGAAGTTACTTAACGTATTGGTTGTTGATACGACGGTTCCTTCTGAATCAATAACTACAAAATGTGTTGTACTTTCGTGTTCTTCATCCCCTTCACCTGAAGAACTTGTCGGGTGATTGACCAGGTTTGTTATATAATCATCACTAACTAACTCACTTGAGTTTTGATTATGAAAGTCAGGATCGCCGATTTGTTTTAACCGGTCGGAGTAAGCTGCTTTTTTAATTCTGTTCATCGTTTCGTAATAGTCTTTGTCAGGCATTGTTTCAAGATTTTCTTTCTCTGCCATTTTTAACATTTGAATCAGTGTAATCCCGGAAAAAGGCGGAGGCGCTGAAATCACTTCCGTTCCATTGTAAGCAGAAACGACAGGCTTGGTTTCTGTCACTTGATAGGAAGATAGGTCTTTTTTAGAAATAGGCGTTGCATCAGCAAGATCTTGTGCCAAATCTCCTTTATAAAATGCAGATGCACCTTCTCGCTGAATCTTAATTAACGTTTTAGCCAACACTGGCTGGGACAGCGTTTCTCCTTCTTCGATTGCTTCTCCCTTCGGATAAAAAGCAGATAGATCATCCACATCCATCCTTCCTCTAGAATAATACAATCGCGAAGATAAAAGAGAGTCTACTTCAAACCCTTTTTCAGCGTATTCAACGGCCGGCTGAATTAAATCACTCATTGATTTTGTGCCATACTTCTGCTGAATATATTCCATGCCAGCCACAAATCCCGGCACGCCGTTTTTACCGCTCATAGAAGTTGGAGCGGTTTCCCGGTAATCGATAAAGGTAGCAGGCTGATCTTTTTTGGCAATCAGCATACCTCCACCTCCGCCAATTCCGGATCCAAAAGGTTCGACTACGTTGAGGGCATACGAAATAGCAATGGCCGCATCTACTGCATTCCCGCCTTCTTTTAATACGTCCATCCCTACATTTGCTGCCAGAGAATTCGATGAACTCACACCATAAGAATGATCATTATTTTTTTTAAGCAGCTTTTTAGGACTAAGATCTGTACTCGATTGAGTCATAAAAAAAGCGGCTATAACCCCGATTAACAACAAAACAGCAACAATATTAAATAACAGTAATTTTTTATTCACACATTCCCCTCCATTTTTACTTATATGTATATTTTGTGAAGCGCTTTCATTTTTATCCATAAATTAAATTGCACACAAAAAAGACATCGCCCCGGACGATGCCTTTTTATTACTATATATGTTTTATTTCCCAGAAGCTGCTGCAGCATCATTTACTGCATCTGTAGCAGCAGATTTTGTTTGTTCAATCATTTTTACGTTATTTTCGATTTTTTGCTGTTCATCTGTTGAAAGAGTAGCCGGATGTTTTAAAGCTCCAAGTCCTGCTACTACTCCTGCTACAATAGCAATTGGTCCTACAATCCCTACGATACGTTTTGCGATCATTTTCTATTCCTCCAATTAAATTAGTCTGTACTTTTTTCCCATAAACCGTGGCGGCGCGGATCAGCGTCACCTTGAATTTTATTTTTCTTTAAGTCTTTCACAAGAGCTTGAACGCCTCCGTAAAACATCGCGTTATCATTGTTTTTTAAGTCATAGCCGTACGTTTTTAAACCATCTTTAGTTGACTGTTTAAGCTTAGCTTCTGAATAAAACTTATGAGAATCAAAAATCACACGCTTGTTTTCTACTGCCTTTTTAATGGAATCTTTGTCCTCAAAATAATCCCCAATTACTTGCGTTAACACTTGCGGAATACGATTTCCTCCCGGTGTGCCAATCGACATTACCCATTCATCACCTTCACGAATAATGGTAGGGGCTGTAAATGTTCTTGGACGCTTACCAGGTTCACGCTTGTTAATTCCTTGTCCAAACGTATTGAGCGTATTATTCAAAAAGAATCCATCTACATATTCACCGCTGCCGAAGAAATTACTCAGCGTATTCGTTGTCGATACAACGGTTCCGTCACCGTCCATCACAACAAAATGAGTGGTACTTTCATGTTCTTCGACGTCGCTTACTTTGGTGTGATCTGTTTCAGTATTATTTAATTTATTACGAAGTAAATGCACGTAATGATCGTCGATCCAATCATTTGGCGTTTCTTTTATAAAAGCCGGATCGGCAATTTTCTTCAAGCGGTCTTGATAAGCTACTTTTGAAATTTGACCAAGAAAATGATAATAAAGACTAGGATGCGATTCCTTCAGCTTCCAAATATCTTCTTGATCCGTCATTTTTAACATTTGAATGAGCGTAGCACCAGCAAAAGGAGGAGGTGCTGAAATAATTTGATGACCTTTATAATTAGTTGATAGAGGTTTGCGCTCAACAGGCGCATACTTTCGCAAGTCTTTGTGACTTACTTTCGTTTCTTCTGTAATATCGTCTGCAATTTTCCCTCTATAAAAAGCATTTGGCCCTTCTTCCTTAATCTTTTGCAGCGTGTTCGCTAATTCATGCTGTTTGACAATTTCACCTGTGTTAATGGCGTCTTTATCTGGGTAAAAGCTAGGAATTTCATCTTCATTCACATTACCTTTGTATGAAACCAGCCTATCGTGCAAATCTTTGTCCACTTTGTACCCCTTCTCGGCATAGTTAATGGCCGGGTCGATTAGTTTGCTCATCGACAGAGATCCGTAGTGGTGCTGAATATAATCCATACCAGCGACGAACCCTGGTACGCCAATCTCATCTTCTTTATCATTCTTAGGTGCAATTTCTCGGTAGTCAATAAATGTTGGAGAGGCATCTGCTGGATCAATCAGCATTCCGCCGCCTCCCCCAAGTCCTGATCCGTACGGTTCCACAACACCAAGCGTGTAGGAAATGGCAATAGCTGCATCAACTGCTGTACCGCCTTGTTTAAGAATTTCCATACCTACTTTTGTGGCGCGAGGATCTGAAGTACTTACTGCATATTCTTGTTTTGGAAACATAAATTGATAAACACATACACCTACTATGAGTGAAAAGATGACAATGGAAACAATAATCGTATTACGTTTATTTATCATCTTTTACCTCCTCTGTGTATGACGGGCTATTAGTTAGCTTGTGCTTCTTTCTTTTTGCGCTCCTCTGCATGTTTTATAATGCGAGAATGATCTAAGTTTAATTCAAACTTGTTTCGTTCTTTTTCTAACAGTTCAGGGTTTGAAGAAAACTTGTTTAAATCGTTATAAATACGCTTCATGCGCCAAGGGTTATCTGTTGGAGTTGGTGTACCTGCTTTAATAACCATTGGAATAACATCAATTTTAGCTTGGCCCTGCTTGTTTAAATGATACTGAACCATCGCTGTATTTTTCGTACTTGACCACCCTTGGTCAAAGATAAAGTTTCCTAGGCTATAGAAAATAACCGAACCTTTATATACGTCATATGACTGTAGAACGTGCGGATGGTGACCGATGATAATGTCCGCACCAGCGTCTACCATCGCTTTTGCTAGTCCTTCTTGACGAGGACTTGGCTGTGCATCGTATTCTTCACCCCAGTGGGCATTTACTACAACTAAATCAGCATTTGCTTTCGCTTGCTGGATCGTGCTGAAAATAAGATCCGGATCTGCTTTTAAAATACCTGGGTTGTTTTTTCCAGCGGACATTCCGTCTGAATGTACATCCGTAAACCCTACGGTTGCAATGCGGATGCCGTCAGCATCTTTATATGAAATATGCTTTGCTTCTTCAGAGTTACGGCCAGCACCAACAAAATCTAATTTGTTTGCTTCAAAAGTAGAGATCGTATCTTCTAACCCTTTTGCACTGTAGTCCATTGAATGGTTGTTCGCTAAGTTTAATACGTCGAAACCCGCATTTTTAACGGTCGCTAGATCAGCAGGCTTACTATATAAATGAATACCTTTTTCCATTGCTTTATATGAATCTACGTCGTTTGTTAAAATCGGCGTTTCGTAGTTCCCGCTTACGTAATCCGAATTTTTAAAGAACGGCTCCACGTTGCGGAATACAAAATCTTCTCCGTAGCGTTCAGTTACTTCTCTTACATGGCGACCCATCATAATGTCTCCGACCATAGTCATCGTTAAATCATTATTGGCCTCTGGATTAGCCGTCTCAGGGTTTTCAAGAGCGTCCGAACGCTCCATCCATCCTGAAAGAGCTAAAATTACGATTAAAATTGGCGTTAAGATAAGAGCTTGCTTGCCCGTTGTAGGCTTTGTTTTCTTTATAAACATCAATACTTTTTCTTGAAAGTTTAATTTTTTCTCTTTCAACGCTTTCACCTTCCTTTACCAGCTGCGGTTTGTTTGTGTATTAAAATAAATAATAAACTTGCATAATTCCAAATGTTACACCACTTAATAAAACCGTTGTTCCAACTGTTAAAGGAAGACCTTGCTTTTGCATTGTATTTGCAATTAAGCCCGGTACAATGATACCAATTCCGCGTAATTCAAACACTTCAAACGGCAAGATCGGGAAGAAATAATCAAATGCAACTTTAATCACAATACCCGTAATTAACATCGCTGTAAATTTGCGACGTCCATATAAAATAACTACTTTTGAGATTCCGTACACGACGATAACATACGTTAAAATACTAATTAAGAAAATCATTAAAATGGTAATTGGCTGATCAAATACAAGAGCTAAATACCCCGGTACGATAAGACCGGCTGGCAATACGCCCGTTTTTTCTGTAAAAATTAAGCTTAATGTAACCCCTAACACAAGGGCAATATATAAATCTGATCCGAACATGAAATGGCCTCCTAGATTAAACTGCTTTTCTCATCTTTTTCATTTCAATAATAGCTTCAACAAGCGGCTCGGCTGAACCGTGGATATTTCCGACACCGTATACGATACGATCTTTTAAATAAGGCTTCATGCGCTCTAAAATTTCTTCTGTAGAAGCGCCTTCCATATCCCAGAATTCTTTTGTTGGCAATTCGCCTCTTTGGTGTGCAGCAGCGATTGGTGAGGTCGTCTGACCAATTGCAATCATTACATCCGCTTCAATGTATGGCATTACATCTTCAGCAAATTGCTCGGTGCGATCTACACGGTCCGGACGGCAGTTCATAATGACAATAGGAAGCTTTTCACTATAGTTCATTGAATCTACACGTTCCCAAATACGAAGCGTGGAAGAAGCGTCGTTGGCAGCAAATCCATTCACTAAAAATGCTGGATTTTTTTCATCGCCAAATGTTGTAATTCTCATAGCTCCTGGGTCAGGCTGGGCATTTAACATTCCTCTCATCGCTGTTTCAGCATCGATGCCAAGTGCTTCTGCTACTGCTAAACCGATGGAAGCATTATCAGGGAAAACCATATAATCAAATTCACGTAAATACGCTTCAGATACTTTATCATTGTCAGCTACAATAACCTTTGTGTTGCGCTCTGCGGCTATTTTTTTATAGTATTCCAAATATGGACCTTCAATTGTAACAAGGTGGCCATCATAAGGAATAGTAGCAGTGAACGCTTGAGCAACTTCATCTAGAGTTGGACCCATTACATCCATGTGATCTTCTAGTACGTTTACAATAACGCCTACCTTGGCTTGAATCAGCTGATTTTGGAATGTGATTTGATAATCAGGCTGTACCGCCATACATTCACAAATAAGAGCTTCCGCGCCAATATCGGCAACTTCATTTACCACTCGTCGCTGTTCTCCAATGTTCGGACCTTCTTTACGACGAATAATTGGTTCTTCTTCACTTGTATGCCAGTAGATCATACGCGCTTGTGTTCCTGTCGTTTTCCCTACTGTTTTGTAACCTGCTTCTTTTACAATACCTGTAATCAATCGTGTAACGGTGGATTTTCCGCGAATACCATTAACATTCACTCGTACAGGAATTGAATGCAGCTTGCGTAAATGTCTGCGATACTCCCAAACGCCATACCCTACTAAAAATAGGCAGCATAGGATAATTAAGATCATGTTTCATTCTTCTCCTTCCAAACTTCTCCTGTTGGATACGTTATGAATGCTTTTGATTCATAATGATAGATATACGATTTCATAGTTTCACTCCCTTTATATATGTATGGGAGCTAATCAATTAACAGCGCTAGCATGCTGCTAAAACACCTGCTTTGAAAAATGGACTCGAGTACCAATTTCAACAGCTCTAAAACTATCATCTGCGCTCATTAGTGGTCAATAGCTCAAATGTTATATATTCTTACAATTCCGATTGTCTATTTACAGAATTAAAAACTCATCGTTTTATTTAAAATTTACAGAATAGGTCTAAAGTTTATTTACCTAGAAAAATCCCATCGATACCTTTTTTTACCATAACAACAGGAATATTTTATACATCACTCTTACAATTAACACACGGAAATATTACGTAATTAAAAATTTCTTAACTTTAGAAAACGTTTTGTAATATAAAGGTGGAATAAAAAATAGTTTATCCCATTAATTCCTTTTTATGGATATACCAATTGAATTTGTCTAACAACCGTACTTGTGAGGATGATAGATAGATATAAAAGTAAAAAAAATACATTTATTTATCATTTTCTGCTTACATTTAACTTACTTAAATAGAAAGGACATTAAATATTTTTTTCTAATTTTATAAGCATTTAGACTCAATATGCACCTAGTGCTTTTGTTGTTATTTTATAGATTTCCTTTATTTAATAATCAATTCAGTAAATCTAAATCTCTTGACTATGGCCTCTTTTCCTATTTTTATTTCAATATTTTCTGAATCTTTCTACCGATAAAGGCATCTTTTGTCCGTTAAGATTGCCTAGAAAAATGCATGATTTCTCACTTTTTTGGCATATGATGTTATCATAAAAAAAAGAAGTATCATCAAAAGGAGGAAAACAATGGTTGATACAATCCTTTATTTTCTATTTTCTTTTTGCTACATTGTCCTGTTTTTCTTTAGCATATATGTAGTACGAAAAAACACTTCGCCGTTTTACATGCTCTTTCTTCCTTTAGTAATAGCTGGACTAATTTACGATAATGTAATGATTGGGATTGGTTCATTTATCGGTGAAGGCGATACTTTACGTTCACTCAGCATGCTTCGCTTTTGGTTTCACGCTTTATTTACCCCTACTTTGGTGCTCTTTGCGTATGGCGTAGCGAAATATTCGACGATCACATGGGCCAAAAAACCTGTTGCCGGCATTCTTTTTTTGCTGACTACGTTTGCCTTAATTAGCTATGAAATAATCGAGACGATTAGTCAGCGTATGGAAGTTGTACGTGAATATGGCATTGTTCGCTATACATTAGTGGGATCGTCCGGTCCCCCTCTTATGGTTCTTATTGTGGCGATTATTTTGCTTTTCGTTGGAATTTCTTTATTTCGCAAGACCAGGTGGAGCAGCATGATGATTGGAGTAGCCGTGATGATTGTAGGAAGTGCCGTGTCAATTCCTATACCAAGCACAGCCGTAACAAATACGTTTGAGCTTATTTTTATCTTTTCTTTATTTTTAACTCAGCGTCATTTAGTAAAAATACATTAAAAAGAAGCGATTCCCTTGCTTCTTTTTTTTATATTTGATATCTTTTACCTAACGACCGTTAGTTAGATTGAGGAGGAGCTTTTTTGAGTGAATTATCAACTGTAGAAAAAATTAGAGCTGCCGCAATGGAGCTCTTTGGAGAAAAAGGCTATACAGAAACATCGCTTGCTGATATCTCATCAAAAGTAGGCATAAAAAAACCTTCCCTGTACGCTCATTTTAAGAACAAAGACGACTTATTTTTACTAACCGTGCATGATTTAATGAATTTATTTTTAACAAAGTTATCTGTTATATACGAACAGCATAAAACAAAGTCTGCTAAAGAACAGCTTCACTGCTTTGTTGTAGATTTCTGCACGATGATTGAAAAAGATTCTTTTGGCCAGATGTACCGTCGTCTTATTTTGTTTCCACCTGAGCATTTGCAGTCGGAAGTAAAAGCTATTTTCTTAAGAAGCGAACGATTGTCTGATCAAATTCTGCATGCTATTTTTACACAGGGAATGGCTGAAGGCGAAATAATTGAACGTCCGATTGATTTGTATATCAATAGCTTTTATTGTTTAACCGACGGACTGTTCATTCAGCGCTTTTACTATGAACCAGAGTATTATGATCAAAAAATCCACGATGCTTGGACAATATTTTGGGAAGGCATACGCGCTAAATAGGCCCTGTAAAAAGGGCTTATTATTATGTAAGGAGGAATTAAAATGGCTTGGATTTACCTTATTATCGCTGGTTTGCTCGAGATTGTATGGGCAATCGGCTTAAAATATTCACACGGATTTACTGAATTAACTCCAACAATCATTACGATCGTCACAATTGTCATCAGCTTTTATTTCTTTTCAAATGCCTTAAAAAAAATTGCTGTGGGAACAGCTTATGCAGTGTTTACTGGTATAGGAGCTGCTGGTACAGCGATACTCGGTATGACCGTTTTAGACGAAGGCGTAAATATTGGAAAGATTTTATTTTTAGGATTAATGATTTTTGGAATTATCGGTTTAAAGTTAATTTCTACTGAAGAAACAGAAAGAGAGGAATCTTAACATGGCCTGGATTGCATTAATAGCTGCCGGTTTCTGCGAAGTGGGATTTGTGATTTTCTTAAAACTTTCGGATGGATTTAAGCGATTGCTTCCTTCAATTGGATTTATCCTTTTTGGTGCAGGAAGTTTTTATCTTCTCTCCTTAGCGTTAAAGGAAATACCTCTTGGAACAGCTTACGGTATATGGACGGGAGTAGGCGCTGCCGGAAGTGTACTTCTCGGCATGCTTTTCTTTCGCGAAGCAAAAGATATGCGTCGAATTCTATTTATTTTTTGTATTGTAGCAGGTGTAATTGGCCTTAAAATCACTGGATAAGGGTGTACTACTTCCCCTCTTTTCGTGCTATACTAAACTTGTAAACACTTTCAAAAAATAGGAGACGATGACAATGAACCTTGGGTTTGGAGAAATTGCCTTAATTGTATTTGTCGCTCTATTGCTTTTTGGCCCTAAAAAACTGCCGGAATTAGGAAAAGCTGCTGGAAAAACGTTAAAAGAGTTTAAAAACGCTACAAAAGGAATTATGGAAGAAGACGAAAAAGAAAAAGCCCCTCCTAAATAAGAGGCTTATATCTCTTTTAAAAGCTGACTCAAACGTTTGAGTCAGCTTCTTTGTGGTGAGAATATACTGAAATTCGATTTCGACCCGTACGCTTTGCTTCGTATAAAGCCTGATCTGCTTGATGAACAATTGAAATGGGTCGTATGTTTTCGGATGGAACGACTGTCATTATTCCAACGCTGATTGTGACACACTTAAACACTTCAGAAGCTTGATGGACAATTCCACGGTCCTCCACTTGCTGTCTAATAGCTTCTGCCATTCTGATCGCTTCATATTGATTAGCTCGAGGAAGCAATATACCAAACTCTTCTCCTCCGTATCTTGCGACAAAAACCGATTCGTCAAAGACAACGCTTTTAGCGATCTTCGCTACTTCTTTTAAGCATTCGTCTCCTTGAATATGGCCATAGGTATCGTTATACGCTTTAAAATAATCAATATCAAATAGAAGAAAAGAAAGCGCCTCTTTTTCTTTCCGCGCGTATTCCCACTCGATTTCCAGCTGTTTATCAAGAGATCGGCGGTTGTTCAGACCCGTTAAGCCATCTTTCATGGACAGCATTTCAAGCTTTTTATTAGCTTTGCGAAGATCACACTCAGCCTTCTTTTTCTCCGTAATATCTCGATATTCCCAATAGTGGCCAATATACACATGACCTTCATAGATTGGAATGTAGTCACGCGCATAAATTTTACCGTTAATAAATGTAATTTCTTCATCTACTATTGACTCTTTTGAATAGACGGTGCTTTCTACCGTTTTTAAAAATCTAGCGGGATCTTTCAACATAGGAGCGTGAGATAAAAACAGCTGATTACTTTCCAGTCCAACGTATTGATTAGGAGGCCCGGGTATATCAAACATGTCACAAAAAGTTTGATTAATAACGGCTACCTCGCGCTCCGGCGTTTCAATCATGGTACCTGTCTTTGCATTTTGAACCATAATCGAAAACATTTTAGACAGTTTTTTATGCTGACTTGTCGTTACGCGAGATACATATATATATCTACCTGCTAGATACACTAAACACCCGCCTATAAAGGAAGCAGGGAGTAAATAGACGATAGTCGCAGCGGCGTGCTTCATATCTTTAAAAAGAAAGGACAATGAGAAAAATATGCAAAGCAAGCTAATAGAATTCATTAATTGAAAACGAATAAATGGACGATAAGGTAAGCGAACCGTCCACCCAGACAGTAAAGCCATTACGATAATTGTAGCAGCGCCTATTATTCCGCTTTCCGTAATTCCAAATAAAAGCAAACGCATTACTCCTATAATACAAGCTGCAATGATAGCCGGTATCATTCCTGCATAAAGACAAACAATTGTCACCGCTAAAAAGCGAAGGTCAAGAATAATAGTAGAATCTATTTTAATTGTATATATCATTAAAATGCTGCCTAATAGTCCATAAGAACATCCGTAATAAATTAAGCGATACATTTTATACCGTTTTATTCCTTCTACTCTATAAATGATTTGCTCTCGAACTATACTCGCAGCAAACAAGAAAGAAATAATTAACGTGATATTAAAGAGAAGTTGACTCACTCTATTCTTCACCTCTTTCCAAAAGCTAAAACAAAAACAATAGGCTTCTTAGCTTACATATTGTTTACAGCTGCTTTTTTATAACTAGTACTGTTTGATTTATCGAACAGTACTATCATTTTTTTCCTTCATTAAATAAAACTGTTCTACACTCTATTTGTTGCCGACCATCCTCACTATATAAAGAGTGTTTATCTTCCTTTTCTACAAGAAATTCTACTTGTTAGTATACTACTAAACTCTATGTGTACACATCACCTTTTACCTTTTTTAAAATATTTATCCATTTTCTATTTTTTGTATTTTTCACTGAAAGGTACGTAGTCGAAATGCAGCAAAAATAAAAAAAGAGCGTCGATACAACGAGCGCTCTTTTTTATTTATGGCGTAAAAATTCCCAAAGCCCTGGCGTTTTGGAAAAATCAAACGTCTTAACAGCGGAAAGAATTTTAATCTTTAAATCTTGCTTTACGTCTTCTCTCTCATGCAGCGAAAAACTTTGGACAGCTTTATTTAGTTTTGGTTCCAGCTTTTTTAATAAACGCCTTGACGCTTCTTCATCTCCAGCTTTCACTTTATTTACAAGCTCATATAGAGTTTCCATTTCTTCACTTCTTTCTTAAGTCAGTTGTTAATTCTTCCACTTTTTCTTCGAGTCGCTTTATATTGTTTTCTACACGCAGTAATAAATAAAAAGAAAGGACAGCGGGAAACCCTACGTTTCCAACAAGTTGAAGCCACTGAGGATCAAACATATCTATCACTCACCTTCATAATTTTTTTCAACTTGCCTAGCGCACGTTGGTAATGGTTAGAAACCGCTTGCTGAGAAATAGAAAAATAAGCAGCGATTTCTTTATGAGTCCAGCGTTCAACAATAATCAAGTGCAGCATACACTGCTGCTTGGCCGTTAATTGGCGAAATGCATGATGAAGAATACGATTTTCAAGTTGATTTCCTAAAAATTCATGCTCCCATACAGCCCCGTCCTGTACTCCTAGCATATCTTCAACTGTTCGATTTCCATCTAGCGCAGCCGGCTGCTGCAGGCGAAGAGGAATATATGAACGCTCTTTTTCTTTTACACGCATAACATCTCTGGAATAATGTCTGCAAAGCTTGTTAATATAATGAAGCAATCTAACTTCACTATAAAACTGATGAAATTCTTTGTTTAGAAGTCTTTGTTCTTTTGTATCATTTTTAACAACCGCTTTTTGTAATCGCTCATAGCGTTCTGGTGTCAAAAATGTATTCATTATATGAGTCTGAAGAGTTGCGCTGTGGTTTGTAAGAAATGTATGAAAGGTACATTCTTTGTCGTGCCGCTTTTCTTGCTGCGAATAGAGCTGAGTCATTGTGCAAATCTCCTCCTTTTTTTCTTATACTTATTAAAAAGGGAGAAAAGAGTAAAATAACAACACCAAAAACGAACGTTTGTTCTTATATAAATTTAACTATATTAGGTTTTTTATGTCAATATGATGAAATGCTCATTAATAATCAAAACGACTCAGTAAAAATAAAAAAAAGAGATTGAGATATAACGAAATGGATCCAATCTAAAGACGAACAAATAGGATACATGAGCTGGACTGCTTATTACACCGCAGTTGATTTCCGTGCAAGACTTCGCTTTCCGCGGGCGGCCGCTGAGCCTCCTCGTCGCTTGCCCTCCAATCAACTGCTAGAAGGAACGAAACAGATGAAATCTACGTTCTGCATAACAAAAAAACGAAACACTAATCAAACATGTTGATCAGTGTTTCGTTTTTCACTTCGGCTAAAATATTTTTATCCCGGCCCTTTTTATTTCTTCTTCATGTATAGATTATTCTTCTCCTAAAACGCGGTTGATACGTTTGCGAAGCATTGGCATTCCATTTCCACCCGCTTGGAAATGACGAAGCTGACCTTCTTTATCAAATACATAATATGCTGGTACATATTTATTTTCAAAAGCGTCTGTTAACTTATGCTCACTGTCTACATAAATTGGCTGAGTAATATCGTGTCCCATTGCCATTGCCTCAATAACACCCATATCTAAGTCATCTTCCGAACGAGGCATATGAACCGCTACAACATTCAATTGATCATCATACTCATCACGAAGATCATTAACTTCAGGCATTGCTTCTTTACATAAATGGCAGCTTACTGACCAAAAGTGGATAAGCGTTGCTTTATCACCTACTAAATCTTCCTTTGTTACTTCGTCGTTAATCCAAGATGTTGCTCCAGTTAATTCAGGCATTTGTTCACGTAATTTCATGTTAAAATCCTCCTCTACATTAATTAAACTGAATATTCTGTATTTTACAGTTAGAAAACTATCTTTTCTATTTTAATGGCAGCAGTAGAGGAAGTTCTCCTCTACTCTACCGTTATTTATTAAAGTGTTTTTTGACCTGGTTTCCAGTTAGCTGGGCAAAGTCCGCCAGTTTGAAGTGCTTGAAGTACACGTAATGTTTCTTCTACACTGCGGCCGATGTTGTTATGGTTTACAACTGCATATTGTAATTCACCTTCTGGATTAATAATGAATAATCCGCGAAGCGCTACGCCTTCTTCTTCAATTAATACGCCGTAATCACGTGCTACTGCATGAGTTGGATCTGCAGCTAATGGATAATTTAAATCTCCAAGCCCATTATCTTTACGATCTGTGTTAATCCAAGCTAAGTGAGTATGAATTGTATCTGTAGAAACACCTACCACTTCAGCATCTAGATCCTCAAACTCTTCGTAGTGATCTGATAGGGCTGTAATTTCTGTTGGACATACGAATGTAAAGTCCATTGGATAGAAGAACAATACTGTCCATTTACCGTTTTTCATATTTTCTTCTAAACTTACTTTTCCAAATTCCTTATTTGCAAGTACAGCTTCCATTTCGAAGCGTGGTGCTTGTTTTCCTACCATACGTTCTGCCATGTCAAAACCTCTCCTTGTACAATGTATTTAACAAGCCTATGCTTGTATGTATTATTTTTAATGCAATCAGCACTATTTACTATTTGATAACGATTATTAGTATCATTATAAACTAGTAATAACTATTGATTACATTCTTTATTATACACGAGCTATTATTATAGTCAATACTTTTTTATAATCATTTTAATCTAGGATTAATTATCGAATATTTTCCACTCTTTTTTATTCATTTCCTTGATTAATCCTATGTATGCAGGGATGAATAAAGATAGAAGATACTAAAAAATTTACCGTATTTCAACATATTTGCTTTTAAAGTATGCTGCAGCAAGATGTCGAATCTCAATTATGCTCTTTATAACTACAATAAAAGAGAATGAGACATAACGATCTAAATCCAATTTAGAGACGAACAAATGGTATAAATCATCTAATAAGGGTCACTACTTGTTACTTAAAACCTGCTTTTACCCTACCCATTAAAAAATCCGAACGAGTTTGATTCTCCATCAAGAATCAAACTCGTTCGGATCTTCCTTCAACTAAACTACTTTTGTCCAGCCTCTTTTATTTATTTCTTATCATTTGGATATACAAGACCGATTTGCTCTCGCACTTTATCCATCACATGCATTGTTAGATACGAATTTTCATAAGAATTTGTGTCCGATTCCATCTTTCCTTGCTTTAACAGCTCTACGAATTCATTTATTTCGTAGTACATAGCAGGGTAAGGCTGATCGACCGTTAACTCTTCTACCCGTCCATCATTGTATCGAATTTCTACCTTTTCAGCAGTATGTATTTTGTCAATAATCATACTGCCTTTTTCTCCTTGAATTTCACTTGGTAAATGCGAATTTGTAATCTTAGAATACATGATGACCGCGTCGCGATCTTCGTACTCTAAAGCAACTGACCCTTCTCCATCTACTCCAGATTCTAGCATAAACGCCGTTGCCTTTATTTTATGAGGCCCTCCAAACAACGTAATCAGAGGATACAGACAATATACACCTAAATCCATCAGTGAACCGTTGGCAAGCTCTGGCTTAAAGGCATTAAGCACGATACCTTCTTTGTATTTATCGTAACGAGAAGAATACTGACAGTAAGATGCCACGTATTTTCGAATTGGACCAATTTTATGTAAGTTCTCTTGAATCACGTTGAAGTTAGGAAGAAGGGTTGATTTCATCGCTTCCATTAGTAACACATTGTGATTCTTGGCTGCTTGAATCATGCGAGTTACTTCTGCTGCATTGGCTGCGAGCGGTTTTTCACACAGTACATGCTTGTTATTTTTCAAAAATAAGATAGCTTGTTCCGCATGATAAGCATTTGGAGTAGCAATATACACGGCATCAATTTCAGCACTTGCTGCCATTTCCTCTAAATCAGTAAATATATGAGGAATATCATATTTACCTGCAAATTCTTCTGCTTTTTCAATGGTTCGAGAATAAACAGCTGCAAGCTGAAAGTCGTCTACATACTGAGCTGATTCTAACAGTCGATCTGTTATCCAGTTTGTTCCTATTACACCAAAACGAATCATCTTTTCATCTCCTTTTTATCATCTATGTTGTATTGTATCGTTTTTAAAAAGAAAAACGAAGAAATAATAAAAAATCTATACCATTTTCCGTTGCTTTATATCTATTTTGTTCTATATAAAAAAAACAGCTCACAACAAATGTAAGCTGTTTTTTTATATGACTCAAACGTAAGCTTATGCTTTCTCACCCACTACAGCAAAACGTTCACTTACATAGTTTTTATTCTCTAACTCATCTATTAAAGCAATCGCATAATCAGCATAGCTAATATAGCTTTCATTTTGACTATTTGTGATCACGTGGTCTTTTCCTAATTGATAGGCTCCAGTGCGAGCACCTTCTGGGTCAAAAAAAGCGGCTAGGCTTAAATAAGTCCAATCTATAGTTGATTTTTCTAGTTCTTTTAAACCTTTGCCCATATTTGAAGCCGTTGGATAATAAGCTGCTGGAAAACCTTCTGTGCTCATTAAAGGCATTGTTTTTTCTTCATCTACAAATAAACTTCCTGCTCCGCCCACTACTGCGAGTCGCGTTTGAACACCTTGAAATGCTTTAATAAGAGATTGTATAGACTCAACGTGCATCTGTTCACTTCCGGGAGGTGCATTAAATGCGTCTACCACAGCATCGAACTGTTCAATGTCTTTTGAAGTAATGACAAAAATATCTTTTTCAATTACGTTTGTTTGATTTTTTAGTTTAGAAGCATTTCGAACAATGGCTGTTACTTCATGTCCTCTCTGTTTTGCTTCTTCCATAATTAATTGACCTGCTTTTCCTGTTGCTCCAATAACGCCAATTTTCATTTTTATTCTCTCCTTTTATTTTTGTTGTAACCACAATAGTTACACATTACACAAAAAAATTTGAGCTTTTATAACACTGCTATTTCTTTTCAGCTCGTTGTAACCATTATAGTTACACGTTATTCAATTTGTCAACCTCACTATTCATTTTTTTACGAGATAAAAGATTTTAGGGATCGCTAAAAAATCCACAAAACAATAGCTTATTTACTATTTCAAAATATTCCCATATTTTCAACTTATTTTTATCTCAGAGTACTTTTTTATGAAAAAAGGTTTCTTTTTTATAAAAAAGTGTTATACTAGGTATATTATTTCTTGTTCGGTGTTAACAAATAGAAAGACTTTCTTTAAAGTGATTCTTATTGAAATTGAGCAGAGATAGTAATATATTCGTGGATTTTCCACACAGGAGGTACTACAATGGTACAAGGTAAAGTAAAATGGTTTAATGCAGAAAAAGGTTTTGGATTCATCGAAGTAGAAGGACAAGACGACGTATTCGTACACTTCTCAGCTATCCAAGGCGAAGGTTTCAAATCACTTGAAGAAGGTCAAGAAGTTACATTTGAAATCGAAGATGGAGCTCGTGGACCACAAGCTGCTAACGTTCAAAAGTAATTGATTAAGAAGCTGTCACTTTAGTGACAGCTTCTTTTTATGTCTATTTAACCAATTAAAATTTGATTTTCCTGCCAAAGATTAGTCAAGTTCGTATCCGCGAGCCGCTGATGCGTCTCTTTTACGCTAAGCCAGCGGTGCTTGTTGAAAACAAAGCGAGTTTCAGGAAGTTCAGTCCATATTTCCTGTACAGACTGGACATTTAACAGAACAAAGTTTGCTTCGTTTCCTTCTTCCACTCCATACTTTTCTTTTCCAATCAGCCGGGCTGGTATACTTGTAATCATTCGGAGCAACTGCCGCTGATCATCTGGACTTCCCATATGTGCAGCATAGGCAGTTAGTAACCCTACTTGCAGCAAGTCTGCTTTTCCAAACGGATGAAAGGGGTCGTTCACGTTATCAGATGCAGTAGCAATCGGAATCGCTGCTTTTTGTATGTCGCGAATACGCGTTACGCCTCGTCTTACAATTCCTTTATCTTCTCTTCCCTGTAAATATAAATTAGAAGCAGGTAATGTGACAACTCCAATTTTCGCCTGTTTCAAAAGGTTTAAGATTTCTTTCACTTTTGCATCAGTCATTCCTGCAAGCGAACAAAGATGCCCCACTACCACTTTTCCTTCCATATTCAATTCAATTGTTCTATGAGCAATATTAATTATCGTATCAACAGATGGATCATCGCTTTCATCCACATGTAAGTCAAGAGGTTTATTATAGGCTTGAGCCAGCGAAAACAGAGCATCAATCTCTTTTTCTGGATTTCCAGCTAAATGAGGACAGCCTCCAATCGCATCAATTTCAAGGTCGAATGCTCGTTCAATTTTAGTCATCTTATGCATATCATCAATGTCTAAGTTAGAGAATAGCGGAACAACCTGCACATCCATATACGGGCCTAATTCATCTCTCACTTCGACAGCCGCTTGTAAACTTCGAAATAAGCTATCTTCTTCCATGCTGCAGTCAAAATCAATATGCGTTCGAATCGTAGTCGTACCGTTAGCTAATGCCTGCAAAGCAGTTTTTAACATTCGCTGCTTAATTTCTTCTTCTGGAAATGCCGGCAGGCTGCTGCTGTAATTTTTAATGGCTTCTTGAAGAGTTCCAGATAGATTGGATACCTGAGGAAGCGAATGAGCTTTGTCTAAATGCATATGCATATCTACAAATCCTGGTAATAGTACACGCCCCTGTGCATCAAGTGACGTTTCTTTTCCTAACACGGCCGCGTGTAGCGGAAAAAACTCGTCACCTTCAAGATAACCGTTTTGTAAAACGATAGAAGTATACATTCCATTTGAAATTTTCACTTCAAAAAGAGCGTGATCGTGCATAATTGGCAAGCGAACATTAATTAAGTGAAGCAATATAATTCCCTCCTCAATTTTTCAACTTCTTCATTTTTCATAGACCGCTTTATCTTATTTATCATTTATTGTTTAAAGCATTAATTCGCCAAATTTCGCGAATCACCTTCTCTCTAAAGGCCTTTATTTACAGAGAAAAAAGCAAGAACAAAAAAAGGAGCAGCGTCCCCACGCTGCTCATCAAAGAAAAAATGCTAGAAAATAGATAGAATGTACTTCCCATGGTTAAATGAGGGCTTACAGATAAAGCTTCAGTGAGTGATTTCATGCTTTGCATCGCTATTCTCCCCAGAAAGCAATGCAGATACAAGCAAAAAATTTCCACCACTCGCTCACACTGTAAATAGACACATAAGAAAAAGCCCAAACAAAGGCAGGTCTCTCAAATACAATGAGCAAAAACCTACCCGCCTGGGCTTTTATCCCTTCGGTGTCATATCCACTTCTTTTCAAAAATGAATATGTGAATCGCTTGGACCAAACTTTCTACTAACGTAAAAATGGGAACCTAGATTCACTTTTTACTCATAGTCCTATCATTTACGGTGATAAGGTAGAAACGTCTGAGCCATATTCTCAAACATATATGAGTGAACCGTATTTAGCTTTTTCTTGTCTACAAATATACTATAGGTCTCTCTATAAGTCAAATATAAACGAATAATCTTTTTAATAAAATTATATATAGTTCGCCTTTTACAAAAGTTTACTTTTTTAAAAAGTTTGTTAAACTATCTAACACAGTAGTTGCATCTTCTTATAATCCTGCTTATACTTCGAACTACTTACATTATCTATAAAGGTCTTCACTCTGTTGAAGACAAAAAGCGATCTAGGGTTCCGTTTAACACATGTTAAAGGCTGGTCCGAGAGAGAGCGTACGGAACGGTCCGTATACACGGAAGGATAAAAGCCTGGGAGAATGACATCATTCTCCCAGGCTTTTCTTTTTTACTAGTATAAAATAGAAGAAAGAAGGGATTTATATGAACAACCAACCAGCGTTAAGTGAATCGCTAAAGGTATATCAAATTGTATTTTTGGGTCTTGCCTGGATGACTCCGATGATTTTCTTTACAGTTTACGGAGTAGCCTACGATGCGGCTGGAGGGCAAATGGTCCTTGCTTATTTAACTGCTTTTTTAGCTATCTTTTTTACCGCATATAGCTATAGCCGAATGGTAAAAGCATATCCAATAGCAGGATCTGCTTATACGTATACGAAAAAAGCTATACATCCTCGCCTTGGCTTTTTAGTAGGCTGGGCACTTCTTTTAGACTATATTTTCTCCCCTATTATCGCTATTTTAACATTTGGTATTTTTATGCATACAGAATTTCCTTCTATTCCTGTATACGTATGGGTCATTGTCATGAACATTATCTTAGCTTTAGTCAATATTGTTGGTATTAAATCTGTCGCTCGTATAAGCGGCATCTCTGTTGTAGTTCAGATTCTATTTATAAGTTTGTTTTGTTTATTTATCATCAAAGATATTGCAACAGGTCAAGCTAGTTCTTCTACTCTTTTTTCACTTCATCCTTTTTTGGCTTCAGATGTACCGTTTACGACTATCTTTTCTGGAGCTGCGCTCATTTGCTTTTGCTTTTTAGGATTTGATGCCGTTACAACAATGGCGGAAGAAACGATTCAACCGGAAAGGACCATTCCAAAAGCCATTTTTCTTATTGTTTGTATTGCAGCTGTTATGTACATCGCTATTTCGTATTTTACACAGATTGCCTATCCGGGATTCACATTTACTAATCCTGATAATGCTGCCTACACCCTCGTAAAATTAGTGGGCGGAAATCTTTTAAGCAGTCTATTTATTACGGTCTTAATTATCGCAACCTTTACTCAAGGAGTTTCTTCAGTCACAAGCGTAACTCGCTTTTTATATGCTTTAGGCCGTGAATCCGTGCTGCCTCAGAAGGTATTTTCATATATTCATCCAACGTTTAAAACGCCCGTGGTGAATATCTTGCTTGTTACCGCTTTTTCGTTTTTGGGAATGTTTATTGATTTAAACACAGCCGTTACTTTTGTCAGTTTCGGTGCCTTAACCGCTTTTACATTTGTTAATCTATCAGTCATTGCCCATTTTTATATTAAGTTAAAGAAACGGTCGTTTACTGAAACAATACTTTATTTAATCTTCCCTTTGATAGGAGCGGCATTTATCGGATGGCTGCTCACACTGTTAAACAAAGACACTCTTTTGATTGGTGTCGCCTGGCTTACGGTTGGGTTTCTCTATTTATTTGTAAAATCTCGACTATCGGCTCCTTTTGTAAAGAGAGATCATTCAAAAGTGACGGTCCCTGAAAAATAAACTGAAAAATCAGTTTTTGTGTCAGGTATTCTAACAAACTGCTTGTCAACTTATTTTCAAACATACTATACTACGATTAATCGAAAGCCACAAATGGATAAAGGTTCTTACAGATGTTAAGAACAAAAAAGCTGTCTAGGGTTCCGTTTAACATACGTTAAAGACTGGTCCGAGAGAGAGCGATATGGCGCTATGCTGTATAACACGGAAGGATAAAAGCCTGGGAGACTACTCTCCCAAGCTTTTATCCTTTTTTTATTCTAAGGAGGTTATTTTATGAGTTATATCTGGAAGCAAACCATCCCAGCGGGCGGAAAATGGTCAGGACGAATTGGGAGAGGAAAATCAGTGACGTTTACCGCACAAGAATCCGGTGCAAACGCATCCCTACTATTGTACAACGCTTATGATTTAACGGAACGATACAACATGCCTGATACCTTAAAAGCTCAGCATACTGCTCATTTAACAAAAGGACACGTTCTGATGAGTGACAACGGCAGAGCATTTGCAAGCATTACTGCTGACTCCACCGGCTGGCATGATACCATTTCAGGCTATACTACGCGCAGCTTAACTCATCAAAAATACGGTGCATCTACTTATCAAGAATCCCGAAACGAATGGCGAAGGAATGGCGAAGAAAACTTCTCAATGGAGCTTCTGCGCAACGGTTTAACAACACGGGATTTAGTCCCTAATCTTAACTTATTTTCAAAAGTATACTGCGACGAAGAAGGCAATATGAATTTTGTTTCTTCTCATTGTAAAAAAGGAGATTTTATTACGCTTAGAACAGAGATGGATTTGCTTTTTCTACTGTCTAATACACCTAACCCCCTAGACCCGAGCGAAACGTATCCTTCTGTTCCGATTGAAATAACCGTAGATGAAGCAGCTCCTGTAAGCTCAGACGACTACTGTTTAAATTTTAGACCTGAAAATAAACGAGCGTTTGAAAACACATGGTCTTATGACCTATTGCTTGGAAATAAAACATTATCAACGATTTAAAAATGAAGGAGGCTTCTATAATGGCTGTATTTAACCGAGTGGAAAGTAGCAGAAAAATAGAGAACGCAATTTATGATGAAACGGTACTGGCTGGGGACGGCTGGATGCACGAACTTAAACCAGGACAAACGCTTAGAATAATAGATGTAAAAGGAAATCAAGCAGCGGATACTTTATTCTTTGATGCAGAAAATCCAGAAGATCATTACAGTGCAGTATCGACGATTGCTAATCAAGGAAATATTTATTTATCCACCGGCACAGTGCTGCTTTCTCAATCTGGCAAAGAACTAGTCAAAATTGTAGCTGACACGTGCGGACGCCACGATACCCTAGGTGGAGCTTGTTCCGCACAAAGCAACACCGTACGTTATGCACATGACACGCTTCCGATGCATAACTGCCGAGATACATTTATGCTGCAGCTATCAAAATATGATAGCCGCTACACTAAAAGAGATTTAGCACCAAACGTAAACTTTTTTATGAATGTACCTGTGACGCCAAGCGGCGGATTAACGTTTAATGACGGAGTGTCTGCACCTGGATACTATGTAGAAATGGAAGCGATCAATCCTACACTTGTATTGATCAGTAACTGCCCTCAGCTTAATAATCCGTGCAACGATTATAACCCTACCCCTATTCGCTTAGTTATTTGGGATTCATTATAAAAAGGAGTGTTCATCTATGTTTACAAAAGTATTAATTGCGAACCGAGGAGCAATTGCCGTTAGAATTGAGCGAACATTACGACATTTCGGAGTGAAATCTGTGGCTGTTTATACAGAAGCTGATCAAGACAGCCTGCACGTTGATGAAGCAGATGAAGCCATTTTAATTGGCAGCGGCCCGATCAAAGAAAGTTATTTAAACGAAGACCTTATTCTAGATATCGCAAAGAAAACAGGAGCGGAAGCTATTCATCCAGGCTACGGTTTTTTAAGCGAAAACGCGGAATTTGCTCGTCGCTGTCGAGCTGAAGGAATTGTATTTATTGGTCCTACACCTCAGCAAATGGAAATATTCGGATTGAAACATTCAGCTCGGGAAATTGCGCAAAAAGCGGACGTGCCTTTGCTTCCTGGTACACCTCTTATTACAGATGTATCAGAAGCTGTACGTGCTGCTGAAGAGATTGGCTATCCCGTTATGTTAAAAAGTACAGCTGGCGGCGGCGGAATTGGAATGCGTGTTTGCCAGGATGAAAAAGCGCTTCAAGCCGCTTTTGACTCTGTTTGCCATTTAGCACAAACAAACTTTAAAAACAGCGGTGTTTTTTTAGAGAAATACATTCAAAAAGCTCGCCATGTGGAAGTTCAAATCTTCGGGAATTCTTTTGGAGAAGTAGTAGCTTTAGGGGAACGCGACTGCTCTATTCAGCGAAGAAATCAAAAAGTAATTGAAGAAAGCCCAGCTCCAAACTTCCCTTCATATATACGGGAAAATATGTTGCAAGCAGCTACTCGACTAGCTAAAGAAGTCGGATACCGAAGTGCAGGAACAGTAGAATTTTTATATGACGCCGAAGCGGAGAAGTTTTATTTTTTAGAAGTAAATACTCGTCTTCAAGTAGAACACGGCGTTACAGAAGAAGTGTTAAACATCGATTTAGTAGAATGGATGCTTAAAGAAGCATGCGATGAGCTGGTAAACCTTCCTTCTTTGCTTCCTGTTCCTTCAGGTCACAGTATCCAAGCGCGTATTTATGCCGAAGATTGCTTAAATGATTTTCGTCCAAGCGGCGGGCAAATCGACCAAGCCATTTTCTCTAAAAGTGCTCGAGTTGAAACATGGGTGCGAGACGGCATTGCTGTAACATCACTTTATGATCCTATGCTAGCTAAAATTATCGTTCATGGAAAAACACGAGAAGAAGCTCTTCTAAAATTGAGCGCTGCTTTAAAAGAGACAAGATTATACGGCGTTACTACTAATCTTCAATACTTGCAGGGACTGTTAGAAGAAAAAGCGTGTAAAACAGGCGATGTGTATACTCAAATGCTTAACTCATATACTCCGAGCGAACAAGCAATTGAAGTTTTAGACGGCGGCGTTCAGTCTACTGTTCAAGATTACCCGGGACGCACCGGGCACTGGAATGTAGGAGTTCCTCCGTGCGGCCCAATGGATCCTTTTGCTTTTCGCATAGGAAACAAACTTCTCGGAAATTCACCGGATGCCCCGGGAATTGAAATGACTCTCCGAGGCGGCTCTTATAAATTTAGAGACAATGTATCTTTTTGTATTACCGGTGCCAACATGCAGGCTACATTAGACGGCGCTGAAATTCCCATGTATAAAACCATTCAAGCAAAGCCGGAACAAATTCTTTCATTTGGTGAAGCAACCGAAGGAATGCGCACGTATTTACTGATTGGCGGCGGACTTGATATGCCTAAAATACTAGGCAGTTCTTCTACTTTTACACTAGGAAGTTTCGGAGGACACGGCGGAAGAGCACTTCGCACGGGAGATGTACTGCGTGTTTCTGACTACGCTCACGTTGAAAATGAACTTGCTCTTTCCTACCAGCCAACCATGTCTAAAGAATGGACAATCGGAGTGATTCCCGGCCCTCATTGTACAGAAGAGTTTTTGCAGCCAGAGTACCTGCAGCAGCTAACAGATACAAAATGGGAAGTTCATTTTAACAGCTCTAGAACAGGCGTTAGGTTAATAGGTCCCGCTCCTTTTTGGACGCGTGAAGATGGAGGAGAAGCCGGTTTGCACCCATCAAATATTCATGATAATGCCTATGCCATCGGCACCTTAGACTTAACTGGAGATATGCCTATTTTACTTGGCCCAGACGGCCCGAGCCTTGGGGGCTTTGTTTGCCCTGTTACGACTGCTTCAGCAGAGTTTTGGAAAATAGGACAGCTTCACCCCGGAGATAAAATTTCGTTTAAATTAATTGATCTTGAACAAGCTGAAAAACTCAAATGTACGCAGGAAGACTTTTTACAGCGTATCGGAACATCTACATCACTTCCTGTGCTTACAAATCTAGTAGCACAGCCGCTCAAAAGCGATTATCCGCTTCTGATCAACGAAACGGAAAATAGACGATTCCCTTTTTCCGTCCGCTGCTCAGGCGATGCGAATATACTTGTGGAGTACGGAGAAATGGAGCTTGATCTGCTGCTTCGCTTCCAAGTGCATGCTTTAATGGAAGCTATTCAAAAGCATAAGGATTTACCAGTTCTAGATTTAACGCCTGGTATCCGTTCTCTTCAAATTCATATTGATGCAACAAAGATGTCTATTCTTGAACTTTGCCAGCACATTTCAGCTATAGATCGCGCACTTCCTCCACTTGAAGAAATGGAAGTTCCCTCTCGTATTGTAAAACTTCCGCTTTCATGGGATGATCCTGCGACTCAATTGGCTATTGAACGCTATCAGCAAAACGTTCGCCCAGATGCCCCCTGGTGTCCAAGCAATCTAGAGTTTATTCGCCGGGTAAACGGTCTGGATCACATTGAAGATGTGAAACGAGTTGTATTTGACGCTAATTATCTTGTAATGGGGCTTGGAGATGTATATTTAGGCGCACCTGTTGCTACGCCTCTAGACCCTCGTCACCGTTTAGTGACAACGAAATATAATCCCGCTCGTACATGGACACCTGAAAATGCAGTTGGTATTGGCGGTGCGTATATGTGCGTATACGGAATGGAAGGTCCTGGGGGCTATCAATTTGTGGGACGCACGATTCAAATGTGGAACCGACTTCGTCAAACGGAAAGTTTTGAAGCAGGAAAACCGTGGCTTCTTCGTTTCTTTGATCAAATTCAATTTTACCAAGTAGAAGCAGATGAGCTTTTAAAACTGCGCGAAGATTTTCTTCGCGGGAGATTTGAAGCAGATATTACGGAGACAACGTTTAAACTTGGAGAATATTTAGATTTTCTTTCATCTATTGAAGAAAGCACGGCTGCTTTTCGTCACAACCAGCAGGCTGCTTTTCAAACAGAGCGAGAAGATTGGAAAGCACTCGGCTTAGCTGAGTACGTCTCTGAACATGAAACGGCTGAAATTACGGAACAAGAACTGCCCGAAGGTACGGAAGCCGCGCGCTGTACAATGCCGGGAAGCGTATGGAAAGTTCTTGTTGAAGAAGGACAAAAAGTTGAAAAAGGCGATACGTTAATTATCGAAGAAAGTATGAAAATGGAGTTTCCACAGCTAGCACCTATGGATGGATATATCAGTTCTATTCATGTAAAACCCGGCGATGAAGTACAAGCTGGACAGCTGATTGCCGGTATAAAAGCCTTTGCTCCAATTACTCATTAAGGACGGTGGATACAATGAAAACAGTGAGCTTGCCTAAAACATTTTCGGTTCAATGGTTACGTGAAATGTATATCAAAAAAGAATTAACTCCGGAAGATGTAGTACATCAAATTCTTACGCGTGTAGAAGCTGATAAAGACATGAATATTTGGATTACCCCTCCTACACTCGGTGAGTTAAAACCTTATCTCGATCGCTTAGCTGCCCTAAGCCCTGAAGCGTTACCTTTATGGGGAATTCCATTCGCCGTTAAAGATAATATCGATGTAGCCCATGTACCGACGACAGCCGGATGTAAAGAATATACGTATATCCCTTCTGCACATGCTACGGTTGTTCAACGTCTTATTGATGCAGGTGCTATTCCTCTTGGAAAGACCAACTTGGACCAATTTGCTACAGGGCTGGTCGGTACACGAAGCCCTTACGGCGAAACGCACAATGCGTTAAAGTCCGAGCTCATTAGCGGCGGATCGAGCTCAGGGTCAGCTGTATCCGTAGCTCGCGGGCACGCTGCTTTTTCTTTAGGTACCGATACAGCAGGTTCAGGGCGCGTTCCAGCCGGTTTAAACCGTTTAATTGGCTATAAACCTTCTCTCGGAGCGTGGCCATCTGCAGGTGTAGTTCCGGCGTGTAAAAGCTTAGACTGCGTCACTGCTTTTGCTCATGAATGGAATGATGTAGTACTTGTAGATTCTATTATTAGAGGAGTAGACGATCAAGATCCATGGTCACGCTCTGTTGTTCGGGCTTCTTCGGCTCTCCCTGAAAAAATTTGTATGGTAAAAGAACCGCTCTCATTTTACGGACCGTTTGCTGAGCAGTACGAGGAAGCTTGGAAGCAAGCAGTGAAAAAGATTGAAGATTTATCTATTCCCATTGAATACATTGACGGCTCGTATTTAAGCGAAGCAGCTGCTTTATTGTATGACGGCCCATACGTAGCGGAGCGCTGGGCTGACTTAGGAGAATTTATTACTTCTCATGAAGAAACAGCATTTCCTGTAACCGAGCAAGTCCTTCGTTCAGGTGCTAAACCAGAATATGATGCTGCTGCTTTATTTCAAGCTTCACATAAGCTTCAATCCTTTAAACACCAAGCATATCATCAGCTTAAAAATGCTGTTCTTGTTATGCCGACAGCAGGCGGAACGTGGACGCGGGAACAAGTAAGAGAAAATCCAATTGAAACAAACAGTGACATGGGGCGTTTTACAAACCATTGTAACTTGCTCGACTTATGCGCTGTCTCTCTTCCATCTCAAGATGCAGATCTTGATTTACCGTTTGGCATTTCATTTTTCTCTACATTTGACGGGGAACAATTCATTTGCGGGCTTAGCGAAGTGTTTTTAAATGGTGAACGAACGGTTGATTCAAGAAAAGATACAACCTTAGTAGCTGTTTGCGGTTTGCATATGCGCGGGTTTCCACTTGAATTTCAAATGCGTGAACATGGAGCTTCATTCGTACGAAAAGACCAAACCGCTCCTTATTACCAGCTTTTTAAACTGCCTACTTCTCCAGCAAAACCGGGGCTGTTGCGAACGCATCAACAAGGAGAAAAAATTGAAGTTGAACTTTGGGAAATGCCTTTATCACTGTTCGGCTCTTTTGCCGATTCTATCCCTTCTCCTCTTGGACTAGGCAAAATCACTCTCGAAGACGGCAGTGAAGTAGCGGGTTTTCTTTGTGAAGCTCACGCGACAGAAGATGCGGAGGATATTACGTCTTATAGAAGCTGGCGGGCTGTTTATAGTTGAATAAAAGAGCCGCCTCTAAGTCAGGGTTTCGACTTAGAGGCGGCTCTTTTGAGTTATAAAAACCTTACTATAAAAGCGCTCTTATTTTAAGGAATCACTTATTTGGTCCCGTCTTTTTTATGTACTTTTTCTCTTTTTCATCCACCAGCCTGCACCAACTATCACTCCGATTATAAGAATAACAAATATTAAACGATCTACATCATGCAAATATTTTTGGATTTTTTCAATATCTCCAAGTCCTCCTACATAGAGCAAAAAAACAAACCACGGAAAAATGCCTAAGGTGCTGTATAAAACAAAGTCCTTAGATTTAATTTTGCTAAGGCCTGCCAAATAGGTTATATAGTTTGCGATACTGATGGGACGAGAAATCGTAATACTCCATTTTCCGTATTTATGAAACCATTTTTGAGCACGCTTTATATTTTTTTCACCAAACCAGCGCTTGGTAATAGATTCAAACCTGTATCCCATCACGAACGGAATATAGTTGAATGCGATATAAATAACGGTATTGACAGCTGAAACAATAAGGATTTTCCATATTGAAAGCTGCAGCACCGAGCCAATGAGCAAAATCAATAACGTACACGGAAAAGGAATTGCCGCAGCTTCGATTGCTGTAGCAATAAAGATGCCCACTATGCCTAAGTTTTGTACAAAATCAATAAACCCTTGCACCTTTTTTCTCCTTTCAATCATACAAATTTCACGTTCTTTCATCATAACTCAAACTATTCAAAATTTCACGATTTCAAAGCAATTTTACTAGTAAAAAAAGCTTATACGCACCCGTTTGCTATATTTGATTATCTTCTATCATATGCAGTTCATAAGTGAAGTAACGCAAAAAAAGAAAATAGCAGAAAAAAACTCTTTTATTAGTTGTAATAAAAGAGTCTTTTCTGTCCTGCTATTATTTAATTTTAGCAATGATTTTCCCTTTCACATGGCGTTTTGAAAGCTCTTCTAATGCACTTGGCACTTCTTTTAACGAGATGATGCGCTCAATCATCGGAGCTACTTTCTTCTCTGCTACTAATGCTAAAAGCTCATCGCCCATTTTTGCTAAATCCGCTTGCGCCATCATGTCATCAATGTGGTGTGCAGCATTTAAAGCTACTTCATGATAAGAAATCACTTTTGTAAAAGGCTTTACTTTTGTATAGTCAGGTGCACCAGCAATATGTGCTAAATGTCCTCTATAGGCAATCATATCTAAAGAATCCGTTGCGTTCTTTGCGCTCACCGTGTCAAGCACAGCATCTACGCCGCGGCCATTTGTCAGCTCCAATACTTTTTCCACGACATTTTCCTCGCGATAATCAATTACATAATCAGCGCCTAACGACTTCACATACTCATGATTATGTGCTGAAGCTGTTGAGAAAACGGTTTTTCCAGCGTTTTTAGCAAGCTGCACGCCAAAGCCCCCTACGCCTCCAGCTCCTCCGTGAATTAAGATGGTTTGAATATGGTTCATTGGAAGTTTACGAAATAGTGCTTCATACGCCGTGTAACCTGCAGTAGGCAATGCAGCAGCTTCTTCAAATGTAACGGCATCAGGAATGCGCGAAATTGAATGAGCAGTTGTAACCGCATATTCAGCATATCCGCCCTTTTTCATAAAGTCCCCGTGATAGACGACGCGGTCTCCTTTTTTCCAGTCAACTACTCCTTCTCCAACTTCATCAATTGTCCCAGCTACATCTAAACCTAGAATGTGAGGATATGTCCAATGAGGGTTTCCATTAGTAGCCGTCTTATAATCCACTGGATTAAGTCCCACTGCGTGAACTTCAACTACTACTTCTCCTTTATTTGGAAGAGGTTTTTCCACTTCTTCTACTTTCATTTCTGTCCATTTATTTTTATCTTGCAATAATAATGCTTTCACAGTCTAACTCTCCTTTTTAAATCATTTGCTTAGCGTTACTTTTATTATTTTATCTAAAAATGATTTGCTTACTATTTTTATTTTAAAGAGAGCTTGTCTATAATACAAATTAGAAAATAAATAGATATCCATAAATAAATTTATAAGAAAGGATAGAATAAATGATTGATTTTGAATGGTATCGCAGCTTTATTAGCATTTACAAATATCGATCCGTTTCTGAAGCAGCCAGAGCGAGGATCTTAACGCAGCCGGCCATGAGTCAGCACTTAGCTGCTTTAGAAGCTGAAATAGGCGAAGGTTTATTTATCCGTGCACCAAGAAAGATGATTCCAACAGAAAAAGGTAAAGAACTGTACACGCGTATTGTCCCGTTAATTGAAAGTCTAGAAGCTGCTTCAATTGAATTAAAAATGACCGCTTCATCTCCCAACGCGCTGCCGGTCGTAAAAATTGGTTCTCCCGTAGAGTATTTTACCGAACAAGCTTTAGAAAGAATAAAAGATGCAGGTATCCGCTGCTACAGCCAGTTTGGTATTGCTTCTGTTTTACTTGAAAAGATACAAAGCGACGAAATTGATATTGCGATTACAACCCAAAGATTGCAAATACCAGGAGTCGAATATACGGTCATTGAAGAAGAAGAGTTTGTCTTAACCGTCCCTCCTTCTTTTGAAATGACACCCAATGAAGACATAGAGGATTTTTTATACAATCAGCGGTGGATTAGCTATGGCCTTGAACTTCCTATTATCAGGCGTTTTTGGCGACAGCATTTTAAAAAACGGCCTGAAATTCAGCCTCATCATGTGATTCCAAATCTTCAAACAGTGTTAAAAGCCATTCAGCATCACATGGGAATCAGCCTGCTTCCCCGCTATTTGATTCAAGAAGCGCTCCAAGAAAAAAAGGTGAAAATCGAACTTGAACATTTAGCGGTAAAAAATCAGATCTTTCTTGCTTATAAACTTAAGCATCGAGATCATCCAGTCATTCAAAAAACGATACGCTCGTTAAAAAAAGAAACGAACCACTAATCAAACATCTTGATTAATGGTTCGTTTTTCACCTCGTCTAAAATCATTTTGTCCCAGTCTCTTCTTTTTTTGACAGCTGCTGTGCTGAATCTACTCCTACGAGATCTAAAAAGAAAATAAAAATAGGAATACCAAGAATCAGCCCCCATACGCCCAAGAAATGTTCACCAAATACTAAAATGATAAACGTAATGAATGTTGGCAAGTTTGTTTTAGATGACATAAGCTTTGGATTTAATACATAGCTTTCAAGTGCGTGAAGTACTACCACCATAATTAACACAGATAGTACTTTTACACCGCCTCCTAAACTGTAAGCGATTGTACAAAGCGGAATGAGTGAAACAAATACCCCAAGAACCGGCACTAGCCCTAGTAGAAAGACCATAACGCCAAGCGCAAGCAAATTAGGAAACCCTAACACCCACAGGGCAATAACGGATAAAATGCTGTTCACAAAAGCGATAATAAACTGAACTTCTATTACCTTGCCGAAGGAATTAACAAATTTTCTCCCCAAATAGCCAGCTTCTTTGAAAAACCAGCCCAGCCTAGATTGTTCCAGTTGGACAAATAATCGGTGAATCCGCGACTTTTCAAGTAAAAAGAATAGGCTTAACAAGAGTGCTAAGAAAACTTGTGCACTTACTTTTCCAATATTAGATAAATAGCTGTATACTAAATCAATATTCTGCTGAATATTTTCTGGTGATTTAAATCTCTTTAGATTATCGATAATATAGGTGACGAATGTATTATCAGGGGGGTGCTTGTAAAAATACATCAGCTTCTGTACAAGCTCAGTAACTTGCGTCATAATAACCGGGATATATACATATCCTACAATACCGAGAGCACCAATCAGTGCGATATAGATGACGATGAGTATAAGCGTTGAATTAAGCGGAAGCTTTCTTCTTAACGTTTGTTGAAGACGACCAATTAAAAAGGTAAAAATAAACGTAAATAACAGCAGCTGAAGCATACTTCTAATGCTGACAAGTAAAACTGTAATAATAATAAGCGTAATGATGCGAACAGTAAGTTTGTTGTGAAGCCAACTTCTTGCAATATTCATGAAACCTTCAATTCTCCTATCTCTCTTTTTCCCAAGTCATTTGTATACATATAAATAAAACGGATACGCTAGACGCTCATATCCGCTTTCGCTATATATAGTGTATCATTTAATATTCAAATTTTACTATATTTCGGCGCTTTTTAGTATGTCTTTATTTTCTCTCCGCTATTCTTTTTCATTTTCCCATACATTATGATAAATTAGCTTGTCTAAATCCCTTCTTTTTTCCCAGTTAGCTTGTTCTAAGATTGGTTTCTCAGGGTATTTATCTGTATAGCCAATTGACATGAGCGCTACAGGATCAATATGAGGAGGAATATGTAAAATGTCACGTACATCATTTTTTTTATAAAAACTTACCCATCCCATTGCCAGTCCTTCTGCATATGAAGCAAGCCACATATTTTGAATCGCACACGCAGTTGACATCATATCAGTTTCTGGAATTGAGTTTCTTCCGAGAACATGAGAGCCCCCTCTTGTTGGATCACACGTTACGCAAATAGTTAACGGCGCTTCTTTTAATCCTTGAATCTTTAGCTCTAAAAAATCTTCTTTCTTTTCACCTTCATAATGAATAGCCAGTGCTCTTCTCTCTTTATCTGCTGCCCAGGCAAGTTTATTTTTCACTTCTGTATCAGATACTAATATAAAATTCCAAGGCTGCATAAACCCGACGGAAGGTCCGCTGTGAGCAGCCTGTAGAATGTTATAAACCGTTTCATTCGGAATCTCATCAGACAAAAATGTGCGTACATCTCTTCTGCCGTAAATCGCTTTGTATACCGCTTGCTTTTCGTCGTTTGTAAACGAATTCATCTTTTTCAACTCCATTAAACTCTTTTTTTAACTATTTTTCTAAAAAAACATTAAAAAAATGTGATCCAAACTTTATGTTTTCTCGTATTACTATATGAATCTATCATAAAGGAGGTTGCAAACATGTTCAACGACGTTTTAATGAACTTATTTAACGCGGTAAGCAGCATCATTAACACAATTGGATAATTTGATTGTACATATTGAGTAAGAGAGGAGGCATATTACATGCTAAACGAGGTACTTATGAACTTTTTTAACGCAGTAAGCAGCATCATCAACACAATCGGATAAAAAAAGCACAAAGAAAAGGGTAACTGCCATTACCACCGTCTTTATGCTTGACTAGTTCAAAATCATATATTTCACAATAAAAAGAACTCTTTGATTAGGAGTTCTTTTTACTTATCCTAACATGTTCCTTTTTATTTGTATATATGCCTTGCTATTTCAACAGATTCACTTATATGTTGCAAGCATACACGTAGGTCTGCAGCTCGTAGTGCAGTTCTTTTAAGTCTTCGGCTGCTTGAGTCAATAACTTCTTTCGCTGAGCTGTATACACATCTAGAATCGCTCTTTCTACTTTTACCTTTTCTTCATATAAAATATCTAACTTATCTTCATTTCCTTCAAGGGAAATAGGCTTTAACATAGCAAATTGATAAATGGGTTGTCCATAATCCAATTTTGTTAAAATAGAACCTACTAATACATCCTGCGAGCATTCATATACGAAGTTTAACAGCGTACTTAATTCTTCTAGACGAGAAATATCCAGCTCTGCATTTTCATTGATCACAGTCCCTATATATTGAAAGCACTCTTCTTCTAACTCATTGTAAATAGTTGTGATGCGGTGCAGTACTTCATTCAACTTCATAAAGTTCCCCCTTCACACACGCTTCTTGATACAACCATATGACAAAACTTGGTGTTTTATACTAACGAAAAAGCGAGGAATATAAACCTCGCTTTTCTCTTTATCGATACATACTGGCAATGTCTTCAATAAACATAAGCGGTTCTTCTTCTGTTAGTTGTTTAATTGGAGAATAATCCTCTCCACCAAAACTTTGATCTATGTCTTCAATAAACGAAGAAACTTCTTCTGACTCTTCACGATTAGCCGGCACTTCGTATTTCTGTAATTCTGTACGGTGCACGACGGATAAAATATGGCGAGGAAATTGCTGCTTCGTTTTTCCAAAACAGTATACCGGCTTGTGTTTTAAAAAGCGTTCTACTTCCTCTTGCCGGTTATAAATGCTTCCATGATCACCCCAAGCTACCACAACTAGTTCAGCATCTTCCACAGCCTTTTGAATATATTCACCTGTTCTTGTTCCAACAGCTTCTTCTTTTGAAAGCATGCGTAAAAACGAAACATGATCGGTTTGATAGCTGAATAAATAAACGATTTCTAAAACTCCAAATCCCCACTTTTGCGCCAGTTCTATGCATTTGGATACAGCTGTATCATCGCTGTATTCATACGTATTTTCTGGAAAGGACAAGATAAACGTAAGTTTACGTTCGTTTACTTCACTCCATTTGCATAATAGAGAATATTTGTATGTGCCTGTTTCATCAAAAATAACTTCTTTTTTCACTGCTTCCATCCCCCTGCCTTCTTACAATCTTGTTACTTATCTATTGCAAATGAGCTAAGCAGTAATCGTAACCTTGACTGTTAAAAGTTTTATTTTATATGTATTTCAAAATCATGCCTTCATGACAACTTTTCTGCCATTTTTTCAAAAAGCATTTTTTTCTTCTATACATGCTTTTTACAGCTAGTGAACATTCACATATACATCTTTCCTCTTTTCGGACCTCCAGTCAGAATAGATAAAATCAAAAGAATGGTCTATAATAAAGAAATAACCAATGAACTTTTCACTCATGTTTTTGACCGTTACGGATTTTTTCTCAGCAGGTATGTTCAAAACTGATCCTCTGAGAAAATAGAAGATAAATTTGTGTAAAGAAAGGATTTTGTAAATGGCTACTACACACACATTTACAAGAGGAGAAGAAATTGCAAATGCGATTACACACGGCGTTGGAGCCGTACTCAGCATTGTGGGATTAACGCTTTTAATCGTACTTTCTTCGTTAGAAGGAACGCCTTGGCATGTTATCAGTTTTACTATTTACGGAGTAACCATGCTGCTTCTCTATGTCTCCTCTACGCTTGTCCATAGCTTTCCGGAAGGTAAGGTAAAAGATCTTTTTGAGATATTTGACCACTCTTCTATTTACTTGTTTATTGCCGGTACGTACACTCCATTTTTATTTATCGCAGTAAAAGGAACCACCGGCTGGACACTTTTTGGAATTGTATGGGGCATCGCTCTTGCAGGAATTGTATTCAAAGCTTTTTTTGTGAAGAAATTCCTTTTTATTTCCACCATTCTTTACGTATTTATGGGATGGATGATTGTGTTTGCGTGGGATTCGTTAACTCAAAACATTGCCCATCAAGGAATTGTCCTTCTTGTAGTTGGAGGCGTGTTGTATACAATCGGAGCCGTTTTTTACGTATGGCGAGGATTTCGTTTTCACCATATGATTTGGCATATGTTTGTTCTTGGCGGAACCGTACTTCACTTTTTAGCAATCATTTTATATGTATTGCCTATAACCAATTAAAAAAGGGCCAGAAGGCCCTTTTTTAATTGGTTATAGAATTTCTTACCACAGTTTTGCCATTTGAGTCACAAGCGTATAGACTCCTAGCACAGCCATAATAACGACCACAAAACCGCCAAAAACGGTAAGCCAAGTCGGATGCTTGTAATCCCCTACTATCTTCTTTTTATACGCCGCTATAAGCATTGTACCGAGTGTAATAGGTAAGATTAACCCATTTAATGCTCCAGCTAAAATGAGCAGCGTGACCGGCTGACCAATCGTTAAGAAAACCAGGGTTGAAATCGTAATAAATGCAATGCTAATCCAGTTTTCATATTTCTCAATCCTTTTGCTGAAGGATTTAATAAAGGAAACCGATGTATATGCCGAACCAATAACTGAAGTGATAGCCGCTGCTGCCATGACGACACCGAATAATTTATAGCCAATATCCCCTGCGGCTAACTGAAAAACAGAGGCTGGTGGATTATCGGGATTCAGTTTTAACCCTTGACTCAACACACCTAATGTCGCCAAAAATAGAAAAATCCGAATGATCGAAGCGATCGTAATGCCGGATACTGCTCCTCTTGTTACTTCCGGAATCGCGGCTTTTCCTTTGATTCCTGCATCTAATAAACGGTGACCTCCTGCAAATGTAATATATCCTCCTACAGTTCCTCCTACAAGAGTAACAATCGCCATTACGTCAATGTGATCCGGCCAAAATGTTTTAGATACCGCTTCTCCTACTGGCGGAGCGGAAGAAACCGCAACATACACCATTAAAATAATTAATATTCCGCCCATTAATTGAGCAAAACGATCCATTAATTTTCCGGCTTCTTTGACTAAAAAGATGGCAATAGAAATAATGGCTGTAATGACTGCACCAACTTTAGGAGAAATACCAAATAGCGCATTGAAGCCAAGACCCGCTCCTCCTACATTTCCAATATTAAATGCTAAGCCTCCGATTACAATTAAAATAGCAATAAATAAACCGAGACCTGGGAAAACACTGTTAGCAATATCCTGTGCTCTTTTTTCTGAGACGGCAATAATACGCCATACGTTTAGCTGAACGCCAATGTCTAATAAAATCGACAGTAAAATGACAAAACCAAAACTTGCGGCGAGAGCTTGTGTAAAGACCGTTGTTTGAGTTAAAAAACCTGGACCCACTGCTGAAGTAGCCATTAAAAATGCTGCTCCGAGGAGCACGCTCCAGTTGCGTTCTTTTTTCATGATGTCACCTCATTGTGGTTGAATGATGATTTGTTCTTCTTTTAGCTTGTCACAAATAGCTTTGGCAAATTCAACAGCATGTGCACCGTCTCCATGAATACAGACGGTATCTGCCTGAATCGGAATCTCTTCATTTTGCACAGTGAATACTTTCTTTTCTTTGACCATTTTAATTACTTGAGAAATAGCTGCTTTCTCATCTTGAATCACGGCGTTTTCAACGTTTCTCGGCGTCAGCATGCCGTTCTGTTGATAGGTTCGATCTGCAAATACTTCCTGAGACGTACGCAAGCCGATTTCGTTTCCAGCTTTAATCGATTCACTTCCAGCAAGACCATATAGAATAGCTTCCTCACTAACATTATAAACAGCTTCAGCAATAGCTTTAGCTATATCTCGATTCCCTGCAGCCATATTATATAAAGCGCCATGAGGTTTCACATGATGAAGGGTTCCTCCTTCTGCACGTATAAAAGCTGAAAGAGCCCCCATTTGATACACCATCAAATCATAAGCTTCTCGAGGCGTAATTTTCATATATCTACGTCCAAATCCAGCTAAATCTTGCAATCCGGGGTGCGCGCCGATCGCCACATTTTCACTCAAAGCCAGCTTTACTGTTTCTCTCATAACCGAAGGATCTCCGGCATGAAAGCCACAAGCAATGTTTGCTGACGTTACATAGCGTAAAATTTCTTTATCATTCCCTAATCTATAGTTCCCAAAGCTCTCCCCTAAGTCACAGTTCAAATCAACGGTAGCCATTTTCTTCCCCCTTATATTTTCATTCGAAGTGCTCTTTTAATATGATTGATTTTCTTTTCCTGCTCCATATATAAATGCTGCGCTTCATCCAGTGAAACGAATTGAAAAGAAACCTTTTGCCCTGGAGAAACTTGTGCCAGCGCCGAAAAATCGGCAGTTGCTACCTGCCCGATTCTAGGGTATCCTCCTGTCGTTTGATGATCTGCTAATAAAACAATGGGCTGTCCTTCTTTTGGTACTTGAATTGTACCAAACGTCACAGCGCTAGAAAGCAGCTCCTTTTCCTGCTGAAGGATTAATTTCTTTCCTTTTAGCCTATAGCCCATTCGATCAGATTGCGGCGTAACGTCAAATTCTTGATTAAAGAAATGTTGTTGACTTTCTTTCGTAAACCAATCAAATTCCGCACCTTTCATTGTGCGGATAATAGACGTCTCGTATGAAGGAAGAAGTTTAGGATGAATGGTCCAAAAAGCCTGCTGAAAAGAGCGGTCCGTTTGCTTTTTCACCAGTTTCTTTATAATTGCTTCCCCTATTTCTGTAGGAGGATGGCTTAATACTTCGTCTCCTGACTGTAATGCTTTACCGTGCAGCCCTCCTATCCGAGCGCGAAGCGAAGTAGATGTACTTCCCATAACTGCAGGAACGTTAAAGGCACCGGAAACCGATAAATAAGAACGGCAACCTAAAGTCGGAACACCAAACTGCAGCACGCTCCCTTTTTTCACATATAAAGGCCGCCACATCTTTACGGCTTCATCATTAACAGTTGGCGATAAATCCCCTCCTGTCAGGGCAATTAAAGCATCTTGCTGAAATTCAATTTTTGGTCCCATTAACGTAATTTCAATAACCGGCTGATTTTCTTGATTTCCTACTAATAAGTTGGCAATCCTTAAAGCAACTTTGTCCATTGCCCCGCTGACAATCATGCCGTCCTTTTGATATCCATGTCTGCCGATATCTTGAATCGTTGTTAATAAACCAGGACGCATCACTTTAATACTCATCTTCATCCACCTCCTTTTGTGCTTCATATTCCGTTTCAGAAATGGAAACAAATCGGATACGATCACCTGCTTGAAGTAAGCTTGGCGAGTCTTTTTCTGGGTTAAATAGTGTAAGAGGAGTACGCCCGATTAACTGCCATCCTCCAGGTGTTTCAATTGGGTACACGCCGGTTTGCATTCCTGCGATGCCAACTGACCCTTTTGGGATGCTGTTTCTCGGTGATTCTTTCCTTGGAGTCGCAATTTTTTCACTCATCCCTCCTAAGTAAGGAAAACCAGGAGCAAAGCCTATCATATACACCAAATATTCTCCGTTTGTATGAATGGAGATAACTTCATCAGGCGTTAATGAATGAAAAGCAGCTACTCTCTCTAAGTCCGGGCCGTACTTTCCTCCGTAACACACCGGAATATCAATTTGTCTAGCGACCGCTTCAGATTTTTCTTCCTGGTGGAAAAGCAGTTCTTCAATATATGTAGATATTGCTGTGTAAGGATTTCTTCTTCCTTTTTCACTCATTATCCAAGGATCATAATAGATTGTAACCGTCGTAAAAGCCGGCACATATTCAATCATTCCCTTACATAATGATTGCTCTAGCACCTCAGTAAATTGCTGAATACGTTTATGTATACCGAAATTAATTTCGTCTCCAAATGAAACGATAATGCCGCTGTCACCAAGAGGATAAAGTCGATAATCGTTACTCATTCCGTCTCCTCCTTTTTACTTAGTATTGTTTGAGCAGCTCCCTTTAATGCTGTAGTTAGACAGTTTTATTAGAATTACTAATGAAGTTATCATTTTCAAATAACATTTTCTTATATATCTAATAAAAAAAAGATCAATAAATCTGTATACCGTATGAATAACATTATACAAATATAAAATAATCTTATGGTCTACTAAAACAAACTCTAAATAAAAATTCAACCTTTTTAGAATTTTATCGTCAAAAGGATCACGTTTTTTCAGTTTTCCCCATAAGAAAACTGCTTTGTTTTTTATACCAAAGCAGTTTTTTGTAAACATCTAAAAAAAGGAAAAACTCATGGGCAGTGAACCATTATATACCTCTGCGAGCAAAATCCACAAAACGAAACTTATCAAGACGATGACGTGATTCCGTATACTGAAAAAGGCTTGCATCTTCTAGATACACATAGTTTCTTACTACCACAATATGTTCATAGTCTTTCAAATCTAAGTAACATTTATCTTCGTCCGTCAGCTCGTCAACGGAAATTTCTTTTTTAGCAAAGCTGATTTTCAGCCCAAGATCTTTTTCTAAGTATTCATAAATAGAGCCTTTGCATATGTCTTTTGTGAGGTGAGGAACATATTTTTTATGAAAAAAATCTTTATCTAAAATAATTTTTTCTCCATCGATTTCACGTGCTCGAACTACTTTCCATATGAGATCTTTTTTCGTTGCGCCAAGCTGTGTGCACAAATCTTGATCAGCCTTGATTAATTCAAACTCTTTTACAATAGTAGTGGACGTATGTCCTAGCTTTTCCGCGACTTCTTTGAAGCTAACAAGTCCTGATACTGGAAAATCAAAGCGTGATACGTCTAATACAAAAGAACCTTTTCCTTTCATTTTTTGAATGTACCCATTTTGCGAGAGTAAATTTAACGCTTTCCGTATCGTTTCACGAGACGTTTGATACTGTTCAACAAGCTCATTTTCGGAAGGAAGTTTTGTATTAGGACGCCAGTCACCGCGTTTAATTTTATCGACTAACTGTTCGTAAATGCTGATAAATTTATTTTCTTTCAATTGCCATCACCTATTTTACTTTCTATATATACCCAATTGTATAAAAAGAACGATAGATTGTCACCCATCGTTCTTTTCACTTTTTCTCTATTTTTTTAAATGATACACGATTGATTCATACGGCCGAAGTAAGACTCGCTTGAATTCCTTTGGTGAATCTTCGTAGTTAGACAGCAATATTTCACTATGATATCCTTCAAAAGTTAGATTTTCTGGCAGTTCAAAGGCTGTTTCTCTGCCGTAGAAATTGTTTATCACGAGCAGCTTTTCGTCTGCTCCATTTCGGATATAAGCGAAAATCTGCTCGTCTTCTCCAAGAATCAATTCATAGTTTCCATAGGTGATAATCTCGTACTGCTTGCGCAGTGCAATAAGCTTTTGATAAAAGTAAAAAATTGAATCTTTATCATCTAGTGCTTTTTCCACATTAATTTTACGGTAGTTATCGGCCGGATGAATCCATGGCTTTCCTTTTGTAAAACCTGCATTCGGCTTATCGTTCCATTGCACCGGTGTACGGGAATTATCTCTTGATTTATGTTTTAAAATTTCCAAAATTTCATTTTCGTCCATTCCTTGTGCACGTTTTATTTCATACACATTTAATGACTCCACATCTCTATATTCATCAATAGAGGAAAACTTCGGGTTTGTCATACCTATTTCTTCCCCTTGATAAATATAAGGTGTTCCCTGCATCAGATGAATTGTTGCAGCGAGCATTTTAGCAGATTTATTATGATAGAGTTCATCGTTTCCATAGCGTGAAACAACGCGAGGCTGATCATGGTTGCACCAAAATAGTGCATTCCAGCCCCCTCCTTTATTCATTTCGGTTTGCCAAGTTGATAAAATCTCTTTTAATTTAATAAAATCAAAATCTGCTAGGGCCCACTTTTCTCCGTTTGGGTAATCGACTTTCAAATGATGAAAATTAAACGTCATACTAAGCTCGCGTCGGTCCGGATGAGAGTACTGAATACAGTGGTCAACGGTTGTCGATGACATTTCCCCAACGGTCATACTATCATATTTTGAAAAAACTTCTTGATTCATTTCCCGCATATATTCGTGCACGCGAGGACCGTCGGTGTAGAATTTCCGGCCATCTCCTGGTGCAACGGAACCGTCATCATCTAAAAAACGCTGATCTTTTGAAATTAAATTAATAACGTCCAGACGAAATCCATCTACTCCTTTTTCAAACCAAAACGTCATCATATCATACACGCTGCGGCGCACACGCTCGTTTTCCCAGTTCAAATCCGCTTGCGTAACATCAAACAAATGCAGATACGATTGTTCTGTGAGGTTATCATGCTCCCATGCGGATCCTCCAAATTTTGAAACCCAATTCGTCGGAGCACTTCCATCTTCTTTTTGATCTTTCCAAATATAAAAATCTCTGTACGGGTTATCTTTCGATTTTTTAGCTTCTTGAAACCATTCATGTTCAGTTGACGTATGATTAACGACAATATCCATGATGACTTTAAGACCCCGCTTATGCGCTTCTGTTACTAAAAGATCAAAATCCTCCATTGTTCCGTATTCTTCTTGAATAACAAAATAATCACTTATATCATATCCATTATCCCGCTGCGGTGATTTATAAATTGGCGTTAGCCACAGAACATCTACCCCGAGCTTTTTCAAATAATCTAGCTTTTCAATAATGCCAGCTATATCACCCACGCCGTTTCCAGTCGTATCATAAAAACTTTTTGGATAAATTTGATAAACAACCGATTTTTTCCACCAAGGTTCTTGCATCTTTAACACCACCATTTAATTCTTAGAATTATGTTGAAATGAGTCTGTACCCGCGACCGTTGATGTAACGGTTGATTTTTTCTGAAGCTTTCCGAGCGTTAACGTTAAAAGAAACGGCACAACGATTACGATGACCATTCCAATAATAAAAGGCGGCCAGCTCTGTGGAACAATTGATAACGGAGCTGGTATACCCCCAATTCCTACCGACGCTGCTTTCACTCCGGCTACAGATATGACAACACCGGCAATAGCTGAACCAATCACTGCAGAAATAAAAGCAAATCTAAAACGCAAATTCACACCAAACATTGCAGGTTCCGTAATGCCAAGCCACGCTGAAACCCCTGACGTTAAAGATAATCCTTTTAATTTCTCATCATCTTTTGAAAGAACCATTATCGCGAAAGCCGCAGAGCCCTGTGCAATATTCGATAATGCTACCATTGGCCATAAAAACGTACTTCCCACGCTTCCAATCAGCTGTAAATCTACGGCTAAAAATGTATGGTGCATGCCCGTAATAACAAGAGGAGCGTATAAACCTCCATATACAAGCCCTCCAATAAATGGAGCCGTTTTAAACAGCCATACAACTGCATCTGTAATAACATTTCCTATTGCAAATGTAATTGGACCAATTACAATAAAAGCGAGAAACCCTGTTACTAAAAGAGCTACAGGTGCTACAATCAAAAGTTGAAATCCATCCGGTATGCGTTTTCGTAAGAATAATTCGATTTTTGCCAAGACGAATGAAGCGACTAATACGGGTAAAACCTGTCCTTGATAGCCTACTTTCTCAACATGCAGGCCAAATAAATTCCACGTATCGATACTTCCTTTTTTTAATGCTTCTCCGTAAGACCAAGCATTTAGCAAGTCAGGATGTACAAGCATGAGCCCAAGGACAATTCCAAATAAAGGACTTCCTCCAAAACGCGTAACAGCTGACCACCCAATAAGAGCTGGCAAAAAGGCAAAAGCCGTATTCGCAATTAAATTAATCATGCTTGCGAAGTCTTTCCACTGTGTATGAACATCTACGATTGATTTATCATCGTAAAAAATTCCGGCTCCTGTTAGTACATTATTGATTCCCATCAATAAACCCGCGGTTACGATGGCCGGTAAAATAGGAATAAAAATGTCAGCTAATGTTTTTATTGCGCGCTGCAGCGGATTTAAGTTTTTAGCCGCTTCGTTTTTCACTTCTTCTTTTGATAGCTCGCCTATACCTGTAAGCGCCACCATTTCTTTATATACTTTATCCACCGTGCCTTGACCAATGACAACTTGAAACTGGCCGTTTGTAGAAAAAGATCCTTTTACTAATTCGTGCTCATCTAGCATACGTTGATTGACTTTACCTTCATCTTTTAAAACAAGTCGAAGGCGCGTTACACAGTGCGTTGCAGCAGAGATATTTTCTTTTCCGCCAACGGCTTCTACAATGCGTTCAACAGATTCTCGATTCATGTCTTTTCCCCCTTGTTTCCGCTTTCATTTCACTCCTATATCTCCTATCCCCCATATAAATCTCATCACAAACCTGTATATACAAGTTTTATGTTTTTATTCTAACCTGTATATACAAGTTCGTCAACAAAAATAAAATTACTTCTTTTTCATTTCATGATATAGTCAAAAAGCAAGGTGTATGGAAGGAGACATTACAATGCTGCAAGTAAGATTAATGAGAACACAAGAAGAAATTAATGAAGCAATCAAACAATTTGAACAGAACTACCATATAGAACATCAGTCAAAAGAATATACGCGAAGCGCTAATCCAAAATATGAGCACAAAAAAGATACTCGCGTTTATCTTTCAATGCATTTAAAGGATAAATAAAAAGAACAAGAGCATAGCATGCTCTTGTTCTTTTTATTTTATATCGAACCAATTTGATGGAAATGGTTGCTCTCAGGATCCGTAACTTTTTTTGTTAACTGAATTATTTTTCGTAATTCATCAATTGGAACTTGCCCAGGAGCTGAGCTGCTTTTCCCTACAGCGAAAGTAACAGACGAGCCGTACATCCATCCGACAATTCGGCTAATAGCTCCTAACCCTCCCATCGACATGGTAATGAGAGGAATGCTAAGCTCTTTTTCAGCCTCTCTTGTAGCTTCCAATAAAGTTAAAACATCTTGATTGTTCTGAGGCATGACAGCTGCTTTTGCTGCATCTGCTCCGTAAAATTCAGCTAGAAATAAGCTTTTAAAAATTTCCGCTTTAGGAGGCGTAAAAGAAAAATTATGATAAGAAAGCACAAGTTTCTTGTTATTTTCCTTGGACACTTCACGCAAATAGCGGATGTGATCCGGTTGATTTGATACTTCAAAATCAATAATTGCTACATACGGGTGTTTACATACCTCTGCAAGTATGGCTACTACTTCCTTTTCTGATAAAGAAATAGGCTGCCCTCCTTCTTTTTGAGAACGTACAGTAAGCAAAATAGGAGTGCGCTCACTATTTTCATATATATCTTTAGCTGCAGAAAGGACGCTGTTCATATCTTGAATTTCTTCATAAAAATCTAGGCGCCATTCAATTATATCCGGCTTTTTTAATAGAATGTCCGCCAGCTCTGTTAAAAGCTCTTTGTGATTTTTGCCTACTAGAGGCGTACAAATAGATGGAGAATGAGTTCCTTCCACACTCTCTAACATAGAAACAGCTCCTTTTTATCAAAGTTAAATGTTTCCGTTTTCATTTCAGCATTTGCTCCATACTTGTTAAACAGATATATGGTGTACTTTCTTATCCGGTGAGTAAATATCCATGATGTTCCAATGTCCTGATGTTGGTACAGGATTGTTTAACATCGCTACATCAATTACAACTGGTTTATTAGAAGCAATAGCTCTTTGCAGTGCAGGTTTGAACTCTTCGGCTGATTGAATTTTTATACCTTCTACTCCATAAGCTTTAGCGATACTTGCAAAGTCAGGAGAATAAACCTCTCCATCTTTTTCAAATACCGTGCCTAGAGTGGTTCCAAAATGTGCTTTTTGCAGTCCAGCGATCGTACCAAACGCAAAGTTATTCATAACGATCCAAACCACAGGAATATTCTCTTCAGCTGCCGTAGCAAGCACAGCTGGATTTTGGCCGAATCCCCCGTCTCCTACTAGAGAAACAACTACTTTATCAGGCTGAGCTACCTTTGCTCCTAAAGCTGCCGGCGCTCCAAATCCCATTGTAGCAAAACCTCCTGGAGTTAATATACTTCCAGCTTCATAGATTGGAAACTGTTGTCCTACCCCGTTCTTATTCCAGCCTACATCAGTAGTAATATAGGCATCTTTCGGCAGGACTTCACGAACTTCATTTAAAATTCGCTGCGGCTGCATTGGAAATGAATTGTCGTGAATATACTCTTCATTGCTAGCTTTAAACTCTTCACGATAAGAAGCAATCTCTTTTATTAATGCTTCGTTTTTTACTCCTTCCGGAATAAGCTGTTTAGCCACGCGATTCAAGACTTTAAGGGCTTGTTTTAAATCCGCCACTACACCAATTTCGGCAGGATAATTACGCCCTATCTCACTAGGATCAATATCAATATGAATTAATTTTGTTTGTAAAAAATCAAACGTATATTCCGGCTCCCAGGAGCTAGAATCTGCTTCTGCAAATCGTGTTCCTAATGCTAAAATATAATCCGCAGTCCGACACTTTTCATTAATAAACTTCGTACCCCAAAAACCAGTCATCCCTAGAGTCAAGTCATGATCATCTGAAAGTGCTCCTTTGCCCATTAAGGAGTGGGCTACCGGAATGTTCAAGTGATCCACAAGCTCTTTTAATTCATTTGCTGCATCTGCTAATAGGATACCTCCGCCTACATATAACACTGGATTTTTGGCATTAACTAATTTTTGTACAATACTCTTTGCCGTTTCATCATCGATAGAAGGTTTTTGCAAAGATTTCGTTTGACGATGCAGTCGATCAAATAAAGAAACATCGATCTTTTTTGAAAAGATATCCATTGGTACAGATACTAATACGGGGCCAGGATTTCCACTTTCCGCTAGTAAAAATGCTTTCTCTAATATTTCCGGAAATAAATCTGGACGGTCAACTCTCCATGCACGCTTAACGAATGGACGATAAATTTCATATTGCGAAGCATCAGCATGTAAATTTACCTCTTGATGCGGATGCTTTCCATAATAATGAGTAGGAACATCACCAGCGATGACAACCATTGGAATTGAATCTAACGCTGCATTGGCTACACCTGTAGCAGCATTTGTTAATCCAGGACCTAAGTGACTTAATACTACTGCTGCTTTTTTCGTCACACGCGCATAGCCATCAGCTGCGTGCGCTGCAATTTGTTCATGTCGAACGTTGATAAATTTAATTTTGCTTTCTTCTAAGGCTGTTAATACCGCTATGTTTGTATGACCACACAAACCAAAAATATGCTCGATGCCTCGTTCCTCAAGATAATTTACTAATTGATGTGATATTAATTTTTCCATTGTATATCCTCCTTTAAATTCACTGTATATTTTGTCAGGTAATAAACTCAGCTACGATAGCTGCAGGACAATCATTTTTGTTTCTGTCATATCTTCAATCGCAAATCGAGGTCCTTCTCTACCAACGCCGCTGTCTTTTATTCCACCGTACGGCCAATGGTCGAGTCGAAAATTAGAGGTTCCATTAATCACAACTCCTCCTACTTCTAGAGATTCAGCCACACGGTAAGCTAAATCCATTTGATTTGTAAACAGCCCTGCTTGCAAACCGAATGATGAATCATTTGTTTCCCGAATAGCTTCTTCAATATTTTGATAAGGAATGATGCTCACCACAGGTCCAAACACTTCTTGACATACTACTTTGCTTTGTTTAGGAGGATTTAATAGAACAGTAGGTTCTATAGAAGCCCCTGTCTTTTTGCCGCCGCATATCAGTTTTGCACCTAAATCGACTGCTTCTTCAATCCAAGCCAAAACTCGGTTTGCTGCTTTTTCATCTACTAAACATCCAACATCCGTCTGCGGCAGCAGAGGATCACCAACTTTTAAAGACGTTACCTCATTCTTCAGAAGCTCTGTAAATTCAGAAACAACTGAGTCATGTACATAAATACGCTGAACTGAAATACAGCTTTGACCGGAGTTGCTAAACCCTGTTCTCCCACACATTTCAGCAGCTTTTTTAATATCAGCATCTTCATGAACAATTGTTGAAGCATTTCCTCCTAACTCTAGAAGGACTTTTTTCATTCCAGCCAGTTCACATATATTTCTGCTTGCCACTGTTCCACCAGTAAAAGAAATTATATTTACACGGTCATCTTTTACGATTTGCTGCCCTGTTTCTACTCCCCCTAAAACCATGTTAATAGCGCATTCAGGCATTCCAGCTTCTAATAATAGAGCTATAAACTCTGAAGCAACTAAAGTTGTTTGCGGAGCTGGTTTTAAAATAACACTGTTGCCAGCAGCAAAAGCTGGTCCAATTTTGTGGCATACTAAATTCAAAGGTGCATTAAAAGGAGTAATAGCGGCAACAACTCCGACTGGTACACGAAATGTGGAAGCTATCGCTTTTCCTCCTCGTTCGGAAGCATCTCCTGGTATCGTCTCACCGATAAGCCTTTTTGCTTCTTCCGCAGATTGCTCTAATGTTTCTACAGATCGAGATACTTCGTCCAACGTATTCTTCATCGGTTTTCCTAACTCATTTGAGATGAGAGAAGCAAATTTTTCTTTTTGCTTTTCCAAAAGCCATGCTGCTTCTTTTAAAATTTTGGCCCTTTCATAAGAAGACAGACTCGCAATTGTTTTTTTGGCTTCATAGGCAGCTGATAGCGCTTGTTCCACATCTTCTGGCGTTGCTATAATTTGTTCACCAATTACTTCCTGCGAATACGGACTTTTAATACTTACTGCTAATCGATTACCTTCAAGCCATTCTGTATTTACATAAGGCCTTGCTCGTCTAAAGCTCATTGAGATCTCTCCTTTTAACAATTGACCTGACTGCCTTTTTAGATCGATCTAATTTTTATTTTAGATCGATCTAAAATTTGACGCAGTTTTCTATAAATTCTACTGATTTAAAGTAATAACTCGTTTTGTAAACGTTATCATAATCCTACAACAGAAATTTTAATCTAGCAATAGAAAATTAAAGAATTTTCTAAAAATATTTATTAATATTGATTATAGTCTCTTAAGCAGCGTCACATTCACTTCCCTTTTTTTCTAACATACACTCTAGAAATATCAAAGATAGCAGTGTTATCAATATAATAAAGGTTTATGATCATGATTGAGCTGAACTATTGCTTTTTTGTTTTACTCACAGCTAATCCCATCTGTTGACTAACAGAAATTTTATAAATGTAAGCTGATACTTGTTTCTTAGGACATAATATCCTTTCACTGTTTTTACAAACAGTAAAATTTGTATTATAATTCTAATAACTCAAATACAAAATAATAAGTTTTTTATTGTTAAAAACAGAAAGAGGCTTTGAAAAATGACTTACAGCGAGATGTCTCTTAGAGAAAAAAGCATTGTATTTATTGGCTTTATGGGCGTAGGTAAAACAACAATCGGCGAACTAGTCGCTAAGAAATTATACAGAGATTTTGTCGATATAGACCAAGAAATCGAAAAAATGTTTCAAATGCCTACCTCACAAATCTTTAAAGAGTTTGGTGAAGAGTTTTTCCGAAATAAAGAAAAAGAAGTAATTAGCCAGTTATCTCAGCAGCGTTTAAAAATTATATCCGTTGGCGGAGGCGCATTTCTTCAAGAAGAAATTCAAAAAATATGCTTATCAAATTGTATTGTATTCTTTTTAGACCTTTCATGGGATTCATGGAAAGAGCGCATCAGCCTCATTATTGACAGTCGCCCTGTTTTACAAGGAAGAAGTCTAGAGGATATTGAAAAATTATTTTATACGCGACAAGCAATTTATTCCAACCACCACTCCAAAGTAGAAACTGACAATTTGGATATTGAAGAAGTAGCAAATTATATCGTTGATTCCTTGAAAATGGCTTGGGATATTTACGAACCGTCTAAATAATTCACAAGGAAAAGAAGCAGTTCATTAACTGCTTCTTTTTTTTGATGACGATTCTCGAACAACTAACTGAGGTGTTAAAATAATGCGATGATGATGTTCTTTTTTATCAACAATTTGGTTATGAAGACACCGTGCAGCATCTTTTCCTATTTGTCTTGCAAAAGAAGAGACGGTTGTTAGAGTAGGGTGACATACAGATGATTCCATGACATTATCAAATCCTACTACCGCTATATCTTCTCCGGGAACAATCCCTTTCTCTTTTAAACCTTGCATAACACCAAATGCAACTAAGTCGCTAAAACAAAAAACTGCTGTTGGAGGCTCAGAAATGTTCAGTACTTGATGTGCAGCTTCTACACCGCCGCTTCTTGTCGGACCGCTCGGAATAACAAGCTCTTCATCAATAGAAATTCCTGCGTTCTTTAGTGCCGAACGGTAACCTTCCATTCTTTCTTTCCACGTTGTAGAACCGGTTGTTCCTCCTAAAAATGCAATTCTTTTGTGTCCCTGTTCAAGTAAGTGTTGAACCGCTTTTTGAACGCCTAAGCTATAATCTACCCCTACATAATCTGACTCCACCTCAGGCAATTCCCTTACTGCTAGTACTGAAGGAACATCTAGATGCTGAATTTTTCTTATCGTATCTTCCGATGTACCCGCAACAGGACATAAAATAATGCCTCCTACCCGGTGCTCCAGCATTGTAGAAAGCAGCTGATCCTGTCGATTATCCGAATCAAACGTCGTACCTAAAAACACCGTATATCCGTCTTTCTCGAGCTCCTCGTGTACTCCAATTAACAATTCTGTAAAAAACGTATTAGATATATCCGTAATAATAACTCCGATTGTTGATGAAGTTTGAGATCTTAAATTTGCCGCAATTCGGTCATACACGTATCCTAACTCTTTCATCGAAGCTAGAACTTTTTCCCTTGTTTTTTCAGAAACACTTGGACTATTTCGCACAATAAGCGAAGCAGTAGCTCGAGATACTCCCGCGTGTTCTGCCACTTGTTGTAAGGTTACACGTTTGCGTTTACTTTGTTTCAATTTATTCCACCAACCCTTTATAACGCACCTTTTATAATTATTTTACAATTATCTAAAATAAAAGAAAAGCTTCATTCTTTCACGATGTTCTCTGACAAGGACTCAGTAACAAAAAAAGACGTAGCTTAATGCTACGTCTTTTTTCATCCCTAATGGGAACTCATATAAAAATTGATAAAAAAGGCAATGGTGATTACATACATCATCCAATGAATTTCGCGATGGCGTCCTGTAAACAGTTTAATCGCTGTGTATGAAATGAAGCCGAATGCTAACCCTTCTGCAATGCTGTAGGTTAACGGCATCATGACAATTGTTAAGAAAGCGGGAACAACTTCAGTGAAATCGTCGAAGTTAACGTTTCGAATGTCACTTAGCATAAGCGAACCAATAATAATGAGTGCTGGAGCAGTAGCAACGCTTGGGATAAATTGAATAAGCGGTGCAAAAAACAAGGTAAATATAAATAAGATGGCAACCGTTAATGCCTTTAAGCCGGTACGCCCTCCTTCTGCAATACCTGTTGCATTTTCAATATACGTATTTAGCGCAGTGCTTCCAAAAATAGCACTCGCCATTGTACCAATTGAATCTGCTGCAAGCGCGCGATTTAAACCTGGAATTTTACCGTTTTTATCTACTAAGTTTGCTTTTTTAGATAGTCCAATCAATGTCGCTAGCGTATCAAATAATTCTACGATGGTGAAAGAAAATACAACTGAAAAAATGCCGTAGGCAACTGCACCCTTTAAATCCATTTGAAAGAATGTTTCTCCAACGCTTGGCGGCGTAGCTGAAAAGACGTCTTTCAGAGAATGGGGAACTGCTTGTACTCCTACAATCATTGCTAATATTGTCGTAGCAAAAATACTTATAATAAGAGCACCTTTTACATTTTTAGCCATCAGTACAGCTGCTAATATCAGCCCAAAAATAGCAAGTAACGGGCCTTTATCCATGACATTTCCAAGCCCTACAAAAGTAGACTCGTTTGCCACAACTAATCCAGCGTTTTTCAAACCGATAAACGCAACAAAAAGACCAATTCCAACTGCTATTGAAGACTTTAATACGTTCGGAATGGCATCAATAATCTTTCCGCGTATTCCTGTTACCGTTAAAACAAAAAATAAGACCCCGGATATAAAAACTGCTCCAAGTGCCGTTTGCCATGACAATCCTTGTCCTAATACTACTGAATACGTAAAAAACGCATTTAAACCCATCCCTGGACCGGTTACAATCGGGAAGTTTGCCCATAGAGCCATCAGTAACGTACTAAATACAATGGCATAAATGGTAGCTGCAAGAGCCGCTTCTCGAGGGATACCCGCGTCAGACATGATAATGGGATTGACGATTACCATATAACTGACCGTCATAAAAGTTGTAAGTCCTGCTAGTATTTCTTGTTTTGGTGTTGTGTTGCGCTCTGATAGTTTAAACAAGCGCTCTAATATTCCGTTACGCTCCAACACGCGCGCCTCCCTACTTCTAAAAAAAAATAAAAAATCCTACCTATTCAAATGTCCTAAAAAGGACACGATTTAGGAGGATTTTACGTTTCAAAGTAAAATCTTTTGTCCTATTATAGTCTTAATTTGTAGATATGCAAAGGTGGAAAACGCTATCATTATAAAAATTTTTATCTTCCGTTAGTTTGGAATTTTGAAAATTTATTTCTCTTATCTTTTTAGTCTGTTGCAAGAGTACTCTTTTTACTCATTTATACAAAAAAGAGATTGAGACATAACTAAATAAATCCATTCTAAAGACAAATAAATGGAATAATCGCAGGAATCTACGCCTTGTCCTTCAATCAACAGCTAGAAGCAACTAAACAGATGAAACCTACGTTCACCTTGACAACAAAAAACTCAAATTATTAATCAATAACTCCGATTAATAATTCGAGTTTTACTTTTGTTAAAATACTTTTATCCCAGCCTCTTCTTCGTTTTACATCTTACGAAATTAAAAGTGGAATTCTTTTTAAAAGACGATCTATCGAATGATTTGCCTCTTTCAGCACAATTCCCTGGTCAATTGTTTTTAGCACGCGATTCTCCATCACAATTTCACCGTCAACCATTGTTAGTTCTACATCTCCTCGCGTTGCTGAATACACAACTCTGGAAATAGGGTCTACGCCGTAAGATGGAAAAGTATGAAGCTGATTTAAATTTAAAATGGCAAGATCCGCTTTTTTCCCAACCTCTAAACTTCCAATTTCTTTTTCAAGCCCAACTGCTTTCGCTCCGCCGATTGTAGCCATTTCGAGCACGTGTTTTGCATTCATGGCTGTTGGTCCGTAAGAGGGTTTATGAATCGTAGCGGCCAGCCTCATTTCGTTGAACATATCCAAATTATTATTACAAGGAGCACCATCAGCGCCAAGGCTTAAAAATACACCTTGCTCTAATAAACTGGGCACATCTGCGATTCCCGATGCAAGTTTTAAGTTTGAGCCTGGGCAATGACTGACTTTTACTCCTTGATTCTTAATAATCTGCTTTTCTTGATCGTTTAGCCACACACAGTGCGCTAAAATAAGGCGCTCATTGGCTAATCCTAAATGGTCTAAGTACATGATATTTCTCATACCCGTTTCAGCTTCTACAATGCGAATTTCTTCTTGATTCTCAGAAGCATGAGTATGGACATGAACATTATAGGCAGCTGATAAATGGCTCACTTCACGCAGCAAATCTTCCGTACACGACAGCACAAATCTTGGGGAGAATGCGTATCGAATACGACCGTTATTTGAATTATGCCATTTTTCAAGCAGCTCTACGCTTTCTTTAATCGAGTCAGCCGTTGTCTCCTGCAGAGCTTTTGGCAGATCGTCGCCTCTTTTATCCATCATTACTTTTCCTGCAAGAGCTCGGATTCCACTCTTAGATATAGCTTGAAAAGCAGAGTCTGTATGATGAACAGTTTCCATATCGACAATTGTTGTAGTCCCGCTTTGAATGAGTTCACCGATCCCTAACAGTGCTGAATAATAGATAGATTCTTCATCATGCGAAGCTTCAAGCGGCCATATTTTCTTCTTTAGCCAGTCTAGCAGCTCTAAATCATCTGCTTGCCCTCTAAAAAGCGTTTGACATAAATGAATATGAGTATGTATAAAGCCCGGCACAATCGTTTTATTTGCTGCGTCAATGACTTTATCTACCTTTTCCGGATGCAGATTTTTCCCGATGGCTGCAATACGATTTCCAACAATATAAAGGTCACCGTAAATAATATCATTCTTCTCATTCATCGTAATAATCTCTGCATTTTTAATTAATGTGTGCGTCATACCTTCTTTCCCCTCTTTCGTAACATCTATCTATTTCTAGCTCAAACCGAACACTAACATCTTCAAGCAATCTTTCTTACACTGGTCTTAAATATATATGGTGCATGCTCTGAGTTGAATAAGTGCAGGTAACCTCATGGGCGATAGAGACTTTGGGTAAAAAAAATTCCTAGCTGATTATACAGCTAGGAGGTTGGATTTATGATAAAATCCCAAGTCCCTTTTTCAAGAGGTTATACGAAATCGCAGGAGAATAATGTGATCTTGTATTTATAATATGGTGTTTTCAGTCTATATACCAGCTTTTTGTCAGAAGTTCTAACATTGTTTTTTTATTCTTTTTCACTATGTGACTTTTCTTGACACCCTTAATTTTCATGTTATGCAATTTATTCTCGTTTCTTCTATGTAATATTTACTAAAAATAAAGAATCTATCTTCTGTTTCTATACAAAACAGAAAAGTTATTTTATGATTTGTATGATTAAAAAACTACAAATCTATATTTTAGGGGTGATTAACTTGGAAAAAATAAATGTTGGCTGTCGTTTTACGCTTTCCGTTATGAGCGATAACTTCATCGATATTATTTTAAGCGCACTAAACGAAGTGGATATGTCTAAAGTTCAGCGAAAAACGGACCGTGTTAGTACGTTTATTGAAGGAACTGCCAAAGACGTATTTGAAGTTGTACAGGCCATTTATAAAAGTGCTGGAAAATCAGAAAAGCATATTGTGCTGAATGCCACGTTTTCAACAGGGCGTCACGAAGAATATTTCGAAGAAAGAAAAATAAACTCAAAAGAAAACATGCCTTTAAACCAACAGCTTTGTGCTTCGTTCCCTGTATCCACTCAATTTTCTTTGTATCCATTAGATACGCCGCATTATGTAGACATCATCAAAAGCGGAATTGGCGCAGTTAAACAACAGGGAGTATTTGCCGAAACCGTGCCTTTTGCAACAGCTTTAGAAGGAGATGTGGACAAAGTATTCGCTTCTCTATACGAATGCTTTATGAAATCTGTACAGCAAGCTCGTGTCGTGATGACAGTTAATATGTCAGCACACAGCCCTTCTTCAAAACGATAAATTACTTCTTATCTATTTATAAAGATAGAGTACTAGAAAGGATTTATATGAATATGGCTACAAAAAGAACGTTTTTTGCTTTTTCCCTGATAGGTGCATTATTATGTCTATTAGTCGTACCAAACTCTGTTCAGGCTAGTGAAAAACCTGCTCATTTAACGGTTGCTTCTTACACGCAGTTCTTGAAAGGGCAAGGTGATAAAAGTTCACTGTATGAATTTTCAAAACTGTCGCGTCAACAAAAACAAAAAGTTGTACAATCACTAAGGGATCCATCTCTGTTCAAAATGGATATTGAAGAGAGCAGCGGCACGGTCGAAGCTGCAAGTACAGCAGCATACGGAGCAAAAACGGCTTCACCTTTATTCAAAACAGCAGCTTATACGGCTTCTTATAAAGCGGCTGGATTTACAACAACAAAACTAACGGTGTATGTAGATTATTACACAAAAAGCTCCTCAGTAACTTCAGTCAAAAGTGTACGAGGTGTGGTCACAAAAAACGTAAACCCCCTTGTGTCTATTTCAAAAAAGAGCTCAAAATCTTGGGCACAAAATAATCGAGCCTACGGGCGAATTGACTGGCAGTGGAAAGTTGCAGCTAAAAATGCTGGAATCAAAAGACAAACCGCTTATGGTACGGCTTCCGGCGCTTCTGGCGGATCTACAGCTACAGTCAATTGATAATGAGGAATAAACAATGAAAAAAATGATGTGGTGGATTATTGGTATTACGGCCGGGATGCTTTTACTAGGAATTCTGGTAGGTTATTTATCATTTTACAGCATATAAAAACAGCAGGTAATTTCACCTGCTGTTTTTTATCTAAATGTTATATTCTTGTCATAAAATTAAAACCTCCACTTACAGTGTCTAAGTGCCTGTAAGAAGAGGTTGGGATCACAATTGTTAGTAAGCCTGGTCTCTTCTCATCTTTCAAGCACTGCTTGTGGGAGTTGGCACGGTTCTATAAAGTCCGTTGCCGAGGTTTCACAGGGCCTATCCCTCCGCCTCTCTTGATAAGAAGTTTGTCGAATTTTGTTGATAATTGTTGATAAGATAAATATTATGTTACATGCTGCACAAACAGATGTCAACTACTTTTCAGAAAATTGTTTTCCCTCTAAAACTATGATATCGCTACCATTACTATGACAACTAGGTTACAAATATATAAATTTTTTATATTTTTTTATTACGCTTTTACAGCTGACTTTTTCTCAAAAGAAGTAATAGCCTCATCTAGCATACGAATGCCGTCATCTATCTGTTCTTTTGTCACAGTAAGCGGAGGTACCATGCGAATAACTTCACTTGCATTTCCGCAAAAATAAAATAACACGCCTTTTTCTAAAGCTAAGTCCAAAATCTCGAATAAAGCGTCTCCATCTCCTTCTCCCGTATGCGGATTAACAATTTCAATTCCAATCATAAGTCCTAAACCACGGATATCTCCAATAACTGAATGTTTTTCCTTTAAAAGATGCAGCTTTTCTAATGCATAAGCGCCCATTTTTTTCGTGTTATCCAGCAGCTGTTCTTCTTTCATCACTTCAAGAGTTGCAAGAGCTGCTGAACATCCGATAGGATTCCCACCAAATGTTGTACTATGTGTGCCAAGAGGCCACTGCTTCATTAATTCTTGAGAAGCTACCGTTGCGCTCAGCGGAATTCCAGAAGCAATTCCTTTTGCTATAGCCATAATATCTGGTACAACATCAAACGTTTGGCCAGCAAACCATTCGCCGGTACGGCCAAACCCTGTTTGCACTTCATCGAAAATAAGTAATATTCCGTGACGATCACAAATCTCTCTTAACTTCTTCATCCAACTTTTCGGAGGGATAATATAGCCGCCTTCGCCTAATACTGGTTCCAAAATAACGGCAGCCACTTCTTCAGGCGTGACTTGGTGCTTAAAGAGTATTTCAAAATCTTTTTCAAGCTTTTCAGTAAAGTATACATCGCTGTCTAGCTCCGCAGAGCACTCTTTTGGATTGGCATATGGAAGTTGATACGTCAGTCCCGAAGGCTGCTGAAATTGTCTATATTTGCTTTTCGATGTTGTAACACTTAAAGCTCCCATCGAGCGGCCATGAAAACACCCTAAAAAAGAAATAACATACGGACGCTTTGTAACATGTCTCGCTAATTTTAAGGCTCCTTCAATTGCTTCTGTGCCACTATTTCCAAAGAAAAAGCAGTCTAAATTGCCCGGCGTTACTTTTCCTAACTCATCGGCTAACTTTAATATCGATTCGTACATAATGACACCTGAGGGACCGTGCAATAATTGATCTGCTCCGTCTTTGATTGCTTTTACTACTTTCGGATGTCTGTGTCCTACATTTGTCGTAGCGATTCCGGAAGTAAAATCGAGATATTCTTTACCATCCAATCCATAATAATAGCATCCTTCTTCTTTCACAACGGGCAAATTCGGATGATCTTTAGCCATTGTCGGTGCTAACAATTCAGGCATTCTTTCAAATAAGTGACTCCAATCTTTAGACATACTACATCCTCCTTGAAATTATACAAATCAATTAATCTTATTCCGAAATATAGCTACTTATTAAACAATATTAGGAAATCCAGTTATACTAAACGCTTTAATAGAATAGTAATAAAACTTATTTTACTATGCATTTTTATTAAAATCAATTGTATAAATATTTATATATAAAATTAATATGCGGGGTCTCATCCCTTCCGCTTTTCCCATAGGAGTCTTCGCCTTTCCCTCCAATCAACAGCCAGAAGTACTTACATATATGAAACCTGCGTTCACCATAACCATAAAAAAATCCGAACGATTAATCGTTCGGATCCTCCCTCAACTAAAATACTACTGTCACAGCCTCTTTAAGTATATTTATTCAAGATGTTTGGCATCATTGATTGTTTCAAGACGCCATTTTCCACTTTCATAAGCAAAAGTTGTAATCGATGTATTTTGTAAAATAGTAGTCCCTGTTCCTTGTTCTCCGCTTGTTACATGATGAATGAATGTATTAATTGCCGCCCCGTGACTAACAACTGCTACTTTCTTTCCAATAGACTCCTTCATAATTTCCGTTAAACGCCGAACCATCCGTTCTTGAGCGGCTTCGAGTGTTTCAATATTATATAAAGGTTCTTCTCCCCAATTTGTCGCATAGTTTGGCACAAGATCATGCAGAACTTCTACGTTCTTTGATTCTAATTCTCCAAAAGAGCGCTCGCGCAGCTGCTCACAAACCTCGACTTTCTCTACTTTAGCGACTGCGGCAATTTTCCTAGCCGTCTCCTGCGCACGAAGCAAATCGCTTGTGTAGACTACATCAATATGGATATCTTTAAAACGTTCCGCTACGCGTTTGGCTTGTTGCTTTCCTGTTTCGTTGAGCGGAATATCAGCATGCCCTTGAATAAGTTTGTTTTTATTCCAATCTGTTTGGCCGTGTCTAATTAAGTAAAGCATCGTAATCCCCCTTTAATCTCGTTTTAAAAATTGATAAACAGCTTTATCAACCTCTGAGCTTTCATGTAAATCCGAATGTGCTTCATGAAACGTTTGGAGATGAATGTGTTCGGTAAACTCTTGCAGTCCGTATGCACTTTCTACTGTTACCACTCCATCTGTCTTATCTCCCACATCTCCTGCTCCTGAAAAAACGTCGATCTCTTTTGAGAAATCTTGACGACTTTCGTATAGCTTGTTTAACGCTATAGAGTGAAAAGCTAAATCACGAGCCCCCATAGATTCGATATGATTGCGTGCATGAGGATACATCTCCATTAATTCCTGATAATCTAATCCTTGAATCGGCGATCCTAACGTAACTAACTTTTGAATATATTGAGGGTTAGCCAAACTAACTGCTGCTGCTGTTACTCCTCCCATACTATGTCCAACTAAATCCACAGAAGATGCTTTATATGTATCACGTACATCTTGCATAATAGCTTCAATCCATTTTTGCTGCTGTGCAATACTGGCATCTGGCTTTTTAAAGACGATATGAATAAGCGGAAGTTTTCCCTCTTTTGCTTTCATAATGTGCTTCCACTGAATAGCTCCATCTTTTTGAACGACGCAGTAAGCTACTTTAGTTCCCCATCCGTTTTGTTCAAATCGTTTAATCATTTTCCCTAAGCTTTTTTGACTGCCTAAATAGCCATGAATAAATAAAACCGGCACATTTTTCGATTGGGCGCCTCGTTTTATTTGTGGGGCAAAAATATAAAAACAAAGCGAAATAAATAATATGATACTAATCAATAAAATTAACAGCCGCAAGTTCTCACCCTCCGATCGTCTCGTCTATTACACTCATTAATAAAAAAATTTGGAGTAAATTTTATTCTGATACGTCCTGTAAGCTGCAGAACTTGTCATCTTTTTCTTGTCAACGAGCTGCTCAAAGCGCAAACGCTTTTCCGTAAGCATCTCTGTTAGCCTTTGTTCTTCATTAGCATCCGTGCATATAGAAATCAATTCTTCTATTGTAGCCATATCTCGTTTTAGCTCTTGTTCATCACTTATCATATTTGCATTTTTTAACATCCTATACGCTTGGCGCAGTTCTTCAGGTATATGTGATAAATCTTCTAACTTTAATGGTTTTCCTTCCCCAGGCAGCTTATCAAAGTCACCGTCTTTTATTGCTTGTCTAATTCTTTCTTCAGCAATTATATACGCAATATCCAAGGAAAGACCTCCTTTAAGAAAATATAAAATTCAATCTTACCTTCTATATAAAAGATGTATAAAAAACACAGCTTTTATAACCGTATTTTTTATTATACTATGATTATAAAAATTGAACTACCTTCACTTCTTGGAGAGACTATCCTCCCTTTGTGAAATCGTTTCTAGAGCTTCACTCCTTTCACTATCAAACTTTCTTGAGCAGTTTGTTAACGAGCTGAAATTCAATAAACGATTCTGCATGAGGTTTTGTTATCTTATCTTACTATATTTATACAAAAAAGCCTCCTTACGCATGTAAGGAGGTGGAAAAAGGTAATTCTAAGGTCATCATGTTATGCCTACTTTCTATAAAACCACATTTTGATAGCGTTTTCAATGTTTTTTTATTACTTTACTAATTTTCTTTTCGTTTAATGAGACTCCGTACATATAACGAAGCCTCACCAAATTTCTACTCTTCTTTATCTGATGGAATCATAATTTCTCCTTCATGCTCTTGTTTTTTCAAAAGCAGCTGGAGAATCGTTTTAGATAATTTACTAGGCTGATAGGGTTTAATCAGAAACTCACACACTCCAAGCTCTAATCCTTTGCTTCTTTCGTCTAAAGCAGATGAGATTAAGATAGGAATTTTTTCTGTCTCTGTATTTTCTTTGAGATGCCTTAAAACATCCCAGCCGTCTAACTTATTTTCTCCTAGCATGATATCTAGAACAACCACTTCAGGCTTTTGCTGATGAATAGAGTTTAATGCGTCTTCTCCGTTATTAAAATACCGAACGTGAAAGCCGCTTTCTTTTAACTCTACCTGTAAAAGCGTCGCTAAACTTTTATCATCTTCTACAATCACTACGCTTTTACGGTTATCATTCGCACTTATCATCATTTCTTCATCGTACTGAACTTCATGTAGAAGCGGGAGAACAACCGTGAATGTTGTTCCTTTTTTCCATTCTGATTGTACAGTAATGTCTCCACCATGAGCTTTTACAATTTCTTTTACAATTGCTAACCCTAGACCCGTTCCGCCAATTTTGCGCATATCGGAGTTATCTACTCTGTAGAATTTGGTAAACAAATGTCCTAGCGCTTCACTTGGTATACCAATTCCTTCATCTTGAATATCAATATAAACAGCGTGTTCCTTTTGATACACTTTAACTGTAACGTTCCCTCCATCAGGCGAATATTTTACTGCATTGCTAATTACATTATTAAACAATTGCAGAAGCTTATCTTTATCTCCCATTACTGTAAAATGCTCTTGATCGGAAATCATATCAAATTCATGCTTACTTGTTTGTATGTTCTGGACCTCAATCACCTGCTTAATAAGTGGCAGAATGTCTTGATACTTTTTATCGTAGGTTTGTTTCCCCGCTTCCATTCTTTGGACATCCAAAAAATCGTTGATTAAAGAAGTTAACCGCTGTGCTTCCTGATAAATAGTAGTTAAATACTTCTTCTGTCTTTCTTCTTTCAATGTTTTGTTTAGCATAAGCTCAGTGAACCCTAATACACTTGCTAAAGGTGTGCGCAGCTCGTGACTCACAGTGCTTACAAATTCCGACTTCATCTGATCAACTTCAAATTCTTTCGTAATATCACGATGAACGAACAATACGCCAAACATCTGACGGTTTCGATATACGTATTCGCTATAAACCTTTATAACTTTTCGCTTACCTTCCGTATGCAGATAATAAACAAAAGACTTTTCTACTTGCTCTCCCTTACAAATGGCTTTAACGTATTGTCTTAGCTCCTCTATATTTTCGACTTTTTGAGAGAGAGCATCTAGCCATTGATCACGAGAAAGCTGAAGAAGCCCGCTTTGATGCTCATATTGAAACAATTCGCTAGTCTTCGTATTCACTTGTAGAATCGTACCGCTTGTATCTACAAGCTGCATTCCTTCTTGAATCGAATTTAAAATATCTTGAGATAGCAGTCTGTCATGCTCAGACTCTTCGTAAATATAAATTTTTTCAAGAGCAATCGTAATTTGTTTGGCCAATATTTCAAATGTCTGTAATTCATGTTCTGTGTATTCATCCGCGTAGCGGCTGTAAAACATATAGGCTAGCATATCTCCCTGTGAAGACAGCACCGGTACGATAACATCATACAAATAAAACGTTTGCCGGTGATACAGGCGCTCATGTTCTATACACTCTCTTTTTACTACCATACATTTTTTCGTCTTTTGCACATGATTAATGTAATTATTATGAAGGTTTTCCATCATCTGTTTAATACTTGATGAAGATAGACCAAATGAAGCATGTGTCTTTTCATCGGTTAGCATAATAAAACCGTGATCAGCTTTCATCACCCGGCTCATGTTTGTGACAGCACTCGTGAGAACTTCTTGCTTGTGAAGAGAATTTGTTAGTCCATGCACAAATAAATTGCGCAATTCTAACTCTCCTTCTCGTTCCTTTGTCAATTCCAATGCGTGCTGAAGTTCATCTTGCTGACTGTGCAACTCATCTTGCTGTGCAATCAGCTCTTCATTTTGAGCCGTTAACTCCTGTTCGTTATTTTGCAAAGTCGATACCATTTTGTAAAAGGCCTGAGATAGCATACCGATTTCATCTCTTCTATGTTCATCAAATGTCATAGGCATTTCTTTTCCCGCAGCAATTTCGCTTGCCGTATATGCTAGCTGACTCAGCGGCTTTACAAACTTATTTAGCAATACCCGTGTAAGCAATAATAAAATGACCACTGTAAACGCTAAAAATAAAATAAAGAACGTTTGACTTTTCTGCATGTCACTCGACGTGTCATCGTACTGTGTATTTAAGTCTTTAGTTAATTCATTTTGGTAGTCATCAAGTTCTTTTTGCATTTGTTCTATTGATTTAGAAGCAGCCTTCCGCTCAGGACTAGAGCGGACTCCTTCAATGCCTTTTTTGTCGTAAATATCTTTAAAATAAGGAAGCGTTTGATTAAAATACGTGTTTAGCATCACCGTGGCTTCATTTACAAACGTACGTTCACGTCTATCTGCCGCTAGACCTGAAAGTCGATCAAGATTTTCTTCGATACTTTTTTGCTGACTTGCAGCCTCGTTATACATATCCTCTGAATCAAATGCAATAAACCCACGAGCCTGCAAAAAAGCTCTGTTCATTGATTTATCAATTGTAGATAGCAGCTGTGCCTTTTCCCGTACTTGTGCCCTGTACTGGGCATAATCAGCTGTAATTTCTTTTTGCCGTACAACAAGTACAGTTGAACCCGCCGCAAAAGCAAGTAAAAGGATACTTGCTAAGAAGATGAACTGGGTTGAGATACTTTTTCGTTTTAGTTTATTGTTCATCTAAAATTTCCTCAACACGTTCGGCTAGCAATAGGGGACTAAACGGTTTAGACATAAAATACGCAGCCCCTGCTTCTAACACTCGGCTTTGATCAGCAGCTTGATTCTTAGCTGAAAGCATCAATACTTTTGTATGGCGCTTATCTTTCATTTCTTTTAGCTGCTGAATGACTTCAAGCCCGGTGAACACGGGCATCATATAATCCAAAATAATTAAGTCAAAATCACGTTCTTTAATAAACTCCAACGCTTCTTCGCCGTTTTCTGCTTCCGTCACTTCATGTCCTTCATCTTCAAGCGTATCTACCACTAACATACGAAGCACTTCTTCATCTTCCGCTAATAAAATTTTTGCCATTGTTATTCCTCCGCTTGTAGTCGTCCATACGTTTTTTGCAATATGAAGTAGGACGGCTTTATTCGTTCGTGAAAAGTTGGATACTCCCAATTTTTCCACTTGTATAAGTAAAAATCTTTTAATAAAAGTTCTCTTTTTTTCTGAGTCGGAAACGTATCTTCCACGTCATTGCTCTTCTTATTAACAGCTACGACTCCCACTTGAATTCCTTTCATTTTCTCGCTGGATTCTAATCCTTTTTTGGACCAAATATCTCCCATTATTTCTTTTTGACTCGGGTCTTTTACATTTAAAAGCGCCCAAGGAATGCGAAGTTCAGCAATTCCATTTGATTCATTCACTTTAAAATCTGCCAGCGAATCAAATGAAGAAGAGTTAGGATCGCTGTTTCCTTCTTGGAGCTTCCCAGTTTCATAGGCGTCAAAAGGAATGGTTCTCTTGTTTTTCCCCTCTCCAATCGCTAACTCTTTGTTAAGGGCGAGCCTGATTGGATTAAACATGCCGTTATCTTTTGTATCGGTTCCTTTTACAGATGGAATCATTTGAAGCTGATGGGCATACGAAAAATAATACGTATCGTAATAGCTGTCTATCCACAAGTGACTGTCTTCTTTCCCGTTTAATTCTGCTACAAAATCAATTCCTTTTGTTTTTAAAGAAGGAATTTGAGGAATCTTTGACTGTCCCTGATTGTTAATTGTGTTAAACAAGAAATAAAGCTTTTGATCTTCCAGCTCTTTTGCACTCACGTGTAGATATAGATAACCTTCATCACTTGTAATGTTCAATGCTTTTAACTTCTTAGACGGCTTATATACCGACTTGCTGTTCAGCTTTTTCCAATCATCTGACTTGCCGTCTACTTTGACTTTCAGCTTTGTTCCTGGATCAAAACTCAACAGGCCAAAATGCTGTTCTCCCGTTTGCAAATTCGTCCAAAATGGCCTGCGGTTCGGATTGTCGTACTCCATCGTATTCCACGTTCGCTTAAACCATTCATCTTGCCATGTAAAGACCATACCGCCAGCCATTTTTTCTTCAACAATATCTTCGTACAAGCGTGACAGAATCTTTCCTTGTTCTTGTTCCGTATGAAAGCCTTGATCCCATCCGTATACGTTTCTATGGGTGAGTCCTCGCGAAGCCGGAATGCCAAATTCAGCAACAAGCACGGGCATATGATGAACTTCTTTCATATTTTGCAAATAACCTGCGTAGTTATTTTTCTCTCCTCGATGATCGCGATAAGCGAGATAACGAGGTTCGTAGTTTAAGAAATCAGGATAGTAAGGATAAATATGATAAGAAGCAAATAATCCCGGCTCAAATTTTTTAGTTGTGTGAATTAAATTAGGATTAACAGACACTTTATCTTCGTCTTCAGAAGGCTCATATGGATGAGTCAATAAATCCGTCGTCACCCAGTTCGTAAAGCTCATAGGCCGCTGCCAATCATATTTATTCTGCTCATAGGAAATTGTTTTTTCCATAAGCTGCGCAAGCCAAATTTCAAAGGGATTGCCTTTTTCCGTATAGATGTACTTCCCTTTAAAATCTTTCATTCCTTTATGTTTTTCATTTGTCGAAAGGGCTACCGTGGGATCCCATTCAACTCCTATAATCCAGCCTAAAACATAAGGAGACACGTCTGCTGTATACGTTCCGCTTGCATGTCCCGTCCGTTTTGGCAGTGTTGCATTTCCATGAATAACGTTTACTATCCTTTTCATTTCAGCTTCAAATTCTTTTGTGTTTTCCTTTGCAAAAGCATCTTGTGAATCATAGAAAACTTCTTCATTCACCCATACTCCATGAAAAAGATAAATGGGTTCTTTGGCTTTTTGGTTATACTCAGCAAGCGCTTCATAAAAGCCGGGAGGGTGAATGGTGTATACGCGGATTGAGTTTGCATTCATCTTGCCAATTTCTTCAAACCAGCGCAAATATTCTTCTTTTGAAATAGCGGTCTCACCAGGGAAATGGCCTGGCTTACTAATGCCCATATTTACTCCTTTAATCAGCAAATCTTTCCACTTGCCGTTTTGATAAACTTGCAAATAATCTTTTCCTACTTTCCCTGCTACTTTACGGTCAGTATCTTCATAGATTTCCATATTTTCATTAAAAGTAACAGAAGCAGGCTGCGATGCATGTTGCTGTTGATCTATAATCTTATTCATAAGAGACAGATAAACAGTCCAGTAAAAAGAAGACTCATCTTCTTTTCCGATTTTCTCTGTCCATTTCTTCCACACCGGGTAAAAAGAGGTTTGATAAATGGAAGGTACTTCTCCTTGATCTGCAAAATCTCCTGCAAAGTAATAAGTATCATATCGCTCTTTATTATGATGAACGACTGCTGGTATGGACAAAGGAATACCATTTTCCTTTAGCTTGTTTTTTCCTTCAGAATCCAAGTGAAAGACAAACTGAGCCTGCACATCACTTTTTTGCTGGGGCGTAATGACGTCAAACCAATATTGATAAGCAGATTCATCCTGTAAATTCAATGTTTTTTTTCCTTGCTTTGTATATTCAAACCATACTGGATTTTCTTTTAATTCTTTTTCTGTTATAATAACGAGCTTATTGGATTCATTAACAAACAGTAAGCCTTTGCCCGTAAGGTTCCACTCTTTGTTGTACTGCTTTTTGTAAGCACTTTTCACCCAAGCAGGAACTTCTTCACTGCCGAATTCATCAAAATAGCGACCAATCCAGCCGGACCACGTAACATTGTACAATTCATACAGTTCTTTGCGAACGTCTAGAGAAGTAGGACTTCCAAATGTATTAAACTCTCCAATCAGCGTTTTTGTACGTCCATTCAGTGCTTTCTTAACGTAGCTCACGTCTTCAGAAGTCATGCCGCCATACACCAGCTGAGAACGATCTCCTCTTTTAGCTTTTACGCCTAAATCTTCTTTGTATACGCCATACGTGTCCGTGATATAAATCATATCTGCAGAGTTTGTTTTTGGCAGAGATTTAATGCTGTATGTTTTATCTCCATTCGGATAAAACCCTGCATAATCTTTTGAGATTTCATAAGGCTTCCCGTCTTTGCGTACTTTCGCTTGATTCAGCATCCACATTAAGCCCTGATGCTCTCGAAACGTTTGATCTGGCACTGTTTTATCAATGACAAGCATATTCAAATCAGTTGGTTTCTTTAGCTGCCAAATAAGAAATGGCGAAGCCGTTACTGCCATAACCAAAATAATGCCGCCGATTAATAACCATTTTTTCATTGTGAAACTCCTTTTCGCTGCATATCTCCCCAGCCTTTTTTATTGCGAATAACGTCCAACAATCCATGACAGCGCCATATAACAGTTAGAGGGCGATACCAAAAGGATTCAGTCAGGGAAAAGACAAACAGCTTAGCGATATCAGATACTTTTGGATATTTGCGAAGGCTCCACTCTTCTAGCAAAACAGCCGCCATTGAATAAAGAGAACCATATACAACCATTAAGAGAAAAAGCAAATACGCAAATTCTACATAAATCCCGCCTACAACTAGAGAAATAACAATAAACAAATAGCCTAACATTTCCATGACCGGCCCGATTAGTTCAATAAACACAAAATAAGGCATAGAAATCATTCCGATACTTCCGTATTTCGGATTAAACAGCATCTCTTTATGCTTCCAAAGACTATCAAATAAACCGCGGTGCCAGCGGTTTCGCTGTCTTCGCAAATATTTGATTTCATCAGGTGCCTCTGTCCAGCATACAGGATCTGGAATATAAACAATTTGATTGTTGGCTTTTTTCTGTTTAATCAGTCGGTGGAGGCGAACAACAAGCTCCATGTCTTCGCCGACTGTATGAGAATAACCCCCAGCTTCAATCACCCAGCGTTTAGAAAATACGCCAAATGCTCCTGACACAATAAGTAATAAATTATGGCGACTGAGACCAATGCGCCCCATAAGAAAGGCACGTAAATATTCAATAATCTGCATCACAACAAGCGGCTGCGTATCAAGTCCAATCGATACGACCGCACCGTTTTCGATTTTACATCCGTTTGCAATTCGAATACTTCCTCCTGAAGCAATTACTTCTCCGTCTGAATCAATAATTGGCTTCATAACTTTTAAAAAAGCGTCTCTTTCCAACACTGAATCACCATCGATCGAACAAAAATAAGGATAGTTGGATAAATTAATTCCTGCATTTAATGCATCTGACTTTCCTCCATTTTGTTTATCGACTACATATAAATAATCGTATAATTTAGAACGATATACAGCTTTTACTTCTTTCGTCTCCACTTGCTTTCTCACAACTCGATTCATTTTCACAAGAGAAAACTCTTCGATGAGCTTTTCTAACGTATCATCTGAAGATCCATCATTTACTACAATTACTTCATATTCCGGATATTCAATTCCAAGCAGCGAACGCACGCTTCCAATAATTCCGACAGATTCGTTATAAGCGGGAACTAATATAGATAACGGCGTTGTATAGCTAACCGCAAGCAAATCTTCATAAGGTTCTTCATCATTTAATTGATATTGCTTTCGCAGTTGAAAAGCAGAGATGATAAACATCATAAAATAAAAACAAAGCACAAAAATCATATAAGCAAATACAGCCCATCCGCAAATGGACAAAAAAAGATGCCAAACACTATTCCACAACCGTAATTCCTCCCTTTTCAAGCCATTCTGCTGCCATATCTTTCGAAAACTTGTCATCAGTCGTTTCATATACATGAACTAAGTATTCTGTACCCGTTGGGATTTTCATCATTGACTGAGCAGCATTCGAACGCACAAGAAAATGAGAATCTTTCAGCGACTGCTCGAGAAGTAACAATCCCTTCTCATCTCTCGTTTTGCCTACTAGTTTGGTAGCCATCATTCTCTCTTGCCACATATCTGATTGAAGATGTTTCGTGAGCTCCTCTACTTTTAATGGAAAAGATAAAGCGTTAAGTGATTTCAACGAACGAATTCGCAGTTCTTCTGATGAACTTTTCATGTGCATTTTTAAGAAATCGATATACTCTAACTTATGATTGATACCGATCATATCGATAAGTGGCAGCTGAATTTCTTCTTGCAGGTCTTCAAATTTATTAATAAATTGCTGAAACTGCTCACTGTTCATATTTCCAAACAAAGAGCGGTACATAAATTCAGACAGCGGTTTAGAGGCATTCGTCATGTATATAACAAACTCAGGACGGTTTAGCTTAACTAAAATCTTTAAAATTTGATTTTTTTCAGCCGCTGTACTATTTTTTTTCTCATACATTTCTACTAATCGGTCTGTTAGCGTAGCAAGACCAAAATCTTCAATAGCATAAAGGGCATTCATTCTGACACTCCACCTAGAATGATGCAGCTCTTTTTTATATTTGGGTGTAAAAACCTTCTCCGCATAGAGCGTGATGTTATTTCGAATGTCATCACCTTGCACAGCTGCAGAAAAACCGCTCAATAGTTCCTCTACACCCGCCAGCTCTATTTTATTTTTAGGCTCTATCCGATGTTCTTCATCTTTTCTGTATAAATAAATAAAAAGAGATTCTTTTATACTATCTTTATAGGATTCTACTTTTGCCCGGAAAGCGTTTAAACGCGCTTTTTGAATAAGTAAATAACTTAGAAAACAAACCAACAGCAATAGCAATCCGCTAAATAAGATATATACCACTTGAATTGACATCGCCATTTATTTCACCTTCTTCATTAAATGACGTACGCGCGCTTCAAGCTCCATTAACTTAAATGGCTTTGTCATGTAATCGTCTGCCCCAAGTTCTAACGCTCTTTGAATATCTTGTTCGCTGTTTCGTGATGTAAGCATAATAACCGTGTACTGATCGTGACGTTTCTGCTGCCTTAATTTTTGCAGCACTTCCAAGCCATCCATCTTAGGCATCATTCCATCTAAAATAACAAAGTAGTGATCGCTAGAGTGAATCCATTGGGACTCAAAAAACTCGATGCCGTCTTTAAACACTTCTATTTTCACTTCATAACGATCTCCTACATCAATCTTACTTAAAAGCTCTTTCAGCATCGTTCGAATGATAGAATCATCATCAATAATAGCCATACGAAGCGTTCGCTTTTTAACCAGCTTGCTTTGAGAAGAAGCTACAATTTTTTGACGTCCTGATTCCTTCGCTATATATAATGCTTCATCAGCTTGATGAAGCGCTTTTTCTAACGGCCATTCATTGTTATGAACTTCTACAACTCCGCCGGAAAAGCTGCAATAAAACGAATTGCTTTGATGTGTGAACACTTTTTTCACAAAGGAATCCAACAGTCTATTTAATACTGTTTCTGCCTCTTTTATATTGGTTTTTGGCAGTAAAAGAATAAATTCTTCGCCTCCATATCTAAAAATGTGATCTGTTGGACGAATTTCATGCTTCATATACTCTACAAATGCTTGCAGCACGCGGTCTCCCATAAGATGTCCATACTGATCATTTATTCTTTTAAAGAAATCTAAATCTAAAATCGCTAAACAAAAAGGATCTTTTAAGCGGTCGTAGCTGGATAGCTGCTGACTGTAGATTTCTTTTAAATACGTTCGGTTATAGGCTCCTGTTAATTCATCAAACATTAAATAGGAGTTAAACATTTGCTTTCGTTCAATATGATGACCAATTCGAAGTAGACTTTCTTCCATATCGAGAGGTTTAACAAGGAAGTCATCGGCCCCTAATTTAAAAGCCTTCAAACGCGTATCTCTTTGATTATCAACGCTCATCATGACAATCGGAACGAACAGTTGCTTTGTTTTATCGCGTAAAAATGAAAGAATGTCAAAGCCTGTACAGTCTTTCATATGTACATCAACAACAAAACAATCCGGCTTTAATTCGTAAAAAGCCGTAATGGCTTTTTCTTTAGATGCAGTTGCTAATACGTACCATCCCTGTTTTTCAAACTGTTCTTTTAAATACATCAGCATTGAAAGATCGTCATCAACAAGTAAAATATTAGCTGTTTGTTCACTTATTTCTATCGGTTTATTTATATCTTCTGCGGATTGAATTTCATCTTGATAACAAATTTTAATAATATCTAATAAAAAAGTATTCAACTCCCTGTAATCCCAGATTTTTTTCTGTTTTTTTTCAACAGCTTCCATTAACGCGCGGGAACGATCTCCTAAATAATGCAGTCCAATAGTCGCAGACGTTCCAGAAATTGAATGCAAAAAGCGGTACACCTCTTCATGAGGTATTTCTTTATTTTGATCAGTCCACTCTTGCAGCTGCTTACGCACATTAGCTAATAATGCAATTTGATATTTATCCATCTTATACACCCTTTGTTCGATATAGTTAACACTTACCCCATATTACTCCATCCATTTTTCTATAATATTTTGTAAGTAAATGAAATATTTTCTTACTTTTATTTTAAGTATGTTTTTTCAAAATGAAAAGCAATTCCTTTTTAACCATACTTTTCCTCCAATGATTTTACTTTAAAATGATTCTTTTTTCACTCATTATTTTTCTTTCCAGATAAGTAAAATGTCCTTTTATCTTCTTTACAAATAGACCTGCAACCTTATTGACAAAATTAATGAGTCTTTGTTACCCTTATACACGTTGTAAAAAATTTAAAAGTGAATGTTAAGGAAAGCAGCCGTTTTGATGAACGATCAATCAAATCAGGTTCTTTCCTTTTTATATTTTTACTAAGGCAGATACTTTGCTAAATAAAGTTTCGCTTTATACACCGTGTCCTCTTTGTCATAGGCGCACTTAGACCGAAAACAGACGGAAAGGAGTATAAAATGTTTACTCAGCTTACAGAAAAAAACCAGAATGCAGAAGAACTAAAAGAAACACTTGATGATTTAGAGTTTCAGCTATTTCGCATGCAGGATAATTTAAAAGAAATTGCTAAAAAGTACGAAGTTATCGGTGTCGATCAGCCCGAAGATAATCAGTTAGTTATTGTATCGGCACAAAATGACGGAAACGCATGTAAAATTATGCTAAATGAATGCACAAAAGCCTATAGAGGGGCTTGGGATTTTGCCATCGATGGCGTATATGAAGATAATCACACGATTTTTATTGGTGATATTAAAGGTCCCGCTAATAAGGGATATGGCTCTGTATGTATGAATTATTTAAAAGAAGTAGCGGTTGATCAAAATGTTCATGTCATTAAAGGAGATATCGCTGAGCGCGACTGGGATCATCTCGAAAGATTAATTCATTTTTATGAAAAACATAACTTTGAAGTAAATATTGATTATACGAATAAGTGCGGAGAAATTGAATGGACTCCAGCTTATCAATAAAAAACGAACAGACAGCGTCTGTTCGTTTTTTTTATTTGATATATGCCAAGCTTTTTTTAATACTGCTAAGAGGACTTTCTATGCACTGATCTTGTTCAACCATCCACCATTTTACGCCTGCTTTATTGCCTTCTTTCATGACAGCCTTTACATTTACCCCTCCGGTACCAAGAGGAGCAAAAAATTGCTCGCCGTCTGTTGTCATATCTTTTAAATGGATAAAAGGCGTACGATTTCGATAGTGCTTCATCCACTCCACTGGATCTTCGCCTGCTTTAGTCAGCCAATAAATGTCCAGCTCTACATTTACCCCAGTTTCTTCTAGAATCGTTTGGAGAGCAGACTTTCCGGTTGACAATTTTTTCAGCTCAAAATCATGATGGTGATAGCTAAACGACATGCCTTCTTTTTTACAATAAGCATCAATATCATTTAAAGAATCAATAAGTTCGTAATACCCTTTTTCCGTTTGTCGTTCAGGCATTAAATAAGGACAAACAATATGTGAATTTCCAACTTGCTGCTCAAAGTGAATCACTTGCTCTAAATTCGCTTCTAATTGTTCAAGCGGCACGTGACTAGAAGCTGCCTTCAGCTGTAAATCCGTTAACCATGCTCTTACTTCTTGCGCTGTATATCCTTCGTACCCTGCAAACTCTACCCCTTGATATCCTAAAGCAGCTACTTTTTGAAGAGTTCCTTTAAAGTCTTTTTTCGTTTCTTCACGCAGCGTATAAAGCTGTACTCCTACAGGTATCTCTCCCATCTTCTCTCCCCCTGTTCATTAAGAAAGTGATTGAACTATGGCTAAATCAACCCAATCTAAAGACGAACAAATTGAACTAGTATGAATTACTTGTTACACAGCTGTTGATTTCCGTGCAAGACTTCGCTTTCCGCGGGCGGCCGGTGAGCCTCCTCGTCGCTTACGCTCCTGCAGGGTCTCACCTGTTCCGCTTTTCCCGCAGGAGTCTTCGTCTTGCCCTCCAATCAACACCTAGAAGCAATTAACTACAATTAAATCTACGTTCATCCTAGAAAGGAAAAAATCCGAACGAATTTGATTCTCGATCAACAATCAGATTCTTTCGGATCCTTCTTTAACTAACATACTTTTTTCTCAACATCTGCTGCTTTTTATTTTACTGCACTTCCAAGCATTCCTGAAATAAAATGACGCTGAAGTGCTAGGAAGAAGACAATGATTGGAATGGTTGCAATCGTTACCCCCATCATTACTTGACCGTAATCAATAATCGATAATCCAATTAAGCTTGAAAGAGCAACTGGCAATGTAGCCATTTCGTTTGATGTAGTCGCAACTAAAGGCCACATAAAGTTATTCCACTGTGTCATAAATAAGAAAATAGCTGCTGCAGCCATCGCAGGCTTCATAGAAGGAAGCACAATGGTTAAAAAGATTCTCATCTCTCCAGCACCGTCCAAACGTGCTGCTTCAATCAGTTCCGTTGGAAAAGCTAAAAAGTTCTGACGTAATAAAAAGATAGCGAACGGAAAGCACAGCTGCGGAACAATAAGAGCAAAATACGTATCAAGCAAATTAAAATTCGACATCAGCTGAAAAAGCGGAATGAGCGTTGCTTGATATGGAATCATCATGGACAATAAAAGCGTAGTGAAAATTGCGTTTCGGCCTTTGAATTCAAATTTAGATAGCGCATATGCAGCTGTAGAACAGACCATTAAAGCTACAATCACATACACGACTGAAACAAATACTGAGTTAAAAAAGACCCGCCCTAAATCAATTGAAGCATTTAAATTTTGTAGATTTGTCATAAATTGATCGCCAGGCTTCAGCGTTGGAGGGTTTGTAAACATTTTTCCCGATTCATTCGTAGCGCCGATAATCATCCAGTAAAACGGAAAAATAGAGATAATCGTGAACAGCCCAAGCATGCTGTATAATCCTATTTTACGCATGATGTTGCTTTTCTTTTTAACCTTAGGCACGGTAGCTACTGCGGTTGCTTCTACTCTCTCTAATACACTCATGATTTATCACCCGTAAATTTAAATTGGAAGAACGTTAAAATACCGACTAATAATACAACAACGTACGCAATGGCTGAAGCATATCCAAAATCAAAATATTTAAAGCCATTTTGATAAATATATAAGCCTAGCGTCATCGTGGAATCAGCAGGGCCGCCTTTTGTTAAGTTAAAAGGTTCGTCAAACAATTGAAGCGTGCCAATTGTTGATAAAATAGTAGCAAACAAGATAACGGGTTTTAATTGTGGAACCGTTACGTGGAAAAACTTTTGAATACGATTTGCCCCGTCTAAATCAGCTGCTTCGTAAACTTCATGAGATAAACTTTGAAGAGCTGCTAGAAAAATAACCATATTATAACCTGTCCATCTCCAAGTCATCGCCACGATGATTGAGACTTTAGCCCAGAAAGGATCTCCCAGCCACTGAATGGCATCGATACCGAAAAACCCTAAAATAGTATTCATAATTCCTTCATCTTGAAGAATGATTGAAAACAAAATAGAATAGGCAACTAGCGACGTTACTGCGGGCAAGAAAAATGAAACTCGGAAAAAACCTTTTAGTCTTAAAAGCTGACTGTTTAACGCGTTAGCTAGTACAAGCGCTAATAAAATCATGACGGGTACTTGAACGATTAAAATAATCCCCGTATTTCCAAGCGCTTTCCAGAAAATATCATCTCCGAGCAAACGTGTATAGTTTGATAAACCGGTAAATACATATTTTCCGCCTTCCATACTCTGAAAGCTTAGAATAAACGATGAAAAAATAGGATAGATGGTAAACAGCGCGAACAGCAAAAGTGCTGGAGCAATAAATAAGTAAGGCAATGATTTATTTGTCTTCATGATGACCTCCTAGTACCGCAAGAAGAAGAGATAGAAGGCAATTTTCTAGAAATCACCTTCTATGCTTCTTGATTATTTTTGAATTCGGTTTTCTAAGCGTTTTTGAGCTGCTTCAAGCGAGTCTGTAACGCCCTTACCATTTGTTACCTCTGACACAGCTTTGACTGCTTCACTGTTTGCAACTGAGTAATTGCCTGTAAAATTAACCGGCTTAATATCTTTCATTTCATCTGCGAATGTTTTCCAAATCGTCTGATTGTTAAAGTACTCATCTTGTGCAGTGAATAATTTTGAAGAATATACGGTATTTAATGATGGGAATAATCCGCCCTTCATCGCTTCTTCTTGAACTTTATCTGTTGTTGAGAAATATTCCATAAATTTGTACGCTTCATCTGCTTTTTGGCTATTTGCTGAAATCACATAGTTGCTTCCGCCTAAGTTAGAAGCACGGTTGCCTCCTTCTTCAAACGAAGGTAATAAAAATACTCCCCATTTTCCTTTTAAATCTGGAGCCTGCTGCGTAATAGAACCAGATAGCCAAGCACCAGATGGTGAACTTGCTACTTTACCTTCTGCTAAAGCACTGATTGAAGCATCCCAGCCCACTGTATTTTTAACAATGCCTGCTTCTTTTAACTTCTTATTTAACTCCATCGCTTTTTTCGCTTCTTTAGAAGTTAAATTGAGCTTACCTTTGTTATTAAAATAGAACGTACCTTGCTGCGTTAGTGCCATTCGGAATAAGCCATCGTCATTATTAAAATCTAAACCTAGTAAATCAACGCCAACTTTTTCTTTAATTTTCTTACCAGCCGCAATGTAATCATCCCATGTTTTGATACTGTTTGGATCTACGCCTGCTTTTTCAAAGTAATCTGTGCGGTAGAAAACGCCTGTCGGACCTGCATCAAACGGGAAGCCGTACATGTCCCCATCCTTTGATAAAAGAGCTTTCTTAAACTCTGGAAATTTATCTTCTTGCTTATCGAATCCTTTTTTAGATAGGTTTAAAAATGCCTTTGGAAATGCATCCAAATATCCTTGGAAACGATCGTCTTCTACTAATACAATATCAGGAAGACCTTTTCCGCCAGCCTGCAATCCTGTTGTTAGTTTTGAATAAACGTCTTCACGTCCCATATCCACTACTTTTAATTTAAATCCTGGATTCTCTTTTTGATATTCTGCTGCTGCTTTCTTTAATACCGGTACGTTAATATTCCAAGCCCATGCAACAACTTCTTTTCCACCGCTACCACTTGTTTCATTAGCGGACTTTCCTCCGCATCCTGCAAGTACTAGGGTTAAAATGAGTGCAAAACTGATTAAACTAAACCAACGTTTCAATGAATACCCCTCCTATAATCTCGTCTCCTAGTGTGGCAAGTTTTTTTGTAAACGCTCATGACTCTTTCTCCAGAGAATTATTGAAAAATAATTCTGTATATTGAAAGCGTATACAATTTACTTAATCTAAATTATATGAATGAATACCCTTTTCCTCAATGGTAAATATAAAAGGCAAAAACCTTACATTTTTGCCTTTTTGTAAATTGATTTTGTTATTATGGTTTCTATTAACTTTTTCGTTCATAAAAAAAAGCGAATGTACTGTTATTGTTGAAACAGAACACAATCGCTTATTTAAAAAAATCCAATGTATACTATTTTTTTGCTACATAAGTAACACTTTCTTGCTTATTTAGGACGTTCTAAGGAAAATAATTGCCCCAATTTACTATAGTTAGAACCCGCAAGCCGGCTGACTGGCTTCGCACGTTCTGCAGAAACGCGATCGTTTTCTATCACTTTTTCACTAATATGAAACATCACAACTTCACCGATAAACAAATCTGAGCTGTATGCCTCATCCGTTCCTAATGGAACAATTTGGTGAAGCTTACATTCCATTCGAATGCTGGCTTCTTGAATTCCGGGAACCTGCACTTTTTTGCTCGGTGCTAGTGTTAACCCTGTTTCCTCGACTTCACTCACGGAAGAAGGGTAAGAAGATGCCGCTTGATTCACCTGTTCCACTAAGTTTTCGTCTACAAGATGAACTACAAATTCTTTAGATGCACTAATATTTTTGGCCGTATCTTTCGTCATTTGACCTTCACTTCTCGAAATCGAAACGGCAATCAGCGGAGGCTCTGCCGCAACTACATTAAAAAAACTAAACGGAGCGGCATTCACTACACCGTCATCATTTTGACTTGTAATAAACGCAATTGGCCGGGGAATGACAACACCTGTTAGCAAATGATAATTATCTTTTGCACTTTGTACCGCTGGATCAACTACCTTCATTTTACCCACTCCTTTTCTTCCATTTACTTTATTGTATGGTAACGAAAAGAGCATAGATTAGCTAGCAACTTGCTCACCAAACATGCAAAGAAGAGGCTGAGACATAGCTCCATCCATCTCATCTGAAAACCAACAAAATGAAAAAATCCGAACGATAAATCGTTCGGATCTTCTCTTTAGTTTAGCACCGTTACTTTCACTGTACGACGTCCAAATGCTTTTGCAGCTGACTCAGAAGGTACTAATACGTCAATTCGATATCCTTTAATCGCACCGCCCGTATCACCTGCTGTTGCCACTCCGTATCCTTCTACATATACTTTTGAACCTAATGGAATAACGGATGGATCTACCGCAATAATTTTATGAGTGCCTGAACTTACATTTTGTCCAGTGGCTGTTACGCCGCTGCAGCCTGCACAATTAGCTGTATAAGCTGTTGCTTCTACATACATTTCTTTTCCAGAATGCTTTTGTGTGCTTTCTTCTTTTTTCGTTTCTTTTGCTTCTGAAGAAACGGCTGCTTTCTTCTCTGTAGCCGCAGCTGTTTTTACTTCTTGTTTCGGCTCTGTTTTTACTTCTTTTTTAGCTGTTGCTAATTCAGCTTGACGCTTTGCTTCTGCATCAGCCTCAGCCTTTTCAGCCGCCTGCTGTTTTGCCACTTGCTCAGCTTGCTTTTGAGCTGCTTCTTTTTCTTTTGCAATCTTATCTTGAATGCCTGTTAGTTCAGACTGAAGATTTGCTTTTTCTGAAGAAGCTGCATCAATTTCATTTACGACCGTACTGTATTTTTCTTGCATAGTTGTTAACGTTGCTGTTTGTTTCGCAACGTTTTTATCTAATTCAGCTTGTTTAGCCGCTAGGCTACTTTTTGCTGCTTCTAATACTTTTTCTTGCTTATCAATTTCTTTTTTATCTTTTTCAATTTGATCTAAGTCATTTTGATGCTGCTTTAAAATATCATTATCTGCTGACAATAAAGTTGTGACCGCACCCATACGTGCAACAAAATCTCCAAAGTTATCAGCATTCATTAATGTATCAATAACAACGCTTGTTTTATCGTCCTGCTGTAAAGCAACTAATCGATTTTCAATAATATCTTTACGACTTAACACTTTTTCCTGAAGCAAAACGATCTCTTTTTTCTTTTTCTCAATCATTTTGTTCGCTTCTGAAATCTGCTTTTCAGTCGATGCTAACTCTTTTTTGTTGCTAGAGATTACTGTATGTAATGAATTTAATTGTGACTGTATGTTTTGAACATCTGAATTGATAGACTGTTTCTCTTTCTCTTTTTGTTGAACAGCCTTTTCTGTTTCTTTAATTTTATTTTCAGTAGTCTGGAGCGCTTCTTCATTCGATTGGGCGTGAGTCTCTGTAATGCCGGTCATGAAGAAAATTCCTGTGACTGCTGCAAGAGTCATACGCTTAAAAATTTTCATAAAGTAATAGTCCCCTTTCCTCATAGACATAGTTATACCATAAAAAACTAGCTGTTTATGTTACAATACAGTTAAAAGTTTCCCATAATCTGTATAACCAAGAATCTCTTTCTGGGAATTTACCACCAAAATCCCTTGATAGAGAGGTTTACTGTTTATTAAAAAAGATATATTTTTGTCACAAAGGGGGCAAAATTACTCTTTAAAAATCAAAATAAACGCTTATTATTACAGCTATATTACAAATTTTTCACAGAAAATTATGTGTTTTACCGCCTTTTTTCTGTGTTTTTTACTTTTTATTACATAAATTCCACCTACATAATTCCTACACTATTTATAAAGTTGTGACTTTTTCACTTCTTTTTTACACTTTATATATATAAAAAGACGCCCATAAATCAAATGAGCGTCTTTTTTCTTCACACGTATAAAGCCATTATTTTTCAGAGGTTACTAGTTTTAAAGGCACTGGAATTTGCTTATCTACTTTTTTGCCTTGAAGAACATTTTTAGCAGACTTTACGGCAAGTTTACCAATTAAAACAGGCTGCTGGGCTACAGTTGCTCCTAGTTTTCCTTCTTTTACTGCTTTAATTGCATCGTCGTTTCCATCAAACCCTACTACTAATACATCTTTTCCTGAGCTGTTAATCGCTTGAATAGCTCCTAATGCCATTTCATCATTGTGAGCAAATACGGCTTTGATACCAGGGTTTCCTTGAAGAACGTTCTCCATAACGTTTAAGCCTTTTGTACGGTCAAAATCAGCTGACTGTTTAGCCGTAATATCTAGCTTTTGATCTGCAACGTTGTGGAACCCTTTTCCTCGTTCACGAGTTGCTGAAGCTCCGGGCACGCCTTCAAGTTCTGCTACCTGAGCTTTTTCACCTACTTTTTTTACAATGTAATCAGCAGCCATTTGACCACCTTTTACATTATCTGAAGCTACCAGTGTTTCCACTTTTCCTTTTTCTGCTGAACGATCTAGCGTAATAACTGGAATCCCTACATTATTAGCCGATTGTACAGCTGTTGAAATAGCGGCTGAATCCGTTGGGTTAATAAGCAGAATGTTAACACCTTGCTGCATTAAATCTTCTACATCGTTAATTTGTTTTGCTGAATCATTTTGAGCATCTACTACAACTACTTCCATGCCCAGTTTTTTTGCTTCTTTTTGTACTCCTTCTTTTAGGGAAACAAAGAACGGATTGTTTAATGTAGAAACAGATAAACCAATTTTAATATCTTTTAAATTTTTACTTTCAGATGGTTTCGCCCACTCAGGAGGCTGAAGTGAACAAGCCCCTAACAGTAATAATGAAAATGATAATAGCACGAGCCAAATTTTCTTCATGTTTTTCCCTCCTAAGCTGACTTTTTGCGATCAATTAATACCGCAATTAAAATAACAATTCCTTTTACGACCATTTGGTAAAACGACGAAACGCCGAGTAAGTTCAAACCGTTGTTTAATGTTCCGATAATCAGCGCACCAATTAACGTTCCAACAATGCGTCCACGTCCTCCAGAAAGGCTTGTGCCACCCAGTACTACTGCGGCGATAGCATCTAACTCGTAAGACGTACCTGCCGTTGGCTGAGCAGAATTCAAGCGAGAAGTCAAAATCGCTCCTGATAGCGCTGCCAATAATCCTGCTAGTGAGTAAATCATAACCTTAACTTTCGGAACTTTGATTCCTGAAATAAATGCTGCTTTTTCATTTCCACCGATTGCATATGTTCTACGGCCAAACGGTGTTTTATGCAAAATCACCCATAGGACAGCAAACGCTAATACCATCGTAATCGCTGGAACAGGAATACCTAGGAAATAGCCTCGGCCAAATAACTGGAAGTAATAGTTTTCGCCTAAGCCCGTAATCGGATTTCCATCTGTATAAACAAGCGTTAATCCTCTAAAAATTGTCATCGTCGCTAGCGTCGCAATAAACGGCGCCATTTTTCCTTTTGTAATAAGTAAGCCGTTAACCATACCCATTACAGCTCCTAACACACATCCTATTAAAATAGCTAAAATAGGATCTACACCTGACACAATCATACCTGCCATTAACGCACTTGATAGAGCAAGTATAGAGCCCACGGATAAATCAATTCCCCCTGTTAAAATAACAAATGTCATACCGAATGCAATTAAGGCATTAATGGCTACTTGACGCAGCAAGTTTAAAATATTTAAAGGTTCTAAAAAGCTTGGATTTAAAATCGATACAATGACAATAAGAATAAATAAACCTAGTAACGGACCTAGCTTTTGCATCACGTTATCAACGCGATTTTCTTTTATCGCTGTGTTTGCTTTCATTTTACTGACCTCCTGTTGCAAATGTCATAATTTTTTCTTGAGTTGCTTCTTCACTTGTCAGTTCACCTGTTATCTTTCCTTCATGCACAACCAAAATGCGATCACTCATGCCGAGTACTTCCGGAAGCTCTGAAGACACCATGATAATAGCCACGCCTCTGTCTGTCAGTTCATTCATAAGCTGATAAATTTCACGCTTCGCCCCGACGTCAACTCCTCGAGTTGGTTCATCTAAAATTAGCACTTTTGGTCCAATGCCAATCCACTTGGCAATAACTACTTTTTGCTGATTTCCTCCCGATAAATTAGCCGCACTCGTCTCAGACGACTCGGTTTTGATCGTTAAACGTTTAATAAGCAAATCTACAAATTGCTGCTCGCTTTTTTGTTCAATAAAGCCTTTTGGCGAAAAGCTGAATAGACTTGGAAGTGCAATATTTTCTCGAATAGAAAAATCCAGAACGAGCCCTTCTGTTTTACGATCTTCTGTAATGAACCCGAGACCTAATTTAATGGCTTGGTCTGGCTTTGTGATACTGACCCGTTTGCCATTTAAGATAATTTCGCCTTTTTCTAACGGATCAAGCCCGAAGATAGCGCGCATAATTTCGGTTCTGCCAGCTCCCATTAGCCCCGCAACGCCGACAATTTCTCCTGATCGCACTGAAAAATGAACGTCTTGAAATACACCTTTTCTCTCCAAGCCTTTTGCTTCAAATACAACGTCTCCCTTAGGAGATGTCCTAGCAGGAAATCGATCCGTTAGCTCTCTTCCTACCATTTTGCGAACAACATCATCGAAGCTGGTTTCTGGAATCGGCTTTTTGTCTACCGTCTGTCCGTCACGCATGACCGTAATGGAATCACAAATAGCGAAAATCTCTTCCATACGATGTGAAATATAGACAATCGATACACCTTGTTTTCGCAGCGCATTAATTACGTCAAATAACTTTTGAATTTCTCTTTCAGTAAGCGCTGCGGTCGGCTCATCCATGATAATCACTTTTGCATTCGTCATCAGCGCTTTGGCTATCTCAATCATTTGCTGCTGTCCGACAGAACAAAGTCCTGCTTCTTGATCAAGAGGAATGGTGACAGCTAATTTTTCAAACTGCTTCTTTGCTAACGCTTTCATTTCTTTTGTTTTTAAAAAACCTAAAGGTGTTTTTAATTCTTTGCCGATAAATAAGTTTTCAAGCACCGTCATTTCAGGCCAAACGTTCAGCTCTTGATGAATAAAGGTAATTCCGTTTTGTTCTGCTTCTTTTGGGTTTTGAAAATACGTCTCTTTGCCATCAATCAGAATTTGTCCTTCATCTTTTTTATGAAGTCCGGTTAAAATATTCATCAGCGTAGATTTCCCCGCTCCATTTTCCCCCATTAGTGCGTGAACTTCACCTTCATGTAATTCAAAATCCACGCCTCTTAGTACACGGTTTGCTCCAAAGGCTTTATGAATCCCTCTCATTGCAATATGCATGCTGTTCACCTCTTTTAAAAAATAACTCCCGCTTGTAAAATACAGTTTGCATAAGGAGTTGCTTCTCCTGTACGAATCACAACTTTCGCTTTACTTGTCAACATTTTCAATTGTTCATGCGATACTTCTTCTACTAAGATGTTTTGCTTTTCCATCAACTCGTAAGCCTTTTGGTTTCTTTCTTTCATTTCAGAAGCAATCACTATTTTTTCTGTAGCCATATCTTCTAACACAGCTACTACTACATCTTCAAAGCTAGGCACTCCTAGCTTTAAAGATAAATCAATTTTAGGCACGTCACGCGGAACAGGTAACCCTGCATCTGCAATGACAATAGTGTCTGTATGACCTAGATCTGTTAGTGTTTTCGTAATATGACTGTTAATCATTCCGTGACGTTTCATTTACAGACTCTCCTCCACTTCTTTGCGAGTCGGCATACCGCCTTGTGCACCAAATTTAGTGACGGATAGCGAAGCTGCGCGATTAGCAAACTGAATTCCTTTTTCAAAACCCATTCCTTCGGCAAGTGCCACAGCAAGCGCTGCGTTAAACGTATCTCCTGCTCCTGTTGTATCAATCGTTTCTACTTGATAAGAAGGAACCAATACTTCTTTCTCGCCGTTAAAATAGCGTACACCTTGTTTTCCTTCTGTAATAAACAATTTATTTGGATACTGTTTTAATACTTCTTCTTTTTCTTTTCCTTCAAATAAAAGCGCTGCTTCATGTTCATTTGGAGTGATGTAAGAAACTTGTTCAATCACTTCTGCTTTTAATGGTCTTGCAGGCGCTGGATTTAATAAAAGCGGTACTTTAAGTTCCTGACAAAGCTGAGCAACATATTCAACCGTTTCTTCTGGAATTTCTTGCTGAATAAGTACGATATCAGCTTCTTTAATTTTTTCTTTGGCTTTTTCTACGTAGTCTGGAGTAATATAATCGTTTGCTCCTTTAACAACTACAATGCTGTTGTCTCCTTCAGCGAGTATAATGTGAGCTGTTCCGCTATCTGAATCTGTAACCGGTTTCACATTTTCCACAGATACACCGTTTGATTTGAAATTCTCCAGGATTGCTTTTCCGTAATGATCTTCGCCCACACATCCAATCATACTCACATCCGCTCCAAGCCGGGCTGCTGCAACAGCTTGGTTCGCTCCTTTTCCTCCCGGAACGGTTTTAAATGATTCTCCTAACACTGTTTCTCCAGCTCCAGGACGAATATTTGATGTTACTACTAAATCCATTGATGAACTTCCAATCACAGTTACTTTAGCCATGTTCCTCAACCTTTCGTGTCGTATTTCGTTCAATAAACGTAACGGGTAGTTGTACTTGCTTTTGAATTAAAGGTTCTTTCTTAATGCATTTCATTAACAGACCTGCTGCTTGCTTGCCCATTTCATAAGCAGGCTGACGAATTGTAGACAGGGCTGGAAACGAAAAGCGGCTTTGCGGAATATCATCAAAACCAATCACTTGAAGATCATCAGGCACGCTTTTCTCTAATCGAAACGCCTCATGTAAAACAGCTGTGGCTACAATGTCATTACTTGCGATAATCCCGTCTGTTTCAGGGTACTTTTGAAAGATTTCCTTTGCCCATTTCTGCGCATCGTCAAATGCTAGAGAATTTGTATTTAATACGTAAAAGTCTGCATCAGACTGACTCAAGACAGAAAGAGAGCCTTGAAAACGTTCCTGAGCAGGCTTTACATTTACTGGACCTTTGATAAGAGTAATTCTTTTACTTCCTCTTTTGATTATTTCTTCTGCAGCGATTTTCCCGCCTTCAAAACCATCAGCATAAACGGATGGATACTGATCAGAACTTCTATCTAAAAACACGACGGGAAATGTAAGACCTTCATATAGTTTCTGAGCTAAACTTGTTGTTGCCGTAATCATTCCTACTACATGATTTTGCGTAAACGTTTGGAGATATGTTAATTCTTTCTCTAACTGCTCATCACTATTGCCAAGAATTAAACGAAATCCATGGCTATGTACTTCATCTTCTATTCCTCGTGCGAGCTGAGGGAAAAAAGGGTTTGTGATGTCTGGAAGCAATAGACCAATCAAACGTGATTCACGTGTATAAAGCGAACGGGCTACTTCGTTAGGGCTGTAGTTTAATCTTTGAATTGTATTCATTACTCGCACACGCGTGTCTTCTTTTACATACCCTGTACTGTTTAAAACACGCGAAACGGTCGCAACGGACACGCCTGCTTCTTTTGCTACATCACGAATTGTTACCACTTTATTTCCCTCCCTCCATATATGTAACCGTTTACACAAATGATATCATGGAAAAGTGAAGTTGACAATCTTTTTATCAAAAAAAAAATCACTCCATTAAGAAGTGATGTTTCTTTCATTAGATATTAGCGTCTAGTTTCTTAAATAATTTCAAAAATTGCTCTTGATCTTTCGGCTCATAGCAAGAAAAGAAATGAGCAATCATCTTTTGCACAATTTCATTTGCTTCTTCAATCACTTGTTCACCTTTAGCAGTTAACTCAATGTTTACCTTACGGCGATCCTCTTTAGAGTGATAGCGTGAAACTAACTCTAAGTCTATTAAACGAGTAATAACAGGAGTGATCGCACTAGGCTTTACACGCATCTCCTCTGCCAGCTTGGTTACTCCAATATGACTGCATTTACCGATAATTAATAAGATATGATATTGAAAAGGCGTAATCCCTTGTGAAAGTAACCTTTCTTTTATCTCTGTCATTACCTTTTTGTTAAGGGATATCGAAATTCTCTGGACCTCTTCAATAAATGTGAGCTGTTCCATGTTTTGACGTCCCCTTTCTTATAATCAGGGAGTCGATGTTAACATGTCAGCCCCCTGCTGCACTCCAAGCGAAACCTAACCTGGGGAGAGCGGCTGGTTTCGCGGAATGCTTATAACCTATTTTCTATCTGTTTTATTCCGTACTATTATAATAGAAGAAACTCATTCATTATCGTTTTTCTTAAACGATCTTAAAGCCTTACGAAAAGCGTCATCATTCATAACGTCACGTTCTTCTTTTGTAAAAACCGTGTCGTCTTTTTCGCCTTCTCTAAACTTTTGCAGCACTTGACGATACATATCATCGTTCATGACATCTTTTTCTTTCTTATGTCTAGATGTTCTTGTTTCCGTCTTCGCCTGCGGTTCTTTTGGCTCTTCTTTTAGTGTTTCTTTTGGTGCTGCAGGTTTTTTTTCTGCCACTTTTTTCTCTTCTACTTTTGGCTCTTTAGGAGCATTTGAAGCAGCCGCTTCTTTTTTAGGTGGAACTGTACGCTGGCGCTTAGAAGATGATGCTTTAGCATTCATTGTAATAATTAGGACAACCAGAATCACAGCTACAACGATCAGTAAAATACCTAACATACCGTCACCTACTGTCCTTGTGTCATTCGTTTAGTCACTTGAACAACACGTTCTCCTAACGCTTTACCTAGCGCTTGGTCGTTCTCTGTTAATAATTCGTCACCTTCGATTGGACAAGTAATTCCCACACCGTAATAAGTACCGTACAGCGCATTTTCTGGAATGTTACCTGGTAAGCCAGCGATAACCATTCCTTGGTGAAGCATTGGTGTAATTAAATTTAAAAGCGTTGCTTCTAAGCCACCGTGCGTTGTAGCTGTTGTACAGAACACCGCACCTACTTTATCAATTAATTTACCTTCTGCCCATAAATAACCTAATTTATCAATCCACGTTTTTAACCCTGAACTGATTGTTCCAAAATGCCCTGGGCAGCCCCAAATAATAGCATCCATTTCAGGCAGTTCACGTACATCTGCTTCTTCGACATGCTTTACATATACAGTTGCTTCTCCAGACAGCTCAGCGCCAGAAGCAATCGCTTTTGCTAATGCCTCTGTATGTCCGCCTTCACTATCATATACGATACAAATTTTCATCCTTTATCCCTCCGTTGCTTATGAGTTCATATCTTTTGGTGCCGGTAACATACGAATATCGTCTGTTGTTTCTTTTTCTGTCTCTTCTACTTCTACCACTGGATCTTTACGAACATCACGTAGGAAGAAACTTAAAATCAATCCAATAATGGCAATGATAACTGTCCAGTAAAACGCGTCGTTAATTCCTTGTACAGTTGCTTGCGCTTGAACTTTTCCAGCTAATGTTGTTAAAGCTTGTTTTTGCGCTTCTGTTTGAGAAAGGTGAAGCGTTTGAGCAATCTTTTGCACAAATACCTGGAAGTTATTCATAAAGAATGGATCAGATGTAGTCATTGAACTGCTCATTTCATTCACATGATATGTTGTGCGATTTGTAAAGATTGTAGTCATTAAACTGATACCGATTGAACCACTCACCTGACGAAGCGTGTTCGACATAGATGTACCGTGGCTGCTTAATTTTGCCGGCAGCTGATTTAAACCAGCTGTCATAATCGGCATCATTAATAATGACATACCGAATGCACGAATCATATAAATAATAACAATATGACTAAACGGTGTTTCAAGCGTTAATTTTGTAAATTCAAATGTTGTCACAACCGTAATCAACATCCCGACAATCCCTAGTGGACGCGGTCCTAATTTATCAAACAGCGTACCAGAAATCGGTGACATGACTAGCATAACAAGTGCACCAGGCAAGATTAATAAGCCTGAGTCAAACGCTGAATAGCCACGGATGTTTTGCAAATAAATCGGTAATAAGAACATACCAGCATACATGCTGATTGTAATGGCAATACTGATGATATTAGATAATGAGAAAATATTGTATTTAAATACTCTCACATCAAGTAATGGACTTTTAAGTCGAAGCTGCTGTACAACAAAGATGATTAATAAGACAATACCGCCGATCATCGTTGATAATACAACTGAATCCGTCCAGCCATCGTTTCCAGCTTCACTGAAGCCGTATAGAAGTAAAGCCATACCTGCAAGAGATGTAAACACAGAAATTAGATCTACTTTTACATTTTGAGGCGGTTTAATATCTTTTAATTTAAAAGCTGCAATAATAAGTACGAGTGCACCTAGTGGCACCATTCCCGTAAATAAAATGTGCCAGTCATAGTTTTGAATAACCCATCCTGAAAGCGTCGGTCCAATTGCCGGAGCGAACATCATGGCTAAACCAAAGATACCCATTCCTTTTCCGCGCATATGAGGAGGGAAAATAAATACGATAATGGTCATAACTAGAGGTGCTAGCACTCCGCCCCCGACTGCTTGAACCAGACGTCCAATTAGCATAATTGAGAAAGTCGGCGCGATTCCGCAGACAAGCGCTCCAATTGTAAAGCAGGCCATCGCAAATAAGAATAAGCGACGAACGCCAAAACGTTCAATTAAATAGGCTGATAATGGAATAAGTGCACCATTTACAAGCATATATCCTGTAAGCAACCACTGTGCGGTATTAGCCGTAACGCCAAACTCTGTAATCAGATGCGGAATCGCAACATTTAGCAGCGTTTGGTTTAAAATTGCTAAGAACAATCCAAGCATAAGTACGACTAGTAGCGGGATATGCTTTTTAACTGAGTTTTCCTCTGGTTGTATCGTGTTTGCTGACATCAGTTCCTTCCTCCTTTCTTCTCTTCTTAATCATGTACGTTCTTAGTTTTTAGAGATTTTAACTTCTGCGTTCATACCTGGCAGTACGTTTTCAGAGTAGTTAGAAATAGAGATTTTAACAGGAACTGTTTGTGATACTTTCGTATAGTTGCCGTCTGAATTAGAGCTTGGCATTAATGAGAAAATTGAGTTTGTTGCATAACCGATTTCTTCTACTTTTCCATCGATTGTTGTTTTAGTATCTCCGTCAACTGTTACATCAACGTCATCGCCAGCTTCAATATCTTTTAATTTGTCTTCTTTAATGTTTGCAATGATGAATAAGTTATTCATATCTACTTCGCTAGCAATTTGTTGACCAGCTTGAACCATTTGATTTTCTTTTACCTGTGTTTTGATGATTTTACCATCCTCTGGTACTGTAACTGTTTTTTCTCCATCTTCTGATTGGATTTTAGCTACCTCATCGTCTTTTGAAACATCTTTACCTTCTTCAATATTCCAGCTTGCTACTTTACCTGCCGCTGGCGCTACTACTGTATAAAGATCGCCCGACACTTTTGCATTGTCTGTGGATACATAATTAGATTTCTGAATATAATAGTATCCTCCACCAATAATTAAAGCTAATACTACAATAATTCCGATAAAGTTCATTAAAATTAAACGCCCTCTTGACATTTATTTTACCTCCTTAATATTTCATTCAGTTAAGTATTACGCTAGATAACTTTATCACAAAGATATTTAGTTGTAAATAACTTTGATTTTAATTTATTTTTAAAACTAAACATTTATGTTTCATAAAGTTTTCCCGACTGAATACTTTACTACATCTTTAACTGAAATACAACTTAAAAGTTTTGGTTTCTTTACAAGTACTTTACTTTACTTTAAAGTTAGATATATAAGCATAGGGTTATACACAAAAACAGCTCCTTTTTTTGGAACAAACTCCCTATATACATAAACCACAATAGGTAACTAGCAGCAATTGTTTAACACCTATAATGATAAAGAAAAGGTGATTATGATGGATCAGCAGTTAATAGATAAACTAGAAAAACTTGACCAAGTTAAAACCTCATTATTTGAACTCAAGCGAAAGCTCTTGGAAGATAAAATCAGTGAGCAGCCCTATAATTTGACCATTACAAAATTTTTAATTCTAAAATTCATTGGAATCAGCTCTAAACGTATGGTAGCCGAAATTTCTTCAAATCTAAAGCTAACCTCCGGGGCTACTACCATTTTATTAAATCAATTAGAAGATGATGCACTCATTAAGCGCGTACGTGACCAAAAAGACCGCCGAATTGTATGGATATCCTTAACAGAAGCTGGCGAAACATTAGTGAACTATGTAATTGAGCAGCGAAATTTATTTTGGCAAGACATGCTTTTTGCTCTAACTCCAGAAGAACAGGATGAGTACCTCCGCATGCTTGAGAAAATGGAAAAACGAATTAGACAAACGGTAGATCGTTAATGATAAAAAGCGTGTGTCCATTTATTTTATGGACACACGCTTTTTATGACCCGCTACCATTGAAGGCTTTAGAAACCTTTTTGCTTTCTGCCTTTAAAATTCAGGATTGTTCTTTAAAAACCCCCTCCAAGCCTTTGCTGTAGCTTTCTCAATTTCTTCTTTAGAAGCATGAAGCCTTTTAGCGCTGTCTCCATAGCCAATTTCGATTTTGCCTTTTTTCAGTTCTTCAAATATTGAATCAGCAAAGTCATCAAGCGGTGCTCCAAATGTATGAAGTCCCGGTCCTCCTAAATCCGTGTTCACGGCTGGAGGAAGAATTTCTATCACTTCGGTATTTGTTTCTTCTACTTGATGTCTTAAACTAATCGTAAACGACCTTAACGCCGCTTTTGTTGCGCTGTAAATTGGCACCCATGCTCCAGGTGTTAAAGACAGCCCCGACGTTACGTTAATAACCGCAGCACGTTCTTGTTGAACGAAATGAGGAATCAATAGCGAAGTTAAATGAATAGGAGCACTTACATTACTCATTAGTTCTTTTTCGTAATACTGCCACTCTTCGTGCATGTGTAAAAGATTTACGCGCTGCTGAATGCCTGCATTATTCACAATAACATTTAATTTTGGGAACCTTTCAGTCGCCCATTTTACCAGCTCTACTCTGCTTTCTTCTATTGATACGTCGCACACTTTTGTATGTAACGAAGGGAATCTTTCTTTTGCTTCTTGCAGCTTTGATTCCCTTCTTCCACAAATAATAACTTCATTTCCTTCCTTTAAAAAACGTTCTGCAAGCGCCAATCCAATTCCAGACGCTCCGCCCGTAATTAAAATAGTGTTTCCTGACATTTTCATTACTTTTCCTCCTCGTTCAACCATCACATTTCCTAATTAATAAACAAAGCGCTACTGCATGAATGACAATAGCGCTTTGTTTATTATTTATCTTACAAGACGTTTTAGTCTTAATTTAACATTAAAAGTCAAAGTTATCTGGATCTGGACCTACGCGATGATTTTGATTTAATGCGTTAATTTTTTCAACTTCTTCTGCATTTAATTCAAAATCAAATACGTCTGCATTTTGGATAATACGATGTTCTTTTGTTGACTTAGGAATCGTTACTACTTCGTTTTGTAAGTCCCAACGTAAGATAACTTGAGCAGTTGATTTTCCGTGCTTTTCAGCAATTTGAGTTAACACTTCGTTATCAAGCAGCTCACCTTGTGCAAGCGGTGACCATGCTTCCACTTGGATTCCTTGTTTTTTGCAGTATTCACGCACTTCTGTTTGTGTTAAAAGTGGATGAAATTCGATTTGGTTTACCATCGGCTTAACTTCTGCATCTGCAATTAAGTCTTCTAGATGATGCACTTGGAAATTCGATACGCCGATTGCACGGATCTTCCCGTCTTTATAAAGCTTTTCAAGTGCTTTCCACGTATCTTTATACTTACCTTCAACCGGCCAGTGAATTAAGTATAAATCTAAATATTCAAGACCTAGCTTGTTTAAGCTTGTTTCAAACGCTTGAAGAGTTGTGTCATATCCTTGATCTGCATTCCACACTTTTGATGTAACAAATAGTTCTTCGCGAGAAACACCTGATTCTTTGATCGCTTGTCCCACGCCTTCTTCATTTTCATAAATTTTAGCCGTATCAATGCTTTTGTATCCAGCTTTGATTGCATATTTAACTGAATCTACAACTTCTTGACCATCTTCTACTTTATAAACACCTAAACCTAACCACGGCATTTTAACGCCGTTTGCTAAGGTCGTTGTTGACTGTAAGTTTTCCATGTTGCTGTTCATCCCCTTTTTTACTGTTGAATTATTCGTAAAGAGTAATTGCTTGTGAAATTTGTTCTGCGCACTGTTTAACAAGTGCAGCATGTTCTTCGTCTTTCTCTTCTGAAATACGAACGGATGGACCTGATAAAGCAATAGCTGCCATTATTTTTCCTTTTCTGAAAATAGGGGCTGCAATACAGCGAACGCCAGGCTCCCGTTCTTCATCATCGACAGCATATCCTCTTTCCTTACTTAAAGCTAAGTCAGCTTCCAGCTCGTCCAGCTCGGTGATCGTTCGATCTGTATAAGCTTCAAGCGAAAGTTCGTGAAGAATAGATTTTTGCACGCTGTCCTCTTGATAAGCGAGAATACACTTTCCAATAGCATTTGCATGAAGCGGCTTTTTATTTCCTACTTCGGAATGCGTACGAGTGCTATATTGCCCGTTCACCACCTGAGTTGTAACCATCTGTTTATGATGGAGAATTCCCGCGTAAATGGTCTCATTGGTCTCTTCACTCAGCTTCTGCATAGCAGGAACAGAGAGCCAATTCATTTCATAGTTCGTATGCATCGTATTTTGTACGAGTGCCAGCACCAGTTGTGGTGAAACCGTATAGCGGTTAGACGGGTTTCTTACAATAAATCCGTTTTGTTCAAGTGTGCTCACAAGACGATACATCGTACTCTTATTAAAACCGAGCGCTTCCATCATTTCCGGAATAGTCATATTCGGACGGTTTAAAAGCAAAGAGAAGATATCTAATCCTTTTTTTAAAGTTCCAACCTCGGACATGCCCTTCTTCCTCCTTTTATCCGAACAACAATTTTATTATAAAACAAAGCTCTTTATCGTATCAAATAAGGAAACTAAACTAAGTTATTTTCCCTATATGAGAGAATACATAACGTAATTGTTCTTCTTAATCTATTCCACTGTTTTTTCTATTTAAACATAAAAAAAGCCGTAACAATAGAATTTTTTTACAGTTTTTTAAAATTAACTTTGCTTTTCATTCGTTAACTTCTTCAAATCGCTTCAGCTGCTCCAGCTGATTTTCCTTTTTCATAATTTCTTTCTGACGCTCGCCTAGTAAATCGAAATGAGGATAGCCGGATCGATTATCAATATACTTAGCGGGAATACCATACTTTTCTCCCCACTTAATCAGCTTATTTAAGTCACTGCAACCTACTTTTGTTACGGTAGTTGCGTGTGGAAAACGCTCATCGAGCCAGTAATGAGTTAAAAATGCGATCTCTCCTCGCTTAACAGCTGCTTTCCATGCGTTTAGTTCCGGGCGTTTGATTCCAAATGCCATTATTTCACCTTTTCTCTTTTATACAAGTAGTCACATTGTTTGTTAACTATAAAGAAAAAATATCATTCATATAGAAATCTTTCATAATATCTTGTCTATTTATAACCATCTCTAAATAATAGCGTACTTTCTTCACCTGTTTCCTATCTAACATTATTGTGTGCTTATGATTTTATCATCATCTTCTTTTATTTTTCAAAAGATCCAACAAAAAAATAACGTTTAAATAATAAAGAAAAGCCTTATATGTAAGAGAAACTAAGGGTTAATTTCAATATTTCTATTGTGAACGATGTCTCCTTTATATTGAATGTTGTCCGTTTTTTATTATGGCAGTATGCATTTAGTTTGAAGCTTTAGTATATTAAAAAACTTCCAAAGTTACCATTCTCACAAAAAGACAGAATTTACTTTTTATTCCGAAAATAATATAATTCAAGTGATATGGAGCTTTTTGCTTCATCTATTTATTATCAAAGGGGGAATTCCGCTTGGCGATGAATGAAAATTCTTTAAAGAAGGTAAACAATGCTTCTTCCTCTCCTGATTACACAGAAATTGTACAGTCTGCTTCATTTCAAAAGCTTTTGAAACAAAAACGCAATTTTATTTTACCGCTCTCTCTGTTTTTTCTTGCTTTTTATTTTACCTTGCCTATTTTAACGGCTTACACAACCGTCTTAAACAAACCAGCTTTTGCTTCTATGACTTGGGCGTGGGTATTTGCTTTTGCACAGTTTGTGATGACTTGGGCCCTATGCATTTTATACACAAAAAGAGCCTCGAAATTTGATGAACTTGTTGACACGATAAAAAAAGAAGCTGCAAATTGAATAGGGGGTTAAATGAATGAACGTACTAGCTTTCTCACTTTTTTTAGCTATTGTAGGTCTTACGCTAATCATTACGTATGCGGCATCCAAGCGTACAAAAACGACCAGTGACTTTTATACAGCAGATGGAAGTTTAACCGGCTGGCAAAACGGCATGGCGATTGCCGGAGATTATATGTCTGCTGCGTCATTTTTAGGCATAGCCGGAATGGTAGCGCTTTCTGGATTTGACGGTTTTTTTTACAGCATCGGCTTTTTAGTTGCCTATCTCGTTGTGTTATACATTGTAGCTGAACCACTTCGCAACTTAGGAAAGTACACGATGGCAGATATGATAGCAGCTCGTTTTAACGAAAAGAAAGTGCGGGGAGTTGCCGCATTAAACACGATCACCATTTCCATTTTTTATATGATTGCGCAGCTTGTTGGAGCAGGAGCATTAATTCATTTATTACTTGGTCTAGATTACGTGTATTCTGTCTTGATTGTCGGCGTTTTGATGACGGTTTACGTTGTATTTGGAGGCATGACGGCGACCAGCTGGGTGCAGATTGTCAAAGCCTTGCTTCTCATGATTGGTACGTTCATTATTTCCATTATTGTATTTTCAAAATTTGATTTTAGCTTTGCTAAAATGTTTTCTGAGATGAAAACCGCAACTCCTCTTGGCGACGGATTTTTAAATCCAGGAAATAAATTCAAAAATCCGCTGGACATGATTTCGTTGAATTTAGCTCTTGTTCTTGGTACAGCAGGCCTTCCTCATATCCTTATTCGTTTCTTTACAGTAAAAGATGCCATCACCGCACGAAAGTCTGTTATTTATGCAACGTGGATCATTGGCGTTTTTTACATTATGACAATCTTTTTAGGGTTCGGTGCTGCTGCATTCGTAGGGTACGATGATATTATCAAAGCAAATGCAGCAGGAAACATGGCAGCTCCCCTGCTCGCTCAAGTTCTTGGCGGAGACTTTCTCTTTGCGTTTGTCTCAGCTGTAGCTTTTGCTACGATTTTAGCTGTTGTAGCTGGGCTGGTGCTCTCAGCAGCTTCAGCATTCGCTCACGACTTTTATAGTCATATTCTCCGTAAAGGGGCTGCAACTGAAAAAGAACAGGTAGTGGCTGCACGATGGGCTTCTATTGGGGTATCCATTCTATCTATTATTCTTGCATTATTTGCTCAAAACATGAACGTAGCATTTTTAGTTGCACTTGCATTTGCCGTAGCAGCGAGCGCTAACTTGCCAATTATTCTTCTTACTATTTTTTGGAAACGTTTTAATACAGCAGGAGCAGTCACTGGCATGCTGGTTGGACTATTCAGCTCACTGTTTTTAGTTGCCATTAGTCCAAACGTGTGGGCACCTGAGCCTGGAGCTGCTATCTTTGTAGGTGAGCCGCTCATCACATTAACAAACCCTGGTATTATCTCCATTCCTCTAGGCTTCTTAGCTGCTTTTATAGGAACACTTCTTTCGTCTAAAAAAGCAGACGAAAAGAAATTTGATGAGATTTTAGTAAAAGCAAATACAGGTATGGGAATCGAAGAGCCTGTCAAACATTAATGCCAAAAAGCCTTGAAGCAGGTTGCTTCAAGGCTTTTTACTAGAATAACTCTTCTTGTAAGCCAATAGCGGCAATTTGTTCATTTCTAAACTTTACAGCTAACATATGCTCTTCTTCCCACGTACATTCAAAAAACAAACCAACTTCTCTTGTATCATGAGGTGCTTCAGGAACAAAGATTTGAATACACTCAACTAAAAAACCGATGTCTTTTCGCTTTTTTACATTCGGAACTAATAAGTCTACCACGTCTTTTTCAACTTGAGTTCTGTATTCATCTCGCACCTGTTGATAATAATCAAAAAGAGCTTTTTCCGTCCTCTTTAACAATAATTCGCTTTGAAGCCAAAATGCTTGAAAAGCCTCTTCTTGCCGTTTTTGAAATGGCTTCTCTTTATCTCCATCAATTGTCAGCAACACATGTTGTTGTTGTCCAAAGAAAGTGACCTGTTTTTCTCCAACCCAGGCCGAGTCATATAACAAAGATCCAAAAAGTGGATGATGTACTCGTAATGTTTGATTCATTGCATACCTGACCCTCTCAAAAAGTGGATTTCTGCTTGCATTGGCGTATAATAAATGGTGCTTGAAACAAACTTCTAAACTTATTCTATGTTACCATATTTTTTACAGAAAGGAGTGCCACAATGTGTGAATACAATTAAATCTTTATACCCTTACTTAAAACCTTACAAATGGCTCGCGCTGTTTGCCCCGCTATTGATGGTCATTGAAGTGTTAGCTGACCTTCTTCAGCCTACTATTATGCAGCATATCATTGATTATGGTATTGCAAACAACAATCAAACATATGTTATCACCCGAAGTATCCTTATGCTTATGTTAGCAATCATTGGCTTAGCTGCTGGTATCGTCTGCGCCATCCTTAGCACAAAAGCAGCAGTAAATTTTTCTACCGATATTCGAAAATCGCTTTTTGAAAAGATTGAAAACCTCTCAAACAGCAACAGAGATAAACTAGGGACTGGTCACTTAATCACCGTCATGACAAATGATGTAACGAGTGTTCAAAACGCATTGAATATGACGCTAAAAGTATTAGTTAGAGGACCTTTACTTTTTGCAGGAAGTATTGTGATCGTGTTATTAACCGCTCGTTCTTTGTTTCCTATTATCGTCGTGGTCGTCCCTATTTTATTTTTATGCATTTGGTTTGTGATCACGAAAGCCGGAAAACTTTTCAAAAAAGTTCAGCGAAGCGTTGATCGTGTAAACACAAAAGTCCAAGAAAATTTATCAGGGATGCGCGTAGTAAAAGCGTATGTAAGAGAATCATATGAAATCAATCAGTTTAAAGAAGCAAACAGCTCCTTGACGCAAGCTAATATGAGTGCTGTTCAGCTTATTTCGCTTTTAATGCCCGTTATTTTATTTGTAGTAAATATCGGCATGGTAGCTACTCTATGGCTGGGTGGACTTCAAGTTGAAGCAGGAAAAATTGAAGCAGGTGTGATTTTAGCTTTTATTAATTACTTAACGATTATTTTAAACGGACTTATGTCAAGCAGCATGGTGCTGATGCAAATTACACGTGCATTCCCTTCAGCTGAACGAATCGATTCTGTTTTAAAAACAAAAATAGACATTCCTCCAGCAAACTCTGCTGCTCAAATCAACAGGCTTAAAGGTGATCTATCGTTTCAAAACGTTACATACAGCTACAGTAAAAATGGAGAAAACGTATTAAAAGATATTTCATTTACTGCTAAACACGGGGAAACTATTGGCATTATCGGCTCTACTGGAAGCGGAAAATCGACGCTTGCAAAACTTATTTCGCGCTTATATGATCCTGATGGCGGCGAAATTTTTGTAGATGGAAAAAATCTGACAAACTATGACGTAAAAGAGCTTCGCTCATCCATTGGGTTTATTCCTCAAAAAGCTACACTGTTTACCGGAACGATTGATATGAATATTCGAATGGGAAACGATCATGCTTCTTCCTCAGAAATTGAAGATGCTGCAGCTTTTGCATGCGCAACGGAGTTTATTGAAAAACTCCCAGAAAAATATGAGTATCCTTTAACGCGAGGAGCAACCAACTTATCAGGAGGGCAAAAGCAGCGTCTTTCAATCGCGCGTGCATTTGTTAGAAAGCCTGCTATATTGGTCATTGATGATGCAACTTCCGCGTTGGATGCTGTCTCAGAAGCGCAGGTACTAACACATTTAAAAGAAGAGTTTTCCGATGCGACCGTCATTATTATTGCGTCTAAAATTTCGTCTCTTCTTCACGCTGATCATATTATCGTCATGGATGAAGGCAAAATTGCTGAACAAGGGACTCATGAAGAATTGCTTCGTCACCACTCTCTTTATTACGACATTTATCTAGCACAAGGCGGAAAAGAGGTGTTGCCTAGTGAATAATCAAGGTAAAAATCAAATGAGCTCTATTCGCGGCCCTAGAGGCATGATGAAGGGTCCTGTAGTGAAGCCAAAGAATGCGAAAAAAACACTATATAGAATCTGGTCATATATGGGAAAACGAAAGCCTCCGCTTGTGGCTGCGATCATCTTAGTTATTGTGACTTCCCTGCTTAATTTATTAGGCCCTTATTTAATTGGGGTTATTATTGACGAGCATATTATTCCCAAAGATATCAGCGGAACGATACGAATGTCACTCACTCTTGCAGGAATTTACATTACGACATCTTTGTTAACATGGCTGCAAACCTATTTAATGGTAAACGTTTCGTTTACGACCATCGGAATGCTCCGCCAAGATTTATTTGCAAAGCTTCAAACTCTCTCTCTTCGCTTTTTTGATAAGCGAGCTCACGGAGAGTTAATGAGCCGGGTTACGAATGATATTGATAACCTGAATAACGCTCTGAGTCAAAGCGTTATTCAGGCTATGTCCTCTATTTTATCTCTAGTCGGTATTACCATTGCGATGTTCTCGCTCAACTGGATTCTTGCCATTATCACACTGATTGTTATTCCATTAATGGTTATAATCGTTCGACAAATATTAAAACGAAGCAGTGAAAATTTTGTCAAACGCCAAAAAGACTTAGGTGAGCTAAACGGCTTTGTAGAAGAAGCAATCTCTGGAGGAGAAGTTGTTACGCTTTTTAGTAAGGAAAAAGATTTTTTAACTGTTTTTAATGAACGAAATGAACAGCTGAGAAGTTCAGCAACAAAAGCAGAAACATTTTCAGGCTTTTTAGGTCCTGTCACAAACTTTATTAACAACTTAGGCTTAGCACTAGTGATTGGAGCAGGAGCATTTATGGCTGTTCAAGGTAGCGTTACAGTTGGGATGATCGCTTCATTTGTTAACTACTCACGTCAGTTCTCTCGCCCAATCAGTCAAATGGCAAACTTAGTAAACACTATTCTTTCGGCTATTGCCGGCGCAGAGCGCGTGTTTGCGATTATGGATGAGCAGCCGGACGTCACAAACAAGCCAAACGCTCTTTCTGTTACAAAATTTGCAGGAGACGTTGCTTTTGAGAACGTATCATTTGGCTATACTGACGAAAAAATGATTTTAAAAAATGTTACACTTACAGCAAAAAAAGGTGAAATGGTTGCTTTGGTCGGTCCTACAGGTTCTGGTAAAACAACAATCATTAACTTGCTCACACGATTTTATGACATCGCAAACGGAGACATTAAAATTGACGGCCGTTCCATCAGTGACTATAACATCCATGATTTACGAAACCGAATTGGCATTGTTCTTCAGGATACCTATTTATTTTCCGGTACGATTGCGGATAACATTCGATTCGGCCGATTAGATGCCAGCGATGAAGAAGTGAAAAGCGCAGCAAAAATGGCAAATGCTCATTCTTTTATCAAGCACCTGCCGCAGCAATACGATACCGTGATTTCAGCCGGTGGAGGAAATTTAAGTGAAGGTCAAAAGCAACTCTTATCGATTGCCCGAGCCATGCTCTCTGACTGTGATATTTTAATTTTAGACGAAGCTACTTCCAATATTGATACAAAAACAGAAATTGATATTCAAAAAGGAATGAGTAATCTATTAAAAGGAAAAACAAGCTTTGTAATTGCCCACCGCCTCAAAACGATTGAAAATGCAAATCAAATTCTTGTCTTAAAAGACGGACAGATTATTGAAAAAGGAAATCATCACGAGCTATTAGAGAAACAAGGTTTTTACCACAAGCTCTATACGCAGCAGTTTACGATTTAAAAGAGGCTGGAACATAACTTAACCCAATCCAATCTAAAGACGAGAAAACGAACTATTGATCAATAGTTCGTTTTTTACTTCAACTAAAATACTTTTGTCTCAAGCTCTTTTTCGCTCTATCATTTATCTATCACAGCTACAATTTTCCCTTTTACTCGACGAGTCGCCAGTTCATCTAAAGCTGCCGGCACTTCGTCTAGTGAAATGACTTTTTCCACAAGAGCATTCAGCTTATTTTCTTGTAAAAGCAAAAGCATTTTATTTCCCATCTCCGCAAGTTTTTGCTGTTCTTTTACGTTATTAGACTGATGTACGCTTCCTAATGCAACTTGATGAAACGATAGTGGATGCGCAAACGAAATCGCATCATTTACATTAGGAGGTCCTGCGATAAATGCAATTTGACCATTAAAAGCAAGAGCCTTTACCGACTCGTCTGCATTGTCACGCCCAACTGTATCCAAGACTAAATCTACACCGAGTCCATCGGTAAGCTCCAGCACTTTTTTCACAAAATCTTCTTTACGGTAGTCGATTGCATAGTCAGCACCTAAACTTTTTACAAACTCATGATTGGCAGAAGATGCGGTTGTAAGCACTGTAAGACCTGCATTTTTAGCAAGCTGAATGGCAAACCCTCCAACCCCTCCAGCACCTGCGTGAATTAAAATCGTTTGTCCTTTTGAAGCGTTCATTTTGTGAAACAATGCTTGATATGCTGTATACCCCGCACATGGAATAGCTGCAGCGTCTTCAAATGAAACTCCTTGTGGAATAAGGGAAACCGTATGAGCTGTTGTCACTCCGTACTGTGCAAACCCGCCTTTTTTTGATAAATCGCTATGATATACAACACGGTCTCCGATTTTGACAGTTGTGACTTCTTCTCCCACTTCCTCGACAACGCCAGCTGAATCAAGTCCTAATACGTGAGGGTATGTCCAACTGGGATTACCGCCGTTTCCTGTTTTATAATCTACAGGGTTCAAGGCAGTAGCTTTAATTTTAACTAAAATTTCACCTTTAGCTGGATGCGGCTTTTGGATATTTCCGACTTTCATCTCACTTACTTTCCCTTTGCCTTCTAGCAGTAAAGCTTTTATCAAGATCTCCCCTTTTACATTTCTTCCTTCAATTAAAAGTTCTTTTTCAGTATAATAAATACATGTTGTTTACAAAAGACGGCACTTTCATGTAACCAGGTACCTTCCCGGTAACCTAGGTCTATGGATATTAAATTATTATATCCATATTTCATATCTGTTTATGAATGGAGGATTAGCGGTGAAAGCACCCCACTATAATGTACCTGTTGAAGCAACACTTGAAGTAATCGGCGGGAAATGGAAAGTCGTTATTTTATGCCTCTTAAAAGAAGGCGAAAAACGTTTTAGCGAACTTCAGCGAGCTATGCCTGCTATTACTAAAAAAATGCTGTCTCAACAGCTAAAAGAATTAGAAAAAGACGGTGTAGTTAATAGAAAAGTATACAATGAAGTTCCTCCTAAAGTAGAGTACTCACTCAGTGAAGAAGGCGAAACCTTACGAGAAATTTTAAATATGATGTGCGCATGGGGAGATAGAAGAATGGGAAACACCCCAAATTGCAGCTAAGTTCTCCTAGCAGTTTTGTTAAAATAACCGAATAGCTGCTGGGAAGAGCTATTCGGTTGTTTTATCTATTTCCCTACTCTTTCTTATGAGTCGCCCTTGTGTAAGAACATCTGACAACACTATAGAATTCTTTCGCATTTTCATATATGATGATGTCGAACGATGCAGCCAGAATTGTCGAAATAAAACTCAAGAATGATAGGTGATTCAATGATGCAATTAGGTTTAGATTTATCTCAAAAACAACTATTAAAATTGGCCATGACACCTGAATTACGTCAGTCTATCAACATTTTAAATTATTCTACGGCCGATTTAGTTCATTATCTTCATGAGCAAGTCAATGAAAATCCTGTAATTAAACTGTCTGCTGGCGATTCTCAGCAAAAAAATTCATTTAATACTCGAGAACAGCGTTCATATTCAAAAGGTCACACCGATGACGAGTATAATCCGTTTAATTATATATCCGATCAAACTGTGACATTAGAGAGCCATTTATTAGAGCAGCTGTCTATGCTAAATCATTTACACTCACAGCAAAAACACATCGTTCAATTTCTAATTGGAAACTTAAATAAAAACGGCTTTTTAGCAATTGAACCAAAATTGGCAGCCGAACTGCTTAACGTTTCAATTGACGAAGTCAACGATATGATTCACGTTTTACAAAGCTTTGATCCAATCGGAGTGGGCGCTCAAAACTTTGTCGATTCACTGCTTATTCAAATTAAGGCCAAAAAGTCAAAGCCTCCTCTTTTATACGATGTGGTGAAACACGATATTGAAGATATTGCTAACAAAAAATATCGGAACATTTCAAAAAAATACTCTATTTCAATGCGCGAAGTACAAGAAATTGTTGACTGCTTGCGGACATTGAATCCTCGTCCAGCAGGAGATTTCTATGTTCCGCTTACGAAGTACATTTCGCCTGATGTAACGGTACAAAAAATAGACGGCCGCTATCATGTTATTCTTCATAGCGAGCTGCTTCCGCCCATCGAGATTAACAGCACCTACCAAAAACTGGTTCATCGCTCTGCATGCGTAACAACCGATCGATACGTACAGGAAAAAATCCATGAAGCTACTTGGCTAATTAATAGTATTGAGCAGCGTAATGTGACGATTTACAACGTGTCTAAAGCCATTGTGGAACATCAGCAAGATTTTTTTGAAATGGGTATTTCGGGGCTAAAGCCGCTTACCTTAAAAGATATTGCTCAAAAAGTAGACTGTCATGAATCAACGGTAAGCCGTGCGACGAACGGAAAGTATATTCAAACGCCGCGCGGACTGTTTGAGCTAAAATACTTTTTCACTAATTCTTTAGAGAGAACCGACGGCGAACAAAGCAATTCTACCGCCTTTATAAAAGAGAAAATTAAAACATTAATTGCCGAAGAAAATAAATTAAAACCTCTTTCAGACCAAAAGCTTATGTCTCTTCTTTCCAGCGAAGGAATTCAAATTTCAAGGAGAACAGTAGCTAAATACCGTGAAGAAGCTGGAATTGAAAGTTCTTCTAAGCGGCGACGATTTTAATATTATTTATTCTAAATTACAGCTTTATCACTACTAAAAAGAACCCGTTGAATAAAAATCAACGGGTTCTTTTTATCGGTTTCCAATAAATAAAAGCCATATGATATTGATACGTATATTCATATGTGTCATTTATTTTCTTTACATGCTGTAAAATAATCTTCTCAGTTTCTAATTTGTCAATATCTTTAGAAAGTACCTTGGTCGAGTTCTTCTTGATGAGATCTTCGTACGTCTCATAGGTTATCGTTTTGGTTATAGGAACCAGCTTACAATCTGCGTAAATGCCCAGTTCATATAAAATATTTAGTAAGTCAATATATTCCTTACGACGCCATTTAATCTCGTACCCAAGTTTTCTATGTAACTCTACGTAATGAGGCTTTTCTGGACCCGCTGACATGCCAATAACCGCCAAACGATTAGCCGAATCATTCATATTTAAGAGACCATCGACAATGTTATGCATACGGTAAAAACAGTTTATTCCTACTACCACGTCATAGTTATCTGTTAGACGCTCATGCTCCCATTTACCTTCTATGAACTTTAGATTAGAGCGGGCATTTGATTGTTTTTGTAAGTAGCCGATGATGCTTGGCGAACAATCCATACACGTAAGTTCTTTTACATAATCCGCAATTGAAAACGTATAATTTCCCCAGCCAGGGCCAATTTCCATGACAGAGTCACTTGGATTCAAAAAAGCAAGAAGTTCTTGCTGAAGCTGTTTCACTACAGGATCGTTTTCTGAAACAAAAGACATTTTTTCTAGATATTGCTGCCAAAATTCATCTTCAGCTTTGTCATTTATCATCCGTTCCGATATTGAACCGTCCCATTCTTTCAGCCCTTCCTGCCACTTTTTCACACGATCACTTTCATACACCGCAAATTTTGTAAGCTGCATGCATTCACATTCCCCTCTTTTACACGTAAACCTATACTAACATAAAGAAAAAGAGAGTTCCTTTTTAAACTGGAACTCTCTTTTTCTATTAGTTAAATTAGGCTGCTGCCTCTTCCTCTGTGTGATGCTTCTCTTTTCTGGCATTGATATAAAACATTATCAATGAAAGAGTGATGAAGATTGTTGCAAAGATTCCAAGTACGCCAGCCTGATGCCATACATAGCCGAAATCATCACCAATTGAAATAATTTCACGGAAACCGCGAATTGCATAGGTCATAGGCAAGTATGGATTGATTGCCTGGAAGAATTCCGGCACAAGTGCTTTAGGGAATGTACCTGCACTGCCGCCAATTTGAAGCAGCAGAATAATAAAGGCTAGATACTGCCCTACTTTTCCTAACCCTGTTGTTAAGAACAAGATCAGTGTAAAGAACGTTACACCTGTAATCATCGTAAAGATATAGAAGTGCCAAATGCTTGTTACGTTTAAATGCAAGCCCCAAAGAAGAGCTGTAACAGCAATCGCTGCTTGCAGCATACCTACAATAGTGATGACACTAAACTTACTTAAGAACCACGAAATACCTGATGTCGGTCGAATTGATGGCTCTTTCATTGGGTACACCGCTGAAAACATTAATGTTCCCGCAAACAAGCCAATACATAAGATGTATGGAGCTAATCCGACACCGTACTTATCTACGTTGTTTTGTTTATCTGATTTTAAATCCGTTGGATTTGAAAACATGCTGTATGTTTTATCATCCGCTTTAACATCTTTTGCATCTTTTGCACCATCTGCTAAAGAAGAATGAAGCTCGCTTGTTCCATCTGATAATTTAGATGAACCGTCATATAGTTTGGATGAACCATTTGTTAACTCTTTAGAACCATTTGCTAATTTGGTTGCCCCGTTTTCTAGCTGCGTTAAACCATTTGCTAGCGCTGCGCTTCCTTGTTCAGACTTCTTAAGTCCATCCACAAGTTGCTGCTGCCCGTCAGCAAGCTTTCCAGCTCCTGTATGAGCGTCAGCTATACCGCTGTTTAGCTCTGCAAATTTGCTGTTGAACTGCTTTTCACCGTCTGCTAGTTTAACAGCACCGTTATATAATTGAGTTTGACCATTGTATAACTGAGTCTGTGCGTTGTATAACTGAGTTTGACCATTGTACAACTGATTTTGACCGTCAGCAATTTTATTAATGGCGCTTTGAATATCTTCTCCGCCTTTAGACAGCTTTTGAAGCGCTGCTGATAACTCTTGCACTTTATCTACTTTTGCTTTTAGCTGCTCTGCTTTTTGCTGCTGTTCATCCATAAACTGCTGAGACGTCAGCTTTTTAATTCCTGCAATCAGCGTTTGTTTTTGCTCATCGGGAATAGATTCGTTGCTGTTAATGCTGTCAATGAGAGCTTGCTGCTGTTGTTCAAACTCCGCTTTTTTTGAGTCTACCTGCTGTTTAATCTGAGTGATTTCCTGTTCCGCTTGATTAATTTGCTGCGTAACATTGCTCACTTCAGCATCTACTTGATTTAAGCCGCTTGTGAACTGCGGTAGTTTCCCTTGAAGTGTTTTTGTCCCTTCATTAAGTTGCTTTGTAGCATCTTGGAGTTTTTTGGTCCCACCTTGCAGTTTTTCAGTTCCGTCTTGTAGTTTCCCCAACCCAGTGCTAAGCTTTCCTGCACCTGTTTCAAGTTCTTTAGAAGCCGCATAAAGCTGTCCGCTTCCACTTTCTAGCTTCCCTAAACCGCTGTTTAGGCTGCCTAAGTTTTCATTAATTGTGTCCGCACCGTTTAGTAGCTTAGCTGCACCGGCATTTAGATCAGTTGCTCCTTTTCGTGCATCTGCTAATCCATTTGCCAATTTAGCTGTACCGTCTTCAAACGTAACCGTGCTGTCTGCTAGTTTCTTCATGTTATCTCGCAGCGTTTTCGAGCCATCTTCTAGCTCTCCTGCACCGTCACTTGCTTTTTGAAGACCGTCCGCTACTTGCTTAAAGCTGTCAAATACCGTTTCAGCATACTGCTTTGTGACTGCTTCTTTAATCTGATCATTGATTTTAGCTACTGCATTTGAGCTAATTTGAGCGCCTGAATAGTTCTTTCCGGCATTTGTATGGTAGATAAATTTCATTTTTTTAGGATTCTCATCCATTAATGTTGTTGCATTTTTAGAGAAATTCTTTGGAATTTCTAAAACTAGATAGTAGTCTTCGTTCTTTAAGCCTTCTAACGCTTTTTCTTTGTTCGTAAATTTCCAGTCAAATTTATCGTTTTTCTTTAAATCATCAACAAAATCACGACCGACATTCAATTTCTTTCCATCTAATGTAGCACCTTTATCTTCATTTACCACTGCAACTGGAATTTGATCTGTTTTTCCATATGGATCCCAGTAAGCAGATAAAAAGATGACATTATAAAGTAATGGAACAAATAACAATCCGCAAATCACAACAATAGTCATTGGTTTGGAAAAGATTTTTTTCCATTCTCCTTTAATCATATTCATGTTTTTTAGCCTCCAATAATCCTTACTTCCGCCTGACTGTTTGACCGAAAAACATTTTCGGTCATGAAGTTCTGATTAATGTTACCATATTCACAAGAATAAGGTCAATCGTTATTCTGTAATTAAAAGCTGATTTTAGCAGAAAGTTTAAAATCAGCTTTTTAAGATAACGTTCACACTAAATATCAGGCTTAAATCATGAGTTTCATTCGCATCGTTCTTAGTAAATGCCCGTCAAATTCATCATCAAATTCGTCCACAAGCTGGAAACCTTTTGATTGATAAAATGCACGGCCTATTCCGTTTTCCCTTTCTACGTTAATGTAAACGATTTTTAATTCCTTCGAGCGCTTCATTCCTTTTTCTAACAATTGCGAACCGATTCCTTTTCCTTGATAAGCAGGCAGTATATAGATAGATCCTAGTTCTATTTCCCCTCTGTTTTGTAGTCGGAAAAAGTTAGCGTATCCTACGATTTTCTCATCAATAGTTGCTACATAAATGAACGAATTACGCAAGCGCCACAGCAGCCTTTTATTGGAGTATGCTTCTGAAAGAAACCGATTCTGAACGCTTCTAGGAATAATTCCTTCATATGTATCATACCAACTCATCTTTGCGACGTATTGAACAGACGTAATATCTTCTTTTCTCATTTTGCGAATGATTACCTCCACTCACATTCCTCCTGACAATTTACTGCTAAAATCGTACATAATTTCACCTGAAAAATATAGTTATAAATATATATTTTTAATTGTAACGCTCTAGAAGCATTGATTGATTTTAGAACCTTATGTATAATCGAGATAGATACAAATTGAAAATGATTATCATTAACAGGAGTGCTGAATGATGAATTTAACTACCGTGAGTATTGGCGACAAAGTAAAAGTTAAAAACATTGAATTTTTAGATAGATCATTAGAACGCCGCCTTCTTTCTTTTGGAGTAAAAAAAGGCTGCGAACTGTGCATGAAGCAAAAAACCATCTTAGGAGGACCTTGTATTATTGAATGTCAAGGTCAAATGATTAGCATCCGAAAACGCGATGCGGCCAAAATTGAGGTTGAGACAGCATGAGTACAATTGCACTTTTAGGAAATCCAAACACAGGAAAAACTTCTTTATTCAATATATTAACAGATTCCTATGAATACGTAGGAAACTGGAGCGGTGTAACCGTTGAAAAGAAAGTTGGATCTATTAAAAAGCAAAACAGCCAGCTGGTTGATTTGCCGGGTGTGTATGACTTTACTCCTCTTTCTTCAGATGAAGCAGTGGTAACTAACTTTTTGTTAACCGGAGAATTTAACAGTATGCTGAATATTGTAGACGCTTCTCAGTTTGAAAGAAGCATGCATCTCACTATTCAAGCATTGGAATATGGAAAGCCATTAGTAATCGGCTTAAATATGATTGATGTAGCGGAAAAACGCGGACTGACTTTTAATTTGGAGAAGCTTAGCAAATCATTACATATTCCGGTTTCAGCGATTGTTGCCCGTAATGGAAAAGGAATTAATGAGCTTCTCACCACTTTGAAGCAAGATTTAAAAGCCCCTTCATTTCAATTAAATTATGGGGAAACCGCTGAACAAGCAATTCATATGATTCAAACAAAAGCGGACGTCAGCAGATGGATTGCCATTCAATTTTTAGCGGAAAATAGCGTAATCGAATCAACATTAAAAGAAAAAGCGAGTTACTCAGAGCTGCTTGAGCTTCGAAAAGCCGCTGCACAAAAAATAAACAAGCCGCTTAGCGAGCATTTCTTCGACGTGCGTACAGCATTTATTGAACGCATTTCGAGCGAGTGTATCATAAAGGGCAGCGAAACACCTTTAACCTTCACGGATCGAATCGATCGAATTGTGACGCATAAGTGGCTTGGTCTCCCTATTTTTCTTGGCTTAATGTATTTGATTTTTAATATTACGTTTACGTGGATTGGCGTTCCGCTTTCTGATAAACTGGACGGCTTCTTTGGCGGAACACTTAGTGAAGGCGCTGATTCTCTTTTAAATGCAGCTGGTGCCGCTCCATTTATTCATGATTTAATTGTGGATGGCATTATTGCAGGAGTAGGCGGCGTACTAGTATTTGTACCACAAATTTTTGTCCTGTTCTTTTTCATTTCACTGCTTGAAGATTCAGGATACATGGCTCGAATTGCTGTAGTAATGGATCGTATAATGGAATTTTTCGGTTTGAACGGAAAAGCATTTATTCCGATGATTATTAGCTTTGGATGTAACGTACCGGGGATTATGGCCGCGCGTACAATTGAACAGCGAAAAGAGCGCCTTATGACCATTTTAGTCAATCCATTTATGAGCTGCTCAGCACGTCTTCCTGTATACGCTTTGTTTGTAGGTGCGTTTTTTGTGCAAAACGGAGCAGCTGTGGTGTTTTCTATGTACTTGCTTGGCATTATTTTAGCACTTGTTGTAACGAAAATTTTATCAGTAACGCTTCTTAAAGACGAACAATCAACTTTTATTGTTGAACTTCCTCCTTACCGCGTACCTCAAGCCAAGACTCTTTGGAGAAGCACGTGGGAAAAAGGCCGAAATTTCGTCCGAAAAGCAGGTACGGTTATTTTAGCTGGCTCTGTATTTATCTGGCTATCATCTTACGCTGGCCCTGGCGGTTTTGGAGTAGATATGGAAAATAGCTTTATGGCTATTATTGGAGGTGCTATCGCTCCTCTATTTATCCCTTTAGGCTTTGCGACATGGCAAGCTGTAGCATCACTGATTACAGGCTTCCTAGCGAAAGAAGTGGTTGTTTCAACTATGAGCATCATTTATAAAGTACAAGAAGGACAGCTTGGCGACACAATGAAGACATTCTTTACACCGCTAACAGCCTATACGTTTATGGTGTTTGTTCTTCTTTACGTTCCGTGTCTAGCAACCGTCGCTGTTATTCGACGAGAAACCGGCTCATTAAAATGGACAGCATTTGCTGTGGCCTACCCTTTGGTTGTCGCTTATCTCGTAGCTTTGCTTGTACACACTATTGGAAAAGTACTTGGTTTTTCTTAAAAGGAGTGAATAACATTGATTATTAACATTTTAATTGGGGTTTTGATTTTTGGGTATGCCCTTTATCATATGACAAAATTCTTCCGCAAGAGTACTCAGGGAAAATGTGCAAGCTGCGCACAGCAATCTTCTTGTGCAACGGATGATTGCGGTATTGACTGGGATAAAACGATTCAAGAGGCTCAAAATCAATCATCTTAATACATTAAAAAAGCATCCTGATAGACGGGATGCTTTTTTAATGTTACGCAACTAGTTTTAAAATGAGATGAGAAAGGACTTCCTTTTCCTCTTCACTGCTGACTTTCCATAACTCATGAAGGACTTTTTCTTCTCGGTTTCGAGGCTCCTCATTTTTGGCTAAATAGCTAGCCACTTTTTTTGTAGCAGCTGCTAATTGTTCCTCATTTAACCCGAGCTTTTTACCGACATGAACTTTTTGAGTTAAATAATCAGTAAACGTATCAAAATTCTGCAAAATTGCTTCTTTTTTCTCCGTCCCTAAATTATCTACCGTTTCTTCAATTTTATTCATGTCTTTTGTAGTTCCTTCATTCATTTGACTCACAGTTAACATCTCCTTCTTAGTGAATAGACTGATATGTTCTTTCACGCTCAGATTCTGGTTTTTCGTCCGGCGTCATCTTTTCCTTACTTATTTCAGAAGTTGCATCTTTCACTTTTTCACCAATTTGCTGTAAATCACTTTTAGCATCTTCTACCGTTGATTTTGCATCATGCGTAACGCTTTTCACATCTTCTGCTTGCTTAAAGAAATCTTCATTTACACGCTCGTACAAATGTTTGGCATCATTAATTGCATCTTTTAAAAGATTCGATGCATTTTTCATTTGCTGCACCATTTTTTCTTTTGTTTCTTGAGGGTTCTCTTTTACTTGATTAATCATGTTTGCAGAAGAGTCCTTTAATGTAACGGCTCTTCTTTTAACAGATGAGCGAGTTTTATTATCAAGTAATGTTATACATCCACCTACAACTGCCCCGACAACAACACCTTTTACTAGCTTGCTGCTGTAGCTTTTCCCCGTGGTGCTAACAGCTGCAGTGCTATTAGCTGTCTGTGGATTGTTATTAATTCCTACATCGTTGTTGATGCCTGCGCTGTTGCTTAAAGCAGGGTTTTGTAATTCAGATCGGTTTCTTTCCATTTTTACTGCCTCCTTTAGCATCGTTATTGAGTGATTTCCCATCTTTTTTTATATTTAAACAATTGAATTCGTTAAAAATAAAAAACATGACTAAAGGCCACCTTTTATATCTCACTAGTCAAGAATAACTATATAGTAAAAAAAGCTAAATTTTTTAATGGAAAGATACAAGCCGGATTTTTGTAAAAGGATTGTCAGCACCGGTATAATAAGAAGTACTGTAAAAGAAATTTTATACTATTGGTCATAGGGGTGAAACAATTGAGCCAGCTTAATAAGGAATTTAACTGTGAAAAAGAATTAACGCTTGCTATTATCGGCGGAAAATGGAAGATGCTGATACTATGGCACTTAGGACGTGAAGGAACAAAACGGTTCGGGGAACTAAAATCGCTTATTCCTGATATTACGCCGCGCATGCTGGTTAACCAGCTGCGGGAACTGGAAGAAGATCTAATTGTTAACCGTAAAGTTTATCCTGTCGTACCACCTAAAGTCGAATACTCACTTACAAAAGAAGGAGAAAGTTTAATGCCTATTTTAACAGCCATGTACGATTGGGGTAAAAATTACCGTGATACAGTGCTGGTCAATCAAGAACAAAAGGCAGAAACGTTAATTAAATGATGGAAACGAATCCTTCTATTCCATAGTTTTTATTTTTTTATGCGGATGATATTACTCAATATCATCCGCATTTTTAATGAAAATTAAGCGGTTACAAGCCTGATATGTCCATTAGTATACTTCTGTATACTATCATTCCCCACACTATTTGTGGGAAAAGTGCGTACTTTTAAGAACCTCAAACTGCGGGTACAATAACTACACCAGCTGCTTTTTATGTAAAAAGGCACAAAAGGTATCTATAGATTTCTGTAAGGAGTGGAGTAGAATGGAATTACAATTAGCATTAGATCTTGTTAATATTTCTCAAGCAAAAGAGGTAGTAAAAGAAGTTGAAGAACATATTGATATCGTGGAAATCGGTACACCTGTTGTAATCAATGAAGGGCTTCGCGCCGTTAAAGAAATTAAAGAAGCATTTCCTAATTTAAAAGTATTAGCTGACCTAAAAATTATGGATGCAGCTGGTTATGAAGTACAGCAAGCTTCTCAAGCTGGAGCAGACATCATTACCATCTTAGGTGTGGCTGAAGATATGTCAATTAAAGGTGCAGTTGAAGAAGCGAAAAAACAAGGTAAAAAAATTCTAGTCGATATGATTGGTGTAAAAGATATTAAAGGACGCGCAAAAGAGCTAGACGAATTTGGCGTTGACTATATCTGCGTACACACAGGATACGATCTTCAAGCAGTTGGTCAAAACTCTTTTGAAGATTTAGTAACAATCAAAAGCGTTGTAAAAAATGCAAAAACAGCCGTTGCTGGCGGCATTAAATTAGAATCTTTACCTGAAGTAGTAAAAGCACAGCCTGATCTTGTTATCGTTGGCGGAGGCATCACGAGCCAAGATGATAAAAAATCAGTTGCTTCTCAAATGAAAGAGCTTATTACAAATTAAGGAGCTTTCTATGCATACGAGCGAACATTTAAAAACGGTTATGAATGAGCTTTTACAAACAACAGCTCTAATCGCTGACGATGAAGCTGAACAGCTTGTAAATGGCATCATCTCATCTAAAAAAGTGTTTGTCACAGGAGCAGGCCGTTCAGGTCTTATGGGCAAGTCGTTTGCTATGCGTATGATGCATATGGGCATTGATGCTTATGTCATTGGAGAAACCGTGACGTCCACTTTCACGCAGGATGATTTATTAATCATCGGATCAGGTTCTGGCGAAACGAAGAGCTTGATTCCTATTGCTCAAAAAGCAAAAGAACTTGGAGGGAAAGTTGGAGTAGTCACGATTTCCCCCGATTCCACGCTTGGCAAGCTGGCTGACTTCATCGTGAAGCTGCCCGGCGCTCCGAAGGATCAAGAACAAAGCAGTTATCAAACCGTACAGCCTATGGCGTCACTGTTTGAACAAACGCTTCTTCTTTTTTACGATGCGCTGATTCTTCGCTTCATGGAGAAGAAAGAACTTGATACTCATACGATGTACGGAAAGCATGCAAATTTAGAGTAGAAAAAGGTCTTGCCTAGGCAAGACCTTTTTTGTTTTGGAACTTTCTATATAACCAAATATTCACTTATCAGATAACTAAATGTACTTTATCATTATTTATTTTTTCAAAAGCCCTATTCGAATTTTGCTGCATCTCCATAAAACGGCTGCTCTGCAACTTTAATCGAGTCTGTTGGACACCCTTCGTACGCTTCCATCATCTCACCTTGCTGATGTTCAGGAACTTCTTTTGTTCCTTCGTTGTTATCTAATACGGCATAAGCAAGACCTTCTGAATCATAATCATAAAGATCTGGCGCACTCCCTCCACATGCTCCGCAAGCAATACATGTTTCCTTATCTACTATCGTAAAAGCCATAAAAAAACCTCCTTGACCTTTTCACTTTCTCTTTCAGAAAGTTACGTTCAGTATAAGGAGGTTTTTTTAAATTCGTCTTAAATTATTTACTGGGATTCCCCAATATTCTCAAACATCTCATCTACATTTGGCTTTTTCTTAATTAACCCTGACTCTTTTAACCAGTCAACATTTGATTGCCATGATTCTTTCGTTTGACTGCCGAATCCTTGTTCAGACTTCATTTTTGGAAGTAAGATATTCAAACTTTTTGTTTCCACATCTTTTTCGAGCGGAAAGTTTGATTTATCTTGATTATCTAACAAAATTTGAAGTGATTCTTTTGGATGTTTCTCCGTGTATTCATACCCTTTTGTCGCGGCACGCCAAAACGCTTTAATCGTATCAGAATCTTTTGCCCACGTTTGATCCCCTGTAACGGCCACTAGCTCGTAATAAGATGGCACGCCGTAATCTGACGGATCAATGTCAACCGTTTTGTATCCTTTTTTGTGAAGCAATGGTACTTCGTGGTTAATATACGCACCTATTACAGCATCTACTTTTTTGCTAATCAGCGATGAATTTAACTCAAACCCTACGTCTACTAGTTTTACTTTATTCGGATCTCCTCCATCGCTTTTCACCATTTTCTTTAGAACAGATTCACTTAATGGTGTTCCGCTGTATCCTACTACTTTTCCTTCTAAATCTTTAGGACGCTTAATACCGCTATCTTTCAATGCCACAACCCGGTTTAGCGGAGATCTTACAATCGCTCCTACCGACTTTACCGGCACATCTTCATTTGCTCGTGCCATTGCTACATCAGGCTGATAGTAAAGGCCGAGCGTGACTTTCCCTGCAGCTGCTAAATTAAGCGAGTCTGTTGGATTAGCAGGAAATTGTACTTTTACATTCAGCCCTTCTTTTTTGAAATATCCTTTTTCTTGTGCAGCGTAAATGAAGCTGTGCACTGCATTTGGATACCAATCAAGCATAATTGTAACGTCTTTTAATTTTTTACTGTCACCAGCTTTATTTTCCTTGTCCTGACCGCAAGCAGCGAGCATCAAAACAAGCAGCAGGCTTAAGCTAATCGCAAACCATTTTTTCATTCTGTTTTCCTCCACTTTAATGAACGTTTTTCGAAACCTACTACAATAATAAAAAATAAAATACCGAGCGCGGATAAAATCACAATTGGTGCAAATACACCAGCTGCATCAAACTGTGTCATCATGCGACGACTGAAATATCCTAAGCCTGCTTGCGCACCCAACCATTCCCCAATGGCAGCACCTATTATACTAAAGGTAACCGCTACTTTGAGTCCCGAATAAAAATGAGGCAGTGCAGAAGGAATGTTCAACTTAAAGAAAATATCTTTTTTTGTTGCTCCCATCGTTAACATGAGTTCTTTTAACTCTTTGTTTGTAGAACGAAGCCCGTCAAATGTGCTAACGGTAATGGGAAAAAACGTAATTAATACGGTCACAATCACTTTGCTCCAAATGGAGTAGCCAAACCACAGCACAAATACAGGAGCAATGGCAATGGTCGGAATCATTTGTGACGCAATAATAAGCGGATAAAAAGCACGCTCAATAAGCGGACTCCAATTCATCCACACAGCCAGCAGAACCCCTAGCACAACGGATATTACAAGCCCAATTACGACAATAGATAACGTAGCTGGTAAATGCTTAAACAATAAATCCATTCGCAGCTCCCAAAGCTTCGTTAAAATACCGCTGGGCGTTGGTAAAATAAACGGATAGTTTACAATGCGTGCTCCAATTTCCCAAGCAGTCAGCAAAATGACTACTAAAATCACTGAAGCCCCGTACTTTTTCATGTGTTCACCTTCGATCTTAGCTGTTCAATTAAATAATCTTTCACATCAAGCACTCGCTGTTGATTCAGATCTTTTTGCGTTCGAGGTCTGCTAAGCGGCACTTGAATTTCTTCAAGACAACTTACTGGCTTGTCTGAAAAGATAAAAATGCGATCTGATAAAAAAAGCGCTTCATTGACGTCATGAGTGATAAATAAGATGCTATGCTTACGCTTTTGCCATTGGTCAAGCAGCCATTCCTGCATCGATAAACGTGTGATTGCATCAAGTGCACTAAAAGGCTCATCTAAAAGCAGCACGTTAGAACCGCTTAATACCGTCCGAAGAAAAGAAACGCGCTGCTTCATCCCTCCGGATAAATCACTTGGAAAACGGTTTTCATACCCTTTTAGGCCAAACTCTTCAAGCAGCTGAGACACTTGCTTATGAGCACTTGCTTTTGATACATTGTGAAGCTCAAGAGGCAGTGCTGCATTGTCTAGAATCGTACGCCACGGAAGCAGCAAATCTTGCTGCGGCATATAGCCTACTTTTCCTAGTCGCTTTTCATAAGACTTTCCGTTAATCACGATATCGCCTTCACTCTGCTGTTCAAGACCTGTAATAAGACGAAACAACGTACTTTTCCCAGAGCCGCTCGCTCCAACGATACTGACAAACTCGCCTTCTTTCACGTCTAAGTTTAATGATTTTAAAATCGCTTGATCACCGTTCTTGTACGTAAAACTGACGTTTTGAAAAGATAACACAGACCTATTCATGAATTGGCCACATCGCTTCGTTATAAGCCATATCCCAGAACATATACTCAAAACGCGTCGTATTCAAGAAAATTTCTTCAAGCTTTTCTAATTCCACTTCTGATTTATCTTCAGTAAGTGAGTCAAATAAATTGATACACCATGTCGCCAGTTCTCCAAATTCTTCTGAGCTGTACATTTCAATCCACTCACGGTAAAACTCATTGTTAGCTCCAGGCTTTTCACTAAGTTCTTTTCCTATTTCCCAGTAGCTCCACATACAAGGCAAAAGAGCGGCTACTAATTCAGCTAATGTTCCACTTTGACCAACGTGCAGCATATAGTACGTGTATGCAAGCGTTGTAGGAGATGGCTGCGCTTTTTCTAATTCTTTTTCGCTGATTTCAAATTTCTTGGCATACTCACGGTGCAGACTCATTTCTTCGTTTAATGTAGAGTCTAAAAGGGCTGCAAATTTCCCCATCGTTTGAAGATCGGTAGCTTTCATGGCTCCAATCGCAAATAATTTGGCATAATCAATTAGGTAAAGGTAATCTTGAATCATGTAGAAGCGAAACTTCTCCTTTTCAAGCGTTCCATCTCCCATCCCCTGTACGAAGGGATGATTATGATTTTGACGCCAAATAGGCTGCAGCTTTTCGTATAATCGTTCACTAAATTTCATGATGATCACTCCTTATGCGTATGCAGCCACGTATAAATGAACTGCACTATCACTTTTGTATATTGAACAAGCTGATTAATATCTAATTGTTCGTTCACAGCATGTGCATTTGCTAAATTTCCCGGACCGTAAATAGCGGCGGGAATTCCCGCATCAGCTAGCCATCCCCCGTCTGTTACGCTAGTTGACACATCAATTGGAGGCTTTTTCCCTTCCATTTGTTCATGAGTATTTGCAAGCAGCTGCACTCCTGCATGATTTTCATCAATTTCTAATGACGGAAAGATTTCTCCTCTGTCTTCAATCATTGATGTGCCTCCCCATTCAAAGGTTGGCAGATTATCTTTTAACCATGGATCTGCTTTTGCAATAGCTATAATATATTCTTCCACTTCTTTTGATACTTGGTCGTACGATTCATTAGGATAATAGTGAACGGTGATCCACAGCCTGCATTCATCTGCAATAAAAGCAGCATGTCTTCCGCCTTCGATTACTGCTGGATTAATCGTATTTGTCCCTGGCAAAAATCCTGGATAGCTCTTTGTAACAGCCCAGTGACGCTCCAATTCTTGTAGCCCTCCGATCACTTTTGCCATCTTTTCAATAGCGCTTGCGGCTAACAGGCCTCCTCCAGCATGAATCATACTTCGGCGTGTACCGTCATGATAGGTTTTACTGCTTTTTATCGTAATCCATCCCGTGATCACTCCGCCTTGACCTTGAATATGTAAATCACTTGTATCGACTACAAGCGCAAAATCAGCTGTATACCCTTTCTGACAGCATTGCAGCGTACCTGCCTCTCCTACTTCTTCTCCTACAACGGATTCAAAAATCAAGTCTCCTGGCAGCTCGATTCCTGCTTCTGTTAAAAGCTGAACTGCAAATAATGCTCCCGCCAAACCGCCTTTCATATCAGCAACTCCGCGTCCAATTATCATATTGTCTTTCACAACAGCTTCAAACGGATTGGTTTCCCAATTTTCATTTTCTTGTACCTCAGCAACATCCATATGGCCGTTAATAATCAAGCTTTGATAGTCAGCCGATTTTTGTCCTTTTAACGTTCCCACTACGATAGGGTCGTTAGAATATAAGTCCCACATATCAATGGAAAAACCGCAGTTTTTAAGAAAATCCGCTACGTACAGCTGCGCTTCATGAGAATTTCGTGCAGGAGGCGCTGGCGTTTTATACGAAACAAGCGTTGTTAATAACTGGATTAACTCTCCTTTGCGCTCCTCTACCTGTTTGACAAGCAAATCAATTGTTTCTTTCATGTATGACACCTTCCTTTACGCATAAAAAAACACTTCTTTCGCAGGAAAGAAGTGTTTTTGTTTATGTACACAAAATTATTATAACGAGTTCGTAAGGAAATCCCATACAAAACATCCATTACAATACCTCTTTCCTACGCTAGTATTACCTAGTTCAGGTTATAAGGGTTAAGACTTATCGTCTCTCTCAGCTTCGAAAGCACCCCTAGTGGTGTTGTATCTCTATGAAATTAATCTATTATCATATGTTTACCTGTAATAGTTTTATCATAGTAAAGCGTTTTATTCAATAGAAAGGTTCATGATATGGTAATGAAAATAGTTTCCTTTTTAGTAGTAAAAGAAAAAGCACACACCTTTTTCATGCAGTGTGTGCTCTTTGTTTTTGTGACATTACTAGTTAGCTATTGGCTTCTTTAAAAATACACCGTTTTTTCCTTCAGACAGTAATAAGCTCAAGCTTTTGCCCCGGTCTCACTAATGAAAGCAGCTCGTGATCTTCTTCTATTACATACCCAATCACATTCACATTAGCATTTGCAGACAAATTCCTTTTAGCTATTTGAACCTCTCCTCTGTAACGTCCGTAGCCATCATTGTCCATTGTAATTGCTCCGATTCTGCGTTCTACTGTATGAAATGGCAGCACTGGTTTTACAGATCGTGTATCAACCAATCGCAGAACGTCTCTTGATACATCCGGACGCACGCTGTACGTTCCCTGTATATGAGGTGAACGAATGCGTAGCGGAATAATGCGGTTTTCTTGATATTGAACTAAACGTTTTAATAAATTTGAACTGGCGTATGGATCTCCAATATAAACCTCCGTTACTCCGCATCCGTATAAATCTACTGCAGAGGTAAAAGGACATTTATTACGGTCTTTTTCTCTAGTAGGAAGTCCTTGATAAATAGGTCCTCTCTTTTCGCCTTCTCCAGGAATATAAGCACAAACTGGAATACAAAGTTCATTAAATAAATCTGTCTGCTGTTGAAAAAACGTTTCTTCAAGCCCTGTTTCAGGCCGCGGATAAAAATTATGCCAAGCAAGCAGCTGATGATGATGAAGACCTGCAGATAATAGCGCTTCTATTTCTAGTTTTGACACTGTACTTGCATTAAGGGCAATATAAAACTCATCCGCAAGTAAAATCGTTTCTTCTACGCTAAAGCCATCGTCTAGTCTAATACCTGATACGCCAAGTGAAGATAGAGTCATAAGGCTTTCGATACCTAAATGAACCGGTGTATGCTTAGATACATCTGCATACACGCTTATTCCACAATCTCTAGCCACATGAAGCAATTCTTTTGCCCGTTCAGCCAAATCTCCTTTTTCCTCTGGAATGTGAAGTGAAGTGAATGCGCGTGTAACGCCGCATTCACTCGCTTCTACTAATCTTTGTTTGGCATCTCTATCGTTCAAATAAAATGAAATGCCAATCATTCAAACTCCCTCGCCATTTCGTCGTTAAATCCAAAGAAATAGGTACAAATAAAACCTGCTGCGTAAGCAATAACTAATCCAAGTAAATAAAGAAGAATTTGATGCGCATGAACTAAAAACGTAAGCGGCAAACCCGATACTCCCACTGCTACAGTTGCAATATGGAAGTGCGCCTGAAACGCTCCGCCGATTCCAGCTCCAAGACAAGCGGTTAAAAATGGACGCCCTAAAGGAAGTGTGACTCCAAAAATAAGCGGCTCTCCAATTCCCAGCAGCCCTGAAGGAAGTGCGCCTCCAATTGCTCGCTTTAAGCGTTTTTTCTTTGTTTTGATATAAATAGCAAAAGCTGCACCAACCTGACCGGCTCCGCCCATTGCTAGTATAGGAAGAAGCGGATCATCTCCAATCGAATTAATAAGCTCTAAATGAACCGGAGTAAGACCTTGATGCAGTCCTGTAATAACGAGCGGCAAAAACGTTGCCCCTAAAACAAAGCCTGCTACAACTCCTCCAACCTCTAAAACTCCTAAAAGACCTTTTGTGATTCCATCTGAAATGAAGCCGCCGATTGGCATGAATACCACATACGTAATAATTCCTGTAATTAACACCGTAACGGTTGGTGTAATAATAATATCCAGTGACTGTGGGACAAATTTACGTACTCGTTTTTCTAACACGGCCATAAAGATTGCTGCAAGCAGCACTCCTATTAAGCCCCCACGCCCCGGCAAAAGTGCTTCACCAAAAAGTTTAATATCAGCTACGGCAGGATTAATGACTAAAATGCCCGCTAAGCCTCCTAGAGCTGGCGAACCACCAAATTCTTTTGCTGCATTAATACCTACTAAAATACCCATATAGGCAAATAAACCGCTTCCGATAACGGTTAAAAGAATAGCAATCTGTGAATCTGCCGGAAGCCACTTCGCCTGCACAGCTGCTTTTGTCACTCCGGTAATAAGTCCAGATGCTACAAGAGCAGGTATCAACGGAATAAAAATACTTGCAATTCGGCGAAGCAACAGCTTAAACGGAGTTGCATTTTTTTCTTTCAGCTCCGATTTCCGCTGTGCTGCACGATCTTCTAAGTTAATACCGCCGGATTCATCAATTAACTTTCCAAATTCTTCTGTTACTTTGTTCACTTTGCCCGGCCCAATAATGATTTGCAGCGTTTCTTCTTCCACTAATCCGAGCACGCCTTCAAGTTTTCGTATATCTGCCTTTTTAACAATTGAATCATCTTTTATAGTCACACGCAGCCGCGTCATGCAATGCGTATACGCTTCAATATTGGATGCTCCCCCAAGCATCTCCAAAACAGCCTTTGCTAATTGATGATTATCTAAAGACATGTTAATCCCCCTTTGTATTTTCCTCTTAGATGGATACGCCACTGAGGAAACAGACCACAAAATCCCCTTTTTTGTAATCGTTCTCTTTTTTTATTTCTTATCTTTCAAAAACTGAATGGCATCTCTTGTTTTGTCAATATACTCAACCGTCTGGTCGTACTGCTGCGCTGCAATACTTAAAAATAAAACATCAATCACATAAAGCTGGGCTAAACGAGACGATGTTGCTGCGCTTCGAAACGGCGCTTCTTGAGAATAAGACGTATACAAACAAATATCTGCTAAAGACGAAACGGTAGACTGTCCGTACTTAGTTAAGCTAATCGTCTTTACTCCGCGATTTTTAGCTAAAGATAAGACGTTGCTTACTTCAGGAGTCTCTCCTGAAAAAGAAATACCCACAACTACATCGTCTTTACTTGCATTTGCGATGAGTGTAGCTGCTAAATGGCTATCCGCAAAAGCCGTCGCATTTTTATTAATTCGAAGAAATTTTTGCTGCGCATCTATAGCAATAATATGTGAAGCACCAATTCCGAAAAAATGAATGTTTTTTGCTCCAATCAGCGCCAAAACAGCCCGCTCTACTTCTTTATAATTCACAAGCTCAGCCGTATCACTTAGACTTTGAATGCTGTTGCTTGCCGTTTTTTTGACAATAGATTGAATTGTTTCATTTGTTTCAATATCACGGTATCCTTGTTCTGTATCTTTAGCTAAATCACCGGCTACTCTAACCTTTAATTCTTGAAAGCCGCTAACCCCGATAGATTTACACAAACGAATAACAGCAGCACTGCTCGCATTCGCTAGTCTTCCTAGTTCCCCAGCCGTACTGTTTACCACAGTATGCGGGTTGTTTAAAATATATTCAGCAATTTTCCGCTCCGAATCTGGAAGCTTAGCCACCGTATTTTTAATCATTGTTAATCCGCCTGTTGACATCGTTTCTCTCCTTACATACGTAATATTTAATCTCTCTTCTTACATAACCGTCCGCATTATTCAGTAATATCTTCGCGGTGTCATAATTTTCGTTTGTTTTGAACATAACCACTGCTGTTTTTATCTCATTATTTGCTTCTTCGAGCGTTTGACTTGCCTGGCCATAAAAAACACCAGTAATTTCACAAATAATACCTATCATTAAGTTTTCATAGACTTTTCCTATTTTAATCATAGCCGCGGTGGAAATCATGTTGAGAATCATTTTGTGAGTGCTTGCTGCTTTTAACCTTGTGGAACCTGTTAGCACTTCTGGACTACTACTACCTCGATGCTATGATCTGCTTCTTTTCCAATAAGTGAATTACCATTGCAAGACAGCGCTACTGTTTTAGCTTTTACAGATTTTGCATATTTCAATGCACCAATCACATAAGGCGTACGTCCGCTTGCAGCAATTCCAATGACTGTGTCTCGTTCATTTAAATGTATTTTTTGTAAATCTGCTGCTCCCAATTCTTCTTTATCTTCTGCACCTTCAACTGCTTTCACAAATGCTTTTTCTCCTCCAGCCATCAGTCCCTGTACCTGATTGGGATTGGTACTGAAAGTAGGCGGGCATTCAACAGCATCCAATACTCCCAGCCGTCCGCTTGTTCCTGCTCCGACATAAATAAGCCGCCCTTCCTTTTGAAACGATTCGCTTACAAACTCAACTGCTACCTCTACGTCTGGAAGTACCTCTTGCACAGCCAGCGCCACTTTTTGATCTTCTTTATTCATTACGTTTAAAATTTCTTTTGTACTAGCCGTATCTATCTTCATGGTCTGCTCGTTTTGAGACTCTGTTGTTAATAACGTAAGCTGTTCATTCATCTTTTCGGCCCCTTTTTCATCATGTAGTGAAGTTATGGTTATTATAATTCTTTTAAAATATAATTTCAATAATTTATTTTATTTTCTGAAATTATATTTTAAAACAACATAAAAAAAGATTTCAGGCATATAGCTGAAATCCTTTTTTATATCTATTTATGATTGTTGAGCAAATGTTAACAGATACTCATCTTGCATTAAAACTTCGTAATCTTTTTCACCATTTCTTACGACGTGTACAGGGACTGTTTTTGCCGGAAGTAATTCAACTGGCTCACGATAGCGTTTTGCTACTCCGTCAATAAGTTCGTTTACTAACTGCTCGTTACTCATCTCACCCGCCTGATATTTTTCTGCAAGTGGTGTCATGACTTCCGCTAATACACTTGCATCGTTAAATCCTTGAATTTCGACTTGTACGACGTACGCACCATCTTCAGCACTATACGCTGCATCTTTAATGGTATATTTTGTAGATGAAAGAGCTTTTAGAAAAGCGCTGCTTACTTCGTTTAACTGCTCATCGGTTATATTTGAGCTCAATGATGATAAAGCCCCTTTAAAATTCGTTTCAAAAAACTCTACAAACGAACTCTTTTGGAACTCCCCTTTTTCTTTTACCTGTTTCTTATCTTGCTGATTCGGATGTTTAGCAACAAATTGATCTGTATTTTGATAAACAGTGGCTTGAATTAAAGCATCCACGTATTGTCCCGCTTCCTTGGCATAGGCAGCCTGCTTTTCTTTATTTGGCGTTTCGGTGCTGCTACCATTAGAAGCAGCAGCGGCTTTTGCTTCCACTTTTGGTTTTGTTACATTGTCTAATTGGTTATATGTATACGTATACGTTTGCTTAGACTTTGAGTTTTCTGTTTTTCCGTCTACTTTAACTGAATACGACTGATTTTTTACTACTTTCTTTATTTGCTTCGTTTCTTTATCAATTGTCACAATAAGCGAAAAATCTTTTCCTTTAATTTGGTCAAGGTCTACAGCAGTATCGCTGCCTTGATTTGTTATTTTATAATAAGCTTTAGCATCACCTGCTACAATTTTTTGCTTTTTGTCTTTGTCTCCGTTAAATGTTAATACATACTCTTTGCCTTTTTCGGTGACGTCAAATTCATTTGGAAGATTTTTATCATACTTTTGGTAGTAGCGTATTGGATTTTGTTGAAGCTCCCTAGCGTTATTGATTAAAGCCTTAACGTACTTTTTTTCTTCTCCCTGTACTTTTGTGCTTTCTTCTCCAGCCACAGCTAACGTTTCATCACCGTCATGATACATCTTCAATTCTTCGCCGTTCATTTTTGTGTTAATGTAACCTGCTTTACTTTTAAAATCAAACTCTTGTACTCCGTTGACTTTGTAATCAGACGATCCTTCTTCTTTCCCATTGACTTTCACTTGAACATTTTTCACCTTTTCTTGTGCTTCTTTCACGTCACCCGTTAATTCCTCTGAAGACGGCATCCCACATGCCGAAAGCAATAGAGCGAATGATAGTGCTAAGCCGGTATTAATTATTTTTTTCATCTAAGAAACTCCTTTTTAAATATTTTTCCAAAAATAAGAATCTATGTACTTAGTAAATACACATTTTTACCATTTGTGAAACTCAACTTTACTAAATTACCATATTTACATTTAAATGGTAACCAACAAAAGAAGGAAATTGCACAATAAAAAAGTCACGAATCCGTGACTTTTTTAACAACCTTCATAACTTATTTTTTATTAGCGCTTTCATTTCAATCTCTTATAATTCCATTACTTGTCCCTATCAGTACTTCTTTACCTTGTTGATTTCGATACACTGATTTGATTTTCAATTTTTGAAAACCATCTGCTTTTTCTACTTCAGTTAATATACATTCACAGGTAACTGTATCTCCTGCAAAAACTGGACGAAGAAATTCACTCACCATTTCTCTTGCAATGTAGTTTAAGTCTCCCCCTATCTTTGTCCCAATACTAGCAGTCATAAGCCCATGTACCATTAGCCGCCCTTTTTCGTCACGTTCTATATGATGTTTGCCCCGGTCTCCAGTCATCTCCGCAAACTGCATGATTTCTTCCTCTTGAAACGTTCTTTGCCACGTAAATGTATCTCCTGCTTTACATTCCATCTTATCCCTCCCCTTAAGGTTATGACTTTACTTTTTAACTATATCACAAAAATGAATGTTCATTCATTTTTACATCAAAAAAATAGCAGAATAAATATATCCTGCTATTTCTGACAAGTAGGACAGTAATAAAGCCTTCTAGAAGCAGCTTGGACTTTTAGAATAGGCGTGCCGTCAATTCGACAAGCTTCTCCTTCACGGTTAAAAACCCAGTGGCGGTATGCAGAGCGCTTTTGCCCTTTCTTTTTTAACGATTCAGCAAGCTTTACATCATTTGTAATGCCACCTGTTTTATAGGACTGTTTTACAAGAGAAATGGTTGCTTCAGCTGCCTTTTTAAGCTGTTCTTCCGTGCAGTCTATGGGACGAGCTGCAGGGTTAATTCCCGCTACAAATAGGATTTCACTGCGCAAGTAATTGCCAATCCCAGCTATAAAGCTTTGGTCTAGCAGCAGCGATGCCCACTTTCTACGATAAAATGGTTTAGAATAAAAACGGTCTAAAAGCTCACCTGCCGTTACTTCTTCACTTAAGATATCAGGACCAACCCTTGATACAAAAGGATGAGCTGGAACTTCTTCATCACGCAATACTTCAATATCAGAAGCGCTATAAAGCAGCGCTGATTTTTTTTCATTATGAATTGCAAGGCGCAGCTGTCTGTTTGTAGATGGATAATTGTAAGATGAACGAACATACCATTTTCCATAAAGCTGATTATGTGAGTAAATGGTATAGCCGTTGTCAAAACGAATAAGCATAGCTTTTCCTTTTGTATCTACTCTCTCAATACGAGCTCCTGTTAATACTTCTTCATAATGTTGCAAAGATGGAAAAGCAAACCATATCTCGCGAACAGGAAGACCGATAATCGCTTTTTCCACTTCGTCGGCTGCTCGTCTAATTTCTGGACCTTCTGGCATATAATGAAACTCCTTTCTTGCCTAACTTTCTTCATTTATTATTTCGGTTTTATTTCTGCTTTGCAAGAAAGAAGCGGCTGCGCCCTTCTTTTGCTAAAAGAACCTTTAAATTATGCATGACGTTTACTCTTATAGTAAAATGTTGATACCTTTTTTACTTTCTATAGTGTTTATCTTACTTCCTTTGACTTATACTAGTTGGTAACCTTTTAGAAACTTGTTAATTACTTAGCATGAGGAGTTTATTATGAATAATCAATCATTTTCTCCACTATCAGCCGCTGAGATGGCTGTTATTTGGAAGCAATATATGAACGATAAAGCGATTTCTTGTATGCTCAAACAATTTCTTTGTCATGTAGACGATTTAGAGATTCAAAAAGCGATTCAAGGTACACTGCATATCACAACAAAAAACAGTGATGCGCTCACTGCTATCTTTTTAAAAGAAAATATGCCAATCCCGCTTGGTTTCGGAGAAGAAGACCTTGACGCTGAAGCTCCAAAATTATTTTCGGATTCTTTTTATTTGCTTTATTTAAAGCATATTTCAAATGTCCTTCTGCTGTCAGCAACTACAGGCGTCGATGTTGCCGCAAGAAATGATGTACGATCTTTTTTTCGCAGCTTGCTGTTAAAAGCAGAAAAGCTTAACCAAACGATTACAGATTTGTTGTTAGAAAAACAAATTTTTATAGAACTGCCTCCTATTCCTATTGCAGATGCGTCTGATATGAACGATAAAGAACTCTTCTTAGGAAGCTATTTTGATGAAAAGCGGCCGTTAACCGTCATTGAAATTTCTCATATCGTGTCAAGCATACAGACGAACTTAATTGCAAAGGATTTAATTTTAGGGTTTGCTCAAACAGCTCCTTCTCAGGACATTCAGGCTTTTTTATTAAAGGGTAGAGAGCTTGTGCAGCAGCATATTGAATCCCTGTCACAACCGCTAATGGTAGAAAACATACCGGTCACAATGAAGTGGGATTACGGAGTAGAAAAGTCTTCTGTTCCCCCATTTTCAGAAAAACTCATGATGTTTCACCTAGCTGCGATGATTACTGAAAATGTACGTGGCTACGGGCTTGCGATGTCAACAAGCCCCCGTTTAGATCTCGCTTTAAACTATACAAACTTCACGACTGAAATTTTGGAATATGCCAAAGAAGTATCAAGAATAAGTATTGAACAAGGATGGCTAGAAGAGCCTCCGCATATTCCATTTCCCAAAATTCACTTGGAATAAAAATAAGCTCGCGCTAAAGCGCGAGCTTATTTTTTAGATTCTCTCCACAGTAAATAAAGAAAATACGGAGCGCCGATAATGCCAATGATTAATCCGGCCGGAATTTCAATCGGAGGAGCAATTCCTCGCCCAATCAAATCTGCCGCTAGTACAAACAAAGCTCCAAGTAAAGCGGCTGTAGGAATCAGTTGTTTATGTCTCGGTCCCACTAACCGTTTGGCCACATGAGGAATAATAAGCCCGACAAAGCCAATGGTACCAACAACCGATACAACGGCAGCCGTCATTGCCACTGCGCTTGCTAGTAATACTAGACGAATTAGCTCTACTCTAGCCCCTAGCCCTCGAGCCACTTCATCACCTAAGTGAATTAAATCTAACCGAGCAGCTAACAGCCAAATCAGCGGTACTAGTATAACGACCCACGGAAGTAAACTAATCAATTGATCCCATGTTCTTCCCCATAAGCTGCCGCTCAGCCAAATGAGTGCTGCGTTTACGTTTGGATTTGCTTTTGAAATTAACAAGTGAATACCGGATGAACAAAAAGCGCTGACCGCTACACCTAATAACGCAAATCGAATAGGTTCTACTCCTTTTTTATAAGCAAGCAAATAGACGATTACGAAGACAAAGGAGCCTCCTGCAAACGCAGCGACTGATAAAACAGACGGACTTGCTAAAGGCAGTAAAATAGTGACTGCAACAGCAGCTAACCCTGATCCGCTTGAAAGACCTAATGTATCTGGACTAGCGAGCGGATTTCTCATAATAGACTGTACGACGACTCCGGACACAGCTAGGCCGATCCCGGTTAAAATAGCCAGCAAAATACGAGGCAGGCGAAATTCTACCAAAATAGACGTCAAGTCAGGATCGCCAATGCCAATAAAAGACGTAATAATATCTAAAGGAGGTATGTTAATGTCTCCTAAGCTAAGGCTTATCACGCTCAGCGCTATAATTAAGACAGAAAGAATGATAAACAGGCCGACAGACTTGAATCGAGATGGCTGCTTTTTTGTTTTATTGACAGTCTGCATATATACTCATGCCTTCCTTTCTGTTTTTTTGCGTCTCGCTAAGTAAATAAAGTACGGTGTTCCAAGAAGTGCTGTCACTGCACCTACAGGGGTCTCATACGGGTATGTAATAAATCGCGACAATACGTCTGCTAATAGCAGTAAAGAAGCTCCAAGCAGCGCGCTCATTGGCAAAACAACTCGGTAATCTACACCTATTAAATAGCGCACCATATGAGGAACAACAAGCCCTACAAATCCAATAGGACCCGCAATCGCCACTGAAACACCAGCTAATACAATCACAACAACTGCAGTGAACGCTCTAATGGCAAAGACTCGCTGCCCGAGTCCTCTAGCTACATCATCTCCTAAAGATAGCAAAGAAGACGCTCTTCCCAGACCAAACGCAACAAGCAGACCTACAATGCTAAAAGGAAGCAACACGTGAACATGTCCCCAGTCCCGCCCAATAACTGAGCCGGTGAGCCAGAACATAACGCCTTCTGTTTTGCTTTCATTAAAAATTAGCAGCGTTTGTGTAAGAGACATAAGCATACCTTGTATAGCGACACCCGTTAAAGCAAGCTTTACATCGCTGTCTCCTCCTTTAATCAACGAACTCATGACGTAGACAATAACAGCAGCAAAGGCGCCTCCTAAAAATGCTCCAAACACCCCGCCAATCATGCTTACACCTGGCACTAAAACCGTTAAAAATACCATTGCCGCTGATGCCCCGGCATTAATACCAAAAATACCAGGAGAAGCTAATGGGTTTCTAGTTAATGCTTGCATCAACGCTCCGGCGACAGCCAAATTAGCACCAACAAATGCCGTGACCAATAAGCGAGGCAGGCGGACAGTTTGAATAATCGATTGTTCTTTTGATCCGTCAAAATCTAGTAAAGCTTGCTTAATCGTCCCAAAAGAAATATGTATAGAACCGATGGAAATAGATAAAAACATAGAAATCAGTAAAAGAATGATAACAGCAAGAAAAATAGCTATTATGCGAAGTGGAGATTTGTTTCTTTTGGATAAACCGTGAACAGCTTTCATAGTAGACTGCGCCTCCTTCCATTTGAAAGTTCAATAAAAAGAAAAAAACAACCCCGCTGGATTGTTCTTTTCTTCGTTATTATTTGCCTTCAAATAATAACTTTTCTGCTTCATCTGCAATACCATTTGCACCTTGTACACTTCGGCGAAGAGACCATTTAAATACATCAACTTCATACACTTGATTATTTTTAACCGCTTTTAGCTCTTTCCATAATGGCTGTTTTGCTAAAGGCGTATGACCTTTTTCATTTCGCATAACAATGAGTTTGTCTGGATCTGCTTTTACGAGCTGTTCCATTGTCATTTTTACACTGTACTCTTTTGTAGGATCTGTTAATGCATTTTTGAAGCCTAATTGCTCAAGAACACCCGTTGTAAAGAAATTTGAAGTTCTAGCATTAATATTACCATTTGCATCAGCGATAACAAGTACATTGCCCGGATTTTTTGGCGCTTTTGCTTTTAAATCTTTCATTTTTTGCTTATGCTCTTCTACAACTTTTTCAACTTTTGCCTTCTTGCCAACCGCTTCTCCTACTTTTAACTCCGTATTTAGTAAATCATCGTAATTAGCATTTAAATTTTTTAATTCAATTGTTGGCGCAATTTTCGATAATTCTTTATATACATTTTTATGACGTTCTGAATCAGCGATAATCAAATCTGGCTTCAACAGTTTAATCGACTCCAAGCTAGGCTGTGCTCGCGTGCCAACTGATTTGTATCCTTTGATTTCTTTTAGTACATCTTTATCAATAAGCTGTTCTGCTTTATCATCATCAGCTACTCCTACAGGTTTAATACCAGCATCTAACAATGCATCAATAAAACCTAACTCTAATACAACTACTCGCTTTGGATTTTCTTTTACTTTTGTCTCTCCAAGCTCATGTTTAACCACTCTTGTTTTTTCATTTTTTTCATCGGCTGAATTTTCCTTGTTCGTACTGCTGCAGCCGATAAGCATTCCGATTGCCAGCATTGTAATAAAAGCCAGCAGTCCTATTTTTTTCTTATTCAAATGTCATTCCTCCTGCTTGTATCTTTATGTAGATAATTGACTCTTGAAACTGATAATCGTTATCATTATATCAGTTTTATCTATTTAAACAAGCTGATTCGTTATTTTTTAATTAAAAAAGTTATACCCATTCTATTAAAAAAGAAATTGCTACATAATGAAACCCATCCAATCAACAGCTAGAAGCAACTCAACATATGAAACCTACGTTCACCTTAACCATAAAAAATCCGAACGATTCATCGTTCGGATTTTCCTACAATTAAAATACTTTTGTCCCAACCTCTTTTTTTAGTAGACTTCTATGAATATGGGGTAATCGGCGGCAGTTCACTGCTAAGATACCATTTACCTATGTCACGAAGCTTGTAAGCAACAGGATCGTGTAAGCTAATTGTTCGTGAGTTGCGCCAGTAGCGATCAAATTTGTACTGATCAGACGTGGCCCTAGCACCCATCCCATCAAATATAGTGGAAGTAATATGTAAGGCCGTTTTGGCAGTAAACGTTTTAGCCATCGCAATGGCGACTCCACACTCGCCACGCTGCTGTTCCGTTAGCGCATCTTCTTTTGCCCATGCACGATCAAATTCTGTAACAGCTTTTTCTATAAGTGCTGAACAAGCATGAAGGTTTAAACTCATTTTACCGTATTCCTGAATAATATAAGGATCTTGCTCCGCTGCTTCAACACCTGAACTTAGCCACGGTTTTGTATGAGCCTTCAGATAAGCTTTTGATTCTTCCAAAGCGCCTTGAGCAATACCGTACAATAAGTGAGTGAGCATAAGCTGAGCTAAATGTGTTCGTACCGTAGGAAAAACCTTTTGCTCTCCATCTGCTTTATGCAATATTTCTTCTTCATAAACGATAACACCTTCAAACTTTACACTTCCGCTGTCCGTTTGACGCTGCCCAAATCCGTCCCAATTATCTTCAGTAACGATTCCTGCTCTATGAGTAGGAAGTACACATAGCAATACCTCACCGTTTTCTTCTTGAGCCGATACTAACAAACGATCGGAATCCGTTGCCCCCGAACAAAAACTTTTGCTTCCGCTGAGCATTAATCGTCCGTTTTCTCGAACTGCTTTCAACCCTGAATCTCTAGGATTAAAGGCATTGCCCCAAAAAAGCTGCTGAGCTGCTGTTTCTTCGTAAAAAGTTTTGTACTGCTGAGTACTTCCGAACAGAAACGTCGAACAAACCGTCAAATAATGATACCCCAACAAGTGTGCAAGTGAACTATCTGCTTTCGCAATGATATTCACGACTTTAAAAACAATCGGCCAGCCGGCTCCATAACCTCCGTATTCTTTAGGAATGGGGAGTGCTAAAAGACCGCTTTTTCTAAGTAGATTACGCTCATATAGAGGCGTTCCACCTTCTCTATCTCTTTTTGCGGCTGTTTTGAAAAACTCTTTAGCCAACTGATTAGCCAATTCAAAGATTTTCTCTTGAGACGCTGCAACCGTTTGTGTGTTGTTCATGATCCCCCTCCTTTCTCACCTTTTAGCGGGTGCTTTATCATTCACTTTCACTTCACCAAATGGACTGATAAATGTGCGCTCGTTCTCATCTTGCTTACGCTGAACTGGAAGTCTTGGAAACAAAAGCTCTGCTGTTCGATATGCTTCTTCTAAATGAGGATATCCAGATAAAATAAATGTTTCGATACCTAACTCAGCATATTCTTTGATTCGCTGTGCCACCGTATCAGCATCCCCTACTAAAGCAGTCCCTGCGCCTCCTCGAACTAACCCTACACCAGCCCATAGATTAGGGCTTACCTCTAAATTTGAACGGTCGCCTTGATGCAAGGCGCTCATACGTTTTTGACCTTCTGAATCCATTCGAGAAAATACTTTTTGGGCTGATTTAACGGCTTCTTCATCTACATGTTGAATCAGTTCATCTGCCGCTTTCCAGGCTTGTTCTTCAGTTTCACGAACAATGACATGAAGCCTGATGCCAAATCGAATTTCTCTTCCTGTCTGCCTAGCTTTTTCTTTCATTCGTTCAATTTTTTCTTTTACTTGCGCAGGTGGCTCTCCCCAAGTTAAATAGACGTCTATATGCCTTGAGGCAACGTCCATCGCTACAGGAGAAGAACCTCCAAAATAAAGCGGAGGATACGGTTTTTGGATCGGCGGATAAAGCACGTCTCCACCTTTAACACTCAAGTAGTCTCCGTCGAAGTGAACATCGGATTCATTTAATACCCTTCTCCATATCGTTAAAAATTCATCTGTCAGCTCATAGCGGTCGTGATGGTTCAAAAACACCCCGTCTCCTTCTAGCTCCACAGGATCTCCTCCTGCTACGACATTAATAAGAAGCCTTCCTTTAGAAAAGCGGTCAAATGTTGCCGCCATTCTTGCGGCTTGTGTAGGGGACATTAAACCGGGGCGTACCGCCACTAAAAACTTCAGATTTTCAGTGACTGGCACTAAAGTAGATGCAGCAATCCACGCATCCTCGCATGACTTTCCCGTCGGAAGCAAAACCCCGCTATATCCTAGCTCATCCGCAGCTTGTGCAACTTGTTTGCAATAAGAATAGCTTGCAGCCCTGGCTCCTTCATGGCTTCCTAAATAACGTCCATCTCCGTACGTTGGAATAAACCAAAATAACTCCACTTCTATTCGCCCCTTTTGAAAGCTACAAAAAAAACTCCGTTATTACAAATAAGCTGCAATAAGGAGCCTCAGTTGTCTGATAGCTTCATTTTTTACTATTTTTAAATCAAGCATACGGATTAGGTGTAGGGTACTGATGATTCAACACCCAGTTCCCAACCGTTCGAAGCTTGTATTCAGCTGGATTATGAAGAGTATGAGTTCTTACATTACGCCAGAATCGGTCGTATCCGTATTCAGCATGAACCGAACGCGCTCCCATAACTTCGAATATCATACTTGTGATATCCAGTGCAGCATTACCAGCGAAAACATTGGCAGCCGCTACGTGAACTGCTAGATTTCCACGTTCTTCTTCCGTTAATTTTCTGCCTTTTTCCCACGCTTCATCCAATATGAGAGCTGCTTCATCTGCAAGTGCACTGGCTGCTTTCGCTTGAATCCAAAGTTCACCGTATTTTCGCAGTATACCTGGATCATCCGAGGCTTTTTCTACCCCTGATGTTAACCAAGGCCGTGTTTTAGAAGCCGTGTAGTTTTGTGCTTCTTCAATTGCTCCAAAAGCGCTTCCTATAAAGACATTCGTTAAAATAATTTGCGACAGCGAGGCTCCAATAGTTGAAAAAGGAGTAGGATTTTTAACAAAATCTTGAACCACTTCATATTCTTCTATTCGTACATTTTTAAAATCTACATTTCCACTTCCCGTCTGTCTTTGTCCCATCGCATTCCAGTCATCCTTGACGGTAATGCCTGTTCTCGCAGTAGGCACGACTCCGTTTAAATATTGCCCCGTTTCTCTATCATTAAACGATAGCCATAAGTACTGAGAATCAGGTGAACCAGAACCAAAAGCTTTTGTTCCATTTAATAGATAACCTTTTGATTGCTTATCGCCTTTTAGACTTTCTACTAAAGGATTAGAGGCATTTCCCCAAAAAGCTTGCTGCTGAACAGATAAAGGATAAAAATAAGCCTGCTGTTCTTCTGTACCTTTGATTCGAATATCTGAGACAAACAAGGAGTGATAGCCGTATAAGTGGCCTAATGCTGCATCGCCTTTGGCCAACTCTCGAACAATAGCCAAAGCTGTTGACCATTTCCCGCCTTCTCCGCCATATTTTTGAGGAATTAATAAATTTAACAGCCCGCTTTGGCGAATAGCATCTTTTTGCTGCTTGGGTGTTCCGCCTTTTTTATCTCTTTGCGCTGCATCCTTTGCAAAAGAAACGGACAGCTTTTTTGCTTGATCAAGATAAATTTCTTCCTTTACAGTGGTCGCGGTCATGTTAAACTCTCCTTTTGGCTCGTCTTTCGATATCGAGCGCCATAGTGTTCATCAGGCAAGAAATGTGATTTTTTAAATAGCTTTTCTCTATAAGTTCCTTCACTGTAATCCATTTTGAATAAATCTCTTTCCTGCAAAACAGGAATCACTAAATCAATAAAATCAGCAAACGTTCCCGGTGTGGTCACATAAGCCATATTAAACCCATCCATGCCCGTATCGTTTATCCATTCTTCCATAAAATCAGCTACTTGTTCTGGACTACCCACAGTAACTGGGCCCATCCCTCCGATACTGACAAATTTCACTACTTCTTCTATCGTCCACTTTCTATCGGGATCACTTATTGTAAATTTCTCTAAAGCAGAACGAACCGAATTCGTTGCAATAAATTCAATGAGCTGTTCTGGCTCATAGGCAGAAACATCAATTCCCGTCCAGCCGCTAAACAGCGTGGCTGCTCCTTCGAAATTGACATAGCTCTCAAACTGGGCAAGCTTTTCCTCCGCCTCTTTTTCAGTTCGTCCAACAATTGGTGTAAATAAATTGAAAATTAATACGCTCTGTGGGTCTCTGCCTTCTGCAGCAATTTGAGCGCGCATTTTTTTCACGTAATCTGCGGCTACTTTTTTAGTAGGAAAACTTGTAAAGATGCATTCAGCGTGTTTGGCAGCAAATTCTCTTCCTGGTGCAGAAGCTCCTGCTTGGAATAAAACTGGAGTCCGCTGCGGTGAAGGTTCTGATAAATGTACGCCTGGAACACTAAACCACTTCCCTTTATGATTAATCGGATGAACCCGGTCTGGAAGTGTAAAAATTCCTTTTTCTTTATCTTTTACAACAGCTCCTTCCTCCCAACTTCCTTCCCACAACTTATAGCAGACTTCTAAAAATTCATCGGCAATATCATAGCGGGTTTCATGCGTAAAGTGTTCTTCTAATCCTAGATTGATTGATCCACTTTCAAGGTATGAAGTCACAATATTCCATGCAATACGGCCATTTGTTAAATGATCCAATGTCGAAAATTTTCGCGCAAACGCATAAGGCTTCTCATAAGTAGTAGATACCGTTACCCCAAACCCTAAATGCTTTGTAGCATACGCCATAGCGGAAATAAGTGCAGTTGGTTCATTCACCGGAAGCTGAGCAGCTTGTTTAAGAGCTCCTTCGTTACTTTGCCTATAAACGTCATAAATGCCTAATACATCAGCTAAAAACAAACCGTCAAACTTTCCTTTTTCCAATAGCTTAGCTAACTCTACCCAGTAATCTAACGTTTTATATTCGGACGCCTGATCACTCGGGTACGTCCATAAACCAGGTGTCTGATGTACAACACAATTCATATCAAACGCATTTAAATAAATATGTTTCCCCATAAAAACCTCCAAAACTAATTAAATACATAAATTAACTAAGAATTAAGACTGTTTGGAAGTAATCTTAAAACATATTCTTCCAGAGTGTCAATGAAACTTCTTCCCTTATAACGAAACATAAATGAAGCTATTACTAATACTGAATTAGGATTTCTTTAAAGGTGATTGACTTATTATTCTAACAACTAAAAAACATTACGACGGCGTCTATAACCCTGTAGATAATCCTTTTGATTTGACTGAAGAAGCAGTAAAACAATAAAAAAAGCGGCACATTTTCTTTTGGAAAATGTGCCGCTTTTCGCTTTAGTCTTCAATACAAAGATACTGAATCACTTCTTTTAAACTTTTCTCTTTCATCGATTCGATATGTAAGTGATATCTTTCGAATGACAGATGTTTAGTTAACGGATTTGGTACAATCACACAGCGCAAGCCTGCTGCCATGGCAGCTTTTGCTCCATTAGAAGAATCTTCAAATGCTAAAGCTTCAGAGGGTTCTACTCCTAGCTTTTCAATTGCATTTCGGTAAAGAGTCGGATCTGGCTTCACTTTTTCTACATCATCGCGCGTTTGAATGACTTCAAAATAGTGCAGCAAATCTAGCTCTTTTAAAAATGCTGTTACCCAGTCGCGATATGAGCTGCTTGCTAAACCAATTTTTAATCCAAGTTCTTTTGCTTCTGCCAAGTACTCTGCTACACCTTCTCGGGCTACTAATGATTTCATTTTTTCTTGATGACGTCTTAACGATTCTTGAGCCAGTTCCTCTTTCGTGAACTCATTGTTAAACTGCTGAAGCAAATAATCGTAAAGTGCCGTAGCATCCGTTCCCACATAAGAAGCAAACGTTGCAATCGGTAGATCTACTCCCCTGTCTTCTAACATTTCGCGGTACACCTCGTACCACACTGATTCTGTATCAATAATTAATCCATCAAAATCAAACACAACTGCTTTAATCATAATTTACCTACCTTTTTCTATCTTATCGTTCTTACATAGTAACACGTTCAAAATACGTAATCCATAAATGTGGCTTCCTTAATAAGATAGGCTTAAACAGGTAGTTTCTATCCTTACTTTTCTCCGACTTTCATCAAAGGTGACATTTCTTCTGTTTCCTTAAACTCAATGGAAGACAGCTGCCTTCTAAAACCTTTCGTTGCATACACCAAATAAACTAAACCAGCAATTGCCCAGCCAATCCCAAGTAAAAATGAATTGCGCTCCAAGTTGAGCCATAAAACGCCAATCGCTGCTGCTCCTAATAGTGGCATAACAATGTATGACCAAAATCCCTTAGCCGACCGGTGCTGCTTTTGATGAACAGCATAGTGCGCGATAACCGAAATATTAACAAAAGAAAACGCAATGAGTGCTCCAAAATTAATAAATGAAGTAGCCGTTGCCAGACTGAAGAAAATGGCAGTTGCTGATACAACTCCGACCAATACAATATTTCGCGAGGGAGTGCGCAGCTTAGGATGAACATAACCAAAAAATGACTGAGGTAAAATTCGATCCCGTCCCATTACGTATAATAAACGTGAAACGCTTGCATGCGATGACATGCCTGATGATAATGTTCCTGCAATTCCTCCAGCTAAAAAGACAATTTGAAACAGCGTGCCGCTCACATACATAGCAATTTCAGGAGCTGCAGCGTCTGGATGCTTGAATCCTTCTAACGTTGGAAAAACCGCTTGGATAAAATAAGATGTCACGGTAAACATGACTCCTCCAATTAACGCAACTAAAAAAATAGCTCGCGGAATCGTTTTTTTAGGATTGGGCGTTTCTTCTGATAACATGGCCACTGCATCAAACCCTAAATAGGAAAAACACATAAGTGTCGCTCCCGCTATTAGCCCTGATGACGTCATGTTCTGATTAAAAAAAGGCTTCATAGAAAAAAGGGTTCCTTCCCCCATTCCGCCTAGCAACGCTTTGACTGAAACAGCAACAAACAATACTAAAATCGTCATTTGAAATACAACAAGAAACGTATTGAAATTGGCGGTAAAATTAACGCTTCGTAAATTTAGCAGCGTAACGATAATGACGAAACTGACAACCCAAATCCACGATGGTACCGAAGGAAAAATAGATGATAAATAAATTTGAAAAATAAGTGCGTTAACCATCGGTAAAAAGAGATAATCCATTAGTGCAGACCAGCCAACTAGGAACCCTAAATGTGGATTGATTGTCTTTTGCGTATATGTATAGGCTGAGCCTGCATTTGGAAACACTTGAATCATCTTTTTGTAGCTTACTGCCGTGAGAAGCATCCCGACAAGGGCTATGATATAAGATGTGGGAACGTGTCCATTCGTCATATCAGACGCAATCCCAAACGTATCAAACACTACCATCGGAGTCATATATCCGATCCCCATTAATACAATCTGCCATAATTTCAACGACCTTTTTAATGTTAGTGTTTCATGTTTCATTTATCTTCCCCCTTCACTTTATTAAGAACATTCTGACAATTTAACCCATAAATGCATATGATTTAATTTCTTTATATAAAAATGAATGACTTTCATTCATTTTTATATAAAGAGTTGTTACATTTACTATAAGCAAATATATGATTTATTTCTTTAAGTTGGTAAGGGTTGCTAACAAACTATCTTTTTCTTTTATCATATTATGAAAGCGCTTTATTTTAAATAGCTATATATTCCTAATCTCCTGCTATATCCACGCAGAAATACCCTCTGAATAAGAGGGATTTCTGCTTACAAACTGTTATTTAATCATCGTATCCAATGACTCTCTTTTCGTTTTCACTGCAACTAAACTAGCAAAATCATGAATGATCGTAGCTGCAAGCAAAGAGGTTATCTGCGTTGGATCATAAGCGGGCAGCACTTCTACCAAGTCGAATCCAACATAGTTAAATCCCGTCAGAGAACGGATCATTTGCAGCGTTTCTCTGCTGCTGAATCCGCCTACTTCAAGCGTTCCCGTTCCCGGTGCACACGAAGGGTCAACAAAATCAATATCAAATGTTAAAAAGCACGGGGTATCTCCAATCGCTGTCTTCATTTGCTCCAAAATCAATGAAAACCCTTGATGTTCAAGCTCTCTTGCCGTTACTACATGGTAACCGAGATCTTTGCTTTCTTGAACATCTCCCGGATGATTTAATGTTCCGCGAATACCAATTTGAAAAACTTTCTTCGGATCTACTAGCCCTTCTTCATATGCGCGTATAAAAGGAGATCCGTGCCAATATTTTTCATCATAATACGTATCCCACGTATCTGTATGAGAATCAAAATGAATCATAGCCACTGGGCCATATCTTTTAGCAGAAGCACGAAGGCTTGCTAAAGTAACAGAATGATCTCCTCCGATTCCAATTGGAACGATTCCTCTATCCATAAGAGCTCCTACCGCTTCTTCCATCAATTCATAGCTTCTGTGAATATTGTGCGGAATAACCGGCACATCACCAATATCAATGGCATTTGTATCATCAAATGGGTATACGTCGTGTACCGGGTGATAAGGAAACAGCGTCATGGAAGCTTGACGAATGGCTTGAGGTGCAAAGCGTGCACCTACTCTGAAAGATGCTGCCGTATCAAACGGCATTCCTACTAGCCCTACTTTTGCATTTTCTCTTTCCGCTGGCAGCCTCATAAATGAGCCCGTTGTACAAAACTCTGGTTTGACATCTGGGGACAATGGATATTTCATAATTTACTCCTCCGTTTCAATGATTTCAGTTAGTCGCTAGGCATTTCCACTACTAAAATCATTGAAAGCAATACAGGAATAAGAAACGTTTGACGACTCATATTCATTGCTCCTTGTTACATTTATTGGTGGTTCAGCTCATTTAATACTTTTTCAAATGTAGAAATGACTTGATCTACTTCTTCAGCTGCAATAGTCAACGGTGGCTCAATACGAATTGTTTTAGAGTTTACAAGCGTCCCAGCTACTAGAATTCCTTCATCAAACATTCCCTTAGAAAGCGCGTAGCCAATTTCATCTTGGTGGAACTCAATTCCAATCATTAAGCCTTGCCCTCTGATTTCAAGTACTTTATCTCCATGGTTTTCAGCAGCTTTCTTTAAACCAGCAAGGAAATATTCTCCTAGCTCTTTTGCACGGTTTGGCAGCTGTTCTTCAATCAACACGTTAATAGTTGCAATAGCCGCTGTGCAGGCAAGCGGGTTGCCTCCAAACGTTGTTGTGTGCATAAACGGATTATCAAAGAAGCTTGAAAACACTTTTTCTTTTGCTACAACCGCGCCAGCAGGCATAACTCCTCCTCCAAACGCTTTAGCAAGACATAAAATATCGGGTACAACATCGTATAATTCTGATGCAAACATTTCACCGGTACGTCCCATGCCTGTTTGAACTTCATCAAAAATTAAGATAGCGTCGTACTCATCACATAGTGCACGCACTTCTTTTAAATAATTTTCAGGAGGAAGAATAATGCCCCCTTCTCCTTGAATTGGTTCTAATAAAACAGCTGCCACATCTTCCCCTACAAGCGCGCACGTTTCAAATGTTTTGCGCATCATGTCAATATCACCAAACGGTACATGACGGAAACCTGGAATTAACGGCAGAAATGGTTTACGGAACATTCCTTTTGCCGTACCTGATAAAGAACCTAGACTTTTTCCATGAAAAGAACGTGTTGTGGAAATAAACGTTGTTCGATCACTATACATTTTCGCTAGTTTTAAAGCGGCTTCTACACTTTCTGTTCCGCTGTTTGTGAAAAAGGAATACTTCAAATCCCCCGGTGTAATATCTGCTAAAATTTTAGCAAGCATCGCACGAAGTGGATCTAATAAGTCTTGGCTATGAAGGGCTTGACGCTGAAGCTGATCTTGAACAGCTTTGACTACTTTAGGATGACGGTGTCCCACGTTATAAATTCCAAACCCGCCCAAACAATCAATGTATTTTTTACCGTTTACATCCGTAAAACAAGAACCTTCATCTGACCATTCAACAGCTGCAAACTGCGTATCCACCGTTACTGTTTTACGATATTCTAAAAAGCCTGGGTTGACATGCTCGCGAAATCCGTCTACTGTTTCTTTCGTAATCCACTGTGCTTCTTCAGCTGACACTTCGCTTTTTTCAATAAGTCCCAGTACTTTTTTGATGTATTCGTTTACTTCACCATATGCTTTGTTTACCTCTTGATTTTTCGTCACTGTATTCATTTTAATATCGCTCCTTCTCTACTTTTTAATTTTTAAACCAGCCGATTGGCTCTACTTGTAAATTAATATTAATTTGTTTTACTTCTTGAAATTCTTCCAATCCAAACGTGCCCAGTCCTCGGCCAATTCCGCTCTGCTTATATCCGCCCCAAGGTGCTTCGTTAAACGTAAAATGATACGTGTTTACCCAAGTGATGCCCGCACGCAGCTTTTTAATCACCCGAAGAGCTTTTGCACCGTCAGTTGTAAACACGCTGCCTGCCAAACCATATTCCGTATCATTTGCAAGCTTAATAGCTTCTTTTTCATCTTTAAACGTTTGAATAACAACCACGGGCCCAAAGATTTCATCTTGCACAATTTTCATATTTGACGTAACGCTACTAAAAACCGTAGGTTCTACAAAGAATCCTTTTTCCAATCCACTGCTGGTGATTCGATTGCCTCCACATACAAGGCGGGCGCCTTCTTGCTTTCCAATTTCGATGTACTTTAATACTTTTTTCATATGTTCTTCACTTACAAGAGGACCCATTTCAATCTCTTGGTCCATTCCATTTCCTACTTTAATTTTTTGAGCACGTTCTGCAAAACGTTCGATAAATCGCTCAGCAATGCTTTCTTCTACTAAAATACGAGAACCTGCAGCGCAAATTTGGCCGCTCCCTGCAAAAATTCCAAACAAGGCATAATCTACAGCTGTTTCAAAATCAGCGTCAGCAAATACAATGTTCGGTGACTTTCCTCCAAGTTCTAAAGATACCTTCGTTACATTTTCTGCTGCTTGACGCATAATGTGTTTTCCAGTTACCGTTCCGCCTGTAAAAGAAATCTTATCAACACGCTTATCTTGAATAAGCGTATTTCCCACAGTATCTCCTGCTCCCGTAACAAGGTTTGCCACTCCTTTTGGCAATCCTACGCTTTCTAAGATCTCAAAAAGTTTTGTAGGAGTAACTGGTGTCACTTCAGAAGGTTTAAATACAATCGTATTTCCTGCAGCTAAAGCAGGTGCAATTTTCCACACGCTCATTAATAGCGGATAATTCCAAGGTACAATCAATCCGCACACGCCGATTGGTTCTTTTATAACCATGGCTTGCATAGGTGCAGGAACGCTGTACGTTTGACCGTCTGGCTTTGTAATTAACCCAGCGTAATACCTAAAACAAGCAGCTGCATCTTCCACATCAGCCTCAGCTTCACGATAGGGCTTTCCGTTATCCATTGTTTCTAATGCTGCTAGTTCTTCTTTCGCTTCCTCAAGCTTATCGGCAATCTTGAATAAGATGGCTGCTCTGTCAGATGCAGAAGTCTCAGACCAAATTCCGTTGTCAAAGGCTTCTCGTGCTGCTTCAATTGCTGCTTTCATATCTTCTGCGCTGCCTTCTGCAGCATATCCAATCACTTCACCTGTCGCTGGATTAACAGTAGAGCGCTGCTTCTCTGCTTTTCTCCACTCTCCGTTTATGTACATATTCAAGGTTAAAGTTTTAACGGCTGTACGATCCATAAAATACCTCCTTATCAAATAACGACTGATTGTCAGTCATTTTAAACCTTAAAAAACTTATAATTCTGATAATTAATTGTATATTTTGAATGAATGTCAGTCATTTTAGTAGATGTAATATCAGCAGTGCTAATATTACACGGATGGCACAAGAGAACGCTTTAAGAATTGAAAAAGTTCTTCCTTTGATTGCTCAAGTGTGACATCTTGCTCTCGCCCGATATAAAAAAGTTCAGCAGCATTTTCAATCAAATTAATCATCGTCTTAGCTGTCCATTTAACGTTAAGCTGCTTGATGACTTCTTCCTTTCTAACAGCCTGATTTAATACCTCTTCAAACCAGTTGTAATAAGGTAAATAAATAGCTTCCCATGTTTCTAATGAATAGTCAAAAGCGAGCCCTGAATAGCATAAAACAAGAACATCCCTATATTCATCTGTTGTTTTATACGTTTCGTCAATCATTACCTCTAATGTACTTAAAAAATCCGTTGCTGTTTTAGCTCGTTCTTTGATTTTTTCAAGTGACAAAGAAAGTAAGTTTTCTGCAATAGCCGGAACAAGAGCATTTTTAGATCTGAAATAAAGATAAAAAGTCCCTTGTGCTACGCCTGCACGCTTTACAATGTCTGAAATTGATGTTTTATCAAGTCCTTTTTCAGATATGACTTCAATCGCTGCCTGTAAAATCTTATCGTATTTTTCACTTGTGCTTGTAACCAACTTTTTCCCTCCACCTATAAAATGAATGACTTTCATTCATTTTACTATAAGGAGTTGAAATTATGCAAGATAAAATTTTCTGAATCTTTAAATTCAATCAAAAATTTATCCGTATGCTGGCTTCAAAAATATTTTTTTATTTTATCAATTTCCTCTCACGTTTCTTATATGTCTCACTGTTATCTTTCTTCCTTTTACAATTCAAGGTAAAAGCTGATGCAAAGCTCTTTAATCACCTATTCTTCCTGAAAAATAACTTTATTAAAAAGATATTTTTTCGTATCGGTTTATACGGCTCAATTGCCGAATTACTCTTGACTTGAAGTTGACGGAGTAAAAAAAAGAGTGATAACATGTAAGACTGATTCTACAGTCACTTATTTTATCCATTTATTTCCCATATTTTCTCTTAACTACGATGTACATTTTTAGCTAAAAATAACTTTATAACGCCGAAAAATCACCCACTCTATTTCACATTTTATATTTTTTATGTTTACCACCTAAAAAAACCGGGTATACACTTCGTTGTGTTTAGCATCCGTTCTACATATCAGTCATATTGATTTAAAACTTTATAAAGGAGTTACATTGCATGAAGAAACTATTTTTAATCAGCATGATTTGTTTTCTTCTAGTTATTACTTCAGCTTGCGGCAACGGTAATGGCGCCTTTAAAGATAAAAAAACCATTACCATCGGCATGAATAACTATACTGAAAACATTGCCTACACGTACGTATGGAAACAGATTTTAGAAGATCGAGGTTATAAGGTTAGAACTGTTTTCTTAGAGAAAGCCGGTGTTTGGGTAGGAACAGCTAATAACGACATTGACATTTCGTTTGCACCATGGCTTCCTACAACAGATGCGCCTTTTTACAAAAAGTATAAAGATCAAGTAAACATTGAAGACCCTTGGCTTAAAAATGCGCGCTTAGGATTTGCGGTTCCCGCCTATATGAAAGACGTGAACACAACAGAAGACCTTGCTAAGGTTGCTTCTGATGTCGATAACAAAGTTATTGGAATTGACCCAGGCTCCAGCATTAACGGATTAGCCGAACAAGCGTTAAAAGATTATAACCTTAAAAGCTATACGCTTGTAAAATCGTCTGAGGCCGCTATGCTCAGTGAACTGCGCAAAGCCTATGAGGCAAAAAAACCAATTGTTGTTACTATGTGGAATCCTCACTGGGCTTTTGCAGACTTTGACATCAAATATTTAGAAGATCCTAAAAACTCGTTTGGAGACCCTGACAACATTTACACAATGACAAGCAAGGAATTTAAAAAGACAAATCCTCAAGTCATAAAATGGATGAATAATGCACAGATGAACGATAAATTAATCAGTCCTCTTCTGTCACAAGTTGAAAAATCTTCAAACCCTGAAGAAGCAGCACAGAAATGGGTAAAAAAACATAAAAAGTTAATCGATAGTTGGACGAAAAAGTAATGAACGTAAAAGAAAACAACAATTGAGGTGGACATATGGAACACGTAAAATTAAAAGTACAAAATATAACCAAAGTGTTTGGTAAGAATCCGTCAAAAGCGATTGATTTACTTCAAAAAGGAAAAACAAAAAAAGAAATTCTAGAAGAAACAGGAATGACAATTGGAGTTAATCAAGCAAACTTCGAAATCAAATCCGGTGAAATCTTCGTCATTATGGGCCTGTCTGGAAGCGGTAAATCCACTTTAGTTCGCATGTTTAACCGCCTTGTTGAACCAACATCTGGATCTCTTATTTTAGACGGTGACGATGTAGTAAAAATGAACAAAGAGGAACTTCGCGACATGCGCCGAAAAAAAATGAGCATGGTTTTCCAAAACTTTGCTTTATTCCCTCACCGTACGGTTCTTGATAACACAGAATACGGATTAGAAGTTCAAGGTACACCAAAAGCCGAACGCGAAAAGAAAGCAAAAGAAGCGCTTGAATTAGTAGGTTTAAAAGGATACGAAAATCAATATCCCGGTGAACTGAGCGGCGGTATGCAGCAGCGCGTCGGACTAGCTCGAGCACTTGCCAATGACCCTGACATTTTATTAATGGATGAGGCATTCAGTGCACTAGATCCGCTTATTCGTAAAGACATGCAAGATTTTTTGCTGGAGCTTCAAGAAAAAATGGAGCGAACAATCATTTTTATTACCCATGATCTTGATGAAGCTCTTCGAATCGGAGATCGCATCGTTTTAATGAAAGACGGCAGTGTTGTTCAAGTAGGAACACCTGAAGAAATTATGACAAACCCTGCCAATGATTATGTAGAGCGCTTTGTCGAAGACGTTAATGTAGCTAAAGTATACACAGCTGAAAGCGTGATGAATCGTGCCGAATCCATTACCGTAGACCGTGGTCCGCGCGTGGCTCTTAAAATTATGCAAGAAGCTGGTTACTCAAGCATCTACGTCGTAGACAAGAAAAAAACTCTTCTAGGAGTTGTAACGGCAGATGATATCAGCCGCGCCATTAAACAAGATAAACTGACAGCAGACGTATTAGATACGGATATTCCGACTGTTACGACAGATACGCTACTAGAAAACTTGTACGACAAAATGGTTATCAGCCGTTTCCCGCTACCGGTTGTAGATGAAAACCATCGTCTGCGCGGCATCATTAAAAAAGAGCGAGTGATTGAAGCACTTGCCGGTACTGATAGTAATGAGGTGAACGTAAATGAATAGTATTCCTAAAATTCCCGTTGGCAATTGGATTGACCATTTTGTCACGTTTTTAAATGATAATATCAAAGGGTTTTTTGATGTTATTTCAGCTATTGTCGATGGTATTGTAAGTTTTATTGTACTAGTGCTAACCTTTCCACCAGCATTAATTTTAATCTTAATTGTCGGAATCATTGCTTGGTTTTCAAGTAAAAAATGGTCATTTACTATTTTATCGATGATTGGTCTATTATTTATTCTTAATCTTGGCTACTGGCAAGAAACAATGGACACACTAGCCCTCGTTTTAACAAGCGTATTAATTTCAATTATAGTAGGAATCCCGCTAGGCATTTGGGCATCTCAAAGCGAAAAGACAGCTCGGATTATTACGCCAATCTTAGACTTTATGCAAACGATGCCGGCATTTGTGTATTTGATTCCAGCACTTTTCTTCTTTGGAATTGGTGTGGTGCCAGGTGTTATCTCATCTGTTATCTTTGCAATGCCTCCAACGATTCGCTTAACGAACCTAGGTATTCGTGAAGTACCCGCTGACTTAGTAGAAGCAGCAAATGCCTACGGTTCAACAACAAAACAAAAATTATTTAAAGTACAGCTTCCATTAGCTACAAAAACAATTATGGCAGGAATTAACCAAAGCATCATGCTATCTCTTTCAATGGTCGTTATTGCCTCTCTTGTAGGTGCTCCGGGACTTGGTGCAGAAGTATATCGTGCAGTTTCTCGACTTGAAGTCGGCACGGGCTTTGAAGCTGGAATTTCAATCGTTATTTTAGCAATTATTTTAGACCGTATTACCCAATATTTTGGAAATCGTTCAAACCAACGAGCATAAGTAAAAAAAGAAGCCAACTCACCGGAGTTGGCTTCTTTTTATTTATGTTTGTAGCACGCTACAAAGATTGCTTCTCCTTGAAACGATTCAATTCCCTGTTGATTCGTTTTGATTTCGAAAAACTTTTTAAATCCGCTTGGTACATTCAGCATATATTGAGTAAGCTCACGCTTTGTCTCTTGGGGAACATTCATCATCGCACACCAGTCATCAAATAAAAAGCGCTTTGGAAAAGTTGTCAGCACTTCTGTACGGAATCCTTGCATTTCAAGCATAGAAAGCCACTCTGTTTTTTTATAAGCACGATAATGGCTTGGATCTCTTGTCTTTTCAACTCGATTATAAAACTCGTCATAAGCATTCACTTCCGGTGCTACATTATCAATGAGCAAGAACTGTCCTCCTGGCTTTAACACTCGGTATACCTCTTTGATGAACTGTTTAATATTAGGAAAATGGTGCGGTGCAATTCTGCACGCTACCGTATCAAACTTGTCATCTTGAAATGGCATATCCTCAGCATCTCCTTGAACAAACGATACATTTTCATGACCATTTTCTTTAATGAAGCCTTCAGCACTTTGCAACATTTGAGGAGTTAAGTCAAAAGCCGTTACTTCTTGAAAGACAGGTGCTAGCTTATTTGCCACGTGTCCTCCTCCTGTCGCTACATCAAGCAGCTTTCCTCCTCTATTTTCTTCAGCAATTTCCGCTAAAACCGCTAAATCTTTGCCTTTTGCATGACCTTTACTTTTGACATACTTTCCGGCATTCCCCCCGAACTGACTGACCACCATTTCTTTATTACTCATCTATTCTCCCCCCATTTCCCTCTTTAAAACTCTCTCTTACTCTACCTAGTGCATTCACATATTTATTATGAAACGTGTGAATGTATTCTTTTTCTTTCTCCCCACTGATGAAACATGCGAAACAGCGGAGGCAGAAGCAGCCAAATTGTTAAAATACGAAGCACTTGGACCGCTACTACTAACGTCGAATCAGCCTGCAGTACAATGGATGTAGTCGCCATTTCTGCAATGCCTCCAGGAGCAAACGCTAAAATAGACGTGATAAGCTCAATTCCAGTTATTTTGGAAACGAATAGTGCACATACAAACATGGCGGCGATTAAACCAATTGTATTAATAAGCGCCACAACCATAATTTTTTTTACTCCAATGAACATTTCCTTATGAAAGCGAGAACCAATGCTTGAAGCAATAAAAATTTGCGATAAAATCATCACAGAATGAGGCCAGTATGCTTGAAGATTATACCCCACGTACGATGAAGCAGCTGTTTGAACAATTGCAACAGTAAGCATTCCTCCTACTAACCAAGGAGCAGGAAATTTTAGTTTTTTCCCTATATAATAGCCGACTACTGCTGTAACAATTAAAACGCCTGTCCACAACAGTGATCCCCACTCAAAAACACTCGGGGTAACGGACACTGCATGCCGTCCTGTATTACTTCCCCAATAGACTACAAATAAAGGAACAGCAAGCACAACTAAAAACACGCGCATCGTTTGAATGATGCTTACAACTGCCGTATTGGCTCCTACTTCTTCAGCCATGCCTGGCATGGCGCTCATTCCACCCGGAGTCGTACCGAAAAAGCTTGTTAATAAGTCTGTGGAACTGAACTTCCATAGCAAATAACCGGATAAAAGAGAAAAAACAACGGACAGCAAAAGCATAATCGTAATGGTGGACCAGTGAGATTGAAACGTAGTCACCACAGATAAGTTAATCTTTTGACCTAATTCAATCCCTAAAATGCACTGTCCAGCGTACAGCCAATATTTTGGAATGCCTTTTTTGCTTGTTTGAGATAAAAAACGCGGCTTTCGAAAAGCTAGAATAGCAGCTAAAATGAGAGTCCCGAGCATCCAGCCAATGGATAAGCCTGTTAACGATAAAAGAAATCCTCCCACGCTTGTTAATAGAATAAAAAATATAGATTGTAAAAAAACAACTCTTGCGTTCATACCTACTTCCTTCCTTCTACAAGGCTTTTCTTTCTTACACCGAACATTTCTCTTCTTAACTATAGTATAATTTTAGAAATAATTAAAATATCGAAATTTTATTATAAACCATTCATTTTTTTTATTCCTGGAGGGATAGTATGGACGATCGAGATTGGCTTATTCTACAAGTATTGTACCGTGAGAAAAATATTACAAAAGCAGCCAAGGAGCTATTTATATCTCAGCCTGCGCTTACGCATAGACTGCAGCAGATGGAGAAGGAATTTCATGTTCAGATTGTAAATAGAGGGCGCCGCGGAGTTCAGTTTACACCGCAGGGAGAATATTTAGTGAAGTGCGCAGAAGAAATGCTGCTTACGGTTCAAAAAATAAAAGAAAATGTGTTAAACATGGATGATCAATTAACCGGAACTTTACGTCTAGGCGTGTCTAACTTTTTCACTGACTACAAGCTCCCTGGGCTATTGCGTTTATTTAAAGAGCGATTTCCTGATGTTGAATTCAAAGTCACAACCGGATGGAGCAGCGACATGGCTCATCTGCTTTATAAGCACGATGTTCATATTGCGTTTGTAAAAGGTGATTATAACTGGCAAGATCAAAAAGAGCTGCTTTTTAAAGAAACAATTTGCATTGCGTCTGCACAGCCTGTCGACATAAACAATCTTCCCAATCTACCTCGAATTGATTATCATCAAGATCGTTTTTTAAAAACATCCGTTGATAACTGGTGGGCTGAAAATTACTCTCAGCCTCCCCTTGTCAGCATTGAAGTAGATAAAGCAGAAACATGTAAAAAGATGGTTGTAAACGGACTGGGCTATGCGATTTTGCCGAGTATGCTGCTTGACGACGCTGCAGAGATTTACAGATACACGTTAAAAACTAAAGATCAAGTACCTTTAACGCGCAGCACATGGATGTTTTATCATGAGGACTCCTTAAAAATTAACATTGTAAAAGCTTTTATTGAGTTCATTCAAAACTTGGATTTAAAAGATGTACACTGACAGAAAAAGGTTGAGACAAAAATAGTTTAGCCGACACGAAAAACGAACCATTGATCAGAATGTTTGATTCGTGGTTCGTTTTTTTATTGTGGTGAACAAAGGTTTCATTTGTTTCGTTTCTTCTAGCAGTTGATTGGAGGACAAGACGAAGACTCCTGCGGGAAAAGCGGAACAGGTGAGACCCCACAGGAGCGTAGGCGACGAGGAGGCTTACCGGCCGCCCGCGGAAAGCGAAGTCTTGTACGGAAATCAACTGCGGTGTCTTAAGCAGTTCCGCTCATATATCCCATTTGTTCGTCTTTAGATTAGATTCATTTCGTTATATCTCAACCTTTTCTTTATCATATCTATTCATCATTTGCTCCGCCCATTAAGTCAGAATACAGCTTGCTTTGCTGCTCAAGAAAGACTTTAGCACCGCTGCTATTTTTATAAAAAGAGGTTAAATCATTATCTTTAAGAAGCTGTTCCCATTCTTTTGTATGAACCATTTCATACACGGCCTTATTCCAATATGCTACCTGTTCTTTGGTCATATTAGGCGGTCCCATTAGACCTCTCCAATGGCTAAACGTTACGTCAATTCCCGCTTCTTTCCACGTCGGTATCTCTTTTAGCTCTTCTAGCCTTTTAGGAGAAGAAACGGCGAGTATCCTTACCTGCCCTTGTTCATACTGCTTTTTTACTTCTGATAATGACATGGGTGCTACATCTAGCTGATGATGAACGAGCGCATCAATTACTTTATGACTGCTGTTATAAACGAAGAACTCAAGCTTGGAAGAGTCTACGCCTGCTTTTTTATTTAGCTGCATGAACGATAAATGATCGTCGTTTCCTAATCGAGGTGATATTCCCACTTTCATACTGGATTCACTTTGATTTAACGTGCGTATGAGCTGTTTTAAATTGTATATAGGAGAGTTAACAGGAACTACGATGACCTCCCATTCGGATGTTAAAATAGCGAGCGGAGTAAAGTCTTTATAGGTTAATTGACTTTGCCCTAGCAAATTATTTGTAATCAGCAAACTGGAATTCCCGGAAACAATATTTCCTTCTTTTCTCTGTTTAATATATTTCCATCCTTCTTCACCTTGCCCACCTATTTTATTACTAACAGAAACGGGTACCTTCACAATCTTCTTTTCCGTTAGCACTTGTTGAATGGCTCTTACTGTTGCATCTGCTCCTCCGCCTTTTGCACCGGCTGCCACAATTTCAATTTTTTCCATACTAATGCGGTCTTTTTTAGAGGGAGTAGAACAGCTAACAAGCAATGCACTTATAAACACTATCATGAGCTTTTTGATCATATATACCATCCTTCAAGGCTAATGCTACGCTAAATAGTACTTGCGCTCCGGTCTTCCAATAATCCCATAATCATATTCAACGTGACATTCACCGGCTGATACTAGATACTCTAAATATCGTCTAGCTGTCGTTCTAGATACTCCCATGTGTTGCCCCATCTCTTCGATCGTAATTCCTTTGATGCTTTTCAAAATGTCTTTTGACTTTTGTAATGTGATACCATCAATACCTGAAGGAAGAGATTTATCCGCTTTTGGCTTTGTTCTGACATGTCCAAAGTACGCATCAATAAATGATTGATCAACTTCTTCATGCGTACTAAACAGTTCCTTTTTCTCTTGATACTGTTTAATAGCATTAATGAAGGATTCCATCATAACCGGCTTAATCAAATAATTAACGACGCCGTTTCTCAAACAGATTTCTACAATGTTTTTTTCTGTTGCAGCCGTTACCACGATAACGTCAACTTGTGGAAACTGGGCTCTGATTTTTGGGAGTAAATCTGTTCCCATTTCATCTGGCATATAGATGTCTAAAAGAAGTAAATCAACTTTCTTCTCCTTTAGCATTTCAAGCGTCTCTTTTGCATTCAACGCTTTGCCTACGACTTCTACACCATCTACTTCTAATAAAAATCGCTCTTGAACTTGAGCAATTCGAAAATCGTCTTCTGCAATTGCGACTCGTAACATTTCGACTCTCCCCTTACTTCTCATGATTCAGTTTTTTGGAAGGTAAACTGAAAAAATGGCTCCTCCTTCTGGCTGATTATACACTTCAATAGATCCTCCAAGTTCATCTACCATTTTCTTTATATTTGCCAGTCCGTACCCTCTGTCTGTACCTTTGGTTGAAAACCCTTTTGTGAAAATTTGATTTAGTACTTCTTCTGATATACCGGGTCCGTTATCCATCACTTCAATAATTAAATCATGACCAATATCGGTAATAAAAAACGACACTTCTTTTTTAGACCGCTGACTCACGGCTTCAAATGCATTATCAATTAAGTTCCCAATAATGATAATGAGATGAGAAATTTCAATATGTTCTGGGAGCGTATCGAGTGTACTCTCCGAATCAACCGAAAAATGAATTTTCTTTTCAGATGCTTTTCCAATCTTCCCAAGCAATATTGCTTGAACTTTGGAATCTAATATCTGATCAAATAGAATACGATTTTGCGTTTGGTGTACGGCTGATTCTTTTTGAATAAACTCCAATGCATCTTTGTACTGCCCTAACTGCAGCAAACCCGACAAAACATACAGCTTATTCGTAAACTCATGCGTTTGAGCTCGTAAATCCTCTGAATACTTTCGTACTTCTGAAATCGTATTGATTAAGCTTTTTAATTCTGTCTTATCACGAAAACTAGCGACCACTCCTACAATTCGCTGATGTTCAATAATGGGTGTTAAGTTTAAGATAAACGTTTTTTCATTCAAAAAAATTTCTTGGTCGCTTCGGGCTATTCCCGTATCTAGCACTTCAATCATATTCGTATAAGGAAATACTTCAATGATATGATGATGTAAATATTCCGTCTGTAACCCAAGCATATTTTTAGCTGATGTATTCATCATCGTAATAAAGCCTTGATGATCAATAGCAATAATTCCTTCTTTTATCGAAAGTAAAATTGCATTTCGTTCACGGTACAAAGAAGCGATTTCATGGGGTTCAAGACCAAGAGTATCTTTTTTAATACTTTTAGCTAAAAAAATACCCCCGATCATACCAAGCAATAAAACAGCTAGTGAAAATAGGATAATTTGCTGAATACGCGTAATGAGCTGAGCATGAACATGAGATTTTAAAAACTCAACCGTCACCACTCCCACGACTTCCGTATACTTTCCGTGACTGATGACAATAGGCGCTTTTCCCATAATAGCAGGACCTGTGGTTCCCTCTCCGTCCAGCGTATAATATCCGCCGAATAATAGTGCTCTATCGTTAACCGCCTCTTTGTTTTTCTTTCCTATCCATTTTTGATTAGAATGAGAATAGATGATTTGCTCACGGTTTTGAACCACAATACTTGCTGCTCCGATTTGCTCCCTCACTTGCTCGGCAAGCGGCTGAATATATCGACTCGGCTGTTTTTTTTGAAAAGCAGCTTTGACTTCCGGCATAAATGATATTGATTTGGCTGCTTGAAGAGCCAGCTGCTCGGCTTGCCTTTTAGATTCTACAAACTGCATGTAAGAGAAAATACTCGCTAAAAGAACAATAACAGTTATGATTAATGCTGCGGATAAACCTACGATTTTTGTTTGCAGCGATACTTGAAACCATTTTTTCATTTCATCGCACCTTTAGCCTTTACCTTATAGTTCTATTCTTCTTTTATTTTATCAAAATTTTTTGTATATCCGCTCCTTATTCCACAAGCTTTTTAGACAAAAAAACTTATCAATCCCAAAAGCGGAATTGATAAGTTTTTAGTTTCCTGATCTTTACAGCGTAATAACTCCTGTAATAATAGCTACTAAAAGCATCACCATAGCTGTTCCAATCGTCCACTTTAAAGTAAAGCGCTGAAATTCACCAAGCTCGACTTTTGCCATACCGACCAATAGATACGTAGAAGCAACTAAAGGACTTAGTAAGTGAACAGGTTGACCAATCAATGAAGCACGGCCAATTTCTGCAGCATCAATACCGTATGCTGAAGCTGCTTGAGCAATAATTGGTAAAATCCCATAGTAGTAAGCATCATTTGACATAAAGAATGTAAATGGCATACTTGTGATGGCAGTAATCACAGACATGTAAGGCCCTAACGCATCTGGAATTAATCCTACTAAGCTATTACCCATTGCATCTACCATTTTGGTACCTGATAAAATACCCGTGAATACGCCTGCTGCGAATACAAGAGACACAACAGCAAGTACATTACCAGCATGTGCAGTAATACGCTCTTTTTGAACTTCTAAATTTGGATAGTTAATCATGATAGCGATTGCAAATCCAATCATAAATAGAATTTGAAGCGGCATAACTGCTGTGATAAGTCCTACTAATAATAGAGCTGTTAAAGCAAAGTTTACCCATAAAAGCTTCGGACGCTTGTACTCGATTCCTTCAGCGGCTGCTGCTTCTGCAAAAGCTACTTGAGCATTTGTAACGTCTTGAATATCAATAACACCTAAGCGCTGGCGCTCTTTTTTCCCGAAATAGTAAGCCGTGAATAACAACCAAACAGCTCCGCCAATCATGGCTGGAATCAGTGGTGTAAACACCTGTGAAGCATCTAACTTCAATGCACTCATCACACGAGCAGTAGGTCCACCCCAAGGTGTTAAGTTCATAACTCCACTACCCATAATGGCGATACAGGCTAAAATCATTGGCTTCATGTTTAGCTTTTTATAAAGCGGAAGCATCGCTGAAAGCGTAATCATATATGTTGTTGTTCCGTCTCCGTCTAATGAGATAATAAGAACTAAAATAGCTGTACCAATTGTGATTTTTAGTGGATCACCTTTTACGATTTTCAAAATTCTTCCTACAACTGGATCAAACAAACCAGCATCAATCATAATCCCAAAATATAAAATAGCAAACATTAACATAACGCCTGTAGGTGCTAATTCTTTTACACCATTTAAAGCCATTTCTCCAATACCGCTTGTGAATCCCCCTATGATTGCAAACAATACTGGAATAACCATTAAAGCAATAAGCGGCGTTAATCGTTTTGTCATAATCAGAAACATAAATGTACAAACCATCAAAAACCCAAGAATAGCTAACATTATTACCCCTCCTATTTTTGAATCCGCTTTCATAACAGTGGAAGCGATTCGTTTGTATGTATGACTCGCATATGTATGCCAGTTCGTCTATACGATTACAACATCGCTTGTTCACTATTAAGTTGTACCTTAAAACTTTAAAATTTTCTGTTTTTTCTTAAAATAATCATAATTTACAGGAGGGTATAGTGTAAATAATTCGTACTATAAAAACTTTTAAAACTTTATGGGTAATTAAATCCTTTTTGTTCATTGGGAGGATAAAAGACAGGAAGAGGAAAAAGGTAGGAAAATAAAAAACGGAGAGAGAGGAACTATTCTCGTGAATTATTCAATTTGAACTCTAAGAGAATACGCTCCAGGATGAGGAGTTTTATTCCACTGAGTAAGAGATTCCTCTAAAAATGGAATCTTTTTTAACTTCTTTGTTTGGAACTTTTCTATTTTTGAATATTTTTCTAAGGCATACGTATTAGCAAACATTTCTTGCGTTCTATTTCCTTCTTTTAAAAGCGTTCCATTTGTCATACGATCCACATGATGGCCTAATTCATGCAGAATGATAAAAGCAAATTGATGAGGCTTTTTGTTTTTTGTTGTATCGATAAAGACAATGGGACATTCCGTTACTGTATATTTAATATAGTCAATTTCAAACTGAAGTTTGCGCTTCTCCTTTGGAAGGTTATCATTAAATTGGCCATAGTACACACCTAACACATCTTTTCCTTGCACCTTTACACTGCCTAAGCAGTACACACCTTTTAGCCCATCCCAGTCTTTTTCGTCTGTTACATTAGCAATTTCGTGCAGGGCCGCTTTTTGCTTCGCACTCATGACTCCATGAAACGTTACGCCATGAATTTGGATTTTTTCACTACGCTTAAACATCTTCTTGCCTCCTTTACTAAATTCCTTCTACAACATATTATTTAGCATTAAGTATATTCATTCACAATACATGGTTAAAAACATGAAGTTAATGTCAAGATTCCCGTTTTGATGTTTTTTAACCCTGCTTATATGCTGCCTCGTTTATTTTCTATTTTTACTATATTACATATGTAGCCATTAATAAAATATCATTTTTTTATGATTTATCATTACTTTTTTTTATTTCTATTTTTGCTTATCGATAACCTGGAGCCTGCGTATCATTTTTAAATTTAAAGCCATTGCTATATAAAGAAAAGGATAGCAAAAAAACGAGTATAGCGTCTTCCATTCGTTATAATAAAACACTTCTGTTTGGGCAGAAATGTATTCAAACAGTGTTGTAAGAATTACCCACACTGTAATGTATAAAGCTTTTTTAGCCAAACTCTTGCTCCTAGGATAAAAATTTAAAAATACACTATTCGTCGCAGGATAAATAAAAATAAAGACTAAAAGATATTCAAAATCTACTCCTGTTTTAAAAAAGCCATAAAGATTATATTTAACATCAAGATATATATCTGCTACCGATCCTAAAAACATAACAAACAAAGAAGTTGTGTACATTTCTATCCAGCTGATACGTTTTGGCATGACTAGTACACTCAAAATAGAAATCACCGTTGTAAAGATTAAGAGCACCATGCTGAGGACCTCGTTTTCTAAAGGAGATAGAAACAGCTTTCCCATTGGATATTAAATTCATTCTGAAGGCTAAAAAATTAAGACTTCATAAAAAAAGAGATGGAGACATAACGAAGTCAAGCCAATCTAAATACGAACAAATGAGATAAATAAGGCGAACCGCCTGTTACACCTGTGTTGATTTCCGTGCAAGACTTCGCTTTCCGCGGGCGGCCGGTGAGCCTCCTCGTCGCTTCCGCTCCTGCGGGGTCTTACCTGTTCCGCTTTTCCCGCAGGAGTCTTCGTCTCGCCCTCCAATCAACCTCTAGAAACAACGAAATACGTGAACCCTACATTCGCCATCACAATAAAAAATCCGAACGAGTTGGATTCTCTATCAAGAATCTCGATTCACCGTTCGGATCTTCCTTCAACTAAACTACCTTTGTTTCAAGCTCTTTTTGTTAACGAAGGGAAACGATGCAAGAACCAAGCTCTTGCTGTCCCCATTTAAGTGAAAGATGATCCTGATGTGAAAGCGGACCTACTCCTTCAGGTGTACCTGTAAAAATAAGATCTCCTTTATCAAGACCAAAATGTTTTCCTGTAAAATCAATAATCGTTTGTAAGTCAAAAATCAAATCTTTGATATTTCCCAGCTGAACGCGTTCATTGTTTTTCACTAACGAAAAGTCTTTCTGCTTAGATGCTTCTACTCCTTCAAACGGAATAAAGTTTCCCACGACCGCTGAATGTTTGAATCCTTTTGCAAGCAGCCAAGGGTGCTTTTTTTGTTTTAATTCGCTCTGCACATCCCGAAGCGTCAAATCTAATCCAATCGTCATCTCGTCAACAAGTTCATCCACTGTTATGCCTTCTTTGTAAGATTGTCCAATATGAAGAATCAGTTCGGTTTCAAAGTGCACCTCTCCTTGGTCGCGAGGAAGAGTGATTGATTGTCCAGCTGCTTCAACAAGAGCGTGAGTAGGTTTGGAAAATAAAAAAGGTGATGTTGGAATATCATTATGTAATTCTTTTGCATGCAGTGCGTAGTTTCGGCCCACACAATAAATATTTTTAATATCTTTCATTTTCATCATCCCTTCTTTCGTTCAAATAAAGATTTTTCAACTTGTATTCTTTTATTTTACAAGAAAAAAGAAATTGAGACATAACAAAATGAATTCAATCTAAAGATGGAAAAAGGGAATAAATGAGCTGGACTGCTTATGACACCTCTGTGGATTTCCGTGCAAGGCTCCGCTTTCCGCGAGAGTCTTCGCCTTGCCCTCCAGCCAACAGCTAGAAGGAACTGCGCACACGAAACCTACGTTCACCATGACCATAAAAAAACACGAACTATCTATTTTTGATAGATCGTTCGTGTTTAAGGTTAGCGAAACAGCTTTTCTCACATTCTCTTTTTTTCAATCCGTTATTTTCTAGCCCATTTTGTAATGCCTTTGATATCATCTGGAGTTGTGCGACAGCACCCTCCGATTAACTGAGCACCTGCTTCATACCAGCTGTGAGCGCTGCAGCCATACGTTTCGCCTGCAGATGTCCCGTTCCATGTTTTAGATTCAGCATCATAATGCTCTCCTGAATTTGGATACACAATGACTGGCTTATCCGTTTGAGATTTAATTTCTTTAATAAGTGAAGAAATATATTGAGGCGGCGTACAGTTAACTCCAATAGCTGCTACTTGCTTATAGGAATCCAGATAGCGTGCACACTCCGAGATTAATGTTCCGCTGCTAATGTGCAGGTCATCTTTTGCGCTGAACGTAATCCATGCGTACGCTCCTTCAAATTCTTCTAGCAGCCTCGCAATGGCTCTTGCTTCCATTAGATTAGGAATGGTTTCACAAGCTAACACATCTGCTCCTGCTTCAATTAATGCTTTCATACGAGGACGATGAAATTCCATTAACTCTTCTTCTGTTACGTCATACTGTCCAGTATATTCCGACCCGTTTGCTAAAAATGCTCCGTAAGGACCTACCGAAGCGGCGACAATTGGTTTTGGGCGATTAAGACAATTCTCTTCTTGCTGCCAAAATTCATCTCTTGCTTCAGCCGCAATTTTTACAGATGCTTGAATTAACTCGCGCGCCTCTGCTTCACTTAAACCACGTTTTGCAAAACCTTCAAACGTGCTTTGATAGCTTGCAGTAATTGCACAGTCAGCTCCTGCTGCAAAGTAATCTTGATGCACTCTCTTAATCAATTCCGGCTGCTCCATAAGCACTTTTGCAGACCATAAGCTGTCGTTCAAATCACAGCCATATCTCTCCAGTTCAGTTGCCATTGCACCATCTAGTACAATCACAGGAAATGTATGTAAAATTTGTTGGATAGGATTCATTGTTTGATCTAGGGTTGTCCACTAGCAGTTAGCTTCGATTACCCTATCCTCCTTTCAGATAATTTAAAATATATGCAAAAAAGTCTAAAGGACTAGGCAACTTTTGTCAAGAAACCAAAGAAATGAGGAGAGGCTTATAACCAAGCATTTTTCAACCGCCTTATTCCTTCTTCTATTTCTTCTCTCTCCAAACTTCCAAAACCTAATAATAGATGAGTCTTTTGTTGAGGTGATTCGGTAAGCCAATAACGAGAAGTACCGTAGACAGAGACATCTTGCTTTCGAGCTGCGTTAATTAACTGCTGTTCGTTCATATCGTTGTGCACGCGGACAAGTATATGCAAACCTGCATATTCACCTGACACCGTGATGTTTTCGTTAAACTCCTTCTGTAAAGCTGCTAAAAGAGTACTGTGTTTGATTTGATAAGCAGTTCTCACTCTTCTTAAATGCTTACTCCACTCTCCGTTTTTCATCATCAGTCCGAGCGTCCACTGATGAAGGGCTGGAACAGCTTGCTCGTATAAAGAGAAACGTTCATGATATTCCTTTAGAAGCACTTCCGGTAATACAAGGTAGCTGATTCTTAAAGAAGGCATAAAAGATTTTGAAAATGTCCCTGTATAAATGACGCGCCCTTTAGTATCCAAGCTTTGCAATGAAGGAATGGGACTTCCTTTATAACGAAATTCTCCGTCATAATCATCTTCAATAACAAATCCATTGCAGTCATTCGCCCATGTAAGAAGCTCTATTCTTCTTGAAACAGGCATGATCATTCCGTATGGAAACTGATGAGATGGTGTGACATAAACAGCGCGTGCTTGGCTATCATAAAGCTCTTGGATGTTTATGCCTCTGTTATTAAGCGACACAGGTTTTAAGGAGAATCCATGCTGCTTAAATACAAAGCCAGCCCCGTCATAGCAAGGATTTTCAAAGGCAATATCTCTGATGCTTGGCTTTAACATCTGCGCTAGCAAACTGAGTGATTGCTGAGTACCCGTTCCGATAATAATTTGATGTTTCGAACAAACCACTCCTCTTGACTGATAAAGGTACGTCGCAATTTCTTCTCGCAGTGATTCTTCTCCTTGAGTTTCTTGGTACGTGAACAGCGCTTCTTTATAAGTTTGAAGACTTTCATTGTATCGTTTTTTCCACTCATTCAAGGGAAACAAACGGCTATCAACTTTTCCATATCGAAAATCATAGGTACACGACTTTGTTTCTCTCTGAGGGTGTAAAAATACAGTCGGCTTTTTATCTGTTTGCAGTAAATCAAACTGTGTATTCGTTACGTACAGTCCACTTTTGGGCTTGCTTTCTACATATCCTTCAGCTAAAAGCTGCTGATAGGCCATATCTACAGTATTTCGACTTACGTTTAAGTAATCAGCAAGAGAACGGATAGAAGGCAGTTTGTCATTTACTTTCACCCTGCCGGATACAATTTCTTTTTTTATATATTCATATAGCTGGTGATATAAAGGCATATCATTCCTTCGGTTTAATAAAGGTGTGAACTTCACGCTAGCTCCTTTCATCTGTCCCTGTTTTATTTTTCAAATCTGGCTCTTTTAGAGGGGATACATTTCTTTTACTATAAGTGTAGATCATCTAATTAAAAAGGAGAAGATTTAATGACTACTATTACAATTCGTCAAGCTAATGCTGCTGACATGGAAGCACTTATTTCATTAATGAACGAATACATTGTTGATTTTTACAAGCGCCCTCAGCCTGCCAAAAAACAGCTGAGAAATTTAATTGATCACTTGTTTCAACGTCCCGATACTGGCGTTCAGTTTATCGCGACTCAAAATGACGAGGCAGTAGGTTTTTCAACGCTTTATTTTACATTTAGCACCACGCGTGTAAAGCCTGTAGCAATTTTAAATGACTTGTACGTTACTGAAAAAGCAAGAGGTCAAAAAATTGGGGAAAAGTTATTTTCGATTAGTCACCAGTATACAAAAGAACATCAGTATGCAGCCATGTCTTGGGAAACGGCTTACGATAATACAAGAGCTCAAACGCTTTACAGAAAAATGGGAGGAAATGTAACGAACGGTGAATGGATTCACTACGACATTTCAAACGACATCTTATAATATTTTTCCATCCATAAAGTTTTAACACGTTCTTAACACTCCTTTCATAAATGTGTTTTATGATGAATACGACAAATAAATCAGTTTCTGTATTTATTTGTCACATTCTCTGTTAAAGTTTTCACAAAGTGTTCAAACTTTCAGTGAAAACGCTTTCTATTTTTGTGTATAATAAAAATATGCAAATGAAAATGAATGTTACAGCTCGTTAATCATACACATTTTAAATATGGAAGGAGTTTTGAAAATGATTTTAAAAGCATTAAGAAAAAACGGGGCCGTTACAATTAACTATTATAAAAACGGTTTGCTTCAAACGTTTAAAGGAAAAGTACAGCGCCTAGATTTAACAGACCAAACGCTTTCATTAAAAGATGAACAGCAAAATACTTTCTCTATTCGCTTATCGGGAATTAAAGAAATTTATTGATGAATAGTTTACAGTAAAAAAGAACATGATGCTCATTCTGCTTTGCAGAAGTCATCATGTTCTTTTGATTTTAGCTTTATTTAGCTGATGTTTCTGTTTCTTCTTTCCCGTACATATATTTCGAAGGGTCGACTGTTTGGAAATCCTTTAGCTTGTGGAAACGAAGTAAGTCTCCATAAAGCACTTGATCAGATAACTCCAGTTCTTTCGCTACCTTCTGTTTATAAGCTTTCATTTGATTATTTTCTTTAAGCGCTTGACCTGTCTTAGAATCATAATACGTTCCATCCACTAGTGTATATTTCGGAGATACATAGTTGCCATTGCGGAACGCTACTACATCATCATGACCTTTAGAAAATAAATCTGTACCAAATTGGATAAACTCTTTGCTGTCAATCCCTACTAAATGAAGAAGAGTTGGCACAACATCAATTTCTCCACCGTACGTATGATTAACTCCGCCTTTTACTCCAGGAACGTGAATGAATAGAGGTACACGCTGCAGCTGAGCATTTTCATAAGGTGTAATTTCTTTTCCCATTACTTTTTCCATTGCCGCATTATGATTTTCAGAAATACCGTAGTGATCTCCATAAATCATAATCACAGAATTATCATAAAGCCCAGAAGCTTTCAGTTCTTGGAAGAAAGATTGCAATGATTCGTCTAAATAACGAGCCGTTTGGAAATAGCGGTCAACTGTCGCATCGCCCGTGTTAGCTGGCTGTATGCTTGCCTCATTGTTTCCAAGTAAAAATGGAAAATGGTTTGTTAACGTAATTAAATGCGCATAAAACGGCTGTGGTAAAGACTGCAGCATTGGAACAGATTCTTTAAAGAACGGTTTGTCTTTTAAGCCATAATTAATTTTATTTTCACCCGTCATATTGTAATAACTTGCATCAAAAAACTTATCCACACCGAACTGCTTGTAAATTTCGTTACGGTTCCAAAACGTCTTATAGTCTCCGTGCAGTACAGCGCTCGTATAGCCAGCTTTTTGATCTAAAATAGCTGGTGCTGCCTGATACGTATTGCTCCCTTTTAGTACAAAGGCAGAACCTTGAGGAAGGCCGTATAGAGAGTTGTCCATCATCAGCTCAGCATCTGATGTTTTTCCTTGTCCTGTTTGATGAAAGAAGTTATCAAAATACGTAAAGTCATTTCCATGGGCCAACGAATTTAAGAACGGTGTCACTTCCTGGCCATTTAATTTGTAATCAATTAAAAAAGACTGAAATGATTCCAAATGAATTTTAATAATATTTTTCCCTTTAGCTTTTCCGAAGTAAACGGAATTAGGCTCCGCATAGTGACTGTTTTTAAAATTAACGACGTTCGTTAAGTCATTGCTGCTTGCAAAAGCTCGCTGTTTAGAGTTTTGAGCAGTCTGAACACCGTCATACATCGTATAATTATAGGCGCCTAAATACTTTACTAGATAATTGCGGTCAAAAGTTCGAGATAGAAGCTGCGGGCGATCAATTTCTGCTAATGTTAAGTTGACAGAAAAAACCATGAATCCTAAAGAAAGAATGGTTACAGCATTCTTAACCGATACTTTTTCATTATGCCAGTCAATTTTTTTACTAAAAAAGAAGAAAAGATAAATAATAAAATCAACAAAATAAAAAACATCATGTGCTTTTAATAAATCCATAATGCTTCCGCCCATACTTCCTGCATTACTTGTCTGCAACAGTGTGGGAAGAGTTACAAAATCGTTAAAAAAACGATAATAGAGAATGTTGCTGTACAACAGCAGCGTCATAATGAAACTGCCTGCAAGAATCCAAGCTCCTGCTTTCTTTCCTTTAAAAAATAAGCCGATTCCTAAAAAAATCAGCACTGAACTTACAGGGTTTATAAACAGCAGCATTTGCTGCATTACGCCGCTTACGCCTAAGTTAAATTCAGTTTTATAAGCCACATACGACTTTATCCACATTAAAACAGCGGCTAATATGAAATAGTGCAGCGGCTTAGAAACGATTCGCTTCATTTTGATTTTCCTTTCTCGATTAGTTTATGAGTAGATTCACAAAGAACATATAGAAAACCTTTATCATTATACTCATAGAAAATGAAAATTAAATGAAATCCTAGCCTTCACAACTATAGATAGATTCTTTAAATTCATCTACTAGTTTACCTAATACCCACAAATAAATAAACTAAAATCACCTTTTTTATCATAAAACCCCTCCTCTCCTCATATACTGTATTCTGTTGCAACACCCGCACTGCAAACTTGTGCATTTTTTCACAATTTATCTACAAACTATTCTCATCTTGCTGTATAATAATAATTCTGCCTTGAGCATTCTCCAAATTCTTATGCTTAAGCCACAGCTTTCTTTTCATAACAGATGCACACATGAAAGGAGATGAATAAATGATTTTAAAAGCGTTAAAGAAAAACAAACATGTAACCGTGAATTATTACGAAAATGGCCTGCTTCAAACCTTCAAAGGAAAAATCCAAAATTTAAACCTAACCGACCAAACCCTCTCCCTACGAGATGAAAAACAAAACATTTTTTCCATTCGTTTGTCCGGCATTAAAGAAATTTATTAACAAAAAAGATCCTGAAGAATTCTTCTAGGATCTTTTTTGTATTTTTTATCCATTATATATTGAAAAATCATCCAATTGATGTTAAATTAACTTTACATAATGTTAAATCAACTTAACAAATTTATTAAAAAGGCAGCGGGTGATCATATTGATTCTTATTAATCACGTAAAAGAGCTTAGAGCTAAACATGGATATACGCAAGGAGATTTAGCTGAAAAAGTTGGAGCCACTCGCCAAACCATTGCAGCTATTGAAAAGGGAAATTACGTTCCTTCCCTACTACTTGGTTTAACAATTTGTGATGTCTTTCAATTAAAAATGGAAGATGTTTTTACACTTCAAAAGGAGGAGAAAAATGTTGAGTAATGTTATTAAATCTTATTTGTTGAATGTAGTGTCTCTGCTATGCGTAGGTTGGTTTTTATATGATTTTTTAAGCCTAAATATTCAATTTAGTGAAGTTATGAACCACCCTGAACCCCCGTGGGAAATTACCATGTCTATAGGCTCTTTCGCTTCTTTAATTGTGCTTTTAATCGTGTCCTTTTTTTACTACCGAGCGCGTAAAAAGACGAAGAACGTTTCGCCTTTATTATTTCCTTTTGAATTTGCAGAGGAAGATGAACGTGAAAAGATGATAACAGCAGAAGCTTGTAAAAAAGCCTTTGTTTTTCTCCTATTTTCTATTCCTATAGGCGCTATCTTAATCGCTTTTTATCCGCTGTTACCTAATTCTTTTAGCTTCTATCCCATTGCCGTTCTTTTGCTTCTTTCTCTTGTACAGTTAACGGTTTATTACGTATCGATTAGTAAGATTTATCGGTGATTAAAAAGGTTGTTCTAAAAAGAACAACCCTTTTTTTAATCTAATAATTCACTGAATTCCCCCACAAAAATAATCCGACCTACATCTATTTCACTATTTTTTCATTTTTTCTGTCTATATTGAACTATAACAATTGAACGATGTATGTTACCTTCCACTTCAGTTTTTCTTCAGTGTTCAGTTGCAAAATAGGAAAGATAAAAGGAGCATATCAATGGCAGCTAATAAATGGACAAAATGGATGGTTGGTTTATCGAGCGTTGCTGCATTTACAACATTTGTAGGGCTTTCTCAAAAATATGATCAAACAAATTCAACATCTACAGCACTAAATAACGATACATCCGCCAATAATTCATCGCAAACTCAAACGGAAGATGAGACGGATCTATTTCCAGATTCAGGATCTGACTCCAATACGGACAATGGAACTAACGGGCAAGATCAATGGTCAAATGACAGTTCTAGCAAACAAAGTGATCAATGGTCAGACGATGATTCGAGTAATCAGCAAGATCAGTGGTCAAATGATGATTCCACAAGTGGTCAGGATAATTGGGGCAACAATAATGATTCTTCTATGCAAACAAGACCTTCTTAAGGATGTGATGAAATGAGCTACTCATTTAAAGCGATGAATACCACATTTAATGTATATCAGCTTGAAACACCTGTCAGCCAAAAAGTAGAGAGCTGGTGTTATCTTGTAGAAGAAACCCTAAGCCGCTTTCTTCCAACAAGCGAGCTTTCACAGCTTAATTCGCTGAACGGAAGATTATTTCTACCGTCAAAAATGCTGTATGAAGCTGTAAAAGCAGCCTATTACTATTACAATGAGACAAACGGAATTTTCAACCCATTCCTGTATCATTCTATTCAAACTCTAGGATATGACCAAAGCTTTGAACAACTGCCTAACAGTCAGCTACCTCAAGAAGTAGCAGCTTTTGATGCTGTTAACCCTATTATGATTCATAAAGGAATGAGAAGTATTCAGCTGGCTTCTAATATCGGTCTGGATTTAGGAGGAATCGCAAAAGGTTGGAGCATTCAGCAAATGGCGAATCAATTAAAGAAAAAAGGAACTTCACTTGGAGCAATCGATGGAGGCGGAGATATTGTAACGTGGGGGCCCGCTAGCAAGCACTGGTCCATTTCTCTCTCTCATCCATTTGATGCATCAAAAAATCTCACGACCATTAAAGTAAAAAGCAACAGCGGTATTGCCACAAGCAGTGTAGGCAAGCGTTCGTGGAAAGTGAACGGACACACTCACCATCATATTATTGACGGCAGAATCAGCAAGCCTAGTTCATCAGAGCTTCTGCAAGTAACGGTCGTTTCAGAAGACTTAAACATTTCTGAAGTCTATGCAAAGTGCATACTTATTCTCGGCTGGGACGCTGGATTAAGGTTAGCTAAAATGCATCACCCTTCTTTAGAAGTAATTGCGGTTACAAAAGAAGGCAACGTACTAATCGAAAAACATGTGAAAGGTCAGGTATACCATTATGGCTACTCTCCTCGCGCAATTTAGTGCTCATTTTCCCGTATGGAACACCATTCGGGCAGCCGGCTTAACTTCTTATTTACTAATGTTTGTATCGGTTGCCGCTGGCATTTCTCACAGCTTTTCGTTTTTTAAACCAAAACGAAAAAAACAGCTTTTGCTGGTCCATCAATCATCAGGGTGGTTTGGGTTATTGTTTGGCATGATTCACGGACTTGTTTTATCATTTGATCAATCTGTTCATTTTTCACTTCCTGACATTTTAATTCCGTTCACTTCCGATTACAAACCGATTAGCACAGGTCTTGGTACTATTTCACTCTACATTTTATTGGTACTAATTATTACATCCGACTTTATAAAACAACTTGGGAGAAAAGCCTGGAAAGCCATTCATTTTCTTGCTTTTCCAGGCTATTTGCTAGCACTGTATCACGGCATTACTTCCGGAACAGATACACAGCAGCCCCTTATTCTTGGGATGTACAGCATCACTGGCGTTATCGTTTTAATCTTGCTTTTCTTACGCATTCAACACCAGTCAGCTCCTAAGAACCAAAAAAAAGCTCAGGAAAACTAAAAAACGCACTCTATCATAGAGCGCGTTTTTTCTTATCCGCGTCCTGCTTGGAATGATGGGTACTGTGTCATACCGCCGTCAGCAAAGAGCGTAATTCCTGTTACATAACTCGCCTCTGAAGAAGCTAGCCATGCAGCAACTGCTGCAATTTCTTCCGGCTCTCCGATGTATCCCATTGGAATCATGCTTTCTACATCTGCACGCTGCTCAGGATCAGCAAATTTCTCAGCGTTAATCGGTGTATTAATCGCTCCCGGTCCAATGTTATTTACACGAATACCTTTTGGAGCGTATTCTAATGCCAGTGTTTCAGTCATAAGCTTCATACCGCCTTTACTTGCCGCGTAATGAACAAATAATGGCCAAGGAATTTTCTCGTGAACACTCGACATGTTAATAACTGTTCCCTTAATATCATTTTCAACAAAATATTTAATCGCTTCACGGCTACCTAAGAAAGCTCCCGTTAAGTTCGTATCAATTACTTTATTCCAATCGCTTAAAGACATTTCATGAGATGAAACCGGATTTTCTAGTCCTGCGTTATTAATCATAACGTCTAACTTTCCAAATTCTTTAATTGCAGATTGAACTAAATTGATTACATCAGACTCAACTGTTACGTCACCTTTAACGGCAATTGCCTCTCCACCGACTTTTTTAATTTCTTCTAAAACGCTGTTAGCTTCTTCTTCCTTAGAACGATAATTCACAACTACTTTAGCTTTTTCTGTCGCAAAACGAATCGCCATTGATTTTCCCAAACCTGTAGATGAACCTGTTATGACCACTACTTTTCCTTCTAAATCTTTATACATTGTTAATACCCTCCTAGTTAGCTTTTGGCGAGCCCTAACATGACTCCTGCTATGATGATCAGTATAATTCCAATAATAATCCCAACTAGCTGACGCTTCGTTTTCTTCTCACCTAAAATAATGATCCCGCCTAATGTTGAAATGACGATTCCCATTTGGGAAAGCGAAAAGCTTGTCGCTACGCCTACTTTAGGTTGTGAGATGAATAAAAACATATTACCAGCGGCCCAAATAAGACCTGGGATAATGTTGCGAATTGCATATTTATTAAATGGCTTATGCTTAAACGTCAGCAATACTCCTCCAATAACCATACCAATCGCTTGAGGTAATAAAGCGGACCATCCGTCTACATTAAATAGACGGGCTACTACAACATAAACTAAATAACCAACGGTTGAAATTAATAAAATAACAATTCCTTTTTTGAAGTTTCCTTTTCCTTCTTCAGCCTCTTTCTCTTCTTTGCTTTGAAGTGATGCTAAAACAATCCCTACAATAATAAAGATAAGAGCGAGCACACCAAGAATGATTGAAGTTTTTGTAGACCACTCGTGAAACACAATTACTCCAAATAATGAAGTGGAAACTAACTGAAGCCCCGTTGAAATAGGCATCGTTTTAGAAACTCCAATTAAATCAATACTTTTCAGCTGATTACTTTGTCCAACTGCCCAAAATAACCCGGATACAACTCCAACCCCAAAGATTAAAGGTGTAAGCGTAGGGTGTACAAAAATATAAATACCGATTGAGAAAATCAAAGCTCCCAATGTGGTTCCAAGCGTTTGACTATAAGGTCCTCCGCCTAGTTTCACATTGAAAAGCACAATGCTTCCCCAAAATATGGCTGGTAAGACGGCTAAAAATATGTCCATGTTTCAAAACCTTCCTGTGCTAAAATTAAATGTCAAAGTGCATATTCCCCAATTTTTCCGCCATTAATCCTTTTTCAGGGACATTTTATGAATTAATGACCGCACGAAATATTCTTTGGATATCGAAAACTGTATACCTTAATTTGTTCTAGGAGAGAAAAAGATATACTTTCTAACGCAAAAAAACAGCTTTTCCAAATAAAAGCTGTTTTGTATCATTTAATTTATTTTTAACATATAGCGATTAATAGGTCTCCCTACTCTGCCGTATTCAACTGATAATTTCAGCTCGTTTTCCTGTTCTAAAAACTCTAAATACCTTCTTGCTGTAACACGCGCAATTCCTACGCCGTCCGCAACTTCTTCAGCAGAAATCGGATGATTTTGTTCGCAAAGATATTGTTGTATCCTCCTTAGCGTAACCGCATTTAGCCCTTTTGGAAGCAAATCGGCTTTTTCTTCAAATTGCTGAAACAGCATAGAATCTAATTCAGACTGAGTAATATGTTCTTTTTGACTTATTTTAACTTGAAACGAACGATACTGCTCAAGCGCTTGCTTCATTCGTTCAAACTTGAACGGTTTCATAATATAATCTACCGCGCCGTATTGAAGAACTTTCCGTACGGTTTCAATATCACTTGCAGCCGTAACTGCTATCACGTCTGTTTTATAGCCATTTGCTCGAATTTGCTGTAAGGTAGTTAAGCCATCTTGACTAGGCATATACATATCAATAATCGTTAAATCAGGCTGATGCTGTTTAATAAGCTGTACCCCCTCTAAACCATTCGAAGCTGCAGCGATAACGATGAATCCTTCAACTTGTTCAATAAATTGGCGGTTCACTTCTTGTACCATAGGATCGTCTTCTATGAGAAGCACCGTCCATTCTTTTTTATTCATTTCCCACTCCCCCTATAAAAAGAATGTAATGATAAAAGTCGTTCCAACATCTAATTCTGACTCTACTTCGATCTGACCGTTTCCTTTTTCAACAATTTGTTTTACTAAATGCAAACCAATTCCTCTAGTTTCCTTTGCTTTGGTTGAAAAACCTTCATCAAAGATTCTCTCTACTTGATCCTCATTCATGCCACACCCGTTATCTTCAACTAGTATAGAAAGAATGCCGTCATTTTGCTCCATACTTATATAGATCTTCCGTTCACGACGCTCCATATGTTGATACGAATCAAAAGCGTTCTCAATTAAGTTACCAATAATAATCACAAAATCATGATGATCTAAGTAAGGAGGAAATGAGTGAAGCTCGCTGTGGCGATCGATAGCTAACTCAATTCCAAGTTCTTTGGCACGGCTGACTTTGCTCAACAGCAATCCCGATATACTTTCATCTTTAATATGCTTATGAAGAAATTGGGTGAGCTCTTCTTGCTGTTCAGACACTTGAAAAACATACTGAAGAGCCTTGTCTTTATTTCCAAGTTGGATAAGCCCTGCAATGGTATGAAGTTTATTCATGTATTCATGGTTTTGAACTCTAAGAGCGCTTACAAATGATTTAACCCCTGTTAACTCTTCAGCTAATTTTTTAACTTCTGTTCTGTCTTGAAAAATAGCGACCGCACCGACTGTGTGATTATTAACCTTAATCGGCACACGATTGCTTAAAATATTTAAATTGCGAACTTGAAGCTCTCGATTATAAACAGGCTGATTAAGCTGCAGAATTTCTGGCAGTCTTGTATCTGGAATCACATCATAGATCTTTTTCCCAATTACCTCATCGGGTACATCCATCATAATTTTCGCTTTATGATTAAAAATAGTGATGTTCTCCTCTTTATCAATGGCAATGACTCCTTCATGCATGGCATTAAAAGTCTCCGTTCGTTCTACAAACAAACGAGCAATTTCATGAGGCTCAAGCTCAAACATCTCTTTTTTAATACGAGATGCAAGAGCCCACGCTCCCCATCCTCCAAAAAAAAGAGCGAGACCTGAGATGAGAAAAATTTCTTTTTTCAAACTTAAAATAACCTCTGTAAATTTCGGAAGAAGGTAGCCTGAGACAACGACTCCTACTTGTTCATGCTGATCGTTTACAACGGGAACAAAAGAACGAATGACCATCCCGCCTTCTCCTTTTGCTTTATCAGTATAAGTATGTTCTGCAAACGCCTGGCCCTCGTCCTCTCCTTTAGAAATTTTCCCAATCATGCTTTGCAAAGGATGAGACAAACGTTCGTGATTCATATTCATCACCACTACATAATAAGCACCGTGAATAATGCGAATCGGCTCTACAATTTGATTAATGTTCTTGCTATCTTTTTCAATTTTTTCTCGAATTTCAGGCATTTCAGCAACTGTTCTCGAAGTGATCAAAGCCCTTTGCTCTAAATCATTTTCTTTTGACTGCACAAAATTATTAATCACGACAATACTTGCTAAAAACAACGAAAAGACCACGATAAAAAAGATTAACCCCGTCATTTTCGTTTGCATCGATAAGCGCATCATAGCGGAACACCTACTGCTGATTGAAGTTTATTTTAATTTTACCACGTTGAGAAATTGCGTGTTAGAATATTTGTAGAGAAAAATTATTGAATCGCGGGGTTGGACATTTTGAAGATGTTTATAGGGGCAAGTATCATTGTTAGCGTTTTCTTGATGATCTATGTTTTTTTGCAGTATACGGTTATAAATCAGGATAATGTGTATCATGACGATGAGCAAAAAGGATTAAATAAGCAAATTGTGATTAATTTTAGCCACGTTGTAGCTGAGAACACTCCAAAAGGCTTAGCCGCTCAAAAATTCGCTGAAATCGTTAATCAAAAATCGGATGGTAAAGTTAAAATTGAAGTATATTCAAACGGTGTGTTGTATTCAGACGACGAAGAACTTGCCGCTCTGCGCCGAAACGATGTACAAATGATTGCGCCTTCTATTTCAAAGCTAACCGACCTTTCCCCTACGTGGCAACTTTTTGATCTCCCCTTCATTTTCGATGATTACAGCGAGGCAAAACAAGTGTTTACCGGGAAAATCGGACAGGATTTGTTGAGTACGCTGCAAGAGAAAAACATTAAAGGGCTTGCTTTATGGAGCAACGGCTTTAAACAAATGACCAGCAATACAAAACCTTTGCTCCATCCAGCAGATTTTCAAGGTCAAACATTTCGCATTATGCCAAGTGAAGTAATCAAAAAACAATTCGAACTTCTTGGCGCTAAGCCTCAGGCTGTCTCGTTTAATAAAGTATATCAATCCCTTGAACGACAGGAATTTGATGGACAGGAAAATACGATTTCTAATATTTATTCAAAACGTTTGTACGAGCTGCAAAAATATATGACCATCAGCAACCATGGATACTTGGGCTATGCTGTTTTAATGGATCAAAAATATTGGGACAGCCTCCCTGAAGATGTAAAACAGCTATTAAGTGATGCAATGGTAGAGACAACTAACTGGATTTGGACTCAATCAAAAATGATGAACGATGAACAGCTGCAGCAAATAAAAAATAAATCTGGCATGCGCGTTTATTACTTAAATGATACACAGAAAGCCGAATGGAAAAAGCAGTTTAACTCTCTTTATCAATCGTTTGAAGCCAATGCAACAAAACAAACGCTTGATATCATTCAGCAAATAAAAAATATCGAAAGCAAAAAGTGATGACTATATGTTCATCACTTTTTTTGACCAAAATGACCAAAAAGAACATTATCACCAGAAATATAAATAGTTAAAATTATCAGTTAATATAAGGATAAGAATAATGTAAGCGTTAACAAAAAATTCTCGAAAGGAGCATTACATATGAAATTAAGTTTTAAAAACCTAACTGTTCAAGTTGTCATTGGTATCCTTCTTGGTATTGCAATTGGCTTCATGTTTCCTGAATTTGGAGCTAAATTAAAAGTATTGGCTGATATCTTCATTAAACTAATTAAGATGGTGATTGCCCCAATTATTTTCTTAACAGTGGTCATCGGTATCGGAAGCATGGGAGATTTAAAGAAAGTGGGACGAATTGGAGGTAAAGCTCTTTTATACTTTGAGATTGTCACTACTTTTGCCTTAGCAATTGGAATTATTGTTGTAAACTTTATCAAACCTGGGGCTGGCTTTAATATCAATGGCACAAGCGGAGCTGATGTTACTCAATATACGCAGCAAGCAGCTGAAGCGGAGCATGGCTTTATGGAGTTTATCATGGGAATTATTCCAGACAGCGTATTTGGCGCAATGGCAAATGGTGAATTATTGCCAATCTTATTCTTTGCCGTACTATTTGGGATGGCTACAGCTACACTCGGCGAAAAAGCGGCTCCTGTCATTACATTCTTTGAACGCTGTACAGATATTTTCTTTGGCATTGTTAATATGATTATGAAACTTTCACCTATTGCGGCGTTCGGAGCGATGGCTTATACGATCGGTAACTTTGGAATAGGCTCTCTTCAAAAACTCGGTTTCTTAATGGGATCTGTTTACATTACTATGTTCTTATTTATTGTATTTGTACTTGGAACCATTGCTAAGATTTATGGATTTAATATTTTTAAATTCATTGCTTTTATTAAAGAAGAAATTCTTCTTGTATTAGGTACATCTTCTTCGGAATCTGCACTGCCAAAAATGATGGACAAAATGGAGAAGTACGGATGTTCAAAATCTGTAGTAGGACTTGTCATTCCAACTGGTTACTCATTTAACCTAGATGGAACAGCAATCTACTTATCCATGGCTGCTATCTTTATCGCTCAAGCGTATGGAGTCGACCTGTCGTTAATGCAAGAGATTACGCTACTTGGTATTTTAATGCTAACGTCTAAAGGAGCGGCCGGAGTCACTGGCTCTGGATTTATTACACTAGCAGCTACGCTTGCTGCATTCCCAATGATTCCAGTTGAAGGAATCGCGCTGTTAATCGGGGTAGACCGCTTCATGTCGGAAGCTCGTGCCATTACAAACTTAATTGGAAATGGTGTAGCAACTGTAGTTGTATCGAAAATGGAAAATGAATTTCATCCTCCTGTAGAGACGATACAAGACGTTAATTCCGCACCTCCATTAGCTAAATAATAAAAAAGAAGTTGAGACATAGCCAAATGAATCCAATCTAAAGACGAATAAATGGGATACATGAGCTGAACCGCTTATGACACCGCAGTTGATTTCCGTACAAGACTTCGCTTTCCGCGGGCGGCCGATGAGCTTCCTCGTCGCGTACGCTCCTGCGGGGTCTCATCTGTTCCGCTTTTCCCGCAGGAGTCTTCGACTTGTCCTCCAATCAACTGCTAGAAGGATCTAAACAAATGAAGCCTACGTTCACCACAACAAAAAAAACGAACCACCAATCAAAATTGATTAGTGGTTCGTTTTTCATTTCATCTTAAATATTTTTGTCCCAGCCTCTTTTTTAGGATTAATGCGTTTCTTTTTTAGAACGTCCGCTAAGTTTCCCAACAACAACAACTAAAATAGCTAACAAAATAGGAACAATTGTATGCAAATGCGGATTTAACCCTTCTAATACATGTCCTACCGCTTTGTCTTTAAAGATCATTTCACCAGCAGTATAGCCAAGAAGCGCTGCTCCGGCAATGATGATAATCGGGAATTTTTCCATGATTTTCATTAAAAGCTGACTTCCCCAAATGATTAACGGAATGCTGATAACAAGACCAAGGATAATGAGTAGAATACTGCCGTTGGCCGCACCCGCAACCGCTACTACGTTATCTAAACTCATAACAAGATCCGCTATAATAATTGTTTTAATAGCACCTGCTAGAGTTGAATTCGCTTTAATATCTCCGTCATCTTCCCCTTTTAAAAGACTAATCGCAATCCATAGAAGCAGCAGGCCTCCGATGAAATTTAAAAATGGGATTGTTAATAAATATACAGCGACAAACGTTAGCCCTACACGTAATACAACCGCTCCTAATGTACCGAAAACAACCGCTTTGTTTCGATGCTCGTCCGGAAGATTCCGACAAGCTAAAGCAATCACGACTGCGTTATCGCCACTTAGTACAATGTTAATGAGTAAAATTTCTAAAAGATTTAAAATAAAACTCTGATCCATACAAAAACTCCTTGATTGATTTTTATTAGTCTATTTCTCTATCTCTTATTTCATTACTAGAAATAGAGAACTAAAACTCTATCAATATAACCCGTTCTTACCCTTTAATGAAAAGAAGTAGTTATTTCACTAACAGTATTTTATCACTAAAAAGAAATTTGAAATAGGTATTTGTAAAGGAAAAGTCAGTTCATTACAATAAATCAAACCTTATTCTTTATCTTTCATCTGTTTTTCACCATCATTCTCTACTATTAGTAGCAGGAGAGCATTTATAAAAAATAGAGTAATTTTTATAAATAATACAAGCCTCCAATGCTTCTTCATTATTTTGTAGTTTTTCGTCAACTGCGATATAAGAAGGGAGAAAACAAGTATGATTTTAAAAGCATTAAAAACGAATAAATTACTAACTATTAACTATCAAAACAACGGTTTTGTTCAAACGGTCAAAGGTTATATTCAAAACTTAAACTTGCTCGAACAAACTCTTCTATTAAAAGATGAAAATCAGCATGTACGATCACTGCGACTATCAAGTATTAAAAACATTTATTGATTGAAAAAAGATCCGAACAATGAATCGTTCGGATCTTTTTTCAATTAAATAAAATATTTTTGTCTTAGCCTCTTTTTATTTAACTCACTGTATAGCGTGCGATTACTTCTTTAATTGATTCATATACAATTTCAACCATTGTTTTTAATTCTTCGTCCGTCATTGAAAGAATAGGCATCATCGTAATTACAGGACCTAGCTCTCTGATAATTAAACCTTTTTGGCGAGCCGCTAAAATAATATCTCCCATCACTTTTTTATCTTCAAAGATAGACTTTGTTTGGCGGTCTTTGACAACCTCGATTCCTGCCATTAATCCTCTTTGTCTAATGTCTCCCACGTTAGGCAGTTCATAAAGCTTTAATAGATAACGTTTAAAAACTTTCGACCTTTCTTTTACACTACGGATTAACTCTCTTTCTTCTATCAGTTCAATATTTCTAAGCGCTACTGTACAGGCCAATTGATTTCCCGTATACGTATGTCCATGAAAGAACGTTTTATTTTCATCTGGATGAGCTAAAAAAGCATTAAATATCTGTTCGCTTGTTAACGTAGCAGCAAGCGGCATATATCCTCCTGTGATCCCTTTTCCTACACACATAATGTCTGGTACTACGTCTTCTTGTTCACATGCAAACATCGTTCCTGTTCGCCCGAATCCGACAGCTACTTCATCACAAATGAGCAATACCCCGTACGCTTTGCACAGACGCTCTACTTGTTTTAAAAAACCGGGAGGATGAGTAATAATACCCGCTGCTCCTTGCACAAGCGGTTCAATAATCAAGCCGGCTACTTCTTCTCCGTTGTTCTGCAAGAGCTTCTCCAGCTGGTGAATACAGTAAGCTGAAGCTTGCTCTTCGGTTTCGAACCCGTCCATACGGTAGATGTAAGGAGAAGGTGTGGGAATGCGTTCAAACAGTAAAGGCTTAAAGATGCGATGAAATAAATCCATGCCTCCTACACTGACTGCCCCGATTGTATCTCCGTGATATGCCTCATTCAATGAGATAAATTTACTTTTGTTTTTGTACTTTGCAGAGTCGAGATTTTGCCAATATTGATAGGCAATTTTCAACGCAATTTCAACAGCGGCAGAGCCTGTATCAGAATAGAATACTTTCGATAAGCTGCCAGGAGTAATTTCCGCTAGCTTTTTAGCTAACAAAATGGATGGAACGTTTGCCGATCCAAGCAGCGTAGAATGCGCTAATTTCTCCACTTGTATATGTAAAGCTGTATTTAATTCCGGATCATTATGTCCATGCACGTTCACCCATAGAGAAGCGTATCCATCTAAATATTTGTTTCCCGCTACGTCATACAAATAGCTTCCCTCTCCTCTTTCAATGATAAGGGGATTCGATTCACGGTAAGCTTTCATTTGTGTAAAGGGATGCCATACATATTCTTTATCCCATTTTTCCAGCTCAGCTTTTTGATACGACACAGTCAAACACCTCCTGAATATGCTGAATCACACTTTTTTGCCTCACCAATTTCTCAATATATGCTTCTAACTCTTCATCGATATGAGTAAATACAGGTACAGTCATTAAAGAAGAGACTTGAAGCAGCTTTTCAATCGTTCGAACATTGTCCTTATGAATGATACTGCTGTGATTAAAACGATTAAAAATGAGTCCGTTGATTTTAAGATGATGCTCACTTGCATATGAAAAGGTAGAAAGCGCATCGTGAATAGCTCCTAATTCCGTTGTTCCAACAGCAATAACCGGCATTTGTGCATCTAGGATCAAATCTTTTGTCATATAAAACGTTGTTTCCTCTTCAATTAAAGGTACGGCAAGTCCTCCCGCTCCTTCCACGAGTACTACGTCAAATGCCTTTTTTAATTCATTGATGCGCTTTAAGACGATTGAAGGCTCTACTTGCCTATTGCTCAGTTTAATAGCCAAGTGAGGAGACGTCTCTGGCTTTAACTGATAAATACCTGTATTTGCTACTCGGAGCCTTGTTTCAAACCAGTGAATATCTGGATAACCTCCGATTTCATCTTGATAGCCGGTTTGAAACGGTTTACAAATTGTCGTTTTTATTCCTAGACGGCTAAGTACTTTATACAAAATGCTTGTCACCAGCGTTTTACCAATATCTGTTCCAGTTCCCGTAATAAAATACGCTTTGCCCACTTTCTTTCCTCCTCTTTTTTCTATGTCTTCATTACCCCGCTTTAGCCCGCTTTGATGATAAACGGCTAAATTGAGGCTTCATTCGGTGAATCAGCACTGAACATAAAATGCACAATAAAAGATCTCCAGGCATTGGCAAAACAGCTCCAAAAAGAAGTGTATCACTCAGTGAAAGTGGCTTTTCAATTATCCATTTCATTGCTCCGTAAAGCCAAACGCACCCGAATACGTACACAATAACCAATGTAGATAAGTTGGCTAAAAAGATAGAAAAAGGTTTCTTTAAGTCATATTTTTGAATAAGGTAGCCGTTCATAAATGACCCTGCAGCATAGCCAATTAAATAGCCAAACGTTGGTTTGAAGATATACCCTAAACCTCCTCCTTCTGCAAAAACCGGAACACCGATTAACCCAATACCTATGTAGCATAGCTGACTATACAAACCTAAACGCGGTCCTAACAGCGCCCCGGCTAAATAGACAGGAACAATTTGAAGAGTAAACGGTATGTAGGGAATAGGAATTTTTATAAATGCACCAATCGCCGTTAAAGCAGCAAATAAAGAAACATACGCCATTGTTCTCGTTTTCATGTTCACCCTCCTTTCTCTGTTCGCTGCTTTAAGTTTGCAATAATCTCTTTTTATTTGTCAACTTAATTTTAATTTAAGTTTACAAATAAAATATAAAAAAAGACGCAAAAACCTGGGCTTTTGCGTCTTTTTGATTTTTATAAAATTACCTTTTTGTCGTCTTTAAGCTGCACTTCTTGACGGCTGATAGATAAATCAACTTTCTTTTTTACACGTGCATGATAATAAGCATAAAACAGCAGCGCTAGTGGAATACCGACATACAGTGCCATTCGCTGCTCTGCATCAAATGCCATGCTTCCAAGTACAATCGTATTTAATACTAATGCGATTAAAGGTAATACCGGGTAAAGAGGGACTTTGAATTTTAAATCCTCGATTTGCCCTCCTTGATTTATATATCTTTTTCTAAATGCAAGCAGTGATGCAGCGATTGTAATCCAGCCAATTTGTGCACCTAAACCCGCTGCAGAAATAAGCCATACAAATACTGTTTCTTGAGCAAAGAATCCTGAAAGCAAAGATAAAAGCGCAATGCCTAATGTTAAAAGCAAGGCGTTCATCGGCACACCGCGTTTATTTACTTTCATGAAAGCTGAACTTGCCATGTTATCTTTTGACAATGAATACAGCATACGCGTTGCTGCATAAAGACCTGAGTTAGCTACAGATAACAGTGCCGTTAGGATAACAAAGTTCATAATATCTGCTGCATATGGAATACCAATTTGGTCGAATACAACAACAAATGGACTTTCAACTACGCCTGCTTTTTCAAGCGGAATCATCCCCGCTAATACAGCTACAGCTAGTACAAAAAATACAAGCGTTCTCCATACCGTTTGTTTAATTGCTCTTGGTACAGTCTTGTCTGGGTTTTCACTTTCCCCAGCAGCTACACCGATAAGCTCCGTACCTTGAAATGAGAAGTTAACTGTAATCATCGTAATCAGCACGGCACTAATTCCGTGAGGGAACACGCCGTGAGCCGTATAGTTAGAGAAAAGCGGCGCGCTGTCTCCATTGCTTAATGGAAGAAAACCAAACATAGCAGCTCCACCAAGTACGATAAATAAAATAATAGCTAACACTTTAATGCTGGCAAACCAAAACTCCGCTTCACCAAACGCTTTAGCTGACAGTGCATTTAATGAAAATAATAAAAGCGCAAATATAGCACACCAGATCCATACAGGAGAATCAGGAAACCATCTTTGCATAAGCTGACCTGCTGACAAAAATTCTAATGCAACCGTTACAGCCCAGCCCAACCAATATAACCATCCAAAAGCAAAACCAACGCCAGGGCCAATAAATTTTGTTGTATATGTCTGAAACGAACCAGAAACTGGCATTGCTACTGCAAGTTCCCCTAAGCAAAGCATTGTTAAGTACATAATGAAGCCACCTACGATAAACGAAAGGATAGCTCCAATCGCCCCTGCTTGGCTAATCGTGTATCCTGTTCCTAAAAAGAAACCTGTACCGATAACCCCGCCGAGCGAAATCATAAACAAATGTCTGCTTTTCATCGTCTTTTTTAATTCATTTGTTTGCTGTTGTCCTTCTATCATATTAACGACATTTCCTTTCAACCTATTTATTACGAGATATTACCTAGAAAAAAATTAATAAACCTTTGTTTTCTATGCATATTTACTTACATATTTATGCGGTGTTCTCAATTTAAATGAAACAGCCTTTTGTAATCTTAACATAATGCTCACTAGATTTAAAATGTTTTTCTGCAAAAGTAAAATGAATTTTTCTTGAATAGTGTGATTTCCTTTTACTGTTGATATTCATAAGCGTTTTTCTTCAAATGAATAGATGATACAACAAGAAAAAAGCTGTGCTTTCGAAGACGAAAGCACAGCTTTTTCACTTTTTACCAAACAAACAATCCAACAATCATAGCACTTAATAAAGAAACAGCGATACCGCTCACAAGCAGTTTCCATACGTTTTTTCCAATAATCGTTGATTTACCTTCTGATAACGTAGAATTATACGTACCATAAATCATACCCACCGTACTGAAGTTAGCAAAAGATGTTAAGAATGTTGTAGCAACTGCAATCGTATGCGGTGGAAGTGTATCTAGATTTTTCTTCAAATCCATCATCGCCACGAATTCATTTGTTGCTAGCTTGATACCCATCAGCTGAGCTACGTACATGGCATCATGTCCCGTTAGCCCTAGTAAGAATGCAAATGGACTAAAGATGTAAGAGAAAATCTTTTGTACAGTCAAGCCGTCTACAATAACGCCTAAAATACCGTTAAGCGCAGATGTAAGAGCTACATATCCAATAACCATCGCTAAAATAACAATTACCATGTTCATTCCGACTAACATACTGTTTGAAATGGTAGAGAAAAAGTCTTTTTTCTCTGACTTTGGCGGTACGTAAATCATATCTTCTTCTTTTGTAACATGAACTGGATTCAATAAGCTCACTAAAATAAGAGCGTTTAAACAGTTCAGTGGAATTGCGGTAAACACGTACGTAGCGGGAACCATCGTTAAATAAGCACCGATAATAGATCCGCTAATACTGCTCATACTCATAATTCCAAACGTAAGCAAACGGTTGTCCTTTAACACAGAAAGCTGATTACGAATAACGGCTAATGCTTCCGTGTTTCCTAAGAACATCATTTGAATAGCGAAAAAGCTTTCTAATTTAGGCAAGCGAGAAACTTTCGAAATGACCCAGCCTACTTTATCAATAATCCACGTTAAAATACCAAAGTAAGATAAAATATCAAAGAACGTCACGACAAAGATGATAGGCAGTAATGCACTGAAGAAAAAGTCAACCGTTTGATTTCCCATTACGGATGGAAACGCAAAGGCAATTCCATCGTTGGCACAGGAAATCAGCCAAGTAAAGAACGAAGCAATTTTATTAATGATCCATGTTCCGATTGAAGTTCCTAACATAAACCAAGTAATGAGGACTTCAACGACTAATAGTGAAGCAATCGGACGCCACTTTATTTCTTTCTTTTTAGGAGAACATAAGAAGACGACGCCCATTACTACAAAAACGCCTAATAAATTTAATAAAAAGTACATGCAAGCCACTCCCAGGTGTGTATTTGAAAAACAAAAAAAGCTCTTACTTTTCATAAATTCTGACAATAACAGAAAGTATGAAAAGTAAGAGCTTTGAAAGAAGGCTGTATCTATGATAATACGCCCTTCTTTTTGCTGCTTATATCCAAACTTTCTTGTAGTCTAGTTTTTTACGGTTACTAGGTAGAGACTATCAGACCATATTACTGATAATATACAAGATCGTAATCTTAGCTGTATTCAATTGATATGAACAAATTCTACCCTTTATTTTTTCAATAATCAACACTTTAAAAGTTTTTCGGAATAATAAAATTGGTATGAAAATTCTATTTATTTATTACTTCTTTTGAACTACTCATCGGAAAATCACACAAAAAAAGTGAATTTAATCATTCTTTTAACTCAATTATTTTCCTGTTTTTGAAATAAAGAAATTAATTCTTTGATGAGTATATTTAAATCTCTACTTCGCTTTTCATTTAACTCCTCACAAAAAACATTTCATTTTTACGACTTGAGACGTAGAAAAAAATAATCCTGCTGTTCGTTGAAATTAACCGGTTTTCAATTTACACTTTATGGTAGAAGAAAACAAATTTAATTATAGGTAGAAAGCGGGTTATAACGTGAAAAAAATATTGGCTTTTATTTTAGTGATAGGTGGTACGGCAGTCCTCTTTTCTACTGCGTTTGCGCCTTCCTCCTGGTCGTTAAGTTCATTCAAGACGTCCAAGTCTGAAGCGGCATTATCAAGTGATATTCAGCGTATTCAAATCGACTCTCCAAGCATTAGTACAACGGTCGTTCCGCAAGATCGTCAAGATATTAAAACAAAAGTAGAAGGTAAAGGAAAAGTAGATGTAAAGCAAAATGGAGACACCCTAGTTGTCGCGTATCAAAAAAGTCCCTTTCAATGGCTTTCTATTTTTCCAAACACAAAAGTAACAATCTACATTCCTAAAGATTATCACCATAACCTTGCGCTTAACGTAGGTTCGGGGGACCTTCAAATTGCTACACATCCTGAACAAGCGCTTCAGCTGAAAGATGTTTCGATTAAAGTAGGTTCTGGAAATGCAAGCATTTCAAACTTGATGAGCACCTCTCTTCGTACGGATGTTAATTCTGGAGATTTACAGCTGAGTAATGTCGAGACCCAAACGGCTAAATTTGCTGTCAGCTCTGGGGAAATTAAAGGAACAAACTATCAAGGAAAACTTCAGGCGCGCATTGGATCTGGTGATCTCTATATGGATTTTAAAAAGCTAGAAGAGGCCGTTTCTGTAGATGTAGGATCCGGAGATGCCGTGCTGGTTCTTCCGAAAAGCGCTGGTTTTAAAATGAATGGAAAAGTAAGCAGCGGTGACATTAACAACAATTTTAAGTTAAACAATGCAACGATAACAGAGAATGTATTAAAAGGAAAATACGGAAATGGAAAATACCCTATCGATATAGCTGTTTCAAGCGGAGAATTAACCTTGGAATCAAAATAAAGAGGCTAGGACAAAAGTATTTTAACTCAATTGCAAAACGAACCGTTAATCACCACGTTGATTAATGGTTTGTTTTTTGTTGTGGTGAACATAGTTTTATCTGTTTCGTTTTTTCTAGCAGATGATTGAAGGACAAGGCGAAGACTCCTGTGGTAAAAGCGGAACAGGTGAGCACCCGCACGAGCGCAAGCGACGAGGAGGCTCAGCGTCCGTCCGCGGAAAGCGAAGCCTTGCACGGAAATCAACTGCGGTGTAATAAGCAGTCCAACTCATGTATCTCATTTGTTCGTCTTTAGATTCGGTTCATTTAGTTATGTCTCAACCTCTTTATTTATGGTCTCACTGCAATATACCATGCTACTCCTACGATTGATCCTATGAATACAACTCCGTAAATAATAGATAAATTCACTATACTTTTCTTTTTAGATTTCCCGTAATCTTCATCTACTTTCTTTGCAGCACTGATCGTACCTGCAAGGGCAGCAACGCCGATAATAATGACAAGAAGCAATGCTAATTTCATTCTTCTCTCCTCCATATTTCGGTGATTGAATAAGACTAAATACCAAGATGTTATTTATTTCATTTTAAGCAGCACAATTTAATCAGAATATGAAAGCGCTATATCTTCTCCTTCTATCATAAAGCTAAATTATGTAAAATCAACCATCCAATTGTTCATTATTTTCCTCCGCCACTTTACATACATAAAAAATTCCCGAGCTTCACTGCTCAGGAATCTTTATCTAATAGACATGACATTTTAAGGTTTTAAAATGACTTTAATGCAGTTATCTTGATGATCATTAAAACTGAAAGACATGTTTTCCTACCAGTACATCTGCCATCTTTACAAAGCGCTTGATTTCTAATACATCATGAACACGAACTATTTGAACGCCTTGTGCAATCCCAGCATATACAGTAGCTGCGGTTCCTTCCATTCTTTCCGTAGGAGGAGCATCGACTATTTGTCCAATAAATCCTTTACGAGAAGTAGCAAGGAGCACCGGATAGCCCATATTCGTCAGCTGCTCTAGATGCTGAATTGCTTCTACATTATGGGCAGCCGTTTTTCCAAAGCCAACGCCTGGATCTAAAATAATTTGATCGTCGCGAACTCCTGCAGCTTTTGCAATGGAGATGCTTTCTTTTAAATCACTTATCATATCTGTAATCAGATTTGTATAGTTGGGCTCATGACGGTTGTGCATTAAAATAATGGGCACATTATAATCAGCTGCAACTTGAGCCATTTTAGGATCGGCTTTTGCACCCCATATATCATTAATAATATGTGCTCCTGCTTCTAGCGCATGTTTGGCCACTTCCGATTTGTATGTATCTACGGAAATCGGCACCTCTACGCGCTTAGCCACTTCAGAAATAACGGGCACAATCCGTTTAATCTCTTCTTCATCGCTAATTCTTGTATAACCAGGACGAGTTGATTCTCCTCCGATATCAATGATATCTGCTCCTTGCTTTACCATTTCCTCAGCATGAGCAACTGCTTTATCTACATCGTAGTATTTTCCGCCGTCTGAAAATGAATCCGGGTTTACGTTTAAAATCCCCATAATAAGCGTACGATTCGCATAATTCAGCTCATACTTTCCGCATTTAATGACGGATTGAGACGTTAAAGTTGACACTATCCTCAGCCCCTTCGTAATTTGCAAATTAATATATATTTATAAATATCATGTATTTTGAGAATGTCATACCGTTCGTAATTATATCAAAAGTCACCAGTCCTATGTGATTTTTCTTGGAGTTTCTTTCTTCTATAGTGTGAGATAAACATTAAAAGTGAATACACAGATAACATTAAAAATCTCTATCGGGCTTGTCTTTAGGGTCTTTTTTCCTCTTCTCACATATTTTGTGAGTCTTTTTATTCAAAAAGAAAGGATTCGCATTAAAAGCGTTTAATTTATAGCAATAGTTGGGAATTTATAATTAAGTAACTTCCATTTTTATTCATTTTAAGGAGGATGACTATGACTACACAACCGTTACAAGTCAAATTAATTCCTTATACAATTGAGTCGATTATCGACTCAACAAACGAAACGCCTAAAGGAGTAAGCTTAATTCAAGCACCTGCTATTTGGGAACAAAGCAATCAAGGAGAAGGCATTGTAATTGCAGTTATCGACACTGGTGTTGACACAAATCATCCTGACTTAAAAGATTGTATTATCGGAGGAAGAAACTTCACTTCGGATTATGACGGAGATTCTTCTGTATTTGAAGATAATAATGGGCACGGCACTCACGTGTCTGGTACCATTGCTGCTGCGCTCAATAATGAAGGGGTAGTAGGGGTGGCACCCAAAGCAAAAATCCTAAGCTTAAAAGTACTTACCGGTGAAGGATCGGGAAATTACGAATGGATTATTGACGCTATTAACTACGCCGTCGAATGGCGAGGTCCTAACAATGAGCGAGCACGAGTTATTTCCATGTCACTCGGGGGACCACAAGACGTTCCAGAACTGCACGAAGCTGTTCAAAATGCTGTGAATAAAGATGTTTCTGTCGTTGTTGCGGCTGGAAATGAAGGTGATGATCGCGAAGAAACTTTTGAATATTCATATCCAGGAAGTTACAACGAAGTCATTCAAGTAGGAGCAGTGGACAACAGCTTAAGCTTGGCTCCTTTTACCAACGTCAATGAAGAAGTGGATTTAGTGGCACCGGGAGTTAACATTATCTCTACTTTTTTAGAAGGTAAATATGCGACTCTTTCAGGAACTTCAATGGCAACTCCTCACGTGGCAGGAGCTTTAGCTTTATTAATTAACTTATGTGAGAAGGAATTTGGCCGCTCTCTAATCGAAGCCGAAATCTATGCTCAACTTGTAAGAAGGACGCTTCCTCTTGGATACCGGAAAAGCTCTGAAGGAAACGGATTTCTCATGCTCGATTTGGTAGAGAAAATACATGATATTATTAACGTAGCCCGTATCAACCCTAGTAAGTAATAAATAAGAAAAACGAGAAATCTTCTTGGTTCTCGTTAAATTGAAATAAAGACATGCGAACGCATGTCTTTATTCATATCTTAATGCTTCGATTGGATCTAGCTTCGCCGCTTTGTTTGCAGGAAGCATGCCGAATACAATGCCAATCGTCATGGAAAACAACACTCCTCCAAGTACTACTTGCCACGAAATTAATGACGGCCAGCCGGCAAATAGCGAAACAAGAGCTGCCCCGCCTGCGCCGAGGCCAATGCCAAGCAAGCCACCAATTAACGTGAGCGTAATGGATTCAATCAAAAACTGAGTTAGAATTTGTCTTTTAGATGCTCCCAGTGCTTTACGAATACCAATTTCTCTTGTACGTTCCGTTACAGAAACCAGCATAATGTTCATAACGCCAATCCCGCCAACAAGCAGGGAAATGCCTGCAATCGATCCAATAATCGTTGTCATAATTCGCGTTACATTTCCAATGCTATCTGCTATTTCTTCTAAGTTCTGCACTTGGTAAGCATCTTCAGCATCATGCAAATTATTTAACAAATCCGTTGCGTCATTGCCTACTTTTTTCAGTTGATCAGAGCTTTTTGCTTGAACGCTAAGGTTTGTGTAGTCAAGCTTACCGAAGCTTGATTTATACGTATTATCTGGAATATAAATAGTTGGCATTTCAAATGCTAAAAAGCCCGTTGGCTTTTTTGTCACACCAATAATTTTGATAGGCTGTCCTTGAACCCATACTACTTGTCCAAGGGCTTCCTTTTTATCAAACAGCTCTTTTTTCATATCGCTCGTGATCACACCTACTCGATTACCTGATAAAAAGTCAGAGCTGTCTAACATTCTTCCTTTCGAAACCTCCAGCTGATTAACTTCAATATACCCTTCATTAATTGCATTAACAGTTGTATCGGATTCCTTGTCTCTATATCTTATTCCCATTCCCATTGAACTAGAAGCCACCACATTCTTCACGCCGGGAATAGTCGAAAGAGCTTTAATATCATCCTCTGTAAAAATGGGCTCTCCCATCATTGAAAGGTCATCAGCTTGCATCTCGTCTTCAGGAGGCTGATAGTAGACATCAACTGTATTGCTTGCTCCTGTTATTTCCGACTTAATCATCTGTTCTCCGCCTTGGCCGATAGCAACAACGATAATAACCGCCCCTACGCCAATGATGATACCAAGCATTGTCAAAATAGAGCGCATTTTATGAGCAAGAACCGAGGAAAAAGCCATACGAATATTTTCTATTAAACTCATAAGCTATCGTTCTCCTTGTTGCTATGACTTAATACCTTACCGTCACGAACGATAACTGTACGCGATGTGTACTCTGCCACTTCAGGTTCATGAGTAATAACTACAACTGTTGTCCCATCTGCATTTAGCTTAGAAAATTGCTCCATAATATCAGCACTCGTTTTTGTATCTAAGGCTCCTGTGGGTTCATCGGCTAAAATAAGCGTCGGATTGTTAACAATAGAGCGAGCAATAGCAACGCGCTGCTTTTGCCCTCCTGATAGCTCGCTCGGTAAATGTTTCATTCGCTCACTCAGTCCTACTTTTGCAAGCGCAGCTTCTGCTCTGGCTCTTCTTTCCTTACGCGTTACGCCGGCGTATACCATTGGAAGCTCTACGTTTTCTACCGCTGTTAAACGCGGCAACAGCTGAAATTGTTGAAAAACAAAACCGATATGAATATTTCTTACTTTTGCCAGCTGCTCATCACTATAAGTGGAGATTTCTTGTTCATTTAATAAATAGGATCCTGAAGACGCGCGGTCTAAACACCCGATAATGTTCATTAGCGTTGATTTACCGGAGCCAGAAGGTCCCATAATCGCAACAAATTCACCGTCATAAATCTTCAAATTAATATCTTTTAAAATTGGCACTTCCTCTTTGCCAAGATGATAACTTTTATGAATATTTACAAGTTCAATCATTGAACAGTCACTTCCGCACCGTCAGTTAAGTCCTTTGAAGGATTTGTAATAACTTTGTCTTTAGAAGAAACGCCGCTTTTAATTTCAATAAATTTATTTGTTGTTTCTCCAATCTTTACTTCCTTACGAACCGCCTTTTTATCTTTCACTACGTACACATATTTTTCTCCATCTTCATTTAAAACTGCTTTTATCGGCAGTGATGAAGCTTTTTTACTGCTTGTTTCAATCTCGAGCAGCAGCTTAAATCCCGGCTTAATCATCGTGATATCTTGGTCATCTACTTTTACTTCAACTGGATATTGATTCGCTGCATCATTGCCTGCCTCCGCTGATGCCTGCTGCTGAGGTAGATAGTCAATTTGTTTTACGCTCCCTGACCATTCTTTATCAGGCAGTACATCTGATGTAATTTTAACAGCTTGACCGGTTTTAATTTTTAAAGCGTCGTACTCAGACAGCACGCCAGTAGCTAAGTATTCATCGGTATTACCAATATGTATAAGCGGCTTTTGAACGTCACTTGTGTTATTAACCGCTTCTTTATCTACTTCTAGCACCGTCCCATTAATATCACTCGCTACGTCTAAATTACGTTCTTTTTTAGCAATTGATTTGGCTTCTAGTTTGTTTCGTTCTAAATCAATTTTAGCGGTCTCTAAATCGAGATTGAGCTGCGTACGCTCTGTGTCAATTTGATCTCTCGCTTCTTGCTTACTCATTTCTTTTTCCAATTCTTTTTGTTTTTTATTTAAATTAGAAAGCTGTTTGCTTACGGAGTCAATTTGCAGTTGACTGGATTTTTTTTCTAATTTGTTTTGTTCTTGCTCTAAATCAAGCGTATCGCTTTCGTACGTTACGAGAGAAGTTCCCTGCTGTACGCGCGATCCTTCCGTTACATGAAATCGTTCAACCTCGCCTTTTTCAGCGTCAAAGTAAACGTATTGCTCATCAGCAAGCTTTAACGTACCCGGAACCATAACTGTATTTCTTAACTTTTTTTCCTTTAGATTGGCTACGTGAACATTGACTGCTTTTCCACTTACACTTTGTGCACGATATACGTTAATCCCAATAACCGCAACAATAACAACTGCTACAGCTGTAATAATTATTCCTTTTTTCATTTACAACCCTGCTCCTTTAAGCGCTTCTGAAGCAGCTCCTCCAACTCCTGAAATAGCCGCTCCTAAGATGAATAAAATAATCACTGTAATAATAGAAGCAGCCTTTGATACATTCGCCACTTTTTGTAGTCCTACTGCTGTCAGAATAAGTCCCCAGATAGAAAAGATTTCAATGGAGTTAAATACTCCTCCCATAGCACCTTTAGCATCAACCATTCCATTTAACGAAGTCACATTCGCTGAAGTATGTGCTAGTGCAGCGACTCCCGTATTAATTAGCTGACCGATTACTGTGATGAACGTAACAAACAAATTCAAACTAAACATTTGGCGGTACGTTGTTTTTCCAGTTCCTAACTTTGCAATTAAAAACAGAATCAAACTTGTGAATGCCAGTGTAGCAACTACTGCAATAACTCCGCCAATCGCTCCGCCAATCATACTAAATGTTGAATTCACTTCAATACCAGCTTCTTTTTGCTGTTGCAGCGCCTCTTGTGCCTGAGGGGTATAGACGGCTAGAATCGTTGTTGCAGCTGTTAAGATGAGGATAAGTAAAAGAGGTCCCCAGATGACCGGATTGCTTTTCATTTTCTCAAACTGTACAACCGGACTCGTAATAAAACCAAAAATAGAAGGCTTTCCTTTCTCTTGAACTTCCGAAGATACATTGACTTCTGTGCTCATAATCAAACTCCTTTTATTTTGTTTCGTTAGTAGTTCTTAAGACCCACCTTTTACTATTTTTTAAAGTCTTCTAGCAAAATTGGCTCTCTAAGAAACTCTCAAACACCTAATATTCTAACATAATTATACAAATTAATTTACATTTTTCTTACATTTAATATTTTTTATGGTATTTTTAACAATTAAAGAGATGTCTTAATGCTAAATTACATTATTAATATTTTTTATATTTTCTAAATATTCTAATTATCATTTGACATCATTCAATGGAATTCGTATATTATGATTAAAGTTTATTATTCCTATGTTTTTTATAAGTTTTATATCCAAGGAGGAGTTTCAATGTCTGCTAAGAAACCATTTCGTCCTGAAACACAAGCGATCCATTCTGGTCAACAGCTTGACCCAGCTACTTTTTCGCGTGCCGTACCTATTTATCAAACAAGCTCATTTGGATTTAAAGATACGGAGCATGCTGCGTCTTTATTTAATTTAAGTGAACAAGGCTATATCTACACTCGAATTGTAAACCCTACTACGGACGTTTTTGAACAGCGAATTGCTGAGTTAGAAGGCGGAGTTGGTGCTCTAGGAGTAGCTTCAGGTCAGTCGGCTACTACCTTTTCCATTTTGAATATCGCTTCCGCAGGAGATGAAATTGTATCAGCAAGCAGTTTATATGGGGGAACATATAACCTCTTTTCGTCTACGCTTCCTAAACTGGGCATTACCGTCAAATTTGTAAACGCCGATAATCCAGAAAATTTTAGAAGTGCAATCACTTCCAAAACAAAGGCAATTTATGCTGAATCCGTTGGAAATCCACAGGGAAATGTGCTAGACATCGAGGCAGTTGCAGACATTGCCCACGAACATGGAATTCCTCTTATTATTGATAATACCGTTCCAAGCCCTTACCTTCTTCGCCCCATCGATTTTGGAGCAGATATTGTCGTTCATTCTGCTACTAAGTTTCTTGGAGGGCATGGAACAGCAATTGGCGGTGTTATCGTAGACAGTGGAAAATTTAATTGGGAAGCGAGCGGAAAATTTCCAGACTTAACAACTCCAGATCCAAGTTATCATGGCCTCGTATACACAGAAGCTGCCGGTGAAGCTGCTTATATTACAAAAGCGCGCGTTCAGCTTTTACGAGATATTGGAGCTGCTTTATCACCTTTTAATTCCTTTTTACTTCTTCAAGGAGTAGAAACACTCCATCTGCGATTAGAGCGTCACAGCGAAAACGCATTAAAGGTAGCGAAATTTTTAGAGCAGCATGAATTAGTAGAATGGGTAAATTATGCGGGGCTTCCTTCCCACCCTTCCTATTCTTTGGCACAAAAATACCTGCCTAAAGGACAAGGAGCCATTTTAACATTCGGAGTAAGAGGAGGAAAAAACGCAGCGGCTAAGTTAATTGATTCAGTTCAGTTATTTTCTCATTTAGCCAATATTGGCGACTCTAAATCACTCATTATTCACCCGGCAAGCACCACTCATCAACAGCTATCTGAAGACGAACAAAAAGCTTCGGGTGTGACGCCAGAACTCATTCGTCTGTCGGTTGGAACAGAAGCAATCGACGACCTTCTTGAAGATTTAGATTATGCCTTAAAAGCCAGCCAAAAAGTGAATACAACTGTTTAAAAGCTGTGGTTTTTCACAGCTTTTTTTATATCGCCCAATAACTTTTTATACTTTCGCTTATGCTACAATAAACAAAACGAATGAAAAAGGAGTTACTATGAACACGTTCAATTCAATACCTGCCATTACATTTACAGACGTTCATAAAACATTTAAAGATAAAGAACATAGTGTTTTAAAAGGCATATCGGGTACAGTGATGCAAGGCTCGCTCATCATGATGGTAGGACCATCAGGATCCGGAAAAAGCACCCTTCTTTCCATGTGCAATTTACTTTCTGCACCTGATGAAGGAAGTATTGAAGTATATGGAAAAGACATTAGCAAATGGAATATTTCTGATTTGCGAAAAAAAGTGGGCATCGCTTTTCAATCAGTTCCTGTTATTGATGGAACAGTGCGAGATAATATGATGCTTGTTCAAAAGCTGCACGGCAAACAGGATATTATGCCTGAAGAACTCTGTGCCTTAACCGGTCTTTCCCCTGACTTGTTAGAGCAGGATGCAAGAGATTTATCCGGTGGTCAAAGACAAAGGTTATCATTAGCGCGCACGCTGTCGAACGGATCGGATCTTTTGCTGTTAGACGAAATCACTTCCGCTTTGGATGCCACTTCTGCTCATGAAATTGAACAGCTGATTTCTCATTTACATAAAGAGCAGAATAAAACGATTATTTGGGTTACCCATAATTTAGAACAAGCCAAACGTTTAGGAGAGGAAGTCTGGCTTTTAATGAACGGAGTGATTGTAGAAAAAGCGAAGACGGAGACCTTTTTTCATGCTCCTGTAAAAGCTGAGACAAAACAATTTATTGAAGGAGCCTTTCTATGAGTTCACTTTCACTGATTTTTACCATCGTTTTTGTTTTTATTGCTCTTTTTTTATCAAAATCTTTTCGTATAGGACTCGAGAAAGATATAATCATTGCCAGTATTCGAGCAGCCGTTCAGCTGTTAGTGATCGGATATGTTTTATCTTTTATTTTTGACGCGAATCACCCAGCTTTTATGATTCTCATTTTATTCGTGATGCTGACGGTCGCTTCCCAAAATGTTGTAAAGAAAAAAAAGCAGGGATTTAAAGCTTTCTTTCGTGTATTTGTCACTCTTTTTATTGTAGAAATCCTGACCCAAAGCGTTATGCTGGGCCTACATATTATCCCTGCTACTCCGCGATATGTCATTCCTGTCAGCGGTATGATTATTGGAAATTCGATGATTTTGGCCAATTTATTTTTAAATCGGTTAGACGCTGAAGTAAATAGAAGGCGAGACGAAATTCAATTGATTCTGGCGCTTGGCGGAACTCCTAAACAAGCTATTCATAGTATTTTAAATGCCGCAATCAAAGCTAGCATGATTCCTACTGTAGAAAGCCAAAAAACAATTGGACTCGTTCAGCTTCCCGGCATGATGACAGGCCAGATTATTGGAGGGGCAGATCCGATACAAGCAGTCAAATTCCAGCTGCTCATCGTTTTTACTATCCTAGCGTCTGCTACGCTTTCCTGCGTCATCTTAAGCCGCTTAACATATCCTACCCTTTTTAATAGCTATCAGCAGCTTATCCGTGAACATACATAAAAAAGAAGAAAGGAGACTCCTTTCTTCTTTTTTATTGAGCAGCTTTTTTTAATCTTGTTCCTACGTCACTTCCAAAGGTCACTCCTAAATCACCGAGCCATCTTCTATAGGCAATACTCAGTCGGTCCGGATTCAAATGAAGCTCTGCTTGTAAGTCGAGCGGCAGCTCTTCGGGTTTTTGACTTTCTACAATGCTCGTATCTTGTTCAATAATAAGCTGCTGAAAATCACGGAAATATTGATCAGGTGCATCAAACGAATAGTTTCTAGAAACCAATGCAAACACAGTCGACTTTCTTTCCTCTTCAGGTAAAACCGCAAACAGCATCGAAAAGATTTCACCCGTTTCATAGTTCACTTTTTTCAACCTTGCAACGGCAGGACGAAGAATTTCAAAAGTATAATAAATAGTCGCAAAGTTACCCGTACCATCTGCATCTGCGTACACAGCGATTTCGTCAGAAATGTATCGGTTATCTTTCCAATGTACCTTATAATCAGGAATTTCGGCGTAATCCGAGTGTCCAAGGCTTCCTTCGTGAACAAAAGCCAAATGGCTTACATCTAGAAAGTTTTCTACGACACGAGGAGCTGCTGCCTGCAGAGTATGAGGGTTGGCGCAAACCGTTTTAAATCCGGAGTTAAGGTATTCGTCATACTGAGGAAGAGGAATATCACTTGCCTCGCTGTTCATCTTCACCCATATAATCCCATACTTTTCAACGCAATCATATACCTGTGCTTTTGCTTTTGAAGGAATCGCTCTTCCCGGCGGCTGTTGAGGAATTTTCACACAAGCCCCGGCACCATCGTATTTCCATCCGTGATAAGGGCACACAATGCAATCATCTACTACTTTCCCAAGAGATAACGCTGCACCGCGATGGATGCACAAATCTTTAAATGCTTTAATGGCATTAGTTGTGCGAAACAGCGCAACTCGCTCTTCTAAAATCGTTACTTGCAAGGGCTGATCTGTTAAATCATGTGAATAAGCTGCAGGCAGCCATTCCTTAGCCAATACTAAATCTTTAATCATCTGCATCGCCTCCGTACGATAAGTGAATTTATTTCTTGTTTATAAAAAAAACCGCAGAAATAGAAGGAGTTCTTCTAATTCCGCAGCTTTTTCGTTCCGTAAAACAGACTATAAGCGCGCGAAGATTCTACATAATTGCAGATAGAGCGACCTTAGCACTTCATCTACAATAACAATACGTATTCATCGCTATTTTTTTAATCTCAATACATAACCCTTGCATATTGAATAAAAAGCGGCCAGCCGCTAAAAGCTTTTCTGTCCACTGATTTCTCTTATTTTTACTTTATCAATTTCCCACTGAAAAATCTCTTGCTTTGTAAGCATCTCTCACATAATTTTTTCGGTTAAACGAATAAAAGCTGCGGTTTTTAAAACCGCAGCTTTCTTTATCATGAGCTCATATAACTGGCTGTATATTTTTTCGTCTGTTTTTGTATTTCTTGATTTAAATGTTTGAAAAATGAGAGCGTTTCTTCATAATCCGTCGCTTTTTCATGAAACTTCAATGTAAGATTTTCTTCAAACAACGTTTCTCCTTGATGACCGACCGCTTTTAGCTGAACATCTGTAACAATACCTTGCAAAATCGAACATAATAAATAATTAAAGCAATGAACCGGAACGATATGCATCAGATGGAAATCATCAATAGTTCTATCACTTTTTGTTTTCTTAAATTCCACAGTGAGTTCTTCCGGATGAATAAACACATTTATATGCTGTTTGGACAAACAAGTAGGATTCATTTTTTGTGTATACTCACAAAATTCCAGTCCAATAAATACAGAATTCTCGGAGTCAGCTTCAATGAAGATTTGCGAATTTTTTACCATTATCCTCGTCCTCCATATTCAATCTAGTTACCCCACCACTAGCACTTGTTTGTAGAATATTACCAGTTCTTCTCTATTTTATCACTGATTTTTCTCAGTGCCTATTTAACAGACGGAAGTTCTCTTTAAAAGAGAAGGAACTGACAGGCAGTTCTTTATGTGAGAAGAATGAACAAAAGACACCTCTTTTGTTTTATTGAGGTGTCTTTTGGTATCATCAGCCTGTGTTACGCAATCCTGCTGCAATGCCGTTAATCGTTAATAATGCTTCTTTTAAAAGTTCTTCATTTAACGTTTCAGCCTCATCTTCACGCAGCTTGGAAATAACCTTAACTTGCAAGAAGGTTAGAGGGTCCACATACGGATTTCGTAATTTAATAGATTCTTTAATCGTAGGAAGATGATCCATTAATTCTTTTTGCCCCGTGATTTGAAGAATCATTTCTTTCGTAACATTATACTCTTTTTTAATAGCGGTAAAAATCCTCTCTGAAATAACCGGATCTTGTACCATTTCTGTGTATTCTTTTGCTGCCATTAAATCTGCTTTTGTTAAAGCCATTTGCAGGTTATCGACGGTCGAGCGGAAAAATGGCCATTCTTTATACATTTGCTGAAGAAGCTGTATATCTCCGGATTTCTCTACTAAATGCTGTAAGCCCGTACCTGCAGCGTACCAGGCTGGAAGCAGCTGTCTGCTTTGCGTCCATGCAAATACCCATGGAATTGCTCGCAAGTCTTCAAAGCGATCACTTCCTTTTCGACTCATTGGACGTGACCCAATATTTAAAGCCCCGAGCTCAGGAAGAGGTGTAGCTTGTTTAAAGTAGGTTAAAAAGTCTGGATCGTTGAAAACAAGCTCTTGATACTTACGTAACGAAGCAGTTGAAATCTCGTCCATTGTTTCTTCCCATTCATGTGTACGAATATCACATTGTTCAGCTTCTTGAGAAACATTTGCTGCCGCTGTAAGAAGAGCTGAGACCGCTTGTTCAAGGCTTCGGTAAGCAATGTCATATAAAGAGTATCTAGAAGAAAGAACTTCTCCTTGCTCTGTAATTTTAACACCGTCTCCTAGCGTCTCAACAGGCTGAGATAAAATGCTTCGGTTTAACGGGCCTCCTCCTCGGCCTAGTGAGCCGCCTCGGCCATGGAAAAACTTCAGACGAACTTGATACTTCCTCGCCATATCGTGAATTTCCTGCTGCGCTTTGTAGAGCTTCCAATTAGCGGTAAGCGTTCCGCCATCTTTGCTTCCATCTGAGTAGCCAAGCATGATTTCCTGCAAATCCTTCTGTTTTCTTAAGTGCTCTCGATAAAAATCTAATTGAAATAGCTGTTCCATAATCTTAGGACCTGCTGTGAGATCATCGATCGTTTCAAGCAGCGGGGCTATATTTAACTTGCTTTCAATGCGGCCATCTGCATGAAGGCGGTAAATACCCGCTTCTTTGGCAAGTACCATGACTTCTAACAAATCACTTGCAGACTGCGTCATACTGATTAAGTAGACTTCAATAGATCTTTCTCCAAATTCTTTATGTGCTCGATGTATCATGTTAAATACTTCAATTACTTGCTGCGTTTCTTTAGAGTAATTCTCTACAAACGATAGCACAGGTCTTGGGTCTTGAAGAACTTTCCCTAGCAGCTCAACTTTTTTCTCTTCTGTTAACGCTGAATAATCTTCAGCTAAAGAAACAGCATGGAAAATTTCTTTGATTGCCGCTTCGTGTTCTCCGCTGTGATTACGGATATCAAGCGTTGCTAAATGAAATCCAAACAGCTCAACTTGGCGAATTAATTTACACAAGCTTTTCAGCTGATAATCTTGAGGCTGATGCTTTTGCAAGCTATCTTTGATGAGAAACAAATCTTGTAAAAGTTCTTCCGACCTTTGATAACCTGCTTCCGACTCTCCAACTAAATTTAATTTATGAAGCATAATCGTAAGCTTGCAGCGATATACTTCGTGTTTGATTCTCCATCGCTTTTTCTCAGGCAGCAGCGATATTTCTTGATTAATAGAATCAAGAAGATTATCTGAAACTGCGACTCTTTTTGTAGACTGACTTAACCTTTGTCTCAATTGAGTAAGCGACTCTTTATATTTACGAATAGCTAACTTCCTTTGTTTGACAAGCGTTTGCCACGTTACTTTAGGAGTTACGTTTGGATTTCCATCTCGGTCTCCGCCAATCCATGAACCAAATCGAAGAATATTAGGCACTTTCCAATTTTCTTCGGGGTAATTCTCCTGCAATGAATTTTCCAATTCCTGATGAAGTTGAGGAAGCACTTCAAATAACGTTTCATCAAAATAATATAATCCATTGGATACTTCATCCATTACGGTTGGCTTGCGATCTCGCAGTTCATTTGTTTGCCATAAAATTAACACTTCGCTAAACAGTCTTTCTTCAATTTCTGTACGTTCACGTTTTGTTAACGTTGGATTATCCAAGTTTTTCAGAAGCTCAGCCATTCGTTTATGAATATCAAGGACACTTCGTCTAGTGGCTTCTGTTGGATGTGCCGTGATGATAAGCTCAAGTGATAAAGTTTGAAGCAAATTAGCAATTACATCTGGCGCCACGCCATTATTTTTAAGCGAAACAACGGCGCTTTCCAATGAACCCGGCTGCATAATAGAATCTTCTTGCTGCTGATATTCCCGTCTGCGACGAATTCGATGATTTTGCTCTGCAATATTAACTAAATGAAAATAAACGGCAAACGCCCGAATAACCTGCGCGCGCATCGGCTGTTCAAGAGTAACGATTTCATTTTTTATTTCTTTATAGATGACTTCATCTTTGTTTTCTCTAAGTGATTTTGCCACTTCGCGTATTTTTTCTACTTTGTTGAGCAGTTCTTCTCCACCTTGGTGAACCAGAACTTTCCCTAACAATTGACCGAGAAATTTTACATCACGGCGCAGGGCAGTGCTGCTGTTTTGTCTTTCTGCTGCTTCTACTGTTACCATTAGACACGACACCTTTCTTTATAAATGTTGTACTTTTTAAACTTTTTAGAAAATTATATTAAATTCATATTACCATGAACGAAAATAAATTTCATATAATTTTGTTTCCTCCTCTCGATTAGGAGGAAAGATTCATCAAATATAAAAAAGAGGATGAGGCATAACAAAATGAATCCAATCCTAAGACGAACAAATGGGATACATAAGCTGAACCGCTTGTGACACCGCAGTTGATTGGAAGACTTCACCTCTCCTTTCAATCAACTGCTAGAAAGAACGAAACAGCTGAAACCTACGTTCACCATAACAAAAAAAAACGAACCACTAATCAAACGTGCTGATCAGTGGTTCGTTTTTCACTTGAGCTAAAATACTTTTCAGCCTCTCTTTTATGCTACCAAGGTTGTCCTAAATCCAACACTGAGGCTAGTTCATTGCTTTTTTTACGCACTTGTTTACGTGTGGCAGCACGATCTGCCCCCGTTTGAAACAGATATTTTTCTTCTTCTGTTTCTGGAATAAGCTCCGGTACTGCGCGGGGCTTTCCATCATCATCCATTGCCACAAAAGTTAAAAATGATGTAGCTGCAATTTGACGCTCCCCGGTTTTTAAATTTTCTTTAATCACTTTCACAAACACTTCCATGGATGAACGACCTGTCCATGATACGTATGACTCCAAACATACAGAATCCTGAGGCGTAATAGGGTGCAGAAAGTGAATAGAGTCTGCTGAAGCCGTCACACACTCTGTACGACTGTGACGATAAGCTGAAATGGACGCAATCATATCAATATCACTCATTAATTTTCCGCCAAATAAAGTATTGTGATTATTAATATCATTAGGGAAAATGCGGCTCGTTCGAACGGCCTTTGTATCTTTACAATAATTTGCTTTCATTAGTAAGAACCTCCATTGATGCCTATCATAATAAGAATAAAAGAATGAATGAACCTATACTAGCATATTTCGATAAATTTAGCTTTACAAAAAACTCGTTGATTTATTTACAGAAAACAAAAAAGAGGTTGAGACATAACGAAATAAATCCAATTGAAAGACGAACAAATGAGATACATGAGCTGTACTGCTTATGACACCGCAATTGATTTCCGTGCAAGGCTTCGCTTTCCGCGGGCGGGCGCTGAGCCTCCTCGTCGCTTACGCTCCTGCGGGGTCTCACCTGTTCCGCTTTTCCCGCAGGAGTCTTCGCCTTGCCCTCCAATCAACTGCTAGAAGGAACGAAACAAATAAAACGATATGCACCATCGCAAAAAAACGAACCACTCATCAAACAGATTGATGAATGGTTCGTTTTTTACTTGGGCTCAACTATTTTTGTCCTAGCCTCTTTTTTGTCTATCGAATGTAGCTTGATCCAAACGTTTTACCTAAAGAGTCACTGTATAGGTCACTTGACTTCACAGTCCATTTCCCATCTTCTTTCACCATAAAAATTCGTAGCGGACGACTTCCTTCTTTCGTTTCTAATTCATTTACAATATCTTTGAATTTAGAAGCCGCAAACTCTTCAGAGTGTTTTGTATCGTAATCTTTTGTTTCATCTGTATATGCTCTCTTAAGCTGCGATACGTATGAATATAAGTCTGATAAATTAACAGTAGTGTACTCCACTTCTACTACAGCTTTATTATTTGCATTGGCAATCACATTTGTCTTTACGCTTGCTTTTTCTTTCAAAACATCTTTATACATGTTAAAAAAATCTTTTTTTGCTTTATCGGTTAAACTATTAGAAAACGCACCTTTTAATTCCTCATTAAACGCTTTTTTCTGTTCTTCTATGACAGCTGTTTTGTCCGCTGTTACATATTTATCATAATCTACATTTTCTTTGTTTAAGTAAAGAACTTCCGTGTAAGCTTGCAGAGCTTTTTCTGGGTCTTGTAGCTTATTATAGCTTTTCGCGTATTTCTTCGTATCCAGTGTTAATGTTACTTCGTCAATTTCTTCATCATAATCAGATGATTTTGGCTGAAGCCCAATTTTGTACTTTTTATCTTTTTTGACTTCAAAGACGAACATTAATTTTTTTTGCTTCCCAGCGCCAATCTTGTCAGATGAACTGCTTTCTAGTCCAAGTTCCCTACTGTTCACTCCCGTTTTTGGAGATAATTGTTCATCTCCTTCATATAAATACACACCGTCGTAATCCGATAAAGATATACTGTTTTTGGATACATTTTTCACTTTTAAATCAACTTTCAACAGCCCCTTTTCTTCACTTGTAGCTCCTTCATCACTATCTACTAAAATATAAGAAGCGCTGTCAATAGATGCTTCAATCGCCTTATTTTTAGCCGAAGTGGATCCTCCCGTTTCCTTAGAACTGTTACAAGCCGCTAATACTAGCATAAGTACAAAAACCAAAGCCAAAACATTCATTTTTTTCACAGCTGCCCAATCCCCTTTATTTTGTTTTTTTAGAACTTTATCCCAAATAAAGGTTCCCTCTGTGTAAATCCTTAAACCTTAAAATCTATGTTTTTTACAATATTTTGATAAAAACTAAGTCTAAATTCTCCATTTATCTAAATAAAAACACGAGCACCGGCTCGTGTTTTTTATTTAGATTTAAAATTTTCTTGATTGATTTGTTCAGCTTCTTTCATATATCGGTTAGATTTGCCACTTTTAATTCCCCAGTAATAAAAGGCTAATGATACGCAAGCAATCACTAGCATATCCCATCCGAAAGGTAAAATATTTTTGCCTCCGAATTTTTCGCTTCCTATGTAGGAAATAAAAATCATGCACGCTAAATAGATAAGCATCCAAGCCCCGGTTAAAAATTCTTTTTTAAAGCCCACCCATTTATTTTTCGCTTGGTAATAAAAATAAACTGGCAGGCCAATTGCCATAATAAAAATCACTTCACCTGTAAGTGGCCACCTTGCCCAGTAAAGCGTCAAAGAAGCAAAAACGAAGCCGCATGGCGCAATAACTGATGCCCCTTTTAAATAAAATGGACGGTAAAAGTGTGAAGCCGTTTTTCTTAATGTTATAAGCGCTACAGGTCCCATAATATAGGAGATAAGCGTCGCTACTGAGATCACTTCTGCTAAGACACCCCATCCTCTAAATAAAAAGAGAAACAAAAAGCAGGCTGCTAAATTTAGCCACATAGCTGGGCGCGGGACATTGTAAAGTGGATGAAGAGTACCAAATATCTTTGGCAAATATCCATTTTGCTGCATCCCGTATAACATTCTAGAAGTCGTTGCCGTATATGTAGCACCTGTGCCGGAAGGAGAAACAAATGCATCTGCGTATAACACGATTGTTAGCCAGTTAATTCCAAGCGCAATCGCTAAATCAGCAAAAGGAGAATTAAAATTCAAATGATTCCATCCATCCGCAATTGATGACGGACTTACTGCTCCGATAAAAACAATTTGTAATATAATGTATACAATTCCAGCAATAAAAATTGAACCAATTACAGCTACCGGAATCGATTTATTAGGTGACTTTGCTTCTCCTGCCATATTTACAGGACTTTGAAAACCATTAAATGCAAACACGATACCTGATGTTGCCACTGCCGTTAAAACACTCGCCCATCCGTAAGGTGCTACCCCATGCTCACTTGAAAAGTTCCCGCTATGAAAACCAGCAAAAAATAAAGCCCCTGCCGTTAAACCAGGAATAATTAATTTAACAATCGTAATAAATGAGTTTGCTTTAGCAAAGAGATTTACCGTCCAATAGTTCACAAAAAAGTAAATGAATAATAACAGAGACGCAACTGCCAACCCCTTGGACGTTAAAATGCCATTGTCTACTAATTCATGAGTCCAGCGAGCCCATTTCCACGGCCAAGTACTCATATATTGCACAGATGCAATAGCCTCCACTGTTATCGTTGAAGCGATTGAAATCCAGTTAGCCCAAGCAGCCAAAAATCCAATAAATGATCCGTGTGAATACTGAGGATATTTAACCATCCCCCCTGCTTGCGGAAACATCGCGCCCAGTTCAGCGTACGATAGGGCAATGGTCAAAATAACTACCATTCCAATAACCCATGAAAAAATAGCCGCGGGTCCTGCAATTTGAGCTGCTTTCCATGCTCCAAACAGCCATCCTGAACCGATAATCGAACCTATGCCTGTCATGGTTAAAGCAAATGTTCCCATCTTCCTTTGCATATTGCTCATCCAAATCTACTCCTCTTCCCTAGGAAAATAAAAAAAACACTTGCGAAATTTTCTCAAGTGTTTGCCCAGGCGCGCGGCTTATACGCTATATGCTCCCCCATGGTCATCCATGTTGCGCCAGTCACATATAGGAATATATTTTTTATCAGTATATAACATTCATTACTATTACTCAATACACAAAAATGTTTACATTACTTTTACAAAAGTAATTAATTATTCGTAAAATTCCGAATAAATCTTCTTAAAATCTCTTCCTAATTACAAAAAACAACTAAAACTCTAACCTTGCTTATTATTTGATTCTTTTACTTCACGAGCATATCATCTTCTAAAAATTATATTAATATATATTATTCATTTACAAAATACGAATTAACATCTATATATCCATAGAATTCTTGCACTAGCCCCTTTACTTATATACAATATGAAGAAAAGATACTAAAGTAAACTGCCCACCACTTAGCTACGCTTGAAGTGGGAGACTTCTTTTGGGAAAACGTTAACACCTACATATCATGCACTTCGCAACGAATGAAGTACTTCGAGCAAACTTCTCTGTTTACGCAAGCAAAAAACAGGGAAAATTACGAAAAAAGATTGTTAGAGGGATGCTTATGAATTATGCAAATGTAAAAGTTCTTTATTTTGATGACGACGGAACCATTCCAAATCACCCTCGTCTTCCAGTTTTGTTGTATGAACACGTATTTATTAGTAAGAAAGAGAAAGTAGAGAGCATTTTTAATTCTCACAACTGGAAAAACAGCTGGGTAGGCGGCATATATGATTTTCACCATTACCACAGCAATTCTCATGAAGCACTAGGTGTAATTAGCGGATCTGCACGCTTAAAACTAGGTGGACATATGGGAGAAAATATCGTGGTGCATGCTGGGGATGTACTCGTACTCCCTGCAGGTACAGGACATATGCGTCTGCAGTCAACTGCTGATTTTAAAGTGGTTGGAGCTTATCCAGAGGGCATGGATTACAACTTACGAACAGGAAAACAAACGGATCGCCCTCACGTATTTGATGAAATTGCACAAGTACCTATTCCTACAACAGATCCTGTTTATGGCGACAAAGGACCATTGACAGAGTGGTGGAACTAGACAAGCACTTATTGTCTAGTTTTTTTATTTGCTCGTTTTTATAGCTTCCATAAATCTATATTTGAACATACAAATTCTTTTTCTTTAATGCAATAGCAATATACTTTATCTCATCGAGAAAACTACCTTTCTTCTTTTCCGTTCTTTTTTTGTTTCAAAGGCAACTGCGCTTAGGTTCTCCCCTGCTTTTTCTTCCCTAATCATTTCAAATATCTTCTTCTCATACCCTTTTTTTGTTTTTCTAAAAAAATTTTCGTAATTTATAACGAAATTTTCAAAAAACTTATTGCTTTACTATGTCAGACTTGCTATCATAGTGAACATTGTTAGATAAATTTTAGAGGAGGAGTAAAAATTGAACAGAAAATTCATAATATTTATTTTATTCATCATTCCGTTTATTGCTCAATTCGCTTTTTTACCTTTTGTAAATAACATTCATCCAATTATTTTTGGATTACCTATTTTGCATTTATGGTTATTTTTATGGGTCTTCTTAACGCCTGTGTGTACATTTATCATTTATCGTTTACAAAAATCTTGGGGGGACATTGAATAATGCAAGGAAATTTAACCGCACTTTTAATCACATCAGCAATTGTTCTTGTCGTTATCGCCATTGGCTTTATAGCAGGACGTGACAAATCATCTAGAAGCTCCGTTGAAGAGTGGGCTGTAGGGGGAAGACGTTTTGGAAGCCTGCTCGTCTGGCTTTTAGTAGGAGCAGATTTATATACTGCTTATACATTCCTAGGTCTTACAAGTACAGCTTATCAAGGAGGAAGCATCGCATTTTTTGCCATTCCTTACTCTGTTTTAGCCTTTTTAATTTCATACTTTTTTCTTCCAAAACTTTGGACTGTTGCTAAAAAGCACAAACTTACTACACTTGCTGATTATGCTAGAGAACGTTTTAGCAGTAAATTTCTCTCCTCTTTAATTGCCATAGTAGGTGTATTGATGCTTATTCCATATATTGATCTTCAGCTTAGCGGTATTCAAGATACTCTTCGCGTTGCAGGAACTGGCTACATTAATGTAAAAGCTGTCGTTATTCTTTCATTCTTTCTTGTGGCTCTTTATACTTTTTTCAGCGGAATTAAAGGTCCCACTTATACGGCAATTATTAAAGATATTTTGGTATGGGCGATTATGTTATTTATGGTTGTTTCTCTGCCAATTATGCATTTTGGAAGCTGGGGCAACATGATTGACAATGTTGCAAAGGATGCACCTCAGCTATTAACGATCCCAACACAAGGACCTAAGGGCATTCCATGGTTTATTACAGCATCACTCGTATCTGCTTTAGCTTTATTCATGTGGGCCCACGCTGCTACAGGTGTTTTCACTGCTAAAAGTGCAGATTCGCTTCGTAAAAATGCTGTCTTCTTACCTCTTTACAATATTGTTTTAATTCTAGTCATCTTCTTAGGGTTTATTGCTTATCAAGTATTACCTCAAGATACAACGGATCCTAGATTAGCATTATTAACCTTGATTCAATATTCATATGGTGGCATTGGCCAAGGGTTAGCTTATGCAACGATTGCTCTTGCTTCATTAATTCCATGTTCTATCATGGCGATCGGAGCGTCTAACTTATTTGCAAATAATATATTTAGAGATTTAATTAATCCAAATGTACAGGGTAAAACATTAACAATGGTTACTCGTTCTATGGTTTTTGTTGTTATTGGACTGGCACTTTTATTCGGTTTATTATTCCCACAAGCACTTGTTTCCCTACAGTTACTAGGGGTATCCGGCATGGTACAAATCTTCCCGGCTATTGTTATCAGCCTGTTTTGGAGAAATCAATCGAAAGAAAGTACGATTGCTGGATTAGTAGTAGGGCTGGTTGTAACGTTTACCGTTCATGCCACAGGAAATTCATTTGGCCTTTATGAAGGGTTCTGGGGATTATTATCTAACCTACTCGTAGTTTTTATTTTAAATCCAATCTTTGCTGCAAAAACCAAAGCAGCAACAAATGGCGTGAAAGAAACATTATTTTCTAAAGGCACTACGCAAACTGAATTAAAGAAAAACGCATAAAAAAAGTTCAGCCAACTGGCTGAACTTTTTTTAGATAATATTCTCTTTTTCAGAAGGGGATGAAGTCGATTCTCTTTCCCAACATTCAATATTCTGATTGTTTTCTAATGCATCTTTATAAAAGACTGGATTTTTCCCTTCCTTTTTCTGCTGAGTATAGTCATGCAAGGCAGAAAACGCCACTTTCGATAATAGAAAAATAGCAATTAAGTTCACCACTACCATCATCCCCATAAATAAGTCTGCCAGATTCCATACAAGCTGAAGCTGAGCAACCGACCCAAAAATAACCATCGCTAAAACGCCTACACGATAAGACCAAAGCCACATCTTATTTGAATTTAAAAATTCAATATTCGTTTCTCCATAATAATAATTGCCAATTAACGTACTAAAAGCAAATAGAAATACCATGATAGCTAAAAATCCTGATGCCCAAGAACCGATATGTGTACTAAGAGAAGCTTGCGTTAATTCAATGCCGCTTAGTCCCTGCTTATAGGCGGGAGATAAGAGAACGATAAATGCTGTGCTTGTACAAATCACGAGCGTGTCCGTCAAGACACCAAATGCTTGGATAAGACCTTGTTTAACTGGGTGACTCGTCACTGCAGTTGCCGCCGCGTTGGGAGCACTTCCCATCCCTGCTTCATTGGAAAACAGTCCGCGCTTTACTCCGTTGATTAACGTTGCACCAATTGATCCCCCAAGCGCCTGTTCAAATCCAAATGCATTTTTCACAATTAGAGATAGAACAGCAGGCATTTGATCAATATTTTTAAAGATGATGAACAGAGCCATTCCAATGTATAAAACGGCTAATACGACAACGATGTATTCCGATATCTTAGCGATGCGTTTGATCCCGCCAAAAATAATTATCGCAAATATAACTGTCATAATAATCCCAATCAATAAGCGGCTCGTTCCGAAAGAGTTCTCAAATGCCAGCGTAATCGTATTAGATTGCACAGCGTTAAACACCAGGCCAAATGACAGTGTAATGAGTACAGCAAATAGCCCGCCCATCCATCTTTTATTTAACCCTTTTTCCATATAGTAAGCGGGTCCTCCTCGAAATCCGTTTGACCCTTTTACCTTATAGATTTGAGCGAGTGTACTTTCTACAAAACTTGATACTGAACCGATAATGGCAATAATCCACATCCAAAATACAGCACCCGGGCCACCAAGAGCAATAGCAATCGCTATACCGGTAATATTTCCTGTTCCTACTCGAGCTGCCATGCTTATGCAGAAAGCTTGAAACGGGGAGACTCCCCCATCTTTAGCCGCTCGTCCTTCTTTCAAAACAAGTACCATTTCTTTCAACATGCGAAACTGCAAAAAACGAGAGCGGATCGTAAAATAAATACCGATTGATACAAGTAAAATAATTAATAAATTCGACCAAAAAAAATCATTGATGACACTAATTACACTTTCGATTGCTTGTTGCACGCCTATCACCTCATTAAAAAATTTGGTAGAACAAATGCAAAACATGAAAGTTTTTTCTCTTGGTGTTTATATTATTGAAGCGAATGAATAGTACGTAAATAGACTAAAAAATACTCAAATCCCATTCTTTTGCGATTTTTTTTAGCAGCGTAACGCCTTTTACGCTATTCCCGTACTCATCAATAGCTGGACTGTAAATTCCGATACCGCATCCGTCTGGAAATGGAGACTGCTTTTTCGTATTAGGTGGCACCAATGACATGATTCCTCCTGATACACCGCTTTTAGCTGGCATACCAACAAATGCCGCAAATTTTCCTGAGGCATTATACATACCGCATGTAAGCATAAGCGCTTTTGTTAATTTAGCTACTTCTTTTGGAATTACTTGTTTGTGAAACACTGGATGATATCCGTCTAATGACAGAATTAATCCGATCAGCGCAATATCTTCAGTCGTTACTTCAATTGAGCACTGCTTTAAGTAAACCTCTAGAACTTCTTCTACTTCTCCTTGTAAGTAGTTTGTTTCTTTTAAATAGTAGGCAAGCGCACGATTTCGATGAGACGTTTGCCATTCTGATTCAAAGACGGTTTCATTAATCAGTGGTGTTTTCCCAGTAAGCATTGTTATTACATCAAACAAATAGCTTAGTTTTTCTTTTGCCGTCTCTCCAGATAAAAGAGATGAAACCGTTAAAGCACCGGCATTAATCATAGGATTGAACGGCTTTCCTGGTTTATGCATTTCCAGTCTTATAATAGAATTAAATGCATCTCCAGTTGGCTCTACATCTACTCTCTCTAGTACGTAGGGAATGCCGCAGCATAAGCAAGCTGCTATAAAGCTAATGACTTTAGAAATACTTTGAAGAGTAAATACCGCTTCATAATCCCCAGACTGGATAACCGTTCCGTCAGCACCAATCAAACAAATACCTAATTGAGACGAGTCCATATCTTTCAGAGCGGGGATATAATCAGCCGTTTTTCCTTCTGACGAAAATTCTTTTATTTGCTCTACCCACTCGTGTAACTGCTCTTTTGCAGTGACCTGTAAGTAAGACATTTCCTGTTCAATTTCTCTTTTCATTAAAATCACCTCATCACTTCATTAACTTTTTATTTTAAAGCGCTTTCATAAAGCGGGATTTCATTTTCGTTTTTAATGTACAATGCAACCTACGAGAGCATACAAAAACCTACAAAACTTTTTGGAATTATATTTTTATCTTTGGTACTCTTCTCCATTGTGCTGGACGCTGTCACAATGTATACTAATTCACGAATCACTTCAGGAGGTGTAATTATCTGAATTTTAAATCTTTCATTCGAAAAGATCCGTACATTTTATTGCTCATGCTCATTACTGTTCCGCTGGCGGGAGAGCTAAAATTTTATCCGTTAAATGAAACATTTCGAATTACATTTGGAGCTCCTACATTTTTCTTTTTCCTATTGCTTTTAAAACGGAAAACCGTTTTATCTGGCGGCTTGTTAACCGCTTTCAGCATCGTTCTCTTTCGCATCATGCTCGATTATATCACGCTCGATCATTTTCAATTTGCGGCTTCTGCACATACGCATTACCCTACGTTTTTCTTTTACTTTACGTATGCACTTTTATTTTTTATTTTTAAAGTAAGCCGCATGAACTATAGTGCTATTGTGATTGGATTAATTGGACTCATCATTGAAATAGCTGCTGATATAGTCGAACTAACTGCGCAGTATATCGTTTTGCACACAACCATTCATATCGATTCATTATCCGACATGGCCGTTATTGCTTTTGCTCACAGCTTCATTGTACTTAGCTTTTTTAATATGATGACAATTTATGAATCACAGTCACGAGAACGTCAAATTCGCAAACAAAATGAGCACATGCTAATGCTTATTACAAGCCTTTATGAAGAAACCGTTCATTTAAAAAAGACCCTTCATAATACAGAAGTGATTACAAAAGCCTCGTACGATTTATACCGTGTATTACATCAGCAGGAAAAAGATCATTCTGTGCTTAACCAATCGCTCAGTAAAAAAGCGCTTCGGATTGCCGGAGATATTCACGAAGTAAAAAAAGACAACCAGCGTATTTTTGCGGGCTTATCTAAAACAATTTCAAATGAAAGTTTCCAAAATTATATGAAAGCAGAGGAATTAATCGAGCTGATCGTACGCATCAACAAAAAATATGCCGATTCTCTTCACAAACAAATTAGCTTTTTTTCCTCTGTCACCGGGGAACATTTCAGCTACCACGTTTACACAATTTTATCGATCATTAATAACTTGGTAGCAAACGCAGTGGAGGCGATTAAAGATGAGGGAATGATTGTTTTATCCGTACATAGACAAGCTGAATTTGTAGAATTTCATGTACAAGATGATGGTCCTGGCGTGCCTTTGAAGTACGAAAAAGCTATTTTTGAACCTGGTTTCACCTCAAAATACGATCAATTTGGAAATCCCTCTACTGGAATTGGCCTTTCTTACGTAAGAGATATTGTTCAAGAACTTGGAGGTACGATTGAAGCTAAACAAGGAGATAAAGGGATGATTTTTATCATTCAAATACCTCTTTGTAGTCTAATTCAGAAAGGATGAGTTTATGCGATTTTGTATTACAGATGATGATTCAGCCATTCGTTCAACGCTCAGTCAGCTGATTGAAGATGAGGATTTAGGAGAAGTTGTAGAAGAAGTCGTAGACGGCAGCTTTTTAGATGCCTCTACGTTAAATTTAAAGCAAATTGATATTTTATTTATTGATTTACTTATGCCAGGACGAGATGGAATCGAAACGATCCGTCATTTAAAAGATTCATTTAAAGGAAAAATGATTATGATTTCACAGGTAGAGTCCAAAGAATTAATAGGAGAAGCCTATTCATTAGGAATTGAATACTATATTACAAAACCAATTAATCGAATTGAAATTTTAACGGTTATTCGAAAAGTAATTGAACGAATCTCTCTTGAGAAATCAATCGATGATATTAAAACCTCCTTGAATAGTTTAGCGACAGCCCATCACGCTCCTCCTTCAAGCCAGCCGATAACGAAACAAGCCCATCTATACGATGTAGGGAAATTCTTATTAGCCGAATTAGGTATTGTAGGAGAAAATGGTGCAAAAGATTTACTGGATATTTTACAGTTTCTGTACACTTATGACCAAAGAGAAAGTGTGGAAAAACATTTCCCTTCTCTAAAAAATATTTTTGTGAATGTCGCTGAGAAAAAATTGGGAGCTCACGCGTCTTCTATTGAAATTAATCGTGAAACCAAGGCTTGTGAACAGCGAATAAGACGAGCAGTTACTCACTCACTGAATCACTTTGCTTCTATTGGATTAACAGATTTTTCAAATCCAAAGTTTGAAAATTATGCTTCTAAGTTTTTTGACTTTACAGCCGTTCGTAAAAAAATGAAAGAACTGCAGGGAGATTCTAAAATTTTGCCGATTCGCATTAACACCAAAAAGTTTATTCAAATATTTTTTCTTGAAGCCAAGCGTTTGTTAAGCCAAGAAAAAAGCTGGTATTGACATAAAAGACGGAAAAGGTGCAAATCCCTCATCCGTCTTTTATGCTAATTGATTCAGTTTTACTAAGGCAGGACCATATACAGTACGCAGAAGCAGCGTCTCTTCGCCTTTTGCGTATTCCGCTAGAGAAAAGGCTCCTTTTTCTGTTTCTACCTGTACATCTACAGAAACTGGGCATCTCTTTAGCTTACTGACTATCATTTCCGCTTGTTTCACCGACAAATAAGAAGAAAGGCGAATAAGTACATCTAAATCACTGGTTGTCGTGACAACTTCTTCACCGCTTGCAAGCTCGAACCCTACACTGCCGGTTGGTCCCCACGCAAATTTTTCAAAAATAATAGCCACCTCTTCCAAAGCGCGTATAGCTGGCATGTTTCTAGACTGGGCGTTTTGAAAAAATGAAACGAGATTTTCCGGCCTAATTGTTTGTTTAATGGCCTCCTCAGATAAAAAAGCACCAAAACGCTGATTCCTTCGTTCTCCTCTTACTCCAATAGGTATCAGTTTATCTCGGTGAACAGCACGCCTTACCACTACAAATGGAGCCTTGGCTAATGAATATTCCACCCACTCGGGGATAGGTGTATAACTGATAAGCTTTGCTTCCTCTTTTAACTGAAGCAAATCATGAGCTATATATTCCATTGTTTTTCCAACTCACCTCTTACCCATAAAGAAGCTTTTCGCCCTTCCTTTCTTGCTTGCTCACTGTGCAGCCGGCTACTTAAATCGTATACACCTTCACAGCGAACATCTTCTACTGCTCCAATTAAAATATCTTGAATCATTTGAACGTCGCGCTCTGTGGGCTGCTCTGCTTTAATACCGCTAACCAGCTCATATAAAGCGCCAAGTGAAGCAAATGATTTAATATCATAAGCCATGGACGGGACTTTCTTTGAAGCTTCCTCAAGTTCTTTTATACTTCTTTTAGTAATGCGCGCTGCCGACTGTTTGGACATGGCGTGAACATTCACTCCTTCGTCTTTTAAAGCCAAAATTCGATTCGATTGGTATCCATGAGCCAAAAATGCTCCTGAAATTGCTTTTCCGACAATTAACGTAATAACCGGATGACCTGCTAAGCGCGCTGCTGTATAAGCATCAGCTGCAGCAGCGCAAGCATAGTGAATACCTAGAAGTTCTTCATGATAGCCATACGCTTGACTCGGTACGTCCACAATGGCAATTATAGGGCGCGGAGATTGATTTCGATCTTCTTGTATTACTTCACGAACGTGCTTAGCAATTGCCCATCCTTCATCTAGTCCTACTTCCCCTTTTCGTGCACGTAAGAAACGATTATAAGGATTAGGTACAACCGATATATATCGGACCTTTTCTCTTCCTAGCAGTGCGTCTTTATAAAGAACGGAAGGAATTTCAAAATCTGCTTCTTCATCATTTATTAAAGCGTTAATCCACACGCGACCGCGGCTGTTAGGCATGCTACCTGGAACTTCGTTCAACGAGTAAGAGACTGCTGAAGGGATATGTTCATTTTTTGTTGCTTTATACAATTCTTGAAATTGATAAGGAGCCATTTTTTCTGAAGGATCAACCTTGCTAAGCAAATGCCTATAAAAATCTACTTGTTCTGTTTTACTAGCTACTTTTTCTTTTTTTTGAAACGTCTCTTGAACCGCTCGTTGAATAGCAGTAACATCATCCTGTGCTAATGTATCTGCAAACCCCGTTTCATAGCGTTGAATACCGCCAATCGTTTTCCAGATTAAGCTTCGGTCTCTTGCATCAAACTCTTCAACCCCCGCTTCTTGTTCGATCACTTCCGGGCCGTTAAGACCAAACCTTGCTTCTTTTGTCATAATGAGATAACTAAAGAGTGAAGCAGTGATAGACATTCCTCCAAAGCAGCCTACATTTCCTGAAATAACTCCGACAACAGGTGTATGCTCACGCAGAGCAACTACCGCTGAGCCAATTTCAGATATCGACAAAAGTCCATAATTCGCTTCTTGCAGCCTTACCCCTCCTGTATCGAATAGAAAAACAGGTCTAACAGGAACACCTTTTTTGTGATTATTAAGAGCTAATTCTAAAGCTCCTGCAATTTTAGCTCCCGATACTTCACCAATGCCTCCCCCTTGAAATCCTCCTTCTATTGAAATGACAACTGCTGGCTCCCCTGCTATTAGCCCACTTGCTATGATGACACCATCATCGCTTTGAGGAACAATATTTTGCTTAGGTAAATGAGGCGACTCGATCCCGTCAAAAGGGCCGAGCAGCTCACGAAATGTACCTTGATCTAAGATTGCCTGCGCTCGTTCTCTTCCATTTAACTCAATAAAGCTTTGATTATTCACTCCCATTTTCACTCACCTCCAAAGCTTGTGCAAGACGCAAAGCGACTACACCGGGCGTAGCACCGAAATCATTAATTACAATTTTCGCTTGAATCATATGAGCACTAAAAAACCGATCTAATACGGCTTTCCAGGTTTCACTAAACCCTTCACTTCCTGTTCGTACTGATACGTGAGCATGTTCTTCATCAGAAGGAACCATTAAGATTTCTAAATCCCCTGAACCAACAACGCCTACATGTGCGCGCTGAGTTAACTTTCGATCGGCTTTGTATTTAAACACTAACGTTTCCATTAGCCACTCACTCCTCCCTGCAGACGTTTATGATTCTTTAAAAAGAGATATTCGATCTAAAAATAATACAGCAGCCAGCAAATCTGCACTTCCACCTGGAGAAGCGTTAGATGATAGAAGAATGTGATCTAACGCTTCCAGCCGCTGTTTTCCTATTGATGTAGATACCCCTCCAACTTCTAACACATTGGATGCCGCCATTTTAACCTCCTCTAACACAACTGGACCAGCACGATGCAAAATACACGTATCATCAAGATTGGCTATTAGTGTTACTAAAGTATCAATCCGCGCTGATGTTTCATGTATGCCTAGCTTGCGAGCCTTATGTAAAGCAGGCAAGCCTATATGAATCACGTGAGGAAATCCTTGCTTCGCCTCTCCAGCCGCTCCTTTTGCTCCATACTTTTTTTTCACACGAAGTCCATTAGATGAATGCAGAGTACAAAAGCGATCTGCATAACGAGCAATTTTCCCTGCAGCTTCTGTGATGGATGCAGGTGATGCTTGAATACCGCAAACCGCTGTTGCAGAAGCAAGGAGACCTAATGCCCAAATAGCTCCCTTGTGTGTATTGACACCATCCGTAGCCGCGTACATAATTTGTTCACCTTCGCGTCCAATTCGAGCAATTTCTTCCCTTAGCATCTGACTTGGCTGCTTTCCTTGACTATATAATGCAATCTGTGAGAAGGTCGGTTGTAAAGCATAAGCAGAGGCTAGCAGCGTCTCAATATTCATATCTTGATGAGATCCAGTTGTTGCTGCATCTACAAGCCCCGGCTTAGGTGTAAGTACCGCTTCATCAACCAAAGCGGTAACTGCCATTTTAGCTATCAGGCATGAAGAAAACACAGTTGTTTTTGGCTCTTCTTGAATACGCATATTTTTTACCAGCTCCTAAATTTAGCAGGCGGATTATATAAACCATCTGACCATTCTACTAAATCTTCTACACTTTTCGCCGCTAACAGCGAACGCTTTGCTTCCGTACGGCGAATCTGTAAATCTTCCGGAAATGCCACTAAGCCATCTCTGCGCATTCTTTCCACTTTATTTTGGTTGTGCCGTAACCCTATAGGCGTTACCCCCGCTACTGCTTCAAGCGCTGCTTTTCTTTCTTCCAAGCTTTGTGCTTTATATAAATAAGCAATTCCTTCTTCAGTCACGACATGTGTCACATCATCCCCGTAAATCATGACAGGAGCAGTAGCTAAGTTTGCTTGTTTAGCTACATTTACCGCATCCAAAGACTCAACGAAAACAGGCTCATTTCCTGATTGAAAGGTTTCAACCATTTGTACAACTAGCTTTCTGCCTCTTGCTAATTCATGCTTATCGTTCATCATATCCAACCAAGCAGGCGTAGAATGCCGTCGGCCTCTAGGGTCATGCCCCATGTTAGGCGCTCCGCCAAACCCTGATAAACGTCCAGATGTGACGGTAGAAGAATTTCCTTCTCCATCTATTTGCAAAGTTGATCCCACGAAAGCATCTACCGCATATTGACCAGCCACTTGACACATCGCACGGTTTGAGCGCAGGCTGCCATCGCGTCCTGTAAAAAATACATCTGGACGGGCTGCTGTGTATTGTTCCATTCCTACTTCTCCGCCAAAGCAGTGTACGCTCTCAATCCATCCGCTTTCAATAGCCGGAATTAACGTAGGGTGAGGGTTCAGAGCCCAGTTCTTGCATATTTTACCTTTCAGCCCTAACTTTTCTCCATAAGTAGGCAGCAAAAGCTCAATTGCAGCTGTATTAAAGCCAATGCCATGATTTAATGATTGTACGCTGTGGCGCTCATAGATACCTCGAATCGTCATCATAGCCATTAGAATTTGGAGCTCTGTAATATGACGAGGATCTCGGGTAAATAAAGCTTCCAATTGATAAGGCTGATTGGCCACGACGATACAATCAATCCAAGAAGCCGGAATATCAACTCGCGGAAGTTCTTCAACAAGTTCATTTACCTGCACAATGACAATTCCGTCCTTAAACGCTGTTGCTTCGATAATCGTCGGCGTTTCTTCCGTATTTGCTCCTGTATATAAGTTACCTTGTGCATCCGCTTTATCGGCAGCCACTAATGCAATATTGGGAATTAAATCAATGAAAAGGCGTCCGTAAAGCTCTAGATATGTATGAATTTCTCCCATTTTCAACGTGCCATCTTCAATCATTTGAGATACGCGAAGACTTTGAGCACCAGCGTACGAAAAATCAATTTTTTCAGCAATTCCTTTCTCAAATATGTCGAGGTGTTCCGGGCGTGAAATACTAGACATAATCATATGAAGACCGTTTATTTTATCAGCGCTTACTTCATTCAGCGCCTTTGATAAAAAAGATGCTTGCTTTTGATTGTCTCCTTCAAGCACTACTTTATCTCCGGGTGATATAAGCAATTCTAACGCTTCAATAATGTGTTCATTATCCAATAACTTTCCTTTAAGAAGTTGGTCTATTTTCGCAAGGCGAGCTGCTTTTTGATCTCGGCGGGTTGTCCATGATTTTGAAGTTTTTTTTATTCCACTCATGTTCTAGCTCCTTTCTTCTACTCCTAAATTAATGCGCTTACATTTTTTCTTTCTCCATTAAAATTAACACAGATTTCATAGTAGATTCGGCTGCAGAAATAGCCCTTGCTTCCGGAAAGCTCTTAGCAGTCAAATCTGTTAGTACTCTTCCTGGAGCCATTTCAATATATAATCTTGTACCCATTTCATACATAACTTCCGTCATATCATGCCAACGGACGGGCAGGGCAACACTCGCTGCCAGATCTTCCTTAATATCAGCAGCTTTCCATAATTTCCGAGCTTTACAATTACCTATAAAAGGAACGATCGGGTCTTTTCCTTTCACTTCCGTTATTATTTTTCGTAATTCGCTCGAAACTCCTTCCATAAGAGGACAGTGAGAAGGCACCGTTACGTGAAGCATTTTGGTTTTCCTAGCCCCTTTTTTAGATGCTTTTTCAAGAACTTTCTCAATTGCTTTTAAGGTGCCAGAAAGCGTTATTTGATCAGGAGTATTTAGATTCGCTACGTAAACAGGAGCTGCATCGGTGGATATTTCATGTACAATAGAGAGAAGCTGATGTTCGCGCAGTCCCATTACAACCCCCATACCATAACCATCAGGATAGGCATTTTCCATCAGTTCCCCTCTTTTTTCCACAAGAAAAAGAGCTTCTTTAAAAGATAACACTTCAGATATAACTGCTGCTCCAAACGCCCCTATTGAATGCCCTCCTACCACGTCTGGGGAGTAACCTTTGTTTTTAAACGACCTAGCCGTAGCCACTCCTGCAATAAAAAGACATATCTGAACATTTTTATTATATTTTAATTTTTCTGACGAATCTAACGATAATACGTCTTGATTTAAAGCCTCACTTGCTTCTTCAAACGTAGTCGTTAATCCCCATTTATTTTTTATATCATGAAGCATACCAGCATATTGTGCACCTTGTCCTGGAAATAGAAATGCAACACTCATCGTGTTTCCCCTTTCGACTTTATATCACCCAAGGAGATAATGGATACTTTTATTATAAAGAACATAGAATCAATAACTCTAATACATATTTCTTATATATCCTATAACTTGAAATCTATATAAAAAGAGCGTTAGACATAACGAAATCAATGGAATCTGGAATCTAAAGATGAGCGAATTGGATAAATGAAAAAATCCGAACGATTCATCGTTCGGATTTTCCTTTAAGTAAACCGCTTTTGTCTCAGCCTCTTTTTGTTTGCTACATATGAGACGGGAAATGCGGAAGCACTTCTTCACCAAGCTCATTTATGACTTCTTCAGCCGGACGCTTACTATCAAAAAGAGCAAAAAAGAGATGGTTAACTCCTATTTCTTTATAAATAGAAAGAAGCTCAATTAATGTATTACGCCCTGCTCGAAATCCTAAACGAATTGGCGTTGGCATTTCATTTGGATCTTCTGCCAAATCTAGATGCATAGGTTGTGTAAAAGGTTTAAAAACGCCTGGATGATAGATATCAACCAGTTCTCTCCACTGTTTAATGGCTTCTGCTTGAAAATGCGGATGACGAGGATAATACATCCAGCCGTCTCCATGCTGTGCAAACCACTCCATATTTTGCTGGCTGTATCCCGTGATCATCGTTGGAATACGTTTCGTTGGCTTAGGAACAACATTTGCTCCTTGAATGGACCCCAAAGCAGACTGGATAGATGGAAATTCTTTATTTAACGCTTCTTCTAAATAATGAAAAGCCTCTGCAAATCGCTTTCCTCTTTCTTCATGAGGAATACCTAACCCTCGAAAATCTGCTTGACGGTCTCCAGAGGATACGCCCATAATCAAACGCTCAGGAAAAAGCTGATCAATGGTTGCCATTTCTTTAGCTACACGAAGCGGATGACGTAAAGGCAGCACAATAGCAGATGTACTGAGAGCAATTTCTTTTGTTTGACTGGCAAGGTAAGTCAAATAAATAAGCATATCATAAATTTGACCCGTGGCTGGATCGCCAAATGATGGATCTTGAAGAAGGACATCACGGAACCATAAGCTTGTAAATCCATATTGTTCTGCAAGCTGCGTGAGCTCTACTTGTTTCTCCATCGTAGGCGTGGCATACTGATAATTTTCAGGCGGCATATGCAAACCTAACGTTAACTCATTCTCCTTGTACATACGACGATACGCCTTATGATGTTGAAATGCAGTCATTTGCTTCCTCTCCTTTTATAGCTAAGAGATCATCGCAAAAGGCGATGATCTCTGTTTTATTTTACTTTTGCTTCTATTGAGCGGCTCCATGCGGTTAATAAGACCGCTCCTAAAACCATCACTCCTCCAATCCAAGGAGTATGAACAAGACCAATGGAATCAACAATCAGGCCGCCTACAAAAGAACCAATAGCAATTCCAACGTTAAATGCAGCAATATTCAGCGCAGAGGCTACGTTTACTGCTGAAGGAACATACTTTTCAGCTAAGTTCACGACCAGCACTTGCAGTCCAGGTACGTTCATAAATGCCAATAAGCCCATGGCAAAAATCGTAATTGTTCCCGCTACTTTAAACGATGCAGTAAACGATAAAATAACTAAGATAACGGCTTGAATTAAAAACATCCAAAATAATGCTTTTAACGGATTTTTATTCGCAGCTTTTCCTCCAATCGTATTTCCGATGGCTACTGCTACGCCGTATACTAATAGCAAGATACTAACTGCGCTTGGTGCGTATCCTGTTAATTTTTCAAGAATAGGTGCTAAATACGTATAAGCTACAAACGTTCCGCCATAACCTAAAGCAGTAATAGCAAACGATAGTAAAAGCGGCCCGTTTTTCAAAATTTTTAATTGATCACTAAACTTTGCCGGCGGCGCTTCTTTTAAGTTTTTAGGCACTAAAAGAGCACTGGCAATAATGGCAATAACGCCAAGTAACGCTACTCCCCAAAATGTTGCTCTCCAGCCGAAAGCTTGTCCGATAAATGTACCAAGTGGAACACCTGTAACAGTTGCAACTGTCAAACCTGTAAACATTAAAGCAATGGCACTTGCCCGCTTATCTTCCGGCACCAAATCAGCAGCGATAGTCGCACCGATAGAAAAGAAAATCCCGTGTGAAAATGCAGTAATAATTCGTGCTATAAGCAGCAGCCCAAAGCTTGTTGATAAAGCTGCTACTGAGTTTCCTACGATAAAAATAACCATTAATAGCATCAGCAATGATTTTCTGCTCATTTTACTTGTTAATGCTGTTAATACGGGCGCTCCAAATGCAACTCCCATTGCGTACCCTGAAATTAATAACCCTGCTAGTGTAATGGAAATATTTAAATCATCTGCAAGCGATGATAATAAACCTACTGGAACAAACTCTGTTGTCCCGATTCCAAAGGCGCTAATAGCTAGCGCTAATAGCGGCAAAGCACCGCTTTTTTTACTTTGTTGTGTTTGTGAAAGTGTATTCACTTCTTAACGCCTCCTGTTCGTTATAATAACTTTTTATAATAGCTTCTCTTACAGCTGATTAGCTTAGGTACCCTTCATATATTCGCTAACCGGCCATCAACAATTGTTATTATGAGCGATGTAAAACCAAAGAAAAAGTACGCACTTTCAAGTGATATAGGTACCTGGAGGTTACAATAAGCGTAAATACTAAAGTCACGAACTATTGGGTATTCTAAAAAAATGCTTACACCTAGAAAATTCTGCGCTATAGTGGTATGATAAACATCAGAAAAAATGCGAAACCATGCATTTAACCGTTATCTCTAGAACAAGGAGAGTTGTTAACGTGAAAAAATATAATATTCCAGTGGAAGCGGCATTAGAAGTCATTGGAGGCAAGTGGAAAGTCGTTATTCTTTGCCACTTAATTAAAGGGACAAAACGCCCTGGAGAATTAAAAAGAATTATGCCGCGCGTTACACAAAAAGTATTAACGCAGCAGCTTCGTGAGCTTGAAGCAGACGGCATCATTGTTAGAAAAATGTACAATGAAATGCCGCCTCGAGTAGAATATTCTTTAACAGATTACGGATGGTCTTTAAAAAGCATTCTTGATTCACTATGCTCTTGGGGAGAACATCATATTGAAAAAACGTACCCTGATAAAGAAGCTGTACTTATGCAGCCTGTAGAAGAAGTCACTGTTTCTAATTAAAAAAAGCTGACTAGATAGTCAGCTTTTTCATTCCCTTACTTTCTTTGTTTTTTCAGACGATGTACGTATTCAGGAGGAACCTTTATGACAGAACAACTTAAAAAGAAAATTAGCCTTCAAGATGCTATCAAACAGCAGCTTGCTAATAAGAAAAATCAATCTTCAAGTAAAGCTAAGAACGGCAGTACCAATCAAGCAACCAAAAAGCTGACGAGTCAACAAACCAAAAAAACGAATAATCAGCGAAAGAGAACAGGTGTATAATGAACGGACAAAATAGAAAAGACGTAGCCCCTGGAATTGAAGTCGACATTGTTTTAAAAGCAGATCAGCGTTCTGGAAAACTTACACACGGAACGGTCAAAGACATTCTGACCAATTCAAGCTTTCACCCGCACGGTATCAAAGTTCGTTTAACAGATGGACAAGTCGGACGCATAAAAGAAATTTACCCAAATTAAAAAAGCATGTATTTTACATGCTTTTTTAATTTACACTTCAAATAAATCTACTTATCATTTCCTACTTTTGTTAAAATAAAGAAGCACTGTCGTCCCCTTTCTTTCCCTTGGGAACTCACGCAAGGAAAAAAAAGGTGGTGGATAGTCTGAGACGAATCCTCAAGTCATTTTTCCTAGATGCTGAGAATGTTCAGCTCCTAACGGCTTACGTGGAGCTTTTAGGAGCCATAGTCGCTCTTATTTTGCTATTTTTCCAGTAGTAAAATAAGTAATCACCGATAAGTATCGTCTAAAGGGTTCTTCATCCATAAGGCTCGTGTGCTGATTGTCTTTAGGGAATGGTGTTTGGCGGCACTTCCCTATAGTAAAAAGACAGCTTCCTTGCAGAAATGGACAAGGTGTAATCAACTACGGCCGATTATGGGTGCAGGACCTTTTTCTTTATTAGTCTATGTCTTTTTTTTACTTCCCATACACAAAAATAAAAAAACCTCCGAGTTGGCGGTCTCGAAGGTTTTTTCTAGTGAATCGTTTTCGACAAATCTTCATCCGGGCTAACAAGGTTCAGATCTAATAAGATTATGTGATGAATTTCTTCACCTTACAAGTTAAACTTGTCAAAGCTAAGAATTCATTCGCTTGTTAAGAATAACTGAACGTGCGCTCCGGATTGTCATTTTTCCTAGCCTTAGTATATCATATATGTTGAAAATAGGTAAAAAAAGTGTTCGACAAAGCTTGTCAGCAGCTCTTTACCTATTTCATATTTTTCAAAACAAAAAACATTTTACAAATATGAAGGAATTTCATACTATTAGATAAAAGATAGAAGATAGAAGTATTCTGACTTGGAGAGGATTTCAATGAAGCAACCACAGTTAGAAAAAGAAATTCGAGCCTTACAATCAGATATTTACCAATTAGCTAAGAAAACAAGCAGCTATTCTCACGGTGAGATCTTAAAATTAAGTCAAAAGCTAGATCAAAAAATTGTTCGTTACCAAAAGCTTTTTAACCATACCAAATAAGAGCCGCGTAGGACTTTCACTTGCTATCCCCCAAGTACCATAAACCTACAGATAAAACAGATGTGTTTTATTCGCAATAGGTACATCTCTGCTTCCCTAATTAATTAGGGAAGTTTTTTATTTAGAAAATAAAAACCTTCTCCTTTCCTTTGGTTAGTTGTCATACAAATTGGGTATTCAATCAGTAGGCCTTAAAACTTATTTAAGAAACTTAAAGGAGAGAATGCATGATGAGTAATGCTGATACTACCGAAACAAAAAAAGGCGCCGATTTACTAGTAGAAAGTTTAGCAAGTCAGAATGTGCCTTATATTTTTGGCATTCCAGGAGCCAAAATTGATGGCGTATTTGATGTTTTGAAAGAAAAAGGACCGGAAGTAATTGTTTGCCGCCACGAACAAAATGCTGCGTTTATGGCAGCTGCTATGGGAAGATTGACAGGTACGCCGGGCGTTTGCCTTGTCACATCAGGTCCAGGTGCCGCTAATTTAGCCACTGGCCTTGTCACTGCTACTTCTGAAGGTGATCCAGTGGTAGCCCTAGCAGGAGCCGTTCCAAGAGCAGATCGATTAAAAAAGACGCATCAATCAATGGACAATGAAGGACTATTTAAATCTATCGCCAAATTCAGCGTTGAGGTAGAAGATGCTGCAAACGTTCCAGAAGTGATAACAGACGCCTTTCGTGAAGCTGTTTCTTCTCCTTCAGGAGCATCTTTTGTCAGCTTGCCGCAGGATGTAATGGATGGCGAAACATCAGCTTCCACTCTATCCTTTCTAAAAACTCCTACGATTGGCGCTGCTAATTTAGACGCTGTTGCCCAAGCTATACACACTATTCGCACAGCAAAACTACCTGTTTTACTTTTAGGTATGAGAGCAAGTGAATCTAAAGCAGTGGAATCAATCCGTCAACTCGTAGCAGAACATGACCTTCCTGTCGTAGAAACGTTCCAAGGTGCGGGAGCTGTTTCACGAGAGCTTGAAACTCACTTTTTTGGACGAGTAGGTCTTTTTCGCAATCAGCCTGGAGACGTCTTATTGAAGCATGCTGACGTCGTCTTAACAATCGGATATGACCCAATTGAATACCCTCCTTCTCTTTGGAACTCAGAAAGTCAAAGAAGCATTATTCATTTAGATGATGTACAAGCACAAGCTGACCACCATTATCAGCCGGAAATTGAGTTAGTAGGGGATATCCCAAGCACCATCGACATATTAGCGGATAAACTCCCACATTTAATACGTTCAAAAGAAAGTGCTTCTTTTTTAAAAACGCTAAAAAGCAAACTTGAACAACCTGACGATCAGTACGAGTTTTCTAATGACACTCACCTTCATCCCCTACAGTTAATTGAAGCTCTGCAGGACTTTGTTGAAGATGATACTACCATCACATGTGACGTTGGTTCGCATTACATATGGATGGCTCGTTATTTTCGTTCCTATGAACCTCAGCATTTACTATTCAGCAACGGCATGCAAACGTTAGGTGTTGCTTTGCCTTGGGCTATTTCAGCTGCACTCGTTCGCCCCCATAAAAAAGTTCTGTCCATGTCTGGAGACGGCGGGTTTTTATTTTCAGCTATGGAGCTCGAGACAGCCGTTCGGTTAAACTTACCAATTGTTCACATTATCTGGAACGATCAAACCTACGATATGGTTGGCTTTCAACAGCAGATTAAATATGGCCGAAAATCTGCGGTAGAGTTCGGAAGTGTAGACTTTGTTACGCTTGCTGAAAGTTTTGGTGCCAAAGGATTTAGAGTGAACTCACCAGAAGAATTTTCGGACACTCTAGCAAGCGCTTTTCGTGAACAAGGCCCCGTTATCATCGATGTGCCTGTGGATTATAAAGATAATGAAAAATTAAATACACAGCTACTGCCAGATCAAATTAACTGAAAGGACTGAGTAAAGAATGAGCAATAAAGAAAAATTAACGATTCACCAAACTTCCACTATGATTGCTTTATTGGACGGAGTATTTGACGGTGTTGTCACATACAGGGATTTAGCTAAGAAAGGTGATTTCGGCATCGGCACGTTTAATCAGCTGGATGGTGAAATGATTGCCTTTGACGGAGAATTTTATCACATTGCTGATGGGAAAGCCGCACCTATTAGTGAAGATGCAAAAACACCTTTTGCCATTATGACAACCTTTTATGAAGATATCTCTTATCGTGTAGAAGAGGAAATGAACCGTGAACAACTAGAAACCTTAATGAACGAGCTTATTCCCAGTCCGAATTTATTCTATGCAGTTCGCATTGACGGGAAGTTTAAAGAAGTAAAAACTCGCACTGTTGCAAAGCAAGAGAAACCCTATCCTTCCATGGTAGATGCAGCTGCTGATCAGCCTACATTTACATCTTCAGATGTAAATGGAACACTAGCAGGTTTTTACACGCCAGAATATTCTTCAGGCATCGGTGTTCCCGGGTATCACCTGCACTTTATTGATGAATATAAAAAAGAAGGTGGACATGTTTTAGACGTCTCCGTTCAGGATGTTACCATTCAAATTTGCAAAAAAACGAAATTAAATCTCAATTTATCGGAAACAAGTGAATTTCTAAATGCTAATTTAGAAGACCATGATGTAGAAGAAGAAATTGCGACGGCTGAATAAGAAACGATACTTTTACTGATAAAAAAACTCTCATCGCTGCGCATGACGATGAGAGTTTTTTTATGAACACTTCGTGTATCTTTAAGTTTCCTCCCATTTCTATTAGTAATATAGGTCTCCCATAAAACCACGGAAGAAAGCCTAACACAGAATGATACATAAGAAAGAAAGCGTAGTATCATAATTACCATATTGCAACAGCTTTACGCTGTATATAAAAAAGGAGGTTTTTAAGCAATGTTTTCTAAACGGCCCTTATCTGTACTTCTTATCTCGACTTTATCTATGATTATTGCTTTTTCAGTATGGTCTGTCTTCGCGCCTATCGCCGCAGATATTCAAGTGATGTATTCATTAACCAATGCTGAAAAAAGTATCTTAATTGCCACTCCCGTCTTATTAGGTTCACTCATGCGGATTCCGATGGGAATTTTAACAGATCGCTTCGGCGGAAGAAAAGTGTATTCGTTAACAATGCTTGCTCTTTTACTCCCTACCATTTGTGCAGGCTTTACTCATTCTTACTCCATGCTGCTCTTTTGGGCATTTTTTATCGGCATGGCTGGAACAACATTTGCTATTTCCATTACATATGTCTCTAAATGGTATTCACCTCAAAAGCAAGGTTTTATTTTAGGAATTGCCGGGATGGGCAACTTAGGATCAGCGGTAGCAAGCTTTAGTATTCCACTTATCTTTTCTTCTTTTGGCTTGCCTTGGGTATTTTGGAGTTTAGCAATTGCGGTAGCTTTAATGGCTCTTTTATTATGGTTAGGAACTTCAGACCACCCTTCTGCTGCTTCCCCCAAAACGCTGCAGGAATCTCTATCGGTATTAAAATTTAAAGAAACGTGGTTTTTATCTGTTTTCTATTTTTTAACATTTGGTGGATTTGTCACGTTCAGTATCTATCTCCCTACCATTTTGCATGATCAATTTAATGCTTCAACTGTAGACAGCGGGCTGAAAACAGCTATTTTTGTTGTATTAGCAACGTTTGTACGGCCTCTTGGAGGATATTTATCGGATGTATTCGGAGCAAAAAAAGTACTCACCTTTGTCTTTACCGGAATGCTGCTAATAGGATTATTTATCGCCTTTACCATCAGCTCCTTCGCGCTATTCAGCGCAGGTTGCTTACTTGCAGCCATTACCCTTGGTATCGGAAATGGAGCTGTTTTTAAAATGGTTCCATCTGTTTCAACAGGAAATATTGGAGCTGTTACGGGGATCGTAGGAGCATTCGGAGGAGTAGGCGGCTTTTTCCCTCCTATTGTGCTAGGCTTTATAAAAGATACAAGCGGAGATTACGTTGTCGGTTTTTCCTTACTAGCGCTTTTTGCTCTATTCTGTCTCTTACTGAATTATTCTGGATTCAAAAAACAAGATGTACGTATTAAACAAAAGCACCTTGCCTGATTCCACGTAAAAAGCCTCTTTTTGCAAGAGGCTTTTTGCATCAGCATTTTTAATAACTGCTTCTTTTTACAGAAGGGCTAATATTCACGGCACTTACTTTAAAGCCAGGCATCTTACAGGCGGGATCTAATTTCTCAGAAACAAGGTTATTAACATTTTGAGAATCCGCCCAGTGAAAAGGAACAAATACGGTATCTGGCCGAATGCCCTCTGAAAATTTGCTTCTTACCACAATCTTTCCATATGAAGATTCAATTTGTACTAATTCTTGATTCGATATTTCATATTTTTTCGCTGTTGAAGGGTGGATTTCCATAAAAGATTCGAAATTTCTAGCAGATAAAGATGCACTTTTTCGCGTTTGTACACCCGTTAAATAGTGTGACACCACTCTCCCTGTTGTTAAATAGAGAGGATATTTTTTCGTTATTTTTGCTTTAGGAACAATAGCTTGATTCGAGACAGGGACCATCATCGCCTTTCCATCACTATGAGCAAAACGTGTTTCAAACAGGCGCTCGGTTCCTTTATCTGTTAAGCTTCTGCATGGCCATAAAATTCCTTTTTCCGCTCGTAATCGTTCGTACGTAATACCGGAGTAATCCGCGATTCCTCCTTTACTTGCTATTCGCAGTTCATTAAATATTTCTTCAGCTGATGAAAACGAAAAATATTCCTCTTTCCCTAAAACTTTAGCAATTTCACATAGTATTTCCCAGTCGTGTTTGATTTCGCCACGGCGCGGAAAGCTAGCTTCGCGCAATGTAACTCTTCCCTCTACATTTGTCATCGTTCCTTCATCTTCCAAATAAGAGGATGCTGGTAAAATTAAGTTTGCTAATTTTGCCGTTTCTGATTCAAACATATCTGCTACCACTAGAAATTCAAGCTTTTCAAAAGCCTTCTTAACAAAATTAGCGTTTGGATTTGAAACGGTTGGATTTGAACATACCAGAAACAGCCCTTTAATTTCACCGTCATGAATTTTTTCAATCATTTCATATGCAGAAACACCTTTTCTAGGAAGATCTTTCTCCTCTATGTTCCAAACATCTGCTATATACATCCGATGCTCGTGATTTTCGATTGAACGGTAGCCTGGAAGCTGATCTGCTTTTTGACCGTGTTCTCGGGCTCCTTGCCCATTTCCTTGACCAGTAATGGCTCCATATCCGCAGCGGGGTTTACCGATTTTCCCGACAGAAAGTAGAATATTCAAAAAGTTCTGCACAGCAGCACTCCCGTCTGTTTGCTGCTCTACCCCTCTAGCAGTAAAAATCATTCCTGTTTCTCTTTGACCAAACATACGGGCAGCTTGATACATTTTCTCAAGCGGCACTCCCGTTATTTCTTCAATGACACTAAATTCTAGAGACACCACATATTGCATTACCTCTTCAAATCCATTAACACGTTCTTGTAGAAATCGTTCATCTAGATAATTTTCTTCGATAATGACCTTCAAGATTCCATTGGCTAATGCCGCGTCGCTCCCCGGTTTAAGCTTCAGGTGTAAATCAGCTATTTTAGTTGTACCTGTCTCTCTTGGATCAATAGCAATAATAAAAGCTCCGTTTTCTTTTGCTTTTTCAAAATAAGGCATAATCGTTGGCTGGCATTCCGCAATATTTGTTCCAGCTAACATAATACATTCAGTAAACGGAATCTCTTGTAAGCTATTCGTAAATCCTCGGTCCATGCCAAATGTTTTACTAGCAGCAGAAGCAGCAGCTGACATACATAAGCGTCCATTGTAATCAATATACTTTGTTTTTAACGCAACTCGAGCAAATTTCCCTAATAAATAAGCTTCTTCATTTGTAATAGAGGCACTTCCATAAACACCTAGCGCATCTGCTCCATTCTTCTCTTGAATCTCTGTAACGTGCTCTTTAATATAGTCAAGAGCTTCCCTCCAAGAAATCTTTACAAACTCTCCGTTTACTTTTAACAAAGGATATTGAATCCGATCTTTATGCAAAGGATGCTGGTGCGCATTCATTCCTTTAATACATAATCTTCCTTGAGAAGTAGGGTTGTCTCTTCCAATTGTTTTATACGTTTTTCTTTTTACATGTGTTTGTTCAACTAACTGCATTTTGCACTGCATGCTGCAGTAAGGACACTGTGTATTATAGATACGCTCGGTTTCAACTTGCTTTTGCTGCTCACGAAAATATTTCAACAGCATCTCAGTCATCGTAGGTCAACCTTCTTTCCTATAATAAATATGTGATTGCACGAGAGCGTTCTGAGCTGAGCTGCTTCATTAAATACTCTCGATTGTCTGCCTCAAACAAAACTTCTCTGACATGAACAATTCCTACTCGCTCGATCCAGCTGCCGACAGCTTCTAAATAGTTCCCCGTTTCACGGTAATATTGAATCAAAGAACAGCTGATTTCTATCGCTTCTTCGTTCGTTTCGGCCACATAAAACAGCTCCCCGCTTCTGGCTTCTGTGCTGCTTCCGCCAGCATATATTTCCCAACCTCTGTCTATTCTTCTTAATCCTATATCACTTGTTGTGACATCCTCTGTAATGTGAAAACAAGAAGCAATACTGATTTTGATATCGCATGGGGTCTTTACGTATTCAAGCTGTTTGTCTAATTCATTTGATAAAGCAAGAGCAGGTTCATACTGACAAATACACGTTCCTTTTCCTATATAAACAGATACATTTTTAACTGTACGTTCATATAGCTGCTGAAGTCCTCTATCTATTTCCTCACTTATCAACGAAAGATATTCTTTTTTCACTCCAATAAGTTGAATGCGCTGATCACTTGTTAAACGAATATTCGAGATGTTGTACCTTTCAGCTACATTTGCTATGTTCCTTAATTCCTGTACATTTGTCAGACCACCGTGAATTTGCGGTACCACTGCATAAGTACCGTCATGAAGCAAAACGGCCTGTTCATTCTCCGTAGTAAATAAAGAATGTCGGTTATTTTCATAATGAGGATTCATCATATTTAAATAGTAATGAAGACCGCCTTCACATAACGAGCAGCCTTTCATGTCTTTAAACTTTAACATTTCTCTTACTTGCTGAACCGTTTCAAATTGATATTGCTGCATTTCTCTTACCAGCTCATCTTCTGATAGATGTGTACAAGCACAAAAGGTTTTTTGTTCAATGTTTTCATCAAATTCATTGCTTTGAATATACGTTAAAAGATCTGTTACAAGGGGCTTGCATCCTCCGCATGAATCAGAAGCTTTCGTGCAATTTTTTATTTCATCTACTGTCGTTAAATCATTTTTCTGTACTGCTTCAATAATAGCTCCCTTGGTTACACCGTTACAGTTACATACGATACCTGTAAGTGGCATAGAAGCTGCTGCATTTTCCTTTTCATATTGAGAAGGAAATAATTGTACTTTTTCCGCTTGCGACAAATCCTTTTTTTCACTAATCATTTGTGATAGCTTTATAGCCTCACTGGTATCCCCAAAAAGAACGGCTCCCACTATTCTCCCTTCGCGAAAAACTACTTTTTTGTATATACCATCTAACATATTCGAAATCGTAATAGCTTTTGCACCTTGATTTTCCTTAAACTCTCCGACCGAGTAAACGTCTATTCCTGATATTTTTAACTGAGTGGAAAGAACGGACCCGCCATAACCCTCGTTTTTTATTTGGCAAAGGTGTCGCGCTAAGACTTTTCCTTGTTCGTAAAGAGGAGCAACGAGGCCGTATGTCATCCCCCGATGTTCAGCGCATTCACCTACTGCATAGATATCCGGAATGCTCGTTTCTAAATAATCATTTACGATAATTGCTCTATTTGTTGCTATTCCGCTTTTTTTAGCGAGATTCACATTTGGCCTCACTCCTGTAGCCATTACAACTAAATCAGCTGCAACTTTGCTGTTATCGTTAAATCGGACGCCTTCTGCTCGGTTTTCCCCTATAATCTCATCCGTATGTTTGTTTAATAGAAAACTCATGCCTTGCTTTTCCAATTCTTCTCTTAACATAGCAGATGCTGCTCTGTCTAGCTGTCGCTCCATTAAAAAACCCGAATGATGAATAACTTGAACATCCATCCCTAAATTTAATAGTCCTCTAGCAGCTTCCAGCCCTAACAGACCTCCTCCAATAACCGCTGCTTTTTTATACCGTTTAGAAATTCCAATCATTTTTTGACAGTCTTCAATGGTACGAAAACCGAGGACACCTTCTTTTTCAGCACCTTTAACGGGGAGCATATACGGGCTCGAACCAGTAGCAATAATAAGCTTGTCGTACATCGTCTCTCTGTTTTTATCTGTTTTTATTATTTTTCTCTTGGTGTCTATGTGCGTAACACTTTCTCCTTTAAATAAAGTGATATTATTTTCGTTATACCATGCAAACGAATGAATGTTAATATCTTCAAGCTTTGTACTGCCTTGTAAAACGGTTGATAATAAAATTCGATTATAGTTAACGTGAGGCTCACTTCCAAAAACAGTAATATCAAAACAATCTGGAGAATGAATAAGAATTTCTTCAATACAGCGCATTCCGGCCATTCCGTTTCCGATTACTATCAGCTTTTGTTTCGTCATATAAAAACCTCCAACACATAGATTCAGACCGTAAAATATACATTTTTTATTATTTCATAAACTTCTCTAAAAGAAATGAACCTTGTTATAACTTCTAACATTAAAATCTGTTTAAAGCGTATGAATACGCCGATACCTTTCGCTGAAAGCAGGCTTTTATATAGAAGATTAATCTGCTTTAAAAAGGGGTAGAAAAAAGGATGTTGTGCTTGCATTACCTTTCTCTACGCTTTATAAGTACTCTATATAAAATTTTGTTATCTTCTTTTTGCCTACTATTTATTTATTTTGAAATCAATTATGATAAAAGAAAGAGTCTGAATTGGAGGTTTAAAACATGTCAATAACCGTTCACGCCACTCAGTGGATTCATTTTCAAATTAAATTGTATAACCTTCATTCCAAAACGAGATCGCTTAAAGATCAAAAACTAGAATTACCTCTACCAGAATTCCATCAAAACCTGATCATATTTACATCAGCAGCACGTCATGGCCTTACGTTTGGATATCAAGCCATTCAATGGGATACACCCTATACTTCTTCTCCGATTTACATAGAGCATCAGTCTATTCCGTGGTCCACTTTAGAACAACGTTCCCATAAGCGTATAACCGAACATATTACAGCTATTTTCTTAGAGACAATGTTTTATAGACAAAGTCAATTCAAACAATGTCAATTTTGTTTTGAATTTATCATTCCTGAGAGTCTTTTTGACCATACAACCTGCCAAAACTGCGCATCACGACATTTTGGAGTGGTGTATTAATTAACAAACAAAAGCCTGAAGAAGTCAGAGGTTCTCTGACTTCTTCAGGCTTTTGTTACATAACTAGATGAACAAAAAGTGGAATAACGGCAACTGTAACGACGCCTACAATAACAACGGCAATACTTGCCATGGCTGCCTCTACTTCTCCCATTTCAATCCCTATGGCTACCCCTAATGCATGTCCAGAAGTTCCAAGAGCTAACCCTTTCGAAATTGGATTTTTCACCTTGAATACTTTTAAAAATAAAGCGCCAAGCGCATATACGATGACTGCATTAAAAATAACAGCAAAGGATGTAATAGCAGGAATCCCTCCAATATCTTGAGACAACGGAAGCGCAATCGCTGTTGTAGCTGCTTGTGGAAGCATTGATTTCATCACGACTTCGTCCATATGAATACCTTTAGCAATAGCAAAAATAATGGCTACCGAACAAACTGATCCTACTGCAATAGAAGAAAGAATTTGCCACCAGTACTTTTTTAATTTATCGGCTTGCTTATATAAAGGGATGGCAAAAGCAATTGTTGCCGGTTCTAAAAAGAAGCTGATAATTTTTCCGCCGCTACTGTACTCCTCATAAGAAAAGTGACCAAGTTTCAAAAAAGCAATCCCGAGCACCATTGCCACAAATAAAGGAGTAAATAAGAAAAACCCTTTTGACTTTTTAAACAAATACGTTCCAATACCGTACGCAGCTAAAGAAACCACGATTCCAAAATACGGATTCATCTTTCCAACCACCTTGTCTCTTTATAATTGATATTACGCAATGCCCTGTTTTTTTGTTTTTTCACTCATATCTACATCTTTTATTTCTTCTTTTGCTTTATTATCTTTTGTCATGCCAAGTATAAGCTGTGAAAATAAGCCTGTAACGCCTAACAAAATAATCGTTGCCACGATGATAACTAAACAAATTTGAATGCCGTACTGCTGCATAACACCTAATGAATTCATAACAGAAATACCTGCTGGTACAAATAAAAATCCGATCAAAGAAGTTAAAGCCGTTCCCAGTGATTCAACTTGCTCTAGTTTAATAATCTTCAAGCAGAGTGCAAGAAATAACAGCACAAGTCCAATAACTGAAGCTGGCATCGGAAAAGGCAAATGCTCTGCAATAAAATCTGAAATCAACATAATTACGGAAAAAATAAATGCTTGTGTTAAAAAGCCATACACTTTTTTAGCACTCATTTCTTTCACCTCTCTCTGTTTGTTGACTTCATTATATAAAATGAAAACAAGTTAGAAAGCGTTTTCAAATCAAAGAGTCGAATATTTGTGCTCACTTACAAAAATCGAGCCTTGAAATGCAAAAAACAGCCTGCTAAAATGCATACGCAAGCTGTTTCTTACTTAAATTCCTAAACGCTTCTTCAATTCTTTAGCATATGTACGGCTGACAGGAACTCGCTTATCGTTTTTCATCACTAAATTATACGTGGAATTAAACCATGGCTGTACTTCGGAAATATGATGTACGTTGACGATATAACCCCGGTGCACACGAATAAACGACTGAGAAGGGAGCTTTTTTTCTAGCATAGCCAGCGTATCAGCAGTATGATAGGATTCTGTTATGGTCTGAACCGTGACTTCTCCTTCTATCAATCCTGCAAATAAAATATCCTCTATATTCACTAACACAATCGAATCATCTACAGAAATCGCTAACTTTCCAGTTTGTGAAGAAGAATCTCCTATCGATTCTTCTTCTTTGACAGGGTGATGAGGAATACGCATTTTTTTATATTTATGAATGGCCTGCACAACTCTTTCTTCATCGAAAGGCTTCAAAATGTAATCAATTGCATCTACTTCAAAGGCTTGTAAAGCGTACTGATCGTACGCAGTTGCAAATATAATAGCAGGCGGGTTTTTCATTTTTTTAAGCCTTTTAGCAATATCAAAACCGCTGTCATCTGACAATTGTATATCTAAGAATAATAAATCCGGTTTTTCATCCATCATTTTATCCAACGCCTCTTCGATACTTTCAGCTTCTTCAATGAAGTCTACTTCTTTCGTTCGGTGCAATAAGTATTTTAATTCATCTCGCGCTAACATTTCATCGTCTACTATTAGTACTCGCAGCATATTACATACCCTCGCTTTTTAATTCAATTGGTATAACAAACGAAACCGCTGTTCCTTCTGTTACGTCAAACTCCAGCGCTGTTTCTTTTCCAAACAATCCATGTAAACGTTGTTTAATATTGTAAAGAGCCGTCCCCGTTCCTTTTTCTGAAAAAACGGGCTGATTGCCAAGCAGTTCCAATCGTTTTGTGTCTATACCTTGTCCATTGTCTTTTACCTTTACGTATACATATTTATCTTTTGTCTCAATATAAACTTCTACGCGACAGTGCTTTTGTTTGCGCGGAAATGCGTGCCGAATGGCATTTTCCACAAGTACTTGAAGAATAAACGGCGGAAGCAAGACAACATCTAGCCCTTCTTCAATATACATGTCAATTTCGTATTTATTAGGGAACCTGGCTTGTTCAAGCGATAAGTACGCGTGAACATGATCAAGCTCTTTTGATAACGGAATCAGCAGCTGCCTTGCACCTTGCAAATTGGAACGAAAATAAATGCTTAGCTGCAGTAGCAGCTTTCTGGCTTTTTCTACGTCCTGTCTGCACAGCGCCGATATCGTATTAATGGCATTAAATAAAAAGTGAGGATTCACCTGTGCCTGTAAAGCTTTAATCTCCGCATCTTTTAGCAATTTACTTCGAAGCTCTGCTTCGCCGAGCTCTAGCTGAGTTGAAAAAAGTTTAGCTAATCCTTCTGCCAGCTCTTCCTCCACCCGGCTTAACCCGCTCGCATCTTTAAAGTACATTTTTAGTGTTCCAATGGTAGTACCGTGAGAAGTAAGCGGCATCACAATAGCGGCATGAAGCGGGCAGTCTTTATGCTGACAATCAATTTGTTCTCTCGATTTTGCTTTCATAATTTTCCCCGTCTTCAGCACTTCATGAGACAGCCCGGTAATTAAACTATGGGAAGGAACGTGGTGATCAATTCCTTCTCCCACATGAGCTAAAATTTTGTGCGTATCAGTTAACGAAACAGCATCCGTACCTGTGAAGCGATGAATAATATTTGCAACATTTTCACATGATTCACTAGTGAGGCCCTGACGAAAATGTGGAAGCGTTTGATCCGCGATTAATAATACTTTGTGTGTCTGAAGCGCTCTCATTTGTTCCTCTTGCCGTAAAATGGACTGAATAATTGATAAGAAAATATAGCTTCCCGTACCATTTACAATAATCATTGGAATAGCAATGATACTCACTAGCGTCCATGCCGCATCAAACGGTTTAGCAAATAATAAAATAATCAGCATCTGAAGCGTTTCCATCGCTATGCCTACAAGTGCAGCAAAGCGCGGTGTAATCGTTCGACGTTTTTTCCGGTAGGCATAGCCGATATACCCAGTTAACACCCCTGCTAAAACGGACGAAACTGCACAGCTAAACGCCGTACTCCCTCCTAACATAAAGCGATGAACACCAGCAAGCAGTCCGACTCCTAAACCAACAAAAGGACCGCCAAGCAGACCACCCATTTCCACACCCATAATTCGCGTATTTGCAATCGAGCTTGATGGATCTACTTTTAATAATAAATCTTCACTTCGAATAATGGTTCCTTGAATTTCAATTCCCGTGTAGTTACTAATAATGCTAAAAAGAGAAAAAATAAAAATAAGTACAGCCTTTCCTTTATACCCTTGCTGTTTGCGGAGAAATTGCCGAAAAACTTTTGTATGTGCCAGCAAAAAACCTAAAATGACAATAACTCCGACTCGTTCTACCATCATAATTAATAAGTGAATCATTTTTAGCCACCCTTTGCTGTCTGTTTCTATTTTATATTGTTACATTGATGGTGTCAGAAATCTAGCCGTATACACAGAAAAAAGCTGTTCGAATACGTACTGTATTCGAACAGCTTGACTTTAAGCTTGAACCGTTTTAAAAAATTGAGGCAAGTAATCTTTATGAGCTTCTAGCATCTCATCGACAATTTGTTTAGCTAGTTTATCAGAAGCAACAAGAGGATTAATAGTTAATGCTAAAATAGCTTTGTCATAATCTCCTGTCACTGCTGCTTCAGCTGCAATCCGCTCAAATGACTTAATGGTTTGAACAAGACCGCGGACAGGTACGGGAAGATCGCCTACTGAAATTGGCTTTGGACCATCTTTTGTAATGATACAGCTTACTTCTACAGCAGAATCAGCTGGAATGCTTGCAATAGCGCCATTATTCACTGTGTTTACAGGTTGAATATCGCCTTTATCCGTATAAATGGATGTAATCAATCGAACCGCTGCATCACTATAATAAGCACCTCCGCGCTGTTCTAATTGAGGCGGTTTAATGTCTAGGTTAGGATCTTTGTACAGTTCAAACAGCTCTTTTTCCAACTGTTTCACGACTTCTGCTCTGGTTTCACCTTTTTCATAATTAACAAGCTCTTTTTCTACCATTTCACGCGTTTTGTAATAGTACATGTGATATGGACACGTTAACGCATTTAGCGCTTTTGTGAATTCTGGCTCCCATCCAAGTCCTGCTACATTTTTCACAAAGCTGCTGTTAGTTGGATCACTCAATAAATCAATAACTTGATCTTTGACACTTACCCCATCTACATATACATCTAATCCGTAGACCATGTGATTTAAACCAGCAAAATCAATTCGAATGCGAGAGTGGTCTACATCAAGCAGCTTAGCAATCCCCATTTCCATTCCGATTGGCACATTACAAAGTCCTACAATCTTTTTAATGTTACTATAGCGAAGCACAGCTTCTGTTACCATGCCCGCAGGATTTGTGAAGTTAATCAGCCAAGCTTCTGGACATAACTCTTCAATGTCACGGCAGATATCTAAAATAACGGGAATGGTGCGAAGTCCTTTAAATAATCCTCCCGGTCCGTTTGTTTCTTGACCGAGCACCCCGTATTTAAGCGGGATTCTTTCATCTTTCGCTCGTGCATCTAACAAGCCAACGCGAAATTGAGTTGTTACGAAATCCGCATCTTTTAGTGCTTCTCTTCGATTTAGCGTTAAATGAACCTCGATTGGCAAACCTGATTTTTTCACCATTCTCTTCGCTAAATTTCCAACAATCTCTAATTTTTCTTTTCCTTCTTCCACGTCTACTAGCCACAGTTCTCGAACTGGAAGTTCATCATACCGTTTAATAAACCCTTCTATTAGTTCAGGCGTATAACTTGAACCTCCGCCAATCGTTACAATTTTAATACCTTTTGTCATAATGTAATCCCCCCAGAAATTTTGATTGCTTCATATAAATCTACAAATTCAGTAGCCATTTCTTTTACCGTCATCGCATTCATTAAATGATCTTGAGCATGAATCATGAGCAGAGAAATTTCTGTGCTATCCCCTCTAATTTCTCCTTGAATTAACGACGTTTGGATATGATGAGCAGCATTTAATTCTTCAGAAGCTTGTGTAAGCTTTTCACGCGCTTCTGAAAAATCTCCCTTTTTGGCAGCCGCTATCGCTTCCATTGCTGAACTTCTGCCGTTTCCACCGTGTAAGATTAATTTAAAAATATATTCTTGAACGCTTTCCATTCTTTATCCCTCCTCACACAATATCTTTCTGTGTATCGCTTGGTACCCCTTCAACTGCAGGCTGTATACCATGTTCTTCAGTGAATTTTTGTTTATCCCACATTCTAAAGAAAGGATAATAAATGCAAACAGAAATGCCGATGTTAATAGCTTGCATAACTGCACCCGATAATTTTCCTCCTGTGGCCAAATAGCCAGAAATAATCGGAGGCATGGTCCAAGGAACCGCAATACCTGCTGGTTTTGCTACCAGTCCTGTCGACATGGCAATATAGGTTGCTACTACCGTCACAAGAGGGGTAATAATAAACGGAATAAGCATCATTGGATTCATCACCATCGGAAGTCCAAAGATAATCGGCTCATTGATATTAAAAAGAGCTGGCCCTATTCCTAATTTACCAAGCTGCTTCATTTGTTGACTGCGTGCTTTTAAAATCATGGCAACGACTAGAGCTAGTGTCGCTCCGCTGCCTCCGATATTAATCCAAATGTCAAAGAACTGCTGTGTAAAAATATTGGGTAATGCTTCATGGTTAGCAAATGCAATTCGATTTTCATCCATAGCTCCATACCAAATGGGAGCCATAATTCCACCGACAATATTCGCTCCATGAAGTCCACAAGACCACATGAGCATAATAACAAGTTCGGCAACTAGCGTACCGCCTAAACTGCCGCCTAACACGCCTAAAGGCTTTCCAAGCAATTCTCCAACAATATTATGCAGACTTCCAAAATGCGTTTGTTCTACTAACAAACGTAAGATCCAAATAAATGCGATTACCGTGAAGCCAGGAATAAGAGCGGCAAACGATTTTCCAACAGCGGGTGGAACTCCATCAGGCATCTTAATAACAATATCTTTTTGAATAAACCATCTGTAAATTTCTGTAGAGAGAATCGCGACAATCATTGCCACAAAGAGCCCTTTACTTCCCATTAAAGCGGTTGGAATTCCGCCGTCTACTAAAATAGCTTCTTTGGCTCCGCTCGGGAGAAAGGACACTTTATACGGAGTGGCGAGTAAAAAAGCAGCAAGTGAAATTGCCCCTGCGGACAAAGCATCCACCCCGTATTTTTCAGCTAACCGATAGGCTATTCCGAAACAAGCAAGCAGGGCCATAATATCGAATGTAGCTCCAACTGGATAGGCCATTTTCGTTGCCCATTCTTTTCCGAAAATCCCTGCCATAAAGTCGTTGTAACCTGGTATTGGTAAATTCGATAGTATTAAAAATACTGAACCGATAATAATGAGAGGCATTGTCAGAACAATACCGTCTCGAAGTGCTTGTAAATGGCGTTGACCCGCCATTTTTCCGGCGATAGGCATTACTTTGCTTTCAAGCATACTATTAAATTTGCTCATGTAGTCCACACTCCTATTTTGAAACTAGTTGAGCTGCAAATTTTAATACTTGTTCTCCATTGCACGTTCCGTAGTGAACAGGATTTATAACGTCAACTGGCACACCTTTTTCTTCACCTAGCTTCTTAAGCTGCGGCAGCAAGTAGCGCACTTGAGGTCCTAATAAAAGTACATCTGCTTGATCAATATGGTTGCGGACAGAGTCACCAGGAACCGCCCAAATTTTATACTCCGTACTTTGGTCCTGAGCGCTTTTTTCCATTTTTGTTACTAGTAAACTTGTAGACATTCCAGCTGCACAACATAATAGAATATTCATTTGTCATTCCCCCGGTTTTTTTATTTTGTCATCTGTTTTGTTGATAGTTTTATCTTAAAATAAAAGCGCTTACATTTATACACAACCTTTTTCCGTTAGTAACGGAAAAATTATGTTTGAACATTCAGACAAAAAGAGAAGCCCTCTCTTGGACTTCTTTTTTTATCTAATATTTTTCATAAATACCTCTATAAACTCCTCATAATCCTTGCACTTTACTAAGCGCTGCACGACCTGCTTATCATCTACGACGCGGACTAACAAACTGTACATCTTCTGCAAATCGCCTTGATTATTTGCTTTTACACTTAAAAGACAAATAAATTGGACAAGGTTTCCTTCCCACATAATCGGTTTTTTTAACGTGCAAATGGCCCAAAACGTCGTATCGGTTTGAGGAACCATAGGATGCGGAATCGCAACGAGATTGCCAAAACTTGTTGGGGATGCAGCTTCTCTTTCAAAAACAGATTCTATAAATTGAAAAGGAACTAGTCCTAGATGAGTTAATTTCTCTCCTAAAAAATGAAGCACTTCTTCTCTTGTTTGAAATTCTTGCTGTAAATATACTAATTCTTTTTTCGTGTATTCTAACGAAGACTGCGGTTTATTCTTCATTAAACATTCAATTTTTTTAAAATCATTGTTTCCTAGAATTGTACTTACTTGTACTACAGGAACAGGAAGATCCTCTGGAATTGGAATGGTACTAACAATAAAATCTAAAGAGTGCAGCGACATTTGGTGAAGCTTATAATACTGAGTTGTTCCTAAAATAGTAAGATTTAATCCAAACGTAGCCTGCAGCTTATATGATAATAGCTTTGCACTCCCTACTCCCGATGCGCATACAATCAAACAGCGCTTAGGCTGATTGATAATTTTCCGACGTTCAATGGCCCCTCCAATATGTAAAGCTAAATAGCCAATTTCCGTTTCATGCATGTCAATTTCAAGGCGATTTTTTAAAACCTTCCCGGCAATAATTCCAGCTTCAAAAGCAAGAAGGTAATGACTCTTAATTCCTTCAAGCATCGGGTTTCGCAGATTCATTCCATATTTATAGCGGTTGATAGCCGGTTTCAAATGCAAACTCATGCCAAGAATCAGCTCTGAATCTTCACTAATTCCTAAATGAAGCTCTTTTTCAATTGCTTCTAATATAGCCGCTGTTAATTCATAAATATCTGCGGCAATAAACTGCTTCACTTCTTTGTCTTCATGATTGCTATTGTTGAGCATTTTTGTACCTAGCAAATGAATGGCGATATACGCTGTTTCTGATTTCGGAAAACGAATCTTGAATGCCTTTTCAATTTCCCTCACAATTTCAGCTGCTACTTCATATTCTTTATGCTCCATAATTTCAAGCAAGTCTTCTGAATACAAAGAGATAAAATTTTCTTCTTGTATTCGCTTACAAGCTATTGCTAAATGAATGATTAAATTATTTAATCCAATATCTGAAACCATAATATTGTATCGTTTTATTTGATTTAAAATGTGGGCTTTAATCGTTAAGATTGATTCTTGGGGCAGGATGGATATTTCATTGTATACCATATCTACTTCTTTATCTTTTCGGTTAAATATGTACTCAGATATACAAAATCTCATTTTCATTTCGTCCCCTTTAGCTTTCAAGCCATAGTTAGGACGTTTTTCTAAAAGAATATCATACTTACACAGCTGTTTTTTAACATCTCTTAAATCGTTTTGAACCGTTGATTTGCTAATATATAACTCGTCTGCTAAATCTTCGAGCTTCAAATATTCGTCTGCTAGCAGCAGTCTTTTAATTAAATAATGCACGCGGTCATCAGGAACGGTTGGAATAGAAGTTGAATCAAATAATTGATTAGCCGAAAGTTCTTTTAATAGCTGATGAAATTGTTTTTCATCTAAAACGCTAAGTTCATATCCCGTCCCTCGAGCTGATTTAATTTTGGCCCCGTACTGAGACAAAATGTCATCTAACTGTTTTATATCCGTTCGAATAGTTCGAGAAGATACCTGATTTACTGTTGCTAAATATTCGCTCGTAACGGTTGATAATGTAGACTGTACGGACATTAGTTCTCTTAATATGACGATTATTCTTGAATTAAGCATGTTTGTTTCTCTCCATTCTCAGAAGATTTCCCCTTTATAAAATAAATTAAAAGAGCTGGTTATTTTAAACAAAAGCAAAAAATACCTAAACAGCAACAAACAGAAACTACCTTTTCTGTCCTTGCAGCTTAGGTTTTGCCTGCTTCATCAGTAACAACCCTAAAACAATAGGAATAAATGTCTTTATTTGTAATCTATCATTCTTTCTGTTTTTTTTCAATTTCCATTAAAGCGTTAGGCTTAGTGCCATTAATGAAATTTATGGGGTCTGTTCATACCGGTGTAGCCCCAATACAAACGTACGAATTAAAAAATCTAGTGTCTCATCAGTACTTAACGGCATTCCAAATCCCCCTTTTTGCTCCAAAGAAGAAAATCCATGTAAAATGCTGCGGAGACTTCTAACAGCATGAAGGGCTTCACTTTCTGGAAGATGATACGGTTTTAACACCTCCAGCACTAAAAATACGATGTTATCAGATGCTTTTTGTACTTCTTCATCCTGTATCGTTGGTGCCACCGTTGCCGTTGCTTCGTATATTCCGGGAGACTTTCTTACAAATGAAACGTACGCTTTACTTAGCTGATAAACAGCGTCTTCTGCAGAAGCATGTTCAACAGCACTTTTTAGAAGATAGTGTAGCTGCTGCAGTCCGCTTAAAGCCAGTTCTTTGCGCAGCTCTTCTAACCCTTTTATATGATTATACAAAGACGGAGGGCGAACATCTAATTCTTTGGCTAATGAAGCAATTGTAACAGCATAAAACCCTTCACGATTAGCCAAATTTCCACCTGTTTGAATAACCTTTTTGAAATCTAGTCCTTGTCGTGGCGACATCCTTTCATCTCCTCTTTTCTATTTTCACTTTTGCTTGTTGTATTGCTTTTTCCATCATTTTTAGCGGTTGAGAAAGCATTCTTCCGTGTCCAACAGCAAGAAGTGATGGGTTTAATTCATATAGCTTTTCTGCACTTTTAAGCGCTAGCTCTTTGCTCCACGTTCCAAAAGCAGGAAACGGAAACAGCGGTTTTAACTGACCTGATACGGCAACTCCTCCCCGCACTTGGAAAGAATCTCCTGCAATTAATGCGTTTGTTCTCTGGTCTAAAAAAGACATAGACCCAGGTGTATGTCCAGGTGTAAAAATAGGAGCAAGTGAGCCTATATAAGACTCTTCTTCGATGAAATGATCAATTTTAGTTGAAATCTTTCCTAGTTTTGGTATTCCTCCACGGATTGGGTTTTGAGGTTCTTCAGAATTTAGTGTGAAGTCTCCTGAAAATAATCGATAATCTCTTTGCGACATGTAAACAGAAGCATTCGGCAAACTTTTCTTCACGTTATCAATCGCTCCGATGTGATCTTCATGAGTATGAGTAAAAACAATTCGAGTAATCGGTTTTCCAATTTGATCTGCAGCTTTTAAAATACCTGACGCGCTGTAAGGAAGAGCCGCATCAATTAACGTAAGACTGTCTTTCTCTTCGACTAAATAACAATTCACTGGAAAAAATCGAGGCAAAAACGTCAATTGATACAACATTTTCTCACGAACTATTCTCATTTCCTCATCCCCTATTATCAAAATAAAAACTAATGGTATTAGTTTTTATTTTAACTAATACCATTAGTTTTATCAATCATATATTGGAAAAAACAAAAAAAGTGTGAGACATAACGAAATCGAGTGAATTTAAAGACGAACAAATGGAATAAAGAAGCTCGTATAGATCACATGTTACACCGTCCCCACAAAAAAATCCGAACGCGGCTGATTCTTGATAGAGAATCAACCGCGTTCGGATCTTACTTTAACTAAACTACTTTTGCCCTAGCCTCTATTAAAATTAAACGTCTTTTCTTTCTCCCGTAGCAGCCACTACAATCGCACTGCCTTTCTTTAACTCTTCTTCATATTTTTTTGTTTCGTCTTTTGATAAACCTAGCGCAGCCATTTTTGTTCGAAGCTCATCTTCTCTTGTTAAAAATAAACTCGCTGCTGAATGTAAAGGACCTTCTTCAGATAGTCGAATAATATTTGTGTCCGTTACTTCTGTTAAATTTTTAGAATTTTCCTTGTCATAGGTAAACACGTATACTTCATTTTTCTCAAAACCTTTATCTGCAAATTGATTAACTGCTTCGTTAATATTCGCTCCGTTTTCTACTACTTCAACATGTTTCATTATTTATAACCTCCTGTTTCTATCGCACATCTTTCTTTTATACTTAGCAAAAGAATGAACTTCTTACTACTATATATACCCGTTTTCAGAAAGGAAAACCCGCATTTAGCGCTTTACGGAGAGTTTGAATATCATTCCATATTATCCTTTAATCGGATGTATATCTCTTTTGATTAACGTATCTAAAACAATCATTCAGCTTATTTTCAGCTACCATTCATAAAAAATTCATCTGCATTGCTTATTATAATAAAGAAAAAAGGCGCTAATCAGGTACTTTCCACGCATAATGAATGTCTGTGTCAGAGTAAGCCGGATATGAATGCAACCATTCATATCCGGTTTTTTATATGAAAGAACTTCTAACAACATCCTGTCCTTGCACCTTATAACATAATATAATTCTCCATATTAACTAAAAATTCAGATTATACAGGAGGTTACAAATGAACAGCCATCCACACCCACAGTTAAAAAAAGAGTTAAAGATCCGGCATATCACCATGATTTCTCTCGGAGGAATTATTGGCGCTGGATTGTTTATTGGAAGCGGATCACTCATTAACACCGCTGGACCCGGCTCTATTTTTTCGTACGCATTTGCTGGTTTACTCGTTATTTTAGTCATGCGAATGCTTGGAGAAATGTCTACTGCAAATCCTTCCAGCGGTTCGTTTTCCACTTATGCAAAAGAGGCATTAGGCCCTTGGGCCGGCTACACAATTGGCTGGCTCTACTGGTTTTTCTGGGTTATCGTTATTGCTGTTGAAGCCATTGCAGGTGCAAATATTATTCAATACTGGTTCCCGTCTTTACCGTCTTGGGGAGTCAGCCTGGCTCTTACTTTTTTATTAACGATGACCAACCTGTACTCTGTTAAATCTTTCGGAGAATTTGAATATTGGTTTTCTCTCATTAAAGTTGTCAGTATCGTTCTTTTTTTACTTTTAGGTATTGCTATTATTTGTGGATTCATTCCAGGAATTGATTCTCCCGGCACTTCCAATCTTTTGCATAAAGGCGGCTTTTTACCGAATGGAATTAGTTCTGTATTTTTAGGAATCGCCCTTGTCATGTTCTCCTTTATGGGAACAGAAATTGTTGCAACCGCGGCAGGTGAATCTTCTCAACCTGAAAAAGCCATTACCATTGCGACCAATACCGTTATTTATCGTATTTTATTTTTCTATTTAGGATCTATTTTTATTTTAGTAACCGTTCTTCCATGGAATTCATCAAGCCTAATGAAAAGCCCATTTGTCTCTATTCTTGAATTAGTAAACATACCGGCCGCCGCTCAAATTATGAACTTTATTATTTTAACAGCTGTCCTTTCTTGTCTGAATTCTGGTTTGTATACAAGCTCTCGTATGCTGTTTTCCATGTCTCAAAATGGTAATGCGCCAAAAAGCTTTTCAAAATTAAATAAAAAAGGCGTACCGGTTAGCGCGATATTAGCATGTACAGTTATTTCGTACATCAGCGTCATCTTTAACTACATTTCGCCAGATAAAATCTTTTTGTTCTTAGTGAATGCATCAGGCGGCGTAGCCCTTCTTGTGTACCTCGTTATTGCATTTTCACAAATTAAAATGAGAAAAAAATATGAAAAAGAAAACCCTGAAGCATTAAAAATTAAAATGTGGTTATTTCCTTACTTAACTTACGCTACAATCGTTGCCATCACTAGTATCTTTATTGCCATGGCATTTATTGATTCATTGCGTTCACAGTTCTTTTTAACTCTTTTAATTGCTGTACTCGTCGTAGGTTCGTTTTTCTTTCAGCGTACCAAAATGACGAGCGGCTTAGCAGCAAAAGAAAACACATCAAAATAAAAGAGGTTGAGACATAACGAAATGAATCCAACCTAAAGATGAACAAGGGAGATAGATGAGCTAGACTGCTTATGACACCGCAGTTGATTTCCGTGCAAGGCTTCGCTTTGCCCTTCAATCACCTGCTAGAAGAAACGAAACACATAAAACTATATTTACCATCACAAAAAAACGAACCACCAATCAAACATGTTGATTAGTGGTTCGTTTTTCACTTTGACTAACATACTTTTGTCCCAGCCTCTTTTATTTAATCCGATAAATCTCCTACAATTTTTGTTCCGTGTAATTCAGTTGCCTGTGTGTCTTTTATAACCCGATCTGCGTTGCCTTCATGAATTCCTCCGCCGGGCAAAATAATAAGACGGTCATTGGCGTATGTGATCAGTTCTCGGATCACCTGCAAGTTTTGCAAAGCAGACCCTTTCCCACCTTTGGTCAAAATGCGGTCTGCTCCCATTTCACTAAGTATATCAATGGCTTTGTATTTATCTTTAATCTCATCAAATGCCATATGAAACGTAACGCTTAAAGGACGAGCTTCTGCTATTAATTCTTTAGTCCGTCCGTGATCGATTTCATTTTTTTCTGTTAATATGCCGAATACTACTCCGTTTACTCCAAGGTCTTTACATGCTTTAACGTCTTTTTTCATAATTTGAAATTCTGCTTCGGAATATAAAAAATCACCGCTTCTTGGGCGAATAATCACGTTGATATCTGTATCAAGATGTTCACTTGCATGTTGAATGGTGCCGTAACTTGGCGTAGTGCCTCCTTGACTGAGATTATCACATAATTCAATGCGGTCTGCTCCTAGCTTTTCCGCTTTTTTTGCCTGCTCATACCCTTCTACACACGCTTCTTTTATGTACTTCATACTTTCAACTCCTTTATTGGCTGTATAAATAAAGCCCATCTTTAAAAAGATGGACTTTCCTTTATTATTTAATCGCTTTATGAACTTTTAATTTCTTTCCTTTAATTGTTTTGTTTTTCATTGCTTGCAACACTTTGGGACCTTTTCCATTCAGAATCTCTACATACGAGACATTTTCTTGAATGGTAATAATTCCAATATCGTCTGCGGTTACTCCGTCTAATTTTGCGATTGTTCCTACAAAATCGACCGCTCGAATTTTCTTTTTCTTTCCGCCGTTAAAGTACAGCTTCATAATGTCTTTATTTAATGACTCGCTTTTATCTTTTTTAACTTCTGGACGCTCATTAATTTTTTCATTAAAAGCGAATGCTGCCTGCTGTACTTCTTCTTTAGAAGGAGGAGTAGATACTGGAATCGAAAAACCAATATATTCTTCAATTTCCGATAGCATTCTCTCTTCATAAGGCGTTACAAATGTGATAGCCTTCCCTTTTTTACCGGCACGTCCCGTTCTTCCCGTACGGTGAACGTAGCTTTCTTTTTCCAACGGAAGGTCATAGTTAATAACGTGCGTGATATTATCAATATCAATTCCTCTCGCAGCTACATCTGTTGCTACTAAATAGCGGAATTTCCCTTTTTTGAAATCATTCATAACCTCAAAACGGTCTTCTTGCACCATTGCCCCATGAATTTTATCACAAGGATATCCAAGATCATCTAAATCATCTAACAGCGTATTTACCTGCTCTTGCGTGCGGCAAAAAATGATGCAGCTGTCCGGATTTTCTACTGTAGTTACGTCTTTCAGCAGTTCAAATTTACCTTCATTTTGTACTGTTATAACAGAATGGTCAATCGTGCTTGTTGTTAATCCGTTCGCTTTGATTTCAACATCAACCGGCTTCTTCATATATTTGCGAGACAGTTCTTCAATATCTTCCGGAAGCGTAGCCGAGAAAAGCATCGTTACACGCTCACTAGGAAGATGTTGAATAATCGCTTCCACTTGGTCAATAAAACCCATATTTAGCATTTCATCTGCTTCATCAATAACCAAATAACGAATTTTCTCTAATGCCAGCGTTTCTTTTTCTATATGATCAAGCACTCGTCCAGGCGTACCTACAACAATATGTGTTTTTTGCTTTAATTCTACTTTTTGCTTGGCAAACGGTGATTTTCCATAAACAGCAGCTGCTTTAATTCGCTTAAAACGGCCGATATTTGTAATATCTTCTTTTACCTGCGCAGCCAGCTCTCGTGTAGGTGTTAACACTAAGGCTTGGGGCTTATTTTCTTCCCAGTTAACTAATTCACACAGTGGAATGCCGAAGGAAGCCGTTTTTCCACTTCCTGTTTGAGACTTCACGACCACATCTCTTTCTTCTAGCGCAATGGGAAGCACCTTACTTTGTACTTCCGTAGGATGATTGTATTGCAGGCTAGAAAGCGCCTTAGCTACCTTGTCACTAAGACCATATTGACTAAAACTTCTTTGATTCATTTTGTACCCTCATTTATTTTAAATTAGTGATTATCTTTATCATGACCTGATGCACTATGTTTCATTATACTTTAATTCTTCTATGCGCGCTCAAGATTTAATATAGCATTGGTTTGTTAAGCCAAAGAGAAAAGCCGCTCTCTTATTAATAAGAAAACGGCTTTGGTATGAGCGATGAGGGATTCGAACCCCCGACCCCATCCCTGTCAAGGATGTATTCTCCCACTGAACTAATCGCTCGCAATATGTATTGACTATAACAACAATTACATCAATCTGTTTGCTTAATTATACGCTATTTGACCAAAACTCTTCAAGTATTTTTTTACATATAAACTTAAAAAATAACACCAATTGAATTAATGGGAAGTGACGGTTGTATTAGATAAATTATATTGAATTACACTGTGTTGCTTTCTAAATTCTTATAGTTATTATAGTGAAAAAAATTTACAAATTGTTAGTTTCAATCGATTGCAGAATAGATAGCCCATTGATACCTAGAGAGTTGTCAACTGATTCTTCATATCTTGTATAATGGTTAACTTAACTAACCACCTTTAAAAAATGGTAAATATCAGTACTTATTTATTTCATAAAAGTGGAAAGTACTTTAATATTAAAGGTATGATTGCTTGATGCAAAAAGCATTTTATAAAATAATAAATATAGGGGTGAAAGAGCCTTTATGATAAAAGTAACCTTATTAGAAAATTCCTATGATTTTTTACATAACTCCTTAAGCCACTTTAATTGGGCTACTTCTGAAGTTTCTTTTGAAACTCAGAAACGATATTTGAAGTTTTCTTTAGTTGATATTGTTCAATCAATGGAATTAATGTTCAAAGAAGTGTTAAGAAGAAGAAATGAATTTCTTATATATGAAAATATAGATAAACCAAAACATACTGTATCCATTTCAACAGCATTGCAAAGATTGAAAAATATAATAGGATTAAATCTAGAACAAAAAGACGAAATAAAAATTAAAAGAGCAATTGATTTACGTAATCAAATTATTCATTTTGAATTAGAACTTGATATCAAAGAGCTTATTACTATTTATATTGTTATTTTTGAATTTATTCATTCTTTTCATTACCGATTTTTAAAAGAAGAACTACATGAACGTATACGTCCTAGCTACTGGAAAATTGAAGCGAAATTAATGGAGAAATTCGAAAAGGAATTTGTTTTATATAATGGCATTGAGGTAAATAAATTATATCCTAGTGAAATTGCTGAATCTCAAATGCTGACTTATTACGTTGGAAAAAGTGAAAGTTATAAACGAATAAAGTTTGGAAAAGAAGAGAACTTGGATTTTTTATCAGAACATAGTCGGTGTGATGATTGTGAAGTAAAACAAGGTTACTATCATACCCTCGGCTGTAGCTTAGAAATTTGTCCAAAATGTGGTGGGCAAGTAAAGTCATGTTCCTGTAATTTAAAAGCAGAACTTTTCTAGATAAAAAAATTAAAGGAGCAATTCGGAAAAATTCTATAATAAAATTTTCATTTTATAAAAACAAAGAAAAGCAGGGCATAGAGTAACCATTGCTCAATCTAATTTTATTTTATTTTCAAGTTTGTACTTAAAAATAAGTTCAACTAATTTATAACCATCTATTAGTATAATCTCTTTATGCCTTAGCTTCTTTACATATTTAACAGCTTCAGAAGAAAATTTACTTGTAGTGATAAAAAACCCTTTGATACCATAAACTCCATCTAAAGCACCTGAAAAATCTCGTACTAATGGTTGACCAATTGAATAGCCTCTCCGAATTTTAGACTGGAAATAGACCTTTGACCCTTCATTTCTTCCCAAGTGAACTACCCCATCAATCCCACCATCATTATTTTTAGATGTTATTTCTACACTCGCTAAAAAATCTACGTTATAAACCTTAGACAATATTAATCCTGAAACAGATTCAAAGTATGAGGCATCTATTTTTTCTAGTTTATTCAAATATTCTTTATAAGTATTCATAAGTGGCTTACAAACTATGCCTTTTTCTTTATGAATTGTTTTAATCCGCGTATCGTTAGCTAGTTCATCTAAACAACGTTTTGTAATTTTAGTAGGGTTTTGAGCTAATAATTTTTTTGCCTTAGTTGTAATTTTAAATGGCTTTATATCTTTAAATATTAACCCAGCTCTAATTAGCAACATTTTTGAAAAGCTTACTTGAGAATAAAACTTTTTAACTCCTGACGGGACTGTTTCATTTAATTCTTCATTAGTTAAACCAAACTCCCCTGCTAATACATTTACAGCCTCTTTCAAGCTATAAATTTTTCTGTGTGTAATTAAGCTTAATAATGGCCAATGAATTTCGTCATAACAAGGTAACGACATTTACAACACCCTTTCGATTTATTTTTATTATGTAATCGAAATAGCATTATGCATTTATACCTATTATATCCAGTTAATTATCAATTTTAAAAGCATATATTTTTTTATTTCGCAAGATAATATCCATTGTTATTTATTCATAATAACCAAATAAGATTTCTTCTGAAATATCAATTCCACACTTCTTTAGTCTAAAGGCTCTTTGGCTATAGAGCTTCTTTAAAATTTTTTCTTTCTCCTTGGCTAGTGCATGATGTAGTCTTTTATGACAATTCACGCATAAGCTAACTATGTTCGCTTCAATGTCGATGCTAACATCAAAACTATCTTGAAATTCTATAGGAATTAAATGGTGTGCTTCAACGTAATTCTTTCCCGAAACTTTAGAAGTAAAATCTTTGTGGTTGCTATTCACTTCACAAAGATAATTAGCAACTACTATTGCATTCTTACCTTTTTTTGCATTTCTTCTATAAACTTTAGAGGTTGCCTTGTCATTTTTTAATGGCTTATCTATTGGTACATCATTAATTTCTAACTTTATATTGGAGGTTGTTGATATTTCCACTTCTTTTTGATAAATAGAGTCTCTTGCTTCCTCTTGAGAAGCGATAATATACGGCACAAATTTCACTTCGTACACAAATGGTTTACCTACAGAATAAAATTCAATATATTCGGCATTTTCATCTGGAACAACTACATAAGATTTCTTATTTTCTTTTTGGCTTTTTCTCATCCTTTCTGTTTTCAAATATCTATAGCTATATTTAAAAGCTTCTTCTAACACATTCCTAAACTCGGTATTAGAATCATATCTTATCTGATATGTATCGGATTTTATATTTTTTCTATCGACGTTCACCAATTGTACTTCATATATATTGCCTTCATTTATGATTTCAACCTTATATCTATCACCTCTTTTGAAATGGAAGCCATTAACATTATCAAAATCTTCATGAAAATCACTAGGTATTGTCGAACCGTTTTCAAAAATTGACCAATCTACTTTCTTTATTCCAATTAAATTTGGTACACCATCTGGCTTTGACCAACTCTTATTAACCTTCATTTAATATCACCCATGTTATTTTATTAATAATTCAGTTATCAATATCATACTCAAAATCTACAGGAAAACTTGTCAAATACAAAAAAGCTGTCTATTACAAGATAGGCAACTTTTTTATAGGCTTGTTTTCTAGCGAAAAAAATTCAAATTATTTCTTTATCCTTTTACAAAGATGCTTGACTGCTATTTATTATAAAAATAGCATCCTAGCCGTTAAACTGTTACTTTAACCACTTCTTTGACTTTCTCTTCAAATCCTGGTTGTTCAACAAACAATAGACCGTAGCCCTTTCCTACTTGTTTAATTTTCCCTATTGTGTAGTCCAGGTAAGATGATTCTACAAACGATAAATCAATTTCAACAGAGTGTTCTTCATAGCTCTTATAGTACTCAGTGAATTTAAGCTCTTTATCAATAATGTAGAATTGCTGACCATATATTAATAACGCTAGTTTTTGCATACAATACTCTATGGATTGTTTGTTAAATAAAATATCTGTATATATTTGAGAAATCATAGATGAATCAGAAGTGAAGGCAAATTCTAAACCATTTTCTTTCAAGAAGGGAGCTTTTTTTATTCTTCCTTTTGAGGTTCTAAATTCTTCGAAGGTATTTCTAATTGTCAACGGGTCAAAATCCGTCGTAACCCTTTTAACTAACTGACCAACAGTTTTATAATGGCTCAGCTCCACAGCTTTCAATGCCATTTGTAATAGAACAAACAAAATAATTTTTTTTATTTGTTTCTGTTCCCCTTGATTTAAGTTAACCTTAGCTTTATTTACAGAATTTTGCATAGCTTGTTGCATAGCATTGAGTATTTCAAAATGATTTATCTCATTGTTACTTTCGCTGCTCTCGCCAACAGTGTTGAGAAATGCTGGGTACAGAGTCTGAGCTTCTTCTTCAGCTTCTTGTTCTGTGTCCATTTCCCTAATAATTTCACATAGCGAGTAGGTTATGGTAGTAATATCCTTTATGTTATCTGTTTCAACTGCTTCTTTGAGTATAGACTTATATATATATATTATAGCTACTGTTTTAGCAATATTAAAATTTTGTTCTTCAATATTAGCTTCTTGGTTGTTTTTTAGAGTATATGATGGCACGATGCCATTTAAAATTTCTAATATCTTACTCAAAGGCAACCCTTTTTGCTTATAAGCTTTTAGGATTATTTCGTCTAGTGAAGTGATGAACTGCGGATATAGCACTTTAACCTTATTAGGTTCCAAAGATTTCAAAGTTTCTAATCCATCATTCAATTTAGCTAAGCGATTCTTAGCTACCAATTTAAACAGTAAATCCCCTTGTTTATTTAAAAGTAAACCATAAAACTCTAGAAACATTTCGTTAGGTTCGCCTTTATGCTCTGCTAATTTGTTAGCAGTTATAGTAAGGTTTTGTTTATTGCCAGGTGCTTCTTCCATTATTAAAGAGAGCATTTTTCCCCATTCCTGTAACTCGTGTTCAAACAATTTATCCAAGCCTTTTTCCATTACATAGTCAAAACATTGAAAGATTGATTCTAAATAGGTGTTTAAGTGCTCATAATGATTATCTTGATTTATAGTTGAGTAATAAATTGTTTTAATTTTTTGCTTGAATTTTTTTCTTTTATGCCTAAACAAAAAATTTATATCTAAGCTTCCTAGTAATTTAGTTAACAGGGACAAAAAGAATATAAATGATAGAATCACTAAAAATATCCAACTTAACAATACAAAAAAGTAGTCCCCAGTAAAAAAGCTTCTATCATAATATTCTTTATTAAATACTATATAATACCCTAATAGAAGAGTAAAAATAGTAACCGATAGATATTTCCATAACGGCATACCTTTTGCGATATTAGATGAAATACTTTTTTGCTCTTTGTAAATGAAATAGTAGAAGGTTAAAGTTAAGGGCAGACTCACTTTAAAAAACTGATTAATAGCGTTAAGAAAAGATATTGAAGCATCATCAATATCAGTATAACCTTTTATGTTATTAGAACCAAAAGTAACTAAATTATAGGCTTTCTCAAACAAAGTTGAAACTTTATTGTGACTATAAGATTTATGTAAAAATATAAAAATTCCTACTAATACTAAAAACGCCAATAAGCTCATAAAGCTCAGAATTGGTCTTTTCTCTACTCGTTGTTTTACAGTGGAACAAACAGCTCTAATTGCATAACCAAACTTAAGGCACATTTCCATTGCATAATTATATGCTTTGGTGATAAATGAAAAAATGTTGCTAGTGACACTCAATAAAACTATTGGTTTTTTTTTCATAATACTTTCTCTCCAAAAAAAAAGGGATTAACCCTTATTAAGATACTCAGCGTAATAATCACGCATATCATCTCTTGAGATTTCTGTATTTGCCGCCATATCCAATGGAGTATTTCCTCTAGCCTTTAACCAAGGTGTCTCAGAGTGTGTTAGCTTTTCCAACTCTTTTGCATCCTTGTCTCCATATATGTGCCAAACAGCTTTTAGTACTTCTAACATAGGTTTAGTAAAGGCAAAAGAACTTGCAACTATATGAGGTATAACCTGATACCCATACGGACGATATAGATTGTACAGTTCAGGTGAAACAGGCCCATGGACCCATGCCTCTAATCTACTATCAAATAATGGTCGATTCAACATTGCTAAGTGCCAAGCTTGAGCATAATAAACGAGCTTTTGCAGTTTTAAATGAGTTATTTTAGTATTTGGTCTGGAATCACTTTGGCTCTTGTGCAAAAAATAGCGAGCCACATCCATTGCACTTGGTAAATTAACAGATTGTTCTAATGCACTCTGTTCTAATGTTTGTTGTTCTCTTTTTAATGTTTCTGTAGTCATACTACCCACTCCTCTCTTAAGCATCTTGAACATACTATCGAGGAAAACTTCACGTAAATATTTATATGCTGTAAATTTTACGATGTTGCACATCTTATTAATATTTACACTATATATATTCGACATAAACCTCTCTCAAACCTTTATATTTTCTATTTTAACCAATAAATTCACACATTTCCATAAGTGTAAAAAATAAATTACCACTTGTTATAAATCCAAATTTATGTATAAAAAATATAAAATATCTATATTCCCTTTAACTTACTTTATCTCCTAGATTTCAGTATTTTATTACACTACTTAGACTTTTTATACGAACATATTGCTATCTTAGCAGCCATATGTTGACCACAACTGCAAAATGTGTTATAGCTCAAAGAAAAAGTCACGCTCACCTTCATATAGATGATTCTGCTCGAAATACATTGACACTTTCATGGCATTGAAGCTACTGAATAGGTTATCAATCTTGTTTCGGTGCTTATCACCCTTAGTAATGTACGGTTTACCTTGGCGGAACTCAATAAGTCCGTTAATGAAAGCGGATTCCATTAATGGGTTAGGAGCATAACGATATTTACCTTCGTAGACAATACGTTGCAGGTTCGATATGACATCTCCTAGATGTCTACTGTTCTGCTCTATCTTAATTGGGTCAATTTCCATAGGTAAGTCCTCACGAAGCTTCTTCATTAGCGTATAACTGTATTTAGCATCATAAGCCACCGAAGCTACACCGATATTATACTCTTGACATAGGTTTATGATTATGTCTCCTAGTTCATCATAATCTACAACGTCTTCACCGATGGCTTGACAAAATCCTCGTTTTGCCCACTGTTCGTAAGGTATGCGTTCGTCTCGAGTCTTTTGTTCTTCCATGTTTTTAGGGTAAAATGTCAAGTTCTTGACATAATACAAATCTTCTGCTGGGTTATACTTCAAGAAAGTAACAGCTGTATTATCCGTAGTTAACGATAAGTCAAGTCCTATAATAACCTGACGCTGATTACGCCACCATTCCCAGCTTGACACTGGCTCGAATATACCCTTCTTAAGTGTGTGCATATCTACAAAGAAGTTACCATCACCTTCGTTGCTTTGCATCCACATATTTAAGTTCTTGACTTTAAACAGGAAGAAGTCTTTCGGGATTTCCTTTTTAGTCTTGTAGTCCTCCATGAGCTTCTCAGCTAAATCATCAACTTCAGCTACAAGAGGATTAGCTTCAGGCCATACAGCTGGGTCTTCCCATCTTTCCTTGTCGTTTACCTTTTCCTTCGGATTGTCAATAGTAAAGATTAAGCCGAATTTCCTAGGGTTAGGTTCTTCTAAGAATGTGTTACGTCTCAATTCTTCTACAGTTTCATTCCAGTAGTTAAAGCCATTTTCAATCGGATATGAAGTAGATATCTTGACAATCAGCGGATTACGAGGACCAAACTGACCTGTCTCAAGTGACGATACCATCTTAAAGATTTCATTTGAGGCACCTAATTCATCGACTGAAGCCATAAATACCATCGTACCGTCAGCCTTTTGTGCATCTCCAGAAAGTGCAACTATTTTGCAATTCTTAGGCGTAAATTCTACATAGGTTTTTTTGATGTTGAAGAAAGGTTGCATATTAGGAGAAGATTTGATAATTGACACTAGCTCGTCAAATATGATAGTGGCTTGTTGCTTAGTGTTACTACCGATGTAGTGAGTCTGGTTCTCCTCGTCCAAGAAGAAGCCGATAATATGAATAATACAAGCCAATACTGACTTAGCATTCTTTCGAGCTACTGTAAAGACTACCTCACGGATTCGTCTCTTGAGCGGGAACTCCTTATACACCCAGCAGAATATGTTTTGAATTAGGAACCACTGAAATAGTGCAAGGTTAGGAAACATCGGCTGAGCGGATTTAGCTCCTCGAGCAAAGTTAAGGTTTTGAATGATTTTGTCAACCTTTTTTTCAATTTTGCTGTTCCATTTGAATTGGTAATGCTCTTGGTCTTGAAGCCAATAGTACTCATAGAGGAAGTTGACACAGCTCTGCCTAACTTGACTCGGTGCTACGATGTCACCGAACACTACTGCTTTAGCATACTGTACTGATTTATTCATAATCATCGTCCTCCAAGAGTGCTAACAATGGATTGACAGCTGGTGCTTTTTCTGCTTCCATATTAGCTAATTTCTTTTCTTCAATTGCTACCTTAGCCATTTCATTAGCCATTCTTAAGCGGTTTGTCAAGCTTAATGATAGTGCTGTTGCGTGTTGCTGTATAGCCTTGTCGTAAGTTGCTTGTTGACGTACCAAGCCTGCTCTTCTATCGTCTAGAATGTCAAGCTCCTTGATAGCCACGTTCAGTTCGTTATATTGGTAAAGGCTATTGACAAGTAATGAAAGTGCTGTAGAATCGAACTCATTGAAGTTGTCGTTTAAAGCTGCATATTTCTCGAAGATTGTCAACTCAATGTCATTCATAGCAGTTATAGGTTCAGGAACTGATTTTCCTAAAGCTTTTACTTGTTTTTCAGCGTTTTCTCGTTCTTTTTGCTCAATTTTGCTTATTTTTCGTGTCATTTCAGACACCGATTTTGTGGGTCTCATTGTAAAATGCGCTCCTTTCAAAAATTCTTAGTTATGGGGAAAATTTTTTTTTGTATTGACCACCCCTTAGTCCATTCGTTCCCTACCGAAATTAAAAGTGGCACCTAGGGGGGACTAAAAACGTCAGTGATTTTAGTGACAACTCACACAAATGATATAATCTATAAAATTGGCAGTTCTAATTCTGGAGATTCCCATTTGAAATCAAGCTTATTACTGGTTCCTAGCTCTAAGTTACAATCACGACATACCGTTATGAGGTTTGATTCATTATAGGCTAACTCAGGGAAGTCCCTCCATGATTTGATATGGTGAGCTTGCAGGTTATCGAATCTCATCCAATCGTATTTGATACGACAGCGCACACAATGACCACCGTCACGTTTAATGATTTGCTTCCGTAGCTTTTGAAACTTCCTCGTATTGCTTGGGTGCCTGGTTGATTCTCCATGTTTATATGCTGTTCCTATTCCTTTACATGCACACTCATCTCCTCGTATTGCTTGGGTGCCTGGTTGATTCTCCATGTTTATATGCTGTTCCTATTCCTTTACATGCACACTCATCTCCTCGTATCACCAAACGACAATATTCACAGAATACAACTGCTTCCATAAGACCACTTCTCCTTTTGATTTAATCCGATATGTAAGAGCGCCCAAAGACGCTCGTTTTCAATTCATTTTTTCTACTTTAATTTCAATATCAATTTCACCAGTTTTATTAGTTAAATACCCTACAAGACCTAAACCATCAAACGAAATATCAATCACATGTGAAACTGTTAAACTGCCGTCATATCCACAATATACTGTGGTTGCAAAATCATTGAATGAATATATTACTTTATAATCTTCCATGCCCCATTCGATTGAACTACAGCAATCGTTTCGTACATGTGATAAACCCTCATTGATTAATTCTTTAGTAGTTAATTCAACGTATTCATCGTAAATTTTTTCTAAGTAATCCATCGTTTCGTCATATTGTGCGTAAGTTAATTTCATAATAAATAATCTCCTTTTCGTTTTATTTACTGAATTTTCAGTTATTTAAATACAGTTTTGAATATTAATATTCAATTTGATTCCCTACTCAAAAATCAAGAGAATTGGTTTCCCGATAGAATGTTTTCTTCATTTCTTCATAGCATGGACGCAACACGGGTAAATCTTTTACAGTAGAATCAGTAAACCGTTTCCCAACGCCTAAATGTTTCTCAGTAATTTTCTTTAGTTCGCTCATGCGGTTATCTTTATAGAATTTAACACCCAATGATTTTGCTTCTGTCATAATGGCTTCGTATTCTTGAAGATTTTCTTCAATTGATTCTTGCTGTTTTTGTTCAACTTCTACTTCTACTTCTACTGCTTTTTCAATAATCGGTTGTACCGTTACAATATCTTTCGGATTATAGAAATCTTTGCTCAATGGCTGTACAATCCATTCACCGTCAGAATATAGACCATTTTGTTTTACCCAGTCTGCCCAAGTTGTTATATAAATTCTTGAAGCGTCACCTTCTTTTTTAACTTCTTGTTCCGCATAATGAATCAATCCAATTTCTTTTAGGAACGCTTTGTGTTCATTGTATTTAGTTCGCTTGATTCTTAATTCTTCACGAGCCGTTTTAACTGGAAACGTGCAAAAGAATTGTCCTTTTAAATCCATGAAACTAGCGTCATTTTTCTTTTCATATTTGCTTTTGGATAAACTAACTTTATCAACAATACCCATATACAAAATTACTGCATTATGACTTCCTCGTGTATCTTCCATGATTCTGTCGTCAATAAATATCGTTTTCGGTGTTTGATAAAACTTGCTTTGGTCAAAATCTGATTCCTTTAGATAATTTGTCATTAGAACAGTTACTCCTTAAAGTTATTTGAACATTATATGATGTTGCTTTTTATTGACCGCGTTTTTTAATATTGTGCATGTCAGTAAGTAAATCTATCGTTTCCTCGAAAGCATAAACCATATAATGTTCATGCTTGATATTTTTTCGGACGAATAATAAATTGTTTCCTTTTGCTTTTAATTCTTCCGCCATCCATTTAGCGAAGATTAACTTTTCTTTAGTTCGTTGTTTTTGCATACCGTAAACCTCCATTTGATTTAATTTGATTGAGCGTCAGTTAGACGCTCTTATTTTTCCGTGTCTTTACGAATCAAGTCTTCCACATATACGTTAAATGTTTTACCGTTTGCTTTCGCCTTTGCTTTTCCGCGTTTTTGAATTTCGGGCATTAACGGAACTGTATATGATTTTTTTACCGGTGTTTCACTCATAAATTTTTCCTCCTGTTTTAACGTTTCATTTTATATATACACTGCTCGTATGTAACGAAAGGCTTTTTTTAAATCTTTTTTACTTTTTTTAAATGTTTTTCATTACTCAGATATTGTATTACGTTGTTTTTCTACGTCAGGTATTTTTGATAATTTTATTAAATTATTTTCCCTTCATTATATGAACTATAGAAATTCCGAAAGGAAACAACAATGCGCGAAAACGCCAGTTTTCAAGCAAGTAATAAGTTTTGTTTTATAAGTTTAGTTATTAAGTTTAGTTATTAAGTATAGTTAGTGCTCACTTGGCGACCTACTAGTAGTTCAGAATATGACCTACAGGTGTCCGTGTAGCGACCTAGTACTAGGTCAGAATACGACCTACTAGAAATTAAGGTGTTCGCTACGCGACCTACCTCATTTCCTGAACGTAATTTACCTCTTTCTACCTACTCACACCAGTTAATGCTTGACTTACTATAGTTTGGTAAGAAAAATATGGGAGGAATAACTGAATGGACAAACTTGTCAAACTTGCAAAATCACATTCACCAAATTTAATGGAACAAATTTACTTTATGGAATCAATCAAAACGGAAACATGGAGTTCGAGGCGAGTAAGAATGAATAAAGAACTTATGACAAACGCTGTAGAAACGCTTGTAAAATATTTAAAGCAAGCAACGGAAGAAGAACAGATTATCTTTTACAAATTCCTAGAAGGCATGTGTGACACGCAAAGCAAGTATTATATTTTGGGACACCTTGAATTATTAGCAGAAGTATTGAAGGAAAAAGATTACGAATGCTTGATTGATTTTATCGCTAAGTACGATTACAAAGCAGCGCAAATTCTTGATGTGCATTTGAGGGAGTTACAATGAAAGAATTTGAATACATTAAGCCCGAACTAAAGCGAAAGTTCATTCGTGAGTGCGCCTTAACTTCGCCCGAAGCATTAGAGCTGCTAGAAATCTCAAGACCAAGGTTAAGTAAGATGATTAAGGACGGAAAGATTGAGCCAGCGAAGAAAACAGGCGCTATCAGTTTATTCTTGAAGGATGATTTGTTACGGAAAAAAGAAGAGTTGAAAGTGCTTAGAGAAAAATACCGTCCGTGGGAATGAATTGAAGGGTATAAATCTATTTTATACCCTTTGGTTATACCCTAGGTCTCGCTGATCTTTGCCATAGGCAAAGACAGCCCTTCTCAAAATTACAGAAAGTAGTGAATACAAATGACAGAGGAAAAACCGAGAAAGAAAAACATCTATAAACGTACTTTAGCCGAAGATTTGATTAAATTGGGACACACACTTTCACACACAATGCGAAACCGTGAACGTCCACAATATCAAGTCTTTGTGTTCTATGAGGACGCTAAACTGATTGAAGATATGCTGTATCTTGCCGAACGTTACCGCATGAATCGAAGAGTTAATAATGAAAAAAAACGTACTTTTTAAGTACGCTTTTTTTTGTCCAGTTGTTTTTTGCTAACAAATTCAGCAATAAAACTCGAATTTAATTCATTATTTTTATATGTAACAGTCCTGTCCATTTTAATTAAATATTTAACCATCCATTTTTTATTGCTAATGTCATTGTAATCTACAGTTAATTCTAACACTGGCAATTTTATATCGTTAAGACCAGCTAATTGATATTCGTAGCTGATAAGAACTAAAAAATAACTTGGCAATACAATATCAACTTTTTCGCCAGGTTGAATTAAGTCTTGTCGCCTTCCATAACGTCTGATTCCAATCATTCTCCTATGTTTAACATGATTGGTAAAACGCAAATCAAACGATTCCTCTACTTCGTCAACTTCTTCTATTTTAATATCAAAATTCTTAGCTCTTACTTTATTGTCTAAATGCTGTTTCATTTCATTTAGATTAATAAATTTATAACTGTATCCTATGTTAAAAGCAGTAGTACCTCCGTAGTTATAAACAGGTATAGTAGTTTTAGAAAATTTATCATCCAGCTCTTCACTAGTATCCCAGTCCAAATGTGTTTCGGGCAATTCTAAACTAAAACCTTTGATTGCTGGAGCTACTACAGGTTCTCTTTGTTTTCTAAATTGTTTTTGCTGTATCCAAATAGCTGCTATTGCAACAACCACAGCAAGAAAGGAAATAATTGCACTCGTTAAAGCTACCCAGTCAAAACTATCTTTACTCTCAATTACTATCAAATTATCCACCTCATTTTTACAGTAATAATATTTTATACCATAAAATACTATACTGACAACAAAATCTAACTACAACGCCCAGTTTCGCCCAAGTGACGTTTTAATCACTTTATGATACGAATTATTACAACCTATTAGAAAACAAAATTCTGATACATTTTGAACGTCCGTTTTTCTAGAATGTAGAAAATTGAATATTTTTTTCAAAAATATAGTACCAAAGATGTAAATAAATGAAAAAATTAGGAGGTTTCTAGACATTTTTGTCGAAGTTATAAAGTCGGATAGGAAGGTGGTGACAAAATGGATAGAAAAAAACTAGCGCTTGAAATTCTAAAACGTATACGCGACAAACAGCCCATGACTACAAAAGAATTGGGAGTAGATTTACAATTTTTAGCCGAAGTATCTGAAATGGTTCGTGACGAAGGTTTAGCAAAAAACATTCATGTTACTCGTGGAGGTCAAGGAAATAAAGCACTTCACATTTCTTTATCTTCTGCTATCATCACAATGGCAGGTTTGAACTACATTGAAGAAAATGATGTTCAACCTTCAGAAGAAAATGATTCAAAACCGAAAATACAAGTGTGTGTGATTCCATGGCCTGAAGGTAAAACGGTTGCTGAGGTTGAAGAAAACCCACCAACAGTTTCAGACGCTGAAAGATTTTTGGAAAACCCAAATCATGAGATTATTGCTGTAGAATGCGGTAAAATGCTGTTCTTTACTAAAGAATGGTATACGGTAACGATTCAATACACAGAAAAAGTTTCACAAGAAGTATAATGCGGTCAAGGCACTCCTCGTGGAGTGTTTTATTTTATTTAAGGAGTATGATGTAACTTGAAGTTTGAAACAAAGTATTTAATACGCTGGGGTATTCCTGGTTGGATTTTTATCTTTTGGTTATTCTATGAATTTTTATTTTTAAAAAGCATTAATCCTTTAGATACTAAATTAGTAGACATCTCAAAAGGTTTCACATTGCTAATTTCTTTAACTGCACTTGGTGTTCCTATTGGATACCTATTACATCAAATGTATTTTGGCACTATATGGGTTGGTAATAATAAAAGACATAAGCACTTGAAAAAAACCGCAAAAAAAATAAAGAAATTTCCGCGTCACCCACAGTGGGGAAACAATAAAGATGAAGATTATTTCCAATTTGAATACGTATGGCATGGTGTTTTGCTCAACTTAGATGCAGAAAAAAGAACATATATTGAAGGGAGATACCGTCATTTATTAGGAACAATACATGGACTTGGGTCGTTGTCCGTAAGTTCAGCCATTTCTTTTGCTATATCTGGAATAGCCGGTTTTGCTCTTTATAACAATGACTCTATGCTAGCTTTTTACATCATAGGATTAGCCTTTCAACTAGCAATATTTTTATCTGCCATTTTTAATTACGTTTACTTCTCCAACAATTTAACAGCATTTCAAGTAAAAATTCTTAATACGTATTTATAATGTCTTAAAGCACTTCTACGGAGGTGTTTTTTATTTTGAATATTAATGTTCAAAAGCATAAATGTGTTTACATTCGTCAACACGGACATTCGATTCATTTTATAAAAGACCTCTATACACTGCATATTAATAGGTGTAATATAAACTTATCAAATCGGAAAACGGCAAATTTCGACATTTGCTGAAATTACATAATATCCTCCTAATTACTAATGAAACAAACTTTTACGGAGGTCATGCAAGATGACAGAAACAGTTACAATTACAGGAAAAGATTTAAAACAGCTGGTAGAAATGAGATTTTGGGAGATTGAAGATGCCCTCGAAGAATTGGTCAAAAAAGTAGAATTGCAATTAGATAAGAATGGAAATGACAAACATTTGATTCAAATCTATGACTACACAGCTTCACTTACAACAATCACATGTCACGAAACAGGCTGTAACATTCACTGGGGTTCAGGCACACCGAGCAACGTTAAAACAATTGTGAATGATATTATGAACGGTGAATAAGTTTAAACGTCAATACACGCACTAGCTTTCATTAGCTGGTGTTTTTTTATTGTTCGCTCAATTCTTTATGTGGGTGTTTCTTGTAGTATTCTGCTCGTTTATCCCAAGTCGATTGGAACTGCTTAATACGTTGCTCCTCCTCCGCGTTTTTGGGGAAAGCATGAATAAATAGCATATATGAAATCATGCTGAACATTAACATTGCTCCACAGCCTAATAACACCGTTTGGAAAATACGATTCTTAAAAACGTTGTTAAATAGTCGCATGTTCTACATCACTCCTATGTTTAATTGTCGTCTAAATGACATCAGTTGCCGATTCTACACCGTATCAATCCTATGTCATACATGCAATCTACTGACCCATTAGGACACCGTAGAAATCACTTAAACCGTGATGTTCAAATACCTTTGTGCCATTGTTGCACTTTATATGATTCTCCACTTTCGATAAGGCTCCTTCAAGATAAGATTTAAAATTTCTAATGCCTTTTTTGTTTTTCACTTCTGTAAGGATTTTGAAAAATAAAGTTTGGTTTATGTGCTTTTTAAATTTGATATATGCGTTATGTATTATTTTCTCTTGTTGAACGTTATCGGTGTTAACATATTTTTTACTTAAAGGTTTTTGTTCACCGTTTTGTGTTTCTTTAGAAACACTATTTTGATGTTCAGGAGCCTGTTCTACAGGGTGTTCTTTATTTTCAATTTGTTTTGGTTCTTCGCACTGTTGTTCAATAATATAAATGTTCGCTGATTGCTGTTCGTTTTTGCGTTTTGCTTTATGAACGGATACCAAACCTAATTTACTCATTAGTGTGAAGAATCTTCTTACAGATGATAATGAAATTTTCATTTTGAAACGCTGTTCAAACATCGTTTGAAATGTGCTGTATGCGATTGAAAATACACCGTTTCCTTTTTTGGCTAAGTCACTTATTAAGTAAACACAACGGATTTGTAAATCACTGTATTCCCAAACTTCTTTTACTTTGCTGATAAATTTATTTGCTTCATATTTCAACTTGGAATATTTGCTTAAATCTTCTGCTTTACCGTTTAATAACATTGTTCCTGCTCCTTTTCAATTCAAAGGAACATATGCTAAAATGAACATATGAGTCCTTTGTGGATTTGTGGGAAACGAACGGTAGGATTGCAGTCCTTTGACCCGTTCGTTTTTATTTTGTAAACTTTTACATATTAACACATGCTTAATTTTCTCTAAAGTCTTTTATTATTTCTTTTTCTACTCGTTGAATTATTGCCACTAAAGAAACCGTGAGTAGCATGTCGCTCCTGTACGGTACTATCTGCCATATGCAAATAAATTTGTACTGTTCTTGTGTCGCTATGACCAAGAATTTTACGTAATGATTCAATGTCACCTGCTGAACGCAAATACTCCGTTGCTACGGAATGACGAATTAAGTGCAAGTAAAAACGCTTTTTGATTCCTGCTTCTTTCGCATACTTCTTAAAGTCACGCAAGATATTATGCTTATCCAATACTCGTCCACTTAGTGACAAAAACACAAGGTCATCTGTATCTCCTTCAAATGCTTCATTTTCTTGTAATAACTGATTCAACAACCGATAAGTTTTATTGCTTAATGGAATTAAACGGCTCTTACGCGATTTGGCATTAGCTGAACGAATCAATATCGTCTTATTTATATGGTCAATATCATCTGGAGACAATAACAATGCTTCGGTAATACGCAACATGCCATCTATTAATAAATGAAGCAAAACGTAATCTCTAAAATGCTTAAAAGATTTATTAGAATGTGCTTTAGTCACTTTAAGCAAATTATTTAGTTCACTTCTCGTCAAAACATCAATTTCATGAGCATTTTGTTTAAAACCCTCATATCTATCAAATGGATTTCTTTGAAGTAAATCTTTTTTAACACACCAATTAATAAATGTCTTTAAACTTCTTACCCTCGTAGAGATTGAACTGTCTGCTAGTCCTACTGTTTTCATGCGGTCAGGAACATGATTGTTATTTTCAAATTTTACACATTCATTTTTCAACCAGTAAACATAGTCAGAAATAAAATCTGTAGTTATGTTGTTTACATATAAGAGTTGGGTGCTCCTCGTCTCATGAAACGCTTCTAAACTTTTAAATAGTACAATGAATTTATTTAGGGAAGGTGGTCTAAGGTTTTGCGCTACTTTAAATTCAATGAACCTTTCAAATATTACTTTCACTGAATCCTGCTTTATAACTTTATCAGGTTTGCGCTTGTGTGGTTGTCGCTTTTTCACTGTGGGTTTTTCTTCGAAATAGTTAAATGAAGGCATAAAAAATAACACTCCCTCTCACTCTGTTTTCAGAATGATGTAGTGTTATGTTGTGGTCAATTATTGACTAAAACTAATTAAACGTTTGTTTAGACTAGAGTTAGTTTCAACGTTGATAATTCAGTATATGGGTTTAAATACAGCAACCAAGCCCTGTCAAGGATGTATTCTCCCACTGAACTAATCGCTCGTGATATGTATTGACTATATTATAGAAAGAGTTATCCAATTTTGTCAACTATTTTTCCACAGTCCCCAAGTTGGAAGAACCGTCTTTACTTTTGATAAACTAAAAATATGCCATAAAGGAGCATGACGGGATGAAAGCACACGCTGAATTTTATTTTGATTTTGTCTGTCTACTATGTTTTCTAGCCACTAATCCTTTAAGAGAAGTCAGTAAAGAACAAAAAGCTGAGATTGAAAGAATTTGCTTCCAAAGAAACCATTGAAAAAACGCTGTTACATGAATATTCTGCTAAGCTTAAAGACAAAGAGAAATGATTCACTAAGAGGTGTATTTGATGAATATTAATTATTATTTTAGTCGGTTTTTAGCTAAGAAACCGGATAGTCCAACGTATGAAAACTTAGCTACTTTACAGAACAAGCATATGCTTCATGTTCCGTTTGAGAACTTAGACGTTTTGTCTCAAACTCCTATTATCATTGATTTAGAACGGATCTTTCAAAAAGTAATTGTAAATTTGCGCGGAGGATTTTGCTACGAATTAAACGGTTTATTTGGCTGGCTGTTAAAAGAAAGCGGTTATGAAGTCTCGTACGTTTCAGCTACCGTCAAAAAACCCGATGGCACGTGGACCATTGAAGGAAGTCACGCTACAAACCTTGTGACGGTTGAAAATCAGTCTTATATCGTAGACGTTGGATTTGGAGATTCTGTTCGCAAGCCAATGCCTTTAAATGGCGAAGTAGTAAGAGATGTAAGCGGCTCTTATCGTATGACAAACGTTGCTGAGCATATGTATGATTTGCAGCGATGGGAAGATGATGTATGGAAAACGCTGTACCGTGTGTCTACGCTTCCTAAGAAACTGACAGACTTTACTCCCATGTGTGAGTTCAATCAAACGTCAGCTGATTCTCCGTTTGTACACAAACGCCTTGTTACGATCGCAACACCTACAGGGCGAATTACCCTCTCTGGTGAAACACTAACTGTAACAGACAGCGGAAAAAAGACGAAAAGAAACGTTTCAGAAGAAGAAGTTCCTGATATTTTGCAAAATCATTTTTATATTATCAAAGGGTTTTATTAATATGTCCTTACACAAAAAACCGGCCTCTTATGGGGTCGGTTTTTGTATAGGAGTAATCATCCTGTTTTCTACAGGCGACTTTAAAATAATTGAGGTATTCACATTTCCATAAGGAATCAGTTCATCCACGAGCATTCTAAGTCCATCCATTCCAGACACGGCTGCTTTGATAAAATAAGAAACCGGTCCCGTTACGCGATGACATTCAAGCACATCTTCATTTTGCTCAATAAAGTCTTCAAATTCCTCTGGTTTTCTTTTTAATTCGCTTACTTGAATAAACAGCTGTGTATCTCTCCCTAAAGCTTTCGGAGACACCGTAGCGCTGAAACGCTGTATCACTCCTCGTTCCTGAAGGCGCTGCAGCCTTTCTGATACGCTTGGACGGCTAAGAGCCAGCTTTTTTGATAAATCACTAATCGTCATACGCCCGTCTCTTTGCAAAATAGACAACAATTGTGCATCGATTTGATCCATACAAACCTTTCCTTTCAAAATGAATATAATAAATAAAATCTTTATTCAAGTTGATAACAGAACAAGTATTATTTCCTTCATTTATACATGTGTTTTCTTTATTTAATATCCTATCATTAAAGTAGATAATTGAAAATGAAAATTCCGAAAAAACAAACAAAGGGGTTTATTTATGAAAAAAGTTTTATGGATTATTCTTGGATGTACGATTGCAAGTATTGGTGTTCTTATCTTGCGACACTCTCACGTAGTGACGGGGGGAACAGCTGGTCTGTCTCTTAGCATGTCATATGCCCTTCCTTTATCGTTTGCGGTGATTTTTTTTCTCATTAATATTCCTTTTTATCTCTTTTCCTTCTTTCAAATGGGATGGAAATTTACCGTCACAACTATAGGATCAGTGTCTTTGCTATCACTTCTCACTTCACTCGATCACTTGCTTCCTGCTTTTACACTTCCCAGCCTGATGGGTGCTGTTACGGGCGGACTAATTGCCGGTCTTGGCTTATCCATTTTATTTATGAACGGAGCTTCTCTTGGGGGTGCTAATATTCTAGCGTTATTCGCGCAGCGAAAATTCGGTTGGGATCCTGGAAAAGTGAATTTTTCATTTGATTTCCTCGTCGTGCTGTCGAGCATGTATTCAATTGGATTTTCAAAAGGAATTTTCTCTGTTATGTCCATTGCGATTACAGGGTTTGTCATCAGCTATTTCAAACAAAAAATTGCTTTACACAATCAATCGACACCCACTGCTGCCACACAGCCTTTAGATAATGTACTCTCTAAATAAAAAACACGATTTAGCTGTGACTAAATCGTGTTTTTCGTTTAAAGCTTTTCTACTTTTATAAAATCAAATTGGGCCTCATATCCTTCTCCTTGAGGACTACAAGCGTAAATCCCAACTTGAACAGGTTCTTTGGATGAGTGCAATAAGTGAGCGAGTCGGAGCTGAGTCCAGGAATCTCCATCACTTGAATAACAAACGGTGTAATCATCATTTTTGCGCTGAATTTTAAAATAAAGCGCTGATTTGTTTTGAGTAAAATTTTGACTGGACCAATCTGAGAAGCCCTGGTTGGTTACGACTGCTCCTAATTGGTTAGGGCCATCGGGATTGTATTCAACTGACGTTTTGATCCACGTATCTTTTGATACACGAATCATGAGACCTGCTTGATCGTAGCGATTAACTGGATATGTATGCACCTTTGTCATGATTTCAAAGTCGCCTTCTACTTCACGATAAAGAAAGTGTCCATTGTCCGCTTCAAAACCATAATGAGTACGCTGCCAAAAATCTGTTTTAGCGTCTGTTTTAATCACTAATCGATTCGTTTCCGTATCAATTTGAAATTGAGCTGGTGGACAATACCAAGAAACGTCTGAATCTAATTTTCCTTCTGAAAAGTTTGTGAAAAATAATAGTTGATTACTCACTCTCTGTCATTCCCTTCTTAGAAGCTATTGTTCTTATATTTCTATTTTGCCATAATTTAACGAATAAATAAAATATTTTGATTATTTTTCTAGTAAATTCTTTTCTTTCATAAAAAAATAAGACTCTTTTACATAGAGTAAAAGAGTCTTATTTTTAGATTATTGCATTTAGAATAAGTGCTCCTGCAAAAGCAATAAAGGATAGAAGCGTTTCCAGAACAGTCCATGTTTTGAACGTTTCTTTTACTGTTAATCCTAAATACTCCTTCACCATCCAGAATCCAGCATCATTAACGTGAGAGAACATTAGTGAACCCGCGCCCGTAACAATAACCAGAAGTTCTAAATTAACACCAGACATGTGCTCAATGATCGGTGAAACAATACCCGCCGCTGTTGTTAATGCAACTGTTGCTGAACCTGTAGCGATACGGATTAATCCAGCAATTAAAAATGCAAGTACAAGTGGTGATAGAGATAGATGTTCAGACATTTGACCAATCGTTGTACCTACTCCACTATCGATTAATACTTGTTTGAAGCCACCGCCTGCACCAATAATCAAGACAATAGATCCTACAGGAAGCAAGCATTCTTCCGTTAGTTTTTTAATCACATCTTTTGTCATACCTTGACGTTTTCCAAGCAGGTAAAACGCTGCAAAACAAGAAATTAAAAGTGCAATTAATGGACTTCCTATTAATTCTACAAACTTCACTACGCCGCTTGGCAATCCGTTAATAATAGGCGCTATTGCTGCTAAAACCATTAATAAAACAGGGAGTAAAATAACAAAGAATGAAACGCCTGTACCAGGAAGATTTTTAGATGTTGTCGTGATACGAATTAAATCCGGCTCTCCTTCTGGAATTACTCGTTTGTTAACCCATTTTGCAAAAACTGGTCCAGCGATAACTGCTGCTGGAATTGAAATGATTAACGCGTATAAAAGCACTTTCCCCGTATTTGCTCCGTAAATACTAATAGCTGCCATCGCTCCCGGATGAGGAGGAACGAGACCGTGAACAATTGATAATCCTGCAATAACTGGCAGAGCAATCAATAATATATTTTGTTTTGTTGTTTTATGAATCGAAATAACTAAAGGCAGTAAGATTAAAATTCCTACTTCGAAGAAAACAGGAATACCAATAATGAAACCTGCTACTAGCATTGCCCACGGCAATCTTTTCACACCGAATATTCTTACAAAATAATCTGCTACCTGCATGCCAGCGCCTGAATCAGCCATCAGCTTACCTAAAATTGTTCCCAGTGCTAAAATTCCTACTAAGTGTCCTAAAACACCGCCCACTCCCGTTTCGTAAGCGGCAACAATTTTATCCATTGATAACCCAGAAGCAATTGCTAAAAACAAACTCGCAACCGTTAAACTGATAAACGCATGCCATTTAAAAACTGAAACACCTACAATAACAATAACAATTGCGACAACCGTAATAGCTAATAAGTATGCATCCATCTTGCTTTCCACCTTCCCCTTAAGTAAACGCTTTCTTTATGTAGCAAAAAAGCTCTAAACCTGTTAATTTTTTAAAAAATACGTTTTAATTATCGAAATCGTTTACATTAATTAAATCAGAAAACGATTTCATCTTTTTATTACTTAAATTATATGAAAAAAAAATTCTTAAATCAATAAAAAAACTCAAAAAAATTTTATCAATTTTCTTCCATAGAGTTTCAACTCATAAAAAAATCCAATCATGTTAATGATTGGATTTATCTTATTTATTTAGTGATGGTGGGATCAGCGGTTTGACTGTCGATAATTGGTTTTTCGCTTGTTTTTAACGTTATTTCTTCATATTCTCCCGGCGCTAATACACTTTTATCTCCTCTCATGAGATACGTATAGGCGATGATAGAAATGAATAGACCAAATGTCCAGGCATTATCCCATAAAAAGCGCAGTCCAGGAATCAGTAAGCCTAAAACAGGTATGGCCACGCCAATTACTAATGCATAAATACCGTTTTTATTAAAACCAGTTGAATAACTATAGCGACCGTTTACCTCGTATAAATCCTTTAATGCCATCTGTCTCCTTCTTACAAGCCAGTAGTCAGCAATGGCGATGCCGTCTATAGGACCAAGCAGCGCTCCGTATGTTCCAAGCCATCCAAAGATATAATTCCCGAAATTAGACATGATGTACCATGGCTGAAGCAAAATAGCAAAGATACCGGTTACTAGCGCTCCCATCGCAAACGTGATTTTCTTTGGATTCAGATTCTCAATTGCACGGGCCGGCGCCACAATATTTGCTCCCACATTAATCGTTAAAGAAGAAAGCACGATAACGATTGTTCCTAAGAAAATGATAAACGGAGGGAATTTAGCTACTAACGCCACTGGATCCCAAATAGCTTCTCCGAATATAACGATGGTTGCCGAGGTAACAGCAATTCCAATAAATGAAAAAACACTCATCGTCAACGGCAAGGAGAAGGTTTGCGCAACCATTTGGGATTTCTGGCTTCTAGCATATCGACAAAAATCCGGAATGTTCAAAGCGAGCGTCGCCCAAAATGCAATGACTCCGGTTAAAGCAGGGAAAAATACAGCTAGAAATTCTCCGGTGGATGTAAATTTAGAAGGCGTAGATAAAATGGGTCCCCACCCTCCTGAGTTTGTATAAGCCCATATAAAAAGAATAATAGCTGAAATACCAATAACCGGAGCAGCAATCGCTCCTAACACTTTAATTGCTTGCGGTCCTTTATACGCCACTCCTACATTTAAAAGCCAAAAGAGAGCAAATACAATGGCTGTATGACCAGCTAAACCATTCCAAGATGAAAATGAAGCGCTTAGCAGTGTATCAATTGCTTCCGTTCCAATCCATGTATTAATTCCAAACCATCCAGCAGCCACAATAGCCCTAGCCAGTGCTGGGATATGTGCTCCTTTATCTCCAAACCACAGGCGGGCAAATACCGGATAAGGAATGCCAAACTTGGTTCCAGCGTGAGAATTAAGCAAAATAGGAATAAGAACAATTACATTTCCTAAAAAGATTGTACCAATTGCCTGCCACCAGTTCATTCCAAGCGTCATCATTCCGCTCGCCATTGTGTAAGCTGGAATACACAGACACATCCCAATCCAAAGCGTGGCAAAGTTAACTCCTTTCCAAGAATGTTCTTTCATCGTAGTAGGACGTAAATCTTCATTCCAAAGATCGCTGCCGCTCAGCTGATTGTGCGTCTCATCTGTGAGCGTCACAATTCCATCTTGCTCGATTTGTGTTTTCATCCATAAAACCCCTTTTCATAAAATAAGTTCATTTCAAAAAACAAATTTTATTTGAATTTTCTGAAATATAAAGGCGTTTGTGACGATTCCTTCTAGTATGTGATAAATACTAACGTTATTCCTTATTATATTTAATGCGAAACAGGGATACACTGGACAAATTGTAACATTATTTGAGGGAACTTTTATATATTGTGTAGTGTTAACTCTTTTGGTTGTTAGATAACCTAACACACAAAAAATCATCGCCTGAAAGCTTCAAGCGATGATTTTTGAACTTAATGTACGTATTTTTTTTGAAAAGCCGTAATGCTTTCGTATTCTTCTTTAAATAAACGAGCCAAACGAATATAGATAGTCGTTAACTCTTTATATACTTCACTGTTTTCTTTGATTGGATAATGATGATTAGTCGCTCCAACCATATCGGAAACAACGTTTAATGAGTCGACTTCGCCAAGGCTATATAAGCCAAGAATAACTGCTCCTAGACATGAACTTTCAAAGCTTTCCGGCACGGATACTTCTTGGTTAAAAATATCTGCCATCATTTGGCGCCAAAGTGCGGAACGTGCAAATCCGCCTGTTGCCTGAATTTTTGTAGGTTCTCCAATTAACTCTTCAAGTGCCAATAATACCGTATACAAGTTAAAAATAACGCCTTCTAATACGGCGCGAATCATATGTTCTTTTTTATGATGCAAACCTAGGCCAAAGAACGAACCTTTAGCATTTGCATCCCAAAGCGGCGCACGCTCTCCTGACAGGTATGGATGAAACAATAAGCCGTCTGCTCCAGGTTTCACTAAAGCCGCAATATCCGTTAATACTTCATATGGATCTTTTCCAAGACGTTTAGCTGTTTCGACTTCCGACGCTCCAAATTGATCACGAGCCCATCTAAAAATCATGCCTCCGTTATTTACAGGGCCGCCAATTACCCAGTGGTCTTCTGTCAACGCATAACAGAAAATACGACCTTTAGGATCGACTACTGGCTTGTCAGTGACTGCTCGAATAGCTCCGCTTGTCCCAATTGTTACTGCAACAACGCCTGGTTCAATCGCATTTACACCTAAGTTTGATAATACGCCATCGCTTGCACCTACAATAAAGGGCGTATCCGGCAGTAAGTGCATCTCAACTGCAAGCTCTGTGTTTAGCCCTTTCACTTGATGCATAGTTGAAACAGGAGTGGATAGCTGATCTGTCGTCACACCTGCTACTTTTAATGCTTCTTCATCCCACGCAAGATTTTTCAGATTAAATAAACCTGTTGCTGATGCAATCGAATAGTCGATCACATATTCGTTAAACAACTTAAAGAATACATATTCTTTAATTGAAATAAACTTATGTGTTCCCTTCACTAATTCAGGCTGTTCATTAGAAAGCCATGTTAGCTTGGAAAGTGGCGACATCGGGTGAATAGGCGTGCCTGTACGTAAATAAATCTCATGGCCGTTGTATTCATTTTTAATTTTTTCCGTCCATTCTGCACTTCTATTATCGGCCCACGTAATACATTTTGTCAGCGGCTTTCCCTGCTGATCAACGGCAATAACACTGTGCATAGCTGAGCTGAATGAAACGCATAAAATATCCTCAGGTTTTACATCGCTTGTTTTTACAACCGTTTGAATAGTACGTACAACTGCTTGAAAAATTTCTTCAGGATCTTGCTCAGCCATCGCGGGCGTAGGCGAGTATAGTGGATACTCAATCCCATGGTTAGCAATGACTGTACCGTCTACTGAAAATAATACAGACTTTGTACTCGTTGTTCCGATATCTACACCTATTGCATATTTTTTGCTCATGCTGCTGTCCCCCTACTTTACTACTTTACTTATTTACAACACCGTGACCGCCGAATTCATTTCGAAGTGCTGCTACAACTTTTCCTGTAAATGTATCTTCCTCTAATGAACGATAGCGCATCATTAGCGATAAAGCAATAACAGGAGTTGCCGTTTGAAGATCAAGGGCAGTCTCTACGGTCCATTTCCCTTCACCAGAAGACTGCATGACTCCTTTAATACTATCTAGTTTAGGATCTTTTGAAAACGCATTTTCCGTTAGTTCCATTAACCAAGAGCGAACGACAGATCCGTTATTCCAAACGCGCGCTACGGCTTCATAGTCGAAATCAAACTGACTTTTTTCCAGAACTTCAAATCCTTCAGCAATGGATTGCATCATTCCATATTCTACACCATTATGAACCATTTTTAAAAAGTGACCGCTTCCGCTTTTGCCTGCGTACATAAATCCATTTTCTACGCAAATATCACTAAAAATTGGTTCAATTGTACGGAATGCTTCTGCATCTCCGCCAATCATTGTACATGCTCCGTTTCTTGCACCTTCCATTCCGCCGCTTGTCCCTACATCAAAGAAGTAAATACCTTTTTCCTGAAGATCCTGAGCACGTCGAACAGATTCTTTATAATTAGAGTTTCCTCCATCTATTACAATATCTCCTTCTGACAGAAGTTCTTTTAGTTCTGTAATCACATTTTCCGTTACTTCTCCAGCCGGAACCATAACCCATACAACTTTAGGTGAAGCAGGCAGTTCGTTGACTAACTCTTCAATAGTAAAGGCACCAGCTGCTCCTTCATTTGAAAGTTTTTCTACCGCTTCTTTATTCACATCATAAGCTACTACTTCATGATGATTGTCCATTAAATTTAATGATAAATTATATCCCATTTTTCCTAAACCGATTAATCCAATTTTCATTTTACAAACTCCCTTTGAAAAAAAATTTCACATTACCTCCATTATACGAATTATTTTTCATTTTGCAATCGTTTACAAGAAAATTTTTTTCACTCATGTTTTTGTGCTATACTCTTTTTACTACTAAATTCGTGGAAAGGAACATCAGTTATGACGCAAAATTGCTTAGGAAAAATTCGTTCTCACTATGCTAGATTCAGCGAAAAAGAGAAAAAAATAGCAAATTATATTTTAGAACAGCCGGAACAAATTATTCACAGTACCATTAACGAAGTGGCAGACGATTTAAATGTAGCTGATGCAACAGTCTTTCGCTTTTGCAAACGAATTGGCTTCAAGGGCTATCAAGCTATGAAAATAGCGCTGGCTGCTGAAATTATGACGCCTATTCAGCAGATTCACGAGGAAATTGCTGAAACGGATAATGAAAAAACGATTGCTGAAAAAATCTTTCGCTCCAATGTGCGAACGCTTGAAAATACATTACAAATACTAGAAAGCAATGCTATTGAAAAAGCCGTCAAACTTTTAATGAAGGCCGATAAAGTTCAATTTTATGGCACGGGAGGCTCTTCAGTCGTGGCTATGGATGCTTTTCATAAATTTGTGCGAACAGGAATTAAAACGTTTGCATTTATCGATTCCCATTTCCAGCTTATGTCCGCTTCTCAATTGACGAAACAAGATGTAGCGGTAGTGATTTCTCATTCTGGAACAAATAAAGACACGATGAACATTTTAAATACAGCAAAAGCGAACGGTGCCAAAACGATCGGAATCACGGGTTTCCCTAAATCTCCATTAAGTCAAAACGTTGACGTTTCTCTTTATACAAGTTCAGAAGAAACCGAATACCGATCTGAAGCTCTCGCCTCGAGAATTGGACAGCTAAGCCTCATTGACGCTTTGTATGTTAATGTAATGATTGCAAATAAAGACACTTCTAAACACTCGCTTGAAAAAGTACGCGATGCCATTGCTGAAACGAGAATTTAATGTTTCATCCTTATATTCTTCAATTCCAACATCAAACAGAGCATAAAATATATGCTCTGTTTAGTACGGTTCTTCACTTGAAATTTTCAGGTTTTCATTCTCATTTAACATTTTCTAAGTTGCTACATATGATAAAGCACAACTTTTAAAAAGTAGGTGAAGTGTGTATGGATATTATCTATCGCACTGCAAAACTAGATGAGTATGCAGAAGTGAATAAAATATTAGGGGAATCACTAGAACTCCACGCAAATGCGCTTCCTTCTATGTTTGATAATCAAATGGCTGTTTTATCTCCTGAACAATATCAAGCTACTCTTTATTATGCAACCATTGATATTCTTGTAGCTCAATATCGAAATCAAATTATTGGGGCTTCTGTTGTTGAATTAAAATATAACCCTCCCACTACATTAGCTCCTCTTTCCTACACAGCATACATCCAATATTTTGGTGTAAAAAAAGGCTTTCAAAATTACGGCGTAGGAAAAGGTCTTTTTTCTGCTACAAAACAGTGGGCTGTACAAAAAGGAGCAAATGATCTCCAGCTTACCGTATGGGCATTTAACGAAAAAGCACGTGCTTTTTATGAAAGTCTTGGACTGGAAAACTTAAGCTATCTTATGACTACTTCACTACAGCCATAAATCGTTCCATTAACGGAGGCTAGGCACGTATCTCCTACGTGCCTAGCCTCCGTTATTCAAATAAAAGACTAAATCATTTTAACGCGTTAATTTACGCAGCTTATATACATACTAAAAGAAGTTTATTACGTAGCCGGATTGCCTTCTTGCAGCTGTTCTTGTTCATCACGCTGACGGTGAGCCAAACGACTTGCCGCACTAGAAGCTACGCTCGCTACCAAATCATCTAAAAAGGTATTAACTCCTTTTTCTTTTTTACAGTCCAGCTTTTCAATAATACCTACTTTTACTTTATCTAAATAGCCAAAGGTCGTAACAGCGATACTGCCATAGGTTAAAACGGCACCTAAAGCAATCGTTTCGTCAACGCCAAACAACCCTTCGTCTTGTTCTACAATACTTTGAAGAGGTTCTGATAATTTATTTTGCTCAGCTAACTTATCAAGTTCGATTCCAACTAGAAGGGCATGCTGAATTTCTCGCTTTTGCAGTACTCTCTCTACGCTTTCAGCGCATTCCTGAATGGTTAGAGCTGGATGATAAGGAAGCTGTAAATCATACACAATTTCAGCAATATCCAAAACTGTTACGCCACGCTCTTCCAGCAAATTAAATGTTGCCTTTGCTACTTCTTTGCTCGTTGGGATTTTTTTCGCTGTCATGTCTCTCTCTCCTTTTCAAGTTGTTGTCTCTCTTTATACTAAATTCGATGAGAGCCGCTAAAAACCTTTTTTGTTCATCCGCCTGAGTTCATAAACTCGTCACATATCTCTTTAGGCGCTCATTACATTTACTTGCTATAATAAAATTATCGAATCAGGAGGTTTGTCTACTGTGGAAGAAAAACAAAGTAAATTTAGCAGAGGCTTATTATTATTTTTCATTGGCGCAACAGCCCTTTTCTTTATCATCTTAATCGTTCTGTTTCTCATGTCTACTTTTGGAAAAAGCGAAAAAGAAGCTGTGGCTCTGCTCGCAGGAAATCACTATGCTATCGTTAAAGAAGAGAATTCATATACTCTTTATGATCAAAAAGAAAACAAGCCTATTTTGAAAGATGTAAACGGCTATTTCGGTGCTCGCAATATCCGAAGTTATGTAAAAAATGACACAGAATTGGTTTCGATTGATGAAAAAGAAGAGGAATATACGAAAAAACCGCTAAAAAAAGCCACTCAAGCAGAAAAAGATATGTTTAAAAAGATGAAAAAATTAGATTAACAAAAAAACGAATCATCAATCAAGCTGTTTGATTGATGATTCGTTTTTTTGTTAAAGTGGACGCAGGTTTTATCTGTTTCATTCCTTCTAGCAGTTGATTGGAGGGCAAGTCGAAGACTCCTTCGGAAACAGCGGAACAGGTGAGACCCCGCAGGAGCACAAGCGACGAGGAGGCTCACCGGCCGCCCGCGGAAAGCGGAGTCTTGCACGGAAATCAACTGCGGCCGAGCAAGCTGCCCAGATTATATATCCAGATTGTTCATGTTTGGATGAAATTCATTTCGTTACGTCCCAACCTCTTTTTTTAGCAACGCATGCCTCTTTCTCGTCATTCGCTAAAAAATTCGTTACAATAAAATAAAGAACGATTTTCAGAAAATGTGTTACAATAAAGGTAACGCTTTCATTCAAATGCATAGGAGTCGATTATTCATGTCAGAAAGTAAGCGGAAGTTAGAAGAAATTTCTTTTTATAGTGACGCACTGCAAGAAGATGTCACGTTACTAGTCTATTTGCCGTCAAACTATTCTACGCTCTATAAGTATTCTCTACTTATCGCCCAAGACGGAAAAGATTATGTTATGTACGGACGTACACCTCGTTTAATCGATGATTTAATGAACGAGTCAGAAATCGATCGTACTATTTTTGTTGGAATTCCATATAAAAGCGTGGAAGACAGACGCGATAAGTATCATCCAGAAGGAAAGCAGGTAGATGCTTACATTCGCTTTTTAGCACATGAACTTGTGCCATTTTTGGATAAAACATATCCTACATATCAAATGGGAAAATCTCGTGTTCTAATTGGTGATTCGCTTGCTGCTACAGTTTCACTGCTGACGGCCATTGCGTATCCTCACACGTTCGGGAAAGTAATTATGCATTCTCCTTTCGTGAACGATGCTGTATTACAAACGGTCAACTCATTTTCTTCTCCTTCACTTCTGGATTTGTATCATGTTATTGGAACGGAAGAAACGGATGTCAAAACAACACAAGACGGTATATTGAACTTTATTGAGCCTAACCGCCTGTTGCACGAACAAATGAAGCAGCGTGGATATTCTGTTTTCTACGAAGAATTTAATGGAAATCATACGTGGAAATACTGGCAAAAAGACGTAAAGCGGTCGCTTCAATATATGTTGAAGTAGAAAGATATCATATTTTTTGAAAATTTGTTATAATAAGCTCGCTTTATACATATTTTATGATCTTACTTTGGAGGGATTTTTTATGAAATTTGGCGTTGTACTTTTTCCATCTAAAAAATTGCAAGATGTAGCGAATTCTTATCGAAAGCGCTATGATTCTCACTATTCATTAATTCCGCCTCATCTTACATTAAAAGAAGTCTTTGAAGCTACAGAAGACCAAATTGATGAAATTGCGGCTAATTTGCGTAAAATTGCCGAAGAAACAAATCCATTTACATTAAATGTAACGAAAGTAAGCTCATTTTCACCAGCCAATAACGTTATTTACTTAAAAGTGGAACAAAAGCCAGAACTGACGTCACTTTACAATAAACTTCATGAAGGCAATCTCGAACAGCCAACTGAGTATTCATTTATTCCACATATTACAATTGGTCAACGACTTTCAGATGATGAGCACTTAGATGTGTATAGCCAGTTGAAGCTTGTAGATGTCGCTCATGAAGAAACAGTTGATCGCTTTCATTTAATGTACCAGCTTGAAAATGAAACATGGACTGTGTTTGAAACATTTCGTCTTGGAAAGGGATAAGATACGTGAACATCAAAGTACTAACGAACAAACAAGATCCTTCTGATGCTTACTTCGTACGTCAAAAAGTATTTGTAGAAGAACAGCAGGTTGATGTAGAGCAAGAAATCGATGAATACGATTCCGAAGCCCTGCATTTAGTTGTATACAAAGGAACTACACCAATTGGGGCAGGACGCTTCCGTATGGTAGAGGACTATGGAAAAGCTGAACGAATCTGCGTTCTTTCTTCTTATCGAAAAGACGGTGTAGGAAAGCTTTTGATGGATAAGTTAGAAGAGATCGCAGCAGAGCATGAGATTGAAAAGGTTAAGCTGCATGCTCAAACGCATGCGGAAGGATTTTATAAAAAGCTAGGCTACGTAACGGTTTCAGGTGAATTTATGGATGCTGGAATTCCACATGTAGAGATGGTAAAGAAACTAAGTAAAAAACACTAGGAATTGAACCTGGTGTTTTTGCTTTTTTAAAGGATAAGAACCTTTGCTTTGCTTATACTAATACCTAATCATGTGAATTAGGTGAAAATATGGATGAACTTATCGGAATTGCACTAGAACTCTTTATTGGATTTATCTGCTTGTTTATCTTAACTAAATTTTTAGGCAGAGCGACGATCACTCAGCTTACCACTTTTGATTTTATCTCTGCTCTTGTATTAGGAGAGTTAGTAGGAAATGCGTTATATGACTCAGAAGTAGGCATAGGCAAAATTTTATTTGCTGTTATCTTTTGGGGAGCGCTTATTTATGTCACCGAAGTTATTACTCAAAAAAATATTCGCCTGCGCTTGTTTTTAGAAGGACGGCCATCTATTATTATTCGAAAAGGGAAAATTTCGTACAAAGAACTTAGCAAAAATCGATTAGATATCGATCAACTTCTTCATATGCTGCGTTCAAAAGACATATTTTCCATTCGTGAAGTTGAATATGCGATTTTAGAAACAGATGGCTCGCTAAGCGTATTGCCAAAATCTGATTATGCTAAGCCAACAAGAAGCGATCTGCAGCTGCCTCCTTCTGAACCTGTTTTATCTATCGCCTTCGTCAGTGATGGACGTTTGCTTTTGAAAAACTTAATTCAGTCAGGCTTTGATGAAGACTGGCTAAAGAAACAGTTAAAAAAACAGGGATTTACCGATTATAAACAGGTGCTTTATGCTGAATGGCAGCAGGGCCGTACACTTTTTATTGAATCTTACTAAGGTGTTTTTTACTTGTTCATTGCTTTGTTAAAAATCGTGATCGCATTCATTCTGCTGCGTTCACGATTTTTTCTATTATACCCGTGTATTAATCACTAGGCCCTTATTTGTTAGCTTGCTGTATACACGCTCTGCTGCTTGAAGCTTTTTTCGCTTTTGTACGGAACTTGGCGTCAATTCCAATGAGTGAGAACGCGATTCAAACTCTTCGTCAAAGCTTTTTTTCTGGACAGGCCAAATACGATTTGAAAAAGAAGCATTATTTTTTTGAAGGCGATTTGCATATTGAATAGATTGATAAGGTGTGACGGGCAGTATATATCCCATATGAACCCTCCTCTTTTTCAAGATACCTTCTACTCCCAGACCTCAGTATTTTTCGCAAGAAGTATCGACATTGAAACAGCTCACTTACGCCCTCTTCTAGACTTGTTCAAAACAGATAGCACTTTGTATCTATACCGCCTTTTTTTGAACATATGTGATCTCTTACTCAATATATACCCTTTTTTACATCGTATCCCTCCAAAAATATCCGTACTCTTTTTAAAAAAAGATGATTTTGATATGATAGACTTTGATTATAGAATAAAAACTGTGCGTATATACACATCTATATCGATGTAGAACAAGAGCGGCTTCTTGCTTTAACTCCCTCTTATTTACTATTGATTGTTCATGTTTTACAAAGGAGGCCATGTTTTTTGCAACGTGCACTTTATCAAAAACAGATACTTAATCTTGCTATAACGGCTAGAGACCGATTTCAATATTTATATGAAGCTAGTCTCCGAGGAGAAATAACATGTGCTCACTGCGGAGAACCAGTTAAATTATATCTGGGGATTGAACATTCTCCTTACTTTTATCATGCTCAAGTTCCTCATGAAAGAGAAGAGTGTTCAGACACACTATCAGAAACAACAGCTGTACAACAAATAAAAGAAACTCCGGCTGAATACAGAGAAACCAATGGATTTCGTATTCCTAAAGGACGAGCTATTGGTGAGAAAAATTCAACTGTAAAAGAGAAAGCGACATGGAGGTCTTCCGCGCCTTTTTCAAGTATTCCTGCTTTTCGCTCAAAACCACCTGTTCCTAAACACTCTGACTCTCCTTATTTAAATGAGTTTAAAGAGAGCGGTATTGAATTAGATTCGAACCAATGGAAAGCTGTTACACATTCAGAAGGACCTCTTCTTATTCTAGCCGGTGCAGGAAGCGGAAAAACGCGTGTGTTAACAGCTCGCACCGCATATATGATACAAGAAAAACAAATTGATCCAAAATCCATTATGCTGGTGACTTTCACGGCTAAATCAGCTAAAGAAATGAAAGAACGATTGGCTACATATCCAAAGATGTCCGGCTTACATCTTCGTCAAATGCTAGTTGGAACTTTTCACAGCATTTTCTTACGTATGATTGTTCATCACAACCCTCAAGCGTGGCAAATGGATCGCCTGCTGAAATGGGATTGGCAAAAAGAACAGATCGTGAAAGAAGCAGCAAGAGAGCTCCACGTGGATGAAAAAGATTTCCCGTTTGACCAGGCACTTCAGCAAATCGGCTATTGGAAAAACACGCTTGTTGGCGTGAAAGATGTTCGCCCAAAAGACAAATGGGAACAAGATGTGCACTTTTTATATCGTCGCTATGAAGAAGTCAAAAAGCAAAAACAGCTATTCGATTTTGATGACATGCTGTATGGATGTTATGAAATGCTAAAACAAAATCCCGATTTGCTAACTCGTTATCAAAAAAGATTTCGCTATTTTTTAATTGACGAATTTCAAGATATCAATAAAGTTCAATATAAAATTATGAAAATGCTAAGTGAAGACTCTAAAAACTTGTGTGTCGTAGGAGATGATGATCAATCAATTTACGCTTTCCGCGGAAGCGACCCTTCGTTCATCTTAAACTTTGAAAAAGATTTTGCTCATACAACTGTTATTACGTTAAACCAAAATTATCGTTCAGCTCACGCCATCGTTTCTTCCGCTAATAAAGTGATTGCACGAAATACAGCGCGCCGACAAAAAGAAATGGCTGCCCAGTTTGATAATGAGTTGAGACCTACCTTCTTCTTTCCATACGACGAAGAAGAAGAAGCAACAATGATTGTAACGGATATGAAAGAAAAGATTAAGCAAGGAGCTTCTCCAACTGACTTCGCGGTCTTGTACCGAACTCACGCTTCTTCACGCGCCATCTTTGAACGTTTATCGCAGTCAAACCTGCCATTTTCAATCGAACAAGATGCGGATTCGTTTTATAAAAGAAGAATGGTTCGAAGTTTACTTTCATTTCTACGCTTGAGCGTGAATCCAAATGACGCAAGTTCGCTACAAGATTTAGTGAACGCACTCTTTTTAAAGAAAACAGCAGTCAATGACTTAAAAGCAGCAAGTATTCTTCATGACGGTACATTTATTGATGCGCTTGAATATCTTCAAGATTTAAAACCGTTTCAGCAAAAAAAGCTCAAGAAAGTAATTCCTTTATTCAAGTCGCTAAAATCAATGTCTCCTTCTTTGGCACTTGAGACGATTTCTAAAGATATGGGATTCGATGATTTTGTCAAAAAACGCGGAAATGAAGGAAATATGATGGAAAAAGGTTCGGATGACGTGCGGGATTTAAAAGTTGTAGCACGTAAATTCAAAACCGTACCTGAACTGTTAGAGCATGTGGATCATATGATTGCCATGAACACAGAGATGAAAGCTTTAAGCAAGCAATTTAATGAAAGTATTCAGCTAACCACCATTCACCGAGCAAAGGGTCTTGAATATAAGCATGTATACGTACTGAGCAGCGTAGACGGAGGATTGCCTCATGATTATGCACTCGAAGCTTATCGAGGCGGAGATGATGTGCCGCTTCAAGAAGAACGCCGCCTTTTATATGTAGCCATGACGCGTGCACAGAATTCACTTTACTTATCTGTTCCGCAAACTAGAAGAGGTAAAACCGCTTATCCTTCAAGATTTCTGAAGTCTTTTATAAAAAAAGTATAAAGCAAAAAAGGCTGGGACAAAAGTATTTTAGTCAAATTGAAGTACGAACGGTTAATCAAAATTATTGATTAACCGTTCGTACTTTTTATTGTCATGTACATGTAGAGTTAATATATTTAGTTGCTTCTAGCTGTTGATTGGATTGATTTCGCTATGTTTCAACCTCTATTATTAACCAAACATTCCACTAAGAGGTAGATATTCATAAGTAGATGCGTTACACTACGTTATGTACTGCATTACTATATTTTAGGAGGTTCCATTATTGAACGCAAAGCTTATTCATGAAAATGAAAAGATTTTTTTCATTTTGTGTATGGTTATCAGCTTATTAACCTATTTGTTTTTAATTATTTCACTCGTCGGCATTCTCTACATTGCAATCGGTTTTTTCATTACATTTATGCTACACGGTTTCTCTATTGCTCAAATTCGCAATAATGGAGTTAGATTGACAGAGAAGCAGTTCCCGCACACTTATCATCAGGCAAAACATTTATCTTCAGAGCTGGATTTAGAGCTGCCCGATATTTATATTGTTCAATCAGGCGGCTTATTAAACGCGTTTGCTACACGTTTTTTTGGACGTCACTTTGTCGTTTTATACTCCGACATTGTTGAAATGATTGAAGATAATCAAGAAAAAGAACTTTCTTTTATCATTGCCCACGAATTAGTTCATATCAAACGTAAGCACACACTCTACCACTCACTTATTCTACCTGCTCTTTGGGTTCCTTTTTTAGGAAAAGCTTACTCTAGGGCCTGTGAATATACATGTGATCGCATAGCTTCCGTTGCGATTGGTGATGCAAAAGCTGCCACTCAAGCACTAACTATACTTGCGGTTGGTCATTGTCTAAATAAAAAAGTAAATCAGGAAGAATTTGTTCATACGCACTCACAGGAAAAAGGTTTTTTTATGTGGTTGAATCAAGCTACTTCAACTCACCCTCCTATCGCTCATCGTATTAAAGAAATTAATTACTTAGCACAGCATCCCGAACTGTTTGATCTTGATTCTAACGCATTTCAAACAAATGAAATTGCCTAAATGGAAAAAAGCCCTGACACCTCAGGGCTTTATATAAAAATATTAAATTATTTTTTCTCATTTAGCATTTTAGCGATGGTCGCAAAATCAATGGATTGATTATTGTTTGCAATCGCCTTAACAATTTGTTCTTCTTTTTGTTTTGAAATTGGCTTATTCGCAATTTGTGCTACTCGCTTCACAATATTACGCACCGTTTGCTCATCTTTAAAATTAGCATTTTGTACAGAATTCGCAAGTTCAAAAATATCCTTCATATTAACGCCTGTTTTCTTTTCTATATTTTTAAACATATTATTATCCATTTTGCATGACCTCCTTTATTTATACTTCATCGTATGCACCATGTGCCTAGATGGTGCCCTTTACATTTAATAAAAAAATAAAGTGCGAGTGAAACTTCACCCGCACTTTTCGGTGCCTTATTCATAGAAGGGATTAATTGTAAAAACAAACACAACCAACAATAATTAATAGAATGAATAATACAACGATTAACGCAAAACCACCGCCGTAGCCACCACCGTAACCACAACCACCGTAGCCAAATCCGCAGCCCATAATATTACACCCCCTCTGTTTTACTCTCTATACTGTATGTTCAATAATATGATTTTGTATGGGCTTTTCAACTGTGTACATTAAATTTCATTGTCCAAACGGATCTTCAGCATCTTGCTCATCAAGTCTTTTTACATTTTGCTGCAGTTTCCTCTCTTGCTGTTCCATCTGATTTTCTGCTTTTTCTACTTCTTTCATTCTCTTTCGATGTTCTCCCATCATATGCTGTTCAAAAAACCGTTCAAATTCATCAAAAAAATCTGGCATCTCTACACCTCTCTCCACTCCATGTAAAAAAGCATTGTCCGAGTGACAATGCTTCTATTGCTTATCGCTTTGGTAACTTTGAACCGCAGCCGCAACCACCTTGTTTTGGAGAAGGGTACTGGACTGGCTTAGGAATGGCATGCCCTTTCTTCACCGATTGTTTTGTCATTGGTTGTGGATGATAAGGCAGGGGCTGAGGGTATTGATTAGGATTATAATTATAATACATCATGTTTCCCTCCTTTTCACAGCATCCTATCTATAACATTATATTCAGGACTAAAGAAAGACGTTCTATCTTATTTGTCCATTTTGCGCTGCAGGGACAAAAATAAATCCGTGCTGTTTTTTTGTTTCCTCACTCTCGGTCTTTCTCCTCCCTTTTGCTCTGTCACTTCACGCAGCCGATTTTGCAGTTCTTGAATTGTCCCTTGAGCTTGATGATTGTACTGTACAATAGACTGTTCGGTTTTTGATTTTTGTTCATTGACGCATGCTTTAAGCCAATCTATTTTTTCCTCTAGCTTCTTTTTTTCTTCTTCATGCTTTTGCTGTAATTCCAATAACTCTTCCTTCATATCTTCATATTCAAATTCTTGGTGCTTGAATTTTTGATATTCTTCTTTATAAAAAGCCAACTCCGACTTCAATGAAGCAATATATTGTTTTGTTTTTTCCTCGCTCATGCCCTTCACTCCTCCATTATAAATAACCCACAGCTTCTAAAAAATCAGTTAAAGATGAATAACACTTTTTATTAACATGAATATGCTGTAATTGAGTTTATTATTTCCTTCATTTTTTATGCTCGCTCCAACTAGGATTTATTCCGATAAATTCCGCTTTTACTAAGGAACATAAAAGCAGGTCATTCATACACTATAGTAGTCCGATACCTAGTAACGAAAAGCGTAAAGGAAGGACAATTAAAATTAGGAGGTTTAAAAATGGCAGAACTTTTTGAATCATTATGTATCCGCGTACCTAAAGTGTACGACTGGGTTAGACGTCAAGTTGTTTTACCACAAATCTTTACGAACGACACTTCATTATTTGAAGAAGAAGCACTTAAAGATTTAGGCCATGACGTAGAAGTGGAAATTGTTTTAACAGATAGTGAAGGTCACCCTGTAGATCCTTCAGATGAAGACGCACTTGATAACGTGATTGAGCTTGTGCCGCACGGTGGTCGCAGACCTAAAAAAATTGTGTTACCAGATGGAGAAGTTGTCGTTCTTCATGAAGTAAAATTATCAATTAGCGGCTTTTACCGAGTTAAGTTAATTGAATTGAATGGACATCACAAACACGATGAGGTTGAATCTAGCGTTATTCCTTGGAAAATACATCAAACATTCTATTTATGCGCCCCGGAAGGAACAGAACCTGTTGTCCACCTTGAATCTTTTGAAGGAACTGACGGTTCTCTCAGATTATCAGATTGTCACTTACAGCAATTAAGCTTTGATCTTATGTTATGCCTAAGTGTTCAAATTGAAAAAGATGTTAAAGTTGAAGTAGAAGGAAGCTTCTGCTACCCTCGCCCTGAAATCATTTCTACAAGCAGCTGCTCACCTATTGAATATCCACCTCAATGTGATGCTATTTTCCCTGGAAGACCACATCACGATGATTTTGATGGAGACGATGTAGAGTCAGGCTTCGACCATCACGAATTTGATTAACAAGATAAAAAGCCAGAGGAGAATATTTCTCCTCTTTTTTCATCCTTTACGCGCTTTCTGCATACATATAAATAAAACTGCTATGGGCAGCTCTAACGACCAGATTAATTTATAGCTCAGCAGGAAAGGAGACTACTAGATGAGTCGTAACTCCCCTTCCCCTAAAGATGATCTAACTCAATTAAAACAAAAGCTCATACACTATAAATCAGAAATTCGAAACGTGCAAAACCAACTGAAAAGCTATGAACGAGCTTTAGAGCGAGAAAAAGAAAATACATCGTTTTGGAAAAAGAAACACGCTGAGACGCTTTCTACATCTGAAAAAGAAGTAGAAATTGAAGAATTAGAAAAAGAACTGGATTTACTGAGAAACGAGCTTTCCGAACAAAAAATTATTGCCGAAGCGTTTCGAGAAAAAGCTTCAAGGAAACAGCCCGTTATTGAAGAAAAAATCGTGGAGAAAGTAATTGAAAAGATTGTAGAAAAACCCATAGAAAGGTTCGAAAAAAGCGATATCCTCTGTTTCTTCCAACATTCCATACTGCTGCCAGAACAAGATGAAAGCGAGCTGATGATGTTCGGCAACGTAATTATTCAAAATCAAACGAGCAGTACTTTATACTCTCCAACACTTTGCTTAAAAATGAAGCCTACTGCTTCTGCTATGTTAAGCGGGAAGATCATTGATGAAAAAGATATTGAAGCTTCTAGTGTCCCCTCTTCTTCTTTAGAATGGCGCTACGCTCATCCAAAATGGAACGAAAAAATTCAAAATGACGGTGAATATTGGATTAAACCCATTAAGCAAACAGTATTAAAGCCCAAAGGCAAATTACTATTTGACTCTTTTCAAGTAGTCATTCCTCTCTCCACTGATACAACTTCATTTATCCTAGAAGGCTTTTTCTATAGTGAAGAGTGGCAGGAAGGTATTCCTTTTTTAAATAAAGTTGTGCTAAATTTCCCTTAATCATTAAAAGACATATTGACGATCAATATGTCTTTTAACTCGTCCATTTATTTCATAAAAGATTCTATAATTCCTGCACACCCTGCAATAGCTAAGATTGTAATAACAGGAATAGCAATGTGCGGGACCGCTACATAACTAAAATAAATTCCTACTGCACACCATATGCCTGTACACCAATAGCAGCTGAGCAGTTCTCCAATCCACCTTTGCAGCCCCTTCCCTTTTATCTCCAGGTACGTTACCGTATTTCCTTGTTCATCTTGATCTTCTACAATTTTGTGAAACGGCTTCCGAATAAAAGCCGTAATTTTATCAAAAACAATTAGACGAGTAAGTCGAAACGTTGCAAAGATAAATAGCGTTAGATAAATCCATGTCATCTTCATTCCTCCGTACATTCACAAACTTATGAAAATAAAAGCTAACGTGCTTTTTCACTGTTAGCTTTTAAAATTACTTAAATTTTAACGATAGATATGGTTTGAATATCATGAAATGTCAATACTGTTTTCTCTTTATTAGGAGGAACGCTTACGTATAAACTTCCTTCTTTTAATTCTAAAATTGTTCCTATATATTTTTGATTTTGGCACGTAATTTCACAAATTGGCTGAGACATATGAGGCGGGAAGCTGCATAGAAATTCAACTTTTTCTTTAATCGTCATAGACTGAAACATTTTATTTGGCTTTTTATTCTCTGATTGCGGTATATCCACGGGAACAATTGAACGCTCTTCCTTTTTTTCATTCTTAATCTCTTCCACTTTTTCTACGTCAGGCTCTTTGACTTCTTGAATAGAAGAAAAGCTGGGCTCTTCTTTTAACACGTGCTCTTTCTCTATTCCTTTATTGTCTTGCTGTTTTGAACTAAAATAATATTGCATAGAACGCTGGTTTTGCGTAGCGTTTGGCTGGACAATGTACATTAGCGGCTCATTTTCTTCTGACTTAGATTTTGAGTTAGTCATGAAGCATACCTCCAATTGCTTGTTATCGTTCTTTTAAAAATGTATGCTTGCACACGGAAAAACTTGTTTATTTTTTTGCAGTAGCCTTTTTAGAAATAAAAGCAGCACTATACTTTTTTATATAATTTAGGAAAATACCACAAAAGAAGTTGAGATATAACTAAATTAATTCAATCTAAAGACGCATAAATAGGATACATGAGCTGACCGCTTGTTACACCGCCGTTGATTTCCGTGCAAGACTTCGCTTTCCGCGGGCGGCCAATGATCCTCCTCGTCGCTTGCACTCCTGCGGGGTCTCATCTGTTCCGCTTTTCCCGCAGGAGTCTTCGTCTTGCCCTCCAATCAACTGCTAGAAAGAGCTAAACAGATGAAACTTATTTTCAAAACAACAAAAAAAACGAACCACTAATCAAACATGTTGATCAGTGGTTCGTTTTTCACTTGAGCTAAAATACTTTTGTCTCAGTCTCTTCCTCTCATTCAATCAGGTAGAAAACTAAATCCATCTAAATACCTTTATCTAATTTTATACTCAAGAAGCATACGCAATTCATTCACATACGAACGAGACCCCGTTACAATCAAACGATCATCAAATTCAAGCTCTGTATCGCCATGAGGTACAATAGAATCTTTACCTCTGAAGATTCGAACAAAAATCACATCTCCTGTAAACGGGAACTTACGAAGCTCTACCCCCTCGTATTTAGGGTTACGCATATTAATTTGATAAAGTGCTGTTTCTTGATTCGTTAAGATATTTAAAATATTTGGCGATTCGATTAAAGCTTTTAGCAATGCTGTTGTAGATAACAGCACAGAAAAAACTTCAATGTTATTTTCTTTCATCTTTTCATCTAAGACAGGACTTTCTACGCGGGCAATAACCCGTTCTGTACCATACTCTTTTGCAAATAGAGCAATGTCGCTATTTCTTTCTTCTTCCCCTGTTGTTACAACTAATACATCCCCATCTAAAATCCCCATACTTCTTAACGTTTCCTTACTATATCCATCGATGTCGACGATATTAAAAATGGAATCCGACGTACGGTTTTCAATTTTGTCCTGAGTAGGATGATAAATCGTCACATCATATAAATCAAGATCCATTTCTCGAATAACCGGGAGTGTAAATTGATTTGCACCAAGCATATTAACCTTCAGCTTTCTATCACTGATTTCTGGCTTTGGAAACAGCTTTCTAAAGATAATAGGTGTAATAATACATGTAATAATCGCCACCAAAATCAGCGCACCGGACATTTGGGAATCAATCACACCAATATTTTCACCAACCGTTGCTGCCGCAATAACGAGTGATAAAGTCGATGTTAAAAGAAAACCCGATGCCAAAACAGTTTTCATATCATACCATTTTCTTAAGATTAACGCTGGAACTAGCTTGGATATTAATAATGCAATGAATAATAAAGGCATTAAAATCAGCACTTTTTTATCACTGAACAATGACCAAACGTCAAGCTTCACTCCTACCATCACAAAAAAGATAGGAATTAAAAAACCGTAGCCAAACGAATCTAATTTATGAACTAAGTTTTTATTAGGCGCAAGAAGAGAAACGAGTGATCCCGCTAAAAAAGCGCCTAAAATGTTTTCAACACCAATTGACTCCGAAAGGCCCACTAGAATGATAATGAGTGCAAATACGGCGCGCGTGTCGATTTGAATTGTACCTTTAGACATTGTCTCAAGAAACGATCGGTTTTTAAACTGCTTCCCTATGAAGTATAAAATCACTCCTACTCCAAATAAAATTAAAATCAACCATGTATTGCTATTTCCTGATTTATCATAGACGGAAGCAAATACGGCTAGTAAAATCATCGTGACTAAGTCCGCAATAACCGCAATCAATAAAATGGTTTGTCCAATTGGCTTTTTCATAATCTGTGCATCTTTTAAAGTCGGCACTACTACTCCTAGTGAAATGGTAGAAATAATAAGCGTCATCAAAAAGGCATTATCAATAAAATTGGTCCATACAAAAACATAGGACAAAAATAGTGAAACCGCAAAGATAGCTGCAAACACTAGTATAGAAATGGAAAAAGCATTTGGCACCTTCGCTCCTGATGCCTTTTTGTCTTTTGAATTTCCTCCAGCAAAAGCAGAAAAATCAATTTCCAAACCACTTAAAAACATCAAAAAGATAAAGCCTAAAGTGGAAAGTGTTTCAAGCCACATATCCTGCTCCACAAGGTCAAAACCACTTTTCCCTATAATTAATCCCATAATAATTTCAGCTACGACTACAGGTATAATGTTGAGTTTAAACCGATGCAACAGTATAGGCGTTAAAAAGGCCAAACTAATGACGATAACAAGTGATGTAAAGGACGCGTGCTGTTCCATTAGATTCCCCTCCTTTTACCTTCGCTATTTATAAAACGAAGACGTTAGTATTCAAAATTAAAGGTTAATCATAAAAGCTTGAAGGTTCTCTGTCAACTATATGAACTGATAATGAAAATCCGACATGATTACTCATGTCGAATTCCAAAGTCCCTTCATTATTTTAAATAACTCATAAATGTTGTGGCTAGACCGAAGTAAATTAAAATACTGATAAGATCATTGATCGTTGTAATAAATGGTCCTGATGCGACTGCAGGGTCAATTTTGAATCTGTGCATGAGAAGCGGGATAAACGCTCCTGCTAGTGTAGCCACAATCAATGTTGAAAATACAGAGACGCCTACCAAAGCGCCTAAAATCAGATCTCCCTGCCAAATATAAACAATTAATACAACTAAAAGTCCACATGATGCGCCCGTAATCATTCCGGTAGCTGCTTCTCGGATTAACAGCTTAAATTTGCTTTCTTCTTCGATTTCTCCCGTCGCCAGTCCGCGAACCGCAACGGCTAGTGCCTGTGTTCCTGTATTACCAGCCATACCGCCAATTAAAGGTATAAATACAGCTAAAATAGCTACTTGATTCAACGTATCTTCAAAACGTCCAATTAAACTCGCTGTCATCATTCCTAAAAACAGCAAAATGATCAGCCAAGGCAGCCTCTTTTTGGCCGCTACTAAGGGATTGTGGTCAATCGTATCATCTACATCACTAATACCGGCTAATTTAGAATAGTCATCCGATGCCTCTTCATCAAGAACATCCATCACATCATCAACCGTAATAATCCCTAGAAGATGCTGCTGAAAATCAACAACTGGAAGCGCAAGAAAGTTGTAATCGCGCATAATGCGCGCAACTTCTTCTTGGTCTTCTGCTACTGACACGGATACAACTCGTTCATTCATAACTTCGCTTATCATCGTATCTTCATCTGCTATAATTAAATCACGAAGAGAAATAACACCTGCTAGATGCTTTTGTTCATCAATAACAAATACATAATAAATCGTTTCCGCTTCTGGAGCTTCCCTGCGTAGAATGTGCATAGCTGAATGTACGGTTTGATTTTCACGAATGGCCACAAACTCAGTCGTCATAATACTTCCAGCGGTATATTCCTCGTAATGAAGCAGCTCTTTAATTTCATCGGCTGCTTCTTCATCCATAATCGTTAAATAGCTCGCCACTTGTTCTTTATCCAATTCATTTAATACGTCAACGGCATCATCCGCCGACATTTCCGACAGCATGTCTGCTGCAAAATTGGGATGCATTTCTGAGAGAATTTCTTGATAATCTTCTTCTCGTATCTCTACATTTTCAAAGATATCCGCCATTTCTTCCGGAGATAACATCTCGTACAGCGCAAACCTAGAAGGCTCATCTAATTCTTCAAAAAATTGAGCTTGGTCATACGTATGCATATGTAAAAATTCTTCACGAAATGCATCGATTTCATTTTTTTCTAGAAGTGATAATAAATGTTCGGCGAACCATGCTTTTTCTTCTTTTTCAATTGAATCTGTCATGTCTTCAACCTCCCTGTCGCACAAAACTCATTTAACTGTATGATGAATTTTGTTTTTTTTCAACTCATAGCTCTTTACTCTTTTCCCAATAATATATAAGTTCTACACATAGTTTGCTCCATATAAGGGTAATTTTATATCGTCAAAGGAAAAACCTTTTAAGGATGTGGATAAAAGATGAAAGTAGATATAATAGGCGATATCCATGGATGCTATGATGAATTAAAAGCGTTAACAGAAAAACTTGGGTATGAGTGGCAAGACGGGATTCCTGTCCACTCTGACGGACGGCGCCTTGGATTTGTAGGTGATTTAACAGACCGAGGACCTCATTCACTAAAAGTGATTGAGCTCGTATGGTCACTTGTAATCAAGCATCAGCAAGCTTACTACTGTCCAGGCAATCACTGTAATAAGCTATATCGCTTCTTTTGCGGTAACAAAGTGCAAATTACTCATGGGTTAGAAACGACCGTTGCTGAGTACGAAGCCTTGCCTTCAAGAGAACAGAAATTCATTAAAAAAAAGTTTATCGAGCTTTATGAGCAATCACCTCTATATGTGCAGCTTGATCAAAATCAATTAATTATTGCTCACGCCGGCCTTAAAGCTGAATACATCGGCAGAACGGATAAAAAAGTTAAAACCTTTGTGCTATACGGAGACATTACGGGTGAAAAACATCTAAACGGTATGCCTGTCCGACGGGATTGGGCCCAACATTATAACGGAAAACCTTTTATCGTGTATGGGCATACACCCGTAGTAAAAGCCAGAAAAATTCATAATACCATTAATATTGATACGGGCGCAGTTTTTGGAGGGGCTTTAACGGCGTTTCAGTATCCTGAAGGGAATATTATATCGGTGCCTTCATCTATGCCTTATGTAGAGGAAAAATTTAATCACTTCGTGTAAAAAGAAAGTCGCTTTTCATTTAAAAAGCGACTTTTATCTTACGATTTGAAGTTTCTGCATATCTGGCGGCAAAGGTGCTGTAAAAGACAACGTTTTTTGTAAAAAAGGATGAAAAAAAGTGAGCTCATAGCTGTGGAGAGCTTGACGAGAAATAAGATGATTCGTTCCGCCGTATAGGGTATCTCCAAGCAGTGGATATCCTTTATAAGCCATATGAACACGAATTTGGTGAGTTCTCCCCGTCTCAAGCGAAAGAGCAACTTCTGTAAAAGAAGAATACGGACGAAGCGCCGTATAGTGTGTAATAGCAAACTGCCCATCTTCTCTTACTTCCCGTTCGATGATACTTGACTCTTTTCGGCCAATCGGTGCCTCTATCGTTTCCTTGCCAACAAGCTTACCATGAACAAAAGCTCGGTACACGCGTTTAATTTCATGCTCTTTTTGTGCTTTAGAGAATAAGTAATGAACGTGCCTATGCTTAGCGACAATAAGCAGCCCAGATGTGTCTCGGTCTAACCTGTTCACAAGATGAACAGTCGAGTTAATGTTATTTTTCTCATAATAATAGAGCACAGCATTACTTAGTGACCACGTTAGATGTTCTCGAGAAGGTATACTTGGCATGTTTGGCTGCTTATTCAAAACTAATATATACTCATCTTCGTATACAATATCCAAAGGTATAGCTTTAGGAAGAAGACTTTCACTTGCTTTTTCTGGTGGAAACGCTACCTTGATTTCGTCACCTTTTTGCAGAATATATCGAACCGTTGCATGCTTTCCATTTACTTCAATCGCTCCTCCTCTGAACTTAATGTCCGTCAGCGAAGCTTTGGAAATATCATGTTCTTTTAAAAATTCACGAACCGCTACACCCTCGAAAGAATGATCTACGGTCCAACTCAACGTAAAAACTTGTTTCATTCTCTTCCCTGCCTTTAATCATCACATACAAAAGAGTCTCTGACACGCTGCCAGAAAGGAAACGCGCGAAAGCGAGCAAATCGAATTTTTTCGCTTGCTACCCGAAATTGAATCGACTTTACATCTTTATGTAAAAGAGTTAAATGATCAATGGTAATTTGAAAGTCTGCGTCGTTAACAGGCTTTAACAGCGCTGTATGATGTCCAGGAAGAACCAATGGAGAACCTATCGTACGGAACACTCGATTGTTAATAGAAGCCATTTCAGCAATTTGAATAGCTTGAAGCGAAGGATGTAAAATCGCGCCTCCAAGGGATTTGTTATAAGCTGTACTTCCCGAGGGAGTGGATACGCAAAGGCCGTCTCCTCGGAATGTCTCAAATCGCTGCCCTTTAATTTCCACATCCATTACTAAAGAGCCTTCTACACTTTTCACCGTACATTCATTCAGAGCTAAATATCGAGCTTCGCGTCCACCGTTCGTATAGCGGATAATCACTTCGAGCAGTGGATACTCTACAGTCTGATAGGGTGTCTTTGCAATAGCAATCACCAGCTTCTCAATCTCATCAGGTGTCCAATCTGCGTAAAAGCCTAAATGACCGGTATGAACCCCAATAAAAGCCGTCTTGTCAAGTCGGTTTCGATAGCGGTGAAACGCGTAGAGAAGCGTTCCATCCCCCCCTACTGACACTACAATATCAGGCTGGTTTTCATCATATTCTAAATGAAAATCTAATAAATACGTTTTCATTTTTTGCATAAGCGTATTTGATATTTGGTTGCCTTTTGATGTAATAGCAAATTTTATTTTCTCCACCTAATTCTCTCCCCCTATCCATCCAGTGTACAAAGCTGTTGCTGAGTCATACCTAAGATTCTTCCGCCGATTCTTTTTTTCGTGAGAAAATAGCCTGGGCTTCTTGAATCTCACCTCGTATTTGAGACATTTCTTCATCGAGCTGAGTAGCCGCTTCAGAAGCACGCTGAAGTCGCTTTTTGATATTCTCAGGGAATTTCCCGCTGTACTTATAATTTAAAGAATGCTCAATTGTAGCCCAAAAATTCATAGCCAGTGTACGAATTTGAATTTCCACTAAAATTTTCTTTTCACCTTTAATTGTCTGAACAGGATAACATACGACCACATGATATGAACGATAGCCGCTTTCTTTTTTATGAAGAATATAATCTCTTTCTTCAATCAATTCAAAGTCTGTGCGCTGACGAAGGAGCTCTACGACCGCTTTAATATCGTCCGTAAATTGACACATCATACGGAGTCCTGCAATGTCCTGCATCTCTTCCTCTAAGCGATCGAGAGAAATTCCTTTTCGAGTCGCTTTATCCAAAATACTGGCGATAGGCTTTACTCGTCCCGTCACGAATTCAATAGGTGAATGCGTAGACTTCATATCATACTGTGAACGAATTCCTTTTAATTTCACCTTAAGTTCTTCAACGGCTTGTTTATACGGTGCTAAAAATAAATCCCAATGCCTGATCATTAATAACACCCCCCTTTTTTCTCTCTGTTACTTATTTTCTTTATCTAAAAAAACTTCCTCTACTCTTGCTACCATCTCGTCTCCATAATTCACATTTCCTTCGATGTTACTGATGAGATAAGACAGCTCTTCTTTAACGGCTGATAGCTCAATTACTTCCTTATTAATTTCTAAAAATACTTTCATATCTTTATGTAAGACGTGCTTTAAATTCGCCCAAATATTATCACTAAGGCCAACATACATAAATTGATCATTAATATCTACAACATATACAAATGACATGTTATCTGAGTCAACAAGCATTTGTTTTGTATCTTCCAATTGTTCAATTTCCGTCTCAATAGGGTCTGCTTTTAAATGTAATTCATTTGATTTCATCACACAGGTAGTGATGTCAATTCGATTGTGCATAAATAAACTCCTTCCAACTATACAATTCGTTACTATTTTAACACATTCCAGGAACGTTTAATAAAGGTAAAACCTAAACAATCCGTATTTCTTCATTTTCCAAGTTCCCCATATGGATATTCCTGTTAGGAAATGTAGTTTTACTGTCTCAAAAAGTGTGATAAATTAAGATGGAAAGTGCCTTACCAAAAGACCTAAATTAAAAGGATGATTTCATTGAAACAAGAAATTGAAATTGAATTTAAAAATATAGTAACGAAAGAAGAGTTTGATCGTCTCCGCTCACACTTTCAATTAACTGAAGATCAGTTTATTGCTCAAGAAAACCACTATTTTGATACACCTGCTTTCTCATTGAAAGACTGCGGAGCTGCCCTGCGAATTCGAAGCAAAAAAAATAAATCCGTTCTCACGCTAAAACAGCCTCATCAAGAGGGCCTTTTAGAAACACATGAAGCATTAACAAATGAACAAGCTAAAGAATTGCTAGATGGCAGCGCCAAGATTCCGTCAACGATTCAACAGCTTATTACTGATTTACAAGTCGATAGCCATTCGCTAACTTATTTTGGCACTTTGCGTACAAGTCGAGCAGAAATTCCATATAAGAACGGGTTACTTGTACTCGATCATAGCTTTTATCTAGGTGCTGAGGACTATGAACTCGAATACGAAGTAACCGATGCCAATGAAGGAGCCAAATATTTTGAGCAATTGCTTACGGAGCTTGATATTAAAAAGAAACCAACGGAAAACAAAATTCGACGGTTTTACAAGCGAAAGTATACGTTAATGGATGGAGAATAAATTCATGAGCATGAATATTAACCATTACATGTCTTCCGTTCAATTTCCTGGAACTCAGCCATTTTCAGTTAACAACCAGCTGCCAACAGCTAACGTGATGCTTGGTACAACTTTACTCTCTGTATTTGCTCAGCTTTTTCAAGACTACGTCAATCAAGAGCCTCAAATGAGTACCAACCTTTACTTGCAGGTAGCGCACATGTTTCCAGCTACAGCGGTTCAAACGCAACCCCAGCCATCTGTTTCTTCTTCAGATAAGGCAGCCGCTTCAACTGCTGCCTTACCTGCACAAAAAAACGAAACGGCAAAGGCCAGTTCTCAGGATGTACAAACGATAATTAATGAAGCAGCTGCACGCTACCAGCTGGATCCTAAACTTATTCGTTCTGTTATTAAACAAGAGTCAAATTTTAATCCCTCTGCCAAAAGTTCTGTCGGAGCGGCTGGGCTTATGCAGCTAATGCCAGCAACCGCTAAAGCTCTTGGTGTAGAAGATCCGTATGACTCCAAGCAAAATGTATTTGGAGGAGCCAAATATCTTCGACAAATGTTAGATAAATACGACGGAAACGTGAAATTAGCGTTGGCAGCCTACAATGCTGGACCAGGTAATGTCGATAAATACGGCGGAGTACCTCCTTTTCAAGAAACGCAAAAATATGTAAATAAAATTATGTCTTCTTATCTCGTGTAAAAGAGTCCAATCATTCGCGACTCGACCATGGAATGACTGTAGTTTGTCGAGGTTACACTATATAAATAGAAGGAAACGTTTGTGAAAGGATTCCTTTGTTTCTCATACTAAGTGATTCGCCACAGCATCATAGACTTTTCTTATGTAAAATTCCACTTTATCTCTTTTCCAGTAGAAGAAGTAAGCGGATAGTTTGAGTTAACGAAATGACACTGCTAAAATTAAGGAAAGTAAAAAACACCAAAGAGTTAAGACGTATATTTCTTATAACAAAGGAGTTATCAACATGAGAGAAAAAATCCACTCCCCTTACGAATTATTAGGCGGTGAACATACGATTTCAAAACTTGTTGATGCTTTTTATACACGCGTTGGACAACATCCTGAGCTCGCGCCAATTTTTCCTGATGATTTAACAGAAACAGCACGAAAGCAAAAGCAATTTCTGACACAATATTTAGGAGGGCCTTCGCTATACACTGAAGAGCATGGTCACCCTATGCTGAGAGCTAGGCATCTTCCTTTTGAAATTACACCGTCAAGAGCCAAAGCCTGGCTGACGTGTATGCATGAAGCAATGGACGAAATTAATTTAGAAGGCCCTGAGAGAGATGAACTTTATCATCGTCTTATTTTAACTGCCCAACACATGATTAATTCACCGGAACAGACAGATGAGAAAGGATTTTCACATTGAGTAATCTAAACAGCCAATACCCATCCTTGCATCAGCTTTGTCAAGGTTCAAATAAAAAACCGCTTGAAATCTATGTATTTGTTGACCCTCTTTGTCCAGAGTGCTGGGCACTCGAGCCTATTCTAAAGAAGTTACAAATAGAATATGGTCAGCTGTTATCCCTCAAGCATGTGCTTGGCGGAAACTTGCAGCAATTAAATATTGGAGCACAGCAGAGATTTGAACATATTGCAAAATCGTGGGAGAAAACTGGAAGCCGCTCCGGCATGTCATGTGACGGCAACCTGTGGCTTGAAAACCCCATCGATACTCCTTACGCTGCATCAATTGCAATTAAAGCGGCCGGGCTGCAAGGAAAGAAACAGGGCATTCGCTTTTTGAGAAGACTTCAAGAAGTAGTATTTTTAGAAAAACAAAATGTTACAGAAGAATCTGTCTTAATACAATGTGCAAAACATGTGGGGCTAGATGTTAATGAATTTGTAAAAGATTTGCATTCAGATTACGCTGCGAAGGCTTTTCAATGTGATTTAAAAATCACATCGGAAATGGATGTCGATGAGATTCCAACTCTTGTGTTCTTTAACGAAAAAGTTGAAGAAGAAGGCATTAAGATATCAGGATACTATTCGTACGAAACATATGTACACATCATTAAAGAGATGTTAGAAATTGACCCAGATCCAGCTTGTCTTCCGCCTCTTCGTTCATTTTTAAGCTATTTTCAATTTGTTGCTTCAAAAGAAGTTGCAGTTGTGTATGGTTTATCATTAGAAGAGGCTGAAAAAGAATTGAAAAAACTTCAGCTTCAGCAGGTTGTTGAAAGAGTTCCTGTCAAATATGGAACCTTTTGGAGAAGTACTGAAAAGAGCTGTTAATTATTAAATGTTGATGCTTATCCTAAGCATCAACTACACAAAAAAGACTTGGCTTTCGCCAAGTCTTTTCGTTTGTCTTAAGACAACAAGGGGATGGGAGAAATTTTTCACGGTCAAACAAAGGGGTATATGTTTGTTTTGTGATAAACTTCACGATTAATACTATAGCAAATTATGTCGACTTTTGGCAACCCCTTTTTTCAATTTTATTCACTTTTTTATAAAAAAACTTCATAAACAGCCAGATTCACTCATATAGTACAACCAATTATGCTTTTAATAGAGGTGTTAACTATGAAAATTGCTGGAATTACTCTAGGGGTTGTGATTCTTTTGTTTTCTTTTTTATTCTATATTTTATCTCTTATGCAGCTTGTTCCTCTCATTATCGCAGGCCCTCTCTTATTTTTAGCTATTCTTATTATTTTTACATTGCTTAACAATCACAACAAATTTCGGGGATTTAAAAAATGAAGCAGGATACAGCTCCTGCTTCATTTTAATTTTTATTGATTTAATAAACGTTCCATTTCCGTTAATTTCTCTTCAAATACGGCTAGCGCTTCTTCGATAGGCTGAGATGTTGTCATGTCCACTCCTGCTTTTTTCAACACTTCAATTGGATAATCAGAGCTTCCTGACTTTAAGAAACCTACATAGCGCTCAACAGCTGCATCTCCTTCTTCAAGGATTTGCTTGCTTAATGCCGCTGCTGCACTGAATCCTGTAGCATATTGATAAACGTAGTAATTGTAGTAGAAATGCGGAATACGAGCCCATTCTAACCCAATCTCTTCGTCAATTACTAAGTTGTCTCCAAAATATTTTTTATTTAAGTCATAATATAATTTTGTTAATAATTCAGGTGTAAGCGGCTCTCCGTTTTGAGCACGCACGTGCACATCGTGCTCAAATTCAGCAAACATCGTTTGACGGAATACCGTACCGCGAAACCCTTCTAAATAATGGTTAAGCAAGTACAAACGCTGCTTTTCATCATCAATCGTTTTTAGTAAATAATCGTTTAGAAGCGCTTCATTACACGTGGAAGCTACTTCTGCCACAAAGATTGAATAATCTCCATAAGGATATGGCTGCGTTTTTCTTGTGTAATAACTGTGTACAGAATGGCCAAATTCATGGGCTAGTGTAAACAAGTTATTTACATTATCCTGCCAGTTCATTAAGATATAAGGATTGGTGCCGTACGTTCCTGAAGAATAAGCACCGCTTCGCTTGCCTTTGTTCTCATGAACATCTACCCAACGATTTTCAAATCCTTCTTTTAACACATTAAGGTAGTCTTCACCTAGTGGTTTCAGACCTTTTAAAATATAATCTTTTGCTTCTTCATACGTTACTTCCATTTTTACGTCTTTTACTAAAGGCGTATAGAGATCATACATATGAAGCTCTTCAATTCCCAATACTTTCTTACGTAAATCAATATATCGATGCAATAAATGCAAATTATCGTTCACTGTTTTAACTAAGTTATCGTATACTTCTTCTGGGATATTATTTGTGCTAAGAGCTGAGTGACGAGCTGAATTATAGTGACGAACGCGGGCGCTAAAATTATCTTTCTTCACCGTGCCGCTTAATGTACTTGCAAACGTATTTTTAAACTTACCGTACGTTTCGTACACCGCTTTAAACGCTTCTTCTCGTACGCGGCGATCGCTGCTTTCTAAAAAACGAATATATCGTCCGTGCGTAATTTCTACTTCTTCTCCATTTTCGTCTTTAATAGAAGGAAATTCTAAGTCCGCGTTGTTTAACATTCCAAACGTGTTGCTTGAAGATCCTAATACTTCAGAAGCCTGAGCGAGAAGCGCTTCTTCGCTTTCTGATAAAATGTGCGGACGCTCGCGAGTAATTTCATCTAATGCATGAGCATATAACTTTAGCTCTTTATGTTCCGCCATGTATTGTTTAATTTTTGATTCTTCAATAGACAAAATTTCTGGTGTTACATAAGATAGTGCACTTGCAATTTGAGTATAAAGTGTTTTGATACGATCATTTAATCCTTGATAAAAAGAATTAGTGGTATCTTGATCGTAGCGCATATGAGCATATGTATAAAGTTTACTAACGCGCATTGTGAGCTCATCTTGCTCTTGAAGAGCGTCGTATAAAGTTTGAGCGGACTCTCCAAGTTTCCCTTTGAATTTTTCCATTTTTGGAATAAGAGCTTTTACTTCTTCAAATTCTTTTTCCCATGCGTCATCTGAAGCAAAAATATCCTCTAGTTTCCACGTATCTTCTATTTTTATCTCGCTTCTACTTGGTAACTTTTTTACTTTTGATTGTTCACTCATGGTCATCCCTCCATCTTTTTCTACCTGTCTATAACTGTTCGCTTTTTCTAAGGCGAATCCTTTTTATTTCTTTCGTTATTGTATGTTGTTTTAAAAGAATTAATCAAAAGTCAGTACGCTTTTGAAAAAAGGATTCTTTCTTAAGCGTACTGATTTTCAGTGGTTATGTCACTTCTTTTGCTTGATTTAACCACTTTTTCATCATCTGTCCATCTTCTAAAAAAGCATCGGATGTTTGCTTTGGAATCGTATAAGGTCTTCTGATTTTGTATAACCCAGAAGTTATAGACGTTAGTATCCCTAACCGGCATAATACCTCTATATACTCAAACAAGGGCTGTTCCACAACAACAGGGGCCATCGGCAAAGACCGAAACACAATATGCCTCTGATGAATTCTGTAGAGCCATAGCCTGCATAACTCTTTTTCTGTAACTAAATCCCCTAGCTGCTTCTGCTGCATTAAATCAAGAAGCAGCCACGTTTGCCATATAGTAGCAGACGTTTCAATCATGTATAAAGAAGGCAGCGGCATGCCCGCTTCTGCTGGAATATGAGAAGGAGGAATATTGTTTTCATAAAGAGCGTGTAAAAAAGGCTGAAGCTTCTGATTAGGATAGAGGATATAATGCGTTCTCCATGCCTTCTTTTTCTTTACCCATGAAGAGAAAAATTGAGGCTGTGTATGTGTAGAAAAAAGATCATGAAAGGTATGCTCGTGAGGAGAGAGCACGACAAGCTGTGCATAACAAATTTGAGATGAAAAAGGCATAAGATGTTCAAGTTTCAACAGCTGATTAGTAGAAGGTGAAAAATAAAGAAGTGTGGGCGTATAATCGGAAAGAGTGAGAAACTGCCACTCTTGAAAAGAAAGTTGATACATATAAGTGGATAAGCGTTTCATTCTTTTTGCCCCCATAATCCAAAGAGGCATATAATTTCCTTTCTCATAATGAATAGAACGTTTGGTTAGCACTGAGGAAGATAAGGACGCACATTGAAATTCGATTGCATATTTTTGCGAAGGGGTATCTATAAGAAGATCTGGACGCTGCATAATGTCAGGAAGGTAACTTTCTAACTCGACTTCAAGATGAGAACTAAACCAGTGAAACAGCTTTCGCTTTCCGTCAAGATGATAATCTGTTTCACCTTCATGCTGAGCGACGCACGTTTTTTTCAGGTGAGCAAAATGAGGGATTTTTTTTGTACCTACCTTTAACTGTACAGGGGATTGACAAGAGGGACAGTAGAACTGCTTTTCTTTTTTCCACAGCTTAAGCTGTTCAAGCGAAAAGCGCTGAGCTAGTGAAATGAGGCCTTCTTCTGTTCGGGCAACTAACAATCGTACATTTCTCCTTCCTATAGTAGCGAGCTATATCCTTGTATTCGACACCTTTCTACTAAACCCTTTTCTTTCAGAAAAAAACCACATTGCAGCATACGCAATGTGGTTTACAGCGATTATAATAGCGGTGAAAGCAAACGAGCTGTTGATTCAAACAGCCGCTGTATAAATGGCCGCTTTTCAAAGTCTTTAAAGTGAAGCTCACTCGTTTCTTCTAAATCTTGCATATATTCATATACGAGCTTTTGGGTACTAGCTGTGCGATATAAAAAAGCATTTACTTCAAAATTCAGATGAAAGCTTCTCATATCCATGTTAGCTGTTCCAATAGAGGCAATTTCTCTATCAACAATCACAATCTTGCTGTGCATAAATCCTTTTTTATACTCGTAAATTTTCACACCTGCTTCTAGCAGCTCAGGAAAATAAGAGCGTGATGCATGAAAAACAATTTTTTTATCGGGCTTCTGAGGTACAAGAAGCCTTACATCTATACCGCTTAAAGCAGCTACTTTGAGAGAAGTAAAAATATCTTCATCAGGTATGAAGTAAGGAGAAGCAATCCAAATGGACTCTTTCGCAGACGTAATCATCGAAAAAAATAAGTGTTTAATAATTTCCCACTCACGGTCTGGTCCGCCGGCAATCATTTGAACACCGCCGCACTTTTCCATATCAATGTCAATTAAATCCGGCGATAGATACGTTTGAGTAAGCATCGTCTGTCCTGTCATATAATACCAGTCTTGCAAGAAAATAAGCTGTAATGAACGGACTGCCTCACCCTTCACCATCAAATGAGTATCTCTCCAAAAGCCAAAATGCCGACTTTTTCCGAGATATTCATCACCAATGTTCAAACCTCCTACAAATCCAATTGTTCCATCAATGACTACAATTTTACGATGATTACGGAAGTTGATTTTATTATTGAGAAATGGAAGTCTCACCGGCAAAAACGGAATCATTTCTACGCCCGCGTTTCTTAACTCATGAATATAATGCGGTGAAAGCTGAAAACTGCCCACGGCATCATACAAGAAACGTACATAAACTCCTTCTTGTACTTTCTGAATTAAAATATCTTTAATTTGTTCTCCTAAGTGATCATGTCGTACGATGTAATACTCTAAATGGATATGATGCCTTGCATGCTTTAAAGATTCCATAATTTCGTGAAATGTCTCTTTTCCATTCGTCAATGCGCGCGTATCTGAAGAAAAAGAAATGGGACTCTTGCCAAGCCTCACGGCTAGTTTCAGCATTTGCTTCCTACTGGTGCCCAACTGTTCAAAGTGATTTTCTAATATACCAGAATCTCTTTCCATCTTTAAAAGCACCTGTTCATCCAGCTTTGCTTTTTTAGCAAATAAACGCCGTTTTCGCGTATTGCGTCCAAATAACAAATAAAAAAAGAACCCTATTACTGGAAAACCGCCTAATACTACGAGCCACGTTAGCGTTTGAGTTGGATGACGGTTTTCTAATGAAATAACAAGACCGATGAAAACAACACTAATCGTAATTAAGATACTTAGCACGCCAATAAATTTACCGTCCCAATACCCTTTTGTAAAATAAAGCAAGGCAATAATACCAACAACAAAAATTAAAAGCTGTAATCTATTTTTCAACTTGTTTTCACCTATCCTAAAACCAATCTTTCATCATTCATAACAGGTCTCTATACTGTTATTATCCTCAAACTTGGTATTTTAACACTACACTTTCCCGTGTAGGAACCAGCCGCCTGCTTTTTCTACCTATACTGTTCGATATGAGCGGAGAGCTTTTCCAAAAAAGAGGACAAAACAAAGACCGATTTCATATACATGAAATCGGCTGCTATTATCGTAAAGGAAAATACTGTTTTACTTGTTCAAGTGCATTTTCACTGATTAATTCTTTTCCATATTCCATTAAACGATGAACTGTTACATTTGATTCATTTGCATATTCTAAAATGATACTTAAAATGTTATCAATTTCAGCTACAAAGTCTTCATCATCTGTAAACTCAACGTATAAATAATATTTCCCTTCAAACACGTACATGCTGTTGATGATATCATCTAACTCTAAATGGTGACTTAAGGAAATTAAATGTTCTAAGTCTTGAAAGCGTGCGACGAACTGTAGCCCTTCGTCTTCTATAATTTCTTCTTCAAAATCAGCTTTTTTATTTTGATTCGCTTGATGATCAAGCAACGCTTCAATTTTTCCATCTACAGGGATATCGATTTTATCATTTTCACCAACAGGTACTTCGAACTTTTGACCGTCTTTTGAAACTTGTGCTCTTGTTACGATAACCTCTAGCCCCTTCTCAAGCGCATGTACTTGAATCCAAAGAGGACCTTCTGCTACAAACTCTTCTTCTTGATGAATTTCGTCCATCATCTCCCAGAATAGCTCTTCACTGCGCTCACGGCTAAACCAAATTTCATTGCGATCAAATCCACGTTCTTCAATATCTACGTAAGTGACAAAGAATTTTACTGTGTTTTCATTAATGCGTTCGATTTCCATTATCATCTCTCCCTTCGGAAAAATCAGTGAAGGTAATCCGGCCATTTCGAACATTACCCCTAAACGATGAAGGGACTATTTTACCCCCGTGTTAAAGCAATATTACATGTACTTTCTCACTTTGTAAAGCATTCTAACTTGGGATATACAAGCATACACTATTTGAGTGAACCTTGTATATCTATTTTATGACAAAATGCGAAAGAAAGGAAATAAAAAATACTCTGACAACTCATAGCCACCTTACACCTTACTTTGTTATATACATAATCTCTTTACCCTATGAACGCTTTTTGTTAAAAATGAACACAGATAAAGCAATATGAGCTACTTATCCTTACATATTGGGAGGGAAGACTATTGGATTTAGAATTAATAACCTCCATTCTTCTTATTATCGGTATCGATATTGTATTAGGTGGAGACAACGCTATTGTTATTGCCTTAGCAAGCCGCAATTTACCTGAACATCAACGAAATAAAGCTATTTTTTTAGGGACTGGCTTAGCTGTGATCGTTCGCATTGTACTTACTATTTTAGCTGTTTATTTACTAACTATTCCTTACTTGCAGCTCATCGGCGGTTTTTTATTAGTGATCATTGCCTTTAAGCTTCTTGTATCAGAAGGTGACGATGCATCTTCAATTCGTGCAGGTTTGACGTTAGGCGCCGCTGTGAGAACAATTGTATTTGCTGATATTGTAATGGGACTAGATAATGTAATAGCTGTGGCAGGCGCAGCTCATGGAAATATTATCTTGGTTGTCACGGGACTACTCGTATCCGTCCCTATTATTGTTTGGGGAAGCAAGCTCATTTTGTATTTGATGGAACGGTTTCCCCTGCTTGTTTACGGCGGAGCAGCTATTTTAGCTTATACTGCTGGAAATATGATTGGACATGAAAAAAACTTACATTCATTCTTTGCAGACCATACATCTCTAGGAACATTTATTCCGTTTATAACAATTGCTGTTGTGCTGATAAGCGGCATGGCTGTTAATAGCTTTCGTTCAACTAAATGATAAAGAAAAGGCCATACTAAACATTTTTATTTAGTATGGCCTTTTCTTTAGTTTAATGAGCACAGCAGTCTTTTATTCATAAAACACTTTGTACACTTAAAAAATAATCTCTGTGAGTAAAAAAAGAATAGATGGTACGAGCAAGCAACCAAGACCTGTATAAAATGTAGCTGTCATGGCTCCGTAAGGTACAAGTTTTACATCTGTCGCCGCTAAACCAGCTGCCACACCGCTCGTCGTCCCCATAACTCCTCCATAGATCATTGCTGTACGAGGGTTGTTTAATTTGATTTTCTTAGCAAATACCGGTGTCAAAATCATAACTGAAATGGATTTAATTAATCCTACAGCTATACTTAACGCGATAATATCAGAAGAGGCTCCAATCGCAGTTCCAGAAACCGGTCCCACAATATAGGTCACAGCCCCTCCTCCGATTGTAGTCAAAGCAACGGGATCTCTATACCCAAAACAAAGAGCAATAATTACACCTAGTACAAAGGAATAGAAAACTCCAAAAAACAAAGCCGTAATCCCGCTGATTCCCGTTTTTTTGACTTCGCTAAAATTGGCGCCGAACGCCGTAGCAATAATGGCAAAATCTCGCAGCATCCCCCCGCCCATTAAACCAATTCCTGAAAATAACTGTATATCAGAAATCCCTTTTTCTCCTCCTGTATTCACTCCACCGATATAAGCAAGAATTAATCCAAACATAATAGCAATAGCAGATCCGTGAACTCTTCCTTTTGTTAATTTATCTGATAAAAAATAAGCAATATACATGACAATTCCAATAATAGCAAATGCCGTAATCAGTCCGTTATTTTCTAATCCTTCTTTAATCATATTCATCATTTTATCTGCTCCTTAGGTAAAATAGAAAGCTCTATTTCTTGTTCCTTCACCTTCGCTTTCTCTCCTATTCTGCTGATAAATGGTATGGATAAAAAGCCTACTACGACTACTACCACCCCTGCAAGAATCGCCATGCCTCCTCCATCAAGAGCAGCTACAACATTTTGCTGTGCAGACATCGCTACCACGATAGGAATATAAATTCCTCCCCAAAAAGCAATGCCTTCTTCGGATTTTACTTGGAGCTTATTTTTCTTCTTTAAATAATCCACCGCTAGTACAAGAAGAAGCATGGATACCCCTACTCCTCCAACGTTGGCTTCTACTCCCATCAGCCCTCCTAATGCGTCCCCTACAATTACCCCTATCAACATGCAAATAGACAGCAGCGCTACACCGAAGATTATCATATTAATTCCTCCCCAACCCATTATTGAAAGCGTTTACTTTATGGTTTAAAAATAGTGTAAAGGAAAAAAGTTGAATAACCTATGCATTTTTAGTTATATACTTATATCAAAAATGACATAATGCAGTTTTTCTCTACTGTTCATTTTAGATTTATTCGAAAAAGAAATAAAAATCATGACATTTAGTCATGATTCTTATATGTATTCATGAGGCATATCGGAGGGTAAATGTTTAAAATAATCAATCACAAACTGTCTGAAGATTTGTTGTAAATCCGTCACGTAGCCTCCATTGTTCCAAGCTAAAAAGATTGTACGTTCAAATGTTTCTTCTTCAATTTTTAGCAGTTTTACATCTTTTCCTGTAGAACCTCCCCACGTCACTTCAGGAATAAAACCTATTCCTTGCTTTGCTCTAATCAAACCTCTCACTGTTGCTGGATCATCGCTTTCAAACGTAATTTGAGGTACAAAATTCTGTTCCTTACAAATCGCATCCGTTATTTTTCTTAGCTCTTTCCCTTTCTTTAGCACAATGAATTTTTCATTTTTAAGTTCATTTAACTTTACACGTGATTGCTTGGCTAAATGATGATCAAGAGGGACTGCAAGCAAAATCGATTCACGAAGTAAAGGAGTATGTTCGATATGACGGGTTGTTAATGGAAAAGCTGAAATACATAAATCAAAATCAGGCTGTGAATAGCTATTAGTCAAATGCTGCATTAGCCGAAAACGCACCTGAGGATATTGCTCACGAAACCTGCTTAATAGCTCTGGAAGTAAATGTGAACTAGCTAACACAACAAGACGAATTTCTTCACATGGATCGTTCGACATATCCTTTAGCTCATGCTTTGCGTCTTCTAATGTTTTTAAAGCACGTTCTACTTTGGAACAGAACGCTTTACCGTACCGATTTAATTTAATGTATTTACCGTTTCGATCAAACAAACGAATGCCTAGCTCTTTTTCCAACTGTGAAATCGTTTTGCTGAGCGCAGGCTGAGATACGTATAGCTCTTCAGCCGCTTTGCTGATATGTTCTAGTCTAGCAACTACTTGGAAATATTTTAGCTGTAAAAGCTCCAATCCGTTCACCACCACTTTTATATGCTTAATTACTCTCTTTCTTTATTAATTACATATATACTTCATTTTCCCTGCTATTTCGACAAAAAATAAGCAGCAGAGGCCATTTGGCTCCCTGCTGCTTATTTTCTATATACCAACTTCAAGCAAACGTTACTTGGTTGGTTTCGTATTTAAATCTTAAACAGACAAATATAAAAATTAACCATTCACAAGTCTTTGAGCTTCGCGAAGTTGGAAAGTACGCACTTTACGTGGTAAGAAACGACGGATCTCGTCTTCATTATAACCAACTTGTAGACGTTTTTCATCAATGATAATCGGACGGCGCAATAAGCCAGGATTTTGCTGAATTAATTCATACAAATCTTGTAAAGGCATAGCGTCTACCTGAACGTCTAGTTTTTGGAAAGTTTTCGAACGTGTTGAAATGATTTCATCTGTTCCATCTTCTGTCATACGTAAAATTTCTTTAATCTCATCGATTGATAACGGCTCTGAAAAGATATTACGCTCTGTATATCCAATATCATTTTCCTCTAACCAAGCTTTCGCTTTACGACAAGATGTACAACTTGGTGATGTATATAATGTAACCATTTACTCCTTCACTCCTTCTATCATAATCGGTCATAACATTCAAAACATGAACTGTAAATCATGTTGTTTTATACAAACTTCAACGAGTGTAAATATTTAATGACTGATAATGAAAATCGATACTACTTTATAATTACTTTTAAAAAATAATATCTATTTGCATTATACTATAAACTTCATCGGAATGATATACTTTTTAAAGTGAACTAGTACATTAGTTCGTTCCTTCACTGTCATTATTTTCATTACCGATTTTCTTCATTATTTATTTACCACACTACTATTACGAATAAACCTGTAGATTAGTTTCATTTTTTTTTATTATTTTTTTCTTTCACAAATTCCTCGAACTTTTCAGTCACTAAAAAAGCCTTGCAGAAGAAATGACGTTTCTGCAAAGCTTTTGAGATAATCTCTTATTTATTTAATAGCTGATGTGCTTTTTCCTCGTCTCATTAAGATAGGATACAGTAAAAGCCCGATTACAAATAAGCCAATACCTAGGAAAAATGTTTTTAAATCAGCTGTCCCTGTCTTAATCACCCATAGCGAATAAATAAGTGCTAACGAAGCAATAATTCCGTCTTTTACTCGCGATCCTTTAATCGTGTCGTACGTCTCACCCGTCACAATAAGCTTTAATTGATAAACTGTCGTCACGAAATAAGGAACTAAATAGGCAAGAGTAGCTACAACGATAGCGAAATTATAGGCTTGCGAAACTGTGCCTGAAATAGTCGCAAACAAAAACAACTGTGTTAAGCCATTTGTTAATGTTAGTGAGCGGGCTGGACTATTGTTCTGATTCGTTTTAGCAAACCACTGTGGAAACAACCCTGATTTTGCTGCTTGATAAGGAACTTCTGCACTAACAACAATCCATCCAACAGTAGAACCTAATAAAGATATAAGTGCTAAAATGGCCATTACGTAAGCACCTTTATGTCCAATAACCATTTCTAACGTATCTACCAAAGGCTTTTGAGACTGCTGAAGCTGAGCTGTCGAAAGAATCCCCATAGCTAGAAGCGTAATCCCCACATAGATAACCATTGAGATTAATAATCCAAGCAGCGTTGCTTTCTTTACTACTTTTTGTGATTTTGCACGATTAGATAACAGTACAGCTGATTCAATTCCGATAAATGCCCACAGCGTAGCAATGGCTGCTCCATTGACCTGACTTCCTAATCCTACATTTATACCCTTTGAATTAACAAATTCTGTACTGACGAGGTTGGATGCGCTAAATAGCGATAGCGCCACAACAATAAATAAACCGAATCCAATAATTTTAGCTGCCGTTGTGATAAAGTTAATATTACCGGCGCTATTGATATCTCGCTGCAAAATAGCTTGAATTCCCCATAATAAAACAGAACATACTAAAAACGTAATAAATTTCCCAGCTTCTAATTGAAAATCTCCGACTGAAAATAAAATATCCTTACTCTCCATTACTGGAAAGAACGTTGTTAAATATCCCGCAAACGATATGATGACAGATGCTGTTGCAGCCCAGTTTGCTGCCCAATAACCCCAAGCCATGCTATACCCAGCTACTTTACCTGCTTTAGGCGATGAAAAAAGGTTCGCTGCATAACTTTGAGGCCCTCCTTTTAATTCAGGCTTTCTCATAACTAAGTTCCCGAACACAAGAGCAATCATGAACACGCCAAGACCTGTTGCAATCCAAGCAAGTGTTGAACCAATTGGACTTGATACGTTTGCTAAATTAGAAGGAAGCATAAATACTCCGCCGCCTACCATATTACCAACTACAAAGGCTGTTAAAAACCAAAGTCCCCATTTTTTGTCTTTCATTTGCTGTGTCTCCTTTTGCCTTCTAAAAGCTTAAACTTTTGACATAGAAAGCTCGATGCTAATCTATTAAAACATAGAAATTATTTATTTCTTCATTTGTTTAACAATATAATATATTAGCACACTAAAGCAAAAAGTGAAATAATAAATCCTTCATTTTCTTTTGGAAAAAAATGCGGCTGAGACATAACTCCATTCATCTATAGATGAACAGAAGGGATATATGAGCTCGTGTGGATTGCGCTTGTGACACCGCTGTTCATTTCCATGCAAGACTTCGCTTTCCGCGGGCGGCCGGTGAGCCTGTCTCGCTTTTCCCGCAGAAGTCTTCGCCTTGTCCTCCAATCAACAGCTAGAAGCCCCTACATACAGTAAACCTACGTTCACCCTACAAATAAAAAAATCCGAACGCGTTAGATTCTTAATCAAGAATTCAACGCGTTCGGATTTCCCTTCAACAAAAATAAGTTTGTCTCAGCCTTATTTTTTATCTTTTATGAAAACCTTTTGAATAGTAAATAATAACCAACAAAATAAACCATATCGGACCTACAATAAGGGCTATTCTTGTATCAGAGGAGAAACCCATCACCACTACTACCCCCGCTAAGAAAGCAAGAGCGAGATACGACGTATACGGGAAAAACGGAAGCTTATATTTTAAATCACTTACCTGCTGATCGCTTAATCCTCTGCGGAAGCGAATTTGAGAAAGTAAAATAATGCCCCATGTCCAAATCGCTCCAATAGTCGCGATACTTGTCACCCACGTGAACACCTTATCAGGAACAACATAGTTTAAGCCAACTCCGAGTAGCAGTACAACAGCTGAAGCAATAACCGCTGCACCAGGCACGCCGCCTTTTGTTAAATTGGCATAGCGTTTTGGTGCTTCCCCGTGCTGAGCTAAATTAAATAACATACGGCCTGTACTAAAAATCCCACTGTTACAAGAAGATAAAGCCGCTGTTAACACTACAAAGTTTATAATCCCTGCTGCAGCGGGAATTCCAGCTTTATCAAATGTTAAAACAAATGGGCTTCCTTGTGTTCCGATCTCTGGCCAAGGATAAATAGACATAATAACAAACAAAGCTCCGATGTAAAAAATCAAAATTCTCCACAGTACATTATCAATTGCTTTTGTTAACGTCTTTTCCGGATTTTTCACCTCTCCTGCTGTTACCCCAATCATTTCAATACCAAGGTAAGCAAACATAACCATTTGAAGTGATAGAAGAACACCTTTCATACCATTCGGGAAAAAGCCACCGTGATTCCATAAATTACTGATTCCTGTTGCAATGCCGCCATTTCCAATTCCAAAAATAATCATGCCTAGACCAAGCACAATCATAAGGATAATCGTTACTACTTTAATAAGAGAAAACCAAAACTCTAGTTCACCATATGCTTTTACAGCTAAAAAGTTAACGCCTGTCATGATAACGAGCGCTGCAAGTGCCCATATCCACTGGGGCACACCCGGGAACCAAAAATCCATATATACTCCAACGGCTGTAATTTCAGCCATACATGTAATAATCCACATAAACCAGTAGTTCCAGCCTGTTAAATAACCAGCTAGTGGTCCCAAATAATCGTTAGCATACTTACTAAAAGAACCGGCTACTGGATTTTGTACTGCCATTTCACCTAACGCTCTCATAATAAAAAACATAATAAGACCACTGATTCCATACATGATAAGAATACCAGGACCTGCTAACCGAATAGCGGATGCAGAACCTAAAAACAGTCCAACTCCGATAGCTGCGCCTAAAGACATTAAGCTAATATGTCTTTCCTCAAGTCCACGGCTTAATTCTTTTTCTTGCGTGTTCCCTTGCATAATTCTCTCTCCTAACATGTCCATTTCATTTAATAGCGGCTAATTAACTTATTTTTCAAACAAATAATTCTAGGCAGTGTATGTACTAAAAATCTGATAATGCAAGTTCCACACCTGCATTTTTACCGCTATCACATCTATAAAATACAATATTAAAAAAACTTCACTTTGTTCATTTTATCAAAAATCACAAAAAATGCGATAGTTTTTTGTGATTTTCACAAATAAACTTACAATAAAAATATAATAAAAACCATTTTTCACATTATATGTTCTTATTCTGCTATAATTTTCTAACTATTAAGAATAATAAATCTATTATTTTTCCTTATTTTCAATTATAGATGCTTACTTTTCCCCAAAAAGGGTAAAGATAAGATAACTGTTTAAACACTATTATGAACATCATCATGAAAAGATCAGTAGGAGGGTGCTATGAATTGGTATCAAAAACTAAGTCAATATTTTCCCATTGAAGAAATGAAATCAAAGAAGCATATCGAAACGCTTTTACAAGAACGCAGCGATATTTATCATAAAAATGAAGGACCTCATCACGTATTAATGTACGTGGAAACAGACCAATTTATCTTTGTTGATTACCTCTTTGTTTCAAAAGACGCTAGAGGTCAAGGGCTTGGCGGTAAATTAATTGATGAGTTAAAACAACATAACAAACCAATTATCCTAGAAGTAGAGCCTATAGACTATAAAGATTCAGACTCAGCAAAAAGACTGCATTTTTATAAACGTGCAGACTTTAAGCATGCTCAAACAATCGGCTATAACCGCCGCTCATTAGCTACAAATGAAGTTAATCAGATGGAAATTCTATACTGGTCTCCTACCTCTGAAACAGAGGAAAGCATTTTAAATAAAATGAAAAAAACGTACGAGTTAATTCATACTTACAAAGACAAAGAAATATATGGTGCGTCTTATCAGCCGGCAGATCAAGTATTAAAAATTGACAAAAATCGTAAAGACGGCGATATCTTAGCAGATTTATAAAAAGAAGGTAGGCATACGTCTACCTTCTTTTATATTTTTGAATTATTATTCAACACACAACATTATTAATCACTTATATTCCTTTAGTTATAAGGTTTTAACATAGATATTTTGTCTTAAATATAAAATTCTGAAAATTTTAATAGTATTTTCTAATCCTGTATTGTATAATACCTGTAAAGCGCTAATGTCACTTGTTCTTACATGTTTTTTCCAATTTAAAGTTTAGCGTTCTTTGATAACTAAATAAAAAACGACCTCGTTGTGAGATCGTTTTTGTTAGGTTGTATATGCGGCAAACTCTGCTTGAGAACAAGACACGTAGTGACCTGGAGATACTTCTCTAAGCTCCGGTTCTTCACCGTTATAATCATGGATACTTGGATCATAAATTTTGCGCTGACGCGTTTTTTCACTGTCAGGATCGGGAAGCGGAATAGCTGAAAGCAACGCTTTTGTATATGGATGAACAGGGTTTCGATAAAGTTCATCACTTGGTGCAAGCTCTACAATCTTACCTCTGTACATAACGCCGATGCGGTCACTAATGTATTTTACCATTGACAAATCATGGGCGATAAATAAATAGGTTAGTCCACGTTCACGCTGTAACTTCTTCATTAAGTTAACAACTTGAGCTTGTATAGATACATCCAAAGCTGAGATTGGTTCATCTGCGATGATAAAATCAGGTTCTACTGCCAGTGCTCTTGCGATACCGATACGCTGACGCTGGCCGCCACTAAACTCATGTGGATAGCGATTTGCATGTTCTTTGTTGAGCCCCACTGTTTCAAGAAGCTCGTGAACCTTTGCCATACGCTCTTTTCTCGTCTTAGCTAAACCGTGGATGTCAATGCCTTCTGCTATGATATCTGCTACGGTCATACGAGGGTTAAGTGACGCATATGGATCTTGGAAAATCATTTGCATTTTACGATTGAATTTTTTAAGCTCCGAGCGAGATTTGCGACCATGTACATTTTCGCCATTAAATAGCACCTCACCGCTAGTAGCGTCATATAAACGAATAATCGTTCTGCCTGTCGTTGACTTTCCGCAACCAGATTCACCTACAAGACCTAACGTCTCTCCGCGGAAGATGTCAAACGTCAGACCATCAACCGCTTTAATTGTTCCTTTACTTGTGAAAAAATGTTGCTTTAGGCCTTTAATCTCTAATAATTTATCTGTCATGTTATTCACCATCCTTCGCTACGAGTACAGGTGTACTGTATACATTATCAACTTTACGCATGCGGCGCTGAACTGAAGCAGGCGGCTCTACTTTTGGTGCATCGGGATGTAGGAGCCATGTTTTTGCATAGTGCGTATCCGATATTTTGAACATTGGAGGTTCTTGTTCAAAATCAATTTTCATTGCGTACGGATTTCGCGCTGCAAATGCATCTCCCTTTGGAGGATTCGTTAAATCTGGCGGCGTTCCAGGAATAGCAGCCAGCTCTTCTTCCGCCTCGTTATCTAAGCTTGGCATAGAAGCTAGCAGTCCCCACGTATACGGATGTTTTGGGTCGTAAAACACTTCATCCACTGTGCCCGTTTCAACAATTTGACCAGCGTACATAACGGCTACTCGATCTGCTACATTTGCTACTACACCAAGATCATGGGTGATAAAGATAATAGATGTATCCGTTTTTTTCTGAATGTCTTTCATTAACTCTAAAATTTGAGCTTGAATTGTTACATCAAGCGCCGTTGTTGGTTCATCAGCAATCAGTAATTTCGGATTAGAAGCAAGAGCCATCGCAATGACAACACGCTGTCTCATCCCTCCGCTGAATTCATGCGGATATTGATTCACACGCTGTTCTGGAAAAGGAATGCCTACAAGCGTTAATAACTCGACTGCACGTTTTTTCGCTTCCGCTTTAGATACTTTGGAATGCTTGATTACGACTTCACCAATTTGAGCTCCAACCTTCATTGTTGGATTTAAAGAAGTCATCGGATCTTGGAAAATCATACCGATATCCTTACCGCGAATAGCTTCCATTTCTTTATCCGTTTTCTTTGCTAAATCAATGCCATCAAACAGCATTTCACCGCTTTTAATTCGTCCAGGAGGCATCGGGATAAGGCGCATGATTGTTTGTGAAGTTACACTTTTACCAGATCCTGACTCACCAACAATTGCTAGCGTTTCACCTTTATTTAAGTGGAAGTTAACGCCGCGAACAGCTTGAACTTCTCCGCCATATGTTTTAAATGATACAGCTAAATTTTTTACTTCTAATAAACGTGACATATGAGTTCACTTCCTTACTTACGTAGTTTTGGATCTAACGCATCTCGTAATCCATCACCAATTACGTTGAACGCTAAGATTGTTAAACAGATAAACAAACCTGGGAAAAATAAGCGCCAAGGATAGTATTCCAAAGCAGGTAAGCCTTCTGAAGCCATTGTTCCCCAGCTTGCAAGCGGTGCCGGAACGCCTAGTCCCAAGTAGCTTAAAAATGCTTCTGTAAAGATTGCTGAAGGAATCGTTAGTGTCATTGTTACTAAAATTGGACCTGTTGCATTCGGAATAAGATGTTTAAATAAAATACGCTTTGTGGTTGCTCCTAATGTTTGTGAAGCCATTACGTACTCTTGGTTTTTCAACTGCAATACTTGTCCACGTACAATACGGGCCATGTTAATCCAGCCAGTAATGGTCATCGCCAAAATCATCGTGCCTAACCCTTGGCCAAGCATAACCATTAAAATAATAACCAGTAAAAGGTAAGGAACACCATATAAGATATCCGCAACACGCATCATTGTTTCATCCGTACGGCCGCCGCGGTATCCAGAGATGCTTCCCCAAACTACGCCGATGAATAAATCAATTAAAGCTGCTGCTAACCCGATAAATAATGAAATACGAGCGCCTTCCCACGTACGAGCAAAAACATCACGCCCTAATTCATCTGTACCGAACCAGTGCTCAGAAGATGGAGCCTGATTAGCATTCAGTAAGTCATTAGTTGCATAATCATATTTCACCATCAATGGACCAAATATAGCCATAAAAACAAGGAGAACCATTAGTACTACACCAAACATAGCAAGCTTATTTTTGCGAAAACGAATAAAAACATCTTGCCAGAATGAAAGACTCGGTTTTTCAATCTTTTCTGCTTGAGCATGGTCAATCCCTGCTGTTTCAAACATTTCTTTAGGAATTTTCGGAAGTTGCTGCATAGTTACTCTCCTTTCTTAGCACCTGTAAGTTTAATTCGAGGGTCAATGAAGCCGTATGCAATATCTACAAGCAAGATACAAAAAAGTAGTAAAATACTGTAGAACACCGTTACGCCCATAATCGTTGTATAATCTCGGTTTGAGATACTGAGTACAAAGTGTGAACCTAATCCCGGGATACCAAATATTTTTTCAATAACAAAGCTACCCGTTAAAATCCCTGCTACTAAAGGTCCCATATAGGATACGACTGGAAGCATCGCATTTCGCATGGCGTGCTTAACTGTAATAACGCCTCTGCTCAAACCTTTTGCTTTCGCTGTACGAATATAATCATTGCTTAATACTTCAAGCATACTCGACCGAGTTAATCGTGCGATAAACGCCATAGGGGTTGAAGCAAGTGCGAGAGCTGGTAACACCGTGTGCGCCCAAGATTCCCAGCGTGCAACCGGAAAAATTTGTAGTTTCATAGCCAGAACGTATTGTAATACCGCTGCCATGATAAAACTTGGAACTGAGATTCCTAGAACTGCAATAACCATCGCCGTGTAATCTTGCCACTTATTATGTTTTAAAGCAGCAATAACACCTAGTACTACACCAATAGCAATTGCTATTAAAATAGCTTCCATCCCTAGCATGAATGAAACAGGGAAACCTCCGTTAATCAAATCATTTACCGTTTGGCCTTTATATTTGAAAGATGGCCCAAAATCCCACTTTAAAATTGATGTTAAGTAATCAAAGTACTGATGGTACCAAGGCTGGTCTAAACCGTAATACTGATTTAGATTTTTTTGAATTTCAGGGGGAAGCTGCTTTTCTGATGTGAATGGACCTCCTGGAACAGCACGCATTAAGAAAAAGGTCGCTGTTACAATCAGCCATAATGATAGAAACATATAAATAAGTCGTTTTCCTATATATTTGAACACCCTGACACACCTCCATATTTTTACAAAATTCGCGCACAAGAAAGAAAAGTATATGGAGCACCAGGCCCCATATACCCTTTGTCATAATTGATGTTACTTACTCAAAATGAGCCCACTTAATCTGAATGTCTCCAAGTCCAGACATCACAACATCTTTCAGCTGCTTGTCTTGTACCCAAGCGTTTGTATAGAAGTAGATTGGTGCCACTGGCATTTCATCCATGAAAATACCTTCTGCTTTTTTCAACATTTCCAGACGTTTTTTAGGATCTGTTTCTTTTTGAGAGTCAATTAATAACTTTTTATATTCTGGGTTTTCCCAGTTTGTATCATTGTTTCCGCCTTTTTTATCACGGAACAATTCTAAGAAGTTGATTGGATCGTTAAAGTCTCCTAACCAGCCCATACGTCCAACTTGATAATCTCCTTGGTGTAATTTTTCAATGTAAACAGCCCACTCAGAGTTGTCTAACTGTACTTTAATACCAAGGTTTTTCTTCCACATATCTTGAACAGCTTGTGCAATTTTTGCATGTTTTTCATCCGTGTTGTATGAAACCTTAATTGCTGGTAGTTCTGAAGCATCTTTAAGGCCCATTTCTTTCAAGCCTTTTTCTAAATATTCTTTTGCTTTTTTCACATCATTGTCTTTGAAGTAGCCTTTTTTGTTATCTTCAAACATTGTTGGTGGTACAGCCGCCATCGCTGGAACTGAACCGTCTTTTGTAATTTGTTCTGTAATACCTTTACGATCAATTGCATAAGCTAATGCTTTACGAATGTTCACATTGTCTAAAGGTTTTTGTTCTGTATTAAACTTGTACCAGTAAGTACCTGCAATTTCTTGAATGTTTAATGAACCGTCTTTCTTTAATTCAGGAAGTGCATCAGCTGGTAATTGACCGGTAGGCATACCCGCCCAGTCTAATTCACCGTTTTTGAACATTGAAAGTTCAGTGTTGTTATCATTGATCATGTACATTTCAACTTTTTTAAGTTTTACAGCATCTTTATCCCAATAGTTTTCATTAGGAACTAACTCAATTTTGTCGTTATGTTTCCAAGTTTTAAGCTTGAAAGGACCGTTTGACGTATAGTTTTCGCCTGCATTTGTGTACCATTTTTCATTTGATTCAGCAATTTTCGTATTCACTGGGAAGTACGTATAGAAAGCTGTTAATTCTAAGAAATATGGCGTTGGGTTTTCTAATGTTACCTCAAGCGTTTTATCATCTGTTGCTTTAACGGCAACATCATCTAATGAACCTTTTCCTTCATTAGCAGCTTGTGCATTTTTAACATAGTATAATTGATATGCATATTGAGATTCGTTTTTAGGATCTAACGCCCATTTCCATGCATATTCGAAATCTTTTGCTGTTACAGGGTCACCGTTTGACCATTTTGCATCGTCGCGAATCGTAAACGTATATTTAGTTTGATCATCGCTGATCTTCACATCTTTCGCCATTGCATTTTCAGGCTTTCCATCTTTACCGATACGAGTTAAACCTTCAAATGTTTGTAATAATACGTTTGATGACGTTGAATCATTAGCTAAGCCTGGGTTTAGTGAAAAAGGCTCAGTTTTAATGTTTACGCGAAGCTCTTGCTCTTTTTTCTTGTCGCCACCATCACTGCTAGCATTTTCACTGCTACCAGATTCTTTGTTAAATCCACATGCAGCTAAAAACAAGCTCATGACAAGCAGCAAACTGAAAAGAATCGACAACCTTTTCTTCATTGCGTGTTACCCCCTATTAAATTTTGTTTGTGTGGCAACCATATTTTTTTGATATGCACTAATTTCTTAATCCTCTTTCAATACAAAATAATCAGTTATTTTTTCGCGTAGTAGAGCGTTAAAGACCTCGCTGCAAAATTATTCTTCTACCCTATGAAACTGTCATCAATTGTTTACATGCTGTAAATCCAATGTATGCGCTTAATATGTAGAAGACTTATTCATTACAAAATCCGCTAATTGAAACAAAACATTGTCTATTTTGTGTTTTCTGAAAAATTAAGAAATTGTAATACCTTTGTAAAAAATATGTTTGTTACGCCTATTATAAATATTTTAAAAATTTATTGCAATACTATTATTTAATGGTATTTTTTTGTCATAAGGGAAAAAACCTTATCTTATAAGGATTGTGCCTACTTGTCTGACGTCTAAAATCTTTTTTGTAGTATAGGTATTACAATAGTATTACAAAGTTATTAGAAATACTAAATAAAAGATTTTTACCAAATCCTCCACCAAATTTTCATCAAGAAATGCTTTAATTAAAAGGTTCTTGTCTTTTTTCATCGCAGAAAAATTCCAGTAAATTGTCTTATAAAACTTTTTAGCGATAAGATGTTTAAATTCCTGCTTTTTCGCGTTATAATAACGAATAACTATATAATTAAAGCTGTGAAAAAGAGTAGTATGCAGAGTTTTCATTTTTAGAGAGTTTGTGGCTGGTGAGAACAAACATTGAAACCTGCAGAATGGACTTTGGAGCTTTCAAGTGAAAAGCTTGAACGTTGATCTCAACGTTACATGAATAAAGATAGTTCACAATAATGTGTGCTAATTAGGGTGGCAACGCGGTCCATTCGCCCCTAGCTTATGCTAGGAGCGGATGGGCCTTTTTATGTTGTATACGTAAACTAGCATCATATATGTGCAGATGAAAGGAAGATTTGATGAAAACAATTTTTTCAGGTATTCAACCAAGCGGTACAATCACTTTAGGTAACTACATTGGAGCGATGAAGCAATTTGTTGAACTTCAACATGACTATAACTGTCATTTTTGTATTGTAGATCAGCATGCAATTACAGCGCCTCAAGACCGTTTAGCACTTCGTAAAAACATTCGCAGCCTTGCTGCTCTGTATGTAGCAGTAGGAATTGATCCAGCACAATCAACTTTATTTATTCAATCAGAAGTGCCCGCCCACACGGAAGCAGGATGGATGTTACAGTGCGTAGCGTATATCGGTGAACTTGAGCGTATGACTCAGTTTAAAGATAAGTCCGCTGGAAAAGAAGCAGTATCAGCAGGATTATTAACTTATCCTCCACTAATGGCAGCTGATATTCTTTTATACAACACCGATTTGGTTCCAGTTGGTGAAGATCAAAAGCAGCATTTAGAATTAACGCGTGACTTAGCTGAGCGCTTTAACAAAAAATACAATGATATCTTCACTATTCCTGAAGTACGTATTCCAAAAGTGGGCGCACGCGTCATGTCTCTTCAAGATCCTACGAAAAAAATGAGCAAGTCCGATCCAAACCAAAAAGCTTTTATTACGCTCTTGGATGACGCTAAAACGATTGAAAAGAAAATCAAAAGTGCCGTAACGGATTCAGAAGGTATTGTTCGCTACGATAAAGAAAATAAGCCAGGTATTTCAAACTTATTAAGCATTTATTCAATCCTAGCAAATAAATCAATCGAAGACATTGAAGCAATGTACGAAGGCAAAGGTTATGGTGACTTTAAAGCTGACACAGCTAAAGTAGTAGCTGAAGCACTTGCTCCAATTCAAGAAAGATATTATGAATTAGTTGATTCTAGCGAGTTAGATGATATTTTAGATCAAGGTGCCGATAAAGCAAATGCAACGGCTAATAAAATGCTTCGCAAAATGCGAAACGCAATGGGAATTGGCCGTAAACGTTAAAAAAAAAACGACTGCTATGCAGTCGTTTTTTTAATTCACTTTTGGCTCTTGTTCAATTTCCCAAAGTTTTTCAAAGAAAGGTTGTCCTTTTACTAAGCGCTCGCATAATAATTTATGTTTCGGTGACCACCCTGACTTCGTTTCATCGTATAGCTGATTCCATACATCTTGAAACGGCATCTCTTGAATGTCTTCGTATTTCGTTGGATTCCACTCTGTGTACCAGTAGCGGATTTGAGCTGTATTTTTTGTTGTATGTAGCTGATCAAGTGCCATAAATAACAGCTGTTTTAGCTGACGTTCTTTACGTGTTAGCCCTCTCATCGTTTCAGGAGACGGCGAAAGAATATGATGCTCTTTTTTAGTTAGCTCGTCTTCACTGAACTTATATTCTAGCTCTTCTTGATCCGCAATCATCTCATAAACTAACTGTTCTTGTCTTGGAATTAAGCGGCTTTTTCGAATCGGAATATGGTATCCCATCGTATCAATTGCTAAAATATTCGTTCCATCTGTAACAATAAAACAATATTCAACCTGCGTGCGCTCATGATTTTTCCGAATGTATGCTTTCTGATAGACATCTTGTAGTAGTTGTTGAGGTAGCTCGGAAAGATCATTTTCAATGTAATGAAATAAAAGCGGATTTACTTTTAATAACGGTGCTTGATCGAGCAGTTCTACACAATCGTCTTTTCTCCACTCATGGAAATGACACACATTATAACCGTTTTCTTCGCCTTCAAACCAATTAACCCATACATCATGAAGATATAGCATAATTTACCCCTCACTTACTATCTGTTTGTTATCCATCAGTATAGGCAGAGAAAGGAATTTTTATTCCAAATGATGTTATTTTTCTAAAAATTAATTGTAAAATACCTTCGTTTTTGGTTATTATGCAAATGCACTTATTTCGAAGCTCAGACATAACGCCAGTGCTAATGATTGCTACAGGCTTCATGAACTATATCCACCCCTATAAGCAGAAAAAATCCGAGTTTCTTCTATAGTAATAGGTTTGTCAGGAGGTCTGACAAACCTAAAAAAATCTATCACACTTTTGTGATAGATTTTTAACGAAGAGATTTTGGATTTAAAGCATCTTTTAATCCTTCACCAATGAAGTTGATAGCCAGGATCGTAAATGTAATAGCTAAACCTGGCGGAACCCACATCCAAGGCTTATTCTGCAGCACATCTGATTCCCTTGCTTCTGTCAGCATATTCCCCCAGCTCGGCGTATCAGCCGGCACGCCAAAACCGATAAAGCTAATCGCTGACTCAAACACGATAAGGATGGCCATCTGCAAACTGGCTTGAACCACAATCGTTGAAAACACATTTGGCAGCAAATGTTTGAAGATGATTTTAAACGGGCTGCACCCAATGGAAACAGCTGAAAGCACATATTCATTTTCTTTTTCAGCCAAGACTTTGCTTCGCACCAGCCGGGCCGTACTTCCCCAGCTTAGGAAACTAACAACTAGGATGAGCGTCCAAACGCCTGAGATTTTTCCAATTAGAATTGTATTTAACACTACAACAAAAACAATGAGCGGAAAGTTTAAGACAAAGTCTGTAAAACGCATCAAGAATTGGTCCACTTTGCCTCCGTAATAACCCGCAATCGAACCAATAAGAGTTCCGATTAAAATAACGAGTGTTGTACAGGCAACTCCAATCAGTAACGAAGTTCTTCCTCCATACAATGTACGTGCAAATACGTCTCGACCATTCGTATCCGTTCCAAACCAATGCTCACTGGAAGGCGCTGCATTCATCGCCATATAGTCGATACGTGTAATATCTGCTTTTGTAAGCAGAGGTGCAAAAATAGCAAGAAGCGTAATCACAATCATGAAAGCTAAACTTATCATAGCTAGTTTATTTTTAACAAACTTCTTTCGCGCAATCGCCCATGGAGAAAGGTTTTTAGGAGCTTTCATATTCACTTCTGGCTGTACATCTTTTTTCGTTACAATTTCCATACTTTCTCCTCCTAATCCAAACGAATACGCGGATCTGCTACGCCGTATAACACATCAGCAAGTAAATTTCCGAGTAGCGTAAGTACTGAAAATAGCATAGTTAGTGACATCATTACAGAGTAATCCCGGGTAGACACAGATTCCACAAATAACATTCCAATACCTGGGTATGTAAAAATTGTTTCTGTAATAATAGCTCCTCCTATTACTGTTACAAGGTCAAAGCCTAAGAAGGTGATAAGAGGAATCATCGAATTGCGTAAGATATGAACATTATAAATTTTAGATTCTTTTGTCCCTTTTGCTCTGGCTGTGCGCACAAAATCTTTGCGACTGTTTTCAATAATATCATTACGTAAAAACTGCGTATATTGAGCAGTTGACATCAGTCCTAATATTAAAGCTGGGAGAATAACATGATGTATTCTACTTTGTATATATGCCCAAGTTCCTTTTTCTAATCCAACTTCTACTGAACCGCTAAATGGAAACCAATCTAGCTGAAAAGAAAAGAAATAAATTCCTACAATTCCGGCAATGAACGATGGAACTGCTAATGCAAAATAGTTATACCCTGCAATTAGATTATCTCCTAAAGTATACGGTTTTTTACCTGCATACATCCCTAGTATAAAAGCAAATACATAAGTAATGAATAATGAAGTTAGCGCTAAAAATATAGTATTAGGCATACGTTCTTTTATAATCTCAAGTGTCGGCAACTTATGTGTTGTTGATTTTCCAAGATCTCCTTGAAGCACCCCTTTAATCCAAGTCCAATACTGTACGTAGATAGGATCATTATATCCAAGCTTATCACGCATCTCTTCGATATATTTTGGATCTGTCTTACTTGGGTCAATCATGCCCCCAAAAGGGTCCCCTGGCATCATTTTTGCCAGGGAAAAAACTACAAAGGAGATTAGAATCAACATAGGAATCATTCCTAAAATACGTCTTAATGAGTATTGTAGCATCGTTGATTCTCCTTCTTTTAATTATTCTGTCACTGACCACTTATGTGAATCTAGGATGATTGTGTCTGGATCCATCGTTACATTTTTCAGACGTTTATTAACTGCATAGATGTTAACATTTTCCCATAAAGGAAGGGCTGGGAGCTCTTCGTTAAATAACTTCTGCCACTTTACAGAAACATCTTTACGATATTTATCATCAAATGCTTTTTCACTTAACGAATCTTTAATCAACTGATCAGATTCTTTATTAATCCAACGACCATGGTTCCACTCTGCATTTGATCCCCACGTAATACTTGGGTCTGGGTCATATCCTGTTCCCCATGAGCCAAAAAATGCATCTAACGACTTGTCATCGTTTTCTTTCATTTCATTGTATAAGTTAAATTCAATTAATGAACCCGATGCTAATTCAGTTTTCACACCAATATCATTCCATGCTTGAATAATGGCTTTTGCGCGCCCCTCAAAGTTTGCTGGGCCAGCGTAATGTCCGAACGAGATCTTATATGGCTTACCATTTGGATCTTCAACAAATCCATCGCCATTTACATCTTTATAACCTGCTTCTGCTAATAATTTTTTAGCTTTTTCTGGGTTATATTTATACTGGTTTAAGTCTTTTGGATCTGCTGCTAACCAGAAAACAGACGGAATAACCGTATTTGAAACCGTTGCTTTATCATTCATGAACGCTTTAATCATAGCTGGTCGATTTAATGCATACATTAGCGCTTGACGCACTTTTTTATCTTTAAACTTATCATAATCGTCTACACTGATACCTTTGTCCTTATCTCTATGACCAAAACGAAGGCCTATATAAGAATAAATAGATGCTTTTCCTTCGAGAAGTTCAATGTTGTCCAATTTATTGATTTGTCCTAAATCTGCTGGGCGTACACTCAATACATCGATTTCATTTTTCTTTAAAGCTCCGGCCGCAACAGATGGGTCAATAACCTTTACGACAACTTTATCCAAGTGAGGCTTCCCTTGCCAATAGTCATCATTACGCTCTAACTCCACGTACTCTCCTGATACTACTTTCTTTACTTTAAAAGGACCTACGCCGATTGGCTCCTGACGAACTTTTTTCGACTCTTGAAGGTCCTTCACAGCAATGCCTTCATAATATTTCTTTGGCATTGGGTATGCCCATAAAGTATCTAGATTATTTACTCGAACGTCTTTAAACGTTACTTTAAACGTATGAGGGTCAACAACTTCTACTCCAGAAATAGAGTCTGCTTTGCCATCGTGATATTCTTGAGCACCTTTAATAATTTCTACGTTGGCATAACGTGGCCCTGTGTAATCTTTATTTGCTATTGTTTCGTACGTATACTTAAAGTCATCGGCTGTTAGTTCATCGCCGTTATGCCATTTAACACCTTCTTTTAATTTGAAGGTATACGTTAATTTATCGTCACTAATTTTCCAAGTAGCTAAGTTCGGCTGAATTTTTATTTCTTTATCGTAATCATAAAGACCTTCATTAATGAACTGCAGAACGTTAGCGTCGTATTCACCTTGATAAAAACTAAAATCGAATACTCCTTCCGGCGCTCCGTCAATTCCATACGTAATCGTTCCGCCATCTTTTGGCTTGTCTGTTTTTGCACCTTCAGTTTTTGCTTCTCCGCCTTCTTTATTACTAGAAGATGAAGAACTGCTTCCACCGCTACATGCCGCTAGAAAAAGCGATAGCACAAGCAAAATGGAAACAAGTGATAAAAACGATTTCTTTTTCATCATGACGTTCCCCCTATTTAACTAATAATCTGTTCGTATGTAGCTTTTACGAGTTATATAAATGGCAAGCTACTTGATGGCCAGGTCTCACCTCCTTTAAGGCAGGTTTCGTTTGGCTGCACTCTGCCATGGCATGTATACAGCGAGGATGAAACGCACAGCCTTTTGGCGGATCAATTGGACTTGGCACATCTCCCTGTAAAATAATACGCTGTTTTTTCTTCCGTGGATCTGGTTCAGGTATAGCCAATACAAGCGCTTGCGTATAAGGGTGCAACGGCTCTGCGTATAGACTTTTCTTATCAGCAATTTCCACTAAACCGCCTAGGTACATAACACCGATACGGTCACTCATATGTTTAACAACACTCAAATCATGGGCAATAAATAAAAAGGTTAGGTCGAATTCTTGTTGAAGTTCTTTAAGAAGGTTTAAAACTTGTGATTGGACAGAAACGTCAAGTGCCGACACCGGTTCATCAGCAATAATAAGTTTTGGACGAAGTGCAAGTGCACGTGCAATTCCAATACGCTGACGCTGTCCACCGGAAAATTCGTGAGGATATTTATAGTATGCATCTTCCGGTAACCCTACTTTTGTAAGTAGATTCATAACTTCTGATTTTAATTGATTGGTTGATTTTCCTGTAAAATTCCGAATTGGTTCAGAAATAACATCTCCAACCATTTGCATTGGATTGAGGGAAGCATAGGGATCTTGAAAAACCATTTGGAAATCTTGTCTAATTTTACGGAGAGAAGTTCCTCTTGCTTCTGTGATATCTTTACCATCGAAAATAATTTTTCCGCTAGTTGGTTCCAACAGTCTTAGAATCGTCCTTCCTGCCGTGGATTTTCCACAGCCAGATTCTCCTACCAGACCGAGCGTTTCTCCTTTTCGAATCGCAAAGGAAATACCGTCAACTGCTTTTACATCACCAATTTTCTTTCGAAAAAATCCCCCGTGAATAGGATAGTAGGTTTTTAAATGCTGAACTTCTAGCAATACATCTTTCACTGCTTTAGTCATTAGCTTGTCTTCACTCCTTTTGACGGATAGCTGTTTTCATACAGCAGACATGCGACGTCATGCCCCTGTGAATCCTCGCGAAGAACAGGCGTAACGGAACTGCAGTCTTCCATTGCATGAGGACATCGGTTAACGAAACGACAGCCTGTCCTCGGCATGTTTACAAGAGAAGGCACAATTCCTTTGATCGTATTTAATACTTCTACATCATCTTCCATGCGTGGAATTGAGTGAAGAAGAGCTTTCGTGTACGGATGTTTTGGGGCATAAAATAACGTATCAACATCTGTATGCTCAACAATTTTCCCGCCATACATGACAATCACTTCATCACACATCTCAGCAACGACTCCTAAATCATGAGTAATCATAATAATAGACATATCATTGCTTTCTTGAATTTCTTTTAACAATTCTAAAATTTGAGCTTGAACCGTAACATCCAGGGCGGTTGTCGGCTCATCCGCAATTAAAAGTTTAGGCTGACAAGCTACCGCCATGGCAATCATGACGCGCTGTCTCATTCCTCCCGACAGCTGATGCGGATATTCATCGATGAGCTTTTCGGATCTCGAAATACCAACGCTTTTTAAAAGCGCAATGCTTTTTTCACGCGCTTCCGCTTTCGATATATTCATATGGTTAAACAATACTTCCTGCAGCTGATACCCAATGGTTAAAACAGGATTGAGAGATGTCATCGGTTCTTGGAAAATCATTGAGATGTCTTTTCCCCGAACATCATTCATCTCATCCTCTGATAAGTGCGTAAGACTCTTTCCGTTAAATACAACGCTTCCGCTTCTAATTTGACTATTTACTTTAGGTAATAGCCCAATAACGGATAAAGACAATACGCTTTTTCCACAGCCAGATTCTCCTACAACTCCTACAATTCGCTTTCGTCCGACTTGAAACGACACGTCGTCCACAGCATTATGCCAGGAATCATTAATGGAAAAAGCAGTTTGTAAATTTTTCACTTCTAGTAAAGGTGTTGATTCGACGGGCTTTTTATCCATTTATAGTGCACACCTCATTTTTCTAAAAATTGTTATATTTGAATAAGATATTATTACAATTCCATTACAAAATCAATATATTTTGAAAATTAATTATATTTTTTATTTTTAAAATAATGATTTTTGAATATCTCTTCAGCACTTTAACGCATAAACCTCCTAATTTTTTGTTGAAAACAGGATAAAATTTACTATTTTTTGTTTTAGGTATATAGAACTTATTTTTTTACAGTTGGAACGCAGATTTTTTTAAGATAGTATTGGTACTAAGAGGAAGCAGCTGGGTAGTAGTTAAAGTGTGAGGCTTCATACATGAAGTAACAAGATGATAACCGATATTGTAGCCCATCATTTCTGGATACCAATTTTGGCCGAATAACAGTTGATCATATTTTTTTTCGTCAGCGCGCAGATTGTAATAAGGTTTAACATGCTTTTCCCACATTTTTTTAGCTTCTTCAATGGTATAATAATTTGTCCAAGGGGCTAAATATTTTTTACCACAATATTCCTCCACTGCTCTTTCAGCTAACCCTTCCATCATCATAGCGTCTAACAAAGTAATCGTTTCATCAGATTTGTTAATGGCTTTTAGCCTGCAAACGTGATGATATTCATGGGTAAGCACCGCTAACATTTCTTCATCGGATGTATGGCTTGTCATAAACACAAATAATTTATCGGTAAAAGCGACACCTGCTCTTCCGTTAAATTCACGCTGCATTTTTCGATTTCGAGGATTGCTTGGAAGCACTAGCACCGCTACATCCGGCCCATTCCATGCTTTTTTAAGCTTTTCATAATGTGCTTTTACTTTCTTCCAAACCTGCCTTTTCTTCATTTCTTCTAATTCTTTTATAAACATTAAAGAAGGCGGACACATTCCATAGTTAAAAAGTAATTCCATATATTCTTTTTCTTTTAATTTCTTAAAATAGCGCGCAAGATAACGGCTTATTTCTTTCGGCTCCGTCCAAGTAGAAGTTGAAACAATCGGCATGTTTTCCCCTCTCTTTCTTCATCCTTTTGCTTCATGATATGTTCACAGCTACTCTTTTGGTTATTAAAAATAAAAAAAATTCTAGGCGTCAGCCTAGAATTTTTCATTATGCTTCGTATTTTTTAAAGATGATTGTTGCATTGTGACCGCCAAATCCAAGTGAGTTGCTTAGCACCGCTTTTACTTCTTGCTTACGCGCTTTGTTTGGAATGTAGTCTAAATCGCACTCTTCATCGGGTGTTTGATAGTTAATTGTTGGAGGAAGAATACCGTCTTGAATTGCTTTCACACTAAAAATAGCTTCTACTCCACCAGCAGCTCCTAGCAAGTGGCCAGTCATTGACTTTGTTGAACTAATTGCTACTTTTTGAGCGTGGTCACCAAATACTTCTTTAATAGCCATCGTTTCAAATTTATCGTTGTACCCTGTACTTGTACCGTGAGCATTGATGTAATCAATATCACTTGGCTGTAGACCTGCATCTTCAATCGCATGACGCATTGCACGAACGCCGCCTTCTCCTCCTGGAGCTGGCGCTGTGATATGATGAGCATCTCCTGTTGAACCATAGCCCACAATTTCAGCATAAATACGTGCGCCGCGTGCTAATGCATGTTCAAGCTCTTCAAGCACAATAACACCCGCACCTTCTCCCATAACGAAGCCGTCGCGGTCTTTATCAAACGGACGAGATGCTGTTGCAGGATCTGGATTTGTAGAAAGTGCTTTATTCGCACAGAAACCAGCAATAGATAAACGCGTGATTGGTGCTTCCGTACCGCCCGTCACCATCACGTCTGCATCTCCGCGTTGAATGACTTTAAATGCATCACCAATAGAGTTTGTACCTGTTGCACACGCCGTTACCGTACAAGAGTTCACGCCTTTCGCCCCTAAAGCAATAGAAACTTGTCCTGTTGCCATATCAGGAATCATCATCGGAATAAAGAATGGACTTACACGGCGGGCACCTTTTTCTAATAACGTTGAATATTGATTTTCAAACGTTTCCATACCGCCAATTCCAGATCCAATCCAAACCCCGACGTTTGGAGCAATCTCTTCCGTAATAGTCAAATTCGCATCTTTAACAGCCGCCAATGCAGCTACCATCGCATATTGAGTAAAGCGATCCATCTTACGAGCCTCTTTGCGGTCAATAAAATCTTCCACGTTAAAATCTTTTACTTCAGCCGCTACTTTAGCAGGAAATTCATCTGCATCTAGTCTTGTTAAAGGACCAACGCCAGACACGCCTGCTACTGCGTTTTTCCAAGCTGTTTCTACGTCATTTCCAATTGGTGTAAGCCCACCAAGTCCTGTTACAACTACACGTTTTTTATTCATCGTACATTCATCTCCTTCAGTTGCTTTAAAAATGTAGTGTTATTTTCCCCATCTAATGGCAATAGCTCCCCATGTTAAGCCGCCTCCGAAGCCAACCATTACAATTAAATCATCGTCTTGAATTTTCCCTGCTTCAAGCTCATGAACAATTGAAATTGGAATCGATGCTGCTGATGTATTGCCGTAGTATTGGATTGTTTTAGACATTTTTTCTTCAGGCAAGTCTAATCGCTGTCTTGCAGCTTCCATAATACGAATATTCGCTTGATGAGGTACAAGAAAATCAACATCCTCTTTTGTTAAACCTGCTTTTTCAATTACATTAACAGCAGATTCCCCCATTTGTCGAACAGCAAACTTAAATACTTCACGTCCGTTCATGACAATATGATCAAGCTCGTTTTGATACAAGTGCTTGCCTCCTGTACCGTCGGATCCTAGTTCAAAGGATAAAATACCTCGTCCTTCTGACACAGGTCCCATTACAACTGCACCTGCTCCGTCTCCGAATAAAACAGCCGTGTTACGGTCGTCCCAATCTGTAATCTTAGAAAGCTTTTCTACACCGACCACTAATATATGCTTGTAAGCATTAGTTTCAATAAATTGCTTAGCTGTAATCATGCCGTACATAAATCCTGCACATGCTGCACTCACATCGTAAGAAGCTGCTTTTTTTGCTCCCAATTTTTCTTGCAGCATACATGATACTGTAGGAAACGGTTGATCTGGCGTTACCGTAGCAACAATGATCATGTCAATATCTTCTGCCTCGACGTTAGCTTTATGTAAAGCTTCAACTGCTGCTTTATAAGCTAAATCAGATGTGTCCTCGTTATCGGCTGCAATTCGGCGCTCTTGAATACCTGTGCGCGTACGAATCCACTCATCTGATGTATCCATTACTTTTTCAAGATCTAAATTTGTTACAACTTTCTCTGGTACATAACGTCCAATTCCTAGAACGCCAGCGTTCATATCAACCTCTCCTTTAAATAAAAGGCTTATATTCCTATAAAACCTATATCTGTCATTTCATTTACCGATTATATAATCAATTATTATGAGTTGGTACTAATTTTACTTCATTTTTTATTTTTTGTCTATATGGGTGTTCGTCCTACTCAGGTATCTATCATGCTACATATAGTAATCATACGGGTCCCTCTTACTCTAGTATGGGACATTAGGTAAGAACTTACCCACCATTAAAATAGTGAAAGGAATGAGTATCATGGCAAGAAGACAAAGAAATGAAGCTTTTTCTGATTTTATGTTTGGAGCTGGGCGCAGAAAATCAAGAGAAGAAAGAGAGCGAGAGGAGTGGGAAAGATTATTCAAACAAATCGATGAAATTGTACTCGCCGTTGAAGAACTAGCTCCTCTTCTTAAACAGTTTGCCCCTTTAGTCGATTTATTTTACAAACAAAAATAACAGCTCGGATTCTACCGAGCTGTTTTCTTTAGTTGTTTTCATTTTCAGCTAATGCATCTTGCTTGCCAAGCTCATAGGCGTCGTTCATTACTTTTGTCAGTAATGTCAATACCGGCTGTACGTGTTCCATTGATAACTCAACGCCTGTTTCATCTAAAATCTGCTTTGCTTCTGGCAAGTACTTCATTGCAATTTGCATGAATTGCATATTTTGCTCTTCCATAGTGAAATCTCCTTTATTAAAAACATTTATTCCTCCTTATATTAGCGAATCTATTCTATAAGTACAACTTTCTCCTTTTAATGAAGAGGTAAAAAGAATGTTCTCATATGTTTTTTTTGCAGGTAAATGCCTTCTTTAGCCGTTACTTTGGAAGAAAAATGCAGCAGTTCTTTCGCTTTCCTGCTGATTTCATATTTTTCTTGAGCCGCTTCTTCCTTCACCTCCATATGAGTAATGTTTGCTCCAGCGCTCCAAGGCTGTAATTTTTCTTCAACTAAATGAACCACTTCATATGAATATGCACCAGTTTTACAGCGTCTGAGTGCACTGACGGCGTCTTCAATATAAATAATAAAATCCGTGCCTTCCATAATGGTAAAAGCTTCCTCGTACCCGGCAATATTTTTAGAATAGCACATTGACAAAGGCTGCCAAGGTCCGTAAAGAGTGGGCGTTCTGACAATCATAATGGGCCATCCATCATCTTTATATTTTTCTATCATTCGCTCAAAATGAACGTATAGCCTTCCTTCACTACTGTCCGGTTCTGGAATCGTTGTTTCTTCAATCTTTCGCTGCTGGTCTCCAAATACGCGCATGGTAGAAACAAACACAAATCGAATGTTGAATTGACGGCATTTATTAAGTGCTTGAATGAGTACTTGCTGCGCTTTTTGCATTTCTTGTCTTAAAAAATCAGGATGATAAAAATCTCCTCCATCGAAATATGTGAAGTAGACAATATCCGTTTCTGAGGTAATCATATCTAATGAATCGCCTACTTCAGTCGATACATAATTAGCGTTTCGCCCTAAGAAAAATTTCATCTCTTCCTGCAAATCATCTTCTTCTTTATGAGCAGAATGTGTATATCCTTTTACTTCTGTACCTTCGTCTAAAAAAGTCATACATAAATGAAAACCAATAAAGCGGTTTGCCCCTATTACTACTACATTTCCCATATCGCTTCCTCCAATTCTTCATTCATCATTTATTAAACAAAAGCTTAAAGCCCTATAGTTATAGAGAGTACTCATTCCTTATTTCAAAGTAGTTCATCCGTAAAAACATCATGAACTCTCTTTTTCCTTTTATCTCTTATACAAAAAGCCCCTATGATATGTATAATCATAGAAGCTTTGCTTATAACACTTTTTCATGCTGTTTATAAAATTGGAGAAGGGACCGTTCAAATAAATAGTTTTTTTCAGGCAAATAAAGTGAAAGCATAATCGGAGAGTGAAGTTCTTCACGATGTAGTTCATATTTTTTACTGTGTGCAATTGGATAATGAGTAGAGGCATTAGGCGCGGTCCATATCTTCACGGGCAGCGTTGATTTTAATTCCGTAACGGAAGGGTACTCCTTAATTAGCTTTGATACTTGCTTCCGCTCCACTTTATAAGCTTGAGTCAAGTCCTTCGTGAATTGTTTATAAAAGAATTTATTGTTTTTTTCATGTTCTGCATGCGTATGAAGATCAATACACGGATTTAGTAAACCAGCTGATCGAATGAACGTATTCCCGTCATTTTCCATTAGCTGCAGCGCTAACAGAGCCCCCATTCCTTCAGCTAAAATATGAATTCGTTTATTTAAAATTTCTTGTTTCATTACTAAATGATAAAGTTGTTTTGCAAGGTGATATGCTTCAGGAGACCCCCAATGCCGGCCATATAAATTGGAATAAAATACTGTGTATCCTTCATCTTGTAAACATTGCAACAGCTGTGACCTTCCGCCGTGCTGAATCCATAAGCTAGTTGAACTTTCAACAAAATGATCTTTATCACCCAATACTAACACACCGAAACCATTCGGTCGTTCAGGGACATGTACGACATTCCATTGCGTATCTAAGCTAAAAAAGCGTCGATGTATCATAGCTCTTCCTCCGTAACTTACTAGTTGTTCCATACAGTGTATGATAGAACCATAAAAAAGCGCACTAGAATAATGCCTATTTCTGACTTATTGCTCTTTTGTTTCTGCATGGGAGCACGCCCCTTATTTATTCATAAAAAATTCAATTTCTTATTTGACTGCTATATGCTAAAATGAAATCAAACTGTACTGTAAACGAGGTGAATAGAATGCGTGTCGTAATGGCTTTTGTTTGGGGCTTTTTACTAATGAATATGGCAGTGTACGTAATCTCTGCAATGACGGGCGGTACTTACAGTTTCGCAACCGCTTCCATCCTTGGAGTAGTTTTCACGCTAGTTGTAATTTTGATTGGAGAACTGGGTGTACCGAATAAACCAGCAAATAATCAACACTAAAAAGTGTTGGCTGTAAAGCCAGCGCTTTTTTTATTTTTTGGCATAGGTTCTTCTCAGTACTTTCTTTCCTTACCTCGTATTCAAGACATAGGACTGAGAGTGCTTTTCTCTATCTATATATAGTCGGAATCATTGATTATCCCAAACTTTAACTATATAATTTTAGAATAATCAAACTATTAACTTTAGGAGTGAATACTGCTGTGACTAAAGAAAAAATTGGTTTTATCGGAACAGGCGTTATGGGTCAAAGCATGGCCGGGCATTTAATTGACGCAGGATATGAAGTCCTTGTTTATACACGAACAAAAACTCGTGCTCAAGCACTACTTGAAAAAGGGGCCAAATGGAAAGAAACCGTTCAAGAAGTGGCCGAACAATCTGATGTTATTATCACCATGGTAGGCTATCCTCACGATGTAAAAGAGATTTATTTAGGAAAAGACGGCATTATACATAATGCAAAGAAAGGCTGCTATACAATTGATATGACGACATCAAGCCCTATACTTGCTCGTGAGATTTATCAAGCAGCAAAAGAGAAGCACATTCATGCGCTTGACGCTCCTGTTTCAGGAGGAGATATTGGGGCTCAGAAAGCAACCTTAGCGATTATGGTAGGAGGCGATTCTGAAGCATTCTCTGCCGTTACGCCTATTCTTGAAAAAATGGGGACAAATATCGTTCTTCAAGGAAGCGCCGGTGCTGGTCAACATACAAAAATGTGCAATCAAATTGCTATTGCTTCTAATATGATGGGTGTCTGCGAAGCGATACTTTATGCTGAAAAAGCCGGATTAGATCCGAATACCGTTCTAAAAAGTATTGAAACAGGCGCAGCGGGAAGCTGGTCGTTAAGCAATTTAGCTCCTCGCATGATTAAAGGAGACTTCGAACCAGGCTTTTATATTAAACACTTCATTAAAGATATGAAGATTGCCATTGAATCAGCTGAAGAAATGGAGCTGTATACACCCGGGCTAAAATTAGCAAAATCGCTTTATGAACAGCTCGAAAAACAAGGCCAGGATAATAAAGGAACACAGGCTCTGTATACCCTTTTAAAACAGCATGCCCTAACTGTATAAAGACAGGCAGCTCATTACGAGCTGCCTGTTTTTATTAATGATTTACGCTTCATTTAACGAATTCATAAAACGACTGAATGCGAGCTGCCCTTCAGCAGTTTGTTTAAACACACCTGCATGCTCTAAAATAGTCGCAAAGATCAAACCGAGCTCTTGTTGAAGAATGCTTTGGACATTTTCCACTTCAATATGCGGATATTTTTTCTTGATGTGTTCAGCCCACTTCACGTGTTTTTTCACTTGATCATGCCTGCTGGCTACTTCACTCAGGTTATTCTGAACTAACCCTTTGGCCACTAGACTCATTTCGTCTTTCAAACGACCGGGTAAAACCGCAAGCCCCATTACTTCAATTAAACCTATGTTCTCTTTTTTGATATGATGAACTTCTGCATGCGGATGATAAATGCCATCTGGATGCTTGCTGTTTGTTCGATTGTTTCGCAGTACTAAATCTAATTCGTACAAATCCCCTCTTTTCCTAGCAATAGGCGTGACCGTATTGTGAGGAGTTTGATCTGTAAAAGCTAAAATACCAGCACTTTGATCACTATATGATTTCCATTTCTTCAAAATGAAATCCGCTGCTTCCACTAATGGTGCAAGGTGCGAACTTTGAAGACGAACGACCGACATTGGCCAATGAACAATTCCAGCTTTCACGTTTGGATGCGCTTCAAGAGAGAACGATTTATTTATTCTTGCTTTAGCCATAGGAAACTCATGATAGCCTCCTTGAAAGTGATCATGCGTTAAAATAGATCCTCCTACGATGGGTAAATCTGCATTTGACCCTAAAAAATAATGTGGGAATTGTTCAACGAAGGCAAGCAGCCGCTTAAACGTTTGCTTTGAAATATGCATAGGTGTATGCTCACTCGCAAAAACAATGGCATGTTCATTATAATAAACGTAAGGTGAAAACTGCATGTACCACAGCTCTTCCTGCAATTCCACAGGGATAATCCGGTGATTTTGGCGAGCTGGGTGGTTAATGCGGCCTGCATAGCCAGCATTTTCTTTACAGAGCAGGCATAGCGGGTAGTTGCTTTCTTTCAGTGATTTGCTTGCTGCAATTGCTTTTGGATCTTTTTCCGGCTTAGATAAGTTGATAGTAATTTCAAGTTCTCCAAAGTCAGTGTTTGTTACCCATCTTTCGTTTTTAGCAATTCGATCTCTGCGAATATAGTGAATGTCTTTTGACAGCTTATAATAATAGCTTGTGGCTTTTTGAGGGTTTTGCTGATAGTGATCGTAAAAGGTTCGATTAACCTCTGAAGGCATGCTTGCAAAGCATCCCATTATTTTGGTATCGAATAAATCTCTATATGTGATAGAATTATCGGCGATTCGATTGTTTTCGGCAGCCCAATCAAGCATGTTATCTAAAATAGCAGCTGGATGTTCCAAACGTTCTTCTTTAACTTCTACCGTAATACATTCGTCGAGTTCTAACACTTCCAGCAGTTTATTTCTCACCACATCTATATCCCATTTTGTTACTAGATTCTTTTGTAAACCATATTGAATAAGTCGGGTGATTTCTTCATGAATGTTGACTGACATACACTCGTTCCTTTCTCTATCTGTTTTCTCTTATACTGCTTCTAATGTGAGTTCACGCGCTCCTTCTCCAACCGTAACCACATAAAATTCAGCTTCTAAACTCGTTTGCTTATAATAAGCGTCTTTTACTTCCTCAATAAATCTATCAACCTGTGCTTTTTTTACGATACTGATTGTACAGCCGCCAAAGCCTGCACCCGTCATGCGTGATCCAATCACACCTTCTTGCGACCAGGCTGCTTCTACAAGAGCATCTAATTCTTTTCCACTTACTTCATAGTCATCTCGCAGCGAACAGTGCGACTCATTCATCAATTGACCAAATCCTTTTAAATCGCCGTTTTGCAATTTAGCAACCGCTTCTTTTGTGCGTTCATTTTCATATACCGCATGTTTAGCGCGCTTACAATCTACTTCGTTTTGTATTAAAGATTTGTGCTTTTCAAATTGTTCTTTCGTTAAATCACCAAGCGAATCAATGGAAAGTGAAGTTTGCAAATCTGATAGTGCTCTTTCACACTCCATACGGCGCTCATTATATTTTGAATCTGCCAGCCCTCTTCGCTTATTTGTGTTAGAAATAACGAGCACAGCATCTGTTAACTGCAGCGGGCTATACTGGTATTCAAGAGTCTGGCAGTTTAACAATACGGCTTGATTTTCTTTTCCCATTCCAATTGCAAACTGATCCATAATCCCGCAGCTTACGCCGATAAATTCATTTTCAGCTTGCTGCGCCATTTTTACAAGGTCCATCATATCAATATTCAATTCAAGAATTTTATTTAAAAGTACGCATGTGACTAACTCAATTGATGCCGACGATGAAAGCCCTGCTCCGTTAGGAATGTTGCCGAAAAACAAGATATCAAAACCAAAAGGAAGATCATATCCCTGCTTTTTAAAGGTGTCCATTACTCCTTTTGGATAATTAGCCCAATCATCCTCGGTTTTGTACGTTAATTGCTCTAAAGAGGATTCAATAACGCCTGCTTCAGAGAAGTTTTTAGAGTACATACGTATTTTTCCATCATGACGTTTTTGTACTACCGCATACGTTCCTATACTCAATGAACAAGGAAAAACATGCCCTCCATTATAATCAGTATGTTCTCCAATTAAATTGACACGCCCTGGTGCAAAAAAGCAGCGAATAGCTTCTGACGAATGAAATATTTGTTTGAACTCTTCGATTAATTTTTCCAGCATTTATTATCACCTATTTTAAGTAGTTTTTTGGAAACGGATTCATATGTACATTGTAAAGTCCAATTTTCCTTGCCTCAATGGTAAAATTCCTATCGATAATCGGTACTTTTTTGCTTATCACTTTAAAAATGATTCTTTTAAATTGATGATGAACTGCTCTTGCGCCAAAAAGGTGTTATCTTCATGGGAGCCTTGACTTGCAAATTATAAGAAAATAATAGATTTAGAGACATTCACTAAAAATAATCATGATATTTTCAAAAAATTATAGAAAAATGAAAGCGATTACGTTAAAGTAAGAATTAAGTACTACTTTATTTCAAAAAGAAGGTGAAAATTTGCTCTCACATTTCCAAGCTCAAGAATATTCAACGTACGCATACAGGTTTTTAGAATCCCGCACAAACGAAGTTGCGCAGCTCTGGTCGGTTGGATGGGATGAAGTTTTCTCGCCCCTTTATAACTGGAGCGGAAATCAGCGAAAAGATGTAGGAAAATATATTTTTCAATACACGGTTTCTGGGTACGGGATGATTGAAATAGATGGACAAGAATATAAAGTGGATGCTGGAAAAGCATTCATCGTCAATATACCTGGAAATTATCGCTATTACTTACCAAAGGAAAGTGAAAACTGGGAGTTTATTTTTCTTACATTATACGGAGATGAAGTACAAAAATGCTGGGATTATATTCAGTCAACCCACTCCCCTGTAATTCGATTTCACCCTGAATCAGCACCTGTTCAGCTGCTTGCTCAGATATATAAGAGGGCAAGTGAAAAACATATAGCAGATCCATTTCATGCCTCAAGCTTATCTTACCGCTTTGTAATGGAGCTGTATCAATATATTAAAAGCATGGACAGTTTTACAGAGGATTGGCCTGAAAGTATCATTAGCTCTATTTTATTTGCCCGCAATCATTATCATGAAGAAATCGGTCCGGATGAAATGGCAGATGCAGCTCATTTATCTCGCTATCATTTTAGCCGGTTATTCAAACAAACAACAGGGATTACGCCGATTCAATATTTAACGAAGCTTCGCATTCAAAAAGCGGCCGAGCTATTGCATCAAACCAAGTATTCAATCGAAGAAATTGCTGAAAACGTCGGCTATGCAAATGCCAATTATTTAACAAAAGTATTTCGCAAAACAACCAATATGACACCCGGGCAGTATCGAAAAAGTGATGCATCCATTGATGAACACTTTGCATTACCAAAATAAAAACGACTTCCATAAAAGGAAGTCGTTTTTATTTTTTATCGGGAATTTCTACTACCACAGAACCTTTTTCGTAAATAAAAGTCAATTTTTTACCCGGGATAATCATATTTTCTAAAATATCTCGTGCAGCTTGAAGTGCAAACTCTGTCCGTTCTGCCTTTTCCTGCACTTCTTCATTTTCAGCTTGAAGATCATTTTTATCCAGCGCTCTTATTTTAGTTAATGCCTGATCTATAAAATCGTATGCTTCGTCATATATAAGCTCTATACGGTCCTTCATGTGCTCATTCATGCTCCTTTGCCCATTTTGTATTATCATAAATGAATTAGATATATTCTACAACCTAAAACTGAATAAGTTTTTACGCTTAGCTCTCACGTATTTTTTTTATTTATTTTAAAAGGGATGCTGCTCTTAATAGCAAAAAAAGACCATTCAAATTATCATGAATGGCCTTTTTAGAAAACTTATACGCTGACAACAAACTCATCATCTTTTACATCAACTGTCACTTGACTATAATCTTCAATTTGCCCTGCAATTAATTCTCTGGCAATTTTTGTTTCAATATATTTTTGAATAAACCTTTTTAAAGGGCGCGCTCCGTATACCGGATCAAACCCGGAGGCTGCAATATGATTTTTTGCTTCTTCTGTTAACATTAACGAAATATGACGATCGGATAAACGCTTTTCAAGCTGAAGCAATAGCTTATCAATAATTCCCTTTACTTCATGAACAGTTAGCGGTTTGAATAAAATCGTGTCGTCTACTCGATTTAAAAATTCTGGGCGAAAATGCTGTCTTAATTGAGCCATCACTTGCTCTCTGGCTTTTTCAGTAATCTCGCCTTCACTTGTTAAACCGTCTAATAAAAATTGAGAACCAATATTTGACGTCATAATAATGACTGTATTTTTAAAATCAATGACTTTTCCTTTTGAATCTGTTGCTCTTCCATCATCTAGTATTTGAAGGAGCACGTTAAATACTTCGGGATGAGCTTTTTCAATTTCATCTAACAAAACGACTGAATAAGGCTTGCGTCTCACCGCTTCCGTTAGCTGTCCGCCTTCTTCATACCCTACATAGCCAGGAGGCGCTCCTATAAGCCTAGAGACCGCATGCTTTTCCATGTATTCAGACATATCAATACGAACCATTTGTTCTTCACTGTCAAATAACGAATGTGCCAACGTTTTGGCTAGCTCCGTTTTTCCTACTCCGGTAGGTCCTAGGAAAATAAATGATCCAATTGGGCGGTTCGGGTCTTTAATGCCTGCCCTTGCGCGAATCACAGCATCTGTAACTAAGGATACGGCTTCGTCCTGTCCAATCACACGCTGCTGTAAAATTGACTCAAGCTTCAACAGCTTTTCTCTTTCTCCTTCAACTAGTTTCGACACCGGAATTCCCGTCCACCTTCCTACAATTTCAGCAATTTCTTCTTCCGTTACCTCTTCTCTTAACAAACGGTTTTCTTGTGCTTTTTCAGCAGCTGTTTCTTCCAGCTGTTTTAGTTCTTTTTCAAGAGCTGGAATGCGTCCGTGGCGAAGTTCGGCTGCTTTATTTAAATCATATTTCCCTTCAGCTTCTTCTAAATCTCGCTTCGCTTTCTCAAGCTGCTCCCGGACATCTTGCACCGTTTGAATCGACTGCTTTTCTTTTTCCCACTGCAGCTTCATTGTATCTGCACGTTCTTTTAAATCAGAGACTTCTTTTCGAATTGCCTCTAACCTTGTGATGCTTGCTTGATCTGTTTCTTTACTTAATGCCGCTTCTTCAATTTCAAGCTGCATGACACGTCGTGTTACTTCATCTAATTCTGATGGCATCGAATCAATTTCTGTTCGAATGGTTGCGCATGCTTCATCAATTAAATCAATTGCTTTATCAGGTAAAAAGCGATCTGAGATATAACGATCAGACATAACCGCTGCTGAAACAATCGCTCGGTCATGAATGTTTACACCGTGATGAATTTCAAACCGTTCTTTTAAACCGCGTAAAATAGAGATTGTATCTTCTACTGAAGGTTCTTCAACCAGCACCTGTTGAAAGCGTCTTTCAAGAGCTGGATCTTTTTCAATATACTGACGATACTCATCAAGAGTTGTAGCTCCTATACAGTGAAGTTCTCCTCTAGCAAGCATTGGTTTTAAAATATTCCCTGCATCCATCGCTCCGTCCGTACGACCTGCTCCAACGATTGTATGAAGTTCGTCAATAAATAAAAGAATTTGACCGTTGCTTTTCTTAACTTCTTGAAGAACAGCTTTTAAACGCTCTTCAAATTCGCCTCTGAACTTCGCTCCTGCTACTAAAGCTCCCATATCTAATGAGAAGATGGTTTTATCTTTTAATCCTTCAGGCACATCTCTACGAACAATGCGCTGTGCTAGACCTTCAACAATCGCTGTTTTACCAACGCCAGGTTCTCCAATCAAAACTGGATTGTTTTTTGTTTTTCGCGATAAAATGCGGATAACGCGGCGAATTTCTCCGTCTCGTCCAATGACTGGATCAATGTTCCCTGCTCTTACTTCTGCCACTAAGTCTCTTCCATATTTAGCTAACGCTTCATATGTAACTTCCGGATTTTGACTTGTAATTCGCTGATTTCCTCGAAGGCTAGTAAGCACATCTTGCAAAGCTTTTTTTGTTATACCGTGACTTGAAAATAACTTGCCATATTCACTAGAAGACGGTTCCTGTGCTAAGGCTAAAAAGATGTGCTCAACTGAAACATAATCATCTTGCAGACGAGATGCTTCTTCTTGAGCTTTGACAAACAGCTGCTGGAGTTTATTTGTAATATAAACTTTCCCTACTTCAGCTCCACTTCCTGTAACAGCAGGTTTTTTCGCAAGCAGTTGATTTACCTGCTGCTGAAAAGATTGATGATCTATATGTAAATGATCTAATATGCGAGGAGCAATACCATCTTGCTGATGAATAAGCGTATAAAGCAAATGAGCAATATCCACTTCCTGCTGATTTCGTTTAATAGCTTCGGACTGCGCTTCCATCACGCCTTCTTGCAATTTTTGGGTCATTTTATTTATGTCCATTGAACATCCTCCTTCGATACATTTGACCTTTATTGACCTTTATTTCATTATACCCAGCAATGGGAAAACAAGTAAAGCCATTCAATTTAGAATGGCTTCTTTATTTTTTTACTATTTAAGGCTTGCGCATGTATGTCCAGTGGCGGTCATCGTTTGCCGTCTCTGGAAAACGCTCTCCTGCTTTTAATTTAACCTTTTGAGGATTATTTACGTTGCTTCCTGTTTCACCAATTTCAATATACACTCCGTTATTAGGAGCTTTTTGACCCGGTGTGAAATGACGATTTTGTCCCATTGTCCTGCCTCCTCATTCCTGAAATGAAATGTTCTCCTATACTATTCCCTTAAGATTTCCGTTTCATAATGGAGATGTTTTCATATTAGGAACAGAACAGAAAAGAGCAGACCTTTAGATCTGCCCTTTTGTATCAATGAGTAAATTTAATAGCTTGTTCAATTTCAGTTTCTCCGGCTAACATTTCAAACGTTTTTCCTATCGTAGCTTCTTCGTTTAGGCATTCTACAAGCACGGTTGCTACATCTGCTCGAGGAATCGTCTGAGATTTATCTTCAATATCATTATTGATATCAATTTTTCCAGTAGCTGAATCATTCGATAAAGTTCCTGGTCGTACAATTGTATATTGCAGATTAGACTGCTTTAAGTATTCATCCGCTATCGCTTTAGCACGCAGGTAAAGTTGTAAGCCTTCTGGTCCTTGTTCAGGTGCATCTGTTCCCATTGAACTTAACATAACAAAGCGCTTCACACCTTGATTTTTTGCTTCATCAATGATATTTTTAGCACCGTTTTGATCCACAGCGATTGTTTTTTCATCTCCCGTATGTCCTCCAGAACCTGCTGCAAATATGACAGCATCCATACCTCTTAAAGCATCTGAAACATCTTGCTCCAAGTCACCAAGTACAACGTTAGCGCCCAGCTTTTTTAAAGCGTCTGCTTGTTTTTCGTCGCGAATCATCGCATAAGCTTCATGCTGCTTGCTGTTTGCGACTTTTTCTACCACTTGTTTTCCCGTTGTTCCGTTTGCTCCAACAACTAATACTTTCATCATAAATCACCTTTCGTTCTGTTTAGTATACAACTGGTGTTCCCACAATTAATTCCCTTTAAACAAAAAAACCTTTCTGATATTCTCAGAAAGGTTTTTTTCTTAGCCTAAAATTGCTTGAAGCAAGGCCTTTTGTACATGCATACGATTTCCAGCCTGCTGGAAAACAACCGAATTTGGTCCGTCAATAATGCTTGCTGTCACTTCTTCTTCACGATGCGCAGGCAGGCAGTGGAGAAATAAATAGTCTGACTTCGCATGGGCAGCTAGCTCTTCATTTACTTGATAAGGAGCAAATATTTTCAAGCGCTGCTGTGCTTCTTCTTCCTGTCCCATACTTGTCCACACGTCTGCATAAATAGCATCGGCATTTTTTACAGCCTCTACAGGATCTTTTGTAATCGTAACCTTCGCACCCGTTTTAGCAGCTACTTCATTAACATAAGCTGTTACAAAGTCTTTTGGCTCATATCCGTCAGGGCATCCAATTGAAATATCTATTCCCATTTTTGCACATGCAATCATTAAGGAATGCGCTACATTATTTCCGTCTCCAACATAAGCTACTTTTAGCCCATCAAATGATTTCTTGTGCTCGTAAATCGTTAATAAATCAGCTAGAGCCTGACAAGGATGATAATCATCTGTCAAACCATTAATAACGGGAATGGATGCGTAATCTGCAAGCTCTTCGATCTTGCTATGTTCAAACGTACGAATCATGATAGCATCGATGAATTCAGATAGTACGCGTGCTGTATCAGCAATCGTTTCTCCGCGTCCAATTTGTAAATCCTGGCTGCTTAAAAAGAGGGCGTTTCCTCCAAGCTGCATCATTCCCGCTTCAAATGAGACTCTTGTTCTTGTTGAAGATTTTTCAAAAATGAGCCCCAGCGTTTTTCCTTTTAACGATGTGACGATTTCACCATTTTTATGCTTTTCTTTCAGCTCAATGGCGCTTTCTAAAAGTGACATAATATCGTCTGATGATAAATCTTTAAGCGTAAGCAAATCTTTTCCCTTTAAATTCGTATTTACCGATACTGTACTCATGATACTGTCACTTCCTTTTTAGTTTTTTGAAACCATTCTTGTAGTGATGAAACGTGATATTCATTGACTTGGAACGATTGGAAAAATAGCGAAGCCGTTTCTGCCTCCGTCATAACCATTAAACCGTGTTTTAATGCTGACATACGGCTTTCTTTATCTTCAGGCTGTAAACTTACATATAATAAAGCTTCTTTCGTTTTTACCCATTCACTAACTTCTTTATCTTTAACAAGAGTTAATCCCGCGCTTTGCGCAAGTTCTTCAAGGCCCTGTGCTTCTCCGTTAATATACACTTCTGCAGCACCTTTTTTACTTAACACATACTGATGGAATACTTTTTTTGCTGCTTCTTCAATCGTTGAAGAAATCGCAATTCCTTCACCAGTTGACTTCATTTCTGGTCCAACAAGCGGATCAACTCCTGATAATTTACTTGTCGAAAACACTGGAAACTTAATAGTTGTATAAGCCGGATCCGGCAATAAACCTAGCTTCTCGCTAATTTCCGACAATGCTTTCCCAAGCAATATTTGAGTTGATAGCGAAACAAGCGGCGTGTTGCACACTTTGCTTACTACAGGCACTGTACGGCTGGCACGCGGATTAACTTCCAGCATGTAGACTTCATCGTTGTAAATAACATATTGGATATTCATAATCCCTTTATATTGAAGTTTGTTTACAATTTTTTGAGCGTAGCTCACCATTTTTTCTTTATGTGCTGCTTCTACTGTTTTTGCTGGTAAAAGCGCATAGCTGTCTCCTGAATGAACGCCGGCTTTTTCAATATGTTCAACGATTGTCGGAATCAACACATCTTTTCCGTCTGCTACAACATCAATTTCTGCTTCTTTTCCAGGGAAGTAAGCATCAATAAGCATTGGGAAATGAGACGCTTTAATAGCCGGTAAACAAGCCTGCAGCTCCGTTTCATTTTGAATTGTCAGCATTCCTTTTCCGCCAATGACGTAAGAAGGACGAATAAGTAATGGGAATCCCATAGCTTTTGCTTTTTGTACAAGTTCTTGCTCATCTTTCGCCATTTCACCTGGGATATGCGGAATATCACAGTCGTCTAAGAGCTTATAAAACAGGTCGCGATCTTCAAGTGCATCAATAACATCATTTGTAATCCCTAGTAAATTGACGCCAGCTTCTTCTAGCCCTTTAACAAGCGAAATAGCCGTTTGACCTCCGTATTGAACAATTACATCCGTCACATTTTCAGCATCAAGAACGTTTAGCACATCTTCTACTGTTACAGGTTCAAAATATAAGCGGTCTGCTACTTCAAAATCCGTACTTACCGTTTCTGGATTGTTGTTAATTAAAATTGTTTCGTATCCTTCTTTTTCAAGAGCTAACACACCGTGTACAGAGCTGTAGTCGAATTCTACTCCTTGGCCGATACGAATCGGTCCAGAACCGATAATCGCAACTTTTTTATTCGTTGATGGTTCAATCTCACTCTCGCCATAATAACTAGAGTAGAAATAAGCCGTAGAGGATTCGAACTCCGCTGCACATGTATCTACCATTTTGTAGCTTGGCGTAATATGTAGTGCTTTACGTTTCGCTCTTACGTCAAGCTCTGGCACGTTCCATACGCTTGCTAGATACGCATCTGTAAAACCATGCTCCTTCACTTGCTTGAAGTGTTCAGCTGTAATGGAATCAAAACGTACTTCCTTCAAAGAGGCTTCCATTTTAATCAGCTGCGTAAAGTGTGTTAAATAGAAATAATCAATTTGCGTTACTTCATGGATATACTCAGGCGTTGTACCGCGACGTAAAAGCTCAAGGATAACAAAAATACGCTCATCGCTTTGTTCGCCAAGCTTGCTTTTTAATTCATCCGTTGAAAGTTCTTGCAGTTCTTCTACTTCCAATCCTTGTAAATCAATTTCTAAAGAAGACAGTGCCTTTTGGAAGCTACGTGTAAAGTTACGGTCAATAGCCATTACTTCTCCAGTTGCTTTCATTTGCGTGCCAAGCGTTCTCTCCGCGTAGAAAAACTTGTCAAACGGCCATCTTGGAAATTTCACTACTACATAGTCAAGAGCTGGTTCGAAGCTTGCATATGTGTCTCCTGTTACAGGATTTAATAACTCATGAAGCGTGTAGCCTACTGATAGTTTTGCAGCAATTTTAGCAATCGGATAGCCCGTTGCTTTTGATGCAAGAGCAGACGAACGGCTCACACGCGGATTTACTTCAATTAAATAGTACTGCTTGCTTTTTGGATCAAGCGCAAACTGAATGTTGCAACCTCCAATAATGCCAAGCGATGAAATAATTTTAACTGAAGCCGAACGAAGCATTTGATATTCCACGTCGGTTAACGTTTGAGAAGGAGCAACAACTACCGAATCTCCAGTATGAACACCCACGGGATCAATATTTTCCATGTTACAAATTGTAATGCACGTATTGTTCACGTCACGCATAACCTCGTACTCAACCTCTTTAAATCCAGCGATGCTTTTTTCAATTAAGCATTGAGTAATAGCACTTTCACGTAAACCTGACGCTGAAAGTTTTTCAAGTTCTTCCATAGAATAAGCAATTCCTCCGCCCGTTCCGCCTAACGTATAAGCAGGACGTACAATAACAGGAAAACCAATTTTCTCGGCAAAAGCTAATGCTTCTTCTACTTTTGTGACAACTTCACTTTCCGGCACCGGTTCATTTAGTTCATTCATTAATGCACGGAACTCTTCACGGCTTTCACCTTTTTTGATTGATTCAATCGGTGTTCCTAAAAGTTTCACATCGTATTTTGGCAAAATATTTTGTTCATGAAGCTCAAGGGCTAAGTTTAAACCCGTCTGTCCGCCTAATGTAGCTAACAAACCATCCGGCTTTTCTTTTGCAATAATTTTCTCTACGCAGTCTACTGTTAATGGTTCAAAATAGATTCGATCTGCTACGTGAGTGTCCGTCATAATCGTAGCTGGATTATTATTGATTAAGATAACTTCATAACCTTCTTCTTTTAATGACAAGCATGCCTGAGTTCCTGAATAATCAAATTCTGCTGCTTGCCCAATTACGATTGGTCCTGATCCGATTACTAAAATCTTTTTTAATGTTTGGTCTTTAGGCATATACTTTTCCGCTCCCTACTTGCTGTACTTTCGTCATAAATTCATCAAAGATATACGTGCTGTCACTTGGTCCAGGATGTGCTTCTGGATGATATTGAACCGAAATAACAGGAAGGTCTTTATGCATTAAACCTTCAACCGATCCGTCATTCACATTTTTAAATCGAACGCTTAATGGCGTAGACGTAATCGTCTGTTCATCTACGACATAGCTATGGTTTTGAGACGTCATACACACTTTGTTAGTCGTTAAATCAATTACAGGCTGATTAGCTCCTCGGTGACCGAACGCCAGCTTTTTGGTTTCTGCCCCAAAAGCAAGCCCAATTAACTGATGTCCAAAGCAAATTCCCAAAGTTGGATACGCTGAAATAATTTCTTTTAATTCATCCAGCTGACTGCTTACTTGAGTTGGATCTCCAGGTCCGTTTGATAAGACAATGCCATCCGGCTGCAGCTCTTTTACTTTTGAAGAGCTTGTAGAATAAGGAACAACCGTTACTTTGCACTCTCGATTTAGCAGCTCTTGTAAAATTGATTTTTTATAGCCAAAGTCCATTAATACAACGTGTTTTTCACCGTTTCCGTAAGTAACAGGCTCTTTTGTTGACACTTCTTTTACTACATATCCATCGCATTCAGCAGTAAATGCTGGCGGCTCAGCAGATGCCGAAAAGGCAGATTGCATCGTACCTTCTTTTCGAATTCGTTTTACGACCGCTCTCGTATCCACATGTGTAATAAGCGGAATGTTCCATTTCTTTAAATATTGTTTGAAGCTGTACATCGCTTCGTAATGGAACCCTTCATCTGAACATTCGTATACGACAACGCCTGCTACGTGAGGCTTTTTGCTTTCATAATCTTTCTCATTGATACCATAGTTCCCAATCAAAGGGTACGTAAAGACGATAATTTGATCTTTGTAAGATGGATCAGTCACAACTTCTTGATAACCAGTCATTCCAGTAAAGAAAACAATTTCTCCTTCTGCCTGGTGCGTTGCTGTATGTTCAATGTGTCCGGCGAACGAATCGCCGTTTGCTAAGTGTAAATATCCGTTCATTGTGCATCCCTCTTCGAATAATTATTTATAAAACAGAATTTTTATACAAAAGTATTCAAAAAAATTTGTATTATGAAGTAATTTTTGTTTGGCTAAACGCTTCTTCAATGATATGAATCGCTTGGTCTAACTCTTCTTTTGTTACAGTTAAAGGCGGCAGCAATCGTACTACATGCGGTCCTGCTCCCAGTGCTAGCAATCCTTTTTCACGCATTGCTGCAAGCAATGCCGACTGATGTTCTCCGCATTCAATTCCAATCATAAAACCTTTTCCGCGAACATCTTTTACAAATGAATAATCTGCTACGCTATTTTTCAAAGCGTTGGTAAAATAAAGGCTTTTTTCTGCAACCTCTGCTAAAAATGCTTCGTTAAAAATAATGTTTAAAGTTGCTTTAGCTGAAGCTAATGCAATTGGATTTCCTCCAAAGGTTGTTCCGTGAGTACCAGGTCCAAACGCTTCTTTGAGATAGCCTTTTCCAATCATCGCACCAACCGGCATTCCGCTTCCTAACCCTTTAGCTGCTGTAATAATATCTGGTGACACATTAAAATGCTGATAGGCAAATGGTTTTCCTGTTCTGCCGATTCCAGTTTGCACTTCATCGACTATAAACAGTGCTTCGTGCTTTTTACACAGCTCTTGAATAGTTAATAAAAATGCTTCGGTTCCTGGAACAACTCCGCCTTCTCCTTGAATGACTTCAACCATAATTGCTGCTACGCTGTCGTCCATTTCCTGTTTTAATGCTTCTTCATCATTGTATGGCACGTAAACAAACTCATTAACAAGAGGACCGAAGCCATCATGAATTTTTGCCTGCCCTGTAGCTGTCATGGTAGCAAATGTACGTCCATGAAATGATTTTGTAAAGGTAATGATTTTATGTTTTTGCGTGTACTTGCGCGCTAATTTAATCGCCGCTTCGTTGGCTTCTGCACCGCTGTTACAGAAGAATACTGCATCACCGTTTGAATGTTCCACAAGCTTACCTGCTACATCTTCTTGAATCGATTGATGAAATAAATTTGACACGTGCCACACTTTATTTAACTGCTCTTCGATCGCTTTTTGAACATCAGGATGACGATGGCCTACGTTACAGACAGCGATACCTGAAATAAAATCTAAATACTCATTTCCTTTGTTATCTATTAATTTTGTTCCTTGCGCCTCTTCCACATGGATATCAAACCGTTGATATGTTGGAAACAATGAACTCATCGCTATCTTCTCCACCTTTTCCACTATATTTAATTGCTGTACCAATCAGCTTTCCTTCCTTATCTAAAAATCCATCAGTTCCGCTAATAATATGAACTTCTTCAAGTAAAGGAGATAACGCATTTACCGCTGATGTCACTTTTGGAATCATTCCGCCGTAAATTACTTTTTCTTCAATAAGTGCATCAATCTCTGACTTTGTAAGTTCAGGAAGCAATGCTCCATCCTTTAATACACCTTTTACATCCGTCACAAACATCAGCTTTTCAGCATTTACTGCTTGTGCAACGGCTCCGGCTGCCACGTCAGCATTAATATTATAGCTATTACCTTCTTCATCGGCTCCAATGGAAGAAATAACCGGAATGTACTGACTGTCAGTTAGTTGTTTTAATAATGTATCGTTTACGCCTTTTACTTCTCCAACGTAACCTAGACGTTCAACATCGATAGCCTCTGCTTTAAGCAAAGATCCATCAATTCCTGATAGTCCTACTGCTTTTAAATTCGCTTTTTGTAGTTCTTTTACAAGATGCTTATTAACTTTGCCTGCTAATACCATCGTCACAACTTCTAATGCTTCTTTGGACGTTTTTCGAAGCCCATCTACAAATTCCGTTTCAATGTGAAGCTTGGTAAGCGTATCTTGAATATCAGGCCCGCCTCCGTGCACAACAATGATCTGATATCCACTCGCTTTTAACTGCTGAATACTTTCAAAAAAAGCGCTTGTTAACTGATTGATAATGCTGCCTCCGCATTTTACAACGACGATTTTTTCACTGCTCATTTCACTCTCTCCTTACGTTCGATAACTGGCGTTGATTTTCACATAATCGTAAGTCAAATCGCAGCCCCACGCCTTGCCAATTCCATTTCCCTGCTGCAAGTCAACATAGACTTCAACCGTATCATTTTCTAAATAAGCTTTTGCTTCTTCTTCACTAAATGAAACAGGCTGGCTGTTTTTTAGCATTTGGATATCACCTAACGAAACGTTCACTGCTTCTGGATTAAGCGCTACGCCGCTGTAGCCAACTGAACAAATAATTCGTCCCCAATTGGCATCGGCTCCATACATGGCCGTTTTCACTAAGTTCGAGCCTACAATTTGTTTAGCAATCACATTTGCCTCTTCGTTTGTATGAGCACCAGATACGTTTACTTCAATTAGTTTTGTTGCTCCTTCACCGTCGCGTGCAATTTGTTTGGCTAAATCTTCACACGTCAAGCGCAGTGCTTCATAAAATGACGTCCATTCAGGATGATCTGGTGTAAGCGACTGGTGATCAGCTTTTCCATTTGCTAAAACAACAACCATATCATTCGTAGACGTATCACCATCTACTGTAATTTGATTAAAGCTTTTATTTGTAATAGAACCCAGCGCATCTTGTAGTACTGAAGCTTCAACCTTAGCATCCGTTGTGATAAAGCTAAGCATCGTAGCCATATTCGGGTGAATCATACCTGATCCTTTCGCTGTGCCGCCAATCGTAACCGTTTTGCCGTCAATGGCTGTTTGATAGCAAGCTGACTTCATTACGGTATCTGTTGTTAAAATAGCCGTTTGAAATTCTTCTGCTTTTTCTTTGTTCGACGAAGGACTTAATAACCCAATGCCCTTCATGATTTTTTCCATATCTAGAAGCTCTCCAATTACCCCTGTAGAAGCTACCGCTACATGATGAGGTAGAATATTAAGCTTTTCTGCACATGTATTTCGCATTTGGTATGCATCTTTTAATCCTTGTTCTCCAGTACATGCATTTGCACATGCGCTGTTCACAACGATCGCTTGCAGCTTCTGCTCTACTGCTACACTTTCTTTTGTAACAGCTAAAGGCGCTGCTTGGAAGGCATTAAGCGTGTAAACAGCTGCGCAATTAGCTGGCACATCACTTACAATAACTCCTAAATCTTTTTTAGCATAACGTAAACCAGCGTGAACGCCATCTGCTGAAAAACCTAGCGGCGTTACAATTGTACCGTTCTCTATTTTCTTTATCTTTTCTTTCGTTTGTTTAACCGTAATCACTATACGTTCCCTCCTGCTTTTATCGTGATTAGTGATGCTGTGCTTTTATGGGAAGACAGGCAGTAGTCCAATACCCGTTTGCTGTTCAAATCCCATCATGATATTGGCATTTTGAATGGCCTGACCGGCTGCCCCTTTAACTAAGTTATCAATGACAGAAACAATCGTGACACGCTTTGTTCGTTCGTCAAATGCAATACCAATATCGCAATAATTTGATGCACTTACTTCTTTAGTAGACGGAAATTCACCAGCTTTTCGAACGCGAACGAATGGGGAGTTTTGATATGTATCTACATATAGCTGATGAAGCTCTTGTACTGAGCTCTCTTCAGAAAGTTCAGCGTATATCGTACTCATAATCCCTCGCGTCATTGGAACTAAGTGCGTACTGAACGTAACATGGCCAATTTCCTCATCCCACTTTTCTAAAATAGATTCAATTTCTGGGATATGCTGATGCTGATTAACTTTGTATATTTTCATATTTTCATTGATTTCAGCATAATGAACCATTTGCGAAAGACCACGTCCTGCTCCTGAAATTCCGGACTTTGCATCAATGATAATAGAGTTTGATTTCACCATTTGTTTACTAACGAGAGGAGCTAGCCCAAGCAGTGTAGCTGTTGGATAACAACCCGGGTTCGCAACGAACGTACTGCTTTCAACTTCTTCTGCAAACCATTCCGCTAACCCATACACGGACTGTTGTAAAAACGCTTCGGCTGCAGCAGGCTTTTTGTACCACTTTTCATAAAGAGCTTCTGTTTTTAATCTAAAATCTCCAGATAGATCTACCACTTTTATTCCTTCTTCTATTAATTGAGGTACAAGTTTGCTAGAAACACCGGACGGAGTTGCTGTAAACACTAAGTCTAATTCTTTGGCCATGTTCTTAGGGTTTATATCTTGCAGTGTATATACAGTATTAGAAAGGTGAGGATAAACTTCTGCTAGTTCCATCCCATCCTGAGAGGATGAATAAACTGCATAAACATGAAAATGCGGGTGATTCGCTAACAAACGAATCAGTTCTACTCCTCCATACCCTGTTGCTCCAACAATTCCTACCTTGTATTCTTTCATTTTAAAACTCCTTTTTCCACGTATCTATTTGAATTATTTATCATTATAATACCGTATAAAAATAAAATCAAATGAATATTTAAAAAAACCAACACTTTATTCTATATTTTTAAACATTTTTATTTATTCATAAGTTTTTATTTTTATAACTATCTTTCTATTTTTGTTTAGAAATTGTTCACAGATAGTTTTGGAAAACACTGGTTGTTTTTGTGTATAATAAGAGTATCGATAAAAATCATCCGTATGACATTTCTTCATACGGCTAGTGGACGTACAGGATATACAGACTGTTCTAACTTAATAGATTAATAAGTAACAGTCGCAAAAATTTTGAGTAAAAGGTGATAACATGATGAACATCACAGCGGATTCTTTTTCAAATGAGCTGCAGCAATTTTTTATGGACTTTGATCATAAAATTTCGTTTAAAAAAGGTGACTTTCTCTTTCAAGAAGGTTCACCTTCAACTCATTTATTTTTTATTACTTCTGGAGCTGTACAAGTAAGTAAAGTGACGCCGGAAGGACGCGAACTGACGCTTCAGCTGGCAAGTTCAGGAGACTTAATCGGGGAAGTTATGCTGTTTTGCGGATCTACTCCCCATATGCTTCAAGCAAAAGCCATTGAACCTTGTACAGCGATCAGCATTCAAAAACGGGTGTTAGAAAACGAACTAGCACAATACCCTGCTCTTTCCATGGAGTACATGAAGTGGATGGGACTTCAAATTAAGCGAATGCAGACAAAGTTTAGAGACTTAATTCTAAATGGAAAAAAAGGAGCTCTCTATTCTACTCTGATTCGCATGTCCAATAGTTTTGGGGTAATGAAGCCAAATGGTATTTTATTAAACGTAACGTTGACAAATCAAGAGATCGCTAATCTATGCGGGACATCCCGAGAAGTGGTCAATCGTATGCTCGCTGAGTTGCGAAAAAATGAAGTAATCTCAATGACAGATGGAAAAATTATCATTCATAAGCTCTCTTTTTTAAAGAAAGAAATAGACTGTGAAGACTGCCCTGTGGAATTGTGCAGAATTGAATAAGAAAAAAAGCCATCGTTGATGGCTTTTTTTCTTATTGAACACCTAATGCAATTTTAGCGTAGCGAGTCATGCGATCTTTATCCCATGGCGGGTTAAATGTGATATTCACTTCTACATTTTCTACTTCTTCAAGAGAAATTAATTGTTTTTTCACTTGTTCGCCAATCACACCCGCTAGCGGGCAGCCAATAGAAGTTAACGTCATCGTCACGATAACCGTGTTGTTTTCTTCCATTTCCACCCCGTAAACTAAGCCTAAATTTACGATATCAACGCCAAGCTCTGGATCAATTACTTCTTCTAGTGATTCCATGATTTTATCTTCTAACTGTTTATCCATATTCATTCTCCTTTCTTTTACTTCCGTAATTATCTTCACGTATTAAATATACCCTTAAACAATTTATCGTAAGCAATCAATAACTATGTCTTACACCGTAACAAGACAACTTTTGCATGTCAATCGTTCTGCTTTGCTCATAAGGAAAAGTTGTGTAAAATATGGGAATACAAGCATGAATATTAGTAGAATTCAATATAATCGTATAACTACTTCAATTTAAAAGGAGCCCTATATGAGAAACGATCAACACTTAATTGCCTTAGATCTGGATGGAACATTGTTAACGAATGAAAAAACCATTTCACCTAAAACAAAACGGGTATTAGAAAAAGCCAAACAAGACGGACATATTGTAATGATTGCAACTGGAAGACCTTATCGTTCCAGTGCTATGTATTACAGCGAATTAGATTTATCCACGCCTATCGTAAACTTTAACGGAGCGCTTGTCCATCATCCCCTTCAGCCTGATTTTGGCACGCATCACGAACCTTTAAATCGCCGAACTGTTCATGACATTGTGACAGCTATGCAAGACTATCGCATCAACAATATCATGGCAGAAGTACAAGATGATGTGTATCTTCATTTTGAAGATCGAAAATTAATGGATGTACTCAGCCTAGGGGATCCTAAATTACAAACGGGTGATTTGCGTCATACGCTGCAGCACGATCCAACGTCTATTTTAATTCACGCAGATGAAGAACATGTACAAGATATACGCTCTCACCTTTCAGATGTTCATGCAGAAGTACTAGAACATAGACGCTGGGGAGCACCTTGGCATGTCGTTGAAATTGTAAAAAAAGGACTTAATAAAGCTGTAGGTCTTGAGCGCGTAGCTAATCATTATCAAATTTCTCGCGAACGAATTATTGCATTTGGAGATGAAGACAATGATTTTGAAATGATTAAATTTGCAGGACACGGTATCGCCATGGAAAATGGTATTAGCGAATTAAAGCAGCTAGCGCGTGAAGTAACAAAATCGAATGAAAATGATGGTATTGCTTATTATTTGGAAAAAACGTTAAATTTATAACTTAGCTTTTTTTGAAAAGCAAGGTAAATTTTTATCGCTATCATTTTTTTTATTTAGCACACACTATAACCGACACTTCTTAAGGTGTCGGTTTTATTTATATTACGAGGAGGAATTTATGATGGGCAGAGGCAATCGATCAAAACGTTTTGTGAAACAAGGTGCAGACGCAGTTCAAAAACATGATGAACGAATTCCTTATCATATGACTATGGCGGAGGCAGAAGCATTTCAAGCTCACCAGCGCCAAACTCCTCATGGAGGACAGTAACTTATGAAAAATTCACTTTTTGGTCAAGTAAAAGATGCGATTCGAAACGCAGTATCCGGCCATTCAGAAGATCAGCTTCATCGTCAAAAGCACGGCAACGGTGAACTTGATATTTCAGAAGGCGTATTAAATAGTATTGCTTCTAACGCTTCTCCTGAGGAGCAAGAGCAGCTGAAGCAATTCCAAAACTCATTGCATCAAGCGTATGATACAGATGGAGAATCACATGGGCGCGAGAAAAGTGCAGACATTACGTCCGATACGCTGTCTCATATCGTTCAGAATGCTTCTTCCGAAGAGAAGGCACAGCTTGAACAGCTTCAAAGCACTTTAGAAGGCGGTCAGTCTCACGCTCACGGTGAAGCTCACACGTCCAGTGAAAGCGTGGCAGCTGATATATTGTCTCATGCACAGCAAAATGCTTCTCCTGAAGAAAAGAGCCAGCTTGAACAGCTTCAAAGCACTTTAGAAGGCGGTCAGTCTCACGCTCACGGTGAAGCTCACACGTCTAGTGAAAACGTGGCAGCTGATATGCTGTCTCATGCACAGCAAAGCGCTTCTCCTGAAGAACAAGCTCAGCTTCAACAGCTTCAGAATACATTGGGAGCTGCTGGTCAAAATCATCAAACGTCTCAGGCTCATACGCCTGCAGCTTCTGATGAAAACATTGCAGCTGATATGCTGTCTCATGCGCAGCAAAATGCTTCTCCTGAAGAACAAGCTCAGCTTCAAGAACTTTCTAATGACTTAAAAGGCACACATTAATAAAAAAGAGTCCAGGTAATGAATACCTGGACTCTTTTTAATCTTTGCGAAACAAACCAAAGATTCCCGTTGTTTGAACTATATTAGTAAATGCCTTAGGATCCACCTCTTTAATTACTCGTTCCAAGTCAAATAATTCATACCTAGTTAAAACAATCATTAGCATTTCTTTATCTTCGTTTGTGAAGCCTCCTTTAGCCGGTACCGCCGTAATCCCTCGCACGAGTTTGGCATGAATCGCCTTTCTTAGCTCCACTCCTTTTTTCGTTACGATCATTGCTGTGAGTTTGACATGACGCGTATGAATAACATCAATGACGCGAGTGGTCGTATAAAGCGTCACAAGCGTATAAAGTGACTTCTCAGCACCATATAAAAGACCTGCTAGCACGATAATAATTGCATTTAATATGAACATATAAGTGCCAATTGGTCGGTCTTTTACTCGGGACAAAATCAGGGCAATGATATCGAGCCCACCAGTTGAAGCTCCAAATTTTAACGTAATTCCTACCCCTACCGCTAAAATAACGCCTCCAAAAACTGCATTAAGGATGATGTCCTTAGAAAGTGCTTGAATAGGAATAATTCCAAGAAACAAAGTTGTTGCAGCAACGCTGATAAAACTGTAAACAGTAAATGACTTCCCCACTTTTTTCCATCCTAAAATAGTTACAGGAATATTTAACAACAACAGCAGCACTCCAGTGGAAATAGTAAAAGGAGTGTAATCTGTCACGATACTCGAAACAAGCTGTGCTACTCCCGTAAAGCCGCTCGAATATACATTAGCAGGTATCAAAAACAAGTTGAGCGCAAGCGCATTCAATAATGCTCCTACTAAGACGACTATCGCTTTTTTTGTTTCAAGCCACATATTCAAATGACCGACCTCCGCTTTTTAAAACTTCTTACTTCCTTATACCCATTTATAAAATGAATAAAGTCAGCATCTTTAAAATAGTTAGTACATATAGTATGTACGATTTGGCAGAATTAAAAAAACTTATTCAAAAATTGTATTTTCCTCAAAGTGCTTATACACTAATACTATGTCGTATATAACGCTTTTCAATGTTTATACATCAAACTCATTTCATATTTTATAAATGCAATTAGGAAGGTGACATTTATGTCAATTAAACTTTTAACCGATAGTGCAAGCGATTTGCCTTTATCCTTTTTTCAAGAAAATAACGTTGGCTTTTTACCGCTTCGCGTAAGCTTGGATAATCAAGAATTTTTAGATCTACAAACGATTGAACCAGCTTCTGTCTACGAAGCCATCCGTAAAGGCAAGATGCCAAAAACGTCTCAAGCGGCTCCAACTACTATGTATGAAGTCTTTGAGAACATAGCTAAATCAGGTGATTCGTGCATTTATTTAGCTTTTTCTTCGGAATTGTCCGGTACATATCAAACAGCAATGATGATTCGAGAAGAACTCCTAGAAAAGTATCCCGATTTCCAATTAGAAATAATCGATACGAAATGTGCATCTCTTGGCCAGGGAGTAGTTACTTATTATGCAGCACAATTATTACACCAAAACCTCTCGCTAGTAGAAATGACAGAAAAAATAAAGCAATACGCTCTGCATATGGAGCATATTTTTACGGTTGATGACTTGGATTTTCTTGCTCAAGGAGGCCGCGTGAGCAAAGCTTCTGCTTTTGTAGGAGGTCTGCTTAATATTAAGCCGCTGCTTCATGTGGAAGATGGAAAATTGATTCCAATCGAAAAAATCCGCGGCCGTAAAAAAGTATTTAAACGCATGCTTGACGTGATGGAAGAGCGAGGAAAAAATCTCTCTTCTCAAACCATTGGAATTAGCCATGGAGATGATTTAGAAACAGCTCTTCAGCTGAAAGAGATGATTCAAGAACGTTTTGGCACCAAACATTTTATTATTAATATTATTGGTGCAGCCATAGGTTCTCATTCTGGCCCAGGGACAATTGCAGTCTTCTTTTTGAACGAAACCATCGAATAATTTAAAGAGGTCAGGGCATTCTAAAGGTACGATCAAAAAGGGGTGTATCACAATGCCAAAAACGAGCGATAACGATAAAAAAGCAAAAGATAATAACGCAAAGCTTCACGAAAAGAATCTGCAAGCTAAGCATAACCGTGAGCTTGGAAAACATTCATTTTCTAAAAAAACTGATCACTTATAAAAAGAAGCCGCTGAGTTTTCAGCGGCTTCTCCTTTTAGTTTTCTTCTTTTTTAAAATATGTCCATCCTTCTTCTTGATAAACTTTTCCTTCTTTCATTAGTTTACCAAGCGCACGTTTGAACGCAGCTTTACTCATATTAAAGCGCTCACGAATATCTTCTGGATAGCTTTTATCCCAAAATGGCATAACGCCACCGCGGCTTTCCATGTAATCGTATAGTACTTGTGCATCTTCATCCATGCTTTCTTGTTTGCGCGGAAGAAGCGATACGTTTAGCGTTCCGTCTTCTTTTACATTAATGACGCGGCCAGTTACATGCGTACCAAGCTTCGGTTCTTTACGTCTTTCGCTTTCGTGAATAAATCCAACATATCCTTCATCTGTCATAATAAATGAACCTACGCGCAGGACGCGGTAGATATATCCGCTCACTTCACGATTAAAAAGTTCAGGTGGAGCATCTAATGCCATTGCTTTCATCACATCGTCTGTAGCAATTTTCCCGTACATTTTACCGCGCTTTGAAATCTTCATCGTACAATAAACTTTGTTTCCAACTTCTGGCCACAGCTCTTCTAACGCAGGTAAGTCTGTTGAACCAATTAACATATCTTTGTTCATGCCGATATTTACAAACACGCCTAAACCCGGATTAACATCTACGACTTCAACCCACTCATAGACACCTTCTTCAACAAGAGGTAAGTGCATCGTTGCGGTTAAGCGGTCGTGCTGATCAAGGTATAAAAAAACTTCTACTTCTTCTCCTTCAGCAAGCTCTCTTGTTGTTTCATTTTTATGTAGCAAAATTTCTTCTTCACCTTCTGCTAACATATAACCAATCGGCGTTTCCCGGTTTACTGTTAAATACGCTTTCATCCCAGCTTCTACATTCATCGTTCTATCCATCCTTTATATAAATTAGTAGTGATTGTTCCTTCACCACATACCTTCTCACTTTGCATCAAACAGCATTTCAAATTTCAAATCAACTAAAATGCATGCATTGTTTAAAAAAGCTGCTTCTATAGCTTACAACAAAAAGCATAACTTGTATTGTATCAATTACCGGCTCTCTATTCAATATCAGTTGTATACAGTTTGTGTTTTATTTATAATAAAAGAACAAACTCTTTACATATGGAGGTTATTATGGCTAAAGATAGTTCATTTGACGTTGTGTCACAAGTTGATTTATCAGAGGTAACAAACGGCATTACCATGGCAACAAAGGAAATTAAAACCCGCTATGATTTTAAAGGCAGTAAAAGCGAAATCTCGCTCGAAAACGAAGAGCTTGTTCTTATTTCTGATGATGAATTTAAGCTTGAACAGTTAAAAGACGTACTGATTTCTAAGCTCATCAAACGCGGCGTACCTACACGCAATATCTCCTACGGTAAAATTGAAAATGCTTCTGGAGGAACGGTTAGACAGCGCGCTAAGTTAATTCAAGGTATCGACAAAGACAACGCTAAAAAGCTAAATACAATTATTAAAAATACCGGTTTAAAAGTAAAAAGCCAAATTCAAGATGATCAGCTTCGCGTAAGCGGTAAAAATCGTGATGACCTGCAGCAAATTATTTCAGCTATTCGCAGCGCTGATTTACCTATTGACGTACAATTTATTAATTACCGCTAAAAATGGATGCCCCCGGCATTCATTTTTTCTTTTAAAGCCTTTTTTATCCGTTTAGGCTTATCCCTATGCATAGATACACTCTCTTAACAAATACTAGTATACGCTTACATACTCATATTAATTAAGGAGTGTATACTAATGAATCAAAATCAAAAACAAAACTTCCCTCCTCAGCATCAGCAAACTCAGCCAGGTATTGAGAAAGATATGCATCCAGTCCCTACCTCTATCGCTCCAGACTATAAGGCAAGCGGAAAATTACAGAATAAAGTAGCCGTTATCACCGGAGGAGACAGCGGAATTGGACGTTCTGTCGCTTATCATTACGCGAAAGAAGGCGCAAATGTTGTCGTAACCTATCTGAATGAACATGATGATGCAAATGAAACTAAAAAACAAGTTGAACGAATGGGGGCTTCTTGTTTGTTGCTTGCTGGTGACATAGGAGATGAGCATTTTTGTCAAGAAGTCGTCTCAAAGGCCATTCAGACTTTCGGAAAAATAGACATTTTAGTCAATAATGCAGCTGAACAGCATCCTCAAAAAAGCATTACGGATATCACCACTGAACAGCTTACCCGTACGTTTCAAACGAATATTTTTTCAATTTTTCATTTAACCAAAGCTGCATTGCCTCATTTAAAACAAGGAAGCGCGATTATTAACACAACTTCTGTGACAGCTTATCATGGGCATGACCAATTAATTGATTACTCTTCAACCAAGGGTGCTATCGTGGCTTTCACACGTTCTTTGTCAGCTTCACTCGCAACAAAAGGCATTCGCGTAAACGGCGTAGCTCCAGGACCTATTTGGACACCTCTTATTCCGTCTACGTTCGACGAACAGCAAGTTGCAACATTTGGGTCTAACACACCTATGAAACGAGCAGGACAGCCTTCTGAGCTCGGAGCGGCCTATGTATATTTGGCAAGCTCTGATTCTTCTTATATGTCCGGGCAAGTCCTTCACATTAATGGAGGATCCATTGTAAACGGATAACATTTCTCTTCGGTCATTCATTTATTTTTCTATGGAAACACTATCAGAATTCAGCTATTTTTGTTTAAATAGAGATATGAACACCGCTAAAGGAGAGTATTTGAATGACCGATACATTAAGCACTCTTAAACATATATATGAAACCATTTTAAATAAAGTCGATGCCGGTATCCATGCGGTCGATGAAACAGGAAAAACGATTATTTACAATGAAAAGATGACAAAGATGGAGCTGATGGATGAACAAGACGTTTTACATAAAAACTTGTTAGATGTGTTTATGTTCAAAGAAAATCAGCAAAGCACGCTTGTACAGGCGCTGCAAAAAGGAAAAGAAACGGTTAACGTCAAACAAACGTATTTCAACAATCAAGGACAAGAAATCACGACGATTAATAATACCTTCCCTATTTTAAAAAACGGTGTCATTCAAGGAGCGGTTGAAATTGCTCAGGACGTGACGAAACTGGAGCGTCTAATCCGGCAAAACATTAGGCAAAAAGGAAACACACGCTTTACGTTTGATAGCATCATCGGAAGCAGTCAAGCCGTTCACGATGTGATTGAAGACGCCAAACGCGCCACTAGAACTCCTTCTTATGTCTTAATTATTGGAGAAACAGGCACGGGGAAAGAACTGTTTGCTCAAAGCATACATAATGGCAGCAGCCGCTCTTCTGCTCCTTTTATTTCACAAAACTGTGCTGCGCTACCGGATAATTTAATTGAAAGCCTTTTGTTCGGTACGAAACGCGGAGCTTTTACAGGTGCAATGGATAATCCTGGTCTTTTCGAACAAGCGCAAGGAGGCACATTACTGCTAGATGAAATCAACTCGTTGAATCCAAATCTGCAGGCTAAGCTTCTTCGAGTACTGCAAGAAAAAACCGTACGAAGAATTGGGGATACCGTAGACAAACCGGTGAACGTTCGAGTCATCGCGAACATGAATGAAGACCCAATCGATGCGATTGCAGAAAATCGATTACGTAAAGACTTATATTATCGACTTGGCGTCGTGACGCTTTTTATTCCTCCTCTTCGTGAACGAAAAGAAGATATTATTGAATTAACAAAGTTTTTCATCAAAAAATACAATGATTTGTTTCAGATGAATGTAAAAACCGTAGATCACCAAGTCATGTCTTCTTTTCTCTCTTATGACTGGCCAGGAAACGTACGGGAATTAGAACACATTATTGAAGGTGCAATGAACTTGGTGATGGATGAAGATGTTATTCACTATTCTCACCTTCCTTTTCAATACAGAACAAAGTTCCAGCTAAAGCAGCATGAACATTTTGAAGATAAAACAAGCGGTGAAGCACCCTCTTATCCAAGCGCTTTTCACCCTTCTCTTCCTTTAAAGGAACAGCTGTTAGCGTTTGAAGCAGAATGTATTAAACAAACGCTTGAACAACACAACCACAACATCTCAAAAAGCGCTAAGATACTAGGGCTGACTAGACAAAGCTTGCAGTATCGTATGAAACGATTAAGCATCCGATCTAAATAAAAAAGAAGTGCACTGTGCACTTCTTTTTTATTTTGCTTTATAAACCGGTGAATCCGATTGTTTTTGATTAATATTTTTCTTGATTCCTATGTGATAATACACGTAGAGTACAACAATTAAAGGAACCCCGCAGTAAAGACCAATTCGTTGATCTGGGATAAAAATTAAGCTGATTAATACAAGTCCATACAAACAAAAACCTAGAATAGGCACAAACGGATAAAGCGGCGTTTTAAATTTAAGCTCCTTTACGTCTCCTCCTTCCGCTAAAAAACGACGGCGGAACATAAATTGAGAGGCACAAATGGACATCCAAACAATAATGGTCACCATTCCTGAAATCGAAATAAACCAAAGATATACGGTTTCGGCAGCCACGACGCTTGTAATCAGCGAGCACCCTGAAATAATCATCGTCACAATTAATGCGTTAATTGGAACACCTTTTGAAGACAACTTCTTCAAAGGTTTTGGTCCCATATTATTGTTTGACAGTGACCAAAGCATACGAGAAGCAGCGTAGACCCCGGAGTTCGCCACGGATAACACAGCTGTTAAAATGACAAAGTTCATGATATCCGCTGCATATGGAATGCCAATTTGATCTAATACGGCCACAAACGGACTTTCAATAACTCCCGCTGTTTTATATGGAAGAATAGAGACTAACACAAACATAGCTAACACAAAGAAAAACAGCGTTCTCCAAATGACGTTTCGAATGGATCTCGGCAACGTTTTCTCAGGGCTTTCACTTTCTCCTGCTGCAATGCCGACAAGCTCCGTTCCTTGAAACGAAAAGTTAACCGTTACTAAAGTTAATAGAACTGCCAGTATCCCATTTGGAAAAAGACCTGCGCCTTGGGTAAAATGCGAAAGAAACGGTGCGGATTCTCCTCCTTTAAAGTCGATAAAACCAAAAACAGCAGCTCCTCCAATTAAAATAAATAGAATGATAGCGGTAACTTTAATGCTCGAAAACCAAAATTCAGTTTCAGCATAGCTTCGAGCAGAAAGAGCGTTAATTAAAAACGTAATGACGCCAAAAATCAAGCACCATGACCATATAGGTACATCAGGAAACCACCTCTGCATTAAAATTCCTGCTGACGTAAATTCAAGCCCTGTCGTATTTGCCCAGCTGAACCAGTACAGCCATCCAATCATAAAGCCTGTAGAAGGTCCTAAAAACCTTGTAGCGTATTCTTGAAAAGAACCTGAAACCGGCATTGCTACCGCTAGCTCTCCTAAACAAAGCATAACTAAGTACATGAGGAAGCCGCCTATTATATAAGCAAGAATGGCTCCTCCCGGCCCTGCCTGGCTAATAGTAAAACCCGAACCTAAAAATAGGCCTGTTCCAATCACGCCTCCTAACGCAATCATAAATAAATGTCTGCTTTTCATTGTTCTCTGTAATTGGTTTTGTTCTGTATGTCTATTCATCGGTACCTCCGTTCTTCATTTTCTTATATGTGGTTTGTACAAGCATGCCTACTTTTTAGCATCTGAACAGTTGTTTCTTGAATCAGCTTAGGAAGGACGCCGAACGAATAAGGCTTATACACTCGCTCTGTCCACTTATGTCCGTCTTTCCCATATACTCCTATATTGATGGACGGAATATTTAACTCCCGAATTTCACGGAAAGGAATCGCCCCTGCAATCCCCCACCCCGGAAAGTTACGTGTAAAAGCATCGATTTCCTCATCTGTCTCATGAAGAGATAAAAAGCTGCCATCCGCTAGGTAGGGAAAAAATTTTTTAAACTGAAACGTCTCTCCCGTCTGTTTTCCAACCTTCTCCACAGCCGCTTGTAAAGGATAAAGAAGCTGCTGATCTCTGCTTTCGTCTTTCTTCAAGTGATTATGAGGCAAGTAAGGCGGTGCAAAAAAGACAATTACGCGCGGACTTTGATGCGGATCTAACTTTTGAAGTTCTTCAATTACTTTAAAGCACCTTGTTCTAAGTTCTAAATGCGCATACTGTTCGAAAGCTCGTTCAATACAAGCCTGAGCATTTATCCCTTTTTGATCCAATTCTTCCAGATAATCTTCCAAACTCACAACATCCACTTTCCAAGACAAGTTTCGCTTTGGTAAATTCGTTCTTCGTGCAAAAAGTTCGTAATAATCAGAAAGTTTTTTCTCTACTTTTTCACATGCTTCGATTGATAATCCAATTAATTGACTCATCACTTCTTTTGCCGTTCGTTCATAGATGAAATAGTTAAAATACAAATGACTGCTTACGGCGGTTTGCACATTATAAGCCTCTTTATTATCTCGTTGATACAGACAGGAAGGTGGCAGTACCAGCTCTCCTTCAATATTTTCAGCTAGATTAATATTGTTATGGATGCTTCCCGTAATCTCAGATGCAATCAAATTAGGATCTATACCAGCAAGCGTATCTCCTACGTGTACCTCCCTTCCGTAAATATAAAAACATGGAAGCAGTTTCCCAGCAGCTCCTGTATAAATATAGCGCGTGGAATCTCCATCGTAAAGAGGTGTAATAAAGTCGGTATTAATCGCTGCTACATATGAAAGATTTTTCTCTTTTTTCAAACGGTTCAGTTCAGAAACAGCAGAAATAATTCCAGCATGCTGACTTTCCTCATCTGGGTTGACCATAAAAAGGACGTTTCCTTCTAATTGATTTGGATGCTTAGTAAAATGCAGCACATTGGCTAAATGTACAGCAATTCCACTTTGCATATCAACGGCTCCTCTTCCAAACATCCATTCACCTGAACGAGCATCTCGCTGTACATCTTCATTAATGTTATGCATAGAGAAATAGTGCTGAAGTTCTTCTGGATCTAACGCTATGTCTTTTAATGGACCAAAATCTTCAATGCCAACCGTATCTAAGTGAGCGTGATAAATAATTGTTTGAGCATTTTTTTGGCTGCCTTGAATAAAAGCAAATACATTTTTTCTGCCTAGCGTATCGCCATTAATTTTCTGTTCCCAAACGTGAAGCGGATTGTCTTTGAAATAAGGAAAACTTTGAAGCGTGTTTTTAATAAAATCAGCAATCTTTACTTCGCCGCTTGTCCCATTGATACTTTTGATTTTCACTAACGCTTGTGTTAAACATTCAACTTGCTCTTCAATGCTTAGCCGTGAGAGTTGGGTATACACTTCTATTCCTCCTGCCTATCAAATAAAAACTTCCTTTAGCTGCATATGAATAAAAGTAGTACGATATATACATATCGTACTACTTTTATTTATTTTAAACCGATTACTCAGCAAATACTTTTTCAATTCGTTCAATTGCCCAGTCTAACTCTTCTTTTGAAATCGTTAACGGCGGAGCAAAACGAATAACCGTACTGTGCGTTTCTTTACAAAGCAAACCTTGGTCTTTTAATTTTTCACAATAAGGACGAGCCTCTTCGTGTAATTCTACCCCGATGAATAGACCGCGGCCGCGCACTTCTTTCACAACTGGATTGCTTAAGCTTTGGAGCTTCTGTTTGAAATAAGAACCTAATTCTAATGAACGCGCTGGAAGTTCCTCGTCTTCAATTACTTCCAAAGCAGCTAATGATACGGCACAAGCAAGCGGGTTTCCGCCAAACGTTGAACCATGAGAACCAGGGTTAAAGACACTTAAAATGTCTTCGTTAGCAACTACGCAAGAGATAGGGAAAACTCCTCCTCCAAGCGCTTTACCTAAAATCAGCATATCTGGTTCTACGCCTTCCCAATCACAAGCAAACATTTTGCCTGTACGCGCTAAGCCGACTTGGATTTCGTCCGCAATAAATAACACATTATGTTCTTTACATAAGTCAGCTGCAGCTTTTAAGAAGCCTTCTGGAGGTAAAACGATACCTGCTTCGCCTTGAATTGGCTCAATTAAAAATGCGGCCGTATTTGGTGTAATAGCGGCTTTTAACGCTTCTAAATCACCGTAAGGAATCGTTTGAAGCCCTGGAAGCATCGGTCCAAAACCACGTTGATATTCTGCTTCGGATGATAATGAAACAGCTGTCATTGTACGACCGTGGAAGTTGCCCACACATGCGATGATTTGTGCTTGATTTTCAGCAACACCTTTCACATCGTAAGCCCAGCGGCGTGCAGCTTTAATGGCTGTTTCAACCGCTTCTGCTCCCGTATTCATTGGAAGAGCCATATTTTTATTTGTTAATTTACAAATCTTTTCATACCATGGACCAAGCTGATCATTATGAAACGCTCGTGACGTTAACGTTACTTTATCAGCTTGACGTTTTAATGCTTCAATAATTTTCGGATGACGATGTCCTTGGTTAACAGCGGAATACGCGCTTAGCATATCCATATATTTATTATTTTCTGGATCGTGTACCCATACGCCTTCTGCTTTTTCAATTACAATCGGCAGCGGATGATAGTTATGTGCCCCAAACTTTTCTGTTTGCTCAATAATTTTCACCGTTTTTTGTGTTTCAGTTGTCATATTTATTCCTCCTTATTTTCCAATTAGAATGTTTCAGATGTTGTTTTTGCTTGCATGTGAAGAACTAGATAATCCGGTCCCCCTGCTTTTGAATCCGTTCCTGACATATTAAATCCGCCAAAAGGCTGGTACCCTACAATCGCTCCTGTACATCCTCTGTTAAAATACAGGTTTCCAACATGGAACTCTTCACGGGCGCGTTCAATATGCTCGCGGTTATTTGATAATAAAGCGCCTGTTAATGCATATTCTGTATTGTTTGCAATTTCCATCATATGATCAAAATCTCGCGCTTTAGAGAATGCTACTACCGGACCAAAAATTTCTTCTTGCATGAGACGAGCTTTTTCATCTACATCCGCAAAAATAGTTGGCTGAATAAAGTATCCAGTTGAATTGTCTGCTTCTCCTCCCGCAACGAGACGCCCTTCTTCTTTTCCAATTTCAATATACGATAATACTTTATTGTACGAAGCCTCGTGAATAACAGGTCCCATATAAGTCGAAACTTCTTCCGGGTTGCCAACAGTTAATGTTTTTGTTAGCGCAACTGCTTTTTCAAGCACTTCATCATATACATCTTGATGCACAACAGCACGAGAACCTGCGGAGCACTTTTGCCCTGCAAAACCAAATGCAGAATATACGATTGAAGAAGCTGCTAAATCAAGATCAGCATCTTTGTCTACAACCACCGTGTCTTTTCCGCCCATTTCAGCTATAACACGTTTTAGCCATTTTTGCCCCGGCTGTACTTTTGCTGCTCTTTCGTAAATGCGGCAACCCACTGCACGCGAGCCGGTAAATGAAACAAAGCGTGTTTTTGGATGTTCCACTAAGTAGTCACCAATTTCAGGTGTAGCACCAGGAATAAAGTTTAATACGCCTTTTGGTAATCCTGCTTCTTCCATTACTTCTACAAATTTCGCTGCTACTACAGGAGTGGCATCAGCTGGTTTTAATAAAATCGTATTTCCGGTTACAATAGCTGCTACTGCGGTTCCAGCCATAATAGCTAACGGGAAGTTAAATGGTGAAATAATAATACCTACGCCAAGCGGAATATAATTGTACTGATTATACTCACCGTCTCGGCTCTGTACTGGGGAACCGTCTTTTAATGTCAGGACTTGACGTGCATAGTACTCTAAAAAATCAATTGCTTCTGCTGTATCAGCATCTGCTTCGTTCCAAGGCTTTCCTGCTTCTTTTACAAGATAACTAGAAAATTCATGCTTTCTTCGACGAATGATGGCCGCTGCGCGGAAAAGAATATCTGCTCGGTGTTCTACTTTCCACTTTTTCCACGTTTCAAAAGCTTTTAGAGCTGACTGCATTGCTTGCTCTGCTAGATCTTTATTTACTGTAGATACATATCCAATTACTTCTTTTATGTTTGCTGGGTTAACAGACGTAATTTTCTCTTCGGTCTCCACTTTTTCACCGTTGATTACAAGTGGATACGTCTTGCCAAGCTGTGTATTCACATATGTTAATGCTTCTTGAAATACCTGTTTATTGTTTTCGTCCTTAAAATTTGTAAATGGTTCATGAGAATAAGAAACTACCATGATATATGCCTCCTAGTATGCAAATCTTTGTTTACTTTATAGTTATGCAAATAGCGTGCCAACTTTTAATAAAACTTTACAGCCTCTTTATCATCAAGGCTTTCACTACTTATATCATTCTTTCTTTTTGATAAAAGAAAAAATAATTGGCATATGTATATTTTTTTGGCGCTTAAAATGCCAATTTTTTTTGCGTAAAGAGGATGTTGAGACATACCTAAATCAATTCAATCTAAAAACGAAAAAATCCGAACGAGTTTGATTCTCCATCAAGAATCAAACTCGTTCGGATCTTCCTTCAACTACACTACTTTTGTCTCAGCCTCTTTCTATTTGTGTATTACGTTATCTTTTCATCATTTGAATGGTTTTGCAGGACTGTCTTTTAATCATTTTGTGAGGAACGCGCACTTGTTCTGCAACAGCATATGGCGTTTCAATCTGCTTAATCAAGCAGCTTACAGCCTGATAACCAAGTTCAAAAATATTAATATCAATTGATGTAAGAGCTGGTCTAGCCATTTCAGCGATTAAGACATTATTAAAACTGACAATAGAGATGTCTTCAGGAACCGAAATTCCCATTTCATCCAATGTATTTAAAACGCCTAATGCCATTAGGTCATCTGCTACTACTAGAGCCGTTGGACGTTCTTTTAGAGATAAAAGTTCGCAAACAGCTTCTTTTCCTCCCTTCTGTAGAAATTCTTCATGAATCACATACTCATCCCGGTAAGGAATGTTTGCTTTTTGAATCGCTTTATCATAGCCTGTTAAACGGTCAATGGTAACGACTAATTCAAGACTTCCACCAATAAAAGCAATACGCTCATGACCAGATTCAATTAAATATTCCGTCGCTTCTTTTCCAGCTTTAAAATTGTCGTTATCAACAAACGTGATGCTTTCACTATGCTTAAACGGCTTTCCAATAACTACAAACGGAACGCTCTGTTCTTGCAAATAAGAAAGTACTTGATCATCAACTTTGGAGTACAGCAAAATTAATCCATCCACTCGTCTTCCCTGTACCATTTGAACAACTTCTGCAAAAATCTCTTCTTCCGTTTCTCCAGTGGACATATAAATCGCTCTTTTGTTTTCGTGAGCTCCGGTGCTGATTCCTCTTAGCACTTCTGGGAAGAATGGATTTTGAAACACCTTGTCTGCTGAGCTCGGCATCACTAGGCCGACTGCCTCTGTCGTTTGATTTGCTAGACTTCGCGCAATAATATTTGGGTGATAACCAAGTTCTTTCATAGCCGATCGCACGCGCTGTTTTGTTTTTTCACTAATTCTTGAGCTGTCTGCAATGACGCGAGATACCGTCGAAGGGGCTACATTTGCTAAATTTGCCACATCTTTTATTGTTACACCCATAATTCCACCTCTTAATTATGTTTTCTTCATTACTACTTATCCAATATAGTTTGACAACTACGACGCGCTGTCCTTTTTATGAGATTGAGAAATTTTCTTTTCTTTTCTTCTTTTTGACGATGCTTTGTACAAAAAGATGCCAAATCCCGTATAAACAGCGGCAACCGCTGCGATATATCCTATGTTGAGCCCTGACTTTTTCACTACTTTATATACATTTGTCGTCTCAGGCTCCAATGAAATGTTGTATACATCGTCAACTGGTCGTATAATTCCTTCCGTTATTAACCCTCTTAGTTCATTTTCTTTTCCAACTTTTTTAAGCGGGACATTAATGGCTGACGTTTCCTTTGTATTATTAATCACCACAAACGTCGTTTCGTCCTTATACCTTCTCTTGTACACGGCCACACCTTTTTGCTCAGACACAATGGTAAAGCTTCCTTTTCGAAGAGAAGGCGATTTCGCTCTAAGTTCAGCCAGTTTTTTTAAATGATCTATAATATCGGGATTAGCTAAAAAATTCATCATGCCATAATTTTCTGCTCCCTTTCCCCCATTCAGCGCAATTTCTGTTCCATAAAAAACGATCGGTACACTCGGCGCAGTATAAAGGTAGGAAAGCCCTTGCTTTGTTCGGGCTCCAGGATGGTTTTCACTCTTTAATGCTTTTGCTGTAAAACGTGTGCTATGAACATCATCTAAAAAATTGGCTAAAGGCAAATTACTTCCTTTTTCCCACTTGTCATACAACATTTTCTGCGGACGATTAGTAACGCTAAACGTAGCAGCAGTGGCTTCGGCTAGCGTTCTATCTACAAGCAAATCCATTCCTAATGAATCAGCCTGCTCACTTTTTTTTAATGAATGCCCGTTTATTTCTCCTATTAATAGAAAGGAAGGATCCATGCTTTTTAACGTCTGAGAAAAGGATGAAATAAATGCAGAAGGAGCTTGATCGATATCTTTAACGTAATATCCGTCAATATCTGCTTGTTTGCTCCACCAGGCAGCATTTTTAATAAGGTATTTCTGCACGGCGCTTTCTTTTAAATTAAGGTGAGGCAATGCTTTAATTACTTCGTTATCCGTACCGGATTCATTACTTATCCATGTTTGTTTTCCTTTATCTGCTATCCAGGTATGATTGTTACTGATTGTCAAAGGAAATTCGACCATAATTTTCATATTGCGCTCATGTGCTTTCTTCACAAGATTTTGTAAGTCTTTTAACGTTCCAAAATGATCGTCTATTTTATAATGGTCGGTCACCGCATATCCATGATAGCCTGTCTCATCATTTTCCATAAAAGGAGTCAATAAAACAGCGGTAAATCCCATCTCTTGAATATAGTCTAACTTTTGTGCTACTCCCTGTAAATCGCCTCCATAATAGGCATCTGAGCGTTCATAGTTAACATTTCGATCATTCTGTTCACTTCCGTTATAAAAACGGTTAATCATCAATGAGTATATCACCTCATCACGTATATCTTTATGATCTTGCGCTGAGGCGCTGCTTCCAAAAAGCAATAATAGTATAAGTAGCATACTTGTCCTTTTCCATTTCATCTATTCCCCTCCTATAGACGAACTGTTTCAAACTCACTTTTGTTTCCATTATAACGTTAACGCTTACATTATTGTTAAATAAGTTGATAAAAACAAAAAAAGTGATTAAAAGTTTTTACTTTTAATCACTTTTTTCTATCTGTATACTGCTATATCGTCTCATTTACGTTCGATATATGAGGTTTATCCGATACTTTACCCACTTTATTTAATCGATCAATCAATCCAACACCAAATTCAGGATGAAGATTGCCGTCTCCTGTCGCTACAAAACTTTCACGAAATTCGTATGCGGATGAACCGTGTTCAGCAAAATCTAAACCAGCAATTTCTTCTTCGCTTGATACTCGAATGGAAGAAAAACGCGTGAGAACAAATAAGAATAACCCAACCGTTCCAATTGTCCAGCCCATCACAGCTATAATTCCAAGAGCTTGAATACCTAATAGCTGTACGCCGCCACCATAAAATAAACCGTTAGCTGTATCAAACAGCCCCACTGCTAACGTCCCCCAAATACCGCAAATTCCATGAACAGTAATAGCGCCAACTGGATCGTCTAACTTCATTTTGCTATCGATAAAATGCACAGCTTCTACTAGAATAATTCCTGCAATCAGCCCAATGACGATCGCACCCGGGATCGATACGTTTGCTGTTCCAGCTGTAATCCCTACAAGTCCAGCTAAGGCACCGTTTAATGTTAAGCTAGCGTCAATACGTTTGTAGCGAAACTTTGTGTATAAAGCAGAAGACAGGACTCCGCATGACCCAGACATTAATGTTGTTGCAATGATTCCCGGGACAAGAGCAGGATCCGCTGCTAATGTACTTCCTCCATTAAATCCAAACCAGCCAAACCAGAGGATAAATACACCTAATGCGCCAAGCGGAATGTTATGCCCTTGAATAGCATTGACTTTTCCATCGCTTCCATACTTTCCAAGACGTGCTCCTAGAAAAGTAACTGCTACAGCCGCACCAAGAGCCCCGGTCAAATGAACAACTGTCGATCCTGCAAAATCTACGAAGCCTAGTTTGGACAACCACCCTCCTCCCCATACCCAGTGACCTACAACTGGATAAATCACAGCTACCATAGCAATCGTGAGCATCATATAGCTGGATAGTTTCATACGTTCCGCTACCGCTCCTGAAATAATCGTAGCGCACGTTGCTGCGAAAACAATTTGGAAGACAAAAAAGCTCATTTGATCGCTTTCTCCATTTAAAAAGAAACCGCTTGAACCGATAAACCCTCCTTTTGAATTTCCAAACATAAGGGCAAAACCAATCACAAAATACAATACGGAAGATACAGCTACCGTTAGCATATTTTTCATTAAGATATTAAGCGAATTTTTCGAACGAGTGAAGCCTGTTTCAACCATCGCAAACCCTGCGTGCATTAAAAACACAAGCACTGCCCCAAACATTACCCACATCATATCAATTGATGCACTGACTGATTCGACAGTTGGATCAGCTGCATTAACGCGTGTTGCCGCCAACAAACTAATAAACAAAACCGCACTAATTTTCTTTTTCAACGCTTAACTCCCCCTCTATTAAAATAACACTCTCTTTTTATAAAATAGCCTCTACACCTGCTTCTCCTGTTCTAATTCGTACAGCATCCTCTACCGGATAGACAAAAACCTTTCCGTCGCCTATTTGGTTCGTAGAACAAATTGATTGAATGATCTTAATGACTTCATCAACTTGTTCTGCTTCTAAAATCATTTCTACTTTGACTTTAGGTACTAGTTTGATTTCAAAACTTTGTCCCCTGAACAGTCCCTGCTCTCCTTTTTGCTGACCGCAGCCTGCCACTTCTGAGACTGTTAATCCGTTTATTCCTACTTCCTCTAATTTTACGCGCAGTGCTTGAAATTTTTCTGGACGAATGATAGCTTCCACTTTTTTCATTGTAACCCCTCTTCCATGTTAGTTTTATTAACATTTAATGTTATATATATTATCATATAGATAATTTTCTGAATATTCAAGTTAATATGTGATAAAAATGAGACTTTTTTCTTATTTACATAATAGTTAACGCTTTCATATCTCTTCAAAAAAAAGTAACGCAAAGGAAAAGTAGCTCCTTTGCGTTACCCCGTAGAAATAGATGTCATAATTTGCTTTTTCACTTGACTTGTGACAAAATGCTTTTCTGTAAATACTTCATAATGTTCTTTTCGAATTTTATCAAGAATTGCTCGGTATAAATGCGCCGCTCCTGTAAGAGGTAAACGAGAAGCCACGGGATATTTATGAATCGACTGAAGCCCTTTTATATAATACATTTCTGCTTCTTTGGCCAGGTGCTCCCACATTTCTATAAATTCAGAAGTGACCCACCGGTTCTCTAATAGCGTGCGCGTATATCCGTAAGAATTCATAAGGTCTTTCGGTAAATAAATGCGCCCTCGCTCTAAGTCTTCCCCCACGTCTCTTAAAATGTTGGTCAGCTGCATCGCAATGCCTAACGCAACTGCTTCTTCTTCTAATTCTTTATGAGTAGTTGGAGCTAAAATCGGTAAAAGCATTAACCCTACCGTACTCGCTACATGATAGGAGTATGTTTTCACTTCATCAAGCGTATCGTATTCTTTTTTTACTAAATCCATTCGCTGACCGGTAATCATATCGTCAAATGCTTGAACATTCATTTCATATTGTTCAAATACATTGCGCAGAGCTACCCACATGGCGCTTTCGTTTAATAGTTCTCCATTTTTAAACCGAGCAAATTCTCCTTCGAATTGCTGCAGCTCTATTTCAGGATTACTTCTTTCATCTACAATATCATCGACTTGACGGCAAAATGCATATACCGCCCATACTGCCTTTCTTTGTTTTGACGGCAGCATGGAAAAAGCTTTGTAAAACGTTTTTGAGTTTTCTTTAATAATTTCTTCACACTGAGTGTACGCTTTGTCTAACGAAATGTTCATCATATAGGACCCCTTTCTCTATTAAAGGATAAACCATCATTTCCTTATGGCTTCACAAGATCTTAAGAGAGCTTTGCAACCGTTTGAATAGACGATTGTTCAATAAGATGATCAGCCAACATTTTTGCTCCTTGCATAACAATTGGCACGCCTCCGCCTGGATGTATAGATGCTCCCACCGCAAAAACATTTTTATATTCGTACGGCTGGTACTGAGGTCTGAATACGCCTGACTGAAACAGCTCAGGAGCAATACCGAAGCTTCCGCCTTCGTAAAGTCCAAATGCTTGAGCATCATTTGGCGTGCGTACTTTTACCCATTCTATTTCTTTACGCAGCTCCCCAAACCCTTTTTCTTCCAAAGTTCGAATGATTCCATCAACAAAATCTTGCTGATTGCTCCAATCAATGTGGCCACCTGATGGAACCGGTACAAGTACATATAGCACACTTTTTCCTTCGGGAGCTAGGGATGGATCAATAACAGAGGGATTAAATGTATAAATAGCGGGATCTTCAGGAATCGTTTTATGCTTAAACACTGCTTCCATATGTTTAGCCAAATCATTGCCCATAAAGTATTGATGCACATTGTGATGATCATATTTTCTCTTCAAACCAAGATAAAGCAGCAGACAGCTGGACGAAGGCACATACTTCTTTTCTTTTTTTTGAACAATTTTCGCCATATTAGGAAAGTCGCCATTTAAAACCACTTGATCAAATGGGTGAAGTTCTTCGTCAACAATAACCCCTTCTGTCTTGTCTCCTAATATAGAAAGCTCTTGAACCACCTTATTCAAATGAATGCTTACACCTTGCTCTATCAGCGCTTTTTCAAGAAGTGGCACAAGACTTGCGTATCCCCCTTTTACGTAATAGATGCCATGAGCATGCTCACTGTAGGGAACAAGGGAATAAATAGCTGGTGCCGAATAAGGATTCCCTCCAATATAGAGAGATTGCAGCGAGTAGGCATCTACTAGACGTTCATCATGGAAATACGTTGAAACAAATTTTCTCATTGATTTATTTGCATTCATTTTTTTTAATGCCTTAATGTTTTGCCATGTCCAAAAATCTCGTTTATTTACAAATGTTTTTTCCAAAAATGCATTACTTCCTAATTCAAATCGCTTTTTTAATTCAGTCATAAAACGCCGGTAGTTTTGCTCTTCGCCTGGAAACAAACGGCTAATCTCCTCTAACTGATCTTTTTCAGTCGCTTTTTTTGTATAGGTCGTACCGTCTGGAAAATGAATATCATAAAGTGGATCACAGCGTATTAGTTCATATTGAGAAGCAGAAATGCCCGCTTCATCTAAAATACGTTCAAGCATTAAAGGCAGCAAGACAATCGTGGGACCTTCATCAATTTTATAACCGTCTTTTTCTACAAACGCCAGCCGGCCGCCCAGCTTGTTTTCTTTTTCGAAAATATCAACAGAAAAACCTCGTTTGCTTAATAACAAAGCGGTAATTAAACCGCCTATGCCGCCTCCAACAATTGCTGTTCTCATAATGCACTCTCCATTTCCTTCATGGTTTTAAACGGCTCATTCAGTAATTGCCCGTCTCTTTTTAAGATGAGCTTTGTCGTAATGCGGGATGATTCCAGAATAGTTGGTAGACCGCTCCCTGGATGAGTTCCTCCTCCAACTAGCCAGCAATTTTCTAATTCTTCAAATTTATTATGCGGACGCAGTACCATCATTTGAGTGAGCTGATGTCCAAGGTTAAATGTCGCTCCTTTATAGACCAGCACGTCTTCTTCCCACTGCTTTGGTGAAATGATTTTTTCAACTTCAATATGACTCTCTAAATCTTTGAAACCCGTTTTCTTTTCTACAATTTTTAATACTGCATCTCGAAAAGCTTTTTGTTTTTCATCCCAGTTTACACCGCTGAAATTATTTGGAACCGGCGCTAAAATATAAAGAGCAGACTTTCCGTCTGGTGCTAAAGTTGGGTCTGTTACACTTGGGTTTTGAATGTAGATGGAAGGGTCTTCTGAAAGAGCTAACGTTTTTGTGATCTCTTCTACATTTTTTTTATAATCTTCAGCGAACACAATCGTGTGATGAGGCAGATCTTTGTACTGTTTGTCTATGCCTAGATAAATCATAAAAGTGGAACAAGAGTATTTTTTCTTTTCAAGTTTTTTAACTGCATATTTTTTAAGCGTACCTTCATCTATTAAATTCGTCATGGCATGAGCAAAATCTCCATTGATAATGACGTCGTCTGCCCCTATTCGCTCTCCATTTTCTAGAATAATTCCTTTTACTCTCTTATTTTCAATCCATAGTTTTTGAACACCTTGGTTTAAGTGGATGTGCCCTTGATGTTCTTCCACTACTTTTGCCATTGCTTGAGATAGCTGATTTACTCCTCCTATCGGATGGAAGATACCGTAAGCATGTTCCATAAACGATAAAATAGAAAAGGCTCCTGGACATTCCCAAGGGGACATTCCCAAGTACTTCGATTGAAAAGTAAAAGCTAATTTCAATTTCTCATCAGTGAAATACTTGCCAAGTACATCATAGAGCGTTTTACCTAAGGATAAATGCGGCAGTGCTCGAATTGCTTCAGGCTTTAAATAGTGATGAAAACGATCCATCTGGCCTTGCAATAAAGGCAGCAAAGCCGCCATCTTTGCTTCGGTGTCTTTCATAAAGCGCTCATAGCCTTCCCCGTTTCCTGGGTATAAACGTTCGATTTCTTCTTTCATCTTTTTATGGTTATCCGTCATCTGAATCTGTGCATCATCAAAGATAAGCTCATACATGAGATTTAGACGTTTTAAGTCCATATAGTCATGCGCATTGCGATTAGCAGCTTGAAATAATTCTTCAAAAATCTGTGGCATGCTCAAAAATGTAGGACCCATATCAAACGTATAACCTGACATTTTAATCGCTGAATTTCGCCCGCCCACGTATCCTTGCTTTTCATATACATCTACTTTATAGCCATGACTTGCTAACAGCATTGCTGCCGCTAGTCCTCCTGGACCTGCTCCAATCACGATTACGTTTTTTTGCATACATACACTCCTAATCTTATACAATAGTTATACAAACATTATACAAAGCTTTATTATTAAACACAACGATAAACTGCTTGTCTTTATTCGAATCATAAAATTACCAATAACTAAACCATGAAAATATGACGTTTGTACCATTTTTCCAGGGTTTCAGTACACTTTCCCTTTATTCGGTGCTTTCAAGCTTTTATTTTATATCTATGTAAAGTTATACAAAAATAGACTGCGGTCTTCTTCTTTACTTAAACGTATAAAAAAGAGAAATGGATGACTGATTTCATAAAAAAACCCTCTGTACTGAGAGGGTCCTGTCATTCAACAATTTGAATATTATTGTGAGTAAACCAGACGTGAATTTGAGCTAGATGAGCTAGCAGCTGAGGCCCTGTCATTAATTGACCAAACCACGGCGCTTTAAATCCTTCTCCGCCTGTATCAATAATATGCTTTAACTGCTGCTTATCAAAAAATTCATAAAGAGGTGACTGTTTATCTTGTAAAAGAGATTGAAGCCATACAGTTACAGCTTTTGTATAAGCTGGGTTATGCGTTTTAGGGTAAGGGCTTTTCTTGCGATAAAGAACGTCATGAGGCAAAATTCCTTCAAGCGCTTTGCGTAAAATCCCCTTCTCTTTATTGCCCGTCATTTTCATCTCCCATGGAATATTCCATGCATATTCCACAAGGCGATGATCTGCAAAAGGTACGCGTACTTCTAAGCTCGCTCCCATGCTCATACGATCTTTACGATCTAATAAAGTTGTCATAAACCAAACCTGATTTAAATAAAACAGCTTTCTCCGCTGCGCATCTTCTAACGATTCACCTTCTAATTCAGGCACTTCCTTTAACGTTTCTTCATATCTTGCACGTACATAATCTTCTAACTGTAATTTCTTTCTCCATGAACTTTGCAGCAAATCAATTCGAGCATCTAATGAGCGCATCCACGGGAAAGTATCCGAAGACAAATCGTGTTTTCGGTGAAACCACGGATATCCTCCAAAAATTTCATCTGCACATTCTCCTGATAAGCTCACGACAAAATCTTGTTTGATTTCACGGCAAAACCAAAGCAACGATGAATCTACATCAGCCATTCCAGGAAGATCTCTCACCTCTACAGCCTCTGTTAAATGCTGCACAAGGTCCTCCGTTGAAATAATGCAGCGATGATGATTTGTTTGAAACGTATCGGACATGAGCTTGATATAAGTTCCATCAGAATTTGGCTGAAACTCATTTGCTTTAAAAAATTTATCATTGTCTTCATAGTCGATAGAATACGTATGAAGGGAGCCCTTGCCGCTTTCTTTGAACGCATTTGCAGCAATTGCTGTAATGGCGCTTGAGTCGACTCCACCTGATAAAAATGTACAAACCGGGACATCCGACACTAGCTGTCTTACAATCGCGTCTTGCACTAAAAATTTAACTTTTTCTGTTGTTTCAGCCAAATTATCTGTATGCTGCTCACTTTTTACGTTCCAGTATCGCCAAATCTTCAATCCGTTACGCGTAAGCGTGAGCGCGTGAGCCGGGCGTAATTCATTTATGTTTTTAAATACGCCGTGGCCGGGAGAACGAGAAGGTCCTAAGCCAAACACTTCTGCTAATCCATCTAATCCTACTTCTGCTTTTACCTCAGGATGAGCTAATATCGCCTTTAATTCTGATGCAAATTGAATTCCACCTTCATAAGATCGATAGAATAAGGGCTTCACTCCCATTCTGTCGCGTGCTATAAATAACTTTTCATTGGCTTCATCCCAGATCGAAAAAGCAAAGATACCGTTAAAATGATCTACGCATGATTCTTTCCATTCTATATAAGATGTTAGAAGTACTTCCGTATCTGAATGTCCCTGAAATTGATAACCTCTTTTTAGTAATTCTTTCCGAATATCTTCCGTGTTGTAAAGCTCTCCATTATAGCAAAGCGTGTAGAGCTGTTCATTTTTTTCTCGCGTCATCGGCTGTCTTCCGCCTTGAGGATCTACTACAACTAAGCGTTTGTGCCCAAAAGCAACATGCTGCTGTGTCCATACGTTGGTGTCATCAGGACCTCTTTTCGATAAAGTGTCAGCCATTTTTGTTATTGTTGCTGTTTCATTTAAAAGCGATCGCTTTAAATCGACCCAACCCGTTATACCACACATCGTTTATCATCCTTTCTTTCACGCTCTTGTTTATGAATGAAATAATGCCATTGTATGCACGCAGTAGTTACAGTTGAATTGTCCTTATATTTTATTTTTACTTTTCAGTTATAAAGAGAGCTTTTTTAGGCAATAAAAAAATATGGATAAATTTCACACGGAGGTTTGATTATGAATCATTATTCTAAACAACAAGCTATGAACAATCAGCCGCGTTCCTTCGTGATTGGTACGGTTGAATGTGTTGATTCACAGTGGATTTTCTTTGAAGATGAAAGTGACGAAGCTTCCATGCTTCATGAAGTAATGGATGAGACATTAGAACTTCTTATTGATACACGCTGGGAAAAAGCCATTATGGTTGATGACCGTCAAATAAAGCTTCACGATGGAACGTATTTATTGCGAAATGGGGATAAGCTAAGACTGACTAAAAAGCTACCTTATGCATACGAACAGCTTCTTCAATCACTACCGAAAGAGACCTTTTTATCATTCACTCAGCACTTAAATTCATTAAAATTCTCTCTTTATGATTGTATTTACTGTCACAACACATTATGTTTTTTACCGACAGACGGTGATACAAAAGGTGCTAATTTTATCATTTATGACAATGAGGAAAAAATTTGTGCCGTTCAGCATTTATTCGAACGAGGCACGCAATACCTAGATCGATTTGAATATACCGTTAACGATGGAGAACGTTCAATGAATCTTTTTTTAGGTTAAAGCAAAAGAAAAGAGTTTGAGACATAACTTCATCAACCTAATCTAAAAAGAAAAAATTGGATATATGAGTTCGTATTGATTGCTTTTAAACCGCTATTGGTTTCCGTGCAAGGCTTCGCTTTCCGCGGGCGGCCGATGAGCCTCCTCGTCGCCTACGCTCCTGCGGGGTCTCACCTGTGCCACTTTTCCCGCAGGAGTCTTCGCCTTGCCCTCCAATCAACAGCTAGAAGCACCTACACGCATTAAATTTACTTTCACCATGACAACGAAAAAAAAACCGAAGTATTAATCAGAATTCTGATTAATACTTCGGTTTTTCTTTGAACTAAAATACTCTTGCCCTATCCTCTTTTCTTATCCTAGCACGACATATCCGTAATAGAATACTAAGATAAGCGCAATTACAAGAACTGCCCAAGCAACGCCTGTACGTTTTCTTTTTTCAGTACGAACAAGGACCATTTCCATTCCCACAAGCACTAACACTCCGGCAATTCCTTTAATGAGCGCTGCGCCTTGAAAATGGTACCAAGCTGCTAACATATGCAGACCTGATACTAACACTAATAAGTATAGAAGTCTCGCCACCATATGTAGGATTTTTTGACCTTTAGCTTTACCTGCTCGATGTAAAATCAACGAAACCACAAACGAGATAATCAATAATGTCCAAAGCGTTACATGAATATGTAGTGGAGCCATTCATCTCACGTCCTTTCTGAAAATATCATATCATGAAAACCTTTCCTTCACCAATAATAAAAGGAAGGAAAAGGATTTTTAGCGACTTCGTCCATAAGTAGCATACCGAATGAGTTTTTCAAGGGGCCCATCTAAAAATAGGCTAATCCATATCCAGCTTCCCAGCAGTTGAATAGAAAGGATAATCGCCGCAATAGACAAACCTTCTACAATTGAAATATGCCCATAGTATCCTAATCCATATGAGTAAAAAAGAAATGTACATACAATGGACTGGACGATATAGTTAGTCAAAATCATTCTCCCCAAAAGAGCAAATGGCTGCATGATTTTTTGAATAGATACACTTCGCATAGCTAATGTGACCAACGTTACAATAAAAATAGCTCCTGCCGTTCCTCCGATTGTATCGTGGATATAGGATGTAGCTACATTGTGATCTAAAGCATACGGCAGTACGGATGATACTGTATACGCGATAAATGAAATAAGGCAAAGCCACTTTGTCTCCACTATATATTCTTCTATTTCTTCGAACCAATTGCTTTTCGCCATAAAACCGCCTAATAAAAACAGTGGAAATAGCGATAAAAACAGAAAAGGAACCGTATTTAAATTATACGCGTAGTACCAATCCAGCAAGCGCTGATGAAATATTGACGCAAAACTTCCGTGTCCATATACTTGAAGCGCTTGGTCAATAATAGGCTGGTGAATTCCTGCTGCTGTCTCTCCTTCATTAGCAAAAGCCGCTACCGTTAAAATAACAATCATAATCACAGCGTAAATACTAAATATTCCAGTTCCCCATGCTAATAACACTTCTTTCTTTGCTTCTTGAAAAAATAGCATGATCAAAGCAAAGAAGCTGTACATCACAATCATATCACCGTGCCAAATAAATAAAGCATGAATAGCCCCAACGAGAAGCAAAGCCGTGATTCTTCGTACATAAAAAGGAGTAAAGCTTACTTGCCTTTCATATGTACGCTGGAACATTTTCATAAAACCAAATCCAAACAAAATAGCGAGCAGCGCGTATCCTGTCCGCCCTACAACTACATCAACTAATCCATTAGCAACATAACTCATTCTTGAACCATTCATCAAATTATTGTCGTAATAGGAAGCAGGCGAATAAAAATCGGGCATGTTCATCAGCAAAATACCAATAAGCGCGATTCCTTTTAATACATCTGCTGCTTCAATACGCTGTTCTTTATCAGCTGCGTTCATTTTGAAACGTTTCATTCTTCCACACCTTACATGATTTCATTATTGCTTTCACATTATATCGAACGCAAAAGTTTTTCTTCAATGTTTACTATTTCCATCCCTCTTTTTAATGTTTTACTTACTATCTGCATATAGATAAGGAAAAAGCATTAATCACCTTTTTATCTAGGCTTCATATGCTGTTACTAGACTAAATTAAAAGGGTGTTTGCCTATGCCTGCCATTGTTGGTGTTGTTAATCTTAACAGTGTTGGTTCAGCCAGCGTCTTTCATATTGGAGATGTTTATACAATAGCCCCTATTTCTACTGCTAAAACATTTGCTGGCGCAGGTTCGTTTAATACAGGCGACGGATTATATGTTGTGAATCAGCAGAGCTCAACGAATACGTCGGACAATGACGTAAATGATCAAAATGTCGCTGGAAATCTCTAATAGAAATGAAGCTCATACAGGAGGATGCTTATGAACTTTTATGTAAATCAAAGTATCTGTATTCAAAGTATGAAAATCAGTGCCGTAAGTAACTCTTCGGTACTTCAAATTGGAAGCGTAGGTGTTATTAAACCGAACTCAAATCTCTTTAATACAGGAGGGTTTACAGGCGCTGCACCTACTGAAACAAAAAAAGGCATTCTTGGATCTGTTTCTCCCTCTACCTTTACTCCCGGAACCGGTGCTGGCACTGCACCCGCTCCTTTTTCACAGTCGTTAACTCCCCCAGCTCGAGACAACGACTGACATGTTACAACCTTCATCGCCATATGTATATATATAACTATTTTCTTTATCGGGAGATAAGGGAATCGAGGTGATTGAAGGTGGATAACATGAACTATATTCAGCAGGTTCATCAGTATGTTCAGCAAATGTCTTCGTATATTCAGCAGCAAGAAGAACGCATTGCTCAGCTTGAAAAAAACGTACAAGAACTTCAGCAAAAAATAAAAGAGTTAGGTGAACAGCCACCTATTAAAATTGATAAAATTGAATATAAATTTGAACAGTTAAAAATTGATTCTTTAGATGGAACATTAAATATTGGATTGAACCCTCTTACACCCGATAATTTAGAAGATATCATTATTAATGAGAAACCAGAAGTAACATTTCCGCAAGGAGCTCAGCCACAAGGTCAGCAGCCTCAAGGTCAGCAGCCTCAAGGTGAGCAGCCGGGACAACCCGGAGGTCCTGGACCGCAAAATCCCAGCTTAAAACCATTGGATCGCCAGCTAGAAAAGCAGTGGGTCTCTGATATTCATGAAACGATTTTAGGTGAACTTAATCAACATGGATTTTCTATGGTTCAACATGTGCTTGATGAGCGCTCGATGATGATTGATGAATCGTACTACGAGTTTATTTTAGAAGATATTAAAAAGCAGCTGCAGCAGCGGATTACTTTTTATATACAGCAAGTTCAGCCGGAAGAAATGGAACGGAATTTTGAACAAATTAAACCGCAAATTATCGGTAAACTTTATGAAGATATGAAAAAAGGAATTGACGCATTTTTAACGTATTTACCTGAATCCTTAAAGAAAGGTGGACCCCCTTCATGAACTTTAACGTTGTAAACCGTGAATTGCTTGTTGGAGACGTTAGTATTACAGGCGTATCTTCTTCTTCTCTTTTTTTAATTGGTGATGCAAATTACATCTCTCTATCCTCAACATTTGATACGCCAGCGGAATCTTTGATTATCGGCCCTTATGTTCCACTATCGTTATCATAAAGGAGCGTATGTATGCTTTCACGCACATCTTCTGTTAATTATATAGAAATTAATTCCTTGTCGGCGAGCTCTTTTTGCCAAATTGGAGATTCAACAGAAATTCACCTACTCAATAAAGCGTTAGCTGATCGGAGACAATACCCGTTTTTCTACGGCAGAGAAGGAAATTTTGATGATTATGCTATCTTTAGTGAGCCTATTCCCCATGGCGATTACGAACCTATTCCCGTTCAAACATGGAATGAAATACCTTTGATACGCGTTAACAGAATTGATATAAAAGGATGTTCATTCTCGTCAGTTATTCATGTGGGCTCAACGTGCAATGTTTATGCAGAAGCTCGCATTAAACATATTCGTGAACTGATCAACGATGAACCTTCAAAGGAAGCTGAAACAGGAGCTTCAAAGAAAGCTGAAACAGGAGCTTCAAAGAAAGCTGCTTCAGAAGCTAGCGGCAGTGAGTGAACCTTTTAAGAAACTGCTCATATACTAAACTAATATCACGAAAAAAAGGGTGTGAACTTCATGCCAGCAATAATTGGACCCGTTAGTATCATGAGCGTCGGAGGCGGTGTCGTAACGTTTGGAGATACGTTCTATGTTTCTCCAAAAAGCGCTGCTAAAACAGCCTCAGGCTCCGGTTCTTTAAATACAGGTAACTTTGTTAATACCAATAACGGCATTTCAGGAACAAATACGTTAGATCCAGATTTATTCGATCAAAATATAGCGGCAAATGCTTAAAAAAACCCCTTATCTTTGCTATTAAAGCGGATAAGGGGTTTTTTATTCACCTGGATTTTCGGCTGTTTGATTTTTTGGTTTTAGGTAATTTAGAAGAAGGCTGTTTACGAATCCATTTAATAAAAGAGCTAATTTTAGAATCAGCTTGTAATAAAGAAATCGTATTAAGACGAATGGCTAATTCATCATTTGTGTATAACGCATGAATTTGTTTATGACACGGAATACATAAGTTTGCCGTCGGTTCAAACGCTCCGCCCATTTCCTTTGGCGTTAAATGATGTACGGTCGTCAAGACATCCTGCCTTCCGCATAATTCGCATGTTCCTATTCGCCTGTCTTTTTTCTTCATATAGATTTCCTTCCCTATAAAGTTTCTACTCTTACACTAGTTCCTTTGCCAGAAGGCTCGGATGGCTCAACAATCAAACGTTTTGGCAGACGAGCACGAAGTTCTTGTACGTGACTGATGACTCCAATTGATAAATTATTGGACTGAAGTTTTTCAAGCGCCGTAACCACGGTATCAAGAAGCTCTCCATCAAGCGTTCCAAATCCTTCATCTAAAAAGAAAAACTGCAGTGGATATTCTCCTCTTAGCTGTATTTGTGCAGATAATGAAAGGGCCAGAGCGAGGGAAGTTAAAAATGTTTCCCCTCCCGATAAAGTTGAAACCGGACGTTTTACGCCTCCATTTGCATCATCTCTCATGATAAAGCCGCCTTGTGAATCAACTTCAATCGCATAGCGCTGACGTGTTAATATACCCAGACGCTCTGAAGCATCTCGGCTAACGGACATCAGCTGTTCTTCAGCAATATATTCGACGAAAGCATTTCCTTTAAATACTGTTTGAAGCTTTTGATACTGTTCAAATAACGCTTGTTTTTCTTCACGGTCCTGTTCAAGCACTAAAAATCGCTCATGCCGTTCTTTGACGCTTTTTAACGTTTGCTCAGCTGCTCCCTTGAGCTGAACGGCTTCTTTTACAGCGGCTTTTATATCATGAAGCAGCTGCTGAGTTTCTTCAAATTGCTGCTCTTCTATGGACTGGTGATTCAGCTGGATATTTAACTGTTCAATTGATGACTTCATCTGTTTTATGTTGTCCCAATAAGCCTGAACAGTTTCATCCAACAATTTCATCTCATCATGTGATAACAAAGCTTGCTGAACTTCTTTTTCTTCGCTGAATAAAGAACTCCCTATCGCTTCTTCCCATTTTCCAGCTGCTTTTTTATACTGGATATGAGCTGTTTCTAGAGATTCGCTCGCTGCTTTTTCATCCATTTGCAGCGTTTGATACGCTTTTTGAACAGTCTGCCAATGTTGATACGCCTGCTGTTCATTCGTCTCTAACTCCGCAAGTAAGTGAACTGTTTTTTGCAGCGCTTGTTCAATATCTTCTTGATCTGTAAGCGTACGCAAGCGTTCAATTTGCGAGTGAACAAGAGATTGTTTATGAGACAGCATTGCTTTTAATTCTGTAAATTCTTTTTCGCCCGCATATTTTTCTTCTTTTAGACGTTCGATTTTCTTTTGCTGATTTTCAAAAAATACGCTGCTTTTTTCAATTCGAGCCTTTATTGTCTGCTCTTCTTTTTCTCGCTCGTTTAGCTGTTCATTAATTTTTTCCATCTCTTCAAATACAAAGGAAGGATAATCTTGTTGGAAAGCTTCTTTTCCTGCTTGTAACGCTTGTTTTTGCTGAGTGACTTTTCTTTCCAATTCAGCTTGTTCTTTTTGATAATGAGCAAGCTCTAATTCAATCTTTTCAAGACTTTGCTGGACCTTTTGTACCTGCCCGAGAATTGCATGCTGTTTTTCGCTTACCTGCAAATAATCCTGCTCAAGAGATTTAATTTCAACTTCTATTTTCTTAGCATACTGACCAAAGGCATCTGTACTCATTTCTCCTAAAGCAGGAACTTGGCCAGCTTCGTTCATAAACCCAGCTAAATCAGGTATTTTTTCAACAAGAGGTTTAGCTAGCTGTTCAAGCTGCATTTTAAGCGACGAATAGCTAAATCGCTGTTCACGCAACTGATTGACTTGATCTTCGAACTGATCCGCTGATTCTACTGTACCATTTTCTTCTTTTTGGTTTAACACGGGGTTAGGATGATGCTCAGAGCCACAAACTGGACAAGGCTCTCCTTTAGTCAGCTGCTCAGCTAATTGATGAGCCAGACGATGTGACCATTCTTTTTCCTTGCGTCTTTTTAGATCACTCATTAAATGATCCGCCTGTTGAAAAAGCTGCTGAAACTCTTTTTCCCGCTCACATACAGTGTGATACAAGCCTTGAATATCTGAAAATAACTCTTTACTTCGTTCTATTGTTTGCTGATATCTCTCTTGGTGTGTTTGTTTTTGTGTATACAAATGCTGAAGCTGTTCCGCTTTTTCTTTATACGTTTTTTGGCCTTCATCTAGATTTTTTTTATCATTATTCCATACTTGATAACGGTAGAATGCTTGCTGAACAGCCTGCCGATAATCAGGTTGAATCTCCACTTTTGTTAATGCTTCTTTTAACTCTTTTTGAAGGTTCAGACCTTGCTGATACCGCTTATCCGCTTCTATTAATTCATCATTTTTCGTTTGAAGTGCCTGCTGCTTTTGCTGAAGAGAAACTTCCGCTTCTTTTACTTCTTGCTGCCCATCTTTAATTTGTTTTTGAAGATCAGAAGCTTGTTGGAGCTGTTCTTTTTGAACAACCAATTTGGGCTGCTGTTCATTTTTTTGTAAGCGAGCCTGCTCATATAAGCTATTGGATCGCTTATATTCCTCACTTTGCTGAACAATTTGCACTTTTAATTTTTCTACTTTATCTTTATAAAGCTTCTGCTGTTTTTCAGCTTGTTCAAATGTTTCTAAATAAGGAAAAAGACGCTCTGCCTGCTGCGCTTTCGTCAGCAAATCTTGCTTTTGTTTAATCTCCTCTTCCTGCTTAGAAGCATGCACTAGTTTTTCTTCTAACAGTGTTTTTTCCTGCTGCGCTTTCCAAAGAGACGCCTGCTGATCGTATCGTTCCTGCAAATCAGCCGCTTCTTTTTCTCGTTTTTCCAAAAGTACAATGCTATCACTTACAAGCTGCTCGGCTTCTGTTACTTTCTCTGTTGAAGCTTCACCTAATCCCGTTTGTTCTGCCGTGATTTTATCTAGGTCTGTTTTTAGCTGCTGAACTTGATAGCGTATTTTCTTACTAAGCTGATCTCCGTACTGCTCGAGATTAAAAAGACGCTGAAGCATTTGACGACGTTCCGTCCCTTTTAACGATAAAAACTCTGCAAATTTTCCTTGTGGTAATACAACAGCTCTTGTAAAATCATCAATTGTTAAACCAAGAAGTTCCTGTACCTGCTGGTTTACATCATTTGTTTTATCCGCTAATACGTACGTTTCATCTTCGATTTCAATCAATCGACTGGAAGCTGATTTCACACGCAGCTCATCTGTCCGTTTAAAGCTTCGTTCAACAGTATAGCGTTTTTTATGACTAGCGTTTTCCAGCTCGAACGTAAACGATACTTTCAGTTCATTTTCCCCGTGATTTAAAATTCCTTGTGTATTATTGGCTGCACGCTCTACTTTTCCGTATAAAGCTAGTGTAACGGCATCCAAAATGGAGGATTTCCCGCTTCCAGTAGGACCAAATATTCCAAACACACCGCCTGAACACAGCGCTTCAAAGTCGACAGTTTGTTTTTCTCTAAAACTGTGAAGCCCCGAAACGGTCAAGTTAATAGGTTTCATTTTTCATCCTCCTTTCCCGATACTTCTTCATCGTTAATCAAGGTTAAAAACAGTTTGACTAACTCATCATCAGGTGCCCCTCCGCCGGTTTGCCTGCTGTAGAACTTTGTAAACAGTTCTTCGATCGGCACTTCGCGCTGTGAACGTGTTTCATGTGCTAGTTCTTCTGCTTTGAATACCGGACGAATATGAATAAAGCCTGGATGAAGCTTGCGAAGTCGATGGATTTCTTCTAGTGAAAGTGCATCTTCTACGTGAACTTCTAAATCAACCCATGCCTGCGCATCTTTCTGTTCATCAAGCCACGTATATACTTCTGCCAATCCGTTTTTTGCTTTCCAACGCGTCAAAGGCTTTCCGCTAGATAATGGAATTTCCGTCATTTCAACCTCTTTTCCTGGCTGAGCATCTAAAATGGTCACGGACTTTGCGTACCCTGACTCTGAAAAGCTATAAGCAAGAGGTGAACCAGAATATCTTGCAAAGGTGTTGGCGCGATTGATCATTTGCGGGCGATGCAAATGTCCTAGAGCTACATATTGAGCATTAGCAGGCAAACTAGTTGCCGCCACCGTATAAGCTCCTCCTACTTCAATTGGACGTTCTGAGTCCGTTGAACTTCCGCCTGCTACGTAAATATGACTCATCGCAATATTAACGGTATCTGTTGTGAACTGCTCACTCATTTTATCGAAAATACCTTTTACTCTGGCATCGTATGAATTTCGAAGAGCCAGCTCATCATTTTCTTCTGCTAACAGTTCCTTTAACCTTGATTCAGATGGGTAAGGAAGAGCCGCAACCTTTAATATTTCATCTGATGTAGGAATGTGAATGCTTTCTACATCGGTAGTAGGCAAACCAAGAAGCGTAATATTTTGATGAACAGCTAATGGAGAAGCCGCCGACAGCCGATCTGGGTTATCATGATTACCTGCAATAACAATAATTGGACGTTTTCCATTGTTGCTCAACCTAGACATACTTTCGTAAAAGAGCTGCTCTGCCGCTGCTGGAGGATTAACCGTATCAAAGGCATCTCCCGCCATGAGAATAGCATCTATCTTTTCTTCTTCCACAATGTCTGCCAGTTCATCTAAAAACTGTGCTTGCTCAGCTAGACGGCTTCGACCTTCTAACGTTCGCCCCAAATGCCAATCCGCTGTATGTAATAAACGCATGTTACTCTCTCCTTATTGGTGAAAAAGAAGAAGACTATCGCCTTCTTCTTTTCTTATATTTCAACAGCATGTCCACCATCTAAAAAGTAAAGATAGCGATGCTGAACAGGTTGTTTCACAATCCGCTCAATGGCCTTTGCGTAAAGCTCTAACTGAATGCGGTATCTTTCAATTAGAAATGGTTTTGCTCGTTCAAAATCCCCTTGAAAACGATCCGAAATATTATCTGTTTTAAAATCAAGTAAAACGAGGCCTTCTTCCGTTTCATATAAACAATCAATAATACCTTGTACTAAAATCGTTTCATCTTCCTGCTCCCAATGATCATAGATTTCTTTAGCGGAGACACCTAAACTAAAAGGCATCTCTCTATAAACCGTGCGAGCCGTTCGAATACCTTGTGCAATGTCACTGTCTAAAAAGTCTGCTACATCATTTGCATCAACGGCATCCGCTTGCTGTTGCGTCAACAATTCTTTGGTAACCATTGATTGAATAAAGTCTTGAACCATTTCGAGGGTATAAGCTTTATTTAATGGAAGCTGCTGCATAACGGCATGTGTAGCTGTTCCTCTTTCAGCTCCTGTGAGAGATTTCTCTTGAAGAAACAGCGGACGATTTTCAAGAGGTGCTTTAGCTCCCCGAACAAGATCACTGCTTGCACCTGCATCCGTCAGCTGCTGCTGCCTTTTTAGTTCAGAAACAGATTGCTTTGAACGATGAACGGAAGCTACACGATAATCATAAGACCAATTTAAGCGTCTATACACTTCCTCTTTATAATCGCTGGATTCTGTAACTGGCTCATGCTTTTGAAGAGCGTTCAAAAGCTCTTCATGATGCTGCTGCTCTTCAAGAGGCTGTTCGGCTAAATCACCTGCTAATAACGTTGAAAGCTTCCAGCTTGAAGCATGCTGATAAATCATCTCGGCCGGCTGGACCTCTCCTTCAACCATATGACTAACATTTTTGTGACGAATTAAAGAAGGTCCAATCCAGTCTAAATAACATTTTGCATCTCTTCTCACGTGAGCTGGAAGCGTCCAATCTTCGTGTCCCATAACGGAGCTCCATTGTCTGAGCTTTTCTGGTGCGTCTTTTACTGTTCCAACTAAAATAAGTTTTTCTTTCGCACGCGTCAAAGCTACGTATAATACCCGCATTTCCTCTGCCATGCTTTCTTTTTTCATTTTTTTCTTCATGGTCTGCTGAAGAAGAGTCGGGTACGTAATACGCAGTTTCGGATCAATATATTTAGATCCAAAACCTAGTTCTTTATCGAGTAAATAAGCTTTATTCAAGTCCATTAAGTTAAACTGACGAGCAAGACCAGCTACGAAAACAACAGGAAATTCAAGACCTTTACTGCTGTGGATCGTCATCAAACGCACCACATCTTCTTGTTCTCCCAGCGCTCGAGCAGCTCCTAAATCGTTCCCTCGATCCTGCATCCGTTCAATAAAGCGTAAAAAGCGGAACAGACCTCTAAATGAAGTCGACTCATACTGGCGAGCGCGATCGTAAAGAGCACGTAAATTGGCTTGACGCTGTTTCCCGCCAGGAAGTCCGCCAACAAATTCAAAGAAACCCGTGTCGCGGTAAATTTGCCATACTAGTTCTGACAAAGAGCTTTGTCTAGCTTGTGTTCTCCATGCTTTTAACTGCTCATAGAAATATTTCACTTTATCGCGAAGTTCTTCATCATCTGAAACCGCTAAGTACGTTTTCAACGCATCATAATACGTTCCTTTCTTTTGCTCTGCTCTCAGTGTAGCCAACTCTTCATCTGAAAGCCCTACTACCGGTGAGCGAAGAACAGAAGCTAACGGAATGTCTTGATGCGGGTTATCTACTACTTTTAATAAAGACATCATAATCATCACTTCAGTAGCATCAAAATAGCCTGTTGATAAATCCGCATAAATCGGCACGCCTTCTTGTTTAAATTCATCCATAATCTGCGCAGCCCAAGGCATGGAACGAAGCAAAATAACAAAGTCACGATACGTTACGTTTCTCATGATATCGAGCTTGCGATCATATATTTGAAAACGGTTTTGAACGAGTTCTTTGATTTTGCGCGCCATTGCTCTTGCCTCTAACTGAGCGGTTTCAAGCTCTGCTTCTGAAAAAACGACGAGAGAAGAATCCGATTCTTCTTCCGCTCCTTCTTCTGCATTTTCTTTTGCAATCAGCAGAAGCTCCGTTTCCATTCCTTCCACTTTTGGATACGATGCTCCTAATTTTAAAGAAGCATCATCGTCATATGCAATTTCTCCTACTTCTTCATCCATCAGCTGGTTAAAAATAAAGTTTGTGGCGTCAAGCACTTGAGAACGACTTCGGAAGTTTTTATTTAAGTCAATACGTTTTCCAAATTGTCGTCCATCTTGCGTAAATCGCTTGTACTTCGTCAAAAACAAAAATGGCTCCGCTAAACGAAAGCGGTAAATGGATTGTTTTACATCTCCAACCATAAATAAATTCCCTTGTTCTTCACTATCTCTCGTCACTAATTTAATTAGTGTTTCTTGAACCATATTTGTATCTTGATATTCGTCAACAAGCACCTCTTCAAACTGAGTGCGATATTTTTGAGCAATGGACGAAGGCTTAAGCACCCCGTCTTCTTTTACACTCAAGATTTGCAGGCAATAATGCTCTAAATCAGAAAAGTCCACTAACCCTTTCTCTTTTTTGATGTGTTCATATCGTTCACCGAAGCGCTGAACTAAAAAGATTAGCGTTTCAATAACGGGCTTCATTTTTTCAAAATCAGCCATGTAGCCGTGCAAAGGCCTAGAAAACAAATCAGCATGAAGCTTCTCAAGGCTTGTTTTCGCTTTTTTGCGAAGCTCTCCAAAATCATCTAAAAGCTGCGAGTCGTACGCATCTCCTTTACATGGCTTTAAACGAGTAAAATTCAAATTCTGCATTTCCTCATGCAAATCAGCAAAAGAATGCTTAGAAGCGCTTAGCAGCCGATGAATTTGAGCCAGGTCTTCCTCTGCATTAACGGCGCGAGGAGCAGGCCCTCCCGGCAGCTTTGTTAGCTCTAAGCCCTGTTTTAAAATCGACTCAATGCCCATGAGCTGCGTTGTTACTTCTTGTAAAAGAAAAGACAGAAACGGAAGTGAATCAATAGAAGAGTCCTCTGTGACATCATATTGACTCACAATCATTTTAAGCCAGCCGTTTGGGTCGGGATTAGATCTTGCAAAGTCATATAGCTTTCTTACCATAAGCTGAATATCTAAGTCATTTCTGTCGCTTGTATAACGATCAATTAAATCAAAGAATCGCTCGTTCTGTTCAATACTGTACTGCTCTTCAAACAATTCTTCTAATACTTCTTCACGCAGAAGGTCCGCTTCCGTATCATCTGCAATCCGAAAACCAGGGTCTACATCGATCAAATAATAATACGTTCGAATGACTTCTAAACAAAAAGAATGGAGCGTAGAAATCGACGCACGATTTAATAAATTAAGCTGTCTGCGCAAGTGTAAAGAAGATGGATTCTTTTTTAACTCTTTTTCCAATGCTTCTCCAATTCGATTTCTCATTTCGGCTGCAGAAGCATTTGTAAACGTAGCAACTAGTAATCTATCAACATCGATTGGTTCCTCGCCCATCGTAATCTTTTTAATAATACGTTCGACTAAAACCGCTGTTTTTCCTGAGCCAGCCGCCGCGGCTACTAATATATCTTGACCGGATGAAACAATGGCGTTCCACTGATCATCCGTCCACTGGGAGTCGGCCGGTTTTATGTGTATATCTTCACTCATCTCGTTTGGCCTCCTCTCGAATTTTATCTAAAATAACATTTTGACTCTCTGTACTAAGCTGACGATATTCGTTGTTTTCCATTGATTCATCGAACTGACAGATTGAGCGGTATTCACAAAACGCACATGGTGTTTTATCTTTTAGCTTATAAGGCGAAATATCAATTTTTCCATTTGTAATCTCAGTACCTGCCTCTACAAACTTACCTCGCACATACTGACGGAGATGTGTAAAATCTTCTTCGCTCGCAACCGAAGAATTGGAATAAAAGCCCCCTGTCTTTTTAATACCCGCCGATATAACCTGTGAGTGCCCTGATTCTAACGTTTCGTCCATTAATCGGACTGCTTCCTCGTCCCCTAAAAGCAGTCCTTTCATTTTAAACTTCTTGAAGATTTCGGCTTCAATTTGATCGGGTTGTAATGCTTTAGTACTGTTGATCATTGGATTATGAACGTGGAAATAAAGAACGCCAGCAGGCAATGCTCCTCTATTATCATGAAGAAGCTGTTCGGCATACGTCACGACTATGTCTAAATAAGCTAAAATTTGAAGAGATAAACCATAGTACACTTCCACTAAGTTTAATGCTTTATCGCTTGATTTATAGTCGACAATACGCAGTAAAAGTCCTTTGGAGCTTTCCGCTTTATCCACTCTGTCAATTCGGCCAACAAGTTCCATCGTATGGCCATTTGGCAGTGTAAACTGCATAGAAGGCAGCTCCGCGCTAGGACCAAACCCTAATTCCAATCCAACAGGAACAAACCCGCTCACCTTAGCGTGCTCACTTAACACAAGCGACGCACGTTCAATAATTTGCTGCAGCTTATGTGTTAAATAGTGGTGGCGATTAGAGCTCAATAAAATTTCATTTTGTAAGCGCGGAGCAAGTTCGTGCACCGCAGCCGTAGAAAGCTGCTGACAGTCTTTTCTCGTTAAGTTCTTCCATTCTTTTTGACCGCCCCGTAGCTCGTCTGAAATCATCTTCAGCGCCGCGTGAAATAACTCGCCTATGTCAGGAGCTGCTAATTTGAAAACTTTTCGTTCTTTAAGCTTAAGCCCGTGAGAAGCAAAATGAGCGTACGGACAGGCTTCAAATTTCTCCATTCTCGATACGCTTGCTTGAATATGCTTTCCATACAGACGCTGACTCGTTTTCTTTGTTAACCTTTTTGCTTCGTTTTTATAAAATAAACTGCTTAGTACTTTCTCGCTGTATGAGTTCCAATCTGAATTTTCTACATAAAAATTATATACATCCCACCAAGCGGAACTCATCGGATAATGGCGTTTCCACCCTTGCAGCTGGCTGGCTAAATGCGCGATGCTCGTTAAGGGATTTGTTATATAATCAACTTGCTTTTCTTCTTCTAAATCCGTAGGCTCCGTCATTAACAGCTTTTCCTTCAGGAGCGGAAATAGCTCTTTTAATCGATTAATAACGAGTGAAGGCAGCAGAGTCTTCCCTTCCTCATTGGCAAGAGGATACGAAACATAAAGTTTTTCAGAAGAGCTGGAAAGTGCTAAATAAATGAGAAATTGTTCGTCAAACAGCTTTTGCCTTCCAGTTGGCGCAAGTAATAAGCCTGATTCAAGCAGCTGCTCTCTCTCTTTCTCAGATAACAGGCCATCGCTTTTTGGTTTAGCTGGAATCACACCGTCATTTACGCCTAGCACAAAGCTTGCTTTGATATCGGATAAACGCGAACGCTCAAAACTTGCCACAACCACTTGATCCAGTGCAGGCGGAACAAGTGCAAACTGCATGCTGTCAAGCCCTGTCTCAAATAGATCCGCGAACAAAGAAATTGATACTTTCTCTTCTCCCATCATTTCAACAAACTGATCAAATAAGTGAAGAATTGCTTTCCATACCTGCTCGTGCTCTCTTGCTTCTTGAAGCTTACCTTCTTCTTCACATCGATTGCGCAGCGCTTCTATCTTTTGTGGAATATCTAAGTTCGTTAAAAAACGATAGAGTGCTTCTGCTTTTTCTTTTCCTATTTTCGCTTGTTTTAATTTTTGCTGAAGCGAATAAATAGGAGGAACAATCATATTTTTTAATTCATTTATTTTTTGCTCAAAAGCAAGCTCTTCGTCAGTTTTCCCAAGGTTCATGTCTTCAAGCGAACGATATTTTCTGTAGGTAAATGGCTCCTTACTCGTCCACTTAGATCCTTGAATACCGTAAGCAAGTACGTAATTTTCTAATTCATCCATCTCTTCGCGAAGCTGGTGCACATCAGATGACAAAGGAAATAAAAGGTCTGTTTTCACTGCCCGAAAGATGGTTTCGTATCGCCATGACCCGCTTACCACCTCTAAGACTGAGCGAATAAATTCAACGAGTGGATGGTGAAACATCGCTCGCTTTTGGTCAATAAAGTACGGAATTTCATAATCTCGAAAAATGGTTTGAAGCAAGTCATGATAGTCTTCTGCATTTCTAACAATCAAGGCAATATCACGATAGCGATAGCCGTGATCACGCACAAGCGACAGCACTTCTCTTGCAATCCCTTCTACCTCTGCTCTTCGGCTAACAGCAGGCAGCAGCTGAATGTGCTCGGGCTCTGACTGAAATTCCGGCGTTGGCCGTTCATCATAATATAGTTCTAAATAGGCAAGCTCTGGACTGTTTTGATGCCTTTTTTGTTCATTAAATACGTTTGGCTCTTGAATCTCTATCCCGTTTTCAGCCGCCAGGCCCATTATTTCTTGATACGTTTCGCTCGTTAATCGAAACAAGTGCAGGTCATTTGGAATAAAATCTTGATATGAATAATCAGAAGTAACCGCTATTTTCACTTCTCTACAAACTTTCATCAGCTCTACTAATACCGTTAATTCTTGAGGAGTATAGTGATGAAATCCATCTACATAAATCGTTGCTTGAGCAAGGTACGCAGAAGAGACTACTTTTTCACTCAGCAGCTTCAAATAATCTTCTCCATCTACATATTTTGTCATCAGCTGTTTTTCTAATTCTCCGTAAATGAGATGTAAATCATGTAATTTATCAGCAAGGACTTTCTCATCTTCTGCTTGAAGTTTTTGCTTCATCTCTTCGAGAGACGGTGCATCTACCGTGTACTGTTTAAATTCTTTAACCATTTTTTCTAGTTCTTCAATAAACCCTGCTTGTTCTGAAGAATTCGCAAACAATCGAAGCTCTTTTTTTTGATGCTCGATAATTTTTTTAAGCATCATATGAATACCTGTTTGATCCACATGATAGCGGCTAATACCTCCGACTTCTTGCAGGATACGCCACGCAAGACGTGTAAAACTATAAACTTGAGCACGCATCATGCCTTCTAACCCAGGTGTTTGAACAAGCGCATACTCCGACTGAAATGTCATCTGTTCAGGTACAATATAAATAAGTGGATGCCCAAGCGGAGCATTTAACAGCTCTTGGCGCATGCTATTTAAAAGATATTCCGTTTTCCCGCTTCCTGAACGTCCTAATAAAAACTGTAGCCCCACGTTTTCACCCCTTCATTTTTCTTCTCTATATTTTTAGTTGTTTAAGTGCAAAATGGATAAACGCCACGCAAACACGTGACGCAGTCGTCAAAATTTTATAGTGATAATCAGCTAAATCTCTCTATCTCTCTCCTTATTATTTTACTGAACTTGCAGACAAAATTCCACTTTGCACATATGTGAAATGCTGGATGCAACAAAAAAACTTTTCAGTAGCCAAATGACCACTGAAAAGTTTTAGAAAAGCGAGTTATTTTCTACTTTCACATCATGATTCCACCATCTACATGCAGTGTTGTGCCGTTAATATAGTTGGACTCATCAGAGGCTAAATAAAGATAAGCATAACCAATGTCAGAAGGCTGACCTAACCTTTGTAAAGGAATAGTGGATTTCATTTGATCAATGATTTTGTCCGGCATCGCCTTCACCATATCCGTCTCAATAAACCCGGGAGCTACAGCGTTTACATTAATTCCTTTTCGCCCAAGCTCTTTAGCCCATGTTTTTGTCATTCCCACTACGCCGGCTTTTGTCGCCGCATAGTTTGTTTGACCAACATTTCCATATACGCCGGATACCGAAGATGTGCTGATAATTTTCCCTTTACCTTGAGCAATCATATGCGGTACAACGGCTTGCGTACAGTGAAAAACGCCTGTAAGGTTTACGTTAATGACCGCTTGAAAATTTTCAACTGATAATTTAGTTAGCATTCCATCTCTGGTAATACCTGCATTATTAATTAAAATATCTATTTTAGAGAAGCGTTTCACGACTTCTTCTACCATTGCATCTACACTGTCTCGATCCGCTACGTTTACTTGAAAGAATGCTACATCTCCGCCTTCTTCTTTTAGCTGAGCTGCTCGTTCTTCTCCTACTTTTGCATCGTAGTCAACCATAGCGACCTTTGCACCCTCTTGTGCGAAAATTCGAGAAGCTTCGAACCCTAACCCATTTGCTGCACCCGTAATAATTGCCACTTTATCTTTTAATCTCATGTCACCCGCGCTATAAGACGCTTACTAACAACGATTAATCAGCAAGTCGCTTGAATCTTAGTAGCGCATTCCCCTCCTCAAAACGACGCCAAGCACGTCTTAATGATCATTCGGTGCTTTTCTAGTAATGATCCCTCTACTTACATCTTAGTAGTCAAGCTCAAAAATCATTCATATAATTTTTAAGAAAACGTTTTGAAATACATGAGGTGATAATACATGTTGAGAAAAAACATGTATATCTCTAGAAAACAAAGGGTTCATTACTTAGGTGCAACTAGGAATAGACGTCTAATTTATTCCCAGTTTTTTCTTTTATTTTAGCATATTTTTCACAATTGATAAACAAAAAACTTGTTCATTACTAGACAGATACTCTGTATGTGCATTGTTCTACCAACCGAATAAACAGACAAATAACTTCTTTAAGAAAAAGGCAAAAAACCTTTCAAAAATGCTGCTGTATTCCTATAAGAAAAGGTTTTTCCATAGTTTACAATACCCTCTTCTGCTGTATGTATAACAAAAGACTGCCTATTAAAAAGCAGTCTTTCATCACCATTTGTTATATATAAACAAACTATTTGTCATACTGTTTCACTTTAGATTTTTCATTTAATCTTCGTTCAATTTGCTTTCCAACAAGCCATAGGACAAAAATGATCACTAAAACAAGTACTGCTTTTAAAGGCTGTTTCACAAATGAAACAAAATCGGCCCCAATAAAGCTCATCATAAATATCATGACCATTTTACCCGCTAATACAGCAAGCATAAACTGAGCCATACTGACACGTGATAGTCCAGCTACTACATTAATCGCTGAAGACGGCGTAAAGGGGAAACAAAGCATAATAAACAGCGGTCCAAAACCGTGTCTTTCCACCCAAATCATAATCTTTCGAATTTGCGCATGGCGGCTGATAAAATGTAAAAACCTCGCCTGTCCGTATTTTCTAAAAATCAAAAAGACAAGCAGTGATCCAACGCAGCTCCCGATCCATGAAATTAAAAAGCCTAACCATAAGCCAAAGGCAGCAGCATTAGCCATTACAAACGCAAAAAGCGGCAAGATAGGGATAAACGCTTCTAAAATAGGCAACAGCAGTCCGGGAATGATCCCAAATGATTGATATTGTTTTAATAACTCGAGGACGCCGTCTAATGTCAAATAATGCTTTAATGTTTCAAAATCCATCGAATGTTCTCCTTATTTAAACAACTGTGCTACTTTTCACTTATTGTACTACTTTCCTTTACCAAACAAAAGTTTTACAGCGTTTTATCTTTCCTGCCCTGTTGCGCTTGCCATATAGCCAGCCCTTACTTACACGAACAGAACCTCTAGAACAACATGTGCTTTTACTTAGACTGCTGCAAATAACGTTTAAACCAGCTGGTTAAATATTTTAGTCTCGCCGTTCGTAAATTAGGCTTACCGCTTCTAGAAAGTTCATGGTTAGACTGAGGAAAACGAATAAATTCTACTTCTTTATCTTTTCTTTTTAGTGCCACATAAAGCTGTTCAGCTTGTTCAATTGGACATCTATAATCCTGTTCGCTATGCAAGATTAACAGCGGTGTTTTCACGTTCTCCGCTAAACGAAGCGGCGAGTGGTTCCAAAGTTTTTCCGGATTCTCATAAATATCAGCTTTCAATTCCCATTCGGTAAAATAATAGCCAATATCACTAACGCCGTAAAAACTCGTCCAATTTGAAATAGACCGTTGCGTCACCGCTGCTTTAAACCGATTTGTACTTCCTACAATCCAGTTTGTCATAAATCCTCCGTAGCTTCCTCCTGTTACGCCAAGTTTATCTTCATTAATATAAGAGTAGCGGTTAATTGCTTCGTCGGTTACTGCCATCAAATCCATATAATCCATGCCTCCGTAATCTCCTCGAACGGCATCTGTAAAGGCTTGACCATATCCTCTTCCGCCTCTTGGATTAGAAAAGAGGATATTGAACCCTTTTGATGCAAGCACTTGAAATTCAAACATAAATGTATGACCATACATAAGATGCGGACCTCCGTGAATTTCTAAAATGGTTGGAGATACATCGTTGGCAGCAGCCGCTTTTACGACCCAACTGTGGATATGTATACCGTCCGTGGCAGTCGCGCAAAAAGATTCTGCTTCCGTTAACTGCACATGCTTTAAAAATGAATCATTAACGTTTGTCAGCTTCACTAGTTCCTCTGTTTTTAAATTTAAAGAATAAAGATCTCCGGGATGTGTAAATGTACTGATTGCTACGATAGCTTCCTCACCGTTGGGAAGAACAGATACCCCGTATACGTGAGCATTATCCATAAGCACAGAGTCTAACTTTCCATTTACATTTCCTTTATATATGCCTACAGAACCCTTTTCACTTACGACAAAATAAAATTCTTCCTTACTGCTCCACATAATTCCCGCTGCGGTTCTTCCAAAGTGAAAATCTCCTGCTACCATATCTCCTATTTCTAAGTCTATACCTGCAGTGATACAAGCTGTTTTTTGATTGGAGACCTGATAAATATATATGTCATTCATTGAAGCCGATCCGTATGTACGTTCATTTCCAATGTAAGCTATGTATGACCCATCTGGTGACCATGAAACTTGATGAAAATATCCTGTTTCTGCTGTAATAGATGTTAACTTTTTAGTATCACGATGCAAAATAAACACGTCCATGGTTAACGATAAATCCGGATTCTCCCCTCGGCTGCTGCAAAATACAATTGAATTTGCATCAGGGGCCCAGCATCCTACAGAGTGATGATAAGGTCCATCCGTTAAAAACGTCACTTCTTTATTTTTAAGTTTAACGACCGCAACTTGCGTATATTCACCTTTTAAATAGCCGCTAGCATCGGATTTATATAACAAACGTTCCACTTCGTATGGCTGAGGATGCTCATGATTTTGTTCAACTCTTACAGCTTTTTCTTCTACTTTTGTAGAAAACATAATTTCATCACTATAAGGAGACCATACGGGATTACTAACGCCTTTTTCACAATCTGTGAGTGCTTCTGCTTCCCCGCCTGTCGCTGCTAATAGATAGAGCTGAACGGTTTGACTGCGATCTGATAAAAAAGCAATCCACCTGCCGTCAGGAGACCAGGCGGGAGAATGATTATTTCCTTTATAATACGTCAATTGCTTTGTTTTTTTTGTTTCAAGATCTAACATAAACAGCTGCGTCTCATAACCGTTTTCTATTTTTTTCGTTTCTCGAACCGTATAAACTACACTTTTTCCATCTGGAGAAATCTGAGGGTTATACACAGACTTCAATTCATACAAATCCTCTACCGTTACCGTACGCTTTTTTAAATGATTCAATTTCTTCGCCCCCAAGGATTCATTTTTAAACCAAATAGCCAATCGATAAAAACGAAAGTAGCGTTTCCCTCTTACTTTATCATTTCTAAAAATAAAAATCTAAAAATTTAGAAAATTAGTTGTTTTTTCTTCTTTTAATCTATATAATAATAAAAAGGGTGCAGAGGTGATGAGGTATGAACAATGAAAAATCGTACACGGAAATGATGAAGTCCCTCGCTCGCAAGAAAAAAGTAATTGATACTGTGAGTATGTTGGATGTTTATATCGAAATGGTAATTGATGAATCGCTTTTTAAGCGTCAAAAAGAACTGTTAGAAACAAACATTAACACGGCATTAGATCAACGTGATGAAACTGCTTTTTATGAGCTATCAGCACAGTACCAATCCTTACTTCAAACATCTACTTAATATTTCAAGAAGTTCATTCATGTTAATGATTTATATGTACGTTTAACAGGCAGAACCTTTCTTCTCAGGAAGAACAGCTGTCTGTTAAATCGTGTTTACTACATAAAAAAAGATTCTTACAGATGTAAGAATCTTTTTTGTTAGGATTTTTTCTATGAGTGGAAGTAAACAACCGTTTCACTCATAGATTTTTTGTTATTTATGCGCCTGAAACTGCTCTTCTTCTGTTGAACCTTTTAAAGCTGTTGTAGAGGAAGTCCCACCGGAAACTACTTGCGCCACTTCATCAAAATAACCCGTTCCTACTTCACGCTGATGTCTTGTAGCAGTATATCCATTTATTTCACTAGCAAACTCTCTTTCTTGTAACTCTGAATAAGCTGCCATTCCTCTTGTTTTATATCCTCGTGCCAGTTCAAACATGCTGTGATTTAAAGCGTGGAAGCCAGCAAGCGTAACGAATTGGAATTTGTAGCCCATTTTTGCGATTTCTCTTTGAAACTTTTCAATCGTTTTCTTATCTAATTTTTTCTTCCAGTTGAAAGATGGTGAACAGTTATAAGCAAGCATTTTACCTGGGAATTTTTCATGAATAGCATCTGCAAATTTTTGTGCCTGTTCCAAGTTTGGTTCAGACGTCTCACACCATACTAGATCAGCATATGGCGCATATGCTAAGCCACGAGCGATAGCTTGATCGATTCCGGCTCTCGTGCGATAAAAACCTTCAGCGGTGCGTTCACCTGTAATAAACTGGCGATCTACAGGATCAACATCACTTGTAATTAAATCAGCGGCATCAGCATCGGTACGAGCAATCAGAAGTGTTGGAACACCCATTACATCAGCAGCTAAACGAGCAGCAATCAAGTTTTTCACAGCTGTCTGAGTTGGAAGCAATACCTTGCCGCCAAGATGACCACACTTTTTCTCAGATGACAATTGATCTTCGAAGTGTACCGCAGATGCTCCTGACTCAATCATTCCTTTCATTAATTCAAATACGTTCAACTGTCCTCCGAACCCTGCTTCTGCATCTGCTACAATTGGAGCAAAGTAATCAATATCTCCTTCTCCTTCTAAATGCTGAATTTGATCGGCACGCTGCAGCGCTTGATTGATTCGTTTCACAACATGCGGCACGCTGTTTGCCGGATATAGACTTTGATCAGGATACATATTTCCTGAAAGGTTTGCATCTGCAGCTACTTGCCATCCGCTGAGATAAATGGCTTTTAACCCTGCTTTTACCTGTTGTACTGCTTGATTTCCTGTTAAAGCTCCTAATGCATGAACATATGGCTCTGTTTTTAATAAGTTCCAGAACTTTTCGGCCCCTCTTCTAGCAAGCGTGTGTTCAATATCAATGGATCCTCTCAGTCCAATGACTTTTTCTGCAGAATATGGACGTTCAATTCCTTTCCAACGCTCATCGCTTTTCCAGTTCTCTTCAAGGTTTTTTACACGAATCTCTTTCATTCTTTATACCCCCTAATGAATTTAAAATTCTATATTCATAAAAATATAAAACGCAGCAGTGAGAATATGTCTGTTTCATGATGAAGTAAATTAGCAGTTTGCCATAGTTTTAGTAAGAACGTAGATGAAATAAGTAAATAGTTGAAGGACATGTAGTAAGACTTTGCTGAGGTGAATATACGCTGATAAGTTTGACTGCTATTTTTTCAATCACAAATAACTATTCCTCCCTATTGTTATAAAACAGTTTTTATTTTACATACGTTATTATATAACAGTACTTTCGAAAATGAAACCTCCTTTTAGAATTTTTTTCCTACTCGCAAGGAGGCTTTTCTATTAATACCTACGTATAAAAGGCTTCATATATCCTTTACTTTTTCTTATATCACTTATTCATTTCTTTCATACTTCTCAACAAATGAAATTCTTTCCAATATTGTTGGATGACCATATCGAAAAATTTTCACTAAATACGGCGGATTCACCTGGGACAGTCCTGATTTTGTTAAATCCTGAAATGTTTTAATAGCAGCTTGTTTATCTCCTGTTAAGTCCATGGCGTACGTGTCAGATTGAAGTTCATGATGACGCGACTGCATATTTGTTAAAGGACTTACAGCAAATGTGAGCGCAGAAAAAATAAGTAGAATAAGCGGTAATGAATTTAAATCACTAAGAGAAGTGATTTTTAATGCTTTCCCCCATCTCTTAATCACAAAGCTAGCTAAATGTTTCGTTAGCCATAAACCTACAATCGATAAAACTAAGGCTGAAGCAATCCCTACATAAATATGTTTCTTCACATAGTGACCCATTTCGTGCGCCATGATAAACAAAATTTCACGTTCCGTCAATTTATTAAGAGTAGTATCCCATAACACAATTCTTGAATTAGAACCTATTCCCGTTACATATGCATTGAGAGAGTTCGTTTTTTCAGACATGTTTACTTCATATACATGCTTAGCAGGTATATGAGCTTCATCGGCTAAATGCAAAATTTTCGTCTCCAGCTCTTTATTCTTTAATGGATAAAAATCGTTATATAACGGATCGATAACCACTGGTTGAATAAACGTCAAAAATAGCGTAAATGGAATAGATACTAGCCACGCATACAGCCACCATCTTTTTGAAAACTTACGAATGAATGCATATAACACAGCAATCACTAAAAACATCGTGGCATAGTTCACCCAAAAATCTGTAAAAAGATCTTTCATCCATCCTTGGAAAGGTTGCGTCGTAATATGGTAAGCCGTTGAAAGCTTATAGCTAATCCAGTCCATAGGAAAAGAGTAGATCAGCAGCAGAACAGATAACCAAAATACATAAATAGCAGTTTGGAGAAGACTGAAACGGCTGACGTCTTTAGACCACTTATTCACTTTCTTAGACACACCTAACACTAAAATTAAAATAAACCCTAACCACTCATATGGAATTCGGATAAAAAAGAGCGCATCTCTAATCTTTGAATATTTTTCGGTTAACATAAGTTCTCTTGCATTCATAAACGTAGCCGGATCCACGCTGGTACCTTTTAATGATTGTGGAATAGAGGTGTCACTTATATAAAATAAATACACCCATATACAAGCTGCATACACAAGAAAAACTCCGATGGACCACAAAACAATTTTTTTCACGCATTCCCCTCCTTTTGTACAAACAGTATTCTGTTATTACTATTGTAGGTTTTTTTTCGAAATTTAGAACAAGCGTTTAGAGATGTGCTATAGGAAATGCAAATTGTGAAGAGAAAATCATAGAAAAACGAAAAATAGAGTTTATTCTTTTGTCTAAATTCTGTTTACAAACAAAAAAAGCAGTTTGCATATGCAAACTGCTTTTGAGATGACCCGTACGGGATTCGAACCCGTGTTACCGCCGTGAAAGGGCGGTGTCTTAACCGCTTGACCAACGGGCCAGTATGGCTCCACAGGTAGGACTCGAACCTACGACCGATCGGTTAACAGCCGATAGCTCTACCACTGAGCTACTGTGGAATATGGTGGGCCTAAGTGGACTCGAACCACCGACCTCACGCTTATCAGG